>JAUIAV010000006.1 GCA_030425195.1 Gammaproteobacteria bacterium | reverse complement strand
TCCAGAGTTGGCAAGGAATGCAATGCGAAGCGATGGTTACGTCTTAGATCGCGATACTTTGGTGACATGTTTACGATGAATAACCAAAGATCCCCCGAAGAAAGTACGGGAAAGATAGGGTGGAGCCTTGGCCCCTGATCGGGTGCGACGGTTGCCAGGAAGGCTGAGGCTGTATGTTTACCTTGATACAGCAAGCGCTGCCCAACAGCAGCCAAATCAGGGTTCTCCCCTTCAAATTCGATCCAGCGTTTCTGAGCGTTCAGGACGAAAAGCTCCTCTTCACTAGACTCCGACCGAATGCGGTCAGATTGTGAGGATGCACCATTCCGGCCAACCTCGACCGATAGGCGACATATCTAGATAACGTCAGATAGCTTCTAATCGGGCGACTTGTCCGACGCCGGCTCGCTACGATTGCTACTTCGTCGACGCTCACGCTTTTCTTCCGCCCTCCTGCGTTTCTCCATTTCCCGCTGACGCTTGGCGAAGCTGTATTGAGTTTTGGCCATTGGTTTTCTATTGGTGACGGCGTTGAGAGTGTTCTGTGACCAGCAAGACTGGAGTGTATGCCCAGCAATCGATAGAGGGCGAAAGCTCGGAGGCAGCCCACGCAGAGACTCCTGCATGGGCTGTCGATCATGAGTATCAGGCAGCCTGCAGATTACCGGCTGAGGTGCGCCCCTTATCGGTGATCAACTCGTAGCTGATGCGCTGACCTTCGGTCAGCGATGCCATACCCGCCTTCTCGACCGCACTGATGTGTACGAAGACATCTTTGTCGCCGGACTCCGGCTGAATAAACCCAAAACCCTTGGTCGGGTTAAACCACTTTACAGTTCCTGTAGCCATATTGGCCTCCATAGCAATGCCGCGCGCAAATCGGGCGCGGAGACGAACAATCTTGATAGTGGGTGACTTGAAACGAGAGCCCTTGAGTGAGCTATTCAGAAGGCAGGCCAAAACGTAGATCGCGCGCCGACGTTACGCGAAGGATGGCCGCAGCACAAGGAAATCTTTCACTTGCCGGCTCATCCCGAGTCGGTCCTTAAACTCTGCCTGAGTCCAGATCTGACCTGGCACATCCTTTGAGGAATGCCGCGGCGTGTCGCGGTAGGCTAACGAGCCATGGGAATACAATCTGCCGTCATCCTGGCCACGCTGCTCGCCACAGCCGCGTACAGCGACACGACGATCGAGGTGGGGCGTTTCGCCGAGCGTGACCTCATCGGCTGGCAGGTGCGGCAGTTCGAGGGAGAAACCGCCTATTCGTTCGAGCGGGTTGATGGACGCCAGGGGCTCCGGGCGGTGAGTCTGGGCAGTGCATCAGGTCTCTATCGGAAGATAAAAGTGGACCTGACGCGCACGCCTTACCTGGAATGGTCATGGCGCGTCGCCGGCGTCCTGAACGATGTGGATGAGCGCACGCGAAGCGGCGACGATTACCCGGCCCGAGTCTACGTCGTCGTCTCCGACGGGCTGGCATTCTGGCGCACCCGAAGTCTGGTCTACGTCTGGTCGAGCAACCAGCCGACCGGCAGTACCTGGAACAACGCATTCACGGCTAATGCCAAGGTGATAGCTCTGCGGTCAGGCGCCACAGACGCCGATCTCTGGGTGCACGAGAAACGAAATCTGATCGCCGACTTCCGCCAGCTGTTCGACGACGATATTCGCGAGATCGACGCGGTAGCGATCATGACCGACACCGACAACAGCGGCCAGTCCGCGACCGCCTGGTATGGCGATATCACGTTCGTACCAGAATGACGGCATCGCCAGCCTCCTGCCATTCAGTGCTCTCGCAAGATCCGGCGGCTTTCGACTCAGTTCGGACTCGCGTATTGCGCACCAGCAACCTGGGTGCGACTCTGATCCGCACAGGATCGAAGGGGAGATCGTAGGCGCTATGTTGAAAATTCTGGCCCAGACCAGGTCACTGTGGATCGCGTTTGTCTCTACAATCCTGATAACGATTGCATTCCCACTGGCTGCATCGATCTGGGGAATAACCTTCATCGACGCCATATCTGACCCCGCAGAAGTACGACAAGCCATTTCCGATATGACAACGGACCAGCGGTTCGTTCATGCATGGATAACTGCCACTCTAGATGTCGCATACCCGCTGGCCTACGGCGCGCTGTTTGCCGGATCGGCATATGCCTTCTACGATCGATTTGGTCGGTACATGGCAGTTCCTTTGCTGGTTGTCGTTCCTGTCGATCTTCTGGAAGGTGTCGTGCAAGTGTTGGCCTTGACGGACTCCGCTGATCTGATCGACGCAAAGGCTGTGTTGACGCCACTGAAAACCGCGCTGTTTCTAGTAGGCCTACTGACTACGGTGGTCGGATGGGTGATTTGGGCGGTCCGCCGGACTCGGAGCAGACATCTTGGATCCGAGTGAGCCTCCCTCATATGGTTGGAGGGGGACATCATGGTTCATCTGGCGTTTGCTCAGTTATCGGGCAGCTATGGAGAGTTTGTCGGCGTGATAGCTGTAGTGATCACTCTTATCTACTTCGACGTTTGAGGCTCCTATCCTCCCCAGCGTAGAGTTTTCCCATGCGAATACCTCATGAGCCCAACGCGATTATGCGCCTTCGCGAACCGACGCCTGACGATCCCTGGCGTGTGCTTCTGAGCGGCTGCATGGCAGGCCTACAGTGCGGTGTTGACGGCACCGACTATGGCTTTGGGGGGGTCATGGACGTGTTCTTTGCTACTCCCCTAGCCACGGCGTATCCGTTCTGTCCGGAGGACGCTGGACTCGGCACACCGCGCGGCTGGCCAGATATTCATGGCGGCGACGGCATTGACGTCCTGGACGGGAACGCTCGAGTCCTCGACCAGGATGGCAACGACCAAACGCAGGGGATGATCACCGGTGCTGAGGCCATGACGCTCTTCGCGAAACGGCAGCAGATCGATCTAGCGATCCTCATGGACATGAGCGCTGCCTGCGCGACGCAGGTTATCTCGGATGGCTCTCGATTCACTGTCGAAGACCGTGCTTACAGGATGGGGGTTGGGGTCGCGGCTGCGAGTCTCCTGCGCGCTGGAATACCGGTGGTGAGTCAGCGGGACTTCCGCTCGCTCGATGCACTCCGCGCTCGTGTGGATCCCACCCACACACTCAACCCCGAAGCCCTCGATCATCACGAGACGCTATGGTATCTCGAGTACTTTGGCACGGACTGATGTGGTAGACCTGAATACGGAAAATCGGCCCTGATGACGTTGTGTCTGCTTTCTGAAGGCGGTCAGATTGTGCGGGTGCACCAATACGGCGAGATTCGATCCAATCCAGATTGGCGCCGTTTGTGAGGAGTTTGCGCCTGGGATGCCCCGCCTGTCATGCTAGCTGCTCCTCGATCCGATCGACAATGCCAATCCCAACCGCTCCGGCAATCTGGCTATCTGGTTTTATCTGCGCCTGACGGCTCAGGCAGGGCGAGAATTCAGCTTTGAACGCCCCGCGAGGATGATTCGCTAAGACCAGTTCCAGTGTGTCTCCGGGCATCTCATCGATGCGCATGCCGAACAGGTCCATCCCGGTGCCGAAGTGGAGGAGGGCAATTTCCGGCGCACATCGATCGGCAATACCTACTGAGGTATGGAGCGCGATTGCGTTGTGTACCGTTGCAGCCCTTGCTTCTCCCTGTTCGGCGTTCAGACAGAATGAATGCGCCAATCGCGCACCCACCCACTCGAATGACCCGGGGTCATCGGCGTGGGTGTCACACAGTCCAAGATCGTGCAGCATTGCTGCGACGAAGAACGTCTCCCGGTCGAGGGTCAGCTGGTTGCGCGCTGCCAGGATGGCGCCGAAGCAGTAGGACCTGAAACAGTGCCGCACCATGAATTCAGGACAAAGTCCGCTGGCCGCTTCAATAGCCTTTACGGCAAATCCGCTATCGGGAATCGCCCAATCCTCTGGCACCACGTCGTGGAGTTTTTCAAAACCCAGTGCCCGCGATAAACGCTTCAGCCCGGCTCGAATTTCAGCGCTTAGAAAGCGACCGGCGAGTGCGGGTTTGGATGGTCGGCCTGGATCGCTGACGAGTTCCCTGGTGAGGTCGCTGCGCAGGTTCATCAGGCCGCGACCGCGTCAACCGCTTGCTTCAGACCTTTTCCGAACAGGCTCTCGATTTGCGCTTTGGTTCGAAACGCTCGATTGGTCAGGCGATTCTTGCCCATAACCTCGTTCTGAAAGGATGGGCGTGCGTAGATTCTCTGATACCACTCGTAGAGATCCGGGTGATGATTCTGTACCGGATAGCCACATTCAAGGAGCCGCAGTATCTTCATCGACCAGAACGCGTCGGCGATGGAAACCTCATCGGACATGAGAAACTGCCTGCCGTCTTTGAGCTCTGAGTTCACCTCGCGAAACGCCTGGTACAGCTTGGCCAGGTGGTCGCGATAGACGGCCTCGGGGATCGTGCGATTACTGTACCCCTCGTAGAAAGACACCAGGTTCTCGCCGTCTTTGCCTTGATGCGCCAGTTCAGTCAGCTGGCGACGCTCTTTGGGATTCAGCATCGCCAGCCGGCCGAGCCCCCAGTGAAAGGTCACATACCGGATAGACCGGTGCAGCTCCTTGGCCTGCTCGACCCGTTGCATCGTTGCGGCTCGCAGCGCGGGCTCTGCAGGAATGAGCGGGGCGCCGCCGAAGGTTTCGTCCAGGTATTCGATGATGTCCATGGACTCGAGGTAGAGGTCGCCATCGTGCACCAGCGCGGGCACGACCATGTTCGGATGGATCTCCGCGTAGGTCCTGGTCATATGATCTTTTTTCACCAGGGAGACGATGCGGCTCACCCAGCGGCCGGGCTCGCCCATTACTGCCGTTCGCGTTACGGAATCGAATTTCTCCTCCCTGCCTCTGGCAAGTCCTTTCTCGCCAAGTGCGAAGCGAACGCGCTGGGCGCAGGGCGCGCCGTCGAAGTGAAACAGGTGAAGACCTTTCAGAGCCCCCGGTATGGGGCTGGCTGGCTGCTCGACCTTTGGCATGCGTCGACTCCTTCTGAATATTTATGTACTATTTCGAATAATAATAGCGAGGTCAAGTAATATTATGCGATGCGGTACATTAATTGAGCGGTGCGATGAAGCGAACGCGCGGTAGGCCGAGGCAATACGACGAAGATGCTGCCTTGCAGGCCGCAGGGGAGGTCTTCTGGACCAAGGGATTCAGTGCAACATCGTTGGACGATCTGGCTGCGGCCATGGGGATGAACCGGCCCAGTATTTACCGGGCGTTCGGCGACAAGGAAGCCGTTTATCGCAAGGCGCTGATGCAGTTCTGTCAGGGAATGGAAGCGGCCTTTGAGCGCACGATGCTTGAGGAAAACGACATACGTAAAGCCCTTGCGAGCTTCTACCGAGAGGCGCTGGCGGTGTACACCTCTGGCGAGCAGCCTAGAGGTTGCCTGGTGATGAGCACGGCGGTTGCGGCCGCTGCCTGCCACCCTGAGATTCAGGCGGATCTCTTGAACATCATTCGTGATCTCGATCAGAAGATCGCGACGCGCCTGGAACAGGCGCGTGAAGCGGGACAGTTGGAGGCTTCATTTGATGCCACAGGTCGTGCGGCGGTTGCGCAAAGTCTGTTGCACAGCCTGTCCCTGCGAGCCAGAGCTGGTGAAACGCCGAGCCGGCTCAGACGAATGATCAAAGACGGAGTGGAGACGGTTGTCTCCTGATCACCAAGGCCAAGCTCTCAGCCGCCTCAGGCGAATGTCGGCTTTCTGAAACTGGCGCTGGAAAACAATCCTATCGGCTAGCTTTTCCGCAGTTTCTCGCTGATTTCCGCCATGACTGCAGGGTCGTCGAACATTCCTGCAAAGCATGGTGTACCTTCTGGCGCACTAATCCAAGGGTGTTTCGTTCTCTCGTAGACAGAGTGTGTCGGAGGCGGAAAGCTGGGATCGGCAAAACACCCTCCCGCGATACCGTAGTAGCCGACAAGTGGATGATCTCCCTCAGTCTGCCCGCCCCACCAGATGGAAGTGCCGCATTCTGGACAGAAATTGAAGGTCGCCTCCCTACCTTGCTCACCAGTAGTCCGCATGAATGCTTTGGTGCTGCCCTCAATACTCACGTCTTCTATTGGCCACCAGGCACCAACGTGAACGGGTGATCCAGTGCGGCGTTGGCAAAGCGTGCAGTTGCACATGAATACGGGATATGGCTCTCCTTTACACGTGATCGTGACCTGGCCGCAGTGGCACTGAGCAACATGAATCTTGGTCATCTTCTTGTTCTCCGATAGAGGCACGATAGCTCTATGCATTAGGCTATCGAGTTACGCCCTGGCACGTCTACTCATGGATCTTGAGGGTCGACGGAGCGTCCACGTCTGGTCGAAATCAGTTCTGAACTGGGAATGTCGGTTTTCTCAAAGTGGTCAGATTGTGTCTATGGGTCAATCCGGCAGGTTTCGACTGTGCGTTCACTGGCTGAACCACCACCCCTAAGGGGCATATCGAGATTCGGTTTAAAAACGCGTTTCGTTGGTTTGAACACGACCGGATGATGAAAAATTTGGGTTGCCGAGTTCCCGCTCAGCTCTATTCTAGAGTTAAAAGACGGGAATGGGGGCCGGTTATCCAACACTTTGCTGCTATCACTGTGCTGTTTTCGGCTTGTCTGGTTGCTGGCACAGGTGCCATTGCGTCCGAACCAGACTCGGAAATACTTGGCGCCAATGGTATGTACTTCGACAAAGAAGATCGTCTCTATGTTGCCAGCGCTAACAGTGCATCAGTGTTTGTCATTGACCCTGATTCGGGTGAGGTTCTAAAGAACTACGGTAGTGAACAAGGTATTCACTCTCCGGACGACGTCGTTGTGGATTCGGATGGAACGATCTACGTAACAAACTACTTCGAAGGTAACGTCGTCTCAGTCTCGACAGATGGGGTTGCTAGAGACCTCGGTAACGTTGGACAAGGCGTCAATCCAATAACGCTGGATGACGACGGCACGGTCTGGGTTGGTCGCGGATTCCCTGGTGACGGTCTATACGCTATTGATCCTGTTCTGGCTGCGCCACCACGACTGGTCGCTGATTCACTGAACTGGATAAACGCCATGGATATTGGGCCGGACGGGATGCTCTACGGACCAGTCTCCACAAAGGAAGTTGTAAAGGTCGATCTGAGAACGGGAAAAGTTGAAACAGTGGCAGATGGATTTAAAACTAATCTGCATGCCGTCAAGTTCGACAATCTTTGGCAGATGCATGTCGTGGAAGGCCGTCCAGGTCGAGTCCTTCGGGTTGATCTTGCTAACAAGTCCATGGAAGTCATAGCGACCTATCCGCCCGGTTTGGATAACCTCGCGTTTGATTCCAACAATCGACTTTTCATCTCGAGTTATCTGGATGGATCAGTGCACCAGGTGGTGCCCGGCGGATCGCTCCGGCAGCTGCTGGCGCCTTCCGATAGAGCACCTTGGGCTCATCGCCTAACGCTACTCAGGGTTCTTGTGGTTCCCGTTCTGCTGCCGATTCTGATGATCATCTGTTTTGTCATCGTCTGGCGTTTGAGGAGGCGCCGTGCCAGATAGACCGAAGAATACTGCGATACCAGTTCGCCCGCTTTTACCGTCGGAGTGGGAGTTGTTGCAAAGCCTTCGAGTTCGAGCGGTATCGGAGTCACCAGACGCCTTCGAGCCTCTTGATCCGTTACTTGCGGAATCTTCAGAATATTGGAGGGACATTGCACAATCCCTAGCTTCCCCGGACGGGGACATACTGGTCGCGTTTGATGGCAGCGTCGCAAAGGGTATGTCCTTCGTAAGGATAGATGAACATCGCATTGGCCACATTGGTGCAATGTGGGTCGACCCGGGTATGCGTCGCACTGGCGTCGGGAAGAGGTTGCTGCGTCGGGCCATAGAGTGGCATTTGTCCGGATCCGTAAGCGATATAAGACTATGGGTAACCGATGGGAATGATCCGGCTATCTCCCTTTACCGTGCTGCTGGGTTCACATTCACAGGAGAAGACGGGCTGCTTCGGAAGGATGACGAACTTCGGGTGCTTGAGATGCGTATTTGGGTCACACCCTCGGAAAACGACTAGTTGGCGATATTTTACTGGTTTGGCCGAACTCAACCGGCTATGACGAATGTCGGCTGTCGGTCATTTTGTGAGGGTGCGACAATCTGGCGAGGTGTGCAGGTGCAAGAAAACTTCCGAGTCCGACCCGAGGCAGACTCGGTGTTAACAGGACTCAAGAGAATAATCACACTCGTTGAGCCTGGTGGAAGGAACACAACTTGTTTCCATCAAGGTCCCGGAAGTAGGACATGTAAAACGGTGAGCCGCCGCGGAATCCTGGCGCGCCTTCGTCAGAGGCGCCTAGTTCTAGCGCCTTTGCGTGAAAAGCTGCCGCGTCGCCGGGAGTATCGAAGTGGAGCGCAATCATTGCTCCATTGCCTACGGTCGCCGGTTTTCCATTGAACGGGCCGAGCACGCCGAACATGATCGCTCCATCCTTGCCGTACACCCGTCCGCCCGAGGGGTGGTCGAACAACGGGAGGATGTCTACTGAGGCGAACAATGCATCGTAGAATGCCTTGGCGGCGTCGAGACAATTCGAGCCCACCGTCGCGTAGGCTAACTGAGACATACTCTTAGATCCTTGGCCGGACTTGGTAGGAGTCTACCCGCGTGCGAGATTCCAAGCGAAGGTCGGCTCTTGGCCTAAGTCAGGCCTGATCTGGCGATGTCTGCTTTCCTAAAGTGGTCGTTCTGTGCGAATGCAACAAAATTTCCGATTCCGACCCACTCCGGACGCTGATTCACTCATCACAATCAGTACAGTGCAGTGACTCGAATCATGAGTGTCGTTGTTTCCAATGCGGCGACGGAAAACTCATCGATGAAAGATGCAACCGAACATGAGCTAAACCGCATCAAGAGAAGTAATTCTCCAACCATGCAGGCACAAGCAATGAACATCTCGAAATTCACTGGGGCGCTTCATCTACTCGTAACGCTTGTGGTAACCGCGGTGGGGGTGGCGCTGATACATCACATGCAGTTTGGCAACGCAGCGTACCGTTACACCGTCATCATGCCAGCGGCGGTAGCGGTTCTCATGGTGCTGTTGCTGCGAAAGGAGTCGAATGGTTCTGCATTCTGGTCGCAATTTGATGTGCATCATCAGACGATGCCATTGCTGGTGCTGTCCCTCGCCTCGTTCTGCGCCCTGGCATATGTCAGCGCCTGGATTTCACACGGTGTTTTCGATGCCGCGGCGCCGCGATTCAGTTTCGAGATGGACGTGCAGCGGGTCGGTCTGGTCATGCTGCTGGCTTTGGGAGAGGAGATTGGCTGGCGTGGCTACGCTCTGCCTCAGCTCGCGCAGCATCACGGCTGGACCCGCGCAAGCCTGATGGTCGGCATCGCATGGGCGGTTTGGCATTACCCGGGTTACCTGGTCGGTTTTGGAGCCCCGCAGGACATCCATTTCTTAGTGTTTGCAGCCTGGGTCGCCGGTGCCTCGTTTCTGTTCACCTGGGTTTACCTGAAATCCAATGGAAATATCTGGACAGCCGTGCTCATGCACAGCGGTGCCAACATCGCACTAGGCTCGCTGCCAGTGATGCCAGGGGCGGCTGGAACTCCCGCCACTTTTCATATACTCACAGCACTGGTTGTTTTAACTGCACTCTACCTGGCATTTTCTGACCAACTGGCCGCGTCGGGCCAACTTGCTACCCAAACCAACGCATCTCGGTCTCGGCCAACGATTTAGGGGGCGAAAGGCCGCATTGGCTCGTAGAACGACATCGCTTGCCGAACGGATGCCGCTGCGAGCAACGGAAACGGCGCAATTTCGATCTGCAGGATAGTGCACTAGAGTCTCGCGGTTGATCGACGGCTTCTGGCCGAAACCGGCCATAGCGATACGCGCTAAGGATTGTCTGCTTTGAGCTCAGACTGCTCCTCACCAGCGATCGCAGTCTCCCTAAGGCACCAGCACCACTTCAGACCAGCTCGGATTGCCGGGAAGGTAACGTCGCCGATCGTGGATGCCGTTCTCCATGCCGAGGTCGAGCCGATCGATGACCTGCGGAAGCAGATAGAAACCACGGGCGGTATCTGGCGCCGTGAGCGGCTCCGGGAGCGACAGTGACGCAAGCTCCTCGAGGAGCCGCTCACGGCTCTCGATGGGAGAACTCTGAGGCCGGGCGAGCGTGTACAGCCAGTCCATGTGCTTCGGCGGCTCCGGCCGGAGCTGCCAGCTGTCTGCGACCAGCTCCCTTGGCACCGGCTCGGTCTCGCATCTGAGGCGGTACTGCACGTTCAGGGACGGCAGCCAGACCACCAGGCTCACCCGATCGAGTTGAGTGAATTTGGGGCTGGTGGCATTCACGAAGACCGCCAGCCGGTCCTCGAGATCCCGGAGCACCAGAGTTCTGGTCTCCGGCCAGCCGTCCGCGCCGAGATTACCCAGGGTGCAGAGGGCCGCGCATGGGTCCTGCCGTTCCCGTGCCAGTCGGCGGTCCGCCGCCAGACGGCCGAGGGGATCGATCACTGGAAATCCGTCAGCAGGATCCGGATCCACCGTTCCTCGTTGATGAAGCCGCTGCCGAAGTCGGCCCACTGATCGCCGAGGCCCCGGGCGATGATGGCGTCCGTGTCCAGACCTTCGGCCAGGGCATTGGCGACGACGGTGCGGGTAGCCCGGATCATCTCCAGGCTCTCGTGGATGGCGGACTTGTCCGTGAGCGGGCCGTGCCCGGGAATCACGTGGATGTCGTTGGGCACCATGTGCAGAACGGATTCCAGGTTGGCCATGTAGCCGCTCACGGTGCCGCCGCTGCCGGTATCGACGTAGGGGAAGCGTCCGACGAACAGGTGATCGCCCATATGGACGACGTTGGCGCTCGTGAACCAGACAACGCTGTCTCCGTCCGTGTGTCCCGCAGGCAGATGGATGAGCTGCAGCGTCTCGTCGTTGAAGTGGACGGTCACCCGTTCCTCATAGGTCACCAGCGGCAGTGCGCTCCGTTCCAGGTCCTGATCGAGCAGGCGGATGCGCACGTTGTCGTGGGCGATGATGGTTCCGGCAGTGCCGAAATGTGCGTTACCGCCGGTGTGATCACCGTGCACGTGGGTGTTCAGAATGAGCTTGGGTCTGCCGCCGCCCAGTCCGTGCAGCGCGGTCTGAATCCGCTCCGCGAGCGGCGCGTACTGATCGTCGATGATCAGTGTGCCATCCGCGCCCACGGAGACGCCGATGTTGCCCCCGGACCCTGTGAGCATGTGCACACTGCCGCTGACGGGCTCCGCGGTGACTTCCACCCCGGCGAACCGGTCGGCGGGGCCGCCGAACGCTTGAGAGGCCAGGGCGGTCAGGAGCAGCAGGGCCGATGCCCGCGCCGGAAAGTACGATGTGGAAATGCGGTGGGTCATCAGATCTGCTCCGGGTCGAAATTGAAATACACCCCGGTTCTGTCCGGGGACGCCAGTTCGGGGGGTGCGTGCTGCTGGTGAAACTTGGCGAGCCGGTAGATGAGACCGTGCCCGCCGCCGAGAAAGGCATCGCGGATGATGCCTTCCCCGTCTACTTCGCCGGCCCTTTTCAGCAACCGCTCGAAGGTGAAGATGAAGCTGTTCGAATGCCGCGCACGGATGGGTGTGCCGTAGAACAGATCGTACTGACGCTCGGGAAAATCGGCGAGCTGGAAATGCAGTTCGAGCATCCGTCGTGAAAAGGTTTCGGGATCCCGGCTGGAATTCGCGAAGAGCTTGCTCTGTTCCTCCGGCGTCACCGTGCCGTCCGCGGCGGTGGCCTGACTCGAGATGAACAGAAAACCGATGATGGTGCCGAGCTGAGCGCGCACGGCGCGGTAAACCTGGAGAAACGCCTCCTGGCGTGCATGCACTTCGCTGGCCGCCATCTGCTCCGACTGGATGACTGCCTGCTCGGCGGTCCGCTGGATCTCCTCCGCCTGGGCCTTGAGCGCCTCGGTGTTCTGCTCGAGCTCCTTCTTCTGCAGGAAGTAGCCGATCACCAGCCAGAGGAAGGCGAGCGGGGCGAACGCACCTTCCAGGAAGCTGCCGAGGTCGTCCGCAGGCAGTCTCAGGAACGCGCTCCAGCCCTCCTGCGATATCCACAGGACTCCCAGCAGCAGCCAGACGGTGGTCAGTCCCAGGCCGAGCCAGATCCGCCAGTCCGGTGCGCGCTTAGGCACTGCAGTATCTAGACGCCGGTGTCCCCGCCACCTGTCGTGGAACTGCTGTCAGCGGCCGGGGTGGGTTCGGGTGCGGGAGGAGGTGACGCGACCGATGTATCGTCAGCCTTTTCGGCCAGCGATCTGCGCAGCTCGGCAACGTCGCGTTGAACTTCACTCAGCCGGAAGGTCAGATCCGGCAGCTGATCGGTGACCCGCCACAACAGGTAGGCGATTCCAAGAAGAACGAGAAACGAGAAGAAACCCATGGGGTGCAGCTTCCTTTGGTGTCCGGGTGCGTAGGTATACCGGCTGTCTGCGTTGGAGTCCAGACGGCTCGCGCATGCCCTCCCCCTCGCTCTACACTCCCCGGGCATGAAGGACGACGATTCGGCAATCCCGGATGGAGAGGAGCGGCTGGCGCCGCTGCGCGAAAGACTGGATGCCATCTACGGCCCGGTGCTGGCGAAAACCGTCTGGCAGACGCTGACGGCGTCCAAACGGGTGTGCTGGGTTCGGAATCCGCTCATCGCCCGGGACGAACTGCCGGACGGCGACCCGGTGCCCGGGCTCGAAGACTGCTTCTCGGTGCCGGGCGCCGAGCGGGAGCGCCTCATGGCGCACCCCGCGGTGGAAGCCGGTGCCGTCTATCCCATGAATCCCTCCAGCCTGCTCGCAGTCCGGTGGCTGGAGGTGGCGCCGCAGCACGAGGTGCTCGACCTGGCTGCCGCTCCAGGGGGCAAGACGCTGCAGCTGGCGGTGGCAATGGGCAACACCGGACGGATTGCGGCAGTGGAAGCGGTACGGAGCCGGTTTCACCGGATGCGGGCCAATCTGGCGCGCTGCGGTGTGACCGGTGCCGAGTTCTATCTGGCGGATGGGCGCTCCGTCGGCCGCAAGGTGCCGGATCGGTTCGACCGGGTGCTGCTGGATTCTCCCTGCTCGTCGGAATCCCGCATCCGCCTGAACGATCCCCTCAGTTATGCGCACTGGTCTTTGCGGAAAACCCGCGAGATGGTCCGCAAGCAGCGGGGGCTGATCCGCTCCGCCTATCTGGCTCTGAAGCCGGGCGGAGAGATGATCTACTGCACCTGCGCGTTCTCGGCGGAGGAAAATGAAGGCGTGGTGGACTATCTGCTCCGTCGTCAACCGGAGGCGGAGATCGTCCCGCTGCCGGAGCTCAGGACGCCGGCGCCCGGCCATCGGTCCGGCCTGACGAGCTGGCAGGGTCGGAGTTTCGACGAACGCCTCGCGGCAACCCGGCGCATTCTGCCGGATGACCTTTTCGACGGTTTTTTCGTGGCGAGAATCTTGAAGCCAGAGCCCGGGTAAAAATGAGCTTCAGTGGGGAAGGGTCTTCGGGCTGACCAGAAAGTCCAGACGGGCACTGCCTGCCGTGAGTCCGTCCCAGCCACCTGAGCAATCGAAGCGGGCAACGCCGAAGGTCGGCAGATTGTCCGTCACCGGGTCGCTTCCCATCGCGTTCACCAGCCAGGTGAGTCCCGGATTGTGCGCAACGACTGCCACGGCAGTGACGTCCCCGGGTGTCTGCCGCACCACGTCCAGGATCTGCTCGGGACTGGCGTGATAGAGACGGTCCTCGCTGATCACGCGATCTGCGTCGAGCTCGAAACCGTCCTGAACGAAGGCGGCGGTTGCCTGGGCGCGAACGGCAGTGCTGGTCCAGAGCCAGGTGGCCGGATCGGACTGGTCACTGAGCCACGCGGCCATCCGCGGACCATCCCGCTTGCCGCGGCCGTTGAGCGGCCGGTCGAAATCACTCAGCCCCCGGTCTCCCCAGGCGGATTTGGCGTGGCGGATGAGCCAGAGTTTCACGAAGCTAACCGGTCAGCCGCGGCTGATGCGGGCCGCTTCGCTGATGAGAAAGAGGTCCGTCAGGACGGCGCGCAGATGCATGGAGGCGTTCAGGTTGTCCACCAGCTCGCTGGAAATTCTCGGCTGATCGAGCACCAGAGCCAGCGCCTTACGGGTCTTTCCGATGTCATCGGCGACCACCGCGTGGAAGGGCACGCCGTCCGAGAGCATCCCCTGCAGGCTGTCGAGCGCGGAATCGAGACCGGCGAGCACGTCCCGGGACTTCTGCCCCGGGCCGTCCACGTCGTCTTCCCGGCCCTGGGCGGCATAGGCGAGCAGAAACTCATAGGCGGTTTCCACCGCCTCGATCCGGTCCTCCATCAGCTGGACTGGTCCGGAGACCAGCGGCCCGGATCGTGGTTGGCGCGGTGCTCATCCTCGGAGATCCATCCGGAGATCATCGATCGGGTGTAGAAACGCTTCTCCGGCCGCAGCGCGAAGTAGACGTGCAGAGCGGTCAGCACGATCAGGCCGAGCGTGGAGGCACCATGGAGCAGAAACATCCAGCCCAGCGTCGCTTCATCGAGCGCATTCGAGCG
Organism: Gammaproteobacteria bacterium; assembly: GCA_030425195.1. GTDB lineage: Bacteria > Pseudomonadota > Gammaproteobacteria > Pseudomonadales > Azotimanducaceae > SZUA-309. The sequence continues at coordinate 253,048 of JAUIAV010000006.1, read as the reverse complement.
TTCCCACCAGGGCGTGTCCATCACCCAGAAGAGGGCAAGGCCGGTGCCGATCACGAGCAGCACCAGCACGGTCATGGCGTGATGCATGCCTTTCTGGAGCAGCGAATATTTGCCTGGCTTGATTGCCTGATCGAATGGTTCCTGAAAATCCCGCGCTCCCACCCACATCTCTTTCGGCTTCTGCCAGATGAGTGCCCGGACGGTGTGGAAGACCACAGCGCCGGTCAGGATCAGACCCGCGACCCAGTGAATCGTCAGCCAGTCGAAATCCACGCCGACGATGGGCAGAACGCCGGTGAACAGCAGCACGAAAACACTGATCGCCATGATCCAGTGAAAGCCCCGGTCCACGCCCGCGTGACGGGTGAGATGCGGGCCATCGGGCGACGGTCTGTCGCTCTTCGACAGGAATGCCATGACGAGCAGGTGAATGATGATGGCGGCAGCGGTCAGGGACAGCACCACCCAGAGCAGATCCCAGGAAACGCCGAGCAGAACCTCCCGGCCCCACACATCCTGTCTGACTTCGACCAGTTCCATCTCTGCTCCCTATGATCTGAGCGCGCGCTTGACGAGATTTTCCATCAGCGGTGCCTTGAAATGATTGAAGTTGAGAGGCTTCGCACCCTGGCTGGCAAGGCCGGCTACCGATTCGGCCGTCTCTTCCGAGCGAGGTCTGCCGATCACGGCCCGTTCGACGGCATTCAGCCGGTGCGGCACGCAGGAAACCGCGCCGCAGACCAGCCGGGCGTCTTCGATGGCATTACCGCTGGTCCGGAACGCGGCTGCGATGCTGACCAGGGCGAAGTCCCATACATCCCGATCGGCCACCTTTTCGAAATAGTGCTCGGCACCCGCCCAGGCGGCAGGCAGCTCGATGGCCGTGAGGATGTCACCCTCCCGGAGCACGGTCATGTGGGTGATGTTCACCGCCGGACCGACAAAAAACTTCGCGGCAGGCACGCGCCGGACGCTGCCGCCGTTCTGAATGACCATAACCGCATCCAGAGCCACCAGCGCGGTTCCGGTGTCCGAGGGGCTGACGGCGACACAGCGGCTTGCGCCGAGGATCGCATGCTCCCGGTTCATGCCCTCCGGGCTGTCTGCGTAGCAGATGTTGCCGCCTGCGCGGTAACAGGACAGTCCACGGCGGTAGTACCAGCAGCGCGTGTCCTGGGCCACGTTGCCACCCAGCGTGCCCTGGTTGCGGATCTGCGGGCTGGCGACCTTGCCGGCCGCTTCGGCCAGCAGGGCATAACGCTCCCGGATCAGCGGATCCCGGCTGACGGTGCGCAGCGTGGTCATGGCCCCGATGCGGACGCCGTCCGCGGTCTCCTCGATGCCGCTCAGGGCTTCGATGGTGCCGAGGTCGATCATGGCGGTGGCGGTTTTGGCCCGATCCTTCAGCCAGCCGTAGGTGTCCTGGCCGCCGGCCAGCACCCAGCCGCGTCCTTCCAGACGCCGGGCAATTGCGGATGCGTCCTCCACCGTGACGGGCTGGAAGAGTTCGATGTCGGGCATGACGTCGTGAGCTGCCATGTCTCCCCCTAAAACGTGTTGATGGCCAGCGGCGCAGCGGACTGCCCCTGACCGGAAAGGTGATTGAGCACCACGTCCGGGGTCACCGGCGTTCTATTGAACAGGTGCCCGCCGAGGGCGTTGGAAAGGGCGCACATGACGGCCGCGGTGGCAGAACCCATGGCCGGTTCGCCCACGCCTCGAGCACCCACCGGATTGTCCGGGTCGGCGATGTCGAGGGCGGCCCATTCCATGCTGCTCGGCACGTCCAGATAGCTCGGTGGTTTGGTCTGGTAGTAACCCACGTTGGCCGGCAGGCCGTTCTGAGGGTCGTAGACGTGGCGTTCGAGCGAGGCCATGCCGAAACCCCAGACCGCCCCGCCGCGGAGCTGTCCTGCCAGGCCCAGCGGATGCACGACCGTGCCGCAGTCCGCGACGGCGAGAAAGTCGACGATCTCGTGCTTACCGGTCTCCAGATCGAGCTCGATCTCGGCAAAACCCACCGTGAGCCCGGGCACCGTCCCGCGCACGGGCAGCGTGTCCTTGGCCACACCGATCAGGCCGCTGCCGGCCATAGCCTGAACCGCGCGCTGAGTGACCTCGTGAATGTCCTCCGGATAGGTTTCGCCGCTGAATTCACCGCCGAGCTCAATGGCCTTTGCCGCCACTTCCGCGTAGGTCAGTGAGCGGGCCGCGTTGGCGGTGTCGAAGACCCGCTCGTCGGCCACGTCGTACTGCTCCGGCTCTCCGCCGAGTTCCCCGGCCGCGATTCGCTTCATCTTCTGGAGCAGATCCGACGCTGCCACGTAGTTGGCGCGCGTGTGGGTGAACGTCGTGTTGCTGCCTGCCTGGTAGCTGGACCAGGGCAGGTGAGCGTCCGAGCTGCCCCGGTGAATGATGCAGCTCTCCCAGTTGCACTTCAGCACTTCCGCTGCCGCCCGGGTGGTGGCCGCGTAGGAGTAAGTGCCCAGGTTGCCTACACCGCTGTGCAGGTGGATTCTGCCGTCCGGCGTCAGACGGACCAGGCCATCGAACCCATGCGCTCCAGCGGAATGATAGCCCTGGCCCACACCGATGCCGGTGACCTTCGAGCCGTTCCGCTGACCGGATCGCCTGATCCGTTCAGACCAGTTGAACAGCTCCGCACCTTTGACCAGCGCCTGCTCCATGTAGGCGCTGGTGATCGGACCCTGATCCGCATTGATGGTGGTATTCGAATCCGGTGCGTTCAGACGGCGGATCTCGACCGGATCGATGCCGAGCTCCCCGGCCGCCTTATCGAGAAGCGGCTCGAACACGGCGGCGATCTGATTCTGTCCAGGCCCCCGTTGCGCGCCCCGCGGAGTGGTATTGGTCAGCACGGGTACGTCCCTGAGGCGCATGGCATCCGGCTGGTAGAGAATGGAGACGGCGCCGCCGGCGGAGGAAGCATCGCCGCCGGTGGAATTCGGCCCCAGGTCCTGGACGATGTACAGGTCCACGGCCGACACCCGGCCTTCGCGGGTGAAACCGGCCTTGATCCAGCCCTGGAAACCGACCCGGGCCGATCCCACGTAGTATTCCTCTTCCCTCGTGATACGCAGCATCACCGGGCGGCCGATCTTCCTGGAGAAATAGCCGGGGATTGCGAGCACCGGATACGCGCCGATCTTCGAACCGAAGCCGCCGCCGCAGTATTCCGCCACGAAAACCAGATCGGCCTGCTCGATGTTCAGCATCCTGGCCAGGAACGGGACGATGAACGACTGCGATTGCGTGGAGCCGTGCACGTGGCACTTGCCGTTCTGCCAGTAGGAGAGGACAGAACGCGGCTCCATGGACATGTGTGCATAGCCGGTGGTCACGAAGGATTCCTCGAGAATCACTTCCGCGTTGTCGAAGCCTGCTTCCAGGTCTCCGTAGCTCCACTCCATGGCGGCAGGCGCCGTGGGTTCGCGACCAGTGACAAAACGCTCCACGTCATCGGCCGACCAGGAAACGGCCTTCATCTCCCGCTCGGAAAAGACGTTCCCTTCCGGGCGCGCGCTCGGTCCGTTCGGACGGAGGCTGTCGACGGGATCGACGGTGAACGGCAGCGGCTCCAGGTCCAGGCGGATCTTCGCCAGCGCGTTTTCAGCCGTCTTCTCGTCCACCGCCGCGACGGCGAGGATGGGGTCGCCCACGAAAACGGGCTCGTTGGTGAGCAGTGCGGGTGCCGGTGCCTCGGTGGGATAGACGTCCTCGGCGGTGAGAATGCCGACCACGCCCTCCATGGCCATTGCTTCGGAAGCATCGATGTTCTTCACCCGTGCATGCGGCATGGGCGAGGTGAGCAGACGCGCGTGCACCATGCCGTCTACCGCATAGTCCTCGGCGTACTTCGCCCTGCCGGTGACCTTGCCGTAGATGTCCGGCGGGGTGAAATTCTTGCCGATGTGCAGATAGCTCATGTGATCTGTCCCTCCGCACGCAGAGATTTCGCGGCACGTTCCACCGCGTTCAGGTAGTGATCGTATGCCCCGCACCGGCAGAGATTACCGGCCAGAGCCTGGCGGGCCTCCTCGCGGGTCGGGTTCGGATTGTCTTTCAACAGGGCCACGGCCGACATGATCTGCCCCGGTGTACAGAAGCCGCACTGCGGCGCCAGCTCGTCGATGAAGGCCTGCTGCACCGGGTGCAGCTCGCCGGAACTGCGCTGTAATCCTTCCACGGTGACGACGGCACGACCCCGGACGCTGTGGGTGAGCATGGAGCAGGCGTAGTGATTGATGTCGTCCACCAGCACGGTGCAGGCGCCGCATTCACCCCGGTTGCAGCCGAGCTTGGTTCCCGTCAGACCGAGTTTGTAGCGCAGCGTGTGTGCCAGCGTTTCCTGCGGCAGCACGTCTACCGGACGCTTGCGGCCATTCACGTTCAGCGTGACCAGGCGCTCGACGGCACCTGCGGGCCGATCGTTCGCGGCAGCCGAATACCAGGCGGAACTGGTCGCTGCCGCAGCACTGGAAGCAATGACGCCTTTGATGAAACGGCGTCGGGAAAGATTTGATGTCACGGCTTGGTACCCCCTTTGGCGATTCTACACCAGGAACCTCCTGAAGATATCCCGGTCGCCGCCGCAGCCCTGGCCTGCTGCCGGATCCGGCTGATACAGTCCCGCTCTCTCAGTCGGAGCAGCCGTCCAGATGATCGTCCCCTCAGTGAACCGCCGTACCGCCTGCCGCCGTCGTATCCGATCGATGTCCGTCCTGATGCTTCTGCTGCTGGCAGGCTGTGGTGACACTGCGTCGAACGCCCCGGCACAACCGGCCGGGGAGCTGGCCTCGCCGGAAGCCGAAGCCGCCGAAGGCGTGGGAAACCGGGGCACCGACACGGAAAACTGGTGGGATGCGCTGCCGAGACCCGAGTGGGCTGCGTTCGAGCGGCTCGATGACGGGTCTGGATGGTTCGAGGTATACCGGGTGCTGCCGGACGTGCTGGCCATCTATGAGCCGGGCCAGTTCGAAGAGGTGGTGTCCTATCTGATTCTGGGCAGCGAGCGTGCGCTGCTGTTCGATACCGGACTCGGGATCGGAGACATGGGTGCGCTGATCGCCGGACTCACCGATCTTCCCGTGGTGGTGCTGAACTCTCACAGCCACTACGACCACATTGGCGGTAATCATCAGTTCGACTTTCTCTATGGTCCGGATCACCCCTACACCCGGTCCCGGATGACGGGACTCGATCACGAGCAGCTGAAAGAGGCGGTGTCACCGGGGTGGATCTGGAAACCGCTGCCGCCGGGATTCGATCCTGCGACCTTTGCCAATCCCGGGTACGAGATCGACGAGTTCGTCGGTGAGGGGGCGCTGATCGAGCTTGGCGGCAGAACGCTCGAGGTGCTGCTGACGCCGGGACATGCGCCGGACTCGCTGTGCCTGCTCGACCGGGAGCGGCGCCTCCTGTTCACCGGCGACACTTTCTATCCGGCCCCCCTGTACACGCACATTCCAGGTTCGAGTTTCGAGGATTACCGGGCGTCGGCACACCGGCTGGCGTCCATGGCGCCGCTGGTGAGCCATATTCTACCCGGCCACAATCAGGGACTGGTCGGCGGGGAGTATCTGATCCGGCTGGCCGAGGCTTTCGATCAGGTTGCGGCCGGGGAGGGGCGCTTCGATACGACGGACGACAATCGTCAGTACCGGTTCGAGGGTTTCTCCATCATCGTCAGCGAGCAGACCGCGGACAGTCTGAAGGCGGGCGACTGACCGGGCCTTCAGGCCACTGACTGGGCCTTCAGGCCACTGTCTTCGCCTTCAGGCGGCCTGTTCATCCATACGTTCAGCGGTCGAACGCTTCGTCATCAGAGTCTGAACATCCTCGACAGCCGCGCTGGCTGTGCGCACGAAGAGGCCCGGCAGCACGGCGTGAACGAGGCACGCGAGACCGGCCATCAGGAGTCTGGTGCCGATGAACAGCGCATGCCCGGCGTGCTCACCGTAGCTTTCGCCGATGTCGCGGGGGTGTTCCATGAGCAGTTTGTCCAGCATCTGATTTCCTCTCCTGCCAGTCCGGCATCTGAAGTTGAAATCATGTTATCTCATGGTTTCCGGGTTGTTATCTCGAATTGGCCCGTCTGAAGGCTAGTCTGCGAGAATTTATCCCAATTCAGTCCCAGAGGTCGAAAAATTCCTGCAGAGCCTGCATCTGTCCGCCTTTGACGGCGGATGGCACGATGATCGGGGTCGTGATGCCCGCATCGAACCAGGCTTCGATCCCTTCTCTCACCTTGGCCTTCGAGCCGAACAGCGTGGTGTCCGCGAGCCAGCGGTCCGAAAGGCTGGCGGCGACGGCTTCCATGTCCCCAGCCGCCAGAGCCGTTTCCACGTCCGTCATCTCCTGCTCGTAGCCGGCTTCCTTCCAGTAGTTCCGGTAGTTCGGCAGTGTGGCGTAGCTGGTCAGCGTACGGCGGTTCACCGCCATTGCCGCCTGCTCGTCATCGGAGATGGTGGTGGGGATCATGTTGCCGATGAAGAACCCGCCCCCGGTGCGGGTGGCGTCGGAAAGCTGGGCCAGTGAATGGCCCATGTGGGAACGTGCACCGTTGGCGAACACCATTCCCTGACCGATTTTCTCCGCGAGCCGGATCATCCGGTCCCTGAGGGTTGCCAGAACGATGGGCGGCATCTCGCCCGCTCTCGGTACCGCGCGCAGGTCTTCCACGAATCTGCGCATGTCGGCCAGCGGCTTGCCCTGGGTGACCCCCATGCGCTTCATGGCCGGTTCGTGGCTGACACCGATCCCGAACCGGAACCGTCCCCCGGAGACTTCATGAATGAAGCCGGCGGTCTGGGCGAAATCGTTCACGTTGCGGGTATAGATGGGTGTGATGCTCGTGCCGATCTCTATCCGCTCCGTGACCAGGGCGATGGCCTCGCACAGAGCCAGGTTGTCGGACAGGCTCGGGCCGTAGATCCCCGGAAAGCCCCGTTTCTCCACCTCCTTTGCGATCTCGAGAATGGCCATGCGGCGGCCGGGTACGGCAGCCAGGCTGACGGCAGGTAGCTGGGTCATGATTCGGTCTCTCCCTCGGTCTGTGTTCGCGGATGCGTATTCAGTGAACAGGTTCGCCGAACTCACGTCCGTTCGCAATCAGCATGGCGTAGCATGTACGGCACGATTGAAGGAGGCGGCATGCACACAGAGCCTGATCAGCGCGGAACTTTCTGCGGCGGGGCCGTGCTGCTGGCCACGGCTGTTCTCATCGCATCGGCAGGGTGTGGGGGTGGCGGCGGCGGATCACAGAACCGGCCTGCTCCAGCACCGCCGGTGACGAACACCGACCCCTTCGGCCTCACGAGCCGGACTCCGGTGGCTGCTCTGGCGATTCCCGTCGACAGCGGTTCGCTAGGATCCTACGATCTGGAGACCTCCTTTCCGGCGCTGAGTTTTCCCGCCGCCGTCTTCCTGACGGCGGTACCGGGGGAGAACCGCCTGGTGGTGGTTCAGCAGTCCGGCACCGTGCAGGTGTTCGATGACGATGCAGGCGCGGCTGCCAGCCGGACCGTGCTCGACCTGTCCGGCCGGATCTCGTTCGCCGGGGAAAAGGGTCTGCTGGGCTTCGCGTTCGACCCGGACTTTGCGAGCAATCGCTACGTCTACGTGCATCAGTCCCTGACCGGAACGTCCGGGCCCGGGGTGGACCACGTCGCGCGGATCTCCCGGTTCACCTGGGATGCGGCCACCGATCAGGTGACACCAGGCACGGAGAAAGTGATCCTCGAACTCGATCAGCCTTACGCCAATCACAACGCGGGTATGCTGGCCTTCGGCCCGGATGCCAATCTGTACGTGGCGCTCGGCGATGGGGGCAGCGGAGGCGACCCGGACAACACCGCTCAGACCACCACCAGCCTCCTGGGCAGTCTGTTGCGACTGGATGTCCATCCCGCCGATCCGGCAGACGCCTACGACATCCCCCCTGACAATCCTTTCGTCGGTCAGGCCGGATTCCTGCCGGAGATCTACGCCTACGGTCTGCGCAATCCGTTCCGGTTTTCCTTCGACCGGGCATCGGGAACGCTCTGGGCCGGGGACGTGGGCCAGGCGGAGCGGGAAGAGGTGGACATCATCGAGGCCGGCGGAAACTATGGCTGGCGGGTCTATGAGGGCAATCTGCCCTACGATGGCTCCGCCAACTCGCTGCCGGCATCCGCCTTCACGTTCCCCGTCATCGACTACGGGCGAACGGACGCCCGGGCCATCATCGGCGGCTACGTCTACCGGGGCAGCAGAGTCCCTTCGCTGCAGGGACGGTATCTCCATGGCGACAACAGCACCGGAAACATCTGGGCGCTGAACCGGGATCCGGGCAGCGGCAGCGTCGTCGGCAACGAGCTGATTGCGAGCATGCCAGGCGTCACGTCTTTCGGCGAGGACACCGATGCGGACGTTCATGTGGTCACCGGCAGCGGCACGATCTATCAGTTCCGCGAGCTCACCGGAGGGGCGCCTTCCGACCCGCCGCCGCTGCTCTCGGACACCGGCGTATTCGCCGACCTCGACAACCTCACACCGGCAGCCGGCTTCATCGAATACGAGCTCAACCAGCCGTTCTGGTCCGACGGGACTCTGAAACGGCGCTGGATCGCCGTGCCGGATGGAGAGACGGTGAATTTCAGCGGTACCGGCCCCTGGTCTTTCCCCATCGGCACCGTCATCGTCAAACACTTCGAGATCGAGCTGACGGAGGGGGATCCGAACAGCCGGCGGCGGCTGGAGACACGACTGCTCGTGTACCGGAACGACGGCTGGCAGGGGTTCACCTATCGCTGGAGCGGCGCGGACGCCGATCTGCTCGCCAGCCGGGAGTCCGAGACGATCACCGTCTCCCTGGCGGCCGGCGGCACGGAAGATCAGCTCTACGAATATCCCTCCCGCACGGACTGCCTCGGCTGTCATACCCAGGCCTCCGGTTTCGTGCTCGGAGTCCGTACCCGGCAGCTGAATCGGTCGTTCGCCTATCCGGCCGCGACGGACAATCAGCTGCGGAGCTGGAACAACATCGGGCTGTTCAGCACCGATATCGGAGAGGCAGACGCCTACGAGGCCTACCCGGGCCTGATGGATACCGCCGCGGCAACGGACATCCGTGCCAGAGCCTATCTGGCCGTGAACTGTGCCCAGTGCCACCAGCCGGGCGGACCGGCTCCGACTGCCCTGGACCTGCGCTACGACACCGCGCTCGCGGACATGAATGCACTGGAGGTGGCGCCGAACGCCGGCTCGCCCGGCGTGACCGACGCCAGGATTCTCGCGGCAGGCGACCGGGACCGGAGTGTGCTCTGGCTGCGCCTGTCCGTCCTGGACGGCGACCGGATGCCGCCGCTCGGCAGCCACAAGGTGGACGACGCAGCGGTCGAGCTCATCGGCAACTGGATCGACGGTCTCTGAGGCGCCTCAGAACCACCGGCCGTCGTCCCGGCCCCGTTTTCTGAGCGGGGTCCGGTAGGCGCGGAGATAGTCGGAGCGGGTGAAGGCACCGATCAGTGCCAGACCCGCCACGAATCCGCCCACGTGAGCCCAGAAGGCGACGCCGCCTTTTCCGGACCCGAGGGCAGGCAGACCGCCGAGAATCTGCAGCAGAAACCAGTAGCCGAGCATGAACACGGCGGGAACACCGATGGTGGTGATGTAGAAACCCAGGAAGACGAGGGTGTTGACCCTCGCCCGGGGGAACAGGAGGGCATAGGCGCCCATCACGCCGCCGATCGCGCCGGACGCCCCCACCATGGGCAGGGTGCTGTTCATGTCGGTGATCACCTGGGCGCCCGCTGCGCACAGACCGCAGAGCAGATAGAAGATCACGAAACGGACCGGTCCCATGACGTCCTCGACGTTGTCGCCGAACACCCAGAGGAACCAGAGGTTGCCGATGATGTGGAACCAGCCGCCGTGCAGAAACATGGAGGTGACCACCGAGGTGCCGCTGCCATTGCCATCCAGGACACAGACCAGGGTGTCCGAGAGAGGCTGGCGGGTGCCGGGCGCGATGGTGCCCAGGAGATCTCCCGGAATCAGGCCGTAGTGACAGAGCGATTCGGCCAGCGGCCCGGGTGCACCGAGCCCCTGGACGAAGACCCAGACCAGGACGTTCAGCCCGATCAGCACGATGGTGGCGAACGGTGTCCGGCTGGTCGGATTGTCATCCGAGAGAGGAAACATGCCGTTTCAGAGCTCGTGCAGGTCGTCCCAGTCCACCCAGGACCGGCGGCCGTGGGATTTGATCATCGTCCGGCGGATCCACGGGTAGTGGACCACGTCCGCCGGATTCGACTCACCACCCACCAGATAGACCAGGTCCTCGTCCGAGTCGTTGTGCAGGCCATGGCCGGGAGACGGCGCGGGGAAGCCCATGAAGTCTCCGGGGCCCACGTCGAAGGTCCCGTCGCCGATGTGCGCCTTGCCATGCCCGGAGAGAATGAGAACGAATTCCTCGTCGGCATCGTGATAGTGAAACTGGGTGCTGTCGAACCCCGGTTCCAGGCGGATGAGATGCACACCCAGGTGCTCCAGGCCGCCGGGCCTACCCAGGGTGCGGGTCATGCGAACGGCGTTATCGTTGAACTGGTGACGATGTGCCCGTTCCGGCATGGCGGCGATGTCGGCCGCCTTCAGCAGCTTCATTCAGCGTCTCCCTGGAATTCAGAGTCTCCCCAGCAGGCGGGCCAGCGCGTTGGTCAAACGTTCGTTTTCCCGGTCCGTCCCGACCGTGATACGGAGCTTGTCCTCGAGTGCGGAACCGCTGAAGTAGCGGACCAGGATGCCTTCTTCCTTCAGCGCCTGGTAGATTTCCTGCGCGGATTTCGGTGCATCGAGAGGGACCTCCGCCAGCAGAAAGTTCGTCTGCGAGATGCCGACGCCGAATCCCAGTTCCAGCAGTCTGTCCCGCAGCGCCCGGCGGGCGGTCCGGACACGCCGCCAGGTTTCCTCCGCGTAGGCCTGATCGCCGATGGCGGCTTCACCCAGGCGCTGGCTGATGCCGTTCACGTTGTAGCTGTCCCGGGTCTTGGTGAGGATGGGATCGATCAGATCCGCAGCGCCGAGCAGATATCCCAGCCTGAGCCCCGCTAGGCTGTAGCCTTTGCTGAAGGTGCGCAGCAGCAGCAGGTTGTCGAATGCGTCGATGAGCCTGACCAGATCGTGGCGCAGCGCCGGGTCGACGAAATCCACATAGGCCTCGTCCACCAGCAGCACGCCGTTCAGGTCACTGGCCAGCTGGCCGATCCGGTCCGGATCAATCAGCGTGCCGGAAGGCGCATGCGGATTGACGATGCAGCAGAGGTTGGCGCCCGCTTCGTTCATCTGATGTGCGAAGTCCCGGGGCAGGTCCCAGCTCTCGTCCAGTGCCTGCCTGACGATCGTCGCATCCTGAATGTTCGCCAGCACCGGATACAGGGAGTAACTCGGCTCCAGCATTCCGAAGGCACTGCCGGGGGCGACGAACGTGGTGAGCGCCAGGCGCAGCGCTTCGTCGCCGCCGTTGGTGATCACGATGTTGTCGGTGCGGATCTCGTGCAGCTCCGCCAGCCGGTGCCGAAGACCGTCGGCGGTAGGCGGCGGGTAGCGACGCAGCTGATCGACGGTGAAGGTGTCCAGGGCGCGTTGCACTGCCGGGCTCGGAGGATAGGGATTCTCGTTGGTGTTGAGCTTGAGAATATCTCCGGTTTCCGGCTGCTCGCCCCACTGGTACGCCGTCATCTGACGGATGTTGTCGCGTTCGTAGCTCATCCGCGGATACTCAGCCCTGACCGGTTGCCCCGTCAACGCTCTCCGCGTCTTCCGCGGGCCCGGCAGTGGCGTCGAGCTCCGGAGCATCGGCGGGACTCAGCAGCACGGCGATCCATTGAGTGTGCGGATTGGCTTCCAGAGCGAGCTTGGCCGTCATCGTGAGCGGGACCGACAGGAACATGCCCACGGGGCCGAGGAGGGCACCCCAGACCACCAGAGAAAGAAACACGACCAGTGTGGACAGCCCGAGGCCTCTGCCCATGAATCTCGGCTCTATCACGTTGCCCATGATGATGTTGATGGCGAGGTATGCGCCTGTGGCGGCCAGCGCGCTGCCGGGACCGAGCTGGATCAGCGCCAGCAGCACCGCCGGAACCGCGGCGATGATGGAGCCGATGTTGGGGACGAAGTTGAGCAGAAAGGCGAGCAGACCCCAGAGAACGGGGAAGTCCACCTCGAGGACCCACAGGGTGCCCGTCACCAGCAGCCCGGTGGCCAGACTGGTGGACGTCTTGATACCGATATAACGGTTCACGCTTTCCGCGAAACGGGTGAACAGCGGCATGCTCGAGTCGGGATCGCTCAGGACCTCGCGGAGCTTACGGGGGAAGCTCGAGGCCTCGCCGAGGATGAAGATGACCGTGAGCAGGATGAAGAAGCTGTCGCTCATGACCCCGCCGAGGCTGCGCAGCAGATTACCGGCGAGATCCAGGGCCATGCCGGGATTGAAGTAGCTCAGTACCAGATCGGTGTTGACCTCCACGCCGACCCCCGCGAGCCATTCGATGGTACGACGCACCAGGTCGACCACGCGCTCCTGATAGAAGGGCAGGCGGGCGGTGAAGGCATTGCCGGACTGAACGAGCAGCGCGCCGACGGTGAGCAGCGCGCCCACCATGGCCACCATCACGGCGGAGATCGCGAGTGCCGGCGGTACCCTCCGCTGCTCGAGCCAGAAGACCGGTGGGGCCGCGATGGTGGCGATGAAAGCGGACAGCAGAAAGGCCACCACCACGTTTTCCGCTGCCTTGAGACCGGCCGCGATGACGACGATGGCGGCGAGGGTCAGCAGGACCCGGGTAGACGAGCTCACGGGCTCAGGTCCTGACGGTGTTCGAGGCTGGGCAGTTGCCGGCGCACGGAATCCACGCGTGCCGGGTCGATGTCTGCCAGCAGTACCCCGTCACCGGCTTCGAGCTCGGCGATCACCTCGCCCCAGGGATCGATCACCAGGCTGTGTCCGTAGGAACTGCGCTTTGCGTTGTGGCGGCCATGCTGAGCGGGCGCGATCACGTAGCACTGCGCCTCTATGGCGCGGGCCCGGAGCAGGGTGTGCCAGTGCGCGGCCCCCGTGGTCGCGGTGAATGCGGACGGCACGGAGACGGCGATGGCACCGCGGTCGACGAGTTTCTGATACAGGTAGGGAAAACGCAGGTCGTAGCAGATGGTCAGCCCCAGGGTGCCGAACCCGGTCTGGCTGACCACCACATCGCGGCCGGCGAGCGTGCGGGCCGACTCCCTGAGCTCGGTACCGTCATCCAGGCACACGTCGAAGAGATGAATTTTCCGGTAGATCGCCAGGATGCTGCCGTCTGCGCCGATGTGTACGCAGGTGTTGAAGCTCTTTCCTTCCGTCCCGGGCGTCTGAGAGTCCGGTCGCTCGTGGTGGCCGCCCAGCACGATCTCAGAGCCGAGCTCGGCAGCCAGGCTGGAGAAACGGTCCAGGATGGGGCTCGGACCACTGCCGTCCAGGGGCTCCAGAATCTCCCGCTTGCCCGCGTCAGGGCCGATGTACGCAAAGGCTTCCGGAAGGAGGATCAGACCGGCGCCGCCGGCATGGCCTTCGCGGACGAGGGCCTCCGCGGTATCCAGGTTGGCGGCTACGTCGGTCGTGGCGCAGAGCTGAACGAGTGCTGCGCGGGTGTTCTGGCTCATTGAGCGCTGGAGAAATCCTGATCCGGTTGGGTGCAGACTACCTTGTGCCCGAGATACTCCTCAATGGCCGGCAGATTGAACGCATCGTCCTCGGAAATGAAGCTGATGCTGGTGCCTTCCGCGCCCGCCCGGCCGGTCCGGCCGATCCGGTGCACGTAATCCTCCGGATCTTCGGGCAGATCGAAGTTGATCACGTGCGTCACGCCGTCCACGTGAATCCCCCGCCCGGCCACATCCGTAGCCACGACGTAGGGAATCTCGCCGTCCTTGAAGCGGTTCAGGGTGGACAGACGCTTCCGCTGGGGGACATCGCCGGCCAGCGCCTCACAGCGGATGTTCTGACGGCTGAGATACTGCTGCAGCTGGTGGGTCTGATCGCGGCGGTTGGTGAAGACGAGTGCCCGGGACGGCTTCACCTGACTGAGGAACTCGGCCAGCAGATGGGCCTTCCTGTCCGAGCTGATCAGCCAGAAGCGCTGATCGACCGTCTCCGTGGCAACCGTTTCCGGCGCGATGACCACGTGCTCCGGCTCGAGCGTCCAGGACCTGGCCAGCCGCATCACGTCGTCGTTGAAGGTGGCGCTGAAGAACAGCGTCTGGCGCTGCCGCTTGTGCGGAGTCTGATAGACGATCTTGCGCACATCGGGGATGAAACCCATGTCGAGCATCCGGTCGGCCTCGTCGATGACGAGCATGTCCACTTCCTTCAGGCGTATCTTGCGCCGGTTGATGAAGTCGATGAGCCGGCCGGGCGTGGCGATCAGGATATGGACGGTTTCACCCGTGATCCGATCGAGCTGCTTCTGAAAATCCATACCGCCGACCACGCACTGGATACCCACGTCCATGTACTTGGCCAGATCTTCTGCGTCGGACTCGATCTGTAGCGCCAGCTCACGGGTCGGTGCCAGCACCAGCGCCCGGGGGCTGCCCCGGTCGCGGGGTTCGGTGTCGGGATCCTCCCAGAGCCGTGTGAGGATGGTGATGAGGAAGGCGGCCGTTTTGCCGGTACCGGTCTGGGCCTGTCCGGTCACGTCATAGTCGGCCAGGCTTGCAGGCAGCACGGCACTCTGGATCGGCGTGCAGTGGGTGAACTCGAGATCGCTGATCGCATCGAGCAGGGGCTTGGGCAGCGCAAATTCGGCGAACGCATACTGCGGCGTTTCTTCGGCTTCGGCCGGCTGTTCCGGCTCGGATTCCGTCCGGCCCGCTGCCTCGCTCACTTCTTCGTCTTTCTGTTCGCTTGTTTCTTCACTCACCGGCGGTTCATCTCATCTTGTAAGGTCGCAATCTTCACGCAGAGCGTGAGTACTTCCATGGCGGTTTTCAGGTCGTCGAGCCGGGCAAAGGTAGGCGCGATTCTCAGGTTTCGGTCCTCGGGATCTTTCCGGTAGGGAAAGGTGGCACCCGGCGGGGTCAGAGCCAGGCCTGCTTCCGCGGCCAGCTCTCCAATGCGTCCAGCCAGGCCGGCCCGCACGTCCAGAGAGACGAAGTAGCCGCCCTCCGGCCGGGTCCAGGAGGCGATGTCGAGCGCCGCGAGCTCTGCATCGAGGATCTGCTGAACCAGCTCGAATTTCGGCTTCACCAGAGCCGCGTGCCCGGCCATGTGCGCCTCGACCCGGCCGTTCAGGAATCGGGCATGCCGCAGCTGATTCACCTTGTCCGGGCCCACACTGGAGGCGTTCAGCCGTGCCTCCAGCGCAGCGAGCGTTCCGTCGCTGCCGGCCACGAAGCCGAGGCCGGCGCTGGCGTGGGTGATCTTCGAGGTGGACGCGAACAGCAGCATGTGGTCGGCCGTGCCTGCCGTTTCCGCCAGTGCGAGCAGATTCGCCAGCGGCTTTCGCGGAAACTCGAAGTCGTGCACTGCATAGGCGTTGTCCCAGAGCACGACGAAATCTTCGGCGGCTGCCTGCTTCGGCAGCTCGGCCAGAGCGGCGACCACTTCGTCGCTGTAGATGCAGCCGGTGGGATTGGAATACTTGGGTACGCACCAGATGCCTTTGATGCCCGGGTCGCTCGCGGCGAGTTCCCGCACGGCCTCCATGTCGGGGCCCGCCTCGTCGATGCCCACATTGACCATGCCGAGACCCAGCCGCTCGGTGAGGACGAAGTGTCGGTCGTAGCCGGGCACGGGCGTGATCAGCCTGGGTGCCGGATCCGAGCTCCAGTGCCGGCCGTCGCCCCAGATGCCGCGTTCCATGAGCAGTGACACGGCGATGTACATCAGGCTCAGGCTGGAGTTCCCCCAGCAGATCACCCGATCGGCCGGCACTTCCATGATGTCCGCGCCCAGGGCTCGGGCTTCCGGAATCCCCCGGATATGGCCGTAATTGCGGGTGTCGGTGCCGTCCGAGGCAATGTAGTTGCCGGCGATGGTGTCTTCCAGACCGTTCGACAGATCCAGCTGGTCCGCATCCGGTTTCCCGCGGGTGAGATCCAGCGACAGGCGGTTGCCTTTCTGCAGTTCGAACTCCCGTTCGAGTTGCGCCCGGAGAGCGGCGATGTCTTCATTGGAGAGGTCCTGCAGTCTCATGAGGTCAGTCCCAGGGTTTCTTCGAGGCCGAGCATCAGATTCAGATTCTGCACGGCCGCGCCGGAGGCACCCTTACCCAGGTTGTCGTAGCGGGCGATCAGCAGAAACTGGTCGTCGTTGCCGAACACCATGAGCTGCATCCGGTTCGAGCCGTTCGTGCTGGTGGCGTCCAGATAGCCGCCGTCGAGCTGGCATTCCGGCTGGAATCCGAGCACTTCGATGAACGGTTCACCCGCATAACGCCGGGCCAGCACCTCACCGATTTCCGCCCCACCGGCGTCCTGTGCCAGCGCCGCCCGGTGCAGGGGAATCTCGATCAGCATGCCGCGGTAATAGTTGGCGACCGTGGGGCTGAACAGCGGTGCCTTCGCGAGCCCCGTGTAGGTCTGCATTTCCGGGCGGTGCTTGTGGGTCAGGGTCAGGGCGTATGGCCGCGCGCAGAGCCTGTCAGCTTCCCGCGCATCGAAAGCCCGATAGCGCTCGACCATGGTCCGGCCGCCGCCGGAATAACCGGAAAGTCCGAATACGTTGAGCAGTGCGTCCTCCGAGAGAATGCCGGCCTCCAGGAGCGGCCGGATCATCAGGATGAAGCCCTGGGGATAGCAGCCCGGATTCGATACCCGATCGGAACCGGCAATGGCATCCCGCTGTCCAGGCGCGAGCTCCGGGCAGCCGTACACCCAGGCGGGGTCAGTCCGGTACGCGGTGCTGGCATCGAGGAACCGGGTGCTGCCGGTGCCCAGACCCACCGCCTCCACGGCCGCATCGTCCGGGAGGCAGAGGATGGTCACATCGGCCTCGGCCATCAGCGCCCGACGTGCAGCCGGATCCTTGCGCACGCCATCCTCGATCGTCAGAAGATCGATGTCGGGGCGGTCTGAAAGCCGCTGACTGATTTCCAGTCCGGTTGTGCCGGCCTGGCCGTCGATGAATACGGTTGCCATGTAAATTAAGGTGGCAGGAACCCGATACGCTGGGCGCGAGATTCTAGTGAATCTGGGGTCCTGTTTCACTAATTCGTTGAATCATGGCGTTTTCTGCCGGCCTCGGGCAGGCATCGGCATTCAGCCGCCAGGCCCGGTTCTGGCCCAGGTCAGAAAGGCCCTGAAGGCCGCAATGGCCAGCCAGAATGCGCCGATCGGCACCAGCAGGGTCTGAACGAGAAACAGCACGATCAGGGACAGCACGTGCTCGATGGCCGATTCGGTCCGTTCCTGCAGGGCACCGATCTGGGCTTCCAGGTCCAGCAGCTGCCGGCCTTCGTCCACCAGGGATTCGAAGCGCTGACGGATCGATGACTCCGTCGTGCTCTGAGGTACCACGGGCTCGGTCTTCAGCGCTTCCAACTCGTCTCTGGCCAGATTCAGTTCCGCCATGGCGGACTGCTGGCGCTGCTCGAGCACCCAGACGTCCACCCAGCCGACGGTCAGACTCACCACCGTGAACAGAAAGCGGATCAGGAGCGCGAATGCCAGCGCCCGCATCAGCCAGGCCGCCGGTCGGTCGGCCCCCGGCCACCAGAGGAGAACGAGAAAGACCACCGCCAGGACGGTCACGCCCGTATTGAGAGCGGGTTCGGTGGCGATGTCGGTGAGCAGCAGCTGGGTGCCGAGAGAAGCTGAGGCGACGAGCGCCAGCCAGCTGAAGCGCTCCACCAGGTCGTTGAGCGGGTCGAGAATCTCTCCGGCGGTGATGGTGACACCGACCCCGATGGGCTGGATGGCGATTTCCGTGCCCTGAGCGACGGAGATGACGCCGTTCAGGCCCCGGGCTATGGCAGCAGTGATGAGGGCCCGCTCCAGGACGGCCGACAGGCGCACGTCCGCGTTCCGCTCCAGCACGCCGGACCAGGACAGTCCGAGCAGGATGACGACCAGCAGCGTAATGACCAGCCGCCGCCAGAGGGCCGCGTGCCTCCGGGCCGTGAGAAGGTCACCGGCGGTGGGATCGCTCAGAGGAATGCGCTCGCTTTCTGCTGTTCGATGAACAGCGACTCTAGCTTCTCCTCGATCACGTTGCCAAGCTGGTTCCGGTCCAGATCGGAGATCTCGGCGAGCACCTTAGGCTTCACCCGATGCAGGTGCATCACCGGCCAGGACTGCTCGAAGCTGCGCAGATCACCCTTGGCGAGCACGGGCAGGAAGGGGTCGTCGTGCGGACGGTTCTTCATGATGGCCCGCATGCCGGCTTCGAATGGAATCTGCCGGTTGCCGAGGCTGCGGTCTTCCGCGACGTTCGAAAGGAACAGTCCGGTCTTGTCGATCAGCTCACCCGGAATGATGTACAGACCCGTGGCCACCACGGCCCGGGTGTCGATGTAGAAGAAGGTGTCGTGGAAAGCGGTGGGATCCGGCAGGATGACCATCTTCCGCTGCAGCTCCTTCGGGAAATACATGTTGTAGTTGGTGTAGAGCTGCTGCACGGAAGGGGAGTAGACGCAGAGCGTGTGCTCGAACTGCATGACGAAGTCCATCGCCCGCTGACGATTGTTGAAATCGTCCAGGTCCCAGGCCAGGTCCGGATTTTCCGGGAGATCGGTCTCCATCTGCTGCGTTTCGTCCATGCTCACATGATCCTTTATGTGACACGTCGTTTCCGTGAAAAGGTCTCAGGGCCGGCAAGAGTCACTTCCGACTGATCGGAGTTTAGGGGTTCAGGGCGCTTCTGTGGACGGGATTCGGCGCTGGATTGTCCACAGTGTGAACCCGGTCACGCTTGTGCCCCTCAGGCGTAGATCCTGTTCAGCCAGTCGGCGATGTGCTCGATCTCCTCGGGACAGACCTGATGGCCCATGCCGTACTCGTGCCACTCGATCTGATAGTTGAGCGCGGCGAGCGCTTCCCGGGAAGTCACCGCGCGGGCAATGGGAATCATGGGGTCGGCGAGACCATGGGCCATGAAAATCGGCGTGTCGATGCTGGCGAAGCTGACCTCGTCCGCCAGGTGCTCGTGGTCGTGCACGTAGGTGGACAGCGCCATGATTCCGGCGAACCGGTGATCGGCCCTGAGCCCCGTCTTCAGCGCGATGACCCCGCCCTGGGAAAACCCGGCCAGAGTGATGCGGGCGGTATCGGTCCCCTGCGCGACTTCGTCGGCCACCAGTGCGTCGATGGCCGCAGCGGATTCCCGGATGTCCGCGTCGCCGGCCAGCGGCGCACCGGGATCGATGTCGTACCAGGCGCGCATCTCCATGCCGGCGTTGATGGTGACCGGCCGGACGGGCGCATTGGGGAACACGAACTTCAGCGGACGCGCCAGGTCGAGCATGGGAACGATGGGTTCGAAGTCGTGGGCATCCGCGCCCAGACCATGCAGCCAGATGACGGTGCCGGCGGCTTCACCATCGGCATCCAGAACGAGGGTCTCTAGAGGGTTGCTCATGAAGGCCAGTATACGGGCTCGACCGGGATGCGTCCCGCGGCCAATTACTCTGAATGGGTTCCGGGGATCCGTGTGATAATGACCGCATGGATGATGGACTGGACAGACCAGTCTCCCGGGAGCTTCAGAAACTCCGGGGGGCGTGGAAGTTTCTGTTGCCGTACAGAGCTCAGGTGGTGTTCGCCAGCATCGCCCTGGTGCTGACGGCGACGGTGACCCTGTCCATCGGCCAGGGGATGAGGCTGGTGATCGATCAGGGCTTCGGTGACGGATCGGGCACCCTGCTGGTGGAGAGTATCGGCGTTTTCGCCGTGCTCGTGATCCTGCTGACGGCCGGCACCTTCGCACGCTTCTATTTCGTCTCCTGGGTGGGGGAGCGGGTCAGCGCCGACATCCGGCAGGCGGTCTTTGCGCACCTCCTGCGACTGCATCCGGCTTTCTTCGAGCAGAACCAGCCCACGGAGATTCAGTCCCGGATCACCACGGATACCACCCTGCTGCAGACGGTGATCGGATCGTCCGTTTCCATCGCGCTCAGAAACGCGCTCATGTTCGTGGGCGGTCTGGTGCTCCTGTTCGTGACCAATGCCAAGCTCTCGCTCATCGTGGTGGCCAGCGTGCCGTTCGTGGTCGCTCCGGTGATCCTGTTCGGCCGGAGCGTGCGCCGGCTGTCCCGAACCAGCCAGGACCGTCTCGCCGATGTGGGGAGCTACGCCGGGGAATCGCTCAGGCAGATCAAGATTGTGCAGTCCTTCAATCATCAGCCGGAGGACGAACGGGCGTTCGGCGAACGGGTGGAGCTGGCTTTCCGGGTGGCCGTCCGGCGGATCCGGCAGCGTTCCGTTCTGGTCGCCGTGGTCATGCTGCTGGTTCTCTGCGCCGTTGCCACCATGCTCTGGGTGGGCGGGCAGGACGTACTGGCCGGCCGTATCACACCGGGCGAGCTGGCGGCATTCATCTTCTATGCCTTCATCGTCGCCGGCTCCGTGGGCGCCATCAGTGAGGTCTACAGCGACCTGCAGCGGGCGGCAGGTGCGACGGAACGGCTGCTGGAGCTGCTCGGTGCCGAAAGTCTGCTGCCGGAACCGGATGAACCCCGCCAGCCGGTCAAACCCTTCGATGTCCGGGTGAGCCATCTGGATTTTGCCTATCCGACCCGTGCCGGGGACCCGGTGCTCGAAGACGTGTCGTTCGAGGTGGCTGCCGGGGAAATGGTAGCGGTGGTGGGACCCTCCGGGGCCGGCAAGAGCACCCTGCTCGATCTGCTGCAGCGCTTCTACGACCCGGTTGCCGGCACCATCGAGATCGGCGGTGTGCCCCTGACCGGCATGCGGCTCGAGCAGCTGCGGGATCTGGTGGGGTTCGTTCCTCAGGACCCGGTGCTGTTTGCGGGCACCCTCCGGGACAATCTGCTTTACGGCCATCCGGATGCCGGGGACACCGAGATTGCCCGGGCCCTGGCGGTGGCGCATGCGTCGGAGTTCGTCGCCGCCCTGCCCGACGGGCTCGAGACCCGGGTCGGGGAAGGCGGCGTCGGACTCTCCGGCGGTCAGCGTCAGCGTCTCGCCATCGCCCGGGCTCTGCTCGTGGATCCGCACATCCTGCTGCTCGACGAGGCGACCAGCGCCCTGGACGCCCAGAGCGAGGCCCACATCCGGGAAAGCCTGAAGGAGATGCACGGCGAGCGGACCATTCTGGTCATCGCCCACCGGCTCTCCACCGTGCGCCAGGCGGACCGGATCCTGGTTCTGGAAAACGGCCGTCTGGTGGCCTCCGGGACCCACGACGAGCTGCTCGGAACCAGCGAGCTCTACGCCCGGTTCGTGCGGATTCAGTTCGCCGACGCCAGGATGAACGACGGCGAGTCCGTCCCGGCTGATCTGTCCACGGATACGGCCCGCCGTTACACTGGCTGAAAACCAATCTGAACAACTTCGAGTAAGGGGGATTCACATGGGACCACTGCAGGGTATCCGCATCATCGAGCTGGCCGGGATCGGGCCGGGACCATTCTGCGGCATGATGCTCTCGGACATGGGCGCGGAAGTCATCAGGGTCGACCGGCTCGCGCCCGGCGCACCTGCACCCAGGGATGTGCTGGCCCGGAACCGCCGCTCCATTGCCGTGAATCTCAAGAGTGCGGAAGGCGTGGAGACCGTCCTCAAGCTGGTTGAAAGCGCGGACGGCCTGTTCGAAGGTTTCCGCCCCGGCGTCACCGAGCGCCTTGGACTGGGTCCCGAAGACTGCATGGCCCGCAACGGGAAGCTGGTTTACGGCCGCATGACGGGCTGGGGTCAGGACGGCCCCATGGCCCAGGCCGCCGGGCACGACATCAACTACATCGGTCTTGCAGGCGCCCTGCATGCCATCGGCCGCCCCGGCGAGCGGCCCGTTCCACCGCTGAATCTGGTGGGGGATTTCGGTGGCGGCGGCATGCTGCTGGCCTACGGCATGGTGTGTGCGCTTCTGGAGGCGCAGAAGTCCGGAAAAGGTCAGGTGGTCGATGCTGCCATGGTGGATGGCGCGGCATCGCTGATGGCCATGTTCTTCACCATGGCCGCCGTGGACCGGTTCAGCGATCAGCGCGGCACCAACATGCTGGACGGCGGAGCGCATTTCTACGACACCTACGAAACCAGCGACGGCAAGGCCATCTGTATCGGCTCCATCGAGCCCCAATTCTATGCGCTGCTGGTGGAAAAGGCGGCGCTCGACCCGGAGCGTTTCGCACCGCAGATGGATCCGGGTCAGTGGCCGGCGCTGAAAGAAGAGCTGATCGGCGTCTTCAGATCGAAGACCCAGGCCGAGTGGTGCGAGATCATGGAAGGCACGGACGTCTGCTTCGCACCGGTGCTGTCGATCTTCGAAGCGCCCGATCATCCGCACAACAGGGCCAGAAACACCTTCGTCGAGGTGGACGGCGTGGTGCAGCCCGCGCCTTCGCCCCGTTTCTCCCGCACGGTGCCGGAGATTTCCCACGCGGCGCACCCGCCGGGTGCGGATACGGAAGCGGTTCTGAAGGACTGCGGATTCTCCGCCGACGAAGTGGCGGCGCTGAAAGAAGCGGGTGCGGTCGGCTGACCGGATCATGAGCTACGCGACGGAGTATGAGCGCTCTCTCAGAGACCCGGAGGGATTCTGGTCGGAGCAGGCCCGCGCGCTGCCCTGGTTCGAAGCGCCTGACCCTGCCCGGATCCTGAGTCAGGACGACAATGGTGCCTGGCGCTGGTTTGCAGGCGGCCGCATGAATACCTGCCACATGGCGCTCGACGCCCACGTGGAAGCCGGGCGGGGTGATCAGGTCGCGCTGATCTACGACTCCCCGGTGACCGGGCAGGTCCAGAAGATCACGTATCGGGAACTGCTCGAGCAGGTGGCACTGACCGCCGGGGCGCTTGCCGGCCTCGGCGTCGGGAAGGGCGACCGGGTGATCGTCTACATGCCCATGGTTCCGGAAGCCGCGATCGCCATGCTGGCGTGCGCCCGGATCGGCGCCATTCACTCGGTGGTGTTCGGCGGCTTCGCGCCGCCGGAGCTGGCGACCCGGATCGACGATGCCGCCCCGAAGGCCGTGCTCTGTGCCTCCTGCGGCATCGAAGTGAGCACGGTGATCCCCTACAAGCCGCTGGTGGACGAGGCGGTGGACCTGGCGGAGCACAAGCCGGCCCACACCGTGGTGCTGCAGAGGCCGCAGGTGGAAGCCGAGCTCGACCGGCCGGGGGACCTGGACTGGCAGGCCTGGCTGTCTGAGGCCGAACCCGTCGCCTGCACGCCGGTGGACGCAACGGATCCGCTCTACATTCTCTATACCTCCGGAACTACGGGGAAGCCGAAGGGTGTGGTGCGGGACAATGGCGGGCATGCGGTGGCCCTGCATTACAGCATGAAGGCCATTTACGACTGCGACGTGGGTGACGTTTTCTGGGCAGCCTCCGACGTGGGCTGGGTGGTCGGGCACTCGTACATCGTGTACGGGCCGCTCCTGCGCGGCTGCACGAGTGTGCTGTTCGAAGGCAAGCCGGTGCGGACTCCGGACGCCGGTGTCTACTGGCGGGTGATTCAGGACCACGGAGTGCGGAGCTTCTTCGTCGCACCCACCGCCTTCCGGGCCATCAAGAAAGAGGACCCGGACTGCCGCCTGAAAGACCGGTACGACATCTCGTCGCTCACCTATCAGTTCGTTGCCGGCGAGCGGCTCGATCCCCCCACCTATCACTGGCTCGAAGATCACCTGCACATTCCGGTGATCGATCACTGGTGGCAGACGGAGACGGGCTGGTCCATGTGCGCGAACATGGCCGGAGTGGAGCTCTTGGAAACCAAGCCCGGATCACCGACGCTGCCGGTGCCGGGATACGATCTCCGGATCCTGGATGAGCAGGGCAGGGAGGTGGGCCCCAATGACGAAGGCGCAGTGGTGATCAGGGAACCGCTGCCTCCGGGGGCCCTGCCCACGATCTGGGGTGATCATCAGCGTTATCTGGACGCGTACTGGTCTGCGTACGAGGGTTTCTATCTCACCGGTGACGAGGGTTACCGGGACGAGGACGGATACGTCTACATCATGGGTCGCATGGACGACGTCATCAACGTGGCCGGACACAGGCTCTCCACCGGCGCCATGGAGGAGGTGGTGGCGGAGCATCCGGCGGTGGCCGAGTGCGCCGTGGTGGGGGTTGCCGATGCGGACAAGGGGCAGATACCGCTCGGACTCGTGCTGCTCAAGGACGGCGTGAACGTTTCTGCCGACGAGCTCGAAAAGGAACTCATCCAGAGGATCCGCCAGGCCGTGGGCGCTTTCGCCAATTTCAAGCGGGTGGTGATCGTCGAACGGCTCCCGAAGACGCGTTCAGGCAAGATTCTCCGGGCGACTCTGAGGAAGATGATCGACGGTGTCCCCTACACGGTCCCTTCGACCATCGACGATCCTGCCATCGTTCCGGAGATCGAGGCGCACCTGAGAGACAGGGGAGTGATGTGATCATCGTTCATGGGACGATCCCGGTCCGGCCGGAGTGCCGGGAGGAAGCGCTGTCTCTTGCGCGGCGGATGACGGAAGCCACCCAGGCGGAGCCGGGCTGCATTTCCTATGATTTCTACGTGGGACTGTCCGACCCGAACACCCTGATGCTCTTTCAGGAGTGGGAGTCCATGGAGGCGCTCATGGAGCACTTCCAGACCGAGCACATGGACGAGTTTCTTCAGGCGCTGCCGAACGTGGTATCCGGCGAGATCGTTACCCGCCGCTATGCGGTGCAGACCATCGAAGAGGACCAGGAAGAGGCCGCGCCGCCACCGCCGGTGATTCACTGATCGGGCGGCTCGTCCTCACCCAGAGCCATCCGCAGATGTCGGAGGCCGAAGGACCCCGTCAGCACCAGAGCCAGAGAAAACCCCACTTCCCAGAGGCCGAGCATGCGATCTTCCACGGAAACCGCCTGCAGAACGCCGTGACAGAAGTAGAGCATGGCAACGAGCGTGGCCAGCAGATAGCTCCGGGGTTTCAACGCGAGGATGCCGGGCAGCACGAGCAGCAGCGGCAGAACCTGAATGATGAACCAGATGACGTT
The DNA here is from genome assembly GCA_030425195.1 of Gammaproteobacteria bacterium. Classification (GTDB taxonomy): domain Bacteria; phylum Pseudomonadota; class Gammaproteobacteria; order Pseudomonadales; family Azotimanducaceae; genus SZUA-309. Next base: position 227,860 of record JAUIAV010000006.1, on the reverse strand, counting down.
GGAGGTCGTGGTCTCCAGCGGCTCCACGAAGAACTGACGCAAACCCGTCAGCGCGAACAGGGAACCGATCCACAGGAGGCAGAGAAACTGCAGGCCGCGAAGATTCATCCGGCGAGCCTGGCCGCCGCATCGGCGAGCCGCGCGCCCAGCGCTTCGGCCAGTTCTTCCTCGTGAGCGGAGAGGATACCGCTACCGGCACCGGAAACATGGCTGGCCCCGTACGGGGAGCCGCCGTCCCGGGTTTCATTGAGCGCTCGCTCGCTGTACGGGATGCCGGTGATCAGCATGCCGTGGTGGAGCAGGGGCACCATCATGGTCAGCAGCGTGCTTTCCTGGCCGCCATGCTGGGTCGCACTGGAACAGAACACGGCAGCCGGTCTGCCCACCAGCGTATGCTGCATCCAGAGATCGGCAGTGCCGTCCAGAAAGTGCTTCAGCGGTGCAGCCATGTTTCCGAACCGCGTGGGCGAGCCGAGAGCCAGCCCGGCGCAGCCGGCGAGATCGTCTTTCGAGCAGTAAACCGCACCCGTTTCGGGCACCGGCGGCAGGATCTCCCCGGTCTGTTCCGCGACCGGAGGCACCGTGCGCAGGCGTGCCTCGAACCGGCCGTCGCGGCCGATGCCCCTGGCAATGTGCCGGGCGAGATTGGCCGTACCGCCGGAGCGGGAGTAATAGAGTACGAGCAGGTAAGGTGCGCTGGTTTCGGACATGGACAACCCGGATTGCTGAGATCAATATCGTCTGAAGCGGTGGCGAGCATTGTATGAGCTGGGTCGGTGAAAAGGCAGGGTCGGGACCGGGTGCGGGCAAGCCCGGGCCCACGGGCCCGTTGGGACTCTCTCTCGAGCTCAGGGACGCACTCGTCCGGTTCGCGATGACTCTGCGCTGGTATCTCGAACGGCTGGTCGGCCAGTTCTTCGAGTACGACTGCACCACCCGGGCAGCGGCTCTGACCTACACCACTCTCTTCGCCGTGGTCCCGATGATGACGGTGGCCTACGCCATGCTGTCCATCCTGCCCGCCTACGATGGCGTCATCGAACGGATCGAGACCTTTCTGTTTCAGAATTTCGTGCCGAGCAGCTCGGAGGCGGTCCGCGAGTACCTGTCGAATTTTTCCGATCGGGCCCGCGGGCTGTCGATTCTGGGATTCGCTTTTCTGTTCTTCACCACCTTCATGCTGCTCGTCACCATCGAAAGCACCTTCAACACCATCTGGGAGGTGGCCGAGCCGCGCAGAGGCCTGCAGCGGTTGCTCGTTTACTGGGGGGTGATGTCACTCGGACCGCCCATGATCATGGGCGGCATTCTGATCAGCGTGTACGTGACGTCGCTGCCGCTGATGACGGATCTGGACGTGTTCGGGCTCAGTACGCTGCTGTTGAGCTATCTGCCCGCAATTCTCACGTTCTTCGGTTTCACGGTGCTGTATTTCGCAATGCCGAACACGAAGGTGAAAGTCCGTCACGCGCTGTTCGGCGGGCTGCTGGCCATGGGGGCAATGGAGATCGCGAAGCAGATCTTCAACGCAGTCGCAGCCAACTCCAGCATGGCCTCCATCTACGGGGCCTTCGCCGCAGCACCTTTCTTTCTGCTGTGGATGTACATGGTCTGGGTGCTCATCCTCTCCGGCGCCATCGTGGTCCGCACGCTCGGCCTCAAGCCCGAGCTCGACCTGGAACCCACCGAACCGGTTCTGATCAAATGCGCGCGGGTGCTCGAGCTGCTCTACGCCGCGCACCTGGAAGGACGGGGACTGTCCGATGCGGACATCGAAGACAGCGTGAAGCTGCGCACGGGAGAACGCGAGCGTCTGCTCAAGGTCCTGCTCGAGCTGAAGGTGCTGCGCTATGCGGATGAAATCTGGATTCTCGGCCGGAGCCTGAAGAGTCTGACGCTCTGGGACCTCTACCGGAGGCTGCCGGACGATCTCGATATGGAATCGCTTGCACGGGTGCGCGACATGGATCACGTGGTGGAGCCGCTGAAATCCCTGGTGCAGTTCGGCTCGAATCAGATGTCGGTTTCACTGGATACGGTATTTGCCCGGGTCGAACAGGCCTGAAATCGGAAGTTGGAGTCAAACCATGCGTATGCTCGTGTCTCTTCTCGTCGTTCTGACGCTGTCCGGATGTGATCGGGGAGACGTCGTCGGGCTCGCGGACGGGAGCGAGGTCCCCTTCGAGCACTGGGAGGGACGCTGGCTCATCATCAACTACTGGGCCGAATGGTGCGCGCCCTGCCGCAAGGAGATTCCGGAGCTGAATCTGCTCCACTCGGAGCGGGCGGCCACGGGTGCGGTGGTGCTCGGTGTGAACTATGACGGCCTGACCGGAGACACGCTGAAGGATCTGGTGGTGAAAATGGGGATCGAATTTCCGGTGCTGGTGGAAGATCCCCGTATGCGCTGGGCCGTGGAGCAGCCGGCCGTGCTGCCGAGTACCCTCATCGTCACGCCAGAGGGAGAGCTGTCAGAGGTGCTGGTGGGACCCCAGCACTACGAGGACCTCATCAAGGCCATTGGCGCCGGCCCCGGGATTTAGCGTTCAGCGGTAGCGGCAGGCCTTCAGACCGTAGTTGGCGCAGCTGGCCAGGAGTTCGGGCAGCTCACTCGACGATTTGTGGCGCCACTGCTTGCGCCAGGCGCTGATCACCAGCTCCGGATAGCGCAGGCGTCCCTTCGAGCCGTTGTAACGGCCGAGTGCCTCCACCAGGTCGCCCTTCGATACCTCTAGGTAGTGGGCGAGGATGGTGGTGCCGTAGATGATGTTGGTTTCCACCTCGGTCAGATTGTCCTGAGGGCGTCCGAGCTCGGCGCGCCAGAAAGGCATGATCTGCATCAGACCCTGCGCGCCGACCCTGGAGATGGCGTAGCGGTCGAAGTGGCTCTCCACCTGCATGACGGCCAGCACCAGATCCGGGTCCAGCGCCGTGCGGTGCGCTTCCCGGTAGACGAGCTGCAGCAGGTTGAGGCGATCGGACTGATCGTCCAGGTATCGGGCCAGTCTCGATTCGCTGGCCATGAGCCAGACCTGGGCGTCGAACCTGTCGGTTTCCACGTGATTGGCGGCAAGCGTGGCGGCCAGCTTGTCGAGCAGATCCTGATCCTTCTCCGGGGCGGTATCCGCGACGATGAGCATTTCCGCGGTTGCGGTGGCCGGCTCGGCCGCGACCTCACCTGAACCCGACCAGGCCCACAGCACGGCGGCCGCCAGAAGCAGTGACCTGGCTGCGGGGGTGATTCGGCGCGGATGAGTCGTCATCGGGAACCCGTGTTATCAGTCTTCCTGTGTGATGCGGCGGAGGATGTCGGCGACCGGCACCGGTTCGGCTTCGCCGCCCGTTCTGGCCTTGTACTCCACATTGCCCTCCTTGAGGGCCCGGTCACCGACGGTGATCCGGTGTGGAATGCCGATCAGATCCGCATCGGCGAACTTCACGCCGGGACGGTCGTCGGTGTCGTCGAGCAGCACTTCCATGTCCGCGTCCAGACACGCCTGGTAGAGCGCGTCCGCCGCCTCGCGCACGGCTTCCGATTTGCCGTAGTTGAGCGCGACGATGTGCACATGGAAGGGTGCAACGGGCGCGGGCCATTTAATGCCGACTTCGTCATGGTTTTGCTCGATGATGGCGGCCACCAGCCGGGTCACGCCCATGCCGTAGCAGCCCATGATGGGGACCAGCGGCTTGCCGTCCTGGTCCAGCACGTCGGCACCCATGGCTTCGCTGTAGATGGTGCCGAGCTGGAAGATGTGGCCGACTTCGATGCCGCGCAGAAAGGCGAGGGTGCCCTGGCCGTCCGGGGCGGGCTCGCCGGCCACCACGTTTCTCGCGTCCACTACCCGCCCGGCGTCCACGGTGAGGTCCCGCTCCCAGTTCACGTTCACATGGTGCCGGCCTTCTTCGTTCGCGCCGCAGCAGAAATCCGCCACCGCGTAGGCATATTCGTCCACATAGAAGGGAACGGCGAGATTCACCGGTCCGATGGAGCCGGGTCTGCAGCCGACGGCAGAGATGATCTCGGATTCCTCGGCGAAGGTAACCGGGTTCGTCACGCCGGGCAGCTTGCCCACCTTGATCTCGTTGAGCTCATGATCGCCGCGCAGGACGATGGCGATGGGCCCATCCTCACCCCGCACCAGCATGGTCTTCACGCACTGGGTTTCGGGCAGCGACAGCAGTTCACCGACGGCAGCGATGGTGGTGCAGTCGGGGGTATCCACCGTATGCATGGCCTCACCGGGCTCGGGTCGGGGGGACGGCGGCGCCCCCACCGCGCGTTCCAGATTGGCTGCGTAGTCGCCACCGGTGGCATAGACGATGGTGTCTTCCCCGGATTCCGCGAGTACCTGAAACTCATGCGTATTGGAGCCGCCGATGTTGCCGGCGTCTGCCTCCACCGGCCGGAAATCCAGGTCCATGCGGGAGAGAATGCGGCAGTAGCAGTCATACATGCCCTGGTAGGTCCGGTCGAAGGATGCCTGGTCCAGATCGAAGGAATAGCCATCCTTCATGGTGAACTCTCTGGCCCGCATGACGCCGAAGCGGGGCCGGATCTCGTCCCGGAACTTGGTCTGGATCTGGTAGAAATTACAGGGCAGCTGCTTGTAGCTGTGTACCTCGCGGCGGAACAGATCGGTGATGATCTCCTCGTGGGTGGGGCCCAGACAGAAATCCCGGTCGTGCCGATCCTCGAAACGGAGCAGCTCCGGTCCCATCTTCGCCCAGCGTCCGGTTTCCTCCCAGAGCTCCGCCGGCTGCACGACGGGCATGAGCACCTCCTGAGCGCCGCTTCTGTTCAATTCCTCGCGGATGATGTTTTCCAGCTTGCGGATCACGCGGAGCCCGAGCGGCAGCCAGGTATAGACGCCGGCGGCCACCTGGCGGATCAGTCCGGCGCGCAGCATCAATCGGTGGCTCGCCACGTCCGCGTCGGCAGGGTTCTCTTTCAGGGTAGGGAGCAGTAGCTGGCTCTGACGCATGGAATCTCCTCGCTCAGGCAAAGATATCAGGTCTTTTCGTCGATGTGTCCGGACGGCACCCGGGCATCCGGGCACAAAAAAGGCCGCACCGGGCGGCCTTCTGCTCGGAAGCTGGCGGTCAGTTCAGAGGACCATTTCCTTCAGCTTCTTCAGCGGGGTCACCCGGACGCGGATGCTCGCCGGCTTCGGACCGATGACGATCTCTTCGCCGGTGGCAGGGTTGCGACCCATGCGCTTCTTGGTGGCCGGACGCTTGACGGACTTGATCTTCATCAGACCGGGCAGCGTGAACTCGCCGACGCCGCGCTTCTTGATGTGACGCTCGATGAGCGTTTCCAGCTCGTCGAGCACGGCGCCAACCTGCGCCTTGGAGAGGTCGGTTTTCTCTGCGATTTCACCGAGGATGGCCGTCTTGGTCATCTTGCTGGTGATGGCCGGTGCCGGCTTCTTGGCCGGAGCGGCTGCTTTTTTCCTGGCCGGTGCTTTCTTCCGTGCCGGTGCTTTCTTGGTCGCCATTGGTCTGTAATCCCTTTAAAGATTTTTGCCTAAACGAGGCGATTCCTCACCGGCGGCTTGCCTCGGGGTTTCACCTGGTTCCTCAAATCGATTTGGATAAGGAAAAACACTGGGTTTCCTCCCTCACCGATGGTGGCGCTTTATAGCTCATCACCCGGGACCAGGCAACAAAAACCGCCGATATCGCTGTATTTTTGCTGGGTTTTTTAAGATCATGCGCCGCTTCATGAAAACCACGTGAGTTGATCAGAGGTTTCCAGACTCGAAATGCCTATCTACGAATATCGATGCAACCACTGCGGGCACGAATTCGACACCCTGCAGAAAGTGAGTGATGAGCCGCTCAAGGTCTGTCCCGAGTGCAATGAGCCTCAGCTGGTGAAGAAGGTGTCGGCGGCAGGCTTCCGGCTCAAAGGCGGCGGCTGGTACGAAACCGACTTCAAGTCGGGCAACAAGAAGAATCTGTCCGGCTCGGAATCGAAGTCATCCACGAGCGATTCATCGTCCGGATCCACGGATTCGTCCTCCAGTTCGTCTTCCGGTTCCTCCGGCAGTTCGTCCAGCAGTTCAGCGAGCTCTACCGGCTCGGACTCATAACGCCGCCCGCCCGGCGATACCCGACTAGGAAAAGACAAGCATGCGCAGCCACTATTGCGGTGAATTCAATGCCTCCCACGTCGGCGAGGAAGTGGAGGTCGTGGGCTGGGTCCACCGGCGCCGGGACCATGGCGGTGTGATTTTCCTGGATATCCGGGACCGCACCGGAATCGTGCAGGTCGTTTTCGATCCGGATACGGAAGAGAGCTTCGCCACGGCGGACAAGGTGCGCAACGAATACGTGCTGCGAGCGACCGGCCGGGTCCGGCCGCGCCCGGAAGGCACCGTGAACCCGGAAATGGCCACCGGCGAGATCGAGGTGCTGGGTGACACGCTCGACATTCTGAACAGCTCGGAAACCCCGCCTTTTCAGCTCGACGAGTATTCGGAAGCGGGTGAGGACGTGCGGCTGCGCTACCGGTATCTGGACCTGCGCCGGCCGGAGATGCAGCGTCGTCTGCACATGCGGGCCAGGATCACGAGCGCCGTTCGACGGTTTCTCGAAGGAGCGGGATTCTGGGACGTGGAAACGCCGACCCTGACGCGGGCGACGCCGGAGGGTGCCCGGGATTATCTGGTGCCGAGCCGCACCCATCCCGGAGATTTCTTCGCGCTGCCTCAGTCACCGCAGGTCTTCAAGCAGCTGCTGATGATTTCGGGCTTCGACAGGTACTACCAGATCGCCCGCTGCTACCGGGACGAGGATCTGCGCCACGACCGGCAGCCCGAGTTCACCCAGATCGACATCGAGGCATCTTTCGTCAGCGAGCAGGACGTGATGTCGCTGACCGAAGACATGCTGCGTACGGTGTTCGAGGAGATCCTGGACGTCAGGCTGGGCGAGTTCCCGGTGCTGACCTGGGAAGAGGCCATGGCGAAATACGGCAGCGACAAGCCGGACCTCAGAATTCCCCTGGAACTCACCGACATCGCCGACCTGATGCGCGAGGTGGAGTTCAAGGTCTTCAACGGACCTGCCAATGACCCCGAGGGCAGGGTCGTGGCACTGCGGGCGCCCGGCGGTGGAGGGCTGTCCCGCAAAGTCATCGACGATTACACCGGTTTCGTCGCCCGCTACGGTGCCAAAGGGCTCGCCTATATAAAGGTGAACGACCGTTCCGCCGGCACCGAGGGACTGCAGTCGCCGATTCTCAAGTTCCTGCCGGAGACCGTGGTGAACGAGGTTCTGGACCGGACTGGCGCCGTCGACGGCGATCTGGTTTTCTTCGGTGCGGACAAGTTCAACGTGGTCTGCGACGCCATGGGCGCGCTCAGGGTGGAGCTCGGACGTGAGCTCGGCATGATCAGCGAGGCACCCGAGGACAAATGGGCGCCCTGCTGGGTGGTGGAGTTTCCCATGTTCGAAAAGGGGCGGGACGGGGCGCTGACGCCACTGCACCATCCCTTCACGCAACCGTCCTGCACGCCGGAAGCGCTCGTTGCGGAACCCATGGCGGCCAGTTCCAGGGCCTACGACGTGGTGCTGAACGGCTACGAAATCGGCGGCGGCAGTCTCCGGATCCACGATCAGAGCATGCAGGCGGCCGTGTTCGAGGCGCTCAACATCGGACAGGAAGCGGAAGTGAAGTTCGGCTTCCTGCTGGATGCGCTGAAGCTGGGTGCACCGCCCCACGGCGGCATCGCTCTGGGCCTGGACCGGCTCGTCATGCTGATGACGGATACCCACGCGATCCGGGACGTGATCGCGTTTCCCAAAACTCAGACGGCAGCCTGCCTGATGACGGCGGCACCCGGTCCGGTGGACGCGCATCAGCTCAGAGAGCTGCACATCCGGACCACGGGTGTCGACAAGAAAGACAGTTAGCGAAACAGGATACTGGACGGAGAGACCATGGCCGGACACAGCAAATGGTCCAACATCAAGCACCGCAAGGCCCGTCAGGATGCCAAGCGGGCAAAGGTCTGGACCAAGCTCATTCGGGAAATCACCGTGGCGGCCCGGCTCGGCGACGGTGAGCCCGCGGACAATCCCCGGCTCAGAGCGGCGGTGGATAAAGGGCTCGGGGCCAACATGCCCAGGGATACCATCGATCGCGCCATTGCCCGGGGTGCCGGCGGCCAGGACGGCAGCGATGTCGAGGAGCTCACCTACGAAGGCTACGCCGCCGGCGGTGTAGCCGTGCTGGTGGAAGTGATGACGGACAACCGGAACCGCACCGTGGCCGAGGTGCGCCACGCCTTCTCCAAATACGGCGGCAATCTGGGCACGGATGGCTCCGTGGCTTACCTCTTCAACCGTCAGGGCGTGATCAGTTTTGCGCCGGGCGCCGACGAGGAAGCGATCATGGAGGTGGCGCTGGACGCCGGGGCCGAGGACATCGTCAGTGAAGACGACGATTCCATCGTGGTCACCACCCCCTGGGAATCCATGAGTGATGTGGTGGATGCGCTCAAAGACGCTTCTCTGACGCCGGACGATGCAGAGGTGACCATGGTGCCTTCCACCTACACGCCCTGCGACGACGACATGGGCGAGAACGTGGTCAAGCTCATCGATACGCTCGAGGAGCTCGACGACGTGCAGAACGTCTACAGCAACGCCGACCTGCCAGACAGCGCGCTGGAAGGCTGATGCAGTCCGCATGCCCCGGGTGATCGGCATCGATCCCGGCTCCCGGCTGACGGGCTACGGGATCATCGAGGCCGGTGCGGGCCGTCTCAGCTACCTGGCCAGCGGCTGTATCCGAACCGGCTCCGGGCCGTTCGCCGACCGGCTGGCCGAGATCTATCGGGGCGTGCTGCAGCTGATCGGCGAGCATGCGCCGGACGCCATGGCCATCGAGGAGGTCTTTCTGGCCAGGAATCCGGATTCCGCACTGAAGCTCGGCCAGGCCCGGGGCGTGGCCATTGCAGCGGGTGTGGCCGGAGGCCTGCCCGTGCACGAGTACGCGGCCAGGCGGGTGAAGCTCGGCGTGGTCGGCTCAGGCCGGGCAAGCAAGCAGCAGGTGGCACATATGGTCAGGGTGCTGCTCGAGCTGCCGGGCGAGCCTCAGGCCGACGCGGCGGACGCGCTTGCGATTGCCATTTGTCATGTCAATACTGTCGGGCTTGACCGTTATCCCCCCGGCGGACACTAGCCAGATGATAGGGCGAATCCAGGGAAAACTACTGGAGATCAGCGACAACCTCCTGCTCATCGACGTGGGCGGGGTTGCCTATGAGGTCGAGGCCACCAGCGCCGCACTTGCCGCGGCCGCGGCACCAGGCGTGGAGGTCACGCTGTTCACCCACTTCGTCGTGCGCGAAGATGCTCAATTACTTTACGGATTCGGTTCAAAAACCGAGCGGGACGTCTTCAGGGATCTGATCCGCATCAGCGGTGTCGGCCCCAAGATGGCGCTGGCCATCGTATCCGGACTGACCCTGGAAGCGCTGGCGGAAGCGGTGCGGGCAAACGATGCGGGTCTGCTCACCCGTGTTCAGGGTGTGGGCAAGAAGACGGCAGAACGTCTTCTGGTGGAGCTCAAGGATCGTCTCGGCAACCTCCACGTGGTCGTGAAACCGGTCTCCGTGGGCGCGGATCAGGGTGCGGTACGGGAAGCGGAAGATGCGCTGGTCTCGCTCGGTTACCGCCCGGTGGAGGCGCAACGGGCGGTGGCAGCCGTGGCGGATGAGCTGGCCATGGCGACCGGCGAGGATCTGCTGCGGGCGGCGCTGAAACAGATCGCCCGTCAGGCGGAATCAGGCGCGGCGCGGAGCGAGGTACGATGAGCATCGAGCCGGATCGACTGGTATCGCCGGCAGTGACTGCCGATCGCAACGAGGAACGCCTCGAGCATGCACTCCGTCCGGAACGGCTTTCCGAATACGTGGGTCAGGCGGCAGTCAAGGAGCAGATGGACATCTTCATCCAGGCCGCCCGGCAGCGCAGCGAAGCGCTCGACCACACGCTGATCTTCGGCCCGCCCGGGCTCGGCAAGACGACGCTGGCGAACATCGTTGCCAATGAGATGGGCGTTTCCATCAAGTCCACGTCGGGGCCGGTGCTCGAGCGGGCGGCCGATCTGGCTGCCATGCTGACCAATCTGGAGCCGGGCGACGTGCTGTTCGTGGACGAGATACACCGGCTGAGTCCGGTGGTGGAGGAGATCCTCTACCCGGCCATGGAAGATTTCCAGATCGACATCATGATCGGCGACGGTCCCGCTGCCCGTTCGCTGAAGCTGGATCTTCCCCGCTTCACGCTGGTCGGAGCCACCACCCGGGCCGGACTGCTCACTTCGCCGCTGCGCGATCGGTTCGGGATCGTGCAACGTCTCGAGTTTTATACGGTCCAAGAGCTGACGGAGATCGTCCGTGGTTCGGCGGCCAAGCTGAATCTGGCGATCAGCGAAGACGGTGCCGAGGAAGTGGCCAGACGCTCCCGGGGCACGCCCAGGATCGCCAACCGGCTGCTGCGACGGGCCCGTGATTTCGCCGAGGTGAAAGCGGACGGCGGGATCAACCGGAAGGTGGCGGACGATGCTCTGAACCTCCTGAACGTGGATGCCATGGGGTTCGACAGCATGGACCGGCGCCTGCTGCTGACGATCATGGAGAAGTTCTCCGGCGGACCGGTGGGCCTGGATTCCCTGGCGGCGGCGGTGAGTGAGGAACGTGACACCATCGAGGACGTGCTGGAGCCCTATCTGATTCAGCAGGGTTTCCTCATGAGAACGCCCCGGGGCCGGGTGGCCACCAGCCTGGCATACGGGCATTTCGGCCTGCCGGAAGCAGAACAGAACCGGGCCGGGGATGCGCAGCCCGGGCTCGACCTCGAATGACGCGCGAATAACAGGAGTCCCCTTGCCCGAACAGCTTTCCATATTCGAACTGATCGCGAACGCCAGTGCCCTGGTGCAGCTGGTCATGGGTGTGCTCGTCCTGGCATCGCTGACGAGCTGGGTGATGATCTTCCAGCGCTGGATCTATCTCAGACGCGTCAGCGTCGATGTGGACGAATTCGAAGACCACTTCTGGTCCGGCATCGACCTGAGGGAGCTGTATCGGGAGCTCTCGAGCGCGGACGACCTGAGTGGCATCGAAGGCATGTTCGTCTCCGGCTTCAAGGAATATACCCGGCTGTCGGAGCAGTCGAGCCTCGACACGGAGGCCGTCATGCAGGGTGTTCAGCGGGCGATGCGCGTATCTCTCAACCGGGAGGAAGAGAAACTCGAAACGCATCTGGCCTTTCTGGCCACCGTCGGCTCCACCAGCCCGTACATCGGTCTGTTCGGCACGGTCTGGGGCATCATGAACTCGTTCCGGAGCCTGGCAAACATGAGCCAGGCGACGCTCGCAACGGTGGCGCCCGGAATCTCCGAGGCGCTGGTGGCAACGGCCATGGGCCTTTTTGCCGCCATTCCGGCGGTGATCGGCTACAACCGCTTCTCGGCACGGGTGGAGGTGCTCATGAAGCGTTACGAGACCTTCGCCGAGGAATTCACTGCCATTCTTTACCGCGCGGCCCACGCCAAGCGCTGAGATACCCACATGAGTGCCCGCCGAAAACCCATGTCCGAGATCAACGTCGTGCCGTACATCGACGTGATGCTCGTGTTGCTGGTGATCTTCATGGCCACCGCCCCTCTGCTGACCCAGGGCGTTCAGGTGGATCTGCCCAAGGCGCCGTCCGAACCCATCGACGAGGCACAGAACGATCCGCTGGTGGTTTCCATGCGGGCCGATGGCGCGATCTTCCTGAACCTGGGCATGTCGGATGCGGATGACGAAGGCACCCGGGTTACCGTGTTCTCCCTGGAGGAGCAGGCCGGCAAGGTGCTGCGGGCCCGACCGGAAGTGCCCGTGTACGTGAAGGCGGACCACACCCTCGACTACGGCAAGGTGGTCGGAGTCATGACCGTGCTGCAGAAGGCGGGTGCCGAGAGCGTGGGCCTGATTACCGATCCTCCGGACCTGGGTTCCCCGAGCGAGGGAGCCTGACCATGATCTGGACGGTCCGCCAGTACGGACTGCCTTTTCTGATGGCGCTGGCGCTGCACGCGGCCCTCGGTCTGTGGCTGAAGGGTGTCTGGCAGCCGTCCAAGACCGAGTCCGACATTTTCAAACCGAAGATGGTCGCGTCCACGCTGCTCGTGCTCGAACCGAAGGCCAAGCCCACGCCGCCACCCAGAGCGCAGCCGAAACCGGCTCCTGCCCAGCCGGATGCGGCGGCCCAGGCCCGGGAGGCGGCGGCCAGGAAAGCCGAGGCCGAGCGCGCGGAAGCGGCCGCCCTGGCCGAAGCGAAAGCCCGGGAAGAAGCGGCTGCACGGGCGGAAGCTGCCCGGCAGCAGGCGCAGAGAGAAGAAGCTGAGCGTCAGCAGCGTCTGCAGGCACTGGCGGATTCCTCCTTTCTGAATTCTCTCGAGGATGAGAGTGAAGATCTGGCGGAAGCCGCCTCATCCGACGCGGAAGCCGTGGCCCAATCCTACCGGTTCGGCATCTACCAGAAGGTGGTTGCCAACTGGTCGCGCCCGCCGAGTGCCAGAAACGGCATGGAGGCCCGTCTCCAGGTGGAACTGGTGCCGACGGGGGACGTGGTGGCCGTGATGCTGATCGAGTCCAGCGGTTCCGCCGTGTTCGATCAGTCCGCCGAAGCCGCCGTCCGGAAGGCACGGCGCTTCGAGGTGCCGCAGGAGAGCGCCATCTTCGAGCAGTATTTCCGCCGATTCACCCTGTTGTTCAAACCAGAGGACCTGTTGCGTTGAGCATTCCATCAGTTTCCGGGGGCGTTCGCCGCCGTATCACCCGCACCTTATCCATTCTTCTGCTGACCGTGCTTCTGCTGACCGTGCACGCCGGTGCAGCCCTCGCTGCCAGCCTGGACACCATCATCATCGATGCGGGCTACGACAAGCAGACGAGCATCGCCATCGTGCCTTTCAGCCAGGGGCCCGAGTTCGATGGGCTGCAGCCGCTCTCCGAGATCGTCGAGTTCGATCTCGCGAGAAGCGGCCAGTTCGCGCCCATGAATCGGGACAACATGCTGTCGCTGCCTTCCCGGCAGCAGGACGTCTTCTTCCGGGACTGGCGCGTCCTGGGCGTGGAGTATCTTGTCATCGGCCGGACGGCGATCGATTCTGATGGAAGACTTCGGGTGGACTACCATCTGTTCGACGTCTTCAACGAGCGGGAAATGTTCGTGGACACGCTGAGCACATCCCGTTCGAAATGGCGTGATGCGGCGCACAGGGTGTCGGACCGGGTGTTCGAGGCGGTCACCGGTATCCAGGGGGCGTTCTCCACGCGGATCCTGTACGTGCTGGCCCAGAATGTTGCCACGCCCAGTGAACAGTTCAGCCTGCAGATGGCGGACTCGGACGGGCAGCGTGCGGAAACACTGTTCTCCTCCACGGAGCCTCTGCTCTCCGCCAGCTGGGCGCCGGACGGAAAATCCGTGGTTTACGTGTCCTTCGAGACCGGCAAGCAGGCCATCGTGCTGCAGAATCTGGAGACAGGCAGCCGTCAGCTCATCACCAATTTCTCCGGCATCAACGGTTCGCCCGTCCTGTCGCCGGACGGCCGGCGTCTGGCCATGGTGCTGTCGAAGGATGGCAACCCGGAGATCTACGTGATGGATCTGGCGGACCGCGCTCTGCGTCGGGTAACCCGTCACCACGCCATTGACACGGAACCGAGCTGGACCAGCGACGGACGGCATCTCATCTTCACCTCGGATCGAGGCGGCCGCCCGCAGATCTACAAGGTGGAGCTGTCCAGCAATTTCGTTGACCGTCTGACCTTCGAGGGAACGTACAACGCCAGCGCCACCCTGCTGCCGGACGGAGAGCATCTGGTGTACGTGCACCGGCGCGATGGTATCGACCACATCGCCTGGCAGGATCTCGCCCGGGACGATGTTCGGGTGCTGACCCAGACCGCCCTGGACGAATCCCCCTCCGTGGCGCCGAACGGCACCATGCTGATCTATGCGACTCAGGTGGAGGGGAGAGGTATACTTGCCGTGGTCTCGATCGATGGCCGTGTGAAGTACCGCCTGCCGTCATCCGCCGGAGATGTACGTGAGCCGGCCTGGTCCCCGTTCATCGAGACCCTCTAAGGAGAACCCCCAAATGACCAGCCCCAGATTCAAGAACAACAATCGGAGTCTATTCGTTCTCTTGCTTGCCTTTATCCTGGCAGGCTGTGCGAGCACGGCCACGGAACCCGTGGACGAATCCGTCGAGCCGCCTTCAGAGATGGGGGACAGAGCGCCTCAGCCCATAGCACCGCCTCAGGAGTTCGAGGCCTTCGACCCCGACCTGAACCCCTATGTGCCCGGCACCACCCGGCTGTTGCCTCGCACCTTCTATTTCGAGTTCGACCGCGCGGTGGTCGGGCCGGACGACCTGGCCTCTCTGGAGATGCATGCCACCGTGCTGCGCAACAACCGGGACCGCTCGGTGGTCATCGAAGGCCACTGTGATGAGCGCGGCACCCGTGAGTACAACCTCGCACTCGGTGAACGACGGGCGGATGCCATCCGCAGCTATCTCACTTCCGCCGGGGTATCCCCCCGCCAGATCGAAACCGTGAGCTACGGTGAGGAGCGCCCGGAAGATCCGGGAAACGGTGAGGCATCCTGGGCCCGCAATCGCCGTGCGGTGCTCATCTACCGGTAAATCGACATGAGAATCCAGATCCAGCGCATGCGCGCCCTCCGTTTCCTGCCGCTCACACTGCTGCCGCTCGCCGTGGCGCTTCCGGCTGCTGCACAGGAAGGTGCCACCGGAGCTCAGCAGACGGCGGCCCAGCCCGGGGCAGTGAACGACCGGCGGCTCTCGGAGCTGTTCTACCAGCTGCAGGTACTGCAGCAGGAAGTTCAGGAGCTCAGAGGGCTGGTGGAAGAGCAGTCCTATCAGCTGAACCGGTTGGCCAGGGATCAGAAGGAACAGTACATCGACCTGGATCGACGGGTGGCGGGTCTGACCACGGGCGCTGCAGGGGTCTCTGCCGCACCGGCGCAGAGCCCTGGCGCTGCTCCGTCAGGCGGCATGAGTGCGTCCCAACCCGCCTCGGCCGGCGGCACCTCACCGGCCGCGACCGGCGCTGCCGGTACGGGTGCCGTGGCCGCACTGCCTGGAGCCGCGCCTGGCGTTTCCGAGCGGGAGGCCTATCAGTCGGCGTTCGATCTGATGAAAGGCCGCAAGTTCGACGAGTCCATCGCCGCCTTCAACAATCTGATCCTGCGCTATCCGAACGGACAGTACACGCCCAACGCCTATTACTGGCTCGGCGAGCTGCACCTGGCTCAGCAGGATACCGAGCAGGCGCGACAGTCCTTCATGCAGGTGATCAATCTGTATCCGGATCATCCCAAGGTGCCGGATACTCTCTACAAGCTGGGCGTTGCCTACCACCGTCTGGGCGATACCAATCGGGCCGTGGAGTACTTCTCCCAGGTTCAGACCCGGTATCCGCAGAGCTCGGCTGCGGGCCTCGCAGCCAGTTACCAGCAGGAGCTCCGCTGAGTTCGGATGGGGGCGGGCAGGCCGCTCCCGATCGGAGCCGTCAGGTCCGGCTGACCGAGATCTTTCTGTCGCTTCAGGGCGAGTCCACCAGCGTCGGAGTCCCCACCGTGTTCGTACGGCTCACCGGCTGTCCGCTGCGGTGCGGCTACTGTGATACGGCCTATGCTTTTCACGGTGGCACGTTGAGAGACATCGACGACGTCGTCCGGGAGGTCGGTGGGTTCGGAACCCGGGCCGTGACGGTCACCGGCGGTGAACCGCTGGCCCAGCCGGCCGCCCTGCCGCTCATGACGGCCCTGTGTGATGCCGGTCATGCGGTGTCGCTGGAGACCAGTGGCGCGCTGGATGTGTCCGGAGTCGATGCCCGGGTGCGGAAAGTGGTGGACGTGAAGACGCCCGGCTCCGGTGAGATGCACCGGAATCTGCTGTCGAATCTGGCTCACTGCGGTGCCGGTGACGAGATCAAGTTCGTGCTCTGCGACCGGCAGGACTACGACTGGGCGAAGCTCAAGTGCGATGAGCTCGGTCTCTATGAGGGGCCAGCCGAGATCCTGTTCTCTCCCGTCGCCGGAGATCTCTCTCCCCGGGCGCTTGCCGACTGGATCGTTGCCGACCGCATTCCCGTTCGCTTCCAGGTGCAGCTGCACAAGCTGCTCTGGGGAGACGAGCCCGGCCGATGAGCACGCCGGCCGTCGTTCTCGTTTCCGGCGGACTCGATTCCGCGACCGTGCTGGCTTCCGCCCGACGATCGGACTTCGACTGTCATGCGATCTCCTTCGACTACGGGCAACGGCATCGGGCCGAACTCCAGGCCGCTGCGAAGGTGGCAGCGTCACTGGGTGCCATCGAGCACCGGGTGATACCCATCGATCTCTCGGCTTTCGGTGGCTCCGCGCTCACCGATGAAGCGATCGCGGTGCCTGAGACCGGCGTGGTGCCGGACGAGATCCCGGTGACCTACGTCCCCGCCCGCAATACTGTCTTTCTGTCGCTGGCGCTGGCCTGGGCGGAGGTGCTCGGCGCCACCGATCTCTTCATCGGCGTCAACGCCGTGGATTACTCGGGCTACCCGGACTGCCGGCCGGAATTCATCCGGGCTTTCGAGCGTCTGGCCAATCTGGCTACCCGGGCCGGTGTGGAAGGTGGTGCCTTCAGCGTGCACACACCGCTCATTGATCTGACCAAGGCCGAGATCATCCGGCTCGGACTCGAACTCGGCGTGGACTACGGTCAGACCGTGTCCTGCTATCAGGCCGACGAGGCGGGCCGGGCCTGCGGAGTCTGCGACAGCTGCCGCCTGCGCCGGGCCGGGTTCGAAGCCGCCGGGGTTGCCGATCCCACCCGCTACCGCTGAAGCGTCTCGAACGCCTGCCTGCCGGGCATCGCAAGCGATTCCCATAAGCTATCGAAACCATTGAAATAATCGATTTCATCTATTGTTCTGTGCCCGGTATCTTGGTCCCCGAACTGGAACAGACACCGAGGAACAGGACATGGAAATCAATATCGGTATCGACGACGCGGATCGGAAAGCCATCGCCGATGGCCTCTCCCGGCTGCTCGCGGACAGCTACACGCTGTACCTGAAGACCCACAACTACCACTGGAACGTGACGGGCCCGCAGTTCACGACCCTGCACACCCTGTTCGAGACACATTACACGGAGCTGGCTCTGGCGGTGGACGAGATCGCCGAGCGGATCCGGGCACTCGGACACCGGGCGCCGGGCTCTTATACGGAGTTCGCGAAGCTGTCGGTGATCGAGGAGGACGCAGACGAGCCGGGTGCGAACGAGATGGTCGCTCGGCTGGTGGCAGGCCAGGAGGCGGTGGTGCGAACGGCCCGGCAGGTGATCGAGATTGCCGGTCGGGCGGGAGACGAGCCCACGGCGGATCTGCTCACCCAGCGCATGCAGGTGCACGAGAAGAACGCCTGGATGCTGCGCAGCCTGCTAGAGAAAGCAGCCTGATCCCTACAGGACAACCAAGGAGATTGAAAATGGAAACCAAAATGGAAAACAGAGAAGGACAGAAGGTACCCGGCGTGCGCTTCCGCGTTCGCAAGGGCGATGACTGGCAGGACGTGACGTCTGACGACATCTTTGCGGGACGGACCGTGGTGGTCTTCTCGCTGCCGGGGGCATTCACGCCCACCTGTTCTTCGTCCCACGTGCCGCGCTACAACCAGCTGGCGGATGCATTCAGGGCCCAGGGCGTGGACGAAATCGTCTGCGTGTCGGTGAACGACACCTTCGTGATGAACGAATGGCAGGAGAGTCAGCAGGCCTGGAACCTCACCTTCCTGCCGGACGGCAACGGCGAGTTCACGGAAGGCATGGGGATGCTGGTCGAGAAGGACGATCTGGGTTTCGGCCGTCGCTCCTGGCGGTACTCCATGCTGGTGCGGGACGGTGTGATCGAGAAGATGTTCATCGAGCCGGAAGTTGAAGGGGACCCCTTCGAGGTCTCCGATGCCGACACCATGCTCGGATACCTGGCGCCCAACGCACCCGGCGTTCTGGATGTGACGGTGTTCACCAGGAACGGTTGCCCGCACTGCACCCGGGCCAAGCAGGCACTGGATGCAGCCGGCATCACCTTCGACGCTCCGGTGCTGAACCGGGACTTCAGCGACCGCACGCTCAGGGCGGTAAGCGGCCGGACGAGCCTGCCTCAGGTCTTCGTGAATGGCGAGCACGTCGGCAGCGCCGACGAGCTGGAAGTCTGGCTCAAGGCGCGCACCTCCGAGGCCGCCTGAAGCCCGATCGTCAGCCCGGGCAGCACTGCCCGGGCTGATGGCTCCGCCCAGACTGCGAAATAAAACGTGACTAAAGCGTGAGTAATCAAGTAATATTCACGCATGAACACCTTCGAACACGATTCCAACGACGTCGACGCCCGGAAAGCCCTGGCGTTCGACCTGGTGAACGCGGCCGGCTATCTGGAGCGACGCCTGGACCGGGCGCTGTCCGCTGTCCGGGGCATCAGCTTCAGCGAATACCGTCTGCTCCGGGAGCTTGCCGCCCGCCCGGATGCCCGGGCCATGCGCGTGGAGCTCGCTCAGGCAGTGGGTCTGACGCCGTCCGCCGTCACCCGGGCACTGAAACCCATGGAGAAACTCGGCCTGGTCGAGACGCTCAAGAGCGAACGGGATGCCAGGAAGAGCCTTGCGTGCCTGACCACCGGTGGCCGGGAGCTGCTGGCGGATGCCGAAGGCATTGCCCGAGACGTGCTGCTCAGTCTGCCGATGGATGCGCTCTGTGCACAGAATCTGGATGCCTTTCTGCGCCAGGTCGGGGAACGGGTCTGATGACCGGCGTCCGTCCGGGCGGGGAGGGCCTGCTCGATCTGAACGCCGGTGCGCTGGCCCCCGTTGCCGATGAAGTGAACGTCCGGCAGCTGCCTGTGACCGGGATTCTGCCGGAAGGGCTGACGGGTACTCTGGTACGCAATGGTCCGAATCCGTACTCCGGCGCCTTCTCCGGTTCCGGCATGCTGGACTGGTGGCCGGAGGCGGCCATGGTGCACGGGATCCGGCTCGAGCAGGGTAACGCGCTGGAATATGCCAATCGCTGGGTCCGCACCCGGCAGTGGGCGGGGCATTTCGACGCGGCCGATGCGGCCACCCGTCCTGAGACCAATCCGAACGTGAACGTGATCCGCCATGCCGGTCGGGATCTGGCGCTTGCCGAAGGCGGTCCCCCGGTCGAGCTGCTGCCCGGCCTCGATACCGGTCCGGTACCCGCAGGACTGGAAGCCGGGATCACCGCGCACCCCAAGCTGGATCCGGAAACGGGTGAGCTGATCTGGTTCCGCAGCAGCTGGGCGGAGCCCTGCCTGGTCTACGGGGTTTCGGACGCCGGAGGGCGGGTGACGGTGGAGCAGGTCATCGATCTGCCGGGTCCGGCCATGATGCACGACTGTGCCATCACCGGGCGCCACAGCCTTCTGCTGGACGGCAATGTCGCCTATGACCTGTCGCTGTTCGAGAAGGGCCTGCGTATTCCCATTCGCTGGTTCGAGGAACGCACGGCACGCCTCGGCGTGATTCCGAGGTCCGGCGGCGTCGTGCGCTGGTTTGCCATCGAGCCGGGTTTCATCCAGCACGTCGCCAATGCTTACGAGGACGGAGAGGACCGTATCGTGCTCGATGCCATCCGGTACGACAGCTTTCTGCGCCTCGATGCCGCGTCGAGCGGTTTCGAGCCCAATCCGCTGGGTCGTCTCTGGCGTTACGACATCGATCTCAGGACCGGACGGGTCGGTGAGCGGCCGCTGTCCGAACAGGACATGGAGATGCCGCGGATCAACGAGAACCGGACCGGCCGCCGTCATCGCTACGTTTACGGCGTGCTGCAGCCGACAGACCGGGAAATGCGCGGGATCGTGAAGGTGGATGTGGAAACCGGCTTCGTTACGGCGCACGAGCCGCCCGTCGATGACCAGAACAGCGAGCCCGTATTCGTACCGGATCCTGCCCGGTCCAACGCCGAGGACGGTGGCTGGCTGCTGTTCTGCGCCTACCGTGCCCGGACCGATACCAGCGATCTGGTGATTCTCGACGCTCAGGCCGTGGACGGAGAAGCGGTGGCAACCGTTCACCTGCCCCGGCGTATCCCGGCGGGTTTCCATGGGGCCTGGCTGCCGGAGACATAGCCCGGCCGGGTGGGACGATCGGGAAGGATGGTGGGTCGTCTGGGGCTCGAACCCAGGACCAACGGGTTAAAAGCCCGGTGCTCTACCAACTGAGCTAACGACCCTGTCTGGTTATCCGGACCCGTTCTGAGGGTTCCCGGAAAAAAGAGCGCGTATTGTACAAGGCGCTTTTTGGAAGGCAAGGTCGAACTGCGCCCGGTCCCGGGGTGTGATCAGGTGTGGGCCAGCGCTTCCAGATGCGCCCGGGTAGCCTCGTCCGCGGGGTAGAAGGTCTCCACGGAAAGCTCCTCCAGGGTCACGCTCTGGGCCGAGCCGAAGTGTGCCAGCATGGTGAAGAAACGGTACACGCGTTCTCCCTTGCGCATGCTCATGGCGAGTGCCGGTTCCGGTGACGAGGTCCAGTCCGGCTGGCGCCACTCGTCCGGTGCATCCGGGTGCCGGGTGATTTCCCGAATCAGCCCGGGCAGGTACGGATCCCTCGGGTTCAGCAGGAGGGACCGGCGGGCCCTGGCGAGGAAGCTGAAGACCAGGGCCTCCCAGTTGTCGATGAAGGGTTTCAGGCCTTCCTCCCGGAGGCAGAGCCTCACCACCTGAAACTCCGAGGGAGAGCCGATGGCGGTCAGCGCCTCGAACACGTCCACGAACTGCCCGAAAAAGCGGAGCGCGCCTTCGTTCGCCATCACCAGGTTCCAGCGGCCGTCCAGCACCATCGCCGGGTAGGGCTCGTGATGGGCGAGGGTGGCTTCGAGCGCTGCCTGGAACAGCTCGGAACCCCGGCTGTCCAGCGGGCTCTCGGACCAGGCCGGTGCGAAGCCGGCGCTCTGCAGCAGCGCGTTCTGCTCCCTGAGCGGCACGTCCAGGGAGTCGGCCAGCGCCAGGACCATGGCCCGGCTCGGCCGGGAGCGGCCGGTTTCGAGAAAGCTGATGTGCCGCTGGGAAATGCCCGAAAGCGAGGACAGATCGAGCTGACTCACCCGGCGGTGCGCCCGCCAGTCCTTGAGCAGAGCGCCGAAATCCACGATGGGTGTGTCTCTGGTCAGTGTGGCTTCGCTCACGGTGCTGTCCTTCCGGGTGATGGGCACAGTGTAGTCTGCTGTGGCGGTGAGACCATTACCTTTGAGGTAATTGGCCGGATTACCCGGGCGGTCTAGGGTGCACGGGTATGCCTCAGCCGGAGACTCTCATGAAAAACGTCTATCTGATCCTGGCCATCGTCGGCGCGGTGGTGCCCTATCTCTTCTTCTTTCAGTTCTTTGCGGCAGCAGGTCTGGATCTGCCGGCATTCGTGAGTGCGCTCTTCCTGAACGGGGCCGTGGCCGGATTCACCGCCGATCTGCTGATCTCGTCGCTCGTATTCTGGGTTTATCTCTTCAGCCGCGACGACGGACCGGCGCCCTGGCCGTTCATCGTGCTCAATCTCACCATCGGGCTGTCCTGCGCACTGCCGGCGTATCTCTATAAAGTGACGCCGTCGGGCCGGGCGGCCGCAGCGGTCTGAGGTCAGAGGTCGAAACGGTGCCGGTCGGTATGTGCGGCGAGAAATGCCCAGACCCGGCGATCCAGATCTGCATCGGTGGTTTCTTCCGCCCAGGCATGCAGCGCGATGAGGAGATCGAGGCCCCGGTCCAGCCAGGCGGTCACCTCCGTCAGGGCCAGTGAGTCGGGATGACTGTCGGCGAATGCGGCACGGGCGTCGGCACCCGGAGCCTCCGTGGCGGTCTCGAACAGTGCCTTGAGAGCCTCACCATCCGCCATGCGTCGCTCGAC
Organism: Gammaproteobacteria bacterium; assembly: GCA_030425195.1. Classification (GTDB taxonomy): domain Bacteria; phylum Pseudomonadota; class Gammaproteobacteria; order Pseudomonadales; family Azotimanducaceae; genus SZUA-309. Next base: position 205,872 of record JAUIAV010000006.1, on the reverse strand, counting down.
GCCTGATTCCAGCTCGGTGCTCAGCATGGTCATCAGCAGGCTGATCAGGCCGGTATCCGCCACCGTGTAGGGATTGCCGAGCTCGGGTATGACCCGCATGCCGAGCCGGCCGGCCAGGTCGTTCAGCGCTTCTTTGGCACGGGGGATCACAGCAGTGCCTCCGTCAACTGATTGGGGTCGTCCGGCCGCAGCCGATCCACCAGAATCCGGTTCTGCCGATCCGTCATCATCCAGCCGGCAATGGCGAGAATCGGTTCCTTGGTGGTGCCGTTGGCGAAATCCTCGCTGGACGAGATCCAGATGGCGAGCCCCTTGAGTGACGCGAATACCTGCCACCAGCGGAATGCCTTCCGGTCGACGCGGATGCCGCTGGCCTTCTCCCACAGGGCGATGGCCTCGGACCGCGGCAGGAGTCCGCCCGCCAGCGTCTTCTCCGGCCAGCCCCACAGCGGGTCCAGGGACCAGGCCAGGTCTTCGAGCGGATCTCCGATGTGCGCCATTTCCCAGTCCAGCAGCGCGGGAATTTCGCCGGCGCTGTTGTAGAGGAAGTTGCCCGACCGGTAGTCGCCGTGCACCAGACACAGACGCTCGGAGGGGCCGGGCAGATGGCGCCTGAGCCAGCGGATGGCGGCCTCGGCCACCGGCTGCGGACTGAGTGCGTCTTTGCGGATCACGCCGGCCCAGTAATCGAGCTCCCGGGCAGCGGCATGCTCGGGTACCTCCATGAACGCAGTCACGCCCAGCTTGTCGATGTCCCGGGCGGCCAGCTCTCCGAGCAGCGTCCATTTACGTTCCGCGATGGTTGCCCGCACGGACTCGTACCGGGGCAGGGCCAGATTGGCGATGGCGGACTCGCATCCGGTCACCTCCGCCATCAGGGAGAAAGGCCGCTCGAGCACGGCTTCGTCCTCCTCCAGGAGCAGGGGCTCGGGCACCGGGATGCCGGCCCGCCAGGCCGCCTCGTAAGTCCGATACTCCAGAGAGCGCTCCGTATCGATGAGGCTGGAGGGCGGATCCCGGCGCAGAATGACGCCGCGGCTCTCGCCGTCCACCCTGAGCTTGAGCCGGTAGGTCTCCCGGGATGCGCCGCCGGGGATCTGCTCCACATGCTCGCAGCCGACGTTGGCCGCCCAGACGGACTCCAGATAGCGGCAGAGGCGAGCAGACAGGTCGTCGAGCGGTTCGGGCATGTCGAGGGAACGGGTGTCGGGACGGCGTTGTCACAAAGGTAGCCCAGGCGTCAATGCAATTGCTAGAGTGGCGCATTCGGGGAAGCAGAGGACGACAACGGGCATGAGCCTGGAAGGACAGCACGCGCTGGTGACGGGCGGCGGCAGCGGTATCGGGCTTGCCAGTGCCATGGCACTGGCATCAGATGGGGCCCGGATCACCCTGGTGGGCCGCAATGAGGAAAAGCTCGCGACCGCGAAAGCTGGATTTCCGGAAGGCGCGCAGGTGGACGTGCACGCGGCGGATGTGGCGGTGGAATCCGAGGTCGAGGCAGCCGTTCGTGCGGCGAACGACCGCCAGCCGCTGACCATTGCGGTGGCGAATGCCGGCACCGGGGACATCGCGCCGCTGGTAGTCACCGATAGTGAACGCTGGCGCAGCGTGATCGCGACCAACCTGGACGGCTGCATGTACACGTTCAAGCATGCGGCGAGATGCATCGGCCGGGCCGGCGGCGGGGCCATGTGCGCCATCTCCTCCATTGCCGGCGTGCGCACTCACCGTTTCATGCACGCCTACGGCGTGAGCAAGGCAGGCATCGACATGCTCGTGCGCGGTGCGGCGGACGAGCTCGGCACGGCGGGCATCCGCGTGAACAGTGTCTGCCCGGGACTCGTGGATACCGACATCGCCCAGGGTCTGTTCGGCACCGAGGAGGTGCTCGAGGATTACCTCGATTGCATGCCCCTGCGGCGGACCGGCGTGGTCGAGGACATCGCCCGGGCCGTGCGTTTTCTCACCGGCCCCGAGTCGTCCTGGATCACAGGCGTCAATCTTTCCGTGGACGGCGGCCATCATCTGCGCCGCGGTCCCGATTACGAACCTTTTTCCCGGGCCCTGTTCGGTGACGACATCACCGAAGGCCGTTTCGATTCACTGGAGTGAGCATGAGTGAGCAACGTCTGAGCCAGTTGAGCAGGTCCATCGAGGGATCCGTCGCCATCGTCACCGGTGCGGCCAGCGGCATGGGTGCCGCCACCGCCCGGCTCTTTGCCGAACAGGGTGCCCGGGTTGCGGCCATCGATCTGAACGCCGAACCGCTGGCGGAGGTGGTGGCGGAAATCGAGGCGGCGGGCAGGGAGGCCAGGGCCTGGACGCTGGACCTCGATGACGGTGAGGCGATCAGGTCGGTGTTTGCCGAGATCGGCGATCACTTCGGCGCCATGGACATCCTGGTCAACAATGCGGGTATCTCCCGGTTCGCACCCATCGACGCGGACGACTATGAGGCCGCCTGGGACCTCTCGCTCTCCGTGCTGCTGACGGCGCATACACGCACGATCCGGGCCGCCCTGCCGCATCTGCGCCAGGCGGCGCATCCGCGGATCGTCAACATCGCATCCACGGAAGGCCTGGGCGCGACCAAGTTCGGGAGCCCGTACACGGCAGCCAAGACCGGCGTCATCGGCCTCACCCGGTCGCTGGCGGTGGAGCTCGGCGGCGAAGGCATCACGGTGAACTGCATCTGTCCCGGGCCCATCAATACGGGCATGACGTCGGCCATTCCCGACGAGGCCAAGGCTGAGTTCGCCCGGCGTCGGGTGGCGCTCAAGCGTTACGCGGATCCGGAGGAGGTGGCCCAGACCACACTCAGCCTGGTTCTGCCCGCTGCCAGCTTCATCACGGGGGTGGCCCTGCCGGTGGACGGCGGTCTCACCATCCGGAACGCCTGAGCGTGGCACAGGCACAGACGAAGCCGGCCGGCGTACTGCCGGACAGGGTTTCCTGGCCGACCATATTCGCCTACGGCACACCCGGCATGGGTGCCGGCTACATGTATCTCATGCTGTCGCTGTACGTGATGAAGTTCGCCACGGACGTGCTGCTCATCGCCCCCGCCATCATGGGCCTGATCTTCTCTGCCTCGCGTATCTGGGACGCGGTGTCCGATCCGGTGGTCGGCTATCTCTCGGATCGTACCCGGATCCGGTACGGCCGCCGACGCACCTGGATTCTGGCGAGCTGTCTGCCCATCGGCGCGACGTTCATCATGGTCTTCGGGCCGCCGGAAAGCCTCTCCGACACGGCCCTGGTGATCTGGATGGCGGTGGCCATCATCGGTTTCTATTCCGCCATGACCGTATTCTTCGTGCCGCACCTGTCCCTGGGTGCGGAGCTTTCCGGCAGCTATCACGAACGCAGCCGGCTGTTCGGCGTCCGGCACGGATTCTACACTTTCGGCTCCATCCTCTCCCTGATCAGCTTCTACCTGCTCATCACCGCCGAGCAGGAGGGTCGGGACGTAGTGCGGGCGGAAGCGTTCGACCTGGCCATCCTGGCAGCGGCGTTCATGGTGGTCCTCATCCTGCTGTCGGTGGGCAAGCTCAAGGAACGTGCCGATTACCAGGGCAGGGTCAACGAGAATCCGTTTCAGGCATTCCGGGACGTCTGGCAGAATCCCCATGCCCGTCTGCTGATCGTGGTCACCTTCATCGAGCAGGTGGGTTCGGCCGCCATCGGCGCGCTCACCCTGTATGTCACCCAGTACGTGGTGGGGGCAGCCATCTGGGCGCCCGTAATCATCCTCTGCTACATGGTGCCTTCCTCGTTCTCCGTGCCGCTCTGGCTGCCGCTGTCCCGGCGCTTCGGCAAGGTGAGGTTGTGGATGTTCTCCATGCTCATGACCGGCGTCTCTTTCGGCGCCATGTTCGCGCTGCCGTTCATGGAGGACGTCAACATGAAGATCCTCTACATCTGCACTTTCGCGGTGACTGCCGGGCTCGCCGCCGGTTGCGGCGGAACCCTGTCACCCTCGATTCAGGGCGACGTGATCGACTATGACGAGATGGTCACCGGCGAGCGCAAGGAAGGGTCTTACTTCGCGGCCTGGAACTTCGTCTACAAAGGTGCCACCGGTGTCATGCTGCTGCTGACCGGTTTCGTGCTCCAGGGGGCAGGTTTCGTGCCCAATGAGGAACAGACCATGACGGTGAAGCTGGCCATGGTCACCCTGTACGGGCTCTTTCCTCTGGTCTGCTACGTGATCGGCGCCGCCCTGTTCAGCCGGTTCAAGCTGGACGAAGCCGAGCACGCGAAGATCCGGGCGGTGCTGGATGAGCGCAACGGCGGGGGAGGCTGATCAGCCGCCCGCCGTCGCCGCCAGGGAGCGTATCTTCTCCACCACCTGCGGGTCCAGGTGGCCGTCGGGAATGAACCCGTTGTCCGACTGAAACAGGCTGACCGCGTTCCGGGTGGCCGGCCCGAGCCGTCCGTCCGGCTCGCCCGGGTCGTAGCCCAGAGCCGCGAGCTGCAGCTGCAGGGCCAGCAGATCGTCGTTCGAGAAACGCAGGTCGTCCTCCGGTGGCGGCGTGCGCAGCTGGCCGGCTCCGGCGATCCGGTCGGCCAGATGCCCGACCGCCAGGGCGTAGTAAACGGAGCGGTTCCAGCCCATGATCACGTCGAAATTCGCATAGGTCAGAAAAGCCGGCCCCCGATGTCCTGCCGGCAGGCGCAGGGCGGCATCCACGGGCACGGTGGAGAGCGGATGCCCGAAGGCATCGGTCACGCCCAGGCGACGCCAGTCGCCGAGCGGTTTCTTCGCGGCACCCCGGGCCAGCGCGAAATCGAAGTCCTCGGGGAGCTGCACCTCCCGACCCCAGCGGAGCCCGGCCTGCCAGCCGAGCGCCTGAAGAAAATTGCCGGCGGATGCCAGGGCATCTTCCGTGCTGGCGAACAGATCGCGCCGGCCATCGCCATCGAAATCCACCGCGTAGCGCAGATAGGCACTGGGCATGAACTGCACATGGCCCATCGCCCCGGCCCAGGACCCGTTCATCTCGGCGAGTTCGACGTCGCCGGAGTCTATGATCCGGAGTGCGGAGACCAGCTCACCGGTGAAGTAGCCGCTGCGGCGCCGGTCACAGGCGAGTGTCGCCAGCGAGTCGGGGATCGCCATCTTGCCGAGATAGCTGCCGAAGTTGGTCTCCAGGCCCCAGAAGGACACGAGATACTGAGGCGGCACGCCCGTCCGTTGCTGAATCTCCAGGAGAAGCGTCCGATGAGTGGCCAGCATCTCCCGTCCGCGCTCCACCCGGGCACTGGTCACCCGGCGATTGAAATAGTCGGCGAAGGTCTGGGTGAACTCGGGCTGGCGCCGGTCGAGCTCCAGGACCCGCTCGGAGAGCGAGACCTGGGAGAGGACCTGGTCGGTGGTGGTTTCCGAGACGCCGGCGTCGATGGCCGCCTCCCGGAAACGGATCAGGCATTGAGCGAAGTCGGATTGGTCGATGGCCGGCAGCGTCTCTTCCGCCGCCGGTTCCGCAGTCAATGCGGTGGTCGCGATCCCTGCAAACAGAAAGGGGAGCAGGTGTGGGCGGTCAGACCGCTTCCCGGGACTCCTCGGACTCGCTGCCGACCAGAGTGAGGCTGCTCTCCTGAATGAAGGACTCGAGATCCTGAAGAAGCAGTTCCGGATCCAGGCGACCCATGGGTCCCTGAGCAAGTTTCTGTAAGCCTCGGGCAATGTCTGACAATCCTTGATTCAGTACCGCGCGTGCCGCTTCGGCATCGGTGGCTTCCAGGATCTCCCGGTACGCCTGAAGACCCCTGAGCATCTGAACGATCGCCTTCTCGTCCTTGCGGCTGGGGGCCAGTAAGGCCTGATTATGACGCTGTCGTCCTGTCACGTACATGATGGTGTCCAACCCGATCGTTTTTTAAGTGTCCGAGCACAGTGTCGACAAGTTGACGCAAGGGGTACTTGAAGAAGTATTGAGACAATCTGCAACCGGCTCGAACTGAGACCTCTTTCCGGTTTCGCGCTGCCCGATTGACCCTCCGCACGCTTTCTGAAAGGCTCCAGAAACCCGGCAGACACGGGACCGACGATGCTGAAATGGCAGATAGGAAAAGTGAAGATCACCCAGATGGTGGAGCTGACCACGGCTTCCCTCGGCCCCTATCTGCTGCCCCAGGCAACGCCGGAGGCGCTGGGGCGCCTGCCCTGGATCCGACCCTTCGTGGATGAACAGGGCAGGATCGTGCTTTCCATTCACAGCCTGATTCTCGAATCCGAGGGGCGGCTGCTGATGGTGGACACCTGTATCGGCAACGACAAGGAACGCACCTATCCGCGCTGGAACCGGATGCAGACCGGTTTTCTGGACAGCCTGGCAACCGCCGGCTTCCGCCCCGAGGCCTTCGACACCGTGCTCTGCACCCACATGCATGTGGATCACGTGGGCTGGAACACCCGCCTGGTGGACGGCGTCTGGCAGCCGACTTTCGAGAACGCCCGATACCTCTATGCCGAGGACGAGTGGGCGCACTGGTGCAACGAGCCGCAGGAGTACGGACCGGTGATCGAGGACTCGGTGCAGCCCATCTTCGACGCGGGTCTCGCCGATCTGGTCCGCCCGGATCATCGGGTGACGGACGAGGTCTGGCTCGAGCCCACCCCGGGCCACACGCCCGGGCACGTCAGCATCCACATCGCCTCCGAAGGGGAAGAGGCGGTGATTACCGGGGACATGATTCACCATCCCTGTCAGATTGCCCACGCGGACTGGTCGAGCTCCGCGGACTGGAATCAGGACCTCAGTCACGAGACCCGGGCAGCGTTTCTCAAACGCTATGCCGACCGGCCGGTGCTCATCATCGGTACTCACTTCGCGGCACCGACCGCCGGCCACATCGTCCGGGATGGGGATACCTACCGGCTGAGCTGCTGATTCAGAGCTTCCAGGTGCCGGATTCGGCGGCTGCCTGCCGATAGGCGGGCAGGCAGTACCAGAAGAGCAGCGCCGCACTCGGGTAGAAGATGGCCACTGCCGTGGCGATGGAATAATGCAGCAGCGCATCGTCCTGGTAGAGGAAATCCGTGAAGGCCGCCAGGATGCTCGTGCCCACCGCCATGCCCAGGATGTTGGTGACAAAGATGTAGACGGCCGTGAGCTGTCCCCGGAGCTGATTGGGCGAGATCACCACGAAGGAAACGGCCATCACCCCCAGATAGGAGCCGGACAGCAGCGTGGCGGGCCCGAGCAGCAGCAGGGTTGCCGTGACATTGCCTGCCAGCGGCGCCGCCGTCGCCGGAATCACGGCGGCCAGGGCCGTGATCACCATTGCCCGTACATAGGCATCCGTGTGTCCGCGGGCTGCCAGACGGCTGGCCAGCCAGGCACCGAAGAACACGCCGAGCCCGCCGCCGAAAAGGACGATGCTGCCGAACCAGGTGCCGGCTTCGGTCTTGGAAAACCCGTAGGTGCGGGTGAAGAACTCCGGGTACCAGGCCGCAGCACCATAGCCCGCCATGGCCATCATCGACGAGCCGAAGAACAGGGACAGATAGAGCCGGCGGCGCTTCCAGACATAGGCGGCCACATCCTGGATGGGGACCTGACCGGCGTCCTGCTGCTCGGCCAGGTCCTTCCGGCTCGGCTCGTCGATGGTGAGCATGAGAGCCCCGATGATGAGTCCGGGTGCGCCCACGGTGATCAGGGTGGCCTGCCAGGGCCGGATCTCCCCGATCAGCGGCAGCGTCAGAATGCCGAGACCCGCATAGAAGTCGTAGAGCACACCGCCGACGATGAGCGCCAGACCGCCGCCCACCTTCACCGCCAGCTTGTAGATCGACATGGCATAGCCCACGTGTTGGGCCCGGAAGCTGTCCAGGATGATGGAGTAGGCCGGCGGTGCGAGTCCGGCCTCACCGGCGCCCACGGCCATCCGTGCGGTGAACAGCTGCGCGAAGTTCTTCGTCAGCCCGCAGGCGACGGTGGCCAGGCTCCAGAAGGAGACCGAGGCAAACAGGATGAACTTCCGGGAGTGGCGATCGGCGAGCCTGCCGATGGGCAGACCGGCGAAGGTGTAGAGCAGGGCGAAGGCGGCGCCCTGAAGCAGGGAATACTGGAAGTCGGAGATGCCGAAGTCTGCCCGGATGGGCCCCACCAGGAGCGCAAGGATCTGCCGGTCGATGAAGGAGAAGATGTAGGCGACAAAGAGCAGCGAGAGGGTGTAGCTGGCAGCGGACAGGCCCGGATAGTCTTCCTCGTGGCCTCGTTGGATCACCAGCGAAGCACGGCCTTCGCTGCCGGGCGTGCGCGGTAGCGCTCATCCCATGCCCGCAGCAGCGGGCGGTCGCCGAAGACGTCGGCCTCCACGTAGCGGACGAACTGCAGCGATGCCTGCAGGGTGCAGTCGGCGATGGAAACCCGCTCGCCGAGCAGGAGCGGCCGGCTGTCGGAGAGCAGATTCTCCAGATAGTCCAGTGGTGTCTGCATCTTCTCCTCCATCTCGGCGGCGCCCTCAGGGTCGGGCGGTCGACCGAGTGGAGAATTCGTCAGATGGCCGAAGGCACCCATGGGTCCGGCTAGCCGCAGGTCGATGATGCGCTCCACGTCCCGGGCTCTGTTTCTCTCCTCGGCCGTACCGGTGAGCAATGCGTCTTCCGGAAACTTCTCTTCCAGATACTCGATGATGGCGAGCGATTCCGCCAGGTAGGTGCCGTCATCGAGCTCCAGGGTCGGCACGGTACCGAACGGATTGCGGGCAAGATGCTCAGGCTCCCTGTGGCGGCCTTTCACCGTATTGACCACCACCTGCTCGATGCCCATCCGGGTACCGAGTTGCTCACGCTCCGCGATGTAGAGCATGACCTTGGTCGGATTCGGGGCCAGCGGCACCATGTAGAGCTTCATCAGAGTCCCTCCAGAATATCGACGATCTCTTCCAGGCGTTCGAAACGGGCGGGACCGGGCGGGCCGGCGCTGTCCAGACCCAGCTTGAGCGTGGTGACGCCGGCGTCGCGGTATTTCCGGAAACGTTCCCGGACCATGTCCGGCGTCCCGAGTGCCTGAAACTCCGTCACCATGGCATCCGGCACGCGCTCCGCCGCCGCTTCCCGTTTGCCTTCGAGCCAGAGCGCCTGCACGGCCTTCGCGTCCTCCTCGTAGCCGGCGCGCCTGAAGGCGTCATTGTAGAAATTGGTGGTGGCGGATCCCATGCCGCCCATGTTGAAGGCAACCTGGGGTTTCCGACGCGCGATCATGGCTTCCACGTCTTCGCCGATCTCCACACGGACGGAAACGCAGAGGTCCAGGTCGGACAGTGAGCGTCCTGACGCTTCCGCGCCTTCCCTGAGGTAGTCCAGGTGAGCACCGGTCTGTGCCGGCGAGAATGAGGTGCCCAGCCAGCCGTCCGCCTCACTGCCGGTAAATCGCAGCGAGTTGGGTCCGAGCGTGGCCAGATAAATCGGAACATCCGCGGGTTCGTGAGCGATCCTGATCGGCTTGCCCTCGCTGTCCGGCAGAGGCAGCTGATAGACCCTGCCGCGGTAGCGGACCTTCTCACCGGCAAAGATCATCCGGCAGATGTCCACGGTTTCCCGCAGGCGGGTGAGCGCCGGGTTGTAGCGGATCCCATGGAGCCCTTCGACCACCTGGGGACCGCTGGCGCCCAGGCCCAGCACGAACCGGCCGCCGGTCAGGTCGTGCAGCGTCAGCGCCGTCATGGCCGTCATGGCCGGTGTGCGGGCGGTGACCTGCATGATCCCGGTGGCGAGGCGGATGCGTTCGGTCTTGTCGGCCAGAAACGCAATGGGGGTGGCCGCATCACTCCACCAGGCTTCGGCGGAGAACGCCATGTCGATGCCGAGCTTCTCGGCGTGCTGTACCCACCGGGTCGTGAGATCCAGCGTATCCGGCTGAACGCCGCCGAGTTCGATGGCCAGCTTCATCTGCCGGTCTCCGTTCCTGCTCAAGCTCAACCCGGCCGGTTCGTCCGGCCTTCGAAACGCTCATGTGGGCGGATCTTCCGGTATTCGTCCAGCACCGGCGCGAATTCCTCCGGTGTGCTGGCATGAATGATGAGGCCGTCCGCGCCGGCTTCGAACTGCCCCACCCAGGCTTCCGCGCATTCCCGGGCGTTGCCGACGGCGGCCGGGCGCCAGTTCTGTGGAATGATCTTCTCGATTTCGGCCAGCTGTCCGGTGCTGGCGACGCTGTCGATCAGGCCGCCCACGCTGGTCACGGCCTTGTGGCTGCGGAAGGACTTCAGGACTTCCTCGTCCCAGTCGTTGACCCGAACCAGCAGTTCTCCATAGCCGGGAATCTGCAGGTAGGTGGCCAGCCGGGCGACGATGTACTTCAGGTAGACGGCTTCCGGGACGTCACAGGCGGTGGCGAACACGGACCAGATCTTCACCTCGCCGGGTTCTCGCCCGGCCTTCTGCTCGCCGGCCCGCACCGAGGCGACCGCGCTGGTGAGCGCGTGATCGCCCATGAAGGTGTGGAGGTGCACGCCGTCGTAGATTCTGCCTGCGTTGTTGAGACTCTTCGGTCCGAACCCCACGTACAGGATCGGGATGTCTTCATTGACGTAGGGGGCCAGGCCCAGCGACCCGAAGCTGCCGAGTGCGCCTTCGTAGGCGTTGATGGTTTCACCCCGCCAGAGGCGCCGCATGAGCGTGAGAAATTCCGCTTCCCGGGCATAGGTGGGGTAGTCCACGTTCCAGGCCCGGGCGACATGGATGCTGCCCTTGGCCAGACCGAGCGCGAAGCGCCCGTTCGAGAGCCGGTTGAGCGTGCTGCCGATGGATGCGGTGATCACCGGTTGCCGGGAGTTCAGGTTGGTGGCGGAAGAACCGATGTAGATGGTGTCGGTCACCGCTGCGCAGGCGCCGCAGATGGCTGCGATCTCCTTGTAGTCCCTGCGCTCGGAGATCATGACGTTCCCGACACCCAGTCGTTCCGCGTCCTGGACCTGGCCGATCACGTCCCGGGGCGTTCGCGTGTGCCCCGGCAGGCCATAGAAGCCGAGTTCCGGGAACTCGGAAGTGTAGGTTTCGGTCACTGGCATTCCTCCCCCCGCCGATGAATCTGAACGGCTGTTCAGATCTTGAGTGATCCGCTCATGATAATATAGCCGGTTTCCCCGGACAGGAATCTGCGTGGCTGACCGCAACATCACCCAGGCACTCAGTTATGCAGACTTCCGGTGGCTGTGGGTGGGATCTCTGGGTTCCTCCTTCGCGATGAACATGCAGATCATCGCCCGCGGCTGGCTCGTCTACACGCTCACTTCCTCTGCGCTCGATCTCGCCTGGGTCACGCTGTCCTTCATGATCCCGACGGTGGCTTTCTCGCTGCTCGGCGGCGTGCTGGCGGACCGCATGCCCAAGAAACTGATCATCACGTCGGCGCAGACCCTCAACTGTCTGGCTACGGTGATCATGGGTCTGATCATCATCACCGACCGGGTCAACTTCTGGGATTTCATCTGGTTCGGCTTCTTCAACGGCTCGATCCTGGCGCTGTCCATGCCCGCCCGGCAGGCTTTCGTGCCGGAGCTGATTCCGGAGCGCCTCATCTTCACCGCCATGGCGCTGAACACCACCAGCTGGAATCTTTCCCGGATCCTCGGCCCGGCGCTGGCCGGATTTCTGATCGCCTGGGTCGCCGGCGGCGATACCAGCTCTACTTACGGGGTGGGCATCGTCTACTTCATGATCGCGGCCCTTTATTTCATCTCCGCGGTCACCATGCTCATGGTCAGCAAGCGGGGGGTGAGCGAGCAGGCCAGCGAGCAGAAGAGCGCGCTGACGGACATGGCGGACGGGCTTCGCTATGTCTGGGCCAATCCGCCCGTCTTCGGGCTCATTCTGCTGTCCATCGTGCCGTTTCTGTTCGGCATGCCGCTCAACACGCTGCTGCCCGCTTTCAACGAAGACATTCTGGGTGGCGGGCCGGAGGACCTGGGTATTCTCATGTCCGCCATGGGCATGGGGGCCATCGGCGGCTCCCTGATGCTGGCCTGGATCGGCGAGATCCGGCACAAGGCGGCCTGGCTGATCGGGACCTGCCTCGGCTGGGGGGCTTTCACCTCCTTCTTCGGTCTGGCGGTGGCCGTGCCGGTGGCTGCGGTGCTGGTGGCCTGCATCGGTTTCGTCAGCGCCTGGAACATGTCGCTCAATCGGGGGCTTCTGCAGATGCAGGTGGTTCATCACATGCGCGGGCGGATCATGAGCATCGACATGATGTCTCACGGGCTCATGCCGCTGGGTGTGATCCCTATCTCGCTCATCGCCGAAGCCTATGACGTGGCGGTGGCTCTGGTCTGCGCGGGCATCGCTTTCGGTGTGACCATTCTCCTGCTGGCGGCGGTCTCCCGATCCGTGCGCAACGTGGACGAGGAGATGCCACCGATCGAGAATCCCACCGAGAGCAATACGGACTCCCTCCGGCGCAACGGCTCCGCCGGTGCGCCGGAGGTAACGGCGGAGGAAGCACGATGACCTGGGATGTTCTGTTACGTGGCGCGAAAGTCTTCGATGGCACCGGTGCTCCGGCGGAGCTGCTCGATCTGGCGGTGCAGGATGGGCGGGTGGTGGCCAAAGGTCTTGGTCTTCCCGCCGAGAACGCGGCCTCGGTGCACGAGGCCGGCGGACGCTGGCTGCTGCCGGGTCTGCTCGACATCCACACGCACGAGGACCTGGAGGTGGAGCTGGCGCCCGGTCTGCCGGAGGTGGTCAGGCACGGAACCACGTCGGTGGTTGTCGGCAACTGCAGCATCGGTCTCGCCTTCGGCGCTCAACGCACGCCGGAGCAGGACCCCGTCGTCGACTGCTTCGCCCGGGTGGAGAACATTCCGAAGACCGTGCTTTCGAAGGCGGCGGACAAAGCCACCTGGCGGTCGCCCCGCGAGTATCTCGAGCATCTGAACGCCCTGCCGCTGGCCGCCAATCTGGCCCCGCTCATCCCGCATTCCATGCTCCGCATCCAGGTGATGGGCCTGAAGGACAGTATCGAGCGGGATCCGACCGCGGCCGAGCTTGCGGAGATGGTATCGCTGCTCGACGATGCGCTTGGCGCCGGCTATCCCGGATTCTCGACGGACGGGCTGCCTCTGCACTTCCTGGCCAACCAGCCGCATCTCGACCGGCGGATTCCCACCCAGTACGCGAAGTACGACGAGTACAAGGCCCTCACGGACGTGGTCCGGCGACATGGCCGTGTCTGGCAGATGACGCCGGCGACGGACGACAGCGCACTCACGGCCCGTCTGTTCATGCTCACCAGCGGCCGTCTGCACGGCGCGCCTCTGAAGATCACCGCACTCGCCGCTCTCGACAGCGCCATCAACCGGATGTTCCGGCTGCAGGCTCTCGGTTTCTCCAGACTGCTGAATTCGAAACTGCTGAACGGGCATTTCCGCATGCAGGCGCTGGCCGCACCCTTCAAGGTCTGGAGTGAAGGCGCGATCAGCCCGCTGGCGGAAGCGGACCCGCTCATGCGGCAGCTGATCGAAACTGAGCTCGAGGACGTGGAGGCGCGGCGGAAGATTCTGTCGGATCCGGAGTTCGTAGAGGCTTTCAGGGTCATGTGGGAGAAGGGCAAAACCGGTTACAGCCTCGATCATCTGAAGCGCCGGCTGCGACTGGAGAACGCTTTCATGACCCGGAATCTCGACGACCACGTGATCTACCGGTCGCCGGTGCCCGGCTGGCAGGGACGGACGATGGCGCAGATTTACGCGGACTACCGGAGCTGGCAGGCATCCTCCCCAGCGGAGTTCCCGGCGGCGGAGTCTCAGGCATTCGAAGCGCTCGGCCGGGACCTTCATGACGAGGCAGCGTTTTTTCTCGGTCTGCTGAGGGTGTTCGACCGCGATCTCTACTGGCACTACGTGTCTGCCAACCGCGACCCCAGGGTGGTCAGGGACCTTCTGCTGAATCCGAGGCTGCTGCCGGGCTTCAACGACAGCGGTGCCCACGTGACAAACATGGCCTACTACGACGGCAACCTCCGCGGCCTGAAAATCGCGCTCGAGGATTCGGAGGAGACGTTCAGCTACATGGTGAAGCGGCTCACCCGGGAACCGGCGGATTTCTTCGGATTGAACGCCGGTCGTCTCGACATCGGCAGCCCGGCGGATCTGGTGCTGATCGATCCGGAAGCGCTCCGGCGCTACGACGGTGATGGAAACATCGAATACATCTTCCGTGAGGAATACGGTTGCCATCAGCTGGTGAACCGCTCCGATGGTGTGGTAGAAGGGGTCTATATCGCTGGGAAACCGGTGTGGCAGGGAACGGCCTTCACCGAGATCTTTGGCCGCGAGCGAGCTGGAAGAGCGCTCACCGCGAACGGCTGACACAGGTGAACATCGTGCAAACCACCTTCATCGCATCTCTCGTGCTTCTGCTTGCGCTCGCGCCGCCAGCCGGCGCGCAGACGGTCTACCGCCATGTGGACGAGAACGGTGTGGTTTCCTTCTCCGATGTGGAGACGGAAGGCGCCGAGACGGTGGAGCTTGCGGTGCCCGAAGTCCGCGAAACTGCTCTGGCCGAGCAGCAGGCCCTCATCGATCAGCAGCTGTCCGTGGCCAGAGCGCTGGAAGAATCCCGGCTGGCCCGGGAGGATGCCCGCACCCGGCGCTTGGAAGCTCTGGCCGCGGCGCAGCCGGAGACGGTCTACTACCGGGAAGCCGATCGAAACCGCTGGGTGAGCGGTGGCTGGGGTTACTGGGGCAGACCGGGCTGGCCGGGGCATCCGGGAAAACCCGTGCATCCGATCGAGCCGCCCCTGCGGCCGCAGCCGGAACCGCCGCCCAGCCGCCCCGTCCCGCTGCCGCCGCTGAACGGTTCAGGGGGCTGACCCGCGGATGGCACTACGCATATGAGGTGTCCGCACGGAGTCACGCCATGGCTCTGAACATCGGTCTGATTTCGGATACCCACATTCCCGAGGCCCGCGCCACGCTCTGGCCGCAGATCTATGATGCCTTTCAGGGCGTGGACATGATTTTTCATGCCGGTGACATTCACCAGCTCTACGTGCTCGACGAGCTGGAGACCATTGCCCCGGTTTATGCCGCACGGGGAAACGGTGAGGACGGCAGCGGCGGCCGACCCGTGCAGCCGGAAGACCCCCGGGTGAAATATGCCTGGCTGCTCGAGCTGGAAGGGCTGTGGGTGGGGCTCACGCACTATGTCCCCGTGCCGGAGCGGCCGCCGAACTTCACCCTGGATCGCTGGATCGAGCGATTTTTCCCCGAACGCCGACCGGATGTCATCATCTCGGGCGATACTCACCGTGAGTGCATTGAGGAAGTCCAGGGTGTTTTCTGCGTCAACCCCGGTTCGCCAACCTATCCACATAATTACGACACGCAGTATGGAACCATTGGCTTTCTGACGCTGGACGACGGTGAGGCCCACGCCAGCGTGCATCTGATCACGGACGGAGGTACGGAACCCTTCGACTGGGAGGCCACGCCACCTTGGAAGCTCAGACGATAGCGGAAGAAGCCGAACGGTACGGTCGTTGCCTGTCTGTGCTCGCTCTGCTCGTCATGCTGCTGTGGTCGGGTGGCGTCCGGGCCGATCCGTTCCTCGAAGTGCGTTCCTACAATCCTTTCCTTCAGATATATGGACGGCCGGAGTTCTTCGCTGGCGCGGTCGCCGATCCCGGCACCAGTCGGATAGCGACGACGCTGGAGGCGGTCAATCTGACGGAGATCGAAACCAGGCCGGGCGGCAGTCTCGAGCTGGACGGGGAGATCTATCAGCTAGAAATTGCCTACGAACGCGTGCTGGGACAGGCTCTCGAGGTCGGTATCCGGGTACCCGTCATCCACCACAGCGGCGGCTGGATGGATGGTCTGCTCACGGACTGGCACGATCTGCTCGGTGTGCCCGACGGCAAGCGGGACAGGCAGGTACCCGACAGTCTCAGGCTGTACTTCGACGATGGACAGGGCGGGCGTTTTCTTCAGGAAGACGGCGGTACCGGCCTCGGCGATATCCGTCTTTCCGGCCGGTACCGGCTTACGCCATCGTCCGCCGCACGTGCGCTGGCGATCCATGGCGGCCTGAAGGTGCCGACCGGCAAGTCCGAAGCGCTCAGAGGCAGCGGCGCTTTCGATGTATCTGTGGGCATCGGCCTGTCGGACCCGGTGACTCTGCGCGGATTGCGGACCACGCTCTCCGCCAACGTCGGGGTGCTGCTGCTCGGGGATTCCGACGTGCTGCCGGAACTGCAACGCTCATCGGTGGTTTTCGGCGGGCTCCAGGCGTCATTCCGGCTCACTACGGGGCTGTCGCTGATCGGCGGCGTCCAGGCATCCGGCGCTTACTATGACACCGACGTTCGCGCCATCGGTGATGAGTCCATCGCGCTGATTCTGGGCGGCGATTACCGGTCGCGGAACGGCTGGCAGGTCCGTTTCGGCATCGTCGAAGATGGTTTCTCCAGATCGATGCCGGATTTCGCGCTCCATCTCGACATTTCCCGCCATCTGGGCCGCACCGGTCAGGCTCCTTAATCAGAGACCGCTTGAGGTATGCTCGTCTCTCCAACGGCTTCCGGGAGGAGAGAGTGAAGCTCATAGTACAGATCATCGGCATCCTCGTGATGCTGCTGCTCCTGACCCTCGTTACCCTGCGACTCAAACACCAGAACGATGACGGACCGTCCGTGCTGTTCCCCGGCGGCGGGCTCGTCTCCGGGCCGCTGCACACGGGTCCGGAGCCGGACTGGTCGTTCACGGACGACCTGTTCACCATCGAGCTCGAGACCAGTGATCCGGTCAGTTCACGGCGGATCTTCATCATGGAGAGCGATGGAAAGGTTTATGTTCCGTCCGGATACATGCGTTCCTTTCTGGGCAGGCTCTGGAAAGACTGGGCGTTCGACGTGGAGGCGGGCAGCAAACAGGCCGTGGCACGCATCGACGGCGTACGCTACGAACGGGAGCTGATCCGGATCCAGGATCCGGCCGTCATCGATGGGGTGGCGCGCAAGCTCGCCATGAAATATGCGGGCGGCGAAACGCCGGAAGCCGTGGCCGAGATCATGCAGAGCGTTGCGGACGGGGATACCTGGATCTTCGAGATGGCACCGAGGCGGAACGGGAGCAGCGAGCGATGAGCAATCAAACCTATCTGAAAGTCTCTGCCGGCATCGCCGTGGTCTGGGTGCTGGGCCTGCTCTTCGTGCCGCCGTTCGCTGAGCTGGTGGAGAGCCTGATGCTGCTGTTCCTGTCGACGAACGCCCGCTGAACGGCGCCGCCGCTGACGCTCAGGACCGCCGGAAAGTCAGGGAAAAGTTATTCGCTGGCATCTGCCGGACGACGGGGTGTCCGAACCCGCTGCTCCTGGCTGCCTCAGTCACGGTTTCCAGATCGCGCAGTCCCCACAGGGGATTGCGCTGCTTCAGGGAGGCATCGAACGCCTCGTTGCTGGCGCTGGTGAACGCGCCGTCGACCCGGAACGGACCATAGATGTGCAGGACTCCGCCGGCGGTCAGCCAGTCGGCGGACTTCCCCATGAGAGCCGGCAGTACCTCGGGCGGCGATATGTGCAGCAGATTGGCGGTGATGACGCCGTCGACGCTGAAGGCGGGGCAATCGTTCAGCAGGTCCAGGTTCAGCGGCTGTGCAATGTTCGCAAGCCCCGATTCGGCGATCCGGGCGGCGATGGAGGCGCGGGCCTCGGGGTCCGGGTCGGACGGCTGCCATTGCAGCCCGGCAAGCGCCTCGGCAAAGCAGACCACGTGCTGGCCGGTACCGCTCGCGAGCTCGAGCACCTTGCCTTCGGTCGGCAGCTCCGTTCGCAGCACGTCCAGAATGTGCAGGCGGTTCCGGTCTGCAGGGGCGGAGAAGCGGATAGGATTCGACAAATCGGTGCGCTCGCTGGCGTAGAGGTGCGGATGATAGCGGATCGACGGCATGGTGGTGGCGGATGGGAAGGCGTGCAGGCATCATCGGGTCCGTCACACATCACAGGGAGGTGCTCGTGCGTCATCGTTTGCCGTGCGTATATCTGTTAGCCGCGCTCTGCGGACTGCCGGCCGCGCTTCAGGCCAGAGAAGCGATGACGGACCATCCGCTCATTTCGCCCTATGAAGGTTCCGAGATCCGGCGAAGGAACGTGGTGGAGTTCGACGAATACCACGCTTTTGCCGGCATGGACGAGGCGGGCAAGGAGCCCGTAACCATCGATCTCGAAGGCCGTATCACCAAGATCAACTACATCAATCCCAAGGATCGCTCCCGGCTCGAGATGATCCGTAACTACGAATCCGCTCTGCTGGCGGCGGGGGCGCAGATCCTCTATCAGTGCAATCAGGATGATCTGGAGTGCGTGGCCCGCTATGCGGGACCCACCTTCCAGAAGACGTCTGACATCCATGCCATGGCAAACCTGGCAGGCCGGTACCTGCTCGCCCGTATCGATCAGGGTACCGAGACCGCCTATGTGGCCGTGGCTGTCGGTCAATCGTCCACCGATATCCACGTGATCGAGATCCGGGCCATGGAGTCCGGAAAGGTGGTGCTGGATGCGCAGGCGCTGGGTAAAGGTATCGATCTGCGCGGATACGTGGTGGTGGAGGGCATCTACTTCGATACCGACAAGGCGGTCCTGAAGGCGACCTCTGCTCCGGCGCTGGAACAGGTGGCCGTGCTGCTGCGCAACCGGCCGGAGCTCAGAGTTTTCGTCGTCGGCCACACGGATCTCGCGGGCAGCTTCGCGCACAATCAGGCGTTGTCGGATGCCCGGGCCCGGGCGGTAGTGGACGCGCTCGAGGCGGACTATCAGGTGGATCGGGCGCGCATGGAAGCCCACGGTGTCGGGCCGCTGGCGCCTCAGGCCAGCAATGCCAGCGAGCAGGGCCGGAGTCTGAATCGGCGGGTGGTGCTGGTCAGCCGGAGCTGATCGGCCACCGGCAGAGGAGAGGCGCAGGCTCCGCCGGAGAGGGGGAGCCTGCGGGCAGAAGGATTCCCTTCCGCTGCCCGGTCAGCCGCGGAGCGGGTTGATGGCGGGCCAGTTGTCTTTCGAAGCGAGGATCTTCTCGCCGATTTCTTCCACGTCCCAGGGCCCCTCGGAAACATCCCGGGCTGCGATCGGAGTCAGCTGCCAGGAGAGCAGCTGCACGTTGTTGCCGGCGATCAGCCACTGGCGTCCGGAGATGTCCTTGGCCTCGTCCGTGCAGAGGAAGACGATTGCCGGGGAGACACACTCCGGCGGGAACTGGTCCTGCATGCCTTCCGGCAGGATGTCCTCGGTCATCCGCGACATGGCGGTGGGTGCCAGGGTATTCACGGTGACCCCGTACTTGGCGCCTTCCAGCCACAGGCAGCGGGCGAAGCCGGCGATACCGGCCTTGGCGGCCCCGTAGTTGGTCTGGCCGAAGTTACCGAGCAGTCCCGAGGTGGAGCTGGTGACGATGATCCGACCGCCCTCGCCACGCTCGATCATGTGATCGAAAGCGGCCTTGGTGGTCAGATAGGTACCGCGCAGGTGCACTTCCACCACGATGTCCCACATGTCGTCTTCCATGTTCTTGAACGACTTGTCGCGGAGGATGCCTGCGTTGGCAATCAGAATGTCGAGCTTGCCGAAGCTGTCGACGGCCGCCTGGACCATGCCCTGGGCATCTTCCTTGCTGGTCACGGAGCCGTAGTGGGCGACCGCTTTGCCACCGGCTGCCTTGATCTCGTCGACCACGCCGTCGGCCATGGAGGAGCCGGCACCCGTACCGTCCCGGGAACCGCCCAGATCGTTGACGACCACGGAAGCTCCTTCCTTGGCCAGCAGCATCGCGTGCGCCCGGCCCAAGCCGCCGCCGGCGCCGGTCACCAGCGCGACTTTTCCATCCAACATTCCCATGTTTAACTCCTTTCGAGTGCTTTCAATCAAGAACGGTGCAGTCTACGGTGAGACCGGACAAAAACAAGGGCGCGGCCGGCCCGAGGCCGGCCGGGGTTCTGGAGCGCTCCGATCTCGCGGCTACGCTGGTCGTTCTGGAGCGCGACCTGGACCGGTTGACGACTTTTCTGGACGCCTATGAGCGCTCGGACCATCCCGCCCGGATGGAGGCTCTGCGGTGGCTGCAGCCTGTTTTCGACCGGCATCTGAGGGCGCTGCGCAGGCACGGAACCCGTGAGCCGGCCGGGTCAGAGAATGTGCCATCGGGCATCCATGACGATCTTCTCGAGTGCCAGGGTGCCGGTGTGAGAGCTGCCGCTGGGATTCAATGCCGGTGACCAGACGGCGATGGAGGCCCTGCCGGGGACGATTGCGACGATACCGCCACCGACGCCGCTCTTGCCGGGCAGCCCCACCCGGAACGCAAAGTCCCCGGATGCGTCGTAATGCCCGCAGGTCAGCATGACGCTGCAGATACGGCGTGCCTGATCGTCGGTGAGATACCCGGAACCCGTCAGAGGATCCTGGCCGTCACTCGCGAGAAACAGCGAGGCCCTGGCGAGCTGAACCGTGCTCATGGCGATGGCGCACTGGTGAAAGTAGACGTCGAGCACGTCATCCACGGGATGGCGCAGGTTGCCGAACGCCTTCATGAAGTTCGCGAGCGCAAGATTCCGGAAACCGGTCTCGGCCTCTGAGTCAGCGACCTGTTCGTCGAAGCCGATGGTGGGATCCTGAGCCAGCTCCCGGACCAGGGTCAGCAGGCGCCGTTTCGTTTCTTCCACGCCGGCGAAGTCGAGGAGGATGTCGCACACAACGATGGCGCCGGCATTGATGAACGGATTGCGCGGAATGCCCCTTTCCTGCTCGAGCTGGACGATCGAGTTGAACGGATTCCCGGAGGGTTCACGCCCCACGCGCTCCCACAGCGCGGGACCGATCGCCCGCAGGGCCATGGCGAGCGTGAACACCTTCGATACGCTCTGGATGGAAAATCGTTCTCCGGCATCGCCGAAGGTGGCGTGAGAACCATCGCGGGTGAAGATCGCGGCGCCGAACCGGCGCGGGTCGATGCCCGCGAGCGCGGGAATGTAGTCGGCCACATGGCCCCGGCCGACGCTGTCGGCAACGCTCGAGCAGGCCCGGGTCAGAAGCTGCTGCATCCCGTCTGTCGGTGGATTCCCGGTCGAAGTCATGGGTGGTTTCTCAGAGCCCCGGCGGCATCTCGTGACGGCGCAGTATGGCGGCTACCACCTGATCCGTGAAATCACCGACGCCGAGCTCGACCAGGGTGCCGAGCCCGCCCGGGTTGGCCACGTTCACTTCCATGAGCCGGCTGCCGACGAGATCGATGGCTGCGAACCCCGCGCCTTCCGCCGCCAGCTCCCGGGCAATGTTCCGGGCGATGTCCGTCTGGTCGGGCGTCAGACTGCCGGGTTCCGGCTGGCCGCCGGCGGCCAGGTTGCTCGTGATTCCCGTACCGGGAAGCCGGGTGTAGGTGGCGATGAGCTCGCCGCCGGCGGTCAGCGTCCGCTGCTCGCCCAGCCGGATCTCCGCCACGAAACGCTGTGCCAGAAGATATCCGTCGCCGCAGGTTTTCAGATGCGCTTCGATCTCGGCAACGGTGATGGCACCGCCGTTCACCAGCCGCACGTCCCGGCCGTAGCTGCCGGCGGTGGGCTTCAATACCCAGTCGCCGCCGGAGGTCATCACGTCATGCAGGCGTGCGGCGTCGGCGCTGGTGTGCGTTTCCGGCATGTGCTCGAGCCAGCGGTGTTTCCCGTGCAGCCAGACGAGGGCATCCGGGCTGACCACGAAACGTTCGGCGGGCAGATTTCTGAGCATCTGCATCCGGTCCAGATAGGTGGCCAGGCGGCCGAACCCCAGCGGCCAGATGAGATCGAAGGACTCGAGCGGCACATGGGTGATGCACAGACACCCTGCGCGGATTTCCAGATCGTCGTGGTCCGCGACGGTAACCTGCCAGCCCGCGCGTTCGAACGCCCCGGGCAGTCGTTCGTGGTTGTCGTTCCGGGCTTTTCCGGGGTCTCCGATGAGCAGGAGCAGGTGCGGCATGCGTGGTAAAATACGGGGTCTATGGAAAGCCAGAACAACATACCAGACTACAGTCTGCCGGAGGACCGGGTGCCGCTGTTCGAGGCGGAGCACCTGGGCAGGGAAGAGAAGGCGGCACTGAAGGCGGAGATCGCCGGCCTCCTGAAAGCGCGGGGTGCGACGCTGATCGCCCACTACTACGTGGACGGTGACGTGCAGGATCTGGCGGAGGAGACGGGGGGAACCGTCGCGGACTCACTGGAGATGGCGCGTTTCGGCCGGGATCAGGGCGGCGACACGCTGGTGGTGGCCGGTGTCCGTTTCATGGGAGAAACCGCGAAGATCCTGTCGCCGGAAAAGCGGGTGGTGATGCCGACGCTGGAAGCGGAATGCTCTCTGGATCTCGGCTGCCCGCCGGACGAGTTTCAGGCCTTCTGCGAAGCCAATCCCGATCGGACCGTGGTGGTGTACGCGAACACGTCGGCCAGGGTGAAAGCCATGTCCGACTGGGTGGTCACCAGCAGCGTGGCGCTCCCCATCGTCGAATCGCTGGATGCGAAAGGCGAAAAGATTCTCTGGGCGCCGGACAAGCACCTCGGCCACTACATTCAGGTCCAGACCGGCGCCGACATGCTGCTCTGGTCCGGTGCCTGTGTGGTCCACGAGGAGTTCAAATCCAAGGCGCTTTTCGATCTGAAAGCCGTCTATCCGGACGCGGGCGTGCTCGTGCATCCGGAGTCTCCTGCGGCCGTCATCGACATCGCGGATGCGGTGGGTTCCACCAGCCAGATCCTCAAGGCGGCCGAAACACTGCCGCATGAGACCTTCATCGTCGCCACGGACCGCGGTCTCTTCCACAAGCTCCGGCAGCGCAACCCGGGCAAGCGTTTCATCGAGGCGCCGACGGCCGGTGACGGCGCCATGTGCCGCAGCTGTGCGCACTGCCCCTGGATGGCCATGAACGAGCTCACAGCGCTGGCGGACATGCTCAGAAGCGATGCGCTGTTCGCGGCCAACGAAGTGCTGGTGGATCCGCAGATCGGTGAACGGGCGATGATCCCCCTCAATCGAATGCTGGCTTTTCAGGCGTGAGCCGAATCAGGATCGGGCGATTCTGAGTTCCGTGCGCAGGTCGTTGATCCGCTGATCCAGCATGGCGAGCAGCTGACGGTTGTCTGTGCCCACCAGCCGGCGCGCGTACTCCAGGTGCTGGATGGCCCGGTTGTAGGCGCCGTGGAGCGCGAAAAACTCCGCCCGGGCGCGGTGTACGCCGACGATGTCGCCCGCCTTCCCGGCCACCTCGGCCAGGTTGTACCAGACATCGATGTCGTTGGGCCGGAGCTTGCTCTGTCGCAGCAGAATCTCCTCAGCGATGTCGTATTCCTCGTTCTTCATCAGCGCATCGGCATAGAGCATGGCCAGCGGCGGATTGTCCGGATTCAGCAGCAGCTGCCGCTCGAGCAGGGTCAGCGCCTGGTCGTACTCGCCGGCGGCAGTGAGAAACTCCGCGTAGGCGGCGACGAAGAGCAGCCGGTCCGGTGCCGAAGCGAACAGGGCGTCCGCCATGGGTACGGCCTCGTCATGCTCGCCCGCCCGGGAGAGTGCCAGCGCCAGACCGTACTGTGCGGCGGCCGAGTCGGGGTTGTCCTGCACTTCCTTGCGGAAACGTTTGACCGCCACCTCCGGGCTGTCCGTGTAGTGCACGATGGCGCGCATCCGGGCCAGCGTGTAGTCGGGTGACTCGGCGTATTCCCGGTCCGGATACTTCAGCGCATTGGTTCTGGCGTCGGCCACCCGGCGCTCGGTCAGGGGGTGGGTGAGCAGGAACTCGGGCGGCCGGCTCGAGTACCGGTAAGCGCGACCCATCCGATCGAACATCCTGGCCATGCCGTCCGGATCCATGCCGGCGTTCACCAGCGTATTCATACCGATCCGGTCGGCTTCGGTCTCCCGGCTGCGGCTGTAGCGGAGCTGGTTGGACTGTGCTGCCGCCTGAGAAGCGGACAGGGCCGCCATGCCTGCGTCGCCGCCCGCCGCCATGCCGATGGCGATGGCGGCAATCATGGAAGCCATGGTGGGCAGCATGGCTTCCCGCTGTTCCTCGATGCCCCTGGCGAAGTGCCGCTGACTCAGATGGGCGAGCTCGTGGGCCATCACCGAGGAATACTCGTGCACGTCCTCGGCCGTGAGCATGAGCCCGAGGTTCACGCCCACCACGCCGCCGGGTGCGGCGAAGGCGTTGACCGCGGGCGAATCGATGAGCACCACCTCCAGCACCTTTTCCTTCAGCTCGGAATACTGAGCCAGGTCCGCGATGTGCCGTTCCACGTAGTACTTGAGGATTGGATCGTCGATGGTGGGCAGCACGGCGTTGATCTGCTTCAGGAACTGCCGTCCGATCTGCTTTTCCATTGCCGGAGATACGATGCTGGACGAACCGTCACCCAGGGTCGGCAGGTCGTCCGCCGGGCTGGCAGCCGCTGTGAAGGCCACGCCCTGGCAGAGACAGAACAGCCAGAGCGCACAGTGCCGCGTCAGAGACGTTCTCCGGGCGGCTGGCTTTGGCGGTGAATGCTGCCGGGTGGCTGACGCCGCCCGATGCATCCCCCGGTGACTGTTGTCGATCACGTGAACTCGCCTGACATTCGGCAGTGGGTAGAACCGGTTTCCGATCATACTTGATGGACGCATGACGGGCACCAAAAGTTCAAAACCCGCTATCATGCCGGCTGCATTCGTCCACCACCCCTTACCCTGTGAGCGAGACCATGAGTGCCGAAAACAGTGCTTCCGAGACCCTGCTCGACGTCAAAGGCCTCAAGTGCCCCATGCCGCTGCTGAAGGCGAAGAAAGCCCTGAACGAGCTCGAGCCCGGTGGCCTGCTGAGGGTGATCGCCACCGATCCGGGCTCCGAGCGGGACTTCGAAACCTTCTCCGCTCAGAGCGGCCATGCGCTCCTCGAATTCGAGCGGAGGGCGGACGAGTTCGTTTATCTGCTTCGGAAGAAAGACGCCTGAGCCATGCGTTTTCTGGAGATCATCGGCAGCTGGATCAACCGGCATTTCTCCAATGAGGAAGCCATCTACCTGGTGGTCTTCATGGTGGCGGGCTTCACCCTGCTGTTCGTGTTCGGGGCCACGCTGGCGCCGGTTCTCACCGGCCTGGTGCTTGCCTTTCTGCTCCAGGGTATTGTCAAGCGTCTTACCGGATGGGGAATGCCGGAGAAGCCCGCCGTCTATCTCACGTTCGTTTTCTTTCTCGGGGTGCTGACCACCATTCTGCTGTTCGTGGTGCCTCTGATCTGGCAGCAGCTGTCGGCGCTCAGAGCGGCACTGCCCAACATCATCACCCGCCTGCAGGACATGGTCCGGGAACTGCCTGAAATCGCCCCGGGGTTCGTCACCGCCGAGCAGGTGGATCAGTGGCTGAATCTGGCGGCGGGCGAGGTGGGCAGCTTCAGCGGCTCGCTGCTCAACGCCGCGCTCACCCAGGTACCCTCGGTGGTGGGCGTGCTCATCTTCCTGATTCTCGTGCCCATCTCCGTCTTCTTCTTCCTGAAGGACAAAAAGCCGCTGATGGCCTGGTTTCATTCCCTGCTGCCCGGGGAACGGCCGCTGCTCGACCGGGTCGGCAACGAGATGAATCTTCAGCTTGCCAACTACGTTCGCGGCAAGGCGATCGAAATTCTCATCGTCGGTTCCGTGACCTTCGTGGTTTTCGAGTTTCTGGGCCTGAATTACGCAGCCCTGCTGGGTCTCACCGTCGGTCTGTCCGTGCTGATTCCGTTTGTCGGGGCCGCCGTGGTCACCATTCCGGTGGCGCTGGTGGCCATCTTCCAGTTCGGCTGGACCTGGGACATGGCCTGGATTCTCATCGCCTACGCCGTCATACAGGCGCTGGACGGCAATTTTCTGGTTCCGCTGCTCTTCTCCGAGGCCGTTGACCTCCATCCCATCACCATCATCGTGGCAGTGCTGGCGTTTGGCGGGCTCTGGGGCATCTGGGGGGTATTCTTCGCGATTCCGCTGGCCACGCTGGTCAAGGCCATCTACAACGCCTGGCCGAGTGGTGATCCCGGTGAAGCCCCGCTCTCCGTCACGGCATCCGCACCGGAGGACCTGGTCCGGCCGGCGCCGGAACCGCCTTGAGGGCGCCCTGTCTATACAAGTACCATTGCGCGGTTTGTAACCCCGCGTGCACCGTGCGATCTCCCGTCAATGCTGAACCCGAATTGAGCTCATGTTGAATCGCCCCCTCAGCGGCAGCCTGGTCGCACTCATCACGCCCATGCATCCGGACGGCAGTATCGACTGGCCGGCGCTAGAAGCTCTGATCGAATGGCACGTGGGCGAGGGTACGGACGGCATCATTCCAGTGGGCACCACGGGAGAATCCGCCACCCTGGCCGTGGATGAACATCTGGAGGTCATCGAGAAGACGGTCGCCACGGTGGCCGGACGGGTACCGGTCGTGGCCGGCACGGGCGCCAACGCCACGGCTGAAGCCATCCACCTGACCCGGCAGGCCGAGCAGGCGGGTGCGGACGCCTGCCTCTCCGTGGTGCCTTATTACAACAAGCCTACCCAGGAAGGTCTCTACCGGCACTTCATGGCCGTCGCCGATGCGACCTCGCTGCCGGTGGTGCTCTACAACGTACCGCCACGGACGGCCTGCGACATGCTGCCGGCAACGGTTGCCCGTCTGGCCGCGCATGAGCGGATCGTCGGCATCAAGGAAGCCTGTGGCGATGCGGAGCGGGTCGGCGGGCTGAAAGCCGTCGTTCCGGAAGACTTCGTGATTCTCTCCGGGGAAGATGCTCAGACGCTGCGGATGATGGAGCTCGGTGCGCTGGGAACCATATCCGTGACCGCCAACGTGCTGCCCGGGCTCATGCACGAATTCTGCGCGGCGTTTCTCGAAGGGCGGGTGGACGATGCCAGGAAAATGGATGCCCGGCTGCAACCCATTCACGAGATCCTGTTCGTGGAGCCAAGCCCCCAGCCGACCAAATGGGCCCTTCATGAGATGGGCAGAGTGGACCGGGGCATCCGCCTGCCGCTGATCGAGCTTTCGGAAGGTGCCCGGCCCGAGCTCGTGCGACGCCTGAAAGAAATCGGAGCCCTGTCGTGATCACGTTGCCTCGAACCGCCTGCCTCCTGGTCGTCCTGCTGGTCTCCGGTTGCGGCTGGATGAACGACGACAAGGGCTTTTTCGTGAACCGGGACGATGACTACATAGACATGGAGGAACGCCCGTCGCTGGTGGTGCCGAGCGATCTGCAGTCTTCCAAGGTGGCGGACCCCTACCCGGTTCCCCGGGTTCCCCGACAGCTCAATCCCGAGTATTACCCGTACAAGCCACCGCGTCCGGACGCGATTTTCGCCAGCGACAACCGGGATGAGGTGCGCATTCAGCGGCTCGCGGACCGGGCCTGGCTGGTGGTGCCGGAAGATCCCACCACCGTCTGGCCCAAGGTCAAACAGTTCCTGGCGGAAAACGGTATCAGTGTGGCGTCCGAGATGGCGGAATACGGCCGGCTCGACACCGAATGGCTGGATACGTCGGAAGAGACGTACCGGGACATCATCCGGACCGTGATCCGGGAAGCGAAGCAGCAGGACGGCTTCCTCGAGGGCAGGGACCGGCTGCTGATCCGGGTCGAACCGGGTCTCAGAGAGTCCACCTCGGAGGTTTACGTCCGCCATGAGAACGATGCGCTGGGTCTGCCGAGCGTTGGGGTGGTGGATCTGGACAGCATCCGTTCGCTCATCCCGTCCGTCGAAATCGAGTCCCTGTCGGAGATCGGTGCCTACATTGCCGCCAAGGTCTCCGAACAGACCATCTCCATGGTCGCCTCGGACAACGAGGGCCAGGTGAAATCCGCCGTGGCTCGCAACGCGGAAGGCGTGCCGGTGCTGGAGCTCCGGCTCGACCGGGAACGTGCGTGGGCGACCGTCGGTCAGGCGCTCACCCGGGCCGAAGTCGAGGTGGAGGATCAGGACCAGGTGGAAGGCGTCTACCATGTGCGCATTCCCGAGGAGGTGCTGACCGGAGAAGAGAAGGGCTGGTTCTCCGGAATTCTCAACCGGGGCAAGGGCGGATACGACCTTCAGCTGCATCTGACGGAAGCGGGCAGCCGGCTGTACCACGTGAGTGTCACGGATGGGGAGGCTTCACCCGTCGACCGGGAGTTCGGCCAGGAAGTGCTCACCATGCTCAGGGAATATTCCAGTTGAGCCGATTTGCTTCGCTCGGCAGCGGCAGCAGAGGTAATGGCACAGTCGTCGAGATCGGCGACGAGCGGATTCTGGTGGATTGCGGATTCACCGTGCGCCAGGCGGAAACGCGACTCGACCGGATCGGTCTGAAAGCGGCGGACCTCAGCGCCATTCTGGTCACGCACGAGCACAGCGACCACATCTCGGGGGTCGGTGCGCTCGCCTACAAGTACGGAATCCCCGTATACGCCTCATTCGGCACCCTGGAATCGGCGCGCAGGAATGCGGCCGTCATCGGCTCGGCGATCAATGCCCACAGCCCTTTTCAGGTGGGGGAAGTGGAAGTCACGCCCGTGGTGGTTCCCCATGATGCGCGCGAGCCTACCCAGTTCGTTTTCCGGCATGAATCCGTCTCGGTGGGTATCGTATCCGACCTCGGATGCGTGACGCCCTTTGTCATCGAGCAGTTCAGCGGTCTCGACGGGCTGCTGATGGAAAGCAACTACGACTTCAACATGCTGGTGAAAGGCCGCTACCCGGAGCGGGTGAAGCGTCGGATCGCCAGTGATCTGGGTCATCTCTCGAACGAGCAGGCGGCGGCGTTCCTCGCTGCCGTGGGCCACGAGGAACTCACCGTGGTGGTCGGCCATGTCAGTGAGGAGAACAACCATCCCGATCTGCTCGCGGAGTCCTTCCGCGCGTTCGAGAACGGGATGCGCAGTCTGACCTTTGCCACGCAGGAAGAGGGTGTGGCCTGGCAGCAGGTCGAGCCGGCGTCGTCAGAAAGGCCGGAGAAGCTGGCGCTTGTCTGAGACGGCTTCGGTCGGCTGTCCCGAGTGCGACCTGCTCGGTGAAGTGCCTTCGCTGGTGCCAGGCCAGCGCGCGCGATGCGCCAGGTGCGGTTACGTCCTCGCCGTGTGCTACGACGATCCCTATGCAAGAGCCTGGTCGTTCTCCGTGGCCGCGCTCGTGGTGCTGGCCATCGCGTTCTCGTTTCCTTTCCTGTCCATAGCCGCGGCAGGCGTGACCAACTCCATGACGCTGGTGCAGACCGTGCTCTATCTGTCCCAGTACGGTGCCGACGGCATTGCCGTGCTGGTGTCGATCTTCGTGATTCTGGTTCCGGTGCTGATGCTCGTGTTCATCATCGCGCTGGCCACGGCGCTGCGCGCCGACCGCTTTCACCCGCTGCTCATGGCGCCGACCCGATGGCTGTTCCATCTCAACGGCTGGGCCATGGTGGAAGTCTTCGCCATCGGTGTGATCGTCAGCCTGGTCAAGCTGGCCGCCATGGCGAGGGTCTCCCTGGGCCCCTCGTTCTGGGCTTATCTGGCTTTCACGGGCCTCTTCCTGCTGGCATTCTCTTCCATGGACAGACTGACCGTGTGGCGGGATATCGAACGCATCACGACGAAAACCAGGCCGGAGAGCGGGAAGGGATGACAACGGCCAGAGAAGCGGGCTTTGACGTCTGCCACACCTGTCTCGCCCTGTCGGCGTCCGGCAGCGGGCACTGCGTGCGCTGCGGCGCTCACATTCACCCGCGGATCCCCGACAGCCTGCAGCGGACGGTCGCGCTGCTGATCGCAGCCATCGTGCTCTACGTGCCGGCGAATCTGCTCCCGATCATGACCACGGATCAGTTTGAGAGCTCCCAGGACAGCACCATCATCGGCGGTGTGGTGATCCTCTGGAACATGGGCTCCTACCCCGTGGCTCTGGTGATTCTGATCGCCAGCGTCCTGGTGCCGATCGGCAAGATCCTCACCGTGGCGATGCTCTGCTGGACGGTGGGCAGGCACCTGCCCGTTTCGCCCCGGCAGAGGACGACCCTGTACCGGATCACGGAGTTCATCGGCAAATGGTCCATGGTGGATGTGTTCGTGGTGGCGATCCTCGTCGCGCTCATTCAGATCACGGGCATCATCGTCATCCGTCCGGGCGCCGCCGCGCTCGCCTTCGCCGGCGTGGTGATCGTCACCATGCTGGCGGCAGAAAGTTTCGACCCGAGGCTTCTCTGGGACGATGAGCCGGAGAAACCGGATGAGTGAATCGGTGGTGGTCGAATCCAAGGGACGGAGGATTTCCGTCATCTGGGTGGTGCCTGCGGTAGCGGTGGCCCTCGGCCTGTGGCTCGCGGTGGACGCGTACCTCAAGCAGGGGCCGACGATCAGCCTGCACTTCAGGGATGCGGAAGGCATTCAGGCGGACAAGACGCTGGTGAAGGCGCGCAACGTCACGCTGGGAACGGTGACCGGTGTCCGGCTCGCCGATGACCTGGACGGCGTCGTCGTCACCGCTGAGCTCGCTCCCGAGGCCAGACCGCTGCTCCGGGAGGATACCCAGTTCTGGGTGATGCGGGCGGAAGTACGGGGCGCATCCGTCACCGGAATCGGTACGCTGCTCAGCGGTGCCTATGTGGAAATCTCGCCCGGGGAAGGACCGCTGACGGACCGGCGGGTATTCGAAGGTCTCGAGCGCCGGCCGGTCTCTCCCGTGGGGACCCCGGGTAAGCGTCTGAAGCTGGTCAGTGCCAGCAGCGGATCCGTCAACGTGGGATCTCCCGTCCTCTACCGCGGCTATAACGTCGGCACGGTGGAGAGCATCGAGCTGCAGGTGGAATCCAAACGGGTCCTGTACTCGATTTTCGTGGATGCGCCCTATGACGCTCTGGTGTCGTCCAATACACGATTCTGGAATGCCAGCGGCATCTCGGCGGAGCTTTCGACAGAGGGGATCAAGGTGAGCGTGGGCTCTCTGCAGTCGGCGCTGATGGGCGGCGTCGCCTTCGACCTGCCACGGCAATCCGCGGAAGGCAGGCAGGTGGAAGCGGACACACTGTTCAGGCTCTATCCGGATGAAGCCTCCATTCACGAAAACCCCTACGAACATGCGACTGAATATGTGGTCAGCTTCGCGCAGTCGCTGCGCGGGCTGAGTCCCGGCGCGCCGGTCACCTACCGGGGTATCCGGATCGGCAGCGTGGTCCGGATCATGCTGGAGGACCTGAACAAGACGGCGGATGTGAACGAATCGGGTCGGGCGATTCCCGTGCTGATCCGGATCGAGCCAGGCAGGATGGCGCTCGATGACACCGCGGAAGGCAATCTGATCCTCGAGGAATCCATTGCTATCGCCGTCGAGCGCGGGCTTCGGGCCACCCTGGAATCCGGGAACCTTCTGACGGGTGCGCGTCTGATCGAGCTCGACATGCATGAGACCGAATCCCGGGAATCCGTAGGCGTCTTCCTCGGACTTCCGACCATCCCCACCATCAGCGGTGGGCTCGGGCACATTCAGACCCAGGTCAGTCAGCTGCTCGCCAAGCTCAACGGTTTGCCCGTGGAAGGCGTGCTCGAGAAGGCGGAGAGTGCCATCACCGAGCTGGAGGGGACGCTGCGGGCCGTGCGCCGGGTTGCCGAGAGCGAAGGCCTTCAGTCGCTGCCGGCATCGGTGCAGCAGACGCTGGATCAGCTGAATGAAGTGCTGGAAGGGTTTGACTCCAATTCCGAGTTTCAGGGAGAACTGATCAGAGTGATGGAAGAGCTCAAGAGCGCTCTGCAGAATGTGGACGCCTTCGCCGAACAGCTCCGCGAACGGCCGAACGCCCTGCTGTTCCCGCCGAAATCCGGACCGGATCGAGAACCGAGGGTGGAACCATGAGAATGTCGGGACGTTCGATCGGAGCCGGCCTGCTGGTGCTCGGCACGCTGCTGACGGGCTGCACAGGTGCTCCGCCCATGGCGGACCATGTGTATCTGCTGCGTCCGGATGTCACTGTGACGGCAACCGAAGGGGCACCGCTGCGGCTGAAGTCCGTCCGTATCCCGCCCTATCTGGACCAGCGGGGTCTGGTGCTGCAGACCGGTCCTTCCGAGATCGAGGTCGCGAAGCACCACCGCTGGGCGGAGCCGCTGGACGGAGCCCTGGAGCGTTATCTGCAGGTGGCCATCGCGCGCCGGTCCGGCCGGCCGGTGGAGACGGCGCCGTTATCCCGGCCGGAGACCGGTGCGGAAGGTCCGGAGACCATTGCCGTGCGCATTCACCAGCTGCATGGAACCGAATCCGGCCATGTGCGTCTGGTTGCCGACTGGCGCATCACGGGTGAGGGCGAGCCGGAGATGCACAGCTTCGATGAAACACGCACCCAGTCGGCGGACGGCTATCCGGCGCTGGTGGCCGCCCACGCCGGGCTGCTGGATGCGCTCGCCGGTGCCATCGTCGACTCTCTCGATTAGTCCAGGACGTTCTCGCCGCCGTCGTCGAGTTTTTCCGGCCGCCGCCAGTAGTTGAACTGTGGCGTGAATTCCGGCTCGCCGAGCCCGGCCAGCGCCAGCAGGTGCCAGAGAGAGCAGTACAGATCACCGGGACCGAACACGGCGCTGTTTTTCCGGGTGATGGTCTCACCGTCGCGTTCGTAGACCACCACGCCGGGCATGTTGTTCACGCCGACCTGGGCGGATTGCTCCTGGATGTAGGTGCCTCCGCCGTGCGAAGCGAGCCGGAACCGCCAGCCGCGGGCGTTGGCGAAGCGGCGCTGCACATCCGGCGCATCTTTCGAGACCAGCACCACGGACAGCGCCGACTCCAGGTGAGGCAGAAAGCCGTTGAATCCATCCGCCCAGACCGTGCACCAGCGGCAGCCCTGGCCCATGTTGTGGATGAGCATCAGAGTGTCCTGGTCGCCGAACAGATCCAGCAGCGTAGTCTGGCCGTTCTGAGTTTCGAAACCGTAGTTCGGCACCTCCGCTGCATCGTTCTTCCTGCGCAGCTCGTGCAGCTTCATGGTGAGCTCGAAAATCTCCCCTTCGAGCGCCGCAATTTCA
Source organism: Gammaproteobacteria bacterium (assembly GCA_030425195.1). Classification (GTDB taxonomy): domain Bacteria; phylum Pseudomonadota; class Gammaproteobacteria; order Pseudomonadales; family Azotimanducaceae; genus SZUA-309. The sequence continues at coordinate 172,897 of JAUIAV010000006.1, read as the reverse complement.
TCCGTGTTCCCGCTCATGTGGCGTCCTCCTCCATTGCCGGTGTGCTCCGGCTGACTGCTAAGATAGCAGAAGTACGTCGGTGGCCCGGGAGATGAGAGATGAGCGAGAAAAAACACCGGGCACCGCGGGGTCCGGGTTTCGAGACGCTGTCGCTGCACGCGGGCGCGCGTCCGGACCCGAGCACGGGTGCCCGGGCAACGCCCATCTACCAGACGGCTTCCTTCGTCTTCCCGGATTCGGACTTTGCCGCGGGCCTGTTCAACATGGAGCGGGCCGGTCACGTTTACTCCAGGCTGTCGAATCCCACCAATGCGGTGCTCGAGGAGCGAATCGCCGCGCTCGATGGTGGCGTAGGCGCGATAGCGACAGCGAGCGGACAGGCGGCCATGCATCTGGCGGTAGTGACGCTCTGCAGTGCCGGTGATCACATCGTCGCCTCCCGGTCGCTCTACGGCGGCACTCACAATCTGCTGGCCTACACCCTGCCGCGATTCGGCATCGAAACCACCTTTGTGGACCCACGGGATCCGGAGGCATTCCAGGCGGCCATACGGGAGAACACGCGGCTCCTGTTCGGGGAGATTCTCGGTAATCCGGGACTCGAAGTGCTCAATGTGCCGGAGGTCGCGCACGTGGCGCATGCCCATGCGCTGCCGCTCATGGTGGATGCCACCTTTGCGACCCCCTATCTCTGCCGACCCATCGAGCTGGGTGCGGATCTGGTGCTTCACTCGGCGACGAAATTTCTGAGCGGGCACGGTGTGGTGATCGGCGGATTGCTGGTGGATGGCGGTACGTTCGACTGGGAGGCCTCCGACCGCTTTCCAACCCTGACCGAGCCCTACGAAGGTTTCCACGATCTGGTTTTTGCGGAAGAGTTCGGACCGGCCGCCTTCATCACCCGGGCACGCAAGGAAGGCATTCGGGACTTCGGCGCCTGCATGGCGCCCATGACCGCATTTCAGATCCTTCAGGGCATGGAAACCCTGCCGCTCAGGATGGAAAAACATGTGGCGAACACCCGCTCGCTGACAGCGTTTCTGGCAGCGCAGCCGCTGGTCCGTTCGGTGGCGTATCCGGAGCTGGACGGGCATCCGGACCAGGCTCTGGCCGCACGCCTGCTGCCGAAGGGCGCGGGTGCCGTTTTCAGCTTCGAGCTGGAAGGCGGCCGGGAAGCCGGGCGGGCTTTCATTGAAGCCCTGACGCTGTTCTCTCATCTGGCCAACGTGGGGGATGCCCGCTCTCTGGTGATACATCCCGCCAGCACCACCCATCACCGTATGGATGCAGAAGCGCTGGCCTCCGCGGGCATCGGTGAAGGACTCATACGGCTGTCCGTGGGGCTGGAGGATGCGGCGGATCTCATCGACGATCTGAAGAAAGGGCTCAGAGCGGTCGAACGGCTGACCGGCGGTTCCGGTGGAGGTGCCAGATGAGGCTTCATGTCCGGGGAACGGAAACCTTCGTCGGCACGGGCAGCCGGCCGCTCGATCCACCAGGGAGGGGCGTGCTGCTGTTCGTCCACGGTGCCGGTATGGATCACACCGTCTGGGTGATGCAGGCCCGTTACTTCGCCCGTCATGGTTATACGGTGCTCGCCCCGGATCTGCCGGGTCACGGCCGCAGCGGCGGAACGCCGCTGACCAGCATCGATGGGATCGCCGACTGGCTGGCCGATCTCCTCTCCGGGCTCGGCGTCGCCAGCGCCAGTCTGATCGGGCACAGCATGGGATCCCTGGCAGCGGTGGCTTTCGCCGCCCGGCACCCGCAGCAGGCGGAACGGCTCGTGCTTCTCGGTACCTCGCTGCCCATGCCCGTGACCCATCTGCTGCTCGATGCGGCCGCCGATGACGATCACGCCGCTTTCGACATGGCAAATGTCTGGAGCCACAGTGCCAGGGGAAGCCTCGGCGGCAATCCGGTGCCCGGCATGTTCGTGCTGGGTGGCGGAGAACGGCTCATGGAGCGGTGTGCGCCCGGTGTCTTCCATGCGGATCTGGCGGCCTGCAACGGCTTCGAGCCGGAAGATACGAGCCACATACGGATACCGGTGACCGTGGTGGTCGGCACCGAGGACAGGATGACGCCGATGCAGGCCGGTCAGTCGGTGGCCGATGGTTTTGCAGACCGCGCCAGGGTCCGGGTACTGCCGGGTTCGGGCCATTCCATGATGTCCGAGCAGCCGAACGAAGTGCTCGACGTGCTCATCGAGGCGCTCGGGGACGGGGCAGAGTGACATGCTGATGCTCAAACCCAACTGTGAGTGCTGCGATGTCGATCTGCCGCCGCAAAGTAACGCGGCAATGATCTGCAGCTTCGAATGCACCTTCTGCAGAGATTGCGTGGAAGGCGTGCTTGGAGGCCGCTGCCCGAACTGCGGCGGCGGTTTCGAACCAAGGCCCATCCGGCCGTCGGCCCTGCTCGAGAAGTTTCCTGCCTCCACGGAGCGGGTGTTCAATCCGGATCACGCGGACGGTCGAGGTCAGCGTTGAGCACGGAAAAACGACCCCGGGCCAGGCGCATGTCGCCCCAGGCGCGGCGCGAGTCCATCGTCGATGCCGCCGTGCAGCTGATCATCCAGACCGATCACTCCGGCGTGACGCTCGAGCAGGTGGCCGAAGCTGCCGGCATCAGCAAGCCGCTGATCTACAAGTACTTTCCGAGGCGCGACGCGCTGCTCGAAGCGATTCTGGCTCGGGAATTCAAAGCGCTCAGCGGCCGGGGGCTGGACAGCATGCCGGACGATCTGCCCGTGGAGCAGGTGATCCGGGGGACAGTGGAACGGGCGCTGCGTTACTACCACGATCACGGTCCGATCCTGCGGCTGCTGGCTTCGGAGCCGGCACTGGCCCAGAAGACCCGGGCTGGAAACCGGACCTCCCGTTCCGAAACCACGCGCTACTTCGTGAAGGCGCTTCGCGAACACTACGGAGTGCCCGAGGATGTGGCTCAGGTCGCGGTAACCATGGTGGTGAACGCGCCCATTCACTCCATGACCTATCTCCGGCACCAGCAGGTGGACATCGACCGGACCGTGGAGGTCTGGTGTGAGTTCATCGTCGGCGGCTGGCAGGCACTTCAGAAACGCTATGGCGGGGAGGGGACCGGCGGGTAGGACGCTGCGTTCCGGATGATTGCATTCCGCTCGCGGGCAGGATTATTATAATTTTTGTCTAATAAATCAGGGCGGAGAGCAGCATCATGTCTGAAGGGCAGACCTATGCAGGCGGACGAACCATCTATGACGCCGACAGCCATGTCATGGAAACGCGGGAGTGGCTCGATCCGTTTCTGGACGATGATCTGAAGGCGCGGCTGCGTCCGCTTTACGGCAGCAAGCCGAACCGGATCGACAGGATTCTGGAGAAGGCCAGAGCACGGAAAGGGGATCCGGCGGCGGAAGCGGAAGCGTTCGAGAATCCCATTGCCGGGCCGAAGGGCTGGCTCGCCGCCGGCGCGTTCGACCCGGAAGAGAGAACCCGGGTGCTGGACGGATTCGGTTTCGCCGGGCAGCTCGTTTTCGGCACCGCCGGACTTGCCCCGGCCCGTGCCGCGAACGACGAAGGCGTCCTCTATGCGGGTGCCCGGGCTCACAACGAGGCCATGGCCGCATTCTGTGGTCACGATCAGCGCCTCTACGGTGTGGCCTACGTCCCCCTGGACAATCCCGAACGGGCACTGCAGGAGACGGACGTGGCACTCGCCAGCGGCAACCGGGCGATCATGGTGTCTGCCGGACCGGCGGGTGACAGGTCACCGGGACACCCGGTTTTCGATCCGATCTGGGCCCGGCTGTCGGAGACCCGCACGCCCTTCATGCTGCACATCGGTCCAGGAACCAGAACCCAGCCGAAAGCGTTTCAGAACAACGGTCGGGAGCGGTCACCCGATCTGCACGGCGGTGGCGAGAATCTCCGTTTCTGCGACTACATCATGCTCTCCTTCGCACCGCAGGTCTGGTTGACTGCCATGGTCTACGACGGCGTGTTCGAACGATTCCCGGACCTCAGGGGCGGCGTGATCGAGTCCGGTGCCGGCTGGGCGCCCGAGTTCCTGCGCGAGCTCGATCTGGGCTACCGGAGCTTCGGCCGAACCGACCCCTATCTGAAAGCGATGGAGATGAAGCCTTCCGAGTACGTCCGACGGGCGGTCAAGTTCACGCCTTTTCCGGGTGAAGACGTGGGCCGCATGATCCGCGATGGCGGTGCGGATCTGTTCATGTTCTCCAGCGACTATCCCCATCCGGAAGGCACCAATGATCCCAAAGGACGGTTCGAGCGCAGCATGGGTGAGTTCGAAGACGACGTCTGGGATCGTTTTTATCGACGGAACTTCGAGGAGATGATGTCCTTCGGGACCTGAACGTCCGGTCACCGACGTGCGATACTCCTTCCGGAGCCGCTTGGGAGGAGAGGGCGCTCATGACAACGCATTCAGCCAGCCTGGAAGCACTTGCCCGGGAAGTCGACACGGCAGCCGGCGTCGGCATGCAGCCCGCAGTGTGGGCGGACCGGCAACCGGATCGGGTCGCCATTTACGATTACACCGGCCAGGACCGCACCTTCGGCGAACTGAACGCCCGGGCCAACCGCATCGCCCGGCTGCTTCGTGAAGCCGGCCTTTCGAGCGGCGACTCGGTGGCGCTCGTCTGCACCAACCGAGCGGAGTTCTGCGACGTGCTGCTCGCCGCGCTGCGTTCCGGTCTGCGCTGCACCCCGGTGAACTGGCATCTGAGGGGCGAAGAGATCGCCTACATCGTCCGGGACTGTGAAGCGAAGGCGCTGTTTGCGGATGTGCGGACCGCGGAGGCGGTCACCACGGCGGCGGCCTCCTGCCCCGATCTCCGGCTCAAGGCAGGCATCGGCGGACGGATCCCGGATTTCGATGTGCTCGAGGATCTCATGACACCGTTCGAAGGCTCGAACATTGCGGATCCCTCCCGTGGCTACACCATGCTGTATACCTCCGGGACCACGGGCCGTCCCAAGGGCGTGCACAAGCCGGACGCGGTTTATGCGCCATTCGATTCCGGGGCCGATCGCGAGCGGGACATCTACTACTGCACCGGCCCTGCCTATCACGCGGCGCCGCTGGCCGGAAACGTCCGGCTGCCGCTGATGAACGGCCTGCCGGTGGTCTTCCTCGACAAATGGGACAGCGAGACCGTGCTGCGCACGATCGACGAGAAGCGCATTACCCATACCCACATGGTGCCCATCATGTTTCAGCGGCTCCTGGCTCTTCCGGAGTCGGTCCGCGCCCGCTACGACACGAGCTCTCTGAAACGCATCAGTCACGGCGCCGCGCCCTGCCCGCCGGAGATCAAGCACGCCATGATCCGCTGGGTGGGTCCGGTGCTCAGTGAGTACTACGCCGGTTCCGAAGGCGGGGCAGGATTTCTGATCAGTTCCGAGGAGTGGTTGAAGAAACCCGGCAGCGTGGGCCGCTGTCCGGATCCGGAAGCGGCGCGCATTCTGGATGATGCCGGGGAGCCCTGCCCCGCGGGTACGGAAGGGACCATCTATCTGCGGCTCGGCGTGGACTTCCAGTACTACAAGGATGAAGCGAAAACCCTGAAGAGCCGGGCGGACAATTACTTCACCCTGGGTGATATCGGCTTCATCGACGAGGACGGCTATCTGTTTCTGACAGGCCGGAGCGCGGAAACCATCATCGCCGGCGGGGTGAACGTCTATCCTCAGGAAATCGACAACGAGCTCATCAAGCATCCGGCCGTTGAGGATTCCTGCACCGTCGGCGTACCGCACGAGGAATACGGAGAGGAGGTCAAAGCGGTCATCCAGCTGAAGGCGGGATACGAGCCCACGGACGCGCTGGCAGAGGAGATCCTCGATCGGGCCCGCGAGGGTGTGGCGCGATTCAAGGTGCCGCGGTCGCTCGATTTCGTGGACGAGCTGCCACGAAGTGCTGCCGGTAAGATCCTGAGGAAGAACGTGCGGGCCCGCTACTGGCAGGGCCGGGAAAGGAAGATCTGAGCGATGACAGTCGACTACCAGGGTATCGTCCCTTATCTGTTCTATGACGACGCAGCCGAGGCGATGCGCTGGTACGGGACCGTCTTCGGATTCGAAGAGATCGGCCGCTGGGAGAATGACTCGGGTGCGGTTCAGAATGGTGAGATGCGTGTGGGCAACACGGAGATCTGGCTCGATGGCGGCGGCAGACGTCAGACAGTAGAGGGCGATGCCCGGCCCACCTGGATCGGCGTCTGGGTGAACGATCCTGACGAGATGCATCGACATGTCACCGCCCGGGGTGCGGCAGCGGAGCCGCCGGTTACCCGTGAGTTCGGCGTCCTGATGCTCACCGTGGAGGATCCGTTCGGGTATCTGTGGGGATTCATGCGGCGGGTGCAGGAGTAAGCCACCTGTCTACCGGCCTGCCGGATCCGGGACCAGACCCAGGGTCTCGAGCTCGCGCAGGCTGTAGCGGGGCGTGATGTGCTGCGGGCAGTTCCAGTCGAAGGCCACCACATCGATGATCATGCTGCGTTCGGCACGCACCTCATAGCCGGCGTCGGCGAGATCCAGGCGCGCCGCTTGCTCTTCCGGGCCGAACTGGCGTGCGCGGCCTAGCAGCTTGAGACGGCGTCGGTTCGGGTAGTCCATGAAGAAGAGAGCGACCCGGTCGTTGCCCAGCAGATTGCCTGCTGACAGATACTGACGATTACCGCGGTAGTCGGCGAATCCGAGGGTCGCGTCGTCGATGACCTTCATGAATCCCGCGGGACCGCCGCGATGCTGAACATAGGGCCAGCCGTTCTCGTTGACTGATGCCAGATAGAAGCTGTCTCTGGCCCGGATGAACTCTGCCTCGCGCTCGGTCAGCCGGTCGTCGCCTGCGGATCCTGCACTGACGGCTGCGTAGTGTTCCCGGCTGCCGGCCTGCTCCTGCAGGGCACGTACGCGCGGAGTGAAAGCGAGCTCTGAATATCGGTGTGTCACGTTCATTTCTCCCGGAAGGAAGGACGGCTGAAACGGGTTCAGCCGTCCTGCAGACTCAAAGATCCTCGACCGCCGTGTGTTCGATGGAGGGCCAGGTCTGTTCCGCCTTACGGAGAATGTTCCGGGCATCCTGCTTGTACTTCGCGTAGATATCCTCGTTCACGAAGAGGTACAGCTTGCCATCGACGATGTCGGCATAGCGCGGATCGCCGTCGAACTTCCTGCCCAGCGCAACCGCGTAGGCGCAGAAACCGCCGTACTGAGGCAGATATTTCTCGGGCGCGGACTCGAAGCGGCTGGCCGTCTCGGCGGAAGCAAAGTAGTAGGCCACGTCGTTGACCACCACCGTGTGTCTGGCAGTACCTTCGGCCACGTCATGGATGGTCGTCAGGGCAACCGCGTCCACACCGTGCAGTCCGAGTGGCACGCCGGCGGTGGTGATGCCGTTGGAGACGTTGGTCTCGTCTTCGGCGAACGCCGGCAGGGCGGATACAGCAGCGAGAACGCCGGCTGCGATGATGGTCTTCATGGAGGTTTTCATATCAGTGTTTCCTGTTCTGGATTGGAGTTCAGTTGCGATGGGCCAGTTCGATGGCCTTCACGGTGTTGCGGGTGTTGTCCACGGCGCTGGCGATCATGCGGAAGTTCGTCAGTGAGGCCGCATAGCCGTCGTAGTGCTCGGTGATCGCACCCGCAGTCGCGTCCGTGACGACAAGCACCTCGAATCCCTGCTCCACCAGCTCGCGCATGTGCGATTCGGTGCAGAGGTTCGAGGACATGCCGCCGAGGACGACTTTCGAGATGCCCGCTTTCCGGAGCTGCAGCACGAGATCGTTGCTCTCGGGGCCGTAGACTTTGTGCGGGCTGGTAACGACAGTTCTGCCGTTGTTGATGTAGGGCTTGTAGCGTGACAGCCAGTCGGCACCGGAACCTTCGAAGCCTTCGAGGGTGAGTGCATGCGGCCGGTCGAACATGCCGATCGAATGCATCAGCGTTTCCAGAGTGCCCTCGAATTGCCATCGGTGGTCGTGTTCGAAGTAGTAGTGAGGCGAGACGAAGACCGGCATTCCGGTCCGGTCCGCGACCTCGAAGAGTGCTTCCAGGTTCTCGACGGTCCGGTTGTCCGTGACGTTCCGGCCGACTACCCCCCAGGTGACGCCGTCCGGGGACAGGAAGTCGTTCTGGGGATCGGTGATGACGATGGCCGTGTCACCGTTCGTAATCGTAAAGCCGGGTTCCGGCAGGCCATCGTTGAGCGGCGGCGCGGTGGCGGTCACAGGCCGGGCGTCTCCGGTCGCCGCGAAAGCGACGGTGAAAGCGACGAAGGCGGTGATCGCCATCAGGGTCTGCAGCCCGGTCACGCCGGGCAGGGGTGAAGTTCTCATCTGTTTTCCTCGTAGGGTTGGGGATTGAGTTCCTGCGCACAGAAAGGTCCGCCCCGGTCGGGGCCGAACACGGGAACGGACTGGTTCGCGGAGAACCTTGCCCGGTTGATAGAAAGCAGGAGCCCGGGCACGGGGGAGCGGGGAGGGGATGGAAAGATCCCGTACTCCTGCTGAAAAAAACGCCTGTATGGTCATCGGCGGTCTCGAGCCAGACCCGGGATTCCGATGCGGCGCTCATCGGATGAGATCGGTATGTCGTTCGCACTCATGTCACGGATGCGCATGAGGCCGTCGTCGTCGAATTCCCAGTGTTCGTTACCGTGGGTGCGGTACCACTTGCCCGACTCCGCATCCTGCCATTCGTATTCGAAACGCACCGAGATACGGTTATCCGTAAATGCCCAGAGTTCCTTCAGGAGCCGGTAGTGGAGCTCCCTGCGCCACTTCCGATAGAGGAAGGCTCTGATCGCGTCCCGGCCTTCGAAAAACTCATCCCGGTTCCGCCATTGCGAGTCCAGGCTGTATGCGGGCGCAACCACTTCGGGATCCCGGGTATTCCAGGCGTCTTCAGCGCGCTGGACCTTGGCTTCGGCGGTTACCGCTGTGAATGGAGGCCGGATCTGCTCTGACATTTTTGAGAACCATCTTTACTGCGTTGATGTCTCGCTTGATTGCACGCCCCATGCCAAAGTTAAAATCTTTTTAAAAACAATCGGTTACGAATTCTCTGGAATCACAGAAAATTGGGATTCATAATTATTTGCGATTCGGGATTCTGGATTTCTGAGGAAAGATGGGCGTGGCGGAAAACACTGCAGTCATGGAGATCCCGCATGAGCTGATCCTCGGCGCCCTCGGTGAAGGCGTCTATGGCCTGGATCGCGAAGGGAATGGCACCTTCGTGAACGAAGCTGCGGTACGGATTCTCGGCTGGACGGGTAAGGACATCATCGGCGAACCGCTGCATGACATTCATCATCACTCTCACGTGGACGGCTCGCTCTATCCGCAGGAAGACTGTCCCATCTACGCTGCCCTTCTCGATGGCGAGGTGCATGAAGTGGACGATGAAGTCTTCTGGCACGTGAACGGAGATGCCATCCCGGTGGAGTACACGAGCACACCGATCCTGAAAGGGGACGAGATAGTCGGGGCCGTGGTCGTGTTCCGGGATGTCACCGAACGGCGACGGCTTCAGCGCGAACGGCAGAAGGCTTTCGAGGAGATCAGTCACCTCAAGGATCAGCTCGAGCAGGAGCGCGACTATCTGCGGGATGAGCTGCGCAGTGAAACCCGGTTCCGGGGAATCATCGGATCGAGTGAAGCTCTGAAACGTACGCTCACACAGATCGATGCCGTTGCGCAGACACCTGTCAGCGTGCTCATCGAAGGCGAATCCGGCGTTGGCAAGGAAGGAATTGCCCGGGCGATCCATGAGCAGAGTCCACGCGCGGAAGCGCCGCTGGTGAAGGTGAACTGCGCCTCCATTCCTTCCGAGCTGTTCGAAAGCGAGTTTTTCGGCCACGTGAAGGGTGCTTTCACGGGTGCGCATCAGGATCGGGTAGGACGCCTGCAGCTTGCGGATGGCGGAACTCTGTTCCTGGATGAAGTCGGTGAAATCCCTCTCTCTCAGCAGGGCAAGCTGCTGCGTGCCCTGCAGGAGCATGAATTTGAGCGGGTAGGGGACGACAGGACCATTCGAGTGGATGTCCGGGTGGTTGCCGCCACCAATCGGGCGTTGTCCGAAGAGGTCAAGGCCGGGCGCTTCAGAGAAGACCTGTACTACCGGCTGAGTGTATTTCCGATCGAGGTGCCGCCTCTGAGGTTCCGCAGAGAAGACATCGGTGTCCTCGCTCAGCACTTCACGGACCTTGCCTGCGCCGAGCTCGGCAGGGAGCCCATGAGCTTGAGCCGGCAGCAGGTCAGCGTGCTGGAGGCACATGACTGGCCCGGAAACGTCCGGGAACTGAAGAACGTGATCGAACGGACCGTGATTCTCTCGCGCGGCAAGCGGCTGCGGCTCGATCTGGTCCTTTCCCCTCAGGCCACCACCGATGTAACCGCGGCAGAGGTTGAGAACGGTGAGTTCATGACGGAAGAGGAGTTTCGCGCGCTCGAGCGAGCGAACCTGCGAGCAGCTCTGACGGCGGCGGAATGGCGGGTTTCGGGTAAGGGAGGCGCAGCCGAGTTGCTCGGGCTGAAGCCGTCTACCGTCGCTTATCGGATGAAGCGGCTGGGACTGGCGAAGGGGGGCTGACCGGTCCGGCGCCGTCGGCCGGAGATCTATTCCTTGAGATTTTCGTAGTACGGCATCTCCACTTCGTCCTCATAACTCGAGGGACGTCCGGTCTCTGCCTCCTCGCTGCTGCCCGTTCCCGTATCACCGTAGACGGCCTCCAGATCAGTGATGACGTTGATGCAGGCCGGTTTCCCTGAAGCGAGCGCCGCCTCCACCGTGGCGCGGATGTCCTCCAGGTTGTCTGCATAGCCGCCGTAGCAGCCGAACCCTTCCGCCACCTGCTCATAGCGGCTTTCACCCAGCGTGGTCACCACGAGCCGGTTGTCGCCGAACATGGTCCGCTGGCCGTGCACGCACATACCCCAGGCTTTGTTGTTGAGCACGATGGTCACAACAGGCAGGTTGTGCCGGACCATGGTGTCGAACTCCTGGATGTTGAGGCCGACCGAGCCGTCGCCGATGATGCAGACGACGCGTCTGTCCGGGTGCGCGACCTGGGCCGCCATCGCGAAGGGCATCCCGATGCCCAGGCAGCCGAGATAGCCGTGCCCCGTGTACTGTCCTGGCGCCCTGGGCCGGGATGCCAGCTCCGCCCACTGAGATGCCTCGCCGCCGTCGCCGCACACCACCGTGTCCTCCGGAAGGGCATCCATGATCGCGCGGAGCGCGGAGTAGGGGTGCACGGCGGAAGGTGTCAGAGATTTCGCCTCTGCGTAGGCGGTCTCGTGCCATCGGCTGACCCCATGGACGGCGGACGCCCAGTCGCTCCAGTCCGGCCAGGTCATGCCGGAAGCGGACTTTGCGAGCGCGGACGCCGTCTGCCTGCAGTCGGCCTGAATGGGTACGTCCACCGGTCGGATCCGGCCCAGCTCAGCACCCTCGATATCCACCTGAATGAGCCGGCAATCACCCGGAAGGAGCTTGTCATCGGCGGTGAACATGCCGAAGCGGGCGCCGAGGAAGAGGGCCACGTCCGGCTTCCCCAGACCCATGGCCGAGAGCACGCCGATGTTGGTGTGACTGTGTCCTGACAGCGGATGGTCCGGCGGCAGGGTGCCGAGCGCTTTGTTGTTCGCGAACACGGGAATGCCGGTCGCATCCGCCAGTGCCCGGACGGCGTCTGCAGCGCGTGAGAGCAGAACACCGCCGCCGGCGACGATAATCGGCCGGCTCGCCCTGGCGAGGAGCGCCAGGGCGTCGGCAAGCTCGGTATCTCCGGGTGCCGGTGTGGTCCTCGGCGTCAGGGAGTCAGGGATGGGTACCTCCCGGTCGAGCCGGGCGTAGAGCACGTCGATCGGAATCTCCAGCAGCACGGGTCCGGGCGTGCCGGAGAGGGCGGTGCGGATCGCGTGTGCGGTCATATGCGGAATCTGCTCGGTGCGGGTCACCTGGGCCGCGTATTTCGTCACCGGCCTGGCCATTGCGATCTGATCCACGCCGCCCTGCAGGGGCCAGCGTTCGGCGTCGCGAAGCGGCGCGGCACCGACGATGAAGAGCACGGGAATGCGATCCAGGAAGGCCTGGGTGACTGCTGTGAGAACGTTCGTGAAGCCTGGTCCGGCGGTGGCCATCGCCACACCGATCCGGCCCGTCTGCCGGGCGTACCCGTCGGCAGCGTGACCGGCAGCCGCTTCGTGGCGGGTATCGATCAGGTGCAGGTCGTGGTCCAGGCAGGCCTGGAAGATGGGATCCAGATGGCCGCCGTGAAGGCAGAAAGCGTGGGTGATCCCTGCGTTCTTCAGGGTTCTGACGAGAAGCTCGCCGCCGTCCTGCGCCATGGCCCGGCCCTCCGGAAGCTGGAGTGACCCACGCTACGCCTGTGAACGGCGGGTGCCTATCAGTAGGACTACCTATCCGGTGGGCTGATCCGCAGGAATACCCTCTGGCAGAGCTACCCGGTCAGGAACCGTTTTCCGTCAGCAGTTCGTTGCAGCGCTTGATGTTCTTCACATGGACATCACGCATCACGCCCAGATCTCCGCAGAGTTCCGTGTCCTCGATTCGGGGAATTGCTTCCCTGAGCATCCGCACGACGACCGACTGCCCCTTGTCCAGGAGATTGAGTTTGTCCTCCAGCGTTTCGCGTCTGGCCAGCTTCTCGGCAAACACGCCGGTTGCCCGGCTTGGATCTCCACCCAGGCGTTCCGCATGGCGGCTCAGCATGGCGCAGAATCGAGCTTCGTCCTCTCCGACCTGATGGAGCAGCGAGCCATGCGCCTCATCGGCTGCATTTCGCGCCATCTCGATGATGCCGACCGCACCGGCTCTTTCGCTCTCGATCAGCTCGTTCAGCAGTATCAGGATTTCTTCCCGGGTCAGCGGCGGCTGTTCAAACTCATGCGCGTAGCAGGGGGATGAGGCATAAGCCCGGGGTGTCGGGTGCGTTTCATTCTCTTCATTCATGTGCAGGAGACTAAGCCTTTGAAAGGGCGGGGAACATCCAGAAATTTCGATAGATGGAAATCAGGATTCCGATGGAGGCCGTCCGACGATACTCAGCGGTGGTCGCCGGCCAACTTCCCGGCGCAGGTCTCGCGGATGATCTCCACGGCCCGTCTGCCCGGATCCGGGGAGAGGTCTTCCGGGAAAACGATGAAAGCAGGCAGTCTGAAGGTCGGGCGATGTCCGTTCAGGAACAGTTGCCGGCGATCCAGCGCTGTCTGTATGAGCCTCAAGGGAAAATAACCCTCCCCGCCGTTTTCGAGCAGGTGCTGAAGGCCCAGCCAGCCGATATTGGCGGACATCCGCGCCCCATTGAACTCGGGAAACGCCGCGCTGTGCTGATCGGAGAATTCAGGGCCCCAGTCCACGTAGACGTAGTCTTCTGCCAGCGCGGCAGGTACCGAGCTGCTCGTGGAAACGCACACGAGCGTCTCCTCAAAGAGCTTCTCAACCAGAAGGCCCGGCCGCCGCTGTGGCGCGTACATCAGAGCGATGTCCGTTCGTGCTTCTGTCAGTCCCTGAATGAGATCGTCCTCGAATCCGATCTCCGCTCTGACGGTGGCGCCTTCGATGGCGGCGTGGATCTTCGGCAGGCAGTCGAGCAGCAGGCCTTCCCAGAGCCCGAACCGGCCGCCGATCCGAATGGCGGACCGGAACCCGCGTGCTACACCGATTTCCTGCCGGGCGCGTTCCACCGTTCTGACCAGCGTCGTTGCATAGCTCTGAAACCGGTGCCCGGACGGGGTGAGCAGGGCGCCGGCTTTGTTGCGCACGAAGAGACGGCATCCGAGTTGCGCTTCCAGCGTGGCGATCCGGGCGCTTACGGTCGACTGGGTGACGAAGAGCTGCGATGCGGCCTGACTGAAGTTACCTGCAGCAACCACGGCAAGAAAAGTTCGGGCGAGTTCCGTGTCCATAACCGGCGTCCCGGGTCTCGGAAGTATTTGAACAGCCGATATTAATATCCAATATTTCTTGCTGTTCAAATATTTTTTGAGGCGTAGCCTCCACCCCTGCTTCATCACAGAGCTTCAGCGATGACACAGGAAAGCACGACATGGGGATTTCAGGCGGAAGATTCACAGCAACGTCTGGACGAGGCGGAGGACAGACGAACGTTGAACAGGATCGGGCTGGTGATGGTCGGCGTGACGCTGCTCACGATGGGACTGGTCTCGATAGCGCTGGGGCTCGGATGACGGGCGGGACTGGAGGCGATAATCGTGAATCATGAACAGAAGGCCCGCGAGCCGGACCTCGTCTGTACCTGCAGCGATCTGTATCGTCAGGATATTCAGGACGCCATAGACGGCGGCTGCGAAGATGCGCGAGAGGTCATGTACGATCAGGCAACCCAGTTTCGCTGTGAAATGTGCCGGCCGATCATCGAACGGATGCTCTCGAGACGCGACTGATCGTCCGGGAGCTGGAAACAGGTGTTGACTGCGTGGTATCAGTCGATGCCCTGTTCGATCATTGCTTCAGCCACCCGCCGGAATCCTGCGATGTTGGCACCGAGAACGAGATTGTCGGGTTCTCCGAACTCTGAAGCGGTCGTGCTGCTGCGATGATGGATGTCTTTCATGATCTGGCGCAGGTGTTTGTCCACAGTCTCCATCGACCATTGAGTAAGCCCGGCATTCTGCTGCATCTCCAGCTGACTGGTGGCCACACCGCCTGCGTTTGATGCTTTTCCAGGTCCGTAGGCGATGCCAGCCTCCAGGAACTGATCGATTGCCCCGCTCGTGCACGGCATGTTGGCGCCTTCGCTGATGCACAGGATGCCGTTGGACAGCAGCGCTTCGGCGTCTGCCTCGCTGAGTTCGTTCTGTGTTGCGCAGGGGAACGCGGCATCAGCCCGGTAGCGCCAGACGGCGTGCCCGTCCTCCGGATAATCCTCCAGGGGAACGAACTCCGCGTCCGTATGAGCTTCCAGGTAGTGGGAGAGCGACTTCCGCTGATGGAATTTGATCTCCTTCAACGTGCCGGGATCGATGCCCGCAGGGTGATGAATCGTACCGGTTGAATCAGAGCAGGCGATCGGCTTCGCCCCCAGAGTCAGCAGTTTCTCGATCGCGTAAATGGCTACGTTCCCTGAGCCGGAGACCAGACAGGTCATCCCCTGCAGGTCGGCTCCCCGGTCGTTCAGCATGTCTTCCGCGAAGTAAACGCACCCGTAGCCCGTGGCTTCGGCCCGCCCTCGAGACCCGCCCCAGGTGAGCCCCTTGCCGGTCAGCGCGCCGTCGAAGCGGGCAGTCAATCGCCGGTACTGACCGAACAGATATCCGATCTCCCGAGTGCCGACACCGATGTCGCCGGCTGGTACGTCGGTAAGTGGTCCGATGTGTCGATGCAGTTCCGTCATGAACGACTGACAGAAGCGCATGATCTCCCGGTCGGAACAGCCTTTCGGATTGAAATCAGAGCCTCCCTTGCCGCCGCCGATCGGGAGGCCGGTCAGGGCGTTCTTGAAAATCTGCTCGAACCCGAGGAATTTGATGACGCCGGAAGTCACGCTCGGATGAAAACGGAGACCACCCTTGTACGGTCCCAGAGCGGAGTTGAACTGCACACGGTAGCCTTTATTGACGCGGACGGTTCCTGCGTCATCGATCCAGGTGACGCGGAAGAGAACCTGCCGCTCCGGTTCGACTAAGCGTTCGATGATCCCGTTCCGCTCGTAGCGTGGATCGGAGTCGAGCAGGGGCTGCAGGGACTCCAGTACTTCTTCTGCCGCCTGGTAGAACTCTGCTTGCGCAGGACTGCTTCGTTTGAGTCCTTCCAGGGTGTTTTTGATGGTGGACATGATGCGGATCGGTGCACTTGGGAGGCGCCGGAGTATGATTGGAACAGGATGCCGCTTCAAATTCCGCACTGAGCTGAGATGGCTTCATGAAGGTCACCATTTACAGATACGATCCTGATACTGACGAGACTCCCTATCTGCAGGACTACGATTTCGAGCTGCCTGTCGGCCGTCAGGATCTCATGGTGCTGGATGTGCTCGAGCTGCTGAAAGAGCAGGATCCCACACTCACGTACCGACGCAGTTGCCGGGAAGGCGTCTGCGGCTCTGACGGCATGAACATCAATGGGGCCAACACGCTCGCCTGCATTACCCGGGTTTCGGACGTACTGCGCGGAGGCGAACTTCGGTCGGGGCATCGCTTCCGGCGTTCGGCGTCAATCACGATCCGGCCGCTTCCGGGCATGCCAGTGATTCGTGACCTTGTCGTGGACATGGATCAGTTCATGGCTCAGTACAAAGCCATCAGGCCATGGCTGATCAATGATGAACCCCCGCCGGCGCAGGAGCGAGCGCAGTCCCCGGACGAGCGAGCGCGTCTGGATGGGCTTTATGAATGCATTCTCTGTGGATGCTGCACGTCCGCCTGCCCCTCATGGTGGTGGAATCCGGAACGCTATGTTGGGCCTGCGGGCCTGCTCTGGAGCTACCGGTTTCTCGCGGATTCACGGGACATCGGCACCTCGGAGCGTCTCTCGGAGCTTGACGATCCGTTCAGTGTTTTCCGTTGTCGCGCCGTTCTGAACTGTGTCGCTTACTGCCCCAAGGGTCTGAACCCGCGTAACGCCATCTCGAGAATCGAAGGCCTCCTGGTGAAAGAAGCATAGCCGGCTCAGTGGCTGTGACCGCCGGCGCCATGCGCGTGTCGATGCGCCAGCTCTTCTTCCGTGGCTTTCCGCACCTCTTCGAGGTTCACGCTGAATGTCACCGTCTGTCCGGCAAGCGGGTGGTTCAGGTCCACATCCACGAACTTGCCGCCGACCTTGAGCAGGGTGACCGTTCTGGTTCCCTGATCCGTCTGCAGGCTCAGCCGGGCACCCGGCTGAAATCGGGCGCCCTTTGGAAAGTGCTTCTTCGAGACCCGCTGAGTCCAGTCGTCGCGTCTTGACCCGAACGCCTGTTCCGGCGGCAGGGTGACGGAGAAGGAATCGCCAGCCGCGTGGCCCAGGATCGCATCCTCCAGTCCCGGCATGAGATTGCCATGTCCGAGCAGCGCCAGCGCCGGGTCGTCATCGTGGCTGGTCTCCACCGTCCGACCGTCCTGATCGGCGATCGTGTAGTGAAAACGCACCACGGTATTGCGCTCAGCATTCATGTTCACTCTGCGCTTTCATCCTGAGAAGTGTATCCCCGGATAAGGATACACCCTGCAGCCGGTCAGGACTCAGGTGCAACCAGCAGCCGGTTGTTGAGCGGCTGCACGGGACGGGCGTTGTGCCCCATGAGGCCTTCCATTGCGCTGATCTGGCTCCTGCTGGCAGTTACCGTGTCCTCGACCACATGCCAGTGCACGCGCTCGGAACAGGGTGGTGTGGTGAGGGAGCCCATGTAGCGCCAGACCTCGATCTCGTCCGGCAGCATGCCATTCGGGTTCAGAGTCACTCCGCTGATGGTCGCCGGCTCCGACGCCTCCGAAGGTACGGCGTCTAGGATTTTCGCGAGCTCCGGATTCGCCTCGCCCTGCTCGAACAGCACGCCGAGAACCCCGAGCGTGCCTTCATCCGTGGCATGCACGAAATGTGCGACCAGCGGGTAGGTCCGACCGCGGTGGGTGTGCTCACTCGGTGTGTGGAAGTGCACCTGAATCAGCTCAAAAACCTTTCCACCGCTGGTCATGAATGATCCTTCGGCAAAGTCCGCCTGCACGGTCATTCCCCTGTTGGACACCGTCAGCGGCCCGGCAGCCCAGTCCACACTGACTTTCAGATCGCCGGTTGCGTTGGCCTGGTCCAGCTCGATTGGTGACTGTGTCAGCCCGGATCGGCAGAGCTCGAACCCGGCTGCCAGGCTGCCCCAGTGTTCCGGTCCGGATTCTCCGGAGTAGGTCCATGCTGAACCGTGATTGTCAGCAAGCGACTGGCCGGCCAGCACCGCAACACCCAGGCCGAAGAGGGTTTTCTTCATGACGTTCATGTGGTCTCCGATGTTGAACTCCGGGAGGCATCCTCCCGGGAGCGCTGAACGGGGTCCATCTGGTTTCCGCTGCAGGTCGGTGCGAAAAATGCGAAGCGTGTGCATGACGCTTTTTTCACACGCTCTGCTGCAGAGTCTGCACCATGCAGAATTCCGTCACCCGCCCGATGCTGCTCCGGCAGCAGGGTCTCTGTTCCGGCGAGCACGCGGCATGAGCGAACTCCTCGTGCTCACGGGGACGCAACTGTTCGAGCCCAGCCATCTGCCACCTCCCGCCGAGGTGACCGCCGTGATGTGCGAGAGCAGGGCGTTGTGCAGCCGGCTGCCCTTCCATCAGCAGAAGCTCGGCTTCCTTCTTGCCTCGATGCGGGAACATGCGGAGGCTCTTCGTCGCGCAGGCTATGAGGTCGATTACTTCACGCTCGCGGAGCAAAAGTCATTCGGGTCGGCACTCAGATCCACCATTCTCTTCCGCCAGCCGCAGAGGCTGCGCTACTTCGCATCGGAAGACCGTTCGATCGACGCGGATATCGAAAGGATCTCACTCGAGACAGGTTGCAGAGCCGTCCGTTGTCCCTCTCCTGTGTTTCTGCTGGACGAGGCCGGTGTGGATGATTACTTCGAACGCGCCAGAAAGCCTCGGATGGCCGGTTTCTACAGGGCACAGCGCCAGCGGATGAGGATCCTCGTTGAAGGCGGAAAGCCGCTCGGCGGTAAGTGGAGCTTCGATGAAAGCAATCGGCATAAACTGCCCGGGGAACAGAGCGTACCCTGCCCACCGCGTATCGAACGCAGTGCGATCACCCGGCGCTGTCTGGATGAGGTGGCCACGGAGTTTCCGGACCATCCGGGTCATGCTGTCGATCTCTGGCTGCCGACCGACCGATCTGGCGCCGTCGCCTGGCTCGACCGTTTTCTGGAAGAGCGGTTGATCGGATTCGGCACCTACGAAGACGCCATCTCCACCCGGTCTCCGACACTCTTTCACAGTGTTCTCTCCCCTCTGATGAACGTGGGGTTGATCACGCCGGAAGAGGTGATCGAGCGAGTGCTGGAAGCGGCCGATGATCGGCAGGTGCCGCTGAACGATCTCGAAGGTTTCATCCGGCAGATCATCGGCTGGCGTGAATTCATCCGCGGTGCCTATCGGCGGTACGGCCGCACCATGCGCAACCGCAACGTCTGGGGAGGCGAAAGGCGACTGGCCGGGACCTGGCAGAGTGCCACGACCGGACTGCTGCCCCTGGATGCGGCACTGCGCACGAACCGGGACTATGCCTGGAATCATCACATCGAACGGCTGATGGTGATCGCCAATCTGATGAATCTGGCCGGGATACGGCCGGATGAGGTGTACCGCTTCTTCATGGCGAACTACGTCGATGCCTATGACTGGGTCATGGTGCCCAACGTTTTCGGCATGGGTCTGACCTCCGATGGCGGCATCTTCGCGACAAAACCGTATATCTGCGGCTCCAACTACATCCGACGGATGAGCGACTACCCCGGCGGCGACTGGACCGAGGTGATGAACGGCCTCTACTGGCGGTTCGTCAGCAGGCACCGGGACCTGCTCGCCCGCAATCCGCGTCTGGCGATGATCACGCGAACCCTGGACAGGATGGCGCCCGACCGTCTGCGCCGGCTTTTCGGCCTTGCCGAGACGTTCATCGATGAGCACACCCTGAAGGCTGCCTGAGTGCGTCTCAGGGCGGGAATCCAGTAAGATAGTCCGGCTGGGTGCGCAGACACCCGCTTTATTCAACGGCTCAGAGGGGAGCTGACCTTGCTGAACGAGTGGTTGCTGGCGTTTGCCCGCTGGCTGGATGGTTTTTCCTGGAGCACGCAGCTACACGAGTCGTTCTACATGTACGCCTGGATTGAATCCACGCACGTGCTGACTCTGATGGTGTTCCTCGGGATGCTGTTCATCATCGATCTGCGCATGCTCGGCTTCGCCTTCACCGGCGTGCCCGCATCGACCATTGCCGAGCGGCTGGACCTGCCCATGAAGATCGGTATGACCATCATGGTGCTCACCGGTTTCGTACTGTTTTTTGCCATTCCCGTCCGCTCCACGCAGAGCATCTGGTTCCGCATGAAGGTGATTCTGATGATTGGCGCCATCGTCAACGCGCTGATTTTCCGACGGAAGATGCTGGCGGCGAAAGGCAGCGCCTGGGACCGTGATGCGAAAATGCCCGGAGATCTGCGAGTGGGAGCGGGTCTCTCTCTCGGACTCTGGTCCGCCATCGTCATCACCGGCCGGACCATCGCTTATGACTGGTACGACTGCTTCCAGAAGCTGCCCTACTTCATGTACTGGGCTGCGGGGTGCGTGGACGAAATGGCCGCGCTGGACCGGCAGGGGGGGTAGATGGACGTCTTCTGGTTCTTCGACTGGCTCGATACTTCGCTGCTTGCCGATATCTCCAAGGCCTATGGCGGTGTTTTTGCGGTGGTGCAGATGTTTCATCTGCTCGGGCTTGCCCTCATGGGCGGATCGGTACTCCTGAGTGATCTGCGTTTTCTCGGGGTCGTCATGACGGATGTCCCTTCGAAGGTCGTTTTCGACAACACCCAGAAGCTCTTCACCCTGGCGCTCGTCGTGCTGGTGCTGAGCGGCATCTTCATGGCTTCGGCAGTGGCACTGAAGCTCTATTACAACGAAGCCTTCTGGGCCAAGATGGCGGGGCTCGGGCTGGGCATCCTCTTCGTCTATCTGATCCGCAAGCCGCTGTTCACCCGGTTCGACCACGACAGCATCAGTCCGGCCGCCGTCAAAGTGGCAGCACTCTGCTCCCTGACCATCTGGTTCACGGTGGCAGCGTCAGGCCGCTGGATCGGATTCTCCTAGCAGGAAGGACTCTCATGAGCAGACAGACTCTCGAACGCATGACCTACGCATTCGCCACCGGTGTGTTCCTGCTGGCGACCTGGTACTGGGTCCGGCAGTGGAACAGCATGATGGAACTGCTGGAGGCGGCATACGGGTGAAGCGCCCGCGTGGCCGGCCGGTGGCTCGTCATCTGACCGTCACGCTGCTGTTGCTGATGGTCGCTCCCCTGGCGTCAGGCGATCGCGTGGCCATTGGCGATCTGGGCTGGCTGGCGGGATGCTGGGTCCATGATGGGCGTGATCCGGGTTCCGTCGAACTCTGGCTGGCACCGACCGGCGGTCTGATTCTCGGAGTGAGCCGGATCGTCCGGGAAGGTCGGGCAATCAGCCATGAATTCCTGCGGGTCGAGGAAACCGGAGAGGGAAGCCTGCGGCTGACGGCGCTGCCTGACTCCCAGCCGGCGACATCCTTTCTGCTGACGGCGCTGGAGCCCGATCAGGTGGTCTTCGAGAACCCCGAGCACGATTTTCCGCAGCGGATCAGCTATCGGCTCGCAGGCCCGGACCGGCTGGTCGGACGTGCCGAGGGAAACGACGGAGGCCAGCTGCTCGGGATCGATTTTCCGATGACCCGGTACGACTGTCTCGCCGTTACCAGTTCTCCAGATGGACCTGGATGAGTTCGATCAGGCAGCCGTCAGGATCGACGCACACGGCGATGTCTGCCCTGCCGTCCTGTGTGGGAAGCGGCTGGGAGATGAACGTCACACCCTGCTCCTGCAGGCGTGTGTAGTCCGCCTGAAGATCGCCGGATGCCAGGCAGAGCCGGACCATGCCGACGTCGTCATTCGCGAGAGGCGGTCGGTTCGAGGGACCATGCAGCTCGGTCAGGTCCAGCTTCGGGAAACCGTCCCCCAGTTCCAGGATGCAGGCCCTTCCGGACTTACCGACCGGCAGATCCAGCGCTTCTGTCGCGCTGTCGGGAATCTGCGCACGTTCTGCCCGGTTCAGGGGCAGTTCACCAGCCGGCACACGCTGCTCTTCCAGATCGGCATGAGCTGGGGTTCCAGAGCTCACCGATAGATGGGAGGACCTCAGGCTTGCAGGCTGCCGATGATCCGGCGGCATACCTGCTCCTGCAGGTCGGCACCGTCCTCCCAGATGGCTCTGAGGTAAAACTGACGGCGGCCGTCGTGAACGACCGCCTGATGGATGACGATGAACCGTTCGTCATCCCGGTCGCGGGCGTTGCGCTGCACCTGTCCCGGGCTGGCGACCATCTGCCGGTAGCGGCTGGGCAGACGCATGCTGAAGGCGAAACCTTCCAGTCCGCCGATCTCCAGGTCGGCCTGCTCGGCAAGGATCTCCGCATCTCTGGCGAACGTCTTCAGGGCCCGAGACTCCGTCATGGATTTCAGCGTCACGGTGGGGGGCGTTTGCGCCACCTCGAGCAGGACCTCGCTGTTCGTCGCGTCTTTGGTCAGGACGACGTTCCAGTCGCTGTCCCGCTCCGGCATGTACCAGTCGTTCTGAGTGGTGTCGATACCGAATTTGCCGAATATGACTTTCTTGCGCCGGACCTGCGTCTGCCAGCGCACGGGACACTCAATGGAGAAGCCCGAAGCAGGATGCCGCAGGCGTTCGAACGCGCCGCTGTCCGTTGCGTCCTGTGCGAGCAGCGAACGTGCATCCTGCTCAGCCTCCCCGGTGTGCCGCGTCCGCCAGGCATCGAGCAGCGAAAGCACGGCGGGGCCGTCGGCGAGGGCCTTGAAGCCGACCCTGGATCGCTCGATCTGAAGAGGGGAGGGCCTTTCGTCGGACGAGGAAGGCACCGGACGGTGATCCCAGATGATGTCATGAAAACCCGTGGCGCCGATGCGTTCGTTCATCTCATAGTGCTGCAGCTCGGCCGGTGACCAGGACTCGATCACTTCTCCCTTCCTGACGATCAGCACGCGCTGGTCGGTGATGCCGAAGGAGAGGTTTTCCACATGTTCGCTGGCCTGCCGCCGATTCAGATAAAGAATCAGCCCGGCGAAAACCGGTACCAGGAGCAACCCCAGATAGGCGGGATCGAACCCGCCGGCCACCTGTCCGCCTGCCGCGGCCAGCAGGCCGGACGAGTCGAGATCCTCCGAACTCGAAAAAGCTATCACCGCGATGATGGCCAGGACGGCGACTCCGAGCAGTGGAAACCTGCGCCGCCGCCTGCCGAGGGTTTTTTTCATCACCTCCTGGTCAGGACCGCCGCTCCATTCGAGCCGCTCACCCGGGTTGAGGACCGCTTCGATGGCGGGTCGGTGTTTGCCGGTGTGTGATGTCATGGATTTACTCCTTCAGTTCCAGCCATACCTCGATCGCCCGGATCCGGTCACTGATCCAGAGGCCCCAGCAGCTGAGCAGAAACGGCACGGCCGCGATGGATAGACCGAAGAAGGCGACGGCGAACGGTCCATCCTTCAGTGCCTCCCCGAAGCTCAGGAGCAGGACGATGGCGGCACCTGCCGTGAGCAGGCTTATGACACCGGCAACTCTGATCTTCCTGCCGGGGGTTCCGGGAGAGGGTCGGACACCGAACGCGTTCAGCAGCTGGCCGAGTAGAAATCCGAGCAGCGCGAGCAGGGACCAGGCTTCGCGAACGAATGGGCCCGGATCAAAGCTGCCGTCAGGCGTCTGATAGCGCTCGCCAAGAAACCGGATGCTCTGCTCCAGCCGGACGATGGTTTCCTGGACACCGGGTGCTGACCAGAACTCCGCCTGCATCTCGTCGGGGAGTTTTTCGAAGCCGATGGCGAAACGCCCGAAGCACAGCCCGCCGAGAATGAACAGCGCGCCGCCCCAGCCGATCACCATGGGAATGAACTGCGTCCAGCGCACGTAGTCGAGCAGCCAGCCGGCCAGCAACCTGAGCAGGCTGCCCGGAGACACCTCGTTCGCAGGAGGCGCGGCCGCGGGCGGGGACTTCGAGAGCTTCATGCTGCGGATAACGGCTTCCGGCGGGAAAATCCGCCACGTTCGGCCCCAGGCGCTCCGCAATGCGTCGATCGCCGCCAGGTTGTTGACTTAATTTACAAAAACGTTTGTCAGCCTCTCTGCGCCAATTCCCGGGTCAGCTACGTAGTTCTCCAGATTCAACCTCAGAGTCATTCGCCAGAAACTCGATGGTCCGCAGGAATATGGCTCCGTGACGAGTCGCGAGTTTTGAGCAGACAGAAACAGACCTGGATACTGGCGGGCGTCGGCCTTTTCACCCTGGCGGTGGGCACGCTGGTGTATCTGACCGACCGGGATCCGATGCTGGTCCCGTTCTTTTCCGGTGTGAGCCTCTACGAGCTCACACCATCACTGTTCGGCATCCAGGGGCTGTCGCTTCCGACCTTCACGCACGTCTTCTCGCTGTCGCTCCTGACGGCAGCACTCCTTGACACCCCACGGTTCAGCCCGCTCGTCGTCTGCGCCAGCTGGCTGGTCATCGACCTGACCTTCGAGCTTGTGCAGCATCCGCTGATCGTGGAGCACCTCAGCGGCGCCATGGATGCGGGCCCGGCCTGGTTCTCGGTGTTCGAGCCCGTGCGCCGGTATGCGGTTCACGGCACCTACGACCCTCTGGATCTGCTTTCCATCGTCGTCGGCGCGGGCCTGGCGCTCGCCCTCATCTCCCTCCTGTCCGGATCACGCGCGGGTAACGAAGCATGAAAGCAACACCTCAGATCTTCCGGTTGTCCAGAGCGTCGCGGATCCTTGGCGTCGTCACGGTCTATGGTCTGGGACTTCTCAGCACCATTGCCACCGGTGGCAGTGGCGGAGGTGGCGATGGGGACGACGGGACGGTCAATCAGGCGCCCGCTATCTCGACACTCGAGCTCGAGACAGCGAACGTCGACTATCGCGCAGGCGATGGGGAGACCACCATCGCGGCAACGGTTACCTATTCCGACCCGGAGGCCGATATCACCTCCTGGCGCGTCGAGCTGTCGGACGGCTCCAGCGCGACGCAGGCAGTCACGGTCAACGGTAGCAGTGGTCAGATCAGCATCGCGGTGCCGCTCTCGACGGAGCTGGCCGGCGACGTGACGGCCGAAATCTGGGTCGTCGACAGTGCGGGCAACAGCTCCAACCGGCTGAGCGCGACGATTCACGTCAACGGGAGCAGCGAGTTGACGGGCCTTGTCCTGGATGGGGTGCAACTGGACCCCGCCTTCGATCCGGCGACGGACGACTACTCCGCTTCCGTTGACTTCGATGTGACCTCGATCCGTGTGACCGCCACGCTGCTCGAGCCGGAGGCGACGCTGACCATCGACTCGACGCCGGTTGCTTCCGGGACCGAATCGCCGCCCGTCGCGCTTGCCGTCGGCGACAACGTGATCATCGTCGTCGCGACGAGCAGTGACGGCGTGTCGCGGCAGATCGAGATCACCGTGCAGCGCAGCGCCAGCGCGCTGCTGAGCGATCTCTCTTTCTCTGCGGGAACCCTCGATCAGATCTTCCAGCCAGAGCTGCTCGACTACACGGGTTATGCCAGCTTTCTGCGCCCGACGACGACGGTTACCGCGGTGCCGGAGGACCCGGGTGCCAGCGTGGCGGTGAACGGGGTCTCCGTTGCGGCAGACTGGAGGAGCACCGATGTCGATCTCGCGGAAGGTCAGACGACGATCGGGATGCTCGTGACCGGGTCTGACGGAGTCACCACCGGGTCCTACTCGATCGACGTATCGCGCGCGACGCTGAGCGAGTTCGGTCAGGAAATCTACGCCAAGGCGTCGAACGCCTGGGAAGAAGACCAATTCGGCTGGTCAGTCGCGCTCTCGGGCAACCTTCTGGCAGTGGGTGCGCCGGCCGAATGGGGCGCCGCGGATGGCATCAACGGTGATCAGAATGACAACGGCGCCATTCTGGCCGGCGCGGTTTACGTATTTGAACGCGATCCGGTCACGGGCTGGTCGCAGGAAGCGTATGTCAAGGCGTCGAACTCCGATGAGTACGACCATTTCGGCTTTTCCATCGCCTTGTCCGGCAACACCCTCGTCGTGGGTGCATACACCGAGTGGAGCGCGGCAACGGGCATCGACGGTGATCAGGACGACAACAGTGCCGACTCGGCGGGCGCGGTTTACGTGTTCACCAGGGACCCGGTCACGGGCTGGTCGCAGCAGGCCTACATCAAAGCCTCCAACACCGAGTTCGACGAACACTTCGGTACTGCGGTTGCGCTCTCGGGCGACACGCTCGTGGTAGGTGCGCCCTGGGAGGACAGCGCGGCCACAGGCGTCAACGGTGATCAGAACGACAACAGCGCCCTGGGTGCCGGTGCGGCCTATGTGTTCACCCGGGATCCGTCGGGAGTCTGGTCGCAACAGGCGTATCTGAAAGCCAGCAATACGGACGCCGGTGATCAGTTCGGACAGTCCGTCGCCATCCAGGGGGATGTGGTGGCGGTCGGCGCTACCGGGGAATCCAGCGCAGCACAGGGCATTGACGGCGATCAGAACGACAACAGCGCGGGTCTTGCCGGCGCCGTCTACACCTATGTCCGGGACGATGCCGGTCAGTGGCAGCCCGAAGCGTACCTGAAGGCTTCGAACGCCGGCGCCGTGGACTATTTCGGCTTCTCGCTTGCCATGCACGGGGACCGGCTGGCCGTGGGCGCAAGAAGGGAAGACAGTGCCGCGACCGGCGTCAATGGCGATCAGATGGATGAGACCGACCGCAACTCGGGAGCGGCATACCTCTTCACCAGAAGCCCGGCGGGCGTATGGACGCAGGAGGCCTACATCAAAGCATCGAACACGGATGAGGATGACGAGTTCGGCAGCTCCATCGCCCTGACCCACGATGCGCTGCTGGTCGGCGCGCGGTTCGAGTCGAGCGGCGCAGCCGGGATCAACGGTGACGAGGACGACAACGCCTGGCCGGAGGCGGGTGCAGTCTACCTGTTCCTGCGCAACGCGGAAGGACAGTGGGCGCAGCGGGCCTACATCAAGGCGTCGAATGCCTACAACTTCGACCACTTCGGCTGGTCGGTCGCGCTGTCGGACGATCTGCTTGCCGTGGGTGCCCGCAACGAAGGCAGCGGCGCCACGGGCATCGACGGGCCGCAGGACGACCGCTCGGCGGCTGGATCCGGCGCCGTTTACGTATTCCGGTGATCACGGATTACCGCTGCCTGCCATCAGCCGGAGCTGCAGAAACCGGTAGCCCAACGCCTGCATGTGCGCCAGCTGCGCGTTGTCGGCAGCGCCGCCGTGTCCGCCTTCGATGTTTTCGTAGTAGTGCACGTCGTGACCCTGGGCGGCCATGGACGCCATCATCTTGCGGGCGTGCCCCGGATGCACACGATCGTCCCGGGTCGAGGTGGTGAACAGCACCGGCGGGTAGTCCGCTTCGGCATCGACGTTCTGGTAGGGCGAGAACGTGCGGATGAACGTCCACTGCTCAGGGTCGTCGGGGTCACCGTACTCGGCCATCCAGGAAGCACCAGCAAGCAGCCGGTGGTAGCGCTTCATGTCCAGCAGCGGTACCTGGCACAGCACCGCGCCGAATTTTTCCGGGTAGTGTGTGAGCATGTTGCCCATCAGCAGCCCGCCGTTCGAACCGCCCTGGATGCCGAGCCTTCGCGGTTTCGTGACGCCTCGCTCAACAAGGTCATCCGCCACGGCAGCGAAGTCCTCGTAGGCGCGCATTCGGTTCTCCCTGAGTGCCGCCTGGTGCCAGGCTGGACCGTACTCGCCGCCGCCGCGGATGTTTGCGACCACGTAGACGCCACCGGCCGACAGCCAGCCGCGGCCCATGAGCGGCGCGTAGTTCGGTGTGAGCGAAACCTCGAAGCCGCCGTAGCCATACAGCAGCGTCGGATTGCTGCCGTCGAGATTCATCGTCTTCGGCGCCACCATGAAGTAAGGCACGCGCGTGCCGTCTCTGCTGGTGGCGAAATACTGGGAAACCTCAAAGGGCGATGCATCGAAGAACGCCGGCGTGGTTTTCAGTATCTCCGGTTCGGCACCGACCTTGCCGAGCATCAGTGTCGGCGGTGTCAGATAGTCGTTCACCGTGAGAAAGTAGTCGTCGGACTCCTCATCGTCCACGCCCCACGCGGAAATCGTGCCGATTGCAGGAACACCGCTCAGGGGCTCGCGTTTCCAGGTCCCGGAACCGCCGGGTGGAGTCAGTACGTAGAGCCGGTTCTTCACATCGTCCAGTACGTTCAGCAGCAGGTGATTGCGCGTCCAGCGGTGGCCGGCAAGTGACTCGTGCCTCGTGGGCTCGAACAGCGCAACAAAATCCCGTTTGCCCTCCAGGAATGCTTCGAAGTGCGTGGCAATGAGCGCGCCTGAAGGCCAGGACTTGCCGTCGACCGAGTATGGCTCGCGCAGTTCCAGCAGAAGCCACTCCCGATGTACGGACTTGTTCGCCGATTTGGGCGCCTCGATCTCGATGAGTTCTTCGTCCCGGCGCAGATACAGCTCCGCCTCGTAGAAGCCGATCGCACGGCGAACGAAGTCCCGCTCGTAGCCTGCGGTGTGATCGCGCGCCGCATACACGCTCACGTCCTCCGGCCTGCCCTCGAACACCAGGGCCGCATCGTCCAGGGGCGTGCCACGTCGCCACAGCTTCACCAGGCGCGGGTAGCCAGACTCGGTCGTGGAGCCGGGGCCGAAATCCGTGTGCACATACACATGATCCCCGTCGATCCATGTCATGCCGCCTTTGGATTCCGGGCGGAAAAAGCCGTCTTTCACGAACGTCTTGTCCACGAGATCGAACTCTCGCGTCACGTCCGCATCCGCGCCGCCGCGTGAGAGCGAGACGAGACAACGCCGGTACTCCGGCTTCAGGCAGTCGGCGCCGTGCCAGACCCAGTTCTCGCCTTCGGCTTCGTTGAGCGCATCGAGATCGATGAGCGTTTCCCATGCAGGCTCAGCCTTCTTGTACTCATTCAGGGTCGTGCGCCGCCAGATCCCGCGTGGATTACTTCCGTCGCGCCAGAAGTTGTAGTAGTGCGCGCCGAGCTTACTGACATAGGGAATGCGGGCGTCAGAATCGAGGACGTCCCTGAGATCGCGCTCGAGTCGGGTGAAGGTTTCGTCCATGGCCATCAGGGACTCGGTCTCGGCGTTCCGCTCGCGTACCCAGGCGAGGGCGCGCTCGCCTTCGACGTCTTCGAGCCACAGGAAAGGGTCGTCTGCGTGCACCACGGGACTCAGCGAGAACGAGGCGAACACGATAACGGAGATCGATCGCCAGGAAGGTGACATGGGGAGTTTCCTTGCATTGACTCTACATGGCGGCGGCAGATCAGGATCAGTTGAGGATGCCTATTCCAGTACCGAGATAAACCCCTTCAAGATCGCCGCGTTGGCGATATCGATGAAGAAGGCGCCGACCAGTGGCACGATCAGAAAAGCCAGTGGTGCCGGCCCGCACTTGCGGGTGACGGCCGTCATGTTTGCCACGGCCGTGGGTGTGGCGCCCAGGCCCAGTCCCGCGTAGCCACCGGCCATCACCGCGGCATCGTAGTTCTTTCCCATCAGCGGAAACACGATGAAGACCACGAACAGGCTGATCACGATCAGCTGCGCCAGCAGCAGCAGTATCAGCGGGCCTGCCATGGCGAAAATGGACGCGAGCTGCAGGC
The DNA here is from genome assembly GCA_030425195.1 of Gammaproteobacteria bacterium. Taxonomy (GTDB): domain Bacteria; phylum Pseudomonadota; class Gammaproteobacteria; order Pseudomonadales; family Azotimanducaceae; genus SZUA-309. Next base: position 143,454 of record JAUIAV010000006.1, on the reverse strand, counting down.
TCATCAGCGACATGGCGAGGAACAGGCTCAGACTGACATCTGAAATCAGTGCCAGTGCTTTGCTGCCCGAGGGCCAGGGCAGGTTGCGGAATGCCAGCGGCACCGTGTTGGTGAGTACGATCCCGGCGAACAGGGCGCCGACGAAAGCCGGCAGCTTCAGCCCCAGACTTTCTCCGAATGCGCTGATACTGAAACCGATACCCATGGCGACGGCGATCACGAGCAGGCAGATCAGCACGTTATCCACATCGATCAGGTGATGGCCGTTTTCCACCTGGTGGTCATCACTGGCCGGTACATCGGGCAGACCAGTGACATACTCCGTCTCACCCGTCGACGGCTTGAGACCGTAGCGGCTGATGAGAAACTGAGACAGCGGTCCGCCGACGATACCGCCGACCACCAGGCCGAACGTCGCCACGGCGATCCCGATCACCTTGGCATTCTGAATACCGAATTCGTCCTGGAAGATGGGCGCCCAGGCAATCGTGGTGCCGTGGCCGCCGCTCAGTGAGATCGAGCCGCCCAGCAGGCCGGTCAGCAGCGGCGCATCCACGAGGTGTGCCATGGCCACGCCCGTCAGGTTCTGCAAGACCAGGAACACGGACGCGCAGACGGTCAGGATGAGCAGGGGTTTGCCACCGGCGATCAGAGTGCCGAATTTCGCGTTAAGGCCGACGGTGGTGAAAAACACGATCAGCAGGGTATCCCGGTTGGACAGGTCGAAAGAGGCGGCGGTATCCGACAGTGCGTACCACGCGGCGAAAACCATGGAGGCAAGCACACCCCCGGTGACGGGCTCGGGGATATTGTAGGTGCGCAGAAAACCGATACGCTGGTTGAGAAACTTTCCGAGAAACAGGGTCAGGATGGCGAGTACCAGGGTCTCCCTGCCATTGAAATCCATGCGGTGCAGCTCCGGGGGGGGGTTGGTTTCGAATTCTGGCGACAACGTAGCACAACCCGCGCTCTCAGTGGATCCCAGAGGAAAGCTCTGGGGCCGAGCGCCCTGGCGGACGCGGGGTATTCACAAACGTCGCCACCCAGTGAAGCCCGACGATCAGCGCCAGCTCGAAGTGATTGCCGAACTGCCGGCTCAGCGCCAGGCCACCGAGTGCGGCGACCAGGCACCACTGACACTTCCAGCGCAGCGTGAAGTAGTGAATCACGCCGAACAGGACGTTGCTCGCGACTACTGCGATGCCGAGTGGTACACCGTGCGCCTCGCCCAGGTACGGAAGAGCGACGCGGAACGCCCACTCCTCCCAGATGGAGAGGGCAAGCAGGTACAGGATCCAGCCGATCTCCCGGGCATCCAGCCGACGGTCGATGATCCAGGCGTAGGCCACGAGAGCGCCGAAGAGCAGGCTGCCAAGCGCGGCATGGAAAAGCGGCGCCGTGAGCAGACCGCTCAAGGTGCTCGCCAACAGCGGCAGCGCATGCGGATGCAGCAGGAGCAGGCCGGCGAGCAGGACCCCGGGGAGCCCGTGGCGCAGGAACACGGCCCGGAACGTACGCAGGCGCTGACCGGTGAAGTCCGGTGGCCGCTGCAGCCGGCGCTGGCTCGGGGCGAGGGTGTCGGCGTCGTTGTGTGGAATCATGAGCGGCTCAGGGGCGTCAGAAATGCGCGTCCAGCGTGTCCACCCTGTTGCTTGGGCTGATGACCTAACCCACCGGATCGGCCCCCCTGGGGATCGTCGCCTGTATGGCGGAGAGGGAGGGATTCGAACCCTCGGTACGGTTACCCGTACTCTTGATTTCGAGTCAAGCCCGTTCGGCCAGCTCCGGCACCTCTCCGAGGGCGGGCATTCTACTCTGGCGACGGAGCCGGTCAACGAGTGACGCGGGATTTGGCGAAGGCCTGATCAGGCGGCCAGCAGCTCGCGGACTTCCTCGATGTCCTGGCCGGCTTCGTCGAGCATGACCAGGCTCATGTGGGGCGAGAGCTCGCCGAGCGGCAGCTTCCTGTACGCGGTGACCTGATCGATGCGGGGCACTTTGTGCATCTTCGGCGTGCCGATGAAGCTGTGCAGGCGTGCCATGAGCACCAGATCGGCCAGATCCACGGGTGCATCCGGGTCGTGGTCGTAGGCATCCCGCCGCCTGGCCACTTCCACGTAGCGTTCATCGAATCCCCATTTCTCCAGCAGCACGGCGCCGATCTGCGGAGTGAGTCGGGAGACCTGCTCCCTTACTTCGGCTTTGTCTTCGGAGAGCCCCGGCTGTTTCTCGAGCTGGTTCAGCAGCGGCAGGGCACCGATCTCCTGCAGCAGGCCCGCCAGCATGGCGCTGTGCGGATCGAAGCCGCGGCACTTGCCTGCCAGCACGGCGCTGATGGAGGCGACCTTCACGCTCTGCCGCCAGACGTCGGCCAGAAGCTCCCGGATCAGTTTCGAACGGCTCATGTACATGCTGCGAAGGATGTAGCTCGTCACCAGGTTGCTGGTCCCTTCGAGCCCGAAGCAGCGCACGGCGCTGGAGAGGTTTTCCGCGGGCACACGGGTGCGGTAGAGGGGACTGTTGGCGATACGCACGAGGTGAGCGGAGAGACCGGGGTCCGCCTGAATGATGCGGACCACGGTATTCAGATCGTTCTGCTCTTCGCGCACCGCGCGCCGGACCTGCATGGCCACGTCCGGCAGTCCGGGCAGCTGTATCTCGCCGGAGTTGATCTGCCGGTACACCTGGAAGAACACGCCATTGATGGACATGGGATTGCCTTCAACCGTCTGGGGGCTATCCGGGTTAACGGCAGTCGCTTTGAGATCTGTAGTGGGCGACGCGGGCTTATCCAGCCCGCGTTCATGCACCAGTTCTCACTCTCGGACTCAATCCCCGACAATGGCCTGATTGACAGCCACCTTGAGCTCCGAACGCAGCGGCCAGGGAGAGCCCATGAGCTGGATCATGGCCACCACGACGAAGTCCTGCACCGGATCGACCCAGAAAATGGTGCCCGCAGCGCCGCCCCAGCTGTACTCGCCCACCGAGCCCATCACGCCGGAGGCCGCCACGTCGGTCACCAGCCCGAAACCGAGACCGAATCCGAACCCGTCCCGTCCGTTGCCGCGTCCGGGATTCTCTCCGCTGCCGCCGGTCGATATGGAAGCGGGCAGATGGTTGAGGGTCATGAACTCCACCGTGCGCGGCGACAGAATCCGATTGCCGTCCAGGCTGCCGCCGTTGCGCAGCATCTCCGCGAAGCGCATGTAGTCCATGGCGGTGCCCACCAGGCCGCCGCCGCCGGAGAACAGAGTGACATCGCGGAAACGGTCCCAGGACTCGGGCCCCAGCGTTCTGAGCGCGCCGGCCTGCCGGTCCCAGCGGTGATTGGGCAGGAAACGATCCCACTTGTTTTCCGGAACGGAAAAGAAGGTGTCCGTCATGCCCAGAGGATCGAAGATGTGTTCCTTCAGATATTCGTCCAGGGGCTGGCCGGAGAGACGCTCAACGATCAGTCCGGTCACATCCACGGCTACGCTGTAGTGCCACTGAGTGCCTGGATGATATTTGAGCGGCAGTCCGGCCAGCACTTCGGCGAATTCGTCCAGGTTCCCGGCACCGAGGGCGCGAGATTCCCGGTACTGCTGATCGACCGGATCTTCGGGATCGAAGCCGTATGAGAATCCTGCGGTGTGAGTCAGCAGCTGCTGCATGGTGATGGGACCGCTGGCCGGCTCCGTTTCGCCATTGCCGTTCTGTACGGTGAGCTCGCTCAGTTCCGGCACGAATCTGGAAATCGGATCGGACAGCTGAAAGAGCCCGCGCTCGTAGAGCTGCATGGCGGCGACCGCGGTGATCGGCTTCGTCATGCTGTAGATGCGGAACAGGGCATCCTTAGTCAGCGGCCGGTCGTCGTCGACCCCGCGGCTGCCCACGGCCTCGAAGTGCACCAGCTTTCCATGCCGGGCGACCATGGTGATCACGCCGGCGATCCGGCCCTCCTCCACGTAGCCCCGCGTGATGCTGGAGATCTGCTCGAGACGCGCATCAGACATGCCCACCTGGCGGGGCTTTACCGTTTCGAGTGCCGCGGCCAGGGACTGGCCGGCCATCAGCGCGACGGCCGCGGTGACCATCGCAATGCTCAGTCTGCTCATTCCTCTCCTCCTGATTCGAGCTGCCGCAGAGCATACGGACGTGATCCGCGCGCGCCAAGGGGTGCATGCGGGTGCCGAGCCGAGTGGCTGGATTCTGCGTATAGTCCGAAGCAGGACATCCGGAAGGGATCCAGAGGAGGGGCGGATGGAACGGGCTGCGGAGTATCCCCTGGCGGGCATGCGGGTGCTGGATTTCTCGAGGGTTCTGGCCGGTCCTTTTGCGGGGCGGATGCTGTCCGGGGCAGGGTGGCGGGCGGCGTCCCCGGGTACTACCACCAGCAGAACGCCGGGAAACGGAATCTGTGCATCGATCTCAGAGCCGAAGGTGCAGCCGGGCTCATTCACCGGCTGGTCATGCAGGCGGACATCCTGATCGAAAACTACCGGCCGGACGTGATGGGACGACTGGGGCTCGACTTTGAAACCCTGCATGCCGTCAATCCGCGCCTGATCATGCTGTCCATCTCCGGATTCGGTCATGGCGGCCCCGAGTCCCATCGTCCGGCCTATGCGCCGATCGTTCACGCGGAAGCCGGTCTCATGGACCGACAGGCCCGGCGGGGAGGCATTCCGCACCGGGATCTGCCGCTGTCGGTGGCGGATACCAACGCGTCGCTGCACGGACTGGTGGGCGTGCTGGCCGCCGTCATCCAGCGGGAACGGACAGGCCTGGGTCAGCACGTCGACATCGCCATGATCGATGCCACCGTGGCCACGGACGATCAGATCCACTATGACCTGGAAGACTCGGAAGCCACCGGGCCGCTGCCGAACGACACCTGGGAAACGGGTGCGGGCCCGATCCTGGTGTCGGCGGATTTCCGTTATCTGTGGAAGCTGCTCGTGAGCGAGATCGGTCTCGAGGATCCGGTCGGGCCGGACGCATCGCTCGAGGAGAAGATCCGGCTGCGGCGGGAAAGGGTGGGCGAGTTCCTGAGCGGACTGGCGGACTGGCAGCAGGTGGAGGCTGCCATGAGCCGCATGAATCTGGCCTGGGGACAGGTGCGCAACGCGGCGACCATGACCGAACAGCCGACGGTTCGGGCGCGGGGTGCCATCGTTCAGATCGACGACCGGGCGGGAGGCACCCGTCCGGTCACTCAGTCACCTTACCGGTTTTCCGGTGCCGCCAGCGGCGTTCGAGGTCCGGCGCCGCATCGCGGGGAACACAACGTCGACGTCCTCCGGGAATGGCTCGACATGCCGCTGGCGGACATCGAGGCGCTGAGTGACGCCCGGGTACTGCTGCGGGACGACGCGGCGCTGGACTGACCGGTCAGATCACCGGCAGGCCGATGCTATTTATGAGCGATCGGCTTGTCGGTGAAGACGTAGTCCCTCAGTTCCTTGTCGAAGGTGGGATCCTGGCGCCGGATCCACTCGAGAACCATTGCCGCGTGCTCTTTTTCTTCGTCCCGGTTGTGCGCGAGGATCGCTTTCAGCTCCTCATCCTTGCAGGCATCGACGCGCTGGTTGTACCAGTCGACGGCTTCCAGTTCCTCCATGAGCGAAACGATCGCCCGGTGCATGTCTCGCGTCTCGTCTGAGAGCTCGCCGATGGGCTCGTGGTAGCCTTCGTTGGACACTGATGTCTCCTTGATGCTTCTGATTGATGTGCCAAGAGTGCCTCAGTCTCGCCGGAAGGTCGATCATCCGGCGTCGCGCGGTGAGCGATACCGATCAGCACCATTCAGCTGCTCGAAACGGAGTCGGCCAGCACGGTCCGAACCGCACGGGCCAGGGAGTCGAGCGTAAACGGCTTCTGCAGGTAGTGATCCGTGGCATCGCTCGCCTGCCAGTCGGCGCCGCTCATCAGGATGATGGGCAGATCGGCCCGCAGCTGTTTGAGCGTTTCTGCGAGCTCGCTCCCGAGCATGACGGGCATGGTCTGATCGGTGATGACGATATCCACGTCACCGCCGATGCGTTCGTACAGCGCCAGCGCTTCATCGCCGTCACCGGCAGCGAAGACCCGGTAGCCGAGATTCGTGAGCGCCTCTTCCGCGATCGCACGCAGATCCGGTTCGTCGTCCACGAACAGCACCGTTTCAGTACCCCGGGACGACGGCAACCGGCGGGCCGGTTGTTCCGCCACCGGAAGCACGTCCTCATCACAGCAGGGCAGGTAGATCTCGAAACGGCTGCCTTCTCCCGGTGTGCTGCTCACCTCGACGGATCCCTGCATCTGAGTGACGATGCCGTGCACGATGGCGAGACCGAGACCGGTCCCGCCCGTCTGACGCCGGGTGGTGTAGAAGGGATCGAAGATTCTGGAAAGGGTGACGTCGTCCATGCCGGGGCCCGTGTCCGAGACTACGAGCTTCGCATGCAGGCCGGGTGAGAGGGTGGTGGTGGAGCGGGCCTGATCGATGTCCACCTCGCAGCTGGTCAGCTCGAGGTCCAGATTGCCACCGCTTTCACTCATGGCCTGTGCCGCGTTCATGCAGAGATTCATCACCACCTGCTCGAGCTGGATGACGTCCGCCATCACCGGGGGGCAGTCAGCATCGAGCGCACAGCGGATTCGGATGCCGCCGCTGATGCTCGGCTCGATCAGCTGCAGCGTGTCCTTCACCACCGAAGCCAGCTGCACCGGCTGAGGCTTCACGCCGGTACTGCTGCCGAACGAGAGAATCCGTTTCACCAGCAGGCGGGCGTTGTCCACGGCCTTTTCCAGGTTCCGGTAGTGCTGTTCGGCCCGGGCCGGATCGTTTCCTGACGCCATGGCGAGCTCGGCGTAGCCGAGCACCGAGCCGAGGATGTTGTTGAAATCGTGAGCGACGCCGCGTGCCAGGGTGCCCACCGATTCCATCTTCTGGGCATCTCTGAGCTGCTTTTCGAGGCTGCGCATCTGCGAGATGTCCTCGCCGGAGATCAGCGTCCCGGCGGGAGCGGACCCCGTTTCCGGCAGTTCGATGGCGTGCCAGGCGATCATCCGTTCGTCGCCTTTCCGGGTCAGGACCGGAGACTCAGAGTACGCGTGCTGATCCACGGTCTCGAAGCGCTCGCGCACCTCCGACCGGAACTCCGCAGGTACGAACTCCTCATAGAAGTCCCGCCCGAGCACTTCTTCTTCCGGGCAGCCGAGCACCCGTGTCCCTTTCTGATTGATCATCATGATGCGGCCACGGCGATCGAGGGCCAGGATCATCACCTCCACCACGTCCAGATACCATTGCGCCTGCTGCTCGGTCCGCTCGAGCTCCGCTTCCTTGTGCTGGCGGGCCGTGATCTCCCGGATCAGCGTCTCGTTGATCTGATGAATTTCGGAGGCATCCGCGATGCGTCGGGCATAGCTGCGATAGACCATGAACGCGGCGAGCAGAAAAGCCAGCACGTATATCGTCCGCGCCCACCAGGTCGCCCAGATCGCCGGAAGCACCCGGAACGGAACGCGGAATTCCTGCTCGCTCCGTACCCCGTCCTTGTTCGTTGCCATCACCCGCAGCACATAGTCGCCGGGTGCCAGGTTCGTATAGGTCACGCTGTGACGTCCGCCGTCGTCCACCCAGTTCTCGTCGAACCCATCGAGTCGGTGCTGATAGCTGATGCCGCGCGGATCCGTGGAATCGAGTGCCGAATACTCGAAGGTGATCAGACGGTCGCCGTAGCGGAAGGTGACCAGACCCTCCTCGTTCTCGAGCGAACTCAGATTCACCGCCTGGTTGTTCAGAAGGAAGCGGGTCAGCGCGATGGGAGGCGCGTACTCGTTGACGCGGATACTGCTGGGGTAGAAGGCGTTGAATCCATTGACACCCCCGAAGAAGAGCTGTCCGGCGGACGAGCGGAAGGTGGCACCGTGATTGAACTCGTTGCTCTGCAGACCATCCGATGCGCTGAACTTCCGGATCACGCCGGTCTCCAGCTCCACGCTCGACAGGCCGCGGTTCCCCGACACCCAGACCCGGCCGGAGGGTTCGGAGACGAGCCCGTAGACGACTTTGCTCGCCAGTCCGTCCGCCACGCCGATGTGCTCGAAATGCACACGATCCCGAGCGCGGTCCGCCATCCGCCAGATGCTCAATCCCGCGTCCGCGGTACCCACCCAGAGGTTGCCGGCCGCATCCTCTGTGAGCGTCCATGCGGCATCGCTGGACACAGAAGCATCGTCCTCCGTGTCGTGCCGGTACCGGGTGAACGTGTCATTCGCCGGATCCAGCCGGCAGAGTCCATTCCTGCGCGTGCCGACCCAGATGTGATTGAGCCGGTCCTGATACAGCGCAAGCACCCGGTCGGAGCAGAGGCTGCGGGGATCGTCCGGGTCATGCCGGTAGTTCACGAAGCCTCCTGTTGCAGGCTCGAAGCGGCCGATACCGCCGCCCCAGGTGCTCACCCACAGGCTGCCGGCCTGATCCACCAGCAGATCGGTCACACCGTCGGAGGCAAGACTCGAAGGATCCTCCGGGTCGTGCCGCAACGACCGCCACTCGCCCTCCGCCGGGTCGTACCGACCGAGACCGCCGGCCCGGGTACCCGCCCAGACACGGCCATCGTCCGTCGTCGCCAGCGTCATGACCCGGTTGTCTGTGAGTGCCCCCGGACCCTGTTCGGGACCCAGTGGTTGCGCCCAGCCGCTCTCGAGGTCGACCACATTCACACCGCCGCCAGCGGTGGCGACGTACAGTCGGCCGTCTTCCGTTTCCGCGAAATCTGCGATCCAGTTGCTCGACAGCTCCCCTTCGTGAGCGCCGAGCTGCCTGTAGGTGGAGAAGCCTCCCACGTGCGGATTCCAGGTGTTCAGTCCCACCTGCGTGCCGACCCAGATCACCCCGCCCCGATCCTGAAAAAGGGCGGTGATGTGGTCGTCGTTCAGGCTGTGCACGTTCGACGGCTGATGGCTCAGCACCTCGAACCGGTTGCGTTCGGAATCGAACCGGTTGAGGCCGTGACTGTCCGTTCCCACCCAGAGCGTGCCGCCGTCGTCTTCGAACAGGATGCGGACGGCGTTCGAACTGAGACCGCTCGCTCCCTCGACCGAATAGTGCTCGATCTGCTCACCATTCGAGCCGAGTCGGAACAGCCCGCGCTCGATGGTGGCTACCCAGAGATAACCGCGACTGTCTGAGATGATCGAGCGAACCCGACCATCGCTGCCCTTCAGATCCAGGTGAGTGAGGCGCCGGCTGACCGGATCGAGACGGCTCAATCCGCCACCGTCCGTACCCACCCAGACGATGCCGTTACCGTCCACGTGCAGTGCTTTCACCCGATTGCTCGGCAGCGACCGCACGTCGTCAGGGTCATGCTGGAAACGGTCGAGAACGCCGGTGTCCGGCTCATAGCGGTATACGCCGCCCCCATCGCTGCCGATCCAGAGCGTGCCCTGACTGTCCTCGGCGATCACACGCACCGGATTTCCGGACAGCGCCGAAGTGAGGCGGGCGAACTCGGGCTGCACACTGCCGGACCGGGGATCGAACCGGTTCAGTCCGCTCTCGCTGCCGATCCACAGATAGCCGCGGCGGTCCGTATGCAGGGCCCAGATCCAGTCGTCAGACAGTGTCCGGAGATCATCCGGGTCGTGGAAGTAGCTGACGAACTCCTGTCCATCGAACCGGTTCAGCCCCTGCTGGGTGCCGATCCAGATGAAGCCGTGCTGGTCCTGTGCGACGGCCTGCACGACGGGTTGAGACAGACCCTGCTCCACGCCGAGCCGGTTGAACCGGACGGCTTCCATCGCGTCCGCCGACACGTTCAGCAGAGACACTGCCACAAGACAGATGACCGCCGCTTTTCTGATCAGGCGAGTGCCCCGCAACCCGGTACCATTCGATCTCAAGTCCCGGGCGCAATATCCACCGCGCGGGTGGTGCATTTCAAGTCGGGGCGGATGGGGCGGTCAGCCGTGCTCCACGAGAATCAGCTGGTTCGGCAGTGCCTCCACCGCTTCCACCACCTCCAGGCGGGTCAGCGGATCCAGTGGCCCGAGAAGCTCGTCCGCGATCAGCAGCTCAGCGCCCTGCAGGATGCCCCGGGCCAGGAACAGCCGGGCCTGCTCGCCCTGCGAAAGGCGCCAGCCGCCTTCCCCGACCATCTGCATCATGCCCGCCGGCATTCTGTCGATGAGCGGTCCGAGTCCCAGACGCCGGGCGACCGACTGAGCTTCTTCGAGATCGTCGGCCGTCGGCGGCCAGGACCGACCGAGCAGCAGGTTGAAGGCGAAGGTGTCCGTGAGCACGTGGTTGCTGCCGGGCTGAGGTATGTAGCACACCTGCTGCAGCCAGCGTCGCACGCCGGTGAGGTGCTGGTCGACTCCGCCGCTCAGGATGCTGCCTGTCCCAGGCTTGAGATGTCCGCCCAGGAGTGCGCCCAGCGTCGACTTTCCGCTGCCGGACTCTCCAGTCAGCAGTATCTTACCTGCCGCGTCGATCTCCAGGTCGAGGTCCGCGAGCACCGGACGGGGGCTGTCCGGATAGGCATAGTCCAGCCCGTGTACCAGGAACCGGGTACCGCCAGCCGGCCCCGGCATCGACGCCAACCCGTTCGTTGCGGCATCCCGCCCACGCTCACCGGAAGGAATGATTCTATAGGCGACCGCGGCACGCAGCAGTTTCTGTACCGCGACCGAAGCGCTCTGCAGGATACCGAACCCGACGATCACGAATCCGATCAGGGCAACGCTGGTGAGCGTCGTCGTGTTCTGACCGAACAGATCGAACAGAATGACGGCCATGCCGGTTGCCGCCCACAACCGGGGAATGGCACCGGCGCCGAGCTCGACCCGATCCGCGGTCGAGCAGGCCCGATCGTAGTCAGCCAGGCAGGCCTCTTCCCGGGTATGCCAGGCGGCGCGTCCCACGAACGCCTTGCGCGTGCGATGTCCGATCAACTCTTCCGTATGAACGGCCGTCAGCCTGAGCTGAGCATCCAGCACACGTTCCTCGGCACGGTAGTAGGACCGCCAGCGTGCGGCAGCGAGCAGTATGGTGAAGACGAACAGGAGCAGCAGGAAGTGAGGTCCGACGTACCAGAGGAAGACCGCGAGGACGGCCAGCGCATCGATCGCGCACAGCAGCATGCGCAGACCTCCCTGAGTGGCCAGCGTTTCCAGACGGTTCGCCTCCAGCGCCCGGGCTGTGAGCCGGCCGATACCCTGGTCCCGCACGGCCTTCCTGTCCAGCGTCAGCGCACTTGCAAGCAGGCCCTGCTTGATGGCGATGCCCAGCCGGGTCGAAAGCTTCTGCTGGAGCAGAGATTCAACCGGCAGCAGCAGGAGAGAAGAGAGGAGGGCGAGCATCCACAGTGCCAGCAGTGATTCCCGCTCCCCCACACCGAGCATTGCACCCACCAGCAGGGACCAGCTGAGAATCCAGAGTCCGAAGTGCAGCAGGTGCACGCCGATCAGACCGATGACGCCGGAGATGGTGTCCCGCTGCCAGAACGATGCGTCCGCGCCGCTGCCGACCGGCAGTCGCCAGCCGGCAAAGAGTACCTGCCGGCTCTGATGCTGCCGGCGTACGGCCCTGGCTGTGACCGGGTCGACGTCCCGATCGAGTCCTGCGATGGTCTCCTCGAGCTCCTCCGACAGTGGCACTTCCAGCTCGGTGACCAGTGTTGCCATGGGGATCCGTCGGCGACCGCCGTCGCCGGCCAGCAGGGTTGCCGTACGGCGGCCGGCACGGGTCACGATCACCGCACACGCCCCTCCGTTCACTGGTACCACCATGGGCACCGAGGCTTCGATGCAGCGGCCGATGTCATCGTGCTGCACCGAAAGCGGTACCGGCGCGATTCCGCTTCCGGCCAGTGCGGCCTCGAGCGCGGACTGGACACTGTCGGGCGTGCTGATGGCGGGGGCACGGCCGCCGCTGACTGCATTGATCAGATCCAGCCGTTCGATGGCGATACCCAGATCTCCGGGCTGCCAGATCAGGGTGTCGGGGAGAGCGTTCACGATGCCGCCAGCTGACCGGCTTGCAGCCAGTGGTGCCGCCAGCGACCGTCTTCGCGGAGGTGTCGCTCGAGATCGGACTCTTTTTCCAGCATCTCGCCATACACGGAGTCCGGTGTCGCCAGGAGCGATGCCGGCGCCCCGTCTTCGACCAGCCGGCCGTGCCTGAAGACCAGCACCCGCGGGAAGTGCCTGGTCTCTTCCACGTTGTGGCTCACGAACAGCAGAGTGGCCTGTGGCCAGCGGGCCTCGATGGCCCGCCTGACCCGCAGCCGTCCGGCCGGATCCAGCCCGGTGAACGGCTCATCGAGCAGCACCAGCCGTGCGTGGGATCGCACCATTCCCCGGGCGATCCGCAGCCGCTGGCGCTCGCCGCCTGACAGGCGGGAGCCATTCTCTCCGATCCGGGTCGCAAGCCCTTCGCTCATACGGCTGAGATCACCCAGCAGCCCGGATTCCGACAGCGCCGTTTCCGAGGCCGCTGAGTCCAGCTCTTCTAGCCCGTAGCGGATGTTGTCGTGCAGACTTCTGTTCCAGAGATAGAGGTCCGCGTCGATCAGCACCGTCTGCTCCCGCAGTTGTGCTGCCCCGGCAGGGGTCAATGGCCGGCCGTCCACCCGCAGATCTCCCGAGTTCAACGGATTCCATCCCGTGAGCGTGCTCAGAAAAGAGCTCTTGCCGGATCCGGATGCACCGACGATGGCGATCCGTTCACCCGCTTCCACGGAAAGGGTGATGTCTTCGATCAGCGGGATCTCGCCCCGCCGGACACCCGCCTTCTCGAACTCCAGTCGAACACCCTGCTGTGCCGGTGCTGACTCGTCGGCGTCCACATCCTCTTCCGGTGCGTCGAGCAACTCGAGGACGCGGCGGGCGACGTTGGCGAATGACGGTATCTGCCGCAGCGCCTGAGTGAGCTGCAGGCTGAGCACGGGCACGAACAGCGACCAGTAAGCCACCAGCAGGATGGTACCGAGCGAGCTGATCGAAGCGAGTGAGGTATGGACCAGAGTGATGCTGACGGCGGTCAGCAGCAGCACCTGCAGCCCTTCGAAGAGTATGGACGGCCGCTGCTGCTCGGCGATTGCCCGCGCCCAGCCGAGCAGAAGGGATTCCTGCTCGTTGTGCATGGAGCGGGCTGCACCATGGGCACCGATCGCTTCGGTTCCACGGAGACTGTCGAGGTAAAAACGGGAAAGAGCGCCGAGATGCGTCCGTGCGCGGAGATCTCGCTCGACGAGCATGGGGTACATGGCCAGCGGCGCGATCAGGGCGACGATCGCGGCGGTCAGGATGAGGGGCCATTGAGCGGGCAGAAGCCAGACGAGACCGGCGAGCACGAAGGTGATACGGCCTCCGGTGATCATGAGCTGTCGGAACAGTTCCGGGACCTCCCGGATCTGGGAAACCGCGTGACCTCTCTCAGCCAGATCGGACAGCAGCCGGCTGGAAAAATAGCCGTCCGCCATTCGGGGGAGTTTGCGCAGAAGCTTCGCATGCATGCTCATGGCCAGAGAGCGCCCGAGATTCTGCGACAGGCGCCTGCCGCCGGTTTCCAGCGCCACTGCCGCCAGCAGCGGCGCGATCACGACGAAAGCCATGAGCGCCAGCATGGGCAGATCGGCGGGCGGCTGTGCTCCGATCAGGTAGCGGAAGACCAGCGCTTCGACGAAGGTGACGAGGCTGATGAGAAAGCTCACGAAAGCCAGCCCCACCGCCACGCGCGCGGCGCCGAATGACCGAGCCACCTCCAGCAGCCCGCTGAGCACGGATTTCTCCGGCGGCTGCGAGGCGTGTGCGACGACCGGGTCTCTGAGATCCGCGCCGTCCGCCTGGCCGGTGAACCGGACGAGGATCGCACCGCGCAGCTCGAGTTCTCCAGCCCCGGCGCAGACGACCTGAAAGTACTCCTCCGCGAGAAGCTCGGGTGTATCGATGAGCGAAACCAGCAGCGCCTGCGCATCCACTCCACGCGATCCAGACGTCCGCCGAATGGCTCTGCACATCCTGATTGCCGCATCCAGCTGGGCGATGGGTTGCCAGTGATCGGCATCCGATGTCCGCGCGAGCAGGTCTGCCGCGACATCGTCCCGGATACCGAGTGCCTCCAGGCCCGTGTGCAGATAGCCACGGAACTCATCGGATCCGGCGTATTCGAGCCAGTCTTCCGCCGGTACCCGCATGCGGTGCTGATACAGCGTGTCCAGAAACCGTTCCGTCCGCATCCAGGACCGTCCGCGGGCAGGGTCCATGATCTGCACGAATCCGAACAGCGTCCGCCAGACCGCGACGAAATGGGTGAGTCCGTTGGGCAGACGGACGACGGCGATGCAGGGCAGGTTGCCGGCGTCGGCCGCGAATACGAAGTCGCCGGGCAGCATCACCTGTTCCGCGGCGAAACCGAAACGGTTGGCCAGCTCCTCGAGCGTATCGATGGAGGTGCCGTCCACGTCTGTCTGGCAGGCTTCGCGCAACCTGGGATAACTCACGCTGGCGCCGAGGCCTGTGAGGATGGAACTGAGCACGGCAGGGCCACAATCCATGGCCGACGTCTGCGTGACTTCGGGAACGCTTCGCCGCATCAGCGTACCGCCGCGTGCTGAATCGGATCCGGTGTGCCCGGCGCGGGTCTGTTCAGCAGCCAGAACATTCTCTGCGTGAGCGTGGCCTCGTCGATCTGCACCACCGCTTCACCTTTCAGACCATGATCCAGGTGAGCGCCGAGCGGCGAGTCTGCGTCGACGGTGAAGTCGACCCGCACGGTTCCGTTGCGCTCCTCCGTCGCCACTCTCAGAACGCGTGCCTCGAGCGTGCCGAACTCGGTCCAGGGCAGGGCATAAAACCGTATCCGGGCCGGCTGCTCTGGTCGGAGCCGGCCTGCCGCTTCTCTGGCAGAGAAGGTGGCCTGGAATTCATACTCGCGGATGGGCACCAGCGTCATCAGCCACTCGCCGGGCTGCAGCGCCTGTCCGACCGACACCCTCGCCATGGCGCCAACCCGGCCCGTGAATGGCGCGCGCACGGTCAGCTCTTCGATCTTCAGCTGGGTCTTGCGCTGCTCCGGCGCGAGCTCCGCTCTGTCACCCATGAGTCTGGCCCGATGCCGCATGAGCTGCGCCCGGGCGGTTTCATTGCGGCTCACGGCGAGCCGTCTGTTGGCCATCAGCTCGCTGGACTCCGCCTCCCGGGCCTGCAGTTGGAGGCGGATCTGTGCCACCTCGGTCTGAGCCCGCGCGTATTTGAGCGCGTCGATCTGCCGTTCGGCACGGAACTGCCGGTACAGGGTTTCCGCTTCGATGGCGTAGTCGAGCTCGGCTCTGGTTTCTGCCATGCGTGCGGACAGCGCCTCGGAGGCCATGTCGAAGCTGACGAGCTCGCCTTCCAGAGTCTCGCCGAGGGCGGTGAGCCCCACATCGATCGACTCGATTTCCTGCTCGAGGCTCTGCAGGCGCTGCTGGCTTCGTGCGAGTTCGAGCCTGAGCGGTTCCGAGTCGAACTCGAGCAGCACGTCACCGGCAGACACCACGTCACCGAGCTTGCGGGGCAGCGCGGCGATGGGTGCATCCGAGAGGGTGGCGATATCCAGTGCGTCTGCAGCAGCGACCGTGCGCCCGTCGGCGCTCGACACGGTCACCGGCAGAGGAACGGACAGAGCAACGAATCCCCATGCGAGCAGGACGATGGTGCCTGCACCACACAGCCACCAGCCGGCACGGAGGGAGTCGCTGCCGAGAGCGCCAAGGGTGTTCTGAAAAGGTATGGCCACGAAACCGCTCATTGAATGAGATCAGATGATCAGAACCGGAGAGCGCACGATCGCCGCCCGTCCGGGGATTGGGCCGGGACAACTGTCGTTGTCCCGGCGCACACTGAGGCTTAGTTGTCCCAGAGAATGGAACCAGCCTTGACCTTGGTCTTGACTTTCATTGCACAGTCTCCTTTTTGGTTTAGAGCCGCAAACCAGGCCATATCGTGAAGATAGACCGGGCCACCCGAAGGTTCGGCCAGTACATCGGAAACTTTAGGCGGCGAGTGCGACTGACATCACGGACTGCCGCGGGCGATGGGAAACTGCTTACAAGTGACAGCGACCTTCACGCTGTCCCGTGGCGCCTTCTAACGACGAGGCGCTTCGGCGTCTGCCTGCTGAAAGATCCGGCTCACGCAGGCCGTCAGCTCGCTGATCAGAAACGGTTTCTGCAGGAAGCTGATGGTAGGCAGGTCGACAAGGCTCCTGCTCACTGATGAGCGGCTGTAGCCGCTCATCATCAGCACAGGGAGATCGGGGTGGGTGCGCCGGAGTTTGCCGATGAGTGCCTCGCCACTCATCTCCGGCATGGACAGATCGGTGATCAGCAGGCTGATGCGATCGGCGTGTTCGGCGAACTGAGCGATCGCCTCCGGGCCCGAGCCGGCGGTGATCACGTCGTACCCGGCTCTCTGCAGACCGGCTGCGGCCAGCTGACGGATGTAGTCCTCGTCATCGACGACGAGGACGAGGTCCACCGGTGAGTCGGGCGCAGTCGCAGGAACACCGCGAATCGGTGCGGCGTCCGGAACCGTCTGTTCGGCGACAGGCAGCAGCACCTTGAACGTGGCGCCGTCTTCCGGGTGGGAGTCGACGATGATCGTGCCGTGGTGAGCGCGGGCGATACCCTGTGCCTCGGCAAGTCCGAGGCCGATGCTTCCGGGTCGGGTGCTGTAGAAGGGATCGAACACCTTCAGTTGAGCTTCCGGGTCGATGCCTTCGCCGTTGTCGCTGACTTCGATGCAGACATAGGTGCCAGGCGCCAGACCGGTGCGAATGGCATCCGGCGAATGCTCATCGAGCTCGAACGTGCCGGTGGAGACGATGACCCTGCCCCCATCGCCGGCGCAGGCTTCCACCGCGTTCAGCGTCAGGTGGGTGATCAGCTGATTCAGCTGCTTGCTGTCAGCCTCGACTGCCGGCAGCCAACCCCGGAGATTGAATTCGAGGGTAACTCTGCCAGCCGCCATGGATCGCAGGAAGCCACGCAGGGAACGGATCTCCTCCGTGACATCGAGTGTGTTGAGATCGATCGGCTGCTTGCCCGCATAGGTCAGCAGCTGATGTGTGGTTTCTTCCGCGCGCGCTGCCGCCTCGACCACGGACCACAGGTAAGGCAGTATTTTCTGGCTCTTACCTTCTTCGACCTCGGCGATGGCCAGCTCGACGTTCAGCAGGATCGTGGTGAGCTGATTGTTGAAACTGTGGGCAGAGCCGCCTGCGAGCAGGCTCAGGCTCTCCAGCTTCTGAGCACGCACCAGCTGCTCTTCGAGCTGCATCCGCTGAGTGATGTCGCGTACCACGGCGGTGGCGTGTGACTGACCGTTGCCTGCCTCGAACCCGGTCACGGCGATGTCGACCCAGCGCACGCTGCCATCCGGTAACTGCAGCCGGCGGATCCTCTGGTAGGGCCCCCGCCCGATGAGCTGCGCAAGAGACAGGAGGCCGGAAAAGCCATGCAGCTCTTCCCGCGGAGACACGTCGAACCGTGTGGCTATGGTCTCCAGATCGAGCCCGGTCAATTCTGCGGCATCGATTGCGAACACCGTATGGACGTTCGGGCTGACGTAGGTGAGCGTGGTGTCCGGGCCCACCTCGACGATGACCTCGTCCGAATCTTCGGCCAACGCCCTGAATCGATCCGCAATGGCGGTCGTGCTTGCCGGTGTCACGGTCAAGAAGTGCTGTGAAAATGCGATAACGGACAATAAGCCAGACAATCTGGCCGCGCAACCATGCCGGCAAACGGGGTTATGGTAAAGGCGCCTTCTCTTCTTGCACAACCGTACCAGGCCATCTAGTCTTCCGTCTGAAAGGGTCAGAACATAAACCAGCTCACTGGTAGCTCACGGCTGATCAGGGGAAGACCGCAGCGCGCACGTCTGTGTGTGGACGCACGCAGTAGTGTGTGCAGCCACGCGGAACGTGTGTGGAAAGAGTTTTCAGCTGGAGGTCGTCATTTGATTCCCCACGGCAGCGTTCTGATTCTGGAAGCCGACTCCCATCGGGCCCGTCAGGTCGCACAACTGCTCAATTTTCTCGGCTATGAGCCTCATCGATGTGATGCGGCCGAAGACTCCACCCGAATTCCAGAGCGGTCCTGGACGGCCGTGGTCACGGGCGCGGGAGCTGAAGCCTGGTCGTCGCTCGTCGACGATCTGACTGTCCGGCAACCGGGGGTACCCGTGCTCGATGCAGCAGCCTTTTCTTCCATGGTGCATCCAGCGACGGCGCAGGGAGCCGCGCTTTCCGAAACGCTGTCCCCGACAGGCCGCTCCGACGCGGCGCAGCAGCTGGCGCATCTCATCGCCCAGGTTGCCCCCACTCAGGCGACGGTGCTGATTCTCGGCGAGTCGGGCACCGGCAAGGAGCGCGTGGCGCGCGGCATACACGCCCGCTCGACGCGCGCCGATGGCCCGTTCGTACCATTGAACTGCGGGGCCATACCCGCTGAGCTCATGGAGAGCGAGCTGTTCGGCCATGAGAAAGGCGCTTTCACGGGCGCCCTCACGAAGCGGAAAGGCCGTTTCGAGATGGCCCACGGCGGGACGCTGTTTCTCGACGAGATCGGTGACATGAGTCTGGAGCTGCAGGTCAAACTGCTTCGGGTGCTGCAGGAACGGTCGTTCGAGCGGGTGGGCGGTAGTCAGACCCTGCACTGTGACGTCCGTATCGTCGCGGCAACCCATCGTGACCTGAAGGCCGCGGTGGCGGCCGGCGGATTCCGCGAAGATCTCTACTACCGCCTGAGCGTCTTTCCGGTGGACGTGCCCGCGCTGCGGGATCGGGTGGAAGACCTGCCGGTGCTGATCGATGAGCTCTCCCGCGAGAACGTCCGCAGAGGGGGGGCAACC
Organism: Gammaproteobacteria bacterium; assembly: GCA_030425195.1. Taxonomy (GTDB): domain Bacteria; phylum Pseudomonadota; class Gammaproteobacteria; order Pseudomonadales; family Azotimanducaceae; genus SZUA-309. The sequence goes on along the minus strand of JAUIAV010000006.1, from coordinate 124,581 downwards.
ATCACTTTCAGCACCCAGGCGATACGTGCCCTGTCCTGGCTCGACTGGCCCGGCAATATCCGGGAACTGGCCAACCTGATCGAGCGCATGGCGATCCTGAAGGCCGACAGTGTGGTGGACATCGGTGACCTGCCGGACGAATACCGCGCGGACATCCCCTCGGAAGCACCTGCCGCCTGCGCTTCCGGGTCCCTGGCCCGCGATGGAAACATCGATCTCAAGGATCATCTCCAGCAGGTGGAGCGGGATCTGATTGAGCAGGCGCTCGCCCAGTCACACGGCGTGGTGGCCGAAGCCGCCCGCATGCTGCGCGTGGGGCGGACGACCCTGGTGGAGAAGATCAGAAAGCTCGAACTGAACGACGATGCGGAACGCGTGGCCTGATCTGTCGTCCTGTCGCTTCCTGGTTACCGGGGTGTTTCATCCCTGACGATCGGGCATTCGCCCGGCAGTGATCCCACCACCTCTGCATCTGCGCAGGCCATGCAGGTGTTCGAATAGGTCTTCCGGGTGCCGTCCCGATGCACACCGCAGACCGGCGCATACTGCTGAGTGCAGATCTCCGGGCGCGGGTCCGTGCACAGGATGATCCCGGGGATGTCGGCGGGTGCCGGCGCTGAATCCATGGCCGGTGGGTTGTCCGTCTGGCTGCAGCCGAACAGCAGGGCGAGAAGGAGAATGGATGGCGGTCTGATCGTCATGTGCGGTGGTTCCCGGACCTCGGTGTCGGGATAATGCGACAGAGGCGAACGAACGGGAAGGAACCAGATGCCATACGTGACCAGTGCCGGAACGGACATCTACTACGAGAGTCAGGGGAGTGGCGATGCGATCCTCTTCGCGCACGGCGCGGGCGGCAATGCGGGCATCTGGTTCGAGCAGATCGCCGCATTCGCGGACAGCTACCAGTGTATTGCATTCGACCACCGGACCTTTGCCCGCTCACCGGCGGATCCAGCCAGCATCACACCGGCCCAGTTCCGGGACGATGCCCTGGCCGTGCTCGATGCAGTCGGAGTGGACCAGGCGCACCTGGTAGCGCAATCCATGGGCGGCTGGACGGCCATGCGGCTGCTCCTCGACACGCCGGACCGGGTGCGGTCCGTAGTCATGAGCGGAACCCCCGGCGGGCTGGAAAACCGGCAGCCGACCGAGTCCGCCCGGAATCTCACGGCGAACGACGACCGCGGCACCAGCGGGGTCATGGCCACCATGTCCAGAGCGACGGCGTCGGATCCCGTGCGCATGCAGCTCTACCAGGCCATCAATGCCTTCAACACCGGGTTCTCCATGACGAATCTGCGCGCGCTCGGCGCGCCTGAGTCCGTCATCACCAGGGATCAGGTCGCCGGTGTGGTCCAGCCTGTGCTGTTCATCGCTGGTGCCGAAGATCCGCTCTTTCCGGCGTCGCTGCTCGAGCGCTATGTGCCCTGGTTCCCGGATGCCCGGATCGAAGTGGTGACGGACTCCGGTCACTCCCCGTACTTCGAGCAGCCGGCGGTCTTCAACCGCCTGCTCGAGACGTTCCTGGAACAGGGCAACGGCTGAATGGCGGCGGGGACCCTCGTCGTCCAGTCCCACACCTCTCCACTGCCGGCGGCCTGGTACGAACGCTGCATCGGCTCGGTCAGGGGCTGGGCGGGATCGAAGGGATACGACTACCGCTGGCTCGGGGATGAGCTGTTCGACGGGATACCCGGACCGCTCCTCTCCAGGGTCCGACAGCGGCCGGTGGTGGCGTCGGATCTGGCCCGGCTGATCGTGCTCGAGAACGCTCTGTCCGGTGGATATTCACGGGCGGTCTGGCTGGATGCTGATGTCCTGGTGCTGGATCCGACCGGCTTCGAGCTGCCGGAGTCCGGCGCTCTGTTCGGCCGCGAAGTCTGGGTTCAGGAAAGCGATGGGGGCAGGCTCAGGGTGTATCGGAAAATCCACAATGCGTTCATGGCCTTCTCAAAAGGGAATCCGGTGCTGCCTTTCTACCGGTGGAGCGCCGAGCGGATCCTCGATCGCTACGATGCACAAGCCGGGCCCATGGTGGCGCAGCTCATCGGTCCCAAGCTGCTGACCCTGCTTCACAACGCCATCGGCTTTGATGTGCTCGAAACCGCGGGCGTGCTGAGCCCTGCGGTGATCCGGGATCTGTTGAGTGGTGGCGGACCCGCGTTAGACCGATTTCTGGCCGGATGCGAGGGGGTACCCCGTGCCGTCAATCTGTGCGGCTCCTCCGTCGTCCGCGGTGCGTTGGGAGACCGTGAGATGGACGAACTCGTGCTCCGGCTAGTGAAGGAGCCCCTTGCCGAAGGCTGACGATCGCGCGGCCTGAACGCCACGTTCAGGCTGTCGTTGCCGCCGTGCGAGCGTTCCGTGTCCGCTGCAGCCAGCGCTCGAAGCGCAGCAGCAGGGTCGGCAGATAGAGCAGATCGAGGAGCAGGGCCACCACGATGATGGGCGTCAGCAGCAGCGATACGTTCTGGAAGTAGAACGTCTGGGAGAACACGAGGATGAACGTCCCCACCGCCAGCGACAGGGTGGTGATGGTGATGGCGGAGCCCCCCTTGTCCAGGGCGTACTGGACGGCAGTCTCAGGTGCCTCGTTCCGCCGCCGGGCCACCAGATACTTGCTCAGGATGTGCACGGAGTCATCCACGACCAGGCCGATGCTGATGGAGAAGAGCATGAGCACATAGGGACCGATCTCACCCATGAGCAGCCCCCAGAAACCGAACACGATGGTGGCCGGGAACAGGTTCGGAATGATGGACAGAAGCCCGTAACGGATGCTTCTCAGACCGACGACCAGGGTGAGCGTGATCAGTACCAGGCTCAGGCTGAATCCCTGCATGAGTTCTCTGGTGATGGACTGATTGAGGCGGGCCATCAGAATGCTGTTGTCGCCGTGCAGCACCTCCACGCCGTCGCGGATGTTGGCCGCAACCCAGTCCCCGATACGCTCGTTGAAGGAGACGATCTCACCGTTCGTCAGATCCGACGTCCCCACCACCAGGCGGATGGCCGAGTAGTCCGAGTTGAAGATCGGCTCGAGGCTCGGCTCGATTTCCTGAACGAGCTGGTAGCCGACCAGGTAGTCGATGATCTGCAGCTTGTCGTCCGGCAACCGGTCGTAGGCCGGGTCGTCATCGTTTTCCGCCAGGTTCATGCGCCTGAGCAGATCCGCGTAGCTCGTCACGAAGCTCGCTTCCGGCTGCGATTCCAGCCATCGGGTGAAGGCGTCCACCTGACCGAGAAATTCCGCCTCTGTGATGCCGTAGTAGCTTTCGGAATAGATGCCATAGGCCAGGGCCCGGTCATTGCCGATCTTCTCGGCCAGGGCTGTCATCACGTGATGCAGATCCGAGTTCTCGTCCACGAAGGATAGGCGGCTGAAATCCATTCGATTGAGCGGCAGCATGGCGAGAGTGGCGACAATGAGAACCGTCCAGCTCCAGAACAGCAGGTTTTCCCGGGTGGCCACCCAGCGCTTCACTGCCTCGATGAACTGCTGGATGCCGAGCGGTTTCGGTGTCCTCGATGTGGGCAGGATGAGGATCAGGGCGGGGAGCACCAGCAGGCTCAGGAAATAGGCCCAGACCACCCCGATGGCGACAACGTTGCCGAACCCGTAGATGCCGGGTGATGTGCAGTAGTTCAGGCTCAGGAAGCCCATGGCCGTGGTGATGGTGGCCAGAGTCACCGGATTCAGGTTGATGGCCAGGCTCTCCTGCATGGCCGCCTCTTTCCGGAGTCCCTCATTCAGCCCCTGGGCATAGATGGACACCACATGGATCCCGTGCGCCACGGCCACCACGAAGACGACGATGGGGCCGAGATTCGAGATCTGATTGAACGGAATGCCCAGCCAGCCGTAACTGCCTACGGCCAGAGCCACGCTGGCAAAGGAAACGAGGAACAGGGCGAAGGCGGAGGTCAGCGAGCGGAGGCAGAACCAGAGCAGGCCGATGGCGATGGCGATCACCAGGGGCATCAGTACCCGGCTGTCCCGGACCTGGGCGTTGTAGCCGTCGAGCTCGAACATGGCGCCGCTCAGCGCGTAGATCTGCACGTCCGGGTGGTCGGCCCTGAGACGGTCCCGGAAGGCGATGATCGAACGGGCGACGGCGAGACGAGCCTCCTGAGTGTCTTCCGGCGGCGTGTACTTGATGCTCGCCAGCGCCAGATCGCCGTCCGGTGACAGCTGGCTCCTGGTCAGATCTTCGTCTGCCAGAGCGATGGTGCGGATCTCGGCGATGTCTTCATCGGTCAGCCCGTCGAGCAGGGGAAAAAGATAATCCCGGTCGTAGCGGTTGGCGTCGGATTCGTTCAGTCGCCGGTTCATGATCGAGCCGACTGTGATTGCCCCTTCCACTTCGGTGTAGCGCCGGGTGAGATCCTCCATGGCTTCGAGTGCCGGACGGGTGAAGAGATCGGGAGAGCGCTCGAAAACGAACAGCACGCTGGGACTGCCCGGAAAATCGGCGCGAACGCGATCCACCTCGGCTTTGTAGGGATCCCCTTCGGCGAGGATGGAACCATCCCGTGCGTCCAGAGCAGAGAACCGGACACCGGAGATCACGAAGGCGGAAATCAGAAGGGTCACACCGGCCAGGAGCCAGCGTCGGCGGATCAGCAGGTCGACGAGCGCTCGCTGTCTCATGGCCACCCGGTTGCCTGTGCTAGAGTACCGGACTTTGCAGACTGGAGCGGACCATGGCAGCAGCGGCCCGTTTTCGTTTCCGCGATTCCGTTCGCCATCGCCTTGGTGGTGTGCTTCTGATCACTGCCGGCAGCTTCTCCGGACCGGCTGGCGCCGATGAGCCACAACGGGTGGATGACTTCGCGCTCCTTGATCATTCGGGCAGTTTTCACCAGCTGAGTTACTACGGTGACCAGGCGGCCGTGGTGCTGCTCACCGAGAGCAGCGGTCACGCCGCGACGCGCCGTAGTCTCGCGCATTTCTCTGAACTGCGCGACCGCTATGCCGGAGCGGACGTGCGCTTCTTCATGATCAACGCGGTACCCGCCGCCGATCGCGACGCCATTGCGGCAACGTCTGCAGCGGACGGCTATGGCGTGCCCGTACTGCTCGATCAGGCGCAGCTCGTGGCCGAAGGTCTCGGGCTTTCGCGGATCGGCGAGCTGCTGGTGATCGATCCGGCAACCATGACGCTCGCTCATCGTACCGTGCTCGAGGACGATGACGGCACCGTTCGGGCAGTGCTCGATGACCTGGTCGCCGGGAAGCGCTGGCAGACACCCATTCCCGAGCTTGCCCCGGCCGCCACGGCGGATGTGATCGACTACCCGGCGCGGGAACGGCATGCGGAGGTCAGGCCGTCTTACACCACAGACATCGCGCCAATTCTGGAGGCCAACTGTGTCGGCTGCCATCATGCCGGCGGTATCGCACCCTGGGCGATGGACAGCCACCTGATGGTCCAGGGTTTCGCGCCCATGATCAGAGAGGTAGTCAGAACCCGACGGATGCCCCCGGGACAGATCGATCAGCATGTGAGCCGGCCGGTGCACCAGGTGGCGGGGCTGACCGTCGAAGAGCAGCAGAAGCTCATTCACTGGATCGATGCGGGGGCGCCGAAGGACGGCGACGTGGATCCGCTGGCGGACCAGACGGTGGCGGTCAGCACTTTCACCATGGGCGAGCCGGATCTGGTCTATACCATTCCGGCGCAGCAGATCCCGGCCACCGGCCTCGTGGACTACCGGTACATTCCGCTCAGGCTCGGCCTCGAGGAAGACGTCTGGGTTCGGGCCATGGAGTTCGTGCCCGGCGACCGCCAGGTTCTCCATCACGTCATCGCCTACGTGCAGACACCGGCCGATCGCGGCCAGGCCGGGCGTCGTGACACGGTAGGCCGGGGCGAGAGCATCGGCGGCTTTGCGCCGGGCCGCGTCGGCGAGGATTTCGGCGAGGAAGGCGGTCGGCTGCTGCAGAAGGGAGCCAACCTGCTCCTGCAGATGCACTACACCACCACCGGCAAAGAGACCGTGGATGAGACGAAGATCGGCGTGTATCTGCACGACGCGCCGCCGAAGTACGTGATGAAGGAAGTGGTCGCGGCTCAGCGGCGCTTCATGGTGCCACCTCACGTGAAGGATCATGAGCTCGCCGGTGAGCAGTTCATCGAGCGGGACGCCTACCTCTACGCGATGATGCCGCACATGCATTATCGCGGTAAGCGGATGAGCTACACGGCCCGCTATCCGGACGGGACAGAGGAAGTACTGCTGTCAGTGCCCAGGTATGACTTCAACTGGCAGTTCAACTATCAGCTCGAGGAGCCCGTCTTCATTCCGGCCGGGACGACCATCGTCGTCCGGGGCGCGATGGACAACTCCGATCGCAATCCCGGTAATCCGGATCCCAGCAGGCCCGTGCATTTCGGCCTGCAGACCCAGCACGAGATGTTCTTCGGGTTCATGACCATGCGCTATGTGGACGTGGTGCCCCAGGTGGCAGCGACCGCCGGCGACTGATCGGATCCTCAATCCCCTGCCGGCAGTGCTCGCAGGGGCTGGCCCTTTCCCCGATCCCGGCTCTGATCCAGCCCCAGCCTGCCGACTTTCACCGCACCGCGCCGGACGCCCCGCTGCGGTGCCAGCATGAAGAGATCGCCATTGAGCCCCGTCATCTGGGTCGGCACGCCCTCCGCCCGGGCCAGCTCGGCGTTGGCCTGCATGTGCGCCGGCTCGCCGTGAACCGGGATGGCGATGTCCGGCTGTATCCATCGGTACATGTCGGCGAGCTCTTCCCGGGCCGGGTGCCCGGAAGCATGGATGGGTGCGTTGAGCTCCTCGTCTTTCACCACGATCACACCGCGGCGCTCCAGCCGCGCCGTCAGCGCGGCCACAGCCGTCTCGTTGCCCGGGATCACGCGGGCGCTCATCAGCACGGTATCACCCGGCTCCAGCGAAAGGGCCGGATGGTTGCCGCCGGCGAGCCGATCCAGCGCAGCGCCCGGCTCCCCCTGACTGCCGGTAGCCACGGCAAGCACTTCCTCCGGCGGCAGATAGCCCAGGTGCGCCGGATCCACGAGCGTCCGTTCCGGCTGCCAGATATCCGCTGTTCTCGCCGCAGCGTAGTAGTTGTGCAGTGACCGGCCGATCAACCCCGCATAACGGCCGGTCTCGGCCGCCACCTTCGAAAGCGTTGCCAGCCGCGCGATATTGCTGCCGAAACAGCCCACGATCACCCGCCCGGTCGCATTGGCTACCTGCTCCTTCAGGCCGGCGTGCAGTGCGCCTTCGCTGATCGAACGACCGGGCTCGAGCGCGTTGGTCGAATCACAGACCATGGCGGTAACCGGCTCACGGCCCGAGCGGCGCAGAGCCGCTTCCGCGTAGTCGGCACCGACCACCGGCTCCGGATCGAGTTTCCAGTCTCCGGTATGGAATACGTTGCCTGCCGGGGTTCGGATCATCAGCGCCTGTGACTCCGGTGTGGAGTGGGTCAGGTCGAGCCACTCCACATCGAAGACGCCCAGCTGATGCCGGAACGGGGAGCGGACCACGTGCACGGGAACATCTTCCAGCAATCCCGCTTCACCGAGCTTGCGGCGCAGGATGGCGGCGGTGAAGGCGGTGCAGAAGACGGGGCACCTGAGTAGCGGCCACAGATGCGCCACCGCACCGACGTGATCTTCGTGGGCATGCGTGATGAGCAGCGCCGTCAGGCGATCGCGGCGCTGGCCGATGAAGTCAGGGTCCGCCATCTGGACGTGGGGTCCGGGCTCCCCACGGCCGGCAAACGTGATTCCGCAGTCGACCATCAGCCAGCCGCCATCGTGCCCGTAGAGATTCATGTTCATGCCGATCTCGCCACAGCCGCCGAGCGGCAGGAACCAGAGGTCGGCGGGGCCTGGAATCATGACAGCGGGCATCCGGCTGGATTCACGTCGTCAGACCGGCAGCAGCCTCGAAAGACCGGCCATCGAAGACAGCAGCAGAGCGACGGCGAAGGTGGGTATGACGATACCGCCGATGACGGAGGCGAAAGGATCTTCGATCCAGCGGGCCAGGCGGCCGTGGCGTGTGGGTTGCCGGGTTTCTGCAGTGAACGGGGACGGCTTGTCGGACATCGGGGGCCTCGCTTTCATTGTGATTATTCTGCCTGTATCGGGGAGGGGTCCCCGGTAGGCGCGCGCATAGTAGGCATCCGGTAGCGCCCCCGCAACAGCATCGGGGCTGGATGGGTGTGGGCTGACTGCCGGTTGACCTGCCCGGACCGGGCTGACGGCTCAGCCGCTGTACCAGGAACCGTCCGAGTGCGGTCTGATGTAGAGGTGGGTGTGCCAGTAGTAGACCCGGGGTTTGTCCGGATGGGGTGCCGTGCACGTGTATTTGGTCCGGCCTGCCCACAGAGGCCGCTCCGCCTGAACCCGGATGCGTCCGCCTTCCTGCCAGCTCACCTCCGTTTTCGGCTGACCGCCGATGAAGCAGGTGAGTGTGCCCGGGCGCAGGCCCGAGGACTCGGCCACGGTGAACTCCAGCACGGGTGCCCCGGCATCGGCAGAGAGCAGCGTGGCTGGAATGTCCGGATTGATCAGCGGGAGATGCTCGGTACGAAGCTTCTCCGCCAGACTGTCCACGGAGTCGAATCCTCTGGCCAGGGGGAAACGGGGAATGGCATAGGGGCTGCTGGTGCCGCCCACGGGCCCGGACTGCTGGCCGAAGGCGATGAAGCCGAGTGACTGCATCAGGTGCGCGATGGCGGCGTTGAATTCGCCGTAGGGGTAGGCGAAGACCCGGAGCGGATCTTCGAGCTCCGCCTCCAGGCGTTCCTGAGCACCCATGACTTCTCTGGCCAGGCGGCCGAGCCAGGCATCCTCGGACTCGCCGGACCGGCGACGCACCATGTGCTCATGCGTCAGCGTGTGGTTGGCGATGGTGGCGCCGCCGGCCTCGAGCGCGCGGAGCGCGTCCCAGTCCAGAACCGGCCCGGTACCCGTGTCGACCGCGTCGGTGCTGACGAAGACGGTGAACGGCCAGCCTCTCTCGGCGAGTCTGGGGGCAGCGGTGGTGGCCACGGATTCATACGCGTCATCGAACGTGAATGCGACCCAGCGTGGGTCCAGCGTCCCGCCATTGATGAGCGCGTCGACGATGCGGGCGAGAGGGACGACCTCATAGTCGCCTTCGGCGATCAGCTCGAGATGCGCGTCGAAGGTGGCCGGAGTGACGCTGGTGGAGGACGGTGTTTCGCTCGAGACGTGGTGATACAGCAGCACCTTCGCACCCTCTGCCCGAGCCCCGGATGGGGCGAGCAGACAGAAAGCCAGAAGCAGACCGGCGCCGTGGGTCAGCAGATGTCTCACTGAGCCTCCAGCTCATTGAAGTGGATCAGGGACTGTATCTCATCCACGTATTCCTGGCGGCGCTCCGAGTACTGGGTCAGTCGCTCGGCCGCGTCGATGCCGCTGACCGGACGGCCCTCGGCCCGCGATGCGTGGCGGTAGGCTCGGAAATTCTCGTAGTCGGGGTGTCCGTTGATGTTGTTCATGTAGCTCTCGACGGACGCCTGCACGGAGCTGAACCTTTTCACTTCGAATTTTGCCCCTTTCGGCCGATTGGCCGGGACCATGCCGCAGCCCTTGTCGTAGCAGCGCTGGCCGAAGTAGTTGTAGCCCTCCAGCGCAAACCGGGAAGTTCCCCAGGCCGACTCTTTGGCGGCCTGGGCAAGCGCGAGGGATTTCGGAACCTGGCCCACGTGAACGAGGAGGGCGTCTATTCTGCGTGGAACGGACAACCCTTCCGGCACACCGTAGTACCGGGAGAGGTCGTCCAGCCAGAGCAGGTCGCGCTTCCCCACCGGACCCTCCTTCAGGGCCATCAGGCGTTCCCGGCGAAGTCGTCGCCGCTCGTTCTCCGCGTCGATCACCGGGCCGAGATAGCCGAAGAACGCCGCCTTGCGTGCCTCACCGGCGGGGAAGGCTGCGAAGTCCGGAGGTGCGGTTCGGATCGTCTGTATGAGAGGAATCGCGCCTACGGCGGCGGCGCCGATCAGAACGACGAAGGCCAGAACTCCCGGGCCAAGTGGCTTCATGATGCTCCCTTCATGATGTGCCTCATGATACGGACAAATCGCCGCTGGATGGAGTGGTCTGTAAACTGAGACGAGGAAACAGGTAGAGCCGCCATGAGCAGATTCAGACGGGCAGCGCGACTGTCACAGGTGCCGCCGATTGGCGTGGATGCCATGGGCGCCAGAGCGGATGCCGCTGCGGACCCGGACATACTCCGGCTGGAAAATCTGGATACCGACCTCCGGCCGCCCGCCGCGGCCATCGAGGCGACCGTGGCCGCGGTTGCGGACGATGATGCCAACAGCTATCTGCCGTTTCTCGGTCAGGCGGCACTGAGACAAGCGGTCGCCGCGCACCTCGCCCGCCTCTCCGGTGTGGAGTACGACCCGGAGGTTCAGTGCATCGTCACTGCCGGTGGTCTGAACGGGATCATGGTGGCTCTGAACGCGCTGGTGGATCCGGGCGATGAGGTGGTGGTGACGGATCCCACCTACATCGGCATGCTGAACCGCATCCGTATCGCAGGCGGATTGCCGGTGCAGGTTCCGTTCCTCTGGGAGGGCGGGGAATGGCATCTGGATCTCGACCGGCTCGAGTCGTCCGTCGGTTCCCGGACCCGGGCCCTGTTCCTCATGAATCCCTCCATGCCGAGCGGCGCGACGCTGGATGCCGAGGCATGGCGGGTGATTGCCGGGCTCTGCGTGAAGCACGATCTCTGGCTGCTCTACAACGCGGCCATGGAGAGAATTCTCTATGACGGACGGACCTATCTGCATCCCGCCGCACTCGATGGCATGGCCGAGCGGACCATCACCATCGGCTCCGTCTCCAAGGAATACCGGATGATCGGCTGGCGGGTGGGCTGGGTCGCGGGCCCGTCGGAGATCCTTCGGGAGATCGGGCTGGTCAGCATCTCGGATGTGGTGGTACCCGTGGGCATTGCCCAGGGTGCAGCCGCGGCGGCGCTCGGAAGGCCGGATGCCGATGTGCGGGAAGCGGTGGCCATCTGGGAGGCCCGCCGGGATCTCATTCTGGCCGAGCTCGATGGTCTGCCGCTGCGCAGGCCCGGCGGCAGCTGGTCCATGCTGCTGGACGCTTCGGAGCTCGGAATGAGCGGGCAGGAAGCCTCGAGCCGCCTGTTCGAGCGTGGACGTGTGGCAGCCACACCCATGGACAACTGGGGGTTGCAGCACGGCGCTCAGCACGTGCGGCTCGTGTTCAGCAACGAGCCCGTTGAGCGGCTGCGCGGCATCGGCGAACGCTTCCGCGTCAGCCTGCTCTGAACGCACGGTCACCAGGCCCGGAAAACGCACGACGACGCGTGTAGAATTCTCCGCTTCTGAAATTTCCATGCACTGTGGCCATGAGCGAAATCAACAGCGTATTCGACGTCGATCCGCAATCCTTCCAGACCGACGTCATCGAGCGATCGAAGCAGGTGCCGGTGCTGCTTCTGTTCTGGGCGGAGCAGGTTGCGCCGTCCGTCGAAACCCGGAACGTCCTGGCAACCCTGACCGGCCAGTTTCAGGGCAAGATCGTGCTCGGTCTGGTGGACGTGGCCCGGGACCAGACCCTGGCCCAGCATCTGAGGGTTCAGGGGCTGCCGAGCATCCGGGTGGTCCGGGATGGACAGCTCGTCGATCAGGTGGATGGGCCTCAGCCGGAAGCCGCCCTGCGCGGCATGATCGAGCAGCTGACACTTTCACCGGCAGAGATGCTCAGAGATCAGCTGGCGCTGCTCATCGAACGGGGTGAGCTGGATACGGCCGTGCAGCTTCTGCAGCAGGCGCTTCAGGAAGAGCCCAACAACCCTGCCTTCCGCGTGGAGCTGGCCGACGTGCTGGTGATGAAGGGTTTGCTGGAGGATGCCCGCACCGTGCTGGCGGCCGTGCCGGCCGATACGGAGGAACGGGATCGGCCCGAAAACCGGCTCGCCTTTGCCGAGGAAGCGGCGGGCCTCGAAGCCCCGGACGCGCTCAGGACGAAGGTGGACGCGGACCAGGAGAACCTGGAAGCCCGTTATCAGCTGGCGGTGGCGCTGACGGCAGTACGGGAATACGAGGGCGCGCTCGACCAGTGCATGGCCATACTGCAGCAGAACCGCGATTTCCGGGAGGATCTCGGCCGCACCACCATGATCAGAATTTTCACGCTGCTGGGGAAAGGGTCCGAGCTTGCCACCGCTTACCGGCGGCGGATGTTCAATTTCATGCACTGAACCCCCTCTTCAGCCATCCATCCCGCGCTCAACTGTGACCGGTGTCTCATCCCGGTCAGCGCCTATTACCTATCCTTGCCGTTCACGTCTTAACTCGAGGCATGCTGCGACATGGACGCGCGCGAAGCATCTCAGCTCGTGCTGGACTGGCACGACCGTCAGCTGACGCTGGACGGCGATCATCCCGTGGAGCTGGGGACCGCGGCGGATGCCGACCTGACCGTGGCCGGCAGCACCGCCTCCCGTTCCCATGCTCACATCGAACACCGTAAGCAGTACTTCGTGCTGGTGGATCACAGCACCAACGGAACCTTCGTGCAGACGGAAGACGAGCAGGTGACCTTTCTCCGGCGCGGCGAGCTGCGCCTGTGGGGCAACGGCTGGATAGCGCTCGGCGAGCCGCTGTCCACGGAAACCGCCATCCGGTTCCGGCATACCTGAACATGAACTTCCGCTGGCAGGCAGCCCAGGAAACCCATCGGGGAAACCGGCGCAAGAACAACGAGGACTCGGTGCTCTGCCGTCCCGAGGTGCCGCTGTTCGCGGTCGCCGACGGCATGGGAGGGCACATGGCCGGAGACGTTGCCAGCCAGGCCATCACCGATGCGCTCGGACGGATCCCGCTGGGCGGTGCGCTGTCCGACGACGTGGATCGGGTAGAGGATGCACTGCTCAACGTGAACGACGAGCTGCGTCTGCACGCACGGAATGAATGCCGGGGCGGCACCGTGGGTTCCACGGTGGTCACGCTGCTGGCCCGGGACGATGTGGGCGTGGTGCTCTGGGCTGGTGATTCCCGTCTGTACCGGCTGCGCGGCGGGCGTCTGGAGCAGGTGACCCGCGATCACAATCCGGTGTCCGATCTGCTCGATTCGGGGGCCGTCACGGAAGAGGAAGCGCTGGCTGCGGATACCAACATCATCACCCGGGCGGTAGGCGGTCAGGCCAACCTGAGTCTCGACGTGGCCGTGTTCGACGTGGATGGCGGTGACACGCTGCTGTTGTGCAGCGACGGCCTGTACCGGGAAATCGGTGAGGACGTGCTCGTCGACGTGATGGCCGGCGAGGATCTGGAGGCCGCAAAAAACGATCTGATCGCCCGGTGTCTGGCGGGCAGCGCGAAAGACAACGTCTCCGTCGTGCTGGCACGTCCCGAGGTCGCCCGATGAGCAACGAGCACCGGGAAGACGTCACCATTCTGCGCACGGATCCGAGCATCTCGCGCAGTATCTCCGGAGAGGGTGCCGGCGAGGCGGATGCACCGCGGGTGCTCAAGCAGCGTTTCGTGCTCGAGGAGAAGCTGGGCAGCGGCGGCATGGGTACGGTTTTCCGGGCCAAGGACCTGCGTAAGGTCGAGGCCCGTGACCGCCAGCCCTATCTCGCGATCAAGGTGCTGAACAACGATTTCCGCGAACATCCGGAGGCGTTCATCGCGCTGCAGCGCGAAGCGGCCAAATCCCAGATCCTGTCGCATCCGAACATCGTTTCCATCTACGACTTCGACAAGGATGGCGACATCCCCTTCATGACCATGGAGCTGCTCGAAGGCCAGGAGCTCGCGGCCATGCTGCGGGCCTATCCGAACGGACTGCCGGAGCCGGTCGCGTGGTCGGTGATCCGCGGGATCTGCGCCGGGCTCGCGCATGCACATGAGGCCGGCATCGTGCACGCGGACTTCAAGCCCGGCAATGTCTATGTGGGGTCCAGCGGCATTCCGAAGATTCTCGATTTCGGCATCGCCCGGGCGGTACAGCTCACCGACGTTCAGGGCGATGACACCCTGTTCGACCCGGCGCGGCTCGCGGCACTCACCCCCGCCTACGCCAGTCGGGAGATGCTGGCGGGAGACAATCCGGAACTGCGGGACGATCTCTACTCACTGGGCATCGTCATCTATCTCACTCTCACCGGTCACCATCCGTACGGCCGTCTGTCGGCGGAAGACGCCGCGGCCGAGGGTCTGAAGCCGGAACGGCCGAAGGGGGTCAGCCGCCGGCAGTGGCAGGTGATCGCGCGCTGTCTCTCGTTCAACCGGCAGAACCGGCCGGAGAGCGTCGCGGAAGTGCAGAAATTTCTGCTCACGCCCTCACCGTGGCGCTCGCGCAGTGTTCTGGCCGCCGCCGCCACTCTGGTGCTGGCGCTCTCGGTGAACTATTTCATCGGAGATGCCGAGCTCACCGAGGTCAAGGAGGAAGTGCGTCAGACCACCCTTCTGGACGCTCAGATCGGTCGCCTCAACGCGCTGCTCGCCATCCCTGCCTTCACCGACGGCTGGGAGGACAGTCTGGAAGCAGAATATGACGGGCTGATCGCGCTGGGTGCTCAGAACGGTTCTGCAGAAGGTGCTCAGGCTCTGACTGCGACCCGGGAGGCGATGGCGCTCAGGATCCGTGATACCTATGCCGAGCACGTTCTTGCGCTCGAGGACCTGGACCGCGCACTCGTGCTTCTGAAGCGCGGCGAGCGGTACGGGCCCATGGCCGAAGCCCGCTCGATTCTCGAGACCCGTGCCGTCGCCCGGGTCCGGTTTCTGCTGGACAACCCCCGACCGGAAGCGGACTGGCTGCAGATGCTCAACGCAGAGCTGACCCGGGTGCCCGAGGCCTTTCCTGACAGTGCCGCTCTGGCGGAGCTCGAGCTCGAGGTCAGCGAAACGCTGGAGATGCTGGTGGCCGACGCGCTGGACGCCCGACGGACGGAGGAGGCGGCCCTGCTCCTGGGCGAGCTCGGGCCGCGGCTCTTCGACGCGGTCGTTCTCGAGGAACTTCAGGGCGCCCTCAAGGCAACCCGGGCCCATCTGGCGGCGGAGTCGGAGGCTCTGCGCAGAGATCAGGCGGAGCAGGCGCGTCTTGCCGCACTCACGGAAGCGCTCGACGTCTCCTGTCTCAGGCTCGACATCCCCGAGCTAAAAGCACTGGTGGACGGGCTGAAGAAGTCGGCTGCGGGTTTCGATGCGATATCCGAACGGCTCTCAGGCTGCCTGGTGCAGCTCGCGGAGCTGGATCCGGATCGGGCTCAGAGCATGCAGCGGACCGCGGAACAGACGTTCGGAGACGCGGTCATCCTGGTGGCCGCCGTGGATCCCTGTCGGGCCAGCTATCTGATCGGCAACGGGGCGCAGAGCGGCCGTCAGGGTTTCTGTGTGGACAACCTGAGTTCCGGCGCGCAGGGTCCGAAGCTCGTGGTGCTTCCGGACGAGTCGGGTACCGGACGGTTTGCCATGACCCGTGAGGAAATTTCCTGGGCTCAGTTCCGCCAGTTCTGCATCGAGCTGGAAGGTTGTGCACCGGACGAACTCGAACAGGTCGTGGTGGACGACCGTCTTCCGGTCACGGGCATTTCCCTGGAAACCGCAGAGGCCTATGCGCGCTGGCTCAGCGAACGATCCGGTTTCACCTACCGGCTGCCCACGCGCGAGGAATGGGTGTGGGCGGCGCAGGGGCAGCCGGATCCGAACCGGAACTGCCGGGTGAGCATCGACGGTATCGAGCGCGGTCTGTCCCCCGTAGCGGCCGAGACCGGTCAGGGTAACGACTACGGTCTGCGCAACATGCTGGGCAATGTTCAGGAGTGGGTGTTCGATGACGACCGGCTGTCGGCGATGGGTGGCTCCTTCGCGGATCCCATCGGCCTGTGTCTGGCGACCACGGCCCGGGGTCATCGCGGCGAAGGTGCCGCAGATACGGGCTTCCGGCTGGTGAGGGAACTGTCATGAGCCTGATGAAGCTGGCACCTGAAACCGTGCGTCTGCGCCGGGTGGCCCGCGCTCATGCCATGGGCGAATTCTCCATGGCCGAATACCGTCAGGCCCGCCGGGAGGTGATCGACAATTTCGAAGCCTACCGGGCCGCGGAAGACGATACGCAACCCCGGTTGCCGGAGCAGATCTCCCGGAGTTCCCACGTGTCCAGCAGTGCTGCGCAGACGCGGCGGCGCTGGCCGCTCTGGCTCGGCTGCGGCCTGCTCGTTCTCTGCGCGCTGACCGCCAACCGGCTGCTGGCGGCAGAATCAGCCGGAGCGGATGGCGTGTTCCGTATTCCCGGAGTTGCCCAGCGCGATCCGAATCCGGCCACGAGCCGGCGACTGCCTGTCCAGCAGGTGGTGCTCGCGGACACGGCAGCGGTGAGCATGATGGCGGTTGCCGCCGATCTCGACGCGGTGATTGCCGCGAGGCTGAGAGAAATCAGGAAGCGCAATGTGCCGGGGCACCACGGATTCACGGCCGCCGAGCTCGAAGAGGTGGGCCGCTTCCTGAATGCGCTGGGTGCGCATCAGGACGGTGCTTCGCTCACCGCCCGGGATGCAACGGATCTGTCCGCGCTGCTCGCCGATCAGAAAGCCCGCCGTGGACTCTCCGTGGTGGAGCTGGAGGAGATCGCGGCTGCCGTACAGGCACACCTGCGGGAGTCCGGATACATTCTGGCCGTGGCCTATCTGCCCGCCCAGGAAGTGGCGGACGGGTCGGTGCGCATCGGCGTTCTGCCCGGTGTGCTCGGTGACGTTCAGGTGGCCGGCGCGAACGACCGTCTGAGCCGCCGTTTCGACGACCTGATCGGCCGGCCGGTGACCCGTCGGGAGATCAACACACGGCTGTATGCTCTGAATCAGGCACCGGGTTTCTCCGCCCGGGCGAGCTTCGAACCCGGCAGCGAGGTGGGTGAGACTCGCCTTCATCTGGATGTGCTGGAATCCCGTGCGCTGCGCGGCCAGCTCGCCCTGGACAACCATGGCGATGACGAAACCGGAAAGCAGCGTGTCGTTCTCGATGGCGATCTGATCAATCTCACGGGCCGTGGCGATGTGTTGAGCGGAGGTCTGATCGCCGCCATCGACCCGGACAATCAGCTGCTCGGCTATCTGGGGTACGCGGTGCCGGTCGGAAATCGACGTCTGCTCCGTGCCCGGGTGGCCAGGAACGACTTCAGCACCGGTGGTGTCGATTCCGTTGACGGCGAGGGCTGGCTGTTTGACGGTGTTCTGGAGTCCTACCTGCACCGGGACCAGCTGACCGGACTGTCCTGGGAAGCGGGGCTCGGCCGTCATGAACTCGACTGGCGTGGTCAGGGGCTCGACGTGGCTCAGACCGTGAGCCTCATCTCCGGCGCGGTGAACGCCCGGCGCGTCTGGGATCAGTCGCGGATCTCCGCCGACCTGCGCGTCTATGCCGATATGGGGAAGATCTCGGGAGATACTTTCGAAGGTCAGGAGGAAGCGTTCTGGGATCTGGGTTTCTCCCTGTTCGGCTGGCATCCGTTCGATCTGAGACTGCTGCCTGGCCGGCAGAAGTTCTCACTGGCGCTCAAAGGACAGCTCGCCGGCAGTCAGCTGCCCAGCACCCGGCGGATGGCCCTCGGCGGGATCGCCGCCGCCCGGGGATTCGACCGGGACGTGTATCTCGTCGATCAGGGCATGGTGCTCCGCGGGGATCTCACGACGCCCCTCGCCCTCGGGGAACTGTCGCTGTTTGCCGATGCCGCCTACGGGAAGGAGAAGAACGATATCTACTCCGGCTGGGCGCACCTGGCGAATCTCGGCCTGGCCTGGGAAGTCCGGCTGGGCACACACTTCCTGAGCTCGCTCTCCTGGGCGATGCCCATCACCCACAAGGCTTCCGGAGGTCTGGACGATGACGGCAGCATGTTCTTCTGGTCACTGCGCTATGCCCGCTGAACGAACGCCTGGTAAGTCCCGCTGGCTGTCCCTGACCGCCGGGCTGCTGCTCCTGCTGGCCGGAATGTCAGCCACCGGGGCAGAGGCTCCGGGGGCGGATTCCAGTCCGCCGCCTCTCCCGCCGGAGGCCGAGGCGGCGCATCAGGATCTGACCGGCCGCGACAGGGCGCCGCAGGCGCTCGATGAGGCGATCTTCACCGAGATTTCGCCGCTGACGATTCCCGAGATCGGCATCACCCTGCCGGCAGATCAGGAACTCTGACGACCCGGCCTGCTCACTTTATGCACACGCCGCCAGAATAGGTCGTCAAACCGCCAAGATGGGCTGCTTCATTAGCGTTCCGAGTCATGTGATCGATTTAACCATCTGATTTAAAAGAAAATAAATGGTTACAGATCGGTGACGGTCTTGTTAGGCAGCTTTCCACACCCGAATGGCTCCGACGCCTTTCGAACCAGTTATCCAGAGAGTTATCCACAGTTCAAGGTAGAGAATCGCTACCGGATGCAGGCTAGAGTAGCGGCTTCCTGCAACGGGCGTCTGGAGGCTCGATGAGCGAATCAGGGAAGACGGGGACCGGTGACGCAGCGCTCCGTGAGCGGCTGGCCGCCTACCGGGAGCGTGGTGCCAGCCGGGTGAAGCTGGCGCTCACCGATGTGGACGGCGTGCTCCGCGGCAAATACGTGGGCCTGGACAAGTTCGCCGGGCTCCTGGAGAAGGGCGGCGGATTCTGCGACTGCGTGTTCGGCTGGGACGTGGACGATCAGCTCTATGATCAGGGTCGCTTCACCGGCTGGCATACGGGGTTTCCGGATGCCCGGTATCGACTGCTCGTGGACAGCGAGCGCTGGCTGGAAGAGGAGGGCTGTCCGCTGTTCATCGGCGAGTTCGTCGGAGAGCACGAAACGGATCACCACCTCTGTCCACGGACAAGGCTGCGGACGGTGCTCGGCAGCCTCGCCGAACGCGGGCTCTTCATGCGCGCCGGTTTCGAATATGAGTTCTTCGTCTTCCGTGAAACGCCTCACTCGGTGCGGGCGAAAGGCTATCGCGATCTCACCCCGCTCACGCCGGGGAATTTCGGCTACTCGGTGCTGCGCGCATCGAGCGAGTCGGACCGGTTCAACGGCCTGATGGATCTGTGTGCCGGCCTGAGGATGGATCTGGAAGGCCTTCACTGCGAGACCGGACCCGGGGTGTGGGAGGCCGCGCTCAAGGTGGCGGATGGTCTCGAGGCGGCGGACCGGGCGAGCCTGTTCAAGACGTTCTCGAAAGTCTTCTTCCAGAAGCAGGACTGCATGGCCACCTTCATGGCCAAATGGTCCATGGACTATCCGGGACAGAGCGGTCACTTCCATGTGAGCCTGCTGGATGACAAGGGTACCAATGTGTTTCACGACCCGGAGGATCCGGAGGGGATGTCCGGGCTGCAGAGGCGCGCGCTTGCCGGACTGCAGCAGTTTCTGCCTGATCTGCTGGTGCTGCTGGCGCCGACGATCAATTCCTATACGCGTCTGGTGAAAGGCGCCTGGGCCCCGACGGCGTCCACCTGGGGGATCGAGAACCGCACCGCGGCGCTGCGGGTGATCCCCGGAGGCCCGGCGGCGCAAAGGCTGGAATGCCGGGTGCCCGGCGCGGATGCGAATCCTTACCTGGTGGCGGCGGCCGTGGGAGCCGCGATGCTGGCCGGTATCGAAGGTGACTACGATCCCATGGATCCGGTGTCGGGCAACGCCTATGACGTGGAAGACGAGTTGCCGGACGGCCTCCGCTTCCCGACCGGGCTGCGACAGGCTGCGGAACGTTTCGCCGAATCGGGTGTCGCGAGACAGTTTCTGGGTGAAGCCTTCGTCGATCACTTCGTCATGACCCGGCTCTGGGAATGCCGGGAGCGGGAAAGGCAGCTGGATAGCTGGCAGCTGGAGCGCTATTTTGAAATCATCTGAGGTCGATATCGCCATTCTGCGGACCGACGAGGTGCTGCCTCAGTTCGTCTGCAGGCATGGTGACTATCCGGACATGTTCACCGCTCTGCTCGAGAAGGCGGCGCGCGCTCACGAGCCGCCCGTTCGGCTCAGGCTGTCGGTATACGACGTCCGTCATTCGGAGTTTCCGGCACCCGATGCGCACGACGCTCATCTGATCACGGGCAGCCGGCTGAGCGTTTACGACGACGCGCCCTGGATCCGCGCGCTGGCGGCTTATCTGGAGGACGTCCTCAGAGCCGGCCGCAAGGTGATCGGCATCTGTTTCGGCCACCAGCTCATGGCACATTTCTTCGGCGGCCGCACGGAACCGGCCCGGGCGGGATGGGCGGTGGGTGTGCAGGAGAACCGTATCGTGAGCTCGGAGCCCTGGATGGAAGCCGGAAACGGCCGTCTGAACCTGCTTTCCAGCCATAAGGATCAGGTGACCCGCCTGCCGGATGGCGCGAAGCTCATCGTCAGCAGTGATTTCTGCCCGGTGGGCGGTTTTGTCATGGGGGATCAGGTGCTGACGCTGCAGGGACATCCGGAGTTCGAGAAGGACTATTCCCGCGACCTCATGGTGATGCGCCGTGAGATGCTCGGCGAGGAGACCTTCCAGGCGGGCGTTGCCTCTCTCGGTCGGGAGACGGACGAGGAACGGGTCGGCCATTGGATCATCAGCTTCGTCTGCTCCGGGAAGGAAGCCGCATGAGTCACAGCACCAGAATCTTCGGCGTCCTCCTGATGCTGCTCACATTCAGCGGCTGCAGCATCAAGATGCTCTACAACAATGCAGACCGGTTGGCCCGCTGGGCGGCAAACGACTACATCCAGATGAATGATGCTCAGGAAGCGTATTTCACGGCGGAGGTGGATGCCATTCACTACTGGCACCGGACGCAGGAGCTGCCGCTCTATGCGGAGTATCTGGACTCACTACCGGCCCGGTTCGACGAAGAGCTGGAGGCGGAAGACGTCCGGTCGGTCTTCGAAACCTTCTATGCCTGGTGGGAAGTTTTCGAGGAAAAGACGCTGCCTTTCGTCACCGAGATGATGCTGTCACTCACGGACGAACAGGTGGAAGGCCTTCCGGAGCGGCTGGAAAAAGACAATGCACAGCTGTCGGAAGACGAGACCGACCGGACGCTGGATGACATTCAGGCGGAATGGACCAAACAGTACTCGGACACCATGAGCCGGTTCAGCGGCCGGCTGACGAAGGAACAGAAAGCCTATCTGGATGCGCAATCGGTGCGCTACGTGCCCCAGTTCGAGCTCTGGGCCGAATACCGCGAGCGGTGGCAGAACGATCTTCTGAAACTGCTGAAAGAAAAACGGCACGATCCGGAGGCGTTCGCCAGCGCATTCACCGCGCTGTCGGGGAATCGGGAAGCCTACTACGGGGAAGAGCTGACGGCCGTATTCGATGCCAATGAGGCGCTGGCCGGCGAAGTGACTGCCTGGCTGATCAACAACCTGACTGACCGGCAGCGGGAGCGTCTGTACGAGCGCATCGGCGAGATGGCCGACACGTTCAGAGAGCTGGCCGCGGAAGCGCCGGAAGAGGTCCCCGCGGGCGGGGGCTGCCTGGTCCGCTGCTGAGACTGGCCTCCGCAGATTCAGAGCCTGCGTTCGTCGTCCAGCACCAGCCAGGCGATCAGATAAGCCGCGATCGTCACCTTGGGCATGAACAGGGCCGAGATGATCACGGCGACCCGCACGAAGGCCGGGTCCGTGTTCAGCCAGCGGGCGACTCCGGCGCAGACGCCGGCAATCCAGCCCTCTCTGCTGTCCAGCGTGATCCGCTGTCTGATCCGTTCCAGCGTCGAATTGGCCATGTCTCTGTCTGCTCCCTGTGCCACGGTGATTTCAGCCTGCAAACCCTGCATGCGCGATGACCCAGTCACCGATCAGAGAGATGGACCCGTTCAGGGTGCCCGGTGCCGGTGTGTAACCCGGCTCCACCGCGCTGGCGAACAGGCCGAACAGCAGGAAGACGACCGCCAGCAGAATCATGGCGAACAGGGATGCGCGCGGATGGCTGAGCCGCGACAGGCGCATGTCTCCGATGGTGGGGCCATATTCGATCTGTGAGGTCTTGGTGTTCACTGTCTTCTCTCTGAGTCTGTTCATCGTGAAAATCCCTTTGCCCCTCACAGTATTCAAAGGCCGTGCCAACTCTGAAAACCCGGGAAGTACGGGCTTCCGCGGCGGATCCGGCGGTGGCCCTGGCCAGATTGGCCAACAGTTGGTTAAAAGAAGTGCGCGTACCGGAAAGCGCACCAACCGGGGAAGCGGGTGCGTCAGGCCGCGATAGCCTGGTGCATACTTGTTCGCAGGCGCCTGAATCAGTTAGATGGGGCACAAGCAAGCTCGGGGAGGATGAGGATGGATTTCCATTTCGCGACGGCGTGGGAAACGGTGGCCGATCATCACGGCGACCGGGTGGCAGTCGTTTCAGACGGCAGGAAGACGCTCTGGCGTGATTTCGACTCACGGGCCGCCAGGCTCGCTCAGGTGCTGACCGATCACGGTCTGGGAGTCGATTCCAAGGTGGGCACCTATCTGCACAATTCGGCCGAGTATCTGGAAAGTCAGTACGGGGCGTTCAAGATCCGGGGCTGTCCCATCAATGTGAATTACCGCTACAAGGCGGACGAGCTGGTCTATCTGCTCGACAACGCGGACGTGGAAGCCGTCGTCTACCAGGCGGCCTATGCCATGCGGATCTGGGAGATCCGCGATCAGCTGCCGAAGGTGAAGGTCTTCATTCAGGTGGATGACGGTACCGAAGCGCTGCTCGATGGAGCCATCGATTATGAGACGGCCATCAGCCGGTCGGAGCCCATGGCCCGGATCGAGCGGCCGGCGTCGGACGTGTACATGCTCTACACAGGCGGTACCACGGGCATGCCGAAGGGCGTGATGTATCCGGGCGGCGAGTTCTGTGCCGGTCTCACCGCCATGTCGGCCATGAGCCGCGAGCTGCCGCCGCCGCTGACCATCGAGGAGTACCCGGACTATCTCGCCCGGGTGGACAGGCCACCGGTTTCCCTGGTGGCCTGTCCGCTGATGCATGGCACGGGGATGTGGCTCGGCGCCATGGTGCCCATGTCGGCAGGCGGCACCGTGGTGCTCACCTCGAAGCTCGGCCTGGACCCGGACCTGCTCTGGGGTCTGGTGGAGGAGAACCGCGTCACCGACCTGGTGATCGTCGGGGATGCCTTCGCCCGGCCGCTGCTGGCGGCCCTGGACGAAGCGGAAAAACGTGGCCACGCCTACGACATCTCCTCGCTGGAACGGATGACGTCGAGCGGCGTCATGTGGAGCTCGGAAACCAAGCAGGGCCTGCTCCGCCACCACGACATGATGCTGAACGACATCATGGGCTCCACGGAGGGCGGCATGGGTTCGTCCGTGACCACCCGCGCTGGTGCGTCGAAAACGGCGAAGTTCGAGCTGAATGAAGGGGTAGCCGTTTTCACCGATGACGGCCGCCGGGTCGAGCCGGGCTCCGGAGAGATCGGCAAGGTGGCCACGAGCGGCTCGGTACCCATCGGTTACTACAAGGATCCGGTGAAATCCGCCGAGACGTTCAGAGAGATCGACGGCGTGCGCTACAGCTTCCCCGGCGACTATGCCCAGGTGGAAACGGACGGCACCATCACGCTCCTCGGCCGGGGCAGCGTGTGCATCAACACCGCGGGAGAGAAAGTCTTCCCCGAAGAGGTTGAGGAGGCCGTGAAGCGGCATCCGGCGGTGGCAGACGCCCTGGTGGTCGGCGTGCCCGATGAACGGTTCGGAGAACGGGTGGTGGCTGTGGCTTCGTATCACTCGGGCGAGCACTGCGACGAGGCGGCTGTGATCGATTTCGCCCGCGATCACCTGGCCGGATACAAGCTGCCGAAGCATGTGCTGTTCGTGGACCAGGTGCAGCGTGCGCCGAACGGGAAGGCGGACTACAAATGGGCCAAGCGGACGGCACTTGCGGCCTATGGAGACGGTCAGTGATCTCGACCACCGCGCCAGGCCCGCTCGACGGCATCCGGATCGTCGACCTCACCAGCATGATCTCCGGACCGGTCGCCACCATGATGCTCGCAGATCAGGGCGCGGACGTGATCAAGGTGGAACCGCTGGCAGGCGATCTGGTGCGTTTCATGGGTCCGAACCGCGAAGGGCTCACCTCGGGGTTCATCTCCGCCAATCGCAGCAAGCGGAGCCTGGCGGTGGATCTGAAGACCGAGGCGGGGATGGACGTGCTCAGGAAGCTCGTCGCCACCGCCGACGTGTTCGTGCAGAACTTCCGTCCCGGTGCCATCGACCGGATGGGGCTGGGTGAATCCGCAGTCCGGAAGATCCGCGACGACATCGTCTACGTGTCCATCAGCGGTTTCGGCGAGACGGGCCCCTACGCACACAAACGCGTGTATGACCCGGTCATCCAGGCCCTGTCCGGGCTGGCGGACATACAGAAGGATGGTGAGACGGGCCGGCCGAAGATGATCCGCACCATCATCCCGGACAAGACCACGGCGGTGACCGCTGCTCAGGCCATCACCGCGGCGCTGCTCGCCCGTGAGCGCGGCCAGGGCGGACAGCACGTGAAGCTGGCCATGCTCGATACCATGGTGGCCTACCTCTGGCCGGAGGGGATGAGCGGGTACACCTTCATCGGTAAGGAAGTGAAGGCGGCACGGGCTCAGTTTGCTCAGGATCTGATCTTCCAGACCACGGATGGTTACATCACCGCCGGCGCGGTGTCGGATGCGGAGTGGCAGGGGATGTGCCGGGCGCTGGAGCGGGAGGAGTGGCTCGACGATCCCCGTTTCAGGACAGCCAACGACCGCATCGTCAACGTCCGGGAGCGGCTGGCCATGACCGCGGAGGTGCTGGCCACCCGTTCCAGCGCGGACTGGCTCCACCGGCTGGATGCGGAAGGCGTGCCCTGCGCGCCGGTGCTCGAGCGCCAGGAGGTGTTCGAGCACGAGCAGATCCGGGTCAATGAGATGATCCTTGAGCAGGATCATCCGGTTGCAGGTAGAATCAGGCAACCGAGACCGGCTGCCCGGTTCGACAGAACCCCGGCAGCCATCCGGCGGCATGCCCCCACCCTGGGTGAGCATAGCGATGAGATCCTCACGGAGCTGGGACTGGACCCTCGAGCGCTCAGGCAAGCGGGCGTGGTCGGCTGACCCGGGGGGATGACGTCCATTTCACAGCCCTGACCTGACCTCAGGGCCTGGCGGTAGCGCAAGGAACCGCGCATGGCGACCCTCGGCCGCGATCTGGCGGCCATTCAGAATCAGACATTTGATCTGGCAGTGATCGGCGGCGGAATCACCGGTGCCGGTGTGGCGCGGCACGCGGCGCTGGCCGGTCTGTCGACGCTTCTGGTGGAAGCCGCCGACTTCGCCTCGGGGACGTCCTCGAGGTCCACCAAGCTCATCCATGGCGGCCTGCGTTATCTGGCCATGGGCGACTTCGGCCTGGTCCGGGAAGGCGCGCTCGAGCGTAAGAGTCTGAAGCGCATGGCGCCTCATCTGACCCAGCCTCAGTGGATGGTGGTTCCGGCCAGCTCCCGGGCCGCCATGGCGAAGCTTCAGGTCGGCATCAGTCTCTACGAACGCCTGGGTGCGGTGGACCGGGCGGAACGGCATCAGAACTGGGGAGCGAAGGACATCGCGGCTCGGGAGCCGCTTCTGGACCAGTCCAGATTTCCCTACGCCTGCACCTATCGCGAGTATCTGACCGACGATGCCCGGCTGGTGGTGGCGACGCTTCGTGGGGCTGCCGTGAAAGGGGCCGTGGTCTGCAATCACGTGCGCCTGACGGGATTCGAGGCTGGCGGGGACGGGGTGACGCTTTCCCTGGCCGACATGCTCGGCGGCCAGCGGCTCGAAACCCGTGCGTCGGTGGTGGTCAATGCCGCCGGTCCCTGGGTCGAAAACGTGATCCGGCTGGGCGGCGGCAGTGGTTCCGACGGCGCGAAGCCGAAGCTGCACCTCTCGAAAGGCGTGCAC
The DNA here is from genome assembly GCA_030425195.1 of Gammaproteobacteria bacterium. Classification (GTDB taxonomy): domain Bacteria; phylum Pseudomonadota; class Gammaproteobacteria; order Pseudomonadales; family Azotimanducaceae; genus SZUA-309. The sequence goes on along the minus strand of JAUIAV010000006.1, from coordinate 98,665 downwards.
ATTGCGCTGCCCAGGGAACGTCTGCCTTTGAACAACATGGTGATGATGACGTCGCGGGATGGCCGGCCGGTGTTCGCGATCCCCCGCGGACAGGTGGTCTATGTCGGCACCACGGACACGACCTTCGAGGGTGGTCCGGGCTACTGGCCCACGGTGACCACGGAAGACGTCGCCTACCTGCTGGCACCCGTGAACGACCATTTCCGGGATGTGAACGTGGAGGCGGGCGACGTGGTGGGCAGCTGGGCCGGTCTGCGCCCGCTGATCCGCGAGGAAGGCAAGGCGCCGAAGGAGATGTCCCGGCGCGACGAGATCTGGCAGCACCCGGAACGGTTCATTTCCATCGCAGGCGGAAAGCTCACGGGCTACCGGAAGATGGCGGAACAGGTGCTGGACCGGGTTGGCCGGGTCCTCGAGCGGGACGTGACGCTCGAGGATCCGCTCGCCGTCCTGCCTGGCGGTGAGCTCGAGGACGTGAACGCGGAAGTGGACCGGGTCGCCCGGCGGTACGGCCAGAGTGAGCGGGTCGCACTCAGGCTCGTGCGCCTCTACGGCAGCGAGGTCAGCCAGGTGCTGGGAGAAACCCCAGTGCTGATCGCCGGTGGCGTCTTTGCCGAGGAGGTCCGCTGGGCCGTCGAAGTCGAAAGTGCCCGCACGCTGGAAGACGTGGTCTACCGCCGTCTCCGGGTGCCCTGGTTCCGGCCGGGTGAGTCCCAGACCGTGGCTCTGGCCGCCGCCGAGCTCATGGGCGGGATGCTCGGATGGGAAGGCCACGTGCTGGATTCGGAGCTGCGAACCGTCCGGGACCGGCTCCGCGACGACCTGGTTTTCAACGCCGCCTGATCGAGCGCGCTGCCGCCGCCCGAACCCTGTCCTTCTGATTTCCGGTGGTACACTGCCGGCTTCACATCTGTCTGTATCTGTTTGAAGGGAGGGCATGCCGATGGCCATGCAGCACACGCCACTGTTGATGTCGAACATTCTCGATCGGGGCGCCAAGGTCGCGCCGAACGAGGAAATCGTGACCGCCACCGAAGGAGGCGTACGACGCCAGACCTATAAGGAGACCCGGGATCGGGCCCATCAGCTTGCGCATGCGCTCAAGGATGCCGGTGTTCAGATCGGCGACCGGGTCGGCACCTTCATGTGGAACGGCTCCCGGCATCTCGAGGCCTACCATGCGGCCGCAGGCATGGGTGCGGTGCTGCACACGCTGAACATCCGCCTCTCGGACAACGATCTCGAATACATCATCGATCACGCCCAGGACAAGGTGATCATCGCCGACGCGGATACCCTGCCGCTGCTCGAGAAGCTGAAGGGCAGAATGCCGAGCGTGGAGCGGATCATCGTTGCCGTGGAAGAGGGTTTCGAGAACTGGGATACGGATCTGCCGGATCCCATCGACTACGAGGCGTTCATCGCCGGCAAGCCGACGGAATACGAATGGCCGCGCATCGACGAGAATTCACCCCTCGGCCTCTGCTACACCAGCGGCACCACGGGCAACCCGAAAGGGGTGGAGTACGAGCACCGTTCTCAGTATCTGCACACCCTGACCATCGCCATGACCGACAGCATCGCGGTCTCGGCCCGGGACAGCATGTGCGGCATCGTACCCATGTTCCATGCCATGGGCTGGGGTCTGCCCTGGGTCGCCCTCATGCTCGGCTGCAAACAGGTGCTGCCGCACCGGTTCATGGATCCGGCCCGGCTGCTCGATCTGATGATCCAGGAGGATGTGACGATTTCATCCGGCGTGCCGACGATCTGGCAGGGGATCAAGGGCATCGTCGAGTCCAATCCGGGGGCCTACGACCTGTCCAAGCTGGAGCGGCTCACCTGCGGCGGCTCGGCGCCGCCGCCGTCGCTGATCCGCTGGTACTGGGACACCTTCGGCGTGGAGATGATCCAGGGCTGGGGCATGACGGAAACTTCCCCGCTGGCGACGTTGTCGCGCCGTGTCGCCAAGCGCTCTCAGCTCGATCTGTCCGAGGACGAGAAGTTCGAGAACGTGGCCAAGGCCGGTCAGATCATGCCCGGAATCGAGGTGGAGATTTTCGACGAGGAATTCAACCGCCTCCCGCACGACGGTGAGTCCGTGGGCGAGATTCTGATCCGGGGTCCCTGGATCTGCTCCGAGTACTACAACAACCCCCAGCCGGAGAAATTTCACGACGGCTGGCTGATCACCGGCGACGTGGGCAAGATCGACCCGGAGGAGTACCTGATCATCAGCGACCGCTCGAAGGATCTGGTGAAGAGCGGTGGTGAGTGGATCTCTTCGGTGGATCTGGAGAACCACGTGGTCGCCATGCCGGGTATCGCCCAGGCCTGCGTGGTCGCGCAGCCGCATCCGCGCTGGGATGAACGGCCCGTGGTGCTCTGCGTGCTCACCGAAGGTGCGGAGGTCACGCCGGAAGCGGTCATCGAGCATTGTGCGACCGCCTTCGCCAAGTGGCAGCTGCCGGACGACGTGCTGTTCGTGGACAGCATTCCGCTCACCTCCACCGGCAAGATGGACAAGAAGGTGGTTCGGGCCGATCTGGACGCGAAGGGTTACATGCTGCCCGATCTGCGGGAGCAGGCCGGCTAGGACGGCGGTCCATGATTGCGCTGCTGGAAAACTGTCTGCCCCATAGGAGGTGATCATGAGGGTCCGCCCGTTCCTGGCCACGTTCGGTCTCACGCTATGGCTCGTTCTGCCCGGTGCTGCGATGGCGCAGCAGGATGGCGCTTCAATCCATCTCGATGTGTACAAGTCTCCCACCTGTGGCTGCTGCACTCTGTGGATGGATCACCTGGCCGACAACGGCTTCACCAGCACGGGCCATCACCCGGACGAGCTGGGTGAGTTCAAGCGGGAGCTCGGCGTTCCGCTGCGCTATGGCTCATGCCACACGGGTGTCAGCGAAGAGGGCTATGTCTTCGAAGGTCATGTGCCCGCCCGCTTCATCCAGGCGTTTCTGGACGATCCGCCGGAAGGGGCGCTGGGACTGGCCGTCCCCGCGATGCCGGTGGGCAGTCCGGGCATGGAGTACCGGGATCAGTTCCGGCCCTATGACATCCTGCTGCTGCTGAAAGACGGAAGCGTGGAAGTGTATGCCTCGGTCGGCACTTACGAAGCGCAGTTCGACGGAGCCGATTGAACCTACCAGCGCGCTCTGGTGCCGCGCACGTCCACGTGCACGAACGGCCCGTGGGCGGACGTGGATCCATAGATGCCGATCCCGCCGATGCGGGGGCCGAAGGCGCCGCGTCGTGACATGGCATCGATGAACTCGGCCAGCCAGCGGGCATCCGCCCGATCCACCCGGCCGTCGCCGTTCAGATCGTCCATCCTGCCATCCCGGGGCGACTGATCGATGTAGAAGTCCGCGGCGCCCCCATAGACGTGCCGGCTGTAGGGCACGTTGCCGATGGCCCGGTTGTAGTAGGGGGTCCGGTAGCCGCTCATGATCACGAAATCCTCGGTGGGGTGTCCCGCCTGGTTCAGGCTCGCGAGAATGTTCTCGAGCTTGAGCAGCAGCGACGACCTGAGCACCAGATACTTGGGATAGCCGGAGGCCTGTTTGGCGACGAACTCACCCAGCGTGAAGTTGGGTGAAACCGGCGTGCCGGCGTTTGCTTCCGTTACCTCCACGTAGCCTTCCGGCGGCAGATAGATGTCGAGGCCTCGCAGCGGCTCACTCGGGTAAGCGCCGATCCGATAGCCGTTCAGGCGTCCGTCACTGCCGACCGCCGTCGCGGGTGTCAGTGTGAACACCTGAATCCGCGCCGTCTCGCCGGTGGCGTCGTTTCTGATTTCCAGAACCTCCAGTCCCGGGGCGTCAGGGGCGATCAGGTTCCGGCTGTCCGTCAGCGACCGGCCGGCGAAAGAGAGGGTCGCGCCGCCGCTCGCGTCGATGAAACCCACGCTGATCGGGCTGCCGGGCATGACGAAAATTGCGAACACCGGATAGGGTACGATCCGTTCATTGATCATGAGCGGCATCTCCAGACGGGCTGCGTCCCAGCCCGAGGCGGTGGACGCCGTTCCCAGGAGAAGTGCCGTACAGAGCACGCGCGCACTGCTGAGCGCGCTCTGAAGCTTCTGTCTCATATCGATGTCCATTCCGAGTCCTGGGATTTCAGGGCCTCGATCAGCACCCGGTCCCGCTCATAGATGTCACGCCGGAAGGTCACGGTACCGTCCTCCAGAGAGAACGCGGTGAAATACACCAGATAAACGGGCACCGGAGACTTGAGATAGAGCGTGTGTGTTTCTCCGGATTCGATCAGCTGCGGCACGCGCTCCGCATCCCGATTCTGCTCGCGCCGGAGCAGCCATGCCGCAAGCGCTACCGGATCCTCGAGACGGATGCAGCCGGAGCTGAACGTCCGCTCCTGCCGGGCGAACAGGTCCCGGGAGGGCGTGTCGTGGAGATAGACGGCATAGGGATTCGGCAGCATGAATTTCGACTGTCCGAGTGCGTTTTCCGGACCCGGTCGCTGCCGCAGGTGATAGCTGAAGCTGCGCGGCGTGACCGCCTCCCAGTCCACTGCGTCGACGGCGACGAAATCTTCCGCGCCATGGGGCCGCACCTGATAGCCTCTGGCTGCCTCTGCGGCCGCGTTCGCTTTGAGCAGCGGCAGCTTGTCTTTCACCGCAATCGAGTGCGGTACGTTCCAGTACGGATTCAACACCAGATACTTGAGCGTCTCCGTGAACACGGGCGTGCGTCGATAGGGCCTGCCGACGATGACGTTCATGGTGAGGGCCGGATCGCCTCCGTCCATCGCCCGCAGCGTGAAAGCGGCAATATTCACCCGGATATAGGTATCCGGTGTTTCCCGCGGCAGCCAGCGCCAGCGTTCGAGGTTGGCATCGATCCGGTCCAGCCAGGAGACCCGGGTCGCATTGAGCACTTCCAGCGTGTTGTCTCCCACGATGCCGTCCGGTTCCAGGCCGGCAGAACGCTGGAAGGTTTCCACCTCCCGACGGAGTGCATCGTCGTAAACCGGTGTGTGAGCGCCGGGCCCGAGCAGACGCTCCTTGAGCAGCACGACCCGGTCGTTGGACTGTCCCGGCCGAATGAGCGGTCCGCCGGCGATCTGCACCGTCACCTCCTCGCCGCCTGCCGCAATTTCTGCTCTGCGTGCGACCAGACGGGCGTATTCCGGATCCGGCGGCCAGAGACCATCGAGCGTACCAAGAACACCTTCGCCTTCGGTGGCAGTGGCGAGGAGCAGATTGCCGGCGTCGATTTCCGCCTGCGGTACCTGCCAGTCCGCGTCCAGGTTCGGCGGCGAGACCGCACCGCGTCCCCGGTGCAGCGCCTGACTCAGAAAGGCGTCCGTCAGCAGCAGTTCCAGCGCCAGCCTGGCATCATCCTGTGCGGCCGTGGACAGCGACTCGAGGGCCGAGCGGTGGTAGCGCTCGGCGGAGAAGCCATGGGCGACGGACTGACTGATGGCCGTCAGCATGCTTGCAGCCTCCGCCTCGAGTTCCCCGCCGGCAACCCAGAGCGGTGCGTGATCGCGATGGCGGTAGAGTTGTGAGAGCCGGGCGGGCTCGTTCAGGCTACGTCCGGCCACGATGGGCGCATCACCGGCATCCAGGCCTTCGAGAAAGGTCCGGACCCCGGAGGCGACGTCCGGGACGGCAGCTGTTGCCGCGACGGGCACCAGCGTGAGGATGAGGAAGGCTTTCGAAAGCGTCCGGCGCCACCGTCTGCCGCCTGCCGTTTCCATGTCACCGGTGCCCCGGAAGCCCGCGGGCGCGATCAGGGGGCTGTCTTCCTGGCGGTGAAAGGCACCTCGCCCCGGGGACTCTGCACGCTGCCCATCATGTCATCGCCCTCGAAAGTACCGGTGTAATCCACCTGGATGTCGCCGATGGGCACCTTGATCACCAGTGGGAACGAGAAGGCGTTGCCATCCCGGGAGATCTCGGGGACATCGATGGGGCCGCGGAGGCTGTTGTAGACGCCGGAATACGTCTCACCGTTTTTCTCGACCACCAGAGTCGGGTTCTGCACCCCGTTCGGCGTGTCCAGAGTGAGCGTCCAGGTGCCGGCGAAGTCTTCCGCGTGTGCGTTCGGATTGAGCATCAGGCATAAGAGCAGAGCGCCGACGCCCTGCGCAGTCAGATATCTGTTCACGATGGCCCCTGACGGATTTCGGGAGCGCAGTGTAGCAGAGGGGTATTCATCCTGATCGTGACAAACACTCGTGGACAGACTCTTGTGTTCCACGGCCCGTGGCAGTAGGTTGCTGCGCTTGCCTGGGTGTGTCCTGCCAGCTGACAGGGCGCATGGGAAGTCGTGTGACGGTCGCGATCCATCCGGATGCAGACCGAAAGCCGACACTGCCCCCGCAACGGTGATCGAGTGTGTGCAATGAGCGGCACACGGAAGGGATCGGGCTCACGCCTCGCGTCGAGCCAGCCACTGCGATTCTTAGGATTCGTGGGAAGGCGATACCCGTCAGGAGATTTCATTCTTCACTCGTCAGTCCGGAGACCGACCCAGGCATGAGGTGCCGGTGATCAAGCGCCGGCTTTCAGTCGACGTTCTGCCGTGCGGGGAAGCATGGCGAGGAGAGTTCCCATGTCCATCATTTCCCGGCGCGGCGGGTTACCCGCATGTTTCATCTGCCTGCTGTCCATCTGCTCGACACCGCTGGCTGCGGCCACACAGGCCGACGGGGTCGATGAAACAGATTCAGAAGCCGTTGAGACCCTGGTGGTCACCGCCCACCGTACACCGATTGTCCTGTCGGAAGCAGGCAGCGCGGTCTCCGTGATGGATGAGTCCCAGATCGAAGCGCGTCAGCAGGTTTTCGCCGCGGATCTGCTTCGTGATCTGCCCGGCGTGGCCCTGAGCCGGACGTCTACCAACGGTTCGGTCACTCAGGTCCGCGTGCGCGGTTCGGAAGCCAATCATCTGCTGGTAGTGATCGACGGCGTGGAGGTCAACGATCCGGCAGGCGGAGACGAGTTCAATTTCGGTTCGCTCACCAGCTTCGACATCGCCTCCATCGAACTGGTGCGTGGACCTCAGAGCGCCCTCTGGGGCAGTGATGCCATGGCGGGCATTCTCAACATCACCACCCGGCGGGGCCGGGAACCCCTGTCCGCCAGCGCGTTCTTCGAGGGCGGCAGCTTCGGCACGGTCAATGGTGGTGGCCGCATGGGGCTCGCCAGCGATCGGGGGAGTCTGGATTTCAGCGCCTCCCGGTATGAGACCGACGGAGTGAGCGCGGCAGAATCCGGCCGGGAGAAAGACGGTTATGAAAACACCACGATCGGTCTGAACGGACGTTACGAGCTCACCGATACGTTCCGCGTCGGCTTCTCCAGCCGCTACATGGACGATACGATCCGGTTCGACGGCTCGAATGCGGGGTTGCCGGTGGACACCGACGACGGAACCGACCGGGAGCAGTTCCAGCTCAGCATCGATGCGGGACTCACCCTGCTGGACGGTCGCTGGGACAACACACTCCGATACACCTACCTGGATACGGACAATGAAACCATCGGCGGTTTCGACAGCATGTACGCGGCGGAAAAGGACGGGGTCTACTTTCAGAGCACGATGAACCTGGGCAGCCGGCCGCAGCTGGACCGTCACCGGCTGACTCTGGGTGTGGACTATGAGGACGAGGCGTACGAGCAGCGCACGGCCTTCGCGGACCAGGACCAGACCCTGGACAATCTGGGCGTTGTGCTCGAGTTCCTCACGCAGCCGGTTGACCAGCTGGTCCTGTCGGCGAGCGTGCGCCACGACGACAACAGCGAATTCAAAGACGTCACTACCTATCGTGCCACCGGCTCCTACCTCGTTCAGGGCACCGGTACGCGGATCAAGGGCAGTTTCGGGACCGGCCAGAAGCGCCCTTCCTTCACGGAGCGATTCGGTTTCAGTCCGGATTTCTTCATCGGCAACCCGGACCTGAAGCCGGAGAAGAACGAGGGCTTCGACATCGGCGTGGAACAGCAGCTTCTGGCAAATCGTCTCAGGATGCTCGTGACGTACTTCAACGAGGAACTGGAGGACGAGATCCAGCTGGTCGGCTTTCCCAGTACGCCCGTCAATCTGGACGACAGGAGCAGCCGGGAGGGTGTGGAGCTGGAGCTGCATGCCATGCTGACGGGCGCTCTGACCCTCAGCGCCAACTACACCTACACCGATTCCAGGCAGCCGGAAGGGGCACCGGCAGAAGGCGACGTGCGCGAGATCCGCCGGCCCCGACATCAGGGTGCGATCAATCTCAATCACGTCTTCCACGATGATCGCGGCAATGTGAATCTGAATCTGTCCTATACGGGCAGCCAGACGGATACGGTCTTCACCTTCCCGGCCCAGACGGTAACCCTGAATGCCTATACCCTGGTGAACCTGACCGGCGAGTACGCGCTGACCCCGTGGCTCACCCTGTTCGGCCGCGCGGAAAACCTTTTTGACGAGAAGCAGGTGGATCTTTTCGGGTTTCAGAATCCAGGCAGGGGGTTCTACGCCGGATTCCGGGTATCTGCGGGTCGCTGAGTGCGACCGCTTGAGCCGTCATGTTGGCGTGATTAGAATGCCCGGCCCTCCCGCTGGTGAGCCGGCATGTCCGAGCCGTATATCGTCGTCAACGATCTGGCTAAGCGCTTTCAGATAGCGGAACGGGACCCGGGCCTCTGGGGCGCGCTGAAAGGCATCGCCCGCCGCCGCTACCGTACCGTGGAAGCGCTGCACGGCGTCAGCTTCGAGATCGGCCGGGGAGATCTGGTGGGCTACATCGGCCCGAACGGCGCCGGTAAATCCACCACCATCAAGATCCTCTCCGGCATTCTGGTGCCGTCCGGCGGCACCTGCGAAGTCGCCGGGCTCACACCCTGGCAGTCCCGGGTCGAGCATGTGGCCCGGATCGGCGTGGTGTTCGGTCAGCGCACTCAGCTCTGGTGGGACCTGCCGGTGGTGGAGTCCTTCGAACTGCTGCGGGACATCTACCGGGTGCCCCAGGCGCACTATGTCCGCGAGCGGGACGAGCTGGTGGAACTTCTGGACCTGGTGCCGCTCCTTGACGTGCCGGTCCGTCAGCTGAGCCTGGGTCAACGCATGCGGTCTGATCTGGCGGCATCGCTTCTGCACGACCCGGAAATTCTCTTTCTGGACGAGCCCACCATCGGTCTCGATGCCGTCTCCAAGCTCGCCATGCGGGACTTCATCAGACGGCGGAACACCGAGCGCGGCACCACCGTTCTGTTGACCACCCACGACATGGACGACGTGGAAGCGCTATGCAGCCGGGTGATGCTCATCAATCATGGCACCCTGCTGATGGATGGGACGGTGGCCGATCTCCGCAGCGACCGGCGCCGGGTGGTGGTGGATTTCTCCGAGCCCGTGGCGCTGGCGGCGCACCATTCGGCCCTGGTGCGCTCCTCGAGCGGCGAGCGGATCGTCTTCGAGGTTCAGAGCCGGGTACCCGAATTCGTCGCCGAGGTGACGGCCGCCTACCCGGTCCAGGATCTGATGGTCGAGCATCCGCCCATCGAGGAAACCGTGGCCGCCCTCTACCAGCAGGTGCGGAGCGTCGACGGGACGGGTATCCGTGAATAGCCGGATCTTCCTCGCCATCGTCGCCGTCCGCTGCCGGATGCTGCTTCAGTACCGGGCGGCGGCGCTTGCCGGGTTCGGGACTCAGCTCTTCTGGGGCTTCATCAAGGTGATGGTCTTCGTCGCCTTCTATGCTTCCGCGGTCAGTGAGCCGCCGATGACGTTTGCTCAGGTGCTCGTCTATATCTGGCTCGGCCAGGCCCTGCTGGCGCTGCTGCCGTGGAACGTGGACAAGGAGATCGCCGAGCAGATCCGGAGCGGCGGTGTGGCTTACGAGTTGCTGCGGCCCGTTGGCCTCTATGGCTTCTGGTTCGCCCGGACGCTGGCCTTCCGGCTCGCGCCCACGCTGCTTCGCATGGTGCCCATGCTCGCCTTCACCTACTTCATGCTGCCCTGGGTGGGCCTCGCCGAATGGGCGCTTCCTCCGCCGGCGAGTTCTGCTGCGGGCGGGTTCTTTCTGCTATCGGCCCTGGCCACGCTGCTGCTCTCCACGGCGGTGACCATGATCCTGCACATCAGTCTCATGTGGACGATCTCCGGCGAGGGGTTCAACCGCATGATGCCCGGCGTGGTGCCGCTGCTGTCGGGACTGATCATACCGCTGCCGCTCTTTCCGGACTGGCTTCAGGGCGTGCTGTTCTGGCAGCCGTTCCGGGGTCTCGCCGACGTCCCGTTCCGTATCTACAGCGGCCATATTCCCGCCAGCGAAGCGGTGCTCGAGATCGGCATGCAGCTCGGCTGGTCGGCGCTGCTGATCGGCATGGGCGTGGCGCTCCTCACCCGGGCCCGGCGCCGGCTGGTGGTGCAGGGTGGCTGAGGTCAGCACGCAGGGGCTGTCCCGGATCCCGGACACCGGTCCCGGACCTCTGGCGCTCTATGGCCGTTTCGTCAGCCAGTCCATCCGCGCCACCCTGCAGTACCGGCTGTCATTCGTGCTCATGGCGCTGGGGTATTTCGTCACTTCCGGCGTGGAGGCGCTCGGCGTCTGGGCCCTGTTCGACCGCTTCGGCATGCTCGGACGATGGTCGCTCGCCGAGGTGGCGCTGCTGTACGGCATGGTCAACGTCGCGTTTCCGATCAGCGAAGCGCTGGCCAGGGGTTTCGACATCTTCGGTCAGGAGTTCGTGAAGACGGGCAACTTCGACCGGGTGCTGCTCCGACCCCGGAGCACGGTGCTGCAGCTGGCCGGACACGAGTTTCAGATACACCGCATCGGCCGGCTGCTGCAGGGTCTGATCGTGCTCGGCATCGCCATGTGGCTCCTGCCGGTGGAGTGGACGGTCTGGCGGCTGGCACTGATGGCGTTCACGATTCTGTCCGGCGTCGTCTTCTTCTATGCGCTGTTCATCTTTCAGGCGGCCCTTTCGTTCTGGACCGTGGAATCCCTGGAGATCATGAACACGCTCACCTACGGCGGCGTCGAAACGGCTCAGTACCCGCTCGCGATCTATCAGCCGGGTTTCCGCCGCTTCTTCACCTTCGTCGTCCCTCTGGGCTGCATCAGCTACTTCCCGGCGGTGGCCATACTCGGTATCGAGGATCCCCTCGGCAGCACGCTCTGGATGCAGGTGGCGGCACCGCTGGCCGGCTACCTTTTCTTTGCCGTTTCGCTCGTTGCCTGGCGCTTCGGCATCCGCCACTACACCTCCACCGGGAGCTGAGTTAGGCTCAGCCTTCGCTTTTCCGGGGGAGATCATGAGCCGTTTCGTGAGCATTGCCGAGGCGCGGGGCGCGGACGGGCTGCGCATGGCCTGCATCCGGAGAATCCCGAGCCCCTGGCAGGAAGCGGCCAAAGGGATCTTTCACGCGAAAGGCCTCGACTGTCTCTATGCCGCCCAGACGGATGGCGATGTGGAGGAGGCCATCGCCGACTGGGCCGGCGATTCCTCGTTCCCCGTGGTCGCCTACCGGAAGGAGAAGCTCAGGACCGGCTGGGTGGAGATTCTCCTCCTGGCGGAGCGTCTCGCACCCGAGCCCGCCCTCATACCCGCAGATGCCGGGCAGCGGGCCTGGATGTTCGGGCTCGCCCACGAGATCTGCGGCGAGATGGGCATCGGCTGGTGCATGCGTCTGCTCATGCTGAAAGCAGGCATGGACCACAGTGAGGGTGTGGCCCTGCCGCCGGAACCCACGGCGAAGCTGGCCGCCAAGTACGGATTCAATCCCACCCATGTGGCCCGGGCGGAGGACAGGGTGGTGGCCGTCCTCGGCGTGCTGGCCGAAGTGCTGGGAGACGCGGAATACTTCATCGGCGGCGGTCTGTCTGCCCTCGACATCTACTGGGCCACCATGGCGAATCTGATCACGCCTCTGGATGCGGACAGGCTGCCCATGAGCCGATTCATGCGTGGCGTCTACGCGTCGAAGAACGAGCGGGTGCTGGCAGCCATGACACCCGCGCTCGCGGCCCATCAGACGCGGGTATATGAGCGGCACCTCGAGCTGCCGGTGCCGATGTAACGGATCTCTTTCACGACACAGGAAATATTCATGCAGTTTTCGAATCGAATCACCGACCTGCTCGGCGTCGAAGTGCCCCTCGTGCAGGCGCCCATGGGCTGGATCGCCCGGTCACAGCTCGCATCCGCCGTTTCCGAGGCAGGTGGCCTCGGCATCATCGAAACCTCCTCGGGCGAGCTGGACGCCGTACGTGAGGAAATCAGGAAGATGCGTACCCTCACGGACAAGCCGTTCGGTGTGAACATCGCTCAGGCCTTCGTACGCGACCCGGACATCGTGAAGTTCGTGATCGATCAGGGAGTGAAGTTCGTGACCACCTCAGCCGGAAACCCGGAGCGCTACACGGAGCAGCTCAAGTCGGCCGGGCTGACCGTCTTCCACGTGGTGCCGAGTCTCTCCGCGGCGATCAAGGCCGTGGAGTGCGGTGTGGACGGGCTGGTGGTGGAAGGCGGCGAGGGTGGTGGTTTCAAGAATCCGCGTGACGTGTCGACCATGGTGCTGCTGCCGCTGGTCCGGTCCAGGGTGGATGTGCCCATCATCGCGGCCGGCGGCTTCGTGGACGGGAAATCCATGGCCGCCGCCTTCGCCCTCGGTGCCGAAGCGGTGCAGATGGGCACGCGCATGGTTTCCGCCGCCGAATCGCCCGTGCACGAAAACTGGAAGAAGGCGATCGTAGGCGCGAAGGAAACCGATACCGTGTTCCTGAACCGGGCACACTCACCGGCGCTCCGGGCGCTGCGCACGGAAAAGACCACCCGGCTCGAGTTCGACACCGAAACCAACGCGATGACGGAGTTCGGCACCGCGCTCGATCTCTACTTCGGCGGCGACATGGAGGCCAGCATTGCGCTCACGGGCCAGGTCTGTGGAAGGATCGATGCGGTACGGCCGGTGGCCGAGATCATCGACGAGGTGAAACGGGAGTTTTTCGATACGGTGAAAGCCATGAGCGACCGTTATCTCTGAGATCGAGGCGAGTAGGTCTCTTAAATCTCCGCGGATTGACCGTCAGAGCACGCCTTCGAACTTCCAGCCCAGCGTTTCGCCGGCATGGAAAGGCACGACCTGTTCGTCCTGCCTGGTGATCAGATCGGGCACGGTCATGGCGGTTCTGCGCAGCAGCACCCGGCTCCCGTTCAGCGGCAGGCCGTAGAACGCCGGTCCGAACTCGGAGGCGAAGGCCTCGAAACGATCGAGTGCGTCTTCCTCCTCGAAGACGCGAACGTAACTCTCGAGCGCTACCGGTGCGCTGAAGATACCGGCGCAGCCGCAATCGGCCTCCTTGTCGGCTTTCGGATGCGGAGCGGTGTCGGTGCCGAGAAAGAACTTCGGATTGCCGGAGGTCGCGGCGCGGCGCAGCGCACCTTTGTGCTCACGGCGCTTGGCTACCGGCAGGCAGTAGGCATGGGGGCGCAGACCACCCCTGAACAGGTCGTTGCGGTCCATGTGCAGATGGTGGGCCGTGATGGTCGCGGCGAGGTTGGCGCTGGAGGACTCCACGAACTGGACCGCATCAGAGGTGGTGATGTGCTCCAGCACCACCTTCAGGTTCGGGAAGTCCGACAGCAGCGGCGTCAGCACCCGCTCGATGAACACGGCTTCCCGGTCGAAGACGTCCACGTCTTCGGATACCACCTCTCCGTGGACGAGCAGAGGCATGCCGATGGCCTGCATCCGCTCGAGCACCGGATGGATCATCGCCACGTCCGTCACCCCGGCGTCGGAATTCGTCGTGGCGCCTGCCGGATAGAGTTTGCAGGCGGTGAAGAAGCCGCGCGCGAAGCCTTCGGCGACTTCGTCCGGGTCGATGGTATCCGTCAGGTAGGCCGTCATGAGCGGGGTGAAGTCCCGCTCCGGAGGCAGGGCGGCCAGAATGCGGTCGCGGTAGGCCCCGGCGGCGGCCATGGTGGTCACCGGCGGCACCAGATTCGGCATGACGATGGCCCGGGCGAACTGCCGTGCGGTCTGATCCGCGGCAAGCGCCAGCATGGGCCCGTCTCTGAGGTGCACGTGCCAGTCGTCCGGCCGCCGGATGACCAGCTCGTCTGGGCCGGCTGTGGTCACCCGTCCTCCTTCAGCAGCAGTTCCGCCTCGATCTCCACCGGTACGGAGAAGGGCAGCTCAGCCATGCCCACGGCGGATCGGGAGTGAGCACCGGTCTGTGGGCCGAATACCTCGATGATCAGGTCCGATGCGCCGTTGATGACGGCGGGAATGTTGTTGAAGCCCGGCGCCACGTTGACCATGCCGAACAGCTTCAGCCAGCCGTCCACCGCGTCCAGGCTGCCGACGGCCTGTCTGATGGTGGCGAGAAAACCGAGCGCGACCTGGCGGGCCGCTGCATAGGCTTGCTCCTGACTGACCTCCGCACCTACCTTGCCGAGCGGCTTGAGCATGCTGCCGTCTCCCGCCAGAGGGACATGCCCCGCCAGAATGGCACGTCGGCCGTCGATGCGGATCAGATCGAAGGGCAGGCTGGAAGTGTCCATGGGCGGCGGCAGAGTGAGGCCGAGGTTCTTCAGCCGTTCTTCAGCGGTGTCTGCCATGTTGAGATCCTGATGACCGGTTTGCGGAGCGCTACTTTATCCTTTCGGACCGCATCTTGTCCGCTTCCGACCGGAGCGTGTAGGGTGCAGGCATGAGTGAAGCCCCCGAACAGAACCCGCAGCCGCCGCCAGCCGCCGTCACGGATGCGGCGAAAAAGCAGGCGCTCGCCCGGCTCAGGCGGGCACTGCCCCGCGAGAGCCTGCTCACCCGGCCGGAACAGCTCAAGCCCTACGAGTCCGACGGATTGACGGCCCTCAGGGAAATGCCCTGGGTGGTCGTCCTGCCGGAGACGGAGGACGCGCTCCGTGCCGTGCTCGAAATCTGTCGTGAGCACGGGATTCCCGTGGTGCCCCGGGGTGCAGGGACAGGCCTGTCAGGTGGTGCCCGACCGAGTGGGGACGGGGTGCTGCTGGGTCTGTCGAAGATGAACCGGATCCTCGAAGTGGATCTGGACAACTGTGCGGCCCGAGTGCAGCCCGGGGTCCGGAACCTGGCGATCAGCGAGGCAGTGGCGGAGCACGGCCTCTACTATGCGCCGGATCCTTCCTCCCAGATTGCCTGCTCCATCGGCGGCAACGTGGCGGAGAACTCCGGCGGCGTTCACTGCCTGAAGTACGGACTGACGGTGAACAACGTCCTGGGGCTCAAAGTGCTGACGCTGGCCGGCGACGAGCTCCTCATCGGCGGTCCCGGCGGTGATCCGGAGAGTCTCGATCTGCTGGCGCTCTTCTGCGGCTCCGAGGGGCTGCTGGGTGTGGTCACCGAGGTCTGGGTACGCCTGCTGCCTGTGCCGCCGGAGCGGCGCGTGCTGCTGGCGGCCTTTCCGACGGTGGAGGGTGCGGCCGGTTCCGTGGCCGCCATCATCGGACGCGGTCTGATCCCGGCCGGTCTGGAGATGATGGATACCCCGGCCATTCAGGCCGCCGAGGCCTTCGTGCACGCCGGCTACCCGGCGAACGCGGGTGCGATTCTGCTGTGTGAGCTGGATGGGGTGCCGGCGGAGGTGGATGCGGACGCGGAGATGGTCAGCCGGGTGTTCGCCGAATTCGGCGCCGACGAGGTCCAGGTGGCCACCAGCACCGAAGAGCAGGCGCGCCTCTGGCTCGGCCGCAAGGCGGCGTTTCCGGCGGTAGGCCGCCTGGCGCCCGACTACTACTGCATGGACGGGACCATCCCCCGGGCCAGCCTGGCCGAGGTGCTCACCCGGATCGGTGGTCTCTCCGAACGGTACGGGCTGGCCGTGGCCAACGTTTTCCACGCGGGCGACGGAAACCTGCATCCCCTGATCCTCTACGATGCCAACGCGCCGGGTGAGCTGGAACGTGCGGAACGGTTCGGCGCGGACATTCTCGCGCTCTGCGTGGCCGCCGGCGGCACTGTGACCGGCGAGCACGGTGTTGGTGTGGAGAAACTGGATCCCATGTGCGGACAGTTCTCCGCCGCCGAGCTCGAGCAGTTTGCCCGGTTGAAGGCCGCATTCGACCCGGACGGATTGATGAATCCCGGCAAAGCCATTCCGACCCTGAGCCGCTGCTCGGAAATCGGTGGCATGCACGTCCACGGCGGCCGTCTGCCGTTTCCGAACCTGGAGCGTTTCTAGGGAGCCTCTGAACAAGTATGCGCAACGCTGGCTTACAGAGCATTCGAAGATCAAGGAGGCTTTCCGCAGGAAGGTCGGTGACCTTTCAAGGGAAGGCGACGCAGAGATTCGGATGCTCTGTAAGCCCCGGAGGGCGCGGCCAGAGGCGCTCCTCTGCCGCGTTGCCGCGCTTGCAAAGGGCTACGGCCATGTACTGCGCGCGGCGCCTTGCAGAGGAACACCTCTGGCCACGCAGCGTTGTGCATACTTGTTCAGAGGCTCCCTAGACCCATGGCTGATCTTGGCGAGGAGCTTCTGCAGGCAGTAGCGACTGCCCGCGATCAGGGCCAGCCGCTCTCCATTGCCGGTACAGGCAGCAAATCGTTTCTGACCCGTCCGGAAACGGCCGTGCGCGACAGCCGGCTCCTGTCGACCGTGGAGCACACGGGTGTCGTCGACTACCGGCCGGACGAGCTCGTGGTCACGGTGCGCACGGGCACGCTGCTCCGGGAACTTGCTCAGACGCTGGCCCGGGAAGGACAGATGCTCGGTTTCGAGCCACCGGAATTCCGAGGTCTCGGTACCGTTGGCGGCGCGGTGGCCTCCGGTCTGGCGGGCCCGGGTCGACCCGCTCGGGGCAGCGTACGTGATGCCGTGCTGGGTGTGCAGATGATCAACGGCCTGGGTGAGCGGCTGGTATTCGGCGGTCAGGTCATGAAGAACGTGGCCGGTTTCGATGTCTCCAGGCTGCAGGCGGGTGCCTACGGCATGCTCGGACTGCTGCTGGAAGTCAGCCTGAAAGTACTGCCCCGGCCTCAGGCCGAGCTGACCCTGCGACTGGAGAAAAGCGCGACGGACGCCCACGCGGAGATGCGGCGCTGGGCCCGTCTGCCGCATCCGATCAGTGCCGCGGCCTGGCTCGAGGAAGGATTATGGGTGCGGCTGTCCGGCGCGGAAGCCGCCGTGAATCAGACCGCTGCTGCCCTCGGTGGCGAGCATCAGACGGACAACGATTTCTGGTCCGGACTGAAGGACCATGGTCTGCCCCTGTTCCGCCGGGACGGGTTGTGCTGCAGACACCTGCCACCCGCCAGCGCCCCATCCGCGGAAGACGAACTCATCGAATGGCTGGGGGCCCGGCGCTGGTCGACGTCGGCCCCGGGTGCTGTCGGGTACCAGCCTTTTGCGGCGGGTTTCGCCCGCCATCGCTGCCGGGATGGCGGCGGCGATGGAAAGATTGCCGACTATCAGGCAAGGCTGAAGGCCGCTTTCGATCCTGATTCCCTGTTCAATCCGGAGCTCACCGATGCAGACGTCCCTGCCTGAGACGTATCTGGCCACACCCGAAGGGCAGCGGGCCGAGTCCGTGCTCAGAAGCTGCGTGCACTGCGGATTCTGTAACGCCACCTGTCCCACCTATCAGCTGCTCGGAGACGAGCTCGACGGTCCCCGGGGGCGGATCTACCTGATCAAGGAAATGCTGGAGCAGGATGCAGCCAGCGATGTGACGGGCAGGCATCTGGACCGGTGTCTGACCTGCCGTGCCTGTGAAACCACCTGCCCCAGCGGGGTCGCCTACGGAGAATTGCTCGAGATCGGCCGCAACTATCTCGAGGCGAACCGTCCCCGATCGTTCAGGGAGCGGTTTCTGCGCCGATGGCTTCTGCGTGTGGTCCCGAATCCCGGCGCGTTCGCGTTCTGGTCGTCCCTCGGCCGCCTGGCAAAACCCTTCCTGAGTGCCCGTCTGAGACGGCAGCTGCCGGCCAGAGCCCGACGGTCGTCGTTCGTTGCCCCGGAAATCGAAAACCCGGCCGGTACCGTGCTTCTGCTGGATGGCTGTGTCCAGCGCACGGCAACCCCGGCGGTGAACGACACGCTGGAACGTCTGCTGGCTGCCCGGCAGATACGGGTGCTGCGACTGAAAGACGAAGGGTGCTGCGGCGGTCTGGCCCTGCATCTCGGTGAGGAAGCCGCCGCCCTGGCGACCATGACTGCGGGGCTGGATCGAATCGTACCGGTGCTGGACCAGGTGGATGCGGTGATCTCCACGGCAAGCGGATGCGGTGTGACCCTGAAAGACTATGGACGGCTGCTCGCACAAGATGGAGCGCGGAGCCGGCAGGCTCAGGCGCTGGCTGACAAGATCATGGACGTGGGGGAGTATCTGACGGCTCTCGGCGGTGACTGGAGCCGGGCATCGGAGTCGACGCGCGTCGCGCTTCATCTCCCCTGCACTCTGCAGCATGGCCAGCGGCAGGGGTCTCATCCCTCGGTGCTGCTCGAGGCGGCCGGCTATGAGCTGGTGGCGACCCGGGACGATCACCTGTGCTGCGGCTCCGCAGGCAGCTATGCGCTGCTGCAGCCGGAGCTCTCCGAGACCCTGGGTGAGAACAAGCTCGCGGCGCTCAGTGGCGAGGACCCGGACGTGATAGCCACGGCAAACGTCGGCTGCCAGATGCACCTGGGCGGCCTGGCCGGTGTGCCGGTCCGGCACTGGGTCGAGCTGCTGGCGGTGCCGGAAGCGGGGGGATGAGCCGCCTCCCGCGGGAGATCCGGACCCGGCGCCTCTGTCTCAGGCTGCCTTCGGAAGACGACGCCCGGGCGCTCAACACGGCAATCGCTGCTTCACAGGAGGCGCTTTCGCGCTGGATGGACTGGGCCGTGGAACCGCAGACGCTGGCGCAGACGACCGAGTTCATCCGCGGTTCCCTGGACGGCTGGTCTCAGGAAAAGGCGCTCAATCTCCTGATGGTGACTGCGGACGACGACGAGATCATCGGCGCCACCGGTTATCCGCGCCTGGACTGGAGCGTGCCCTGCTTCGAGATCGGATACTGGTGCCGCAGCGACAGGACCGGACGGGGCTACGTCAGCGAGGCGACCTGGGCGCTGGCCCGCCATGCGTTCGAGTCCCTGGCCGCGAATCGGGTGGAGCTCAGGATGGATGAGAAGAACCGGCAGAGCTGGGCGGTGGCTGAAAGACTCGGATTCCGGCACGAAGCGACGCTCAGAAACGAGGTGCGGGTGCCACACGGCAGCCTGCGGGACACACGCATCTACGGCGCGGTGAGTCTCAGGGAGCTCGTTTCACCGTGACACGCCGCCTGTCACTTCCGCAGGGAGCGGTCGTCGACCACCATCGAATTCCTACGGATGGACAGGGAGACGACGATGATCCGGAAAATGATGGCATTCCATGCAGCTCTGATTGCGCTGTGCGTCGCGGGTTTGGCATGGGCGGGCCAGAACGGCAGCAGCAAAGGCCCACATGCAGTGGGGCTGGTAAAGACAGTTCTGGAATCCGCGTCGAAGTACAGAAACCTGCAAACGGCGCTCGATGATGGGTACCTGCCCGCCAGTGGATGTACCAGTGGTCCCAATGGCGGAGCCATGGGCGTTCACTATGCCCGTTTCGATCTGATCGGCGATGGTGTGCTGGATGCCACACTTCCCGAGATTCTGGTGTATGAGCCTACCCGTGCCGGATGGTTGCGCCTGGTTGCGGTGGAATACATCGTCATCAAAGACGCCTGGGAGGCTGCGAACGGTCCGGACGTTCCCCCGATTCTGTCGGGTCAGCACATGATGTTCAGTGGCGCACCCAACCGCTACACACTGCCGCCGCACTACATGCTGCATGTATGGGCGTTCAAGAGGAACCTCTCAGGGATGTTTGCAGCGAACAATCCGACGGTACGCTGCGACTTCTTCGACCCTGAGGCGATCTGAAGCTCGCGCCGGCAGCGGGACGGAGAAGTCCTCTCCGGCGCGCTCTTCTCCCGGGTTTTTGTTGAATCTGACAAACCGGAGTACAGTGGGACGGGCGGCTGGACAGCCGCTTGTCAGGGAGGGACAGCAGATGCCGTACTACGTAATCGAGCGCCAGATTCCAGGAGCGGGCAGCAAAAGCCCTGAGCAGCTCCAGGCGGCCATAGACAACAGCGTTTCAACACTGGAAGGGCTGGGTCCTGATATCCAGTGGATTCACAGCTTCGTTACCGATGACAAGGTGTATTGTATATACCTTTCGCCTGACGAAACGCTGATTCGCGACCACTCCCGTGAGACCGGAATGCCTGCGGACCGGGTCTCTGCCGTTCGTTCTCTGATGTCGGCCGAGGGGCTGCGGGATCCCGAAGAGCTGTCGGCCTGATCTGTGCCGGTTACATGACCTGGTTCTGAACCCGGCTCGCAATGTCCATGGGAGACATCTGCCTTCCTTCTTCGCGCAGAGCCTCCAGCCTGGCTGTACCCAGTTCGGGACCATGCCGGTCGTACAGACGCTGAGAACGGAGCATATCGTCACTTCTCGCGCTGTAGGCGATATCCGCTCGCCAGCTTTCTGCCACGGACAGGAGTTGAATCACGAGTTCCGGCTGGTCAGCAGCCGAAGCCAGTGATGCCAGTCTGTCGACCACGGTAGCCATACCGCGCTGGTGGCCGAGGGCCTCGAAGCCCGCGAGGGATTCCAGGAACAGAGCGGCCGCATCGGCAAGCTCTCCACGATCGAGGGCCAGTTGACCGCGATCAGCCAGCGAGCGCGCCACACCGGGAGCGTCGCCGATCCGGTGAAATGCCGATTCCGCATCGCTGTACAGGTTCGCAGCTCTTTCAAAGTCGCCCACGCTTCGGGCGAGGTCGCCCAGATGGTTCACACACCACGCGGCTGAGACAGGGTCACCTTCCGCCACGAAACAGCTGTGTGCTTCATCGAGCAGTGCCTGTACCCCTCGGGAGTTTCCGATCCTCAGTTCACACTCGGCCAGGTTGCTGAGTGCGGCGGCAATCGCGCCGCGCTCGCCCAGATCCCGACACAAAGCCAGGCTCTGCACCAGCGTTTCCCTGGCTGCGGAAATGTCGCCCCGGACACTCTGACAGACTCCCAGCGCGTTCAGGGAAGATACCTCGCCGCGCCTGTCGCCGAGTTCCCGATAGAGCTCGAGCAACTCGGAAAACCGGCCTTCCGATTCGGCGGTATCGCCCTGAAATGAAGCCAGGGTCGCTGCGTAGCTGGCAACCTTGGCCCACAGGGCCCTGTCTGCCTCGGCCGGGAACCGATCGGTTATGGCGTTCAGCAGGCGACGCGCGACGAGGATCTTTTCCCGCCGCTCCCAGTACATGAACAGCACGTGACCGAGACGGAGTGCCCATCGATGCGGTCCTGCGAGCAGAAGGTACTGAATGGCCTGCCGGAAGTTGTCTTCCTCTTCGTCACAACGCGCGAGCCATCGTTCCCGATGCGCATGGTCCATGTCGCCGATCCCCTCTTCGGCCAGCACGACACAGAATGCGGCATGCGCTTTGTGAATACGCTCAGCTTCGCCACCCGCGTTCAGACGTTCCAGGCCATAGGCGCGGAGTGTTTCCAGCATCGCGAAACGGGGTTCGCCGGCTCCAGACCGGGCATACAGCATGCCCATCGAGACGAGGTCGTTGATCGCAGGTAACAGGTCTTTCGCCAGGTCGCCCGGTGAGTCTGCCACTGCTTCGGCAGCTTCAAGCGTGAAGCCTCCGGCGAACACGGACAGACGCCTGAGCGCAATACGCGCAGATTGACTCAGCAGGTCGTAGCTGGAGTCGATGACCCGGCGTAACGTGCGCTGGCGGGAAGGGGCGTCACGGGCCGGATTCGAAGGTAGGTCCAGGTGCCCGGTGAAACGCTGCAGCATCTGAGACGACGACAGGCTGCTGGCCTGTGCCGCCACCAGTTCGATGGCCAGTGGTAGTCCATCGAGGCGCACACAGAGCTCGGCCAGAGAATCGGGATCGTCGGCGGGGTTGGCCCGCGGATTGGCGGCAGCAGCGCGCATCAGGAACAGTCTGACAGCAGGCACATCGGCCAGAGCAGACTGCTCGTAGTCGCGTCCTCTGTGCTCCGGCACCGCAAGCGGCGCGAGTGGAAACTCCGATTCGCCATACAGGCTGAGGTGTACGCGACTGGTGACCAGTGCGGTGATCTGCGCGTTCGCGTCGAGCATGGCGCCCAGAACGTCCGCACCGTCGAGCACCTGTTCCATGTTGTCGAAAACCAGCAGTGTTGGCTGGTCTATCGACACCTGCAATCGATCGACCAGTGCCTGCTGCAGTGCCCGCCCTTCGGTGCGGCGAACCTCGAAGGCATCTGCCAGCATGTCCGCCAGGACATCCCGATCTGCCACGGAGGCCAGATCGAAAAACAGAACACCTCCCGGAAACGCCCCACGAGCTCGATCCGCCAGTTCGAGCGCCAGACGGGTCTTCCCGGAACCACCTACACCGGTGATGGTGATCAACCGTGTCTGGGAAAGCTCGTGTTCGAGGTGTCCGAGCTCCGCCTCTCTGCCGACGAGAGACGTGCGCGGGATCGGCAGCGTTCTGGATCGGCGGGTGTGGTCGAACGTCTGGGCGTAACGGCGACGGTAGGGTTCGGGAGCGTCGCTGGAGACCAGGAGGTGGAAGCGGATGCCGTACTGCCCTTTAGGCATCTCGAAACGGAGCTTCTCCTGACTTCCTTCCCCTTCGTAGTACGCCGCGAGGGCCTGCCGCAGTCTCCGAGCCTGGACTCGAACGATGGTGTCCAGCCGCGGATCGAAGTCTTCCGTCCGGTCGAACACTTCGAGGCCAAGTGCATACTCCTTGAGGGATGATGAATCGCGGGTGAGCGCATGATCGACCACGTGGGTGAGCAATCGGCTCAATACGGGTGAGCGATTGAGAGGGCGGTGAGCCAGAGCGCGATCCAGCGCTTTCCGGACCGCAGCCGGTGACGGAGGATCCCCCCGATCATCCCGCGCAGTCATCTCCAGGTGTCCTGTGATCGTTCCATTCGACAGACCCTGTTGCCATGAGATCGATCGTGCAGGTCGCCAGGAACCGGTAGTACTCCGCTACGGCCCTGACGCGAATCGATCCAGCTGTGCTTCCGAGCGCTGCTGACCCATCTCGTAAGCTTTCGGAGTCACTCTAGCAGAGGACGCCTGCATCCGCCCGGCAGGGGTCACCCGCGAACGGTCGCCCACCGGGTCCGGATCTCACCGGCCTCCGCCGTCTCACCGAGCGCCTCCTTCGCGTCGGCGATGACGAGCCAGGCGTCCCGGGTCCAGTCCGCGCGGCTTCCGGCCAGCGATATGGCCTTGCGTGCGTAGCGGATGGCCGTGTCCGGATCCTGATTGGCCAGCTCCAGCTCGGCGAGCCGGGTCCAGAGATCAGCCCGTCGGGGATCGATGCGCACGGCTCGTTCCGCATAGACGAGC
This sequence comes from Gammaproteobacteria bacterium, assembly GCA_030425195.1. Classification (GTDB taxonomy): domain Bacteria; phylum Pseudomonadota; class Gammaproteobacteria; order Pseudomonadales; family Azotimanducaceae; genus SZUA-309. Next base: position 75,257 of record JAUIAV010000006.1, on the reverse strand, counting down.
GCTTCGTCGATGGCGCCGCTGGCCGCGGCTCTTTCGGACTGGTTCAGAAGGGCGAGGGTAGCCTGATCCGGCGACGGCCGTGGTGCCGGTGTTCCGGTCTGCCCGGTGTCCGGGGCCTCAGGTGCCGTTGTGCCCGGCGTATGGCCGGATACGGGCTCAGCGGGTGCGGTCTCCGGCGCCGGCGCCGGGGCAGTGGCACAGCCGCCGATCAGAACCACGAGGAGGAGAACGGTAATCCGGTCGCGTGTCACTGCAGCCATTCCTTGAACTTACGGCCGAGCCGGTTGGCCAGGCGTTTGACGTTGATGCCGCAGCCGGACTTCACGTTGTTTTCGGCGCCCGCGGGCAGCGGCAGGTCCACCACCTCCGCGCAGGACGCATCCGCAAGCAGGCCCGTTTCGTATTCCACGGCTTCCCAGTCCTCGCCTGCGGGCGGCAGAGGTGTGACCCCGAGCCGGGTGAAGATGGCGTCCCAGACCCGCAGAGCCCCGGATGCGCCCGTCATGCCGGTGGGGCGGTTGTCATCGAAACCGACCCAGACCACCGCCAGCCGCTCGTTGTCGTATCCGGCAAACCAGCTGTCCCGGTAGTCGTCCGACGTTCCCGTCTTGCCGGCGGTGCCGAGCCGGGAGAAACGGGACGTCCTGCCGGTACCTCTTTCCATCACTACTTCCAGACCCCGGCTGATGGCTTCGGCCGGTGCCGGAGCGATCTGCTGATCCAGATTGAAGGGCAGGCGGGTGAGCGGCTCCCCCTGCTCGTTCAGCACCGTCACGACGGATTTCGGAGTCATGTGGAAGCCGCCGCTCGCGAAGGTGGAATAGAGTGCCAGCACCTCCAGCGGCGAGCGGGCTTCCGCGCCGAGCAGGAGCGACGGGTAAGGGTTTTCCGTGGGCCGGCCTGTGAGCGCTGCCAGGCGTTCGGCGACCTGATCCACGCCGAGCGACAGGCCGAGATTCACGGTGGCCAGGTTCATGCTGTCGCCCAGGGCGCGCACCAGCGGAACGGCGCCATACACCTCGTTGTCGAAATTGCGCGGGCTCCACTCGTCGGAACCCCGGAGCGTGAGAGAGACCGGGACATCCTGCAGGGGGCTGCCCAGGTGATAGCCCCGCTCGAGTGCTGCCAGGTAGACCACGGGCTTGATGAGCGAGCCGATGTTCCGGCGCGCGTTGAGGGCCCGGTTGAAGCCATCCACGCCGGCTGCGCGGCCACCGGATACCGCCTGTATCTCGCCGGTCTGGGTATCGGCAATGACCACCGCGCCCTGAAGTTCCCCCGGCGGCAGCAGCTTCTGTTCCTCCAGCCGGGCGAGCGTGGTTTCGAGCGCCTGCTCAACCGCATCCTGAGTGCGAGGTGAGAGGGTGGTGAACACCCGGAGCCCCGCGGAGGTGAGGTCGTCCTCGTCGTAATCTCCCAGAGAGGACCGGACCAGATCCATGAAAGCCGGGTAGTAGGCGCCGCCGCTGCGGGCACCTTTGATGACCTGGAAGGGCTCGGCCACCGCGAGCGTGAAGGCCTCTTCGTCGATCAGCCCGGCTTCGAACATCTTCGTGAGCACAAGATCGCGGCGTTCGTGCACCCGCTGCTCGTGCCGGTAGGGGTTGTAGTAGGACGGTCCGCGGATGATGGCGACCAGTGTGGCGAGCTCGTGGGTCTCGAGCTCGGACAGGGGCCGGTTGAAGTAGAATTGTGCGCCGAGACCGAAACCGTGCACGGCGCGAACACCGTCCTGGCCCAGGTATATCTCGTTCACGTAGGCGTTCAGCAGCTCTTCCTTGTCGAACTTGAGTTCCAGCATCGTCGCCATGGCGATTTCCTTGAGCTTGCGCTCGAAGGTCTGCCGGTTGGTGAGGTAGTAGCTCTTCACGAGCTGCTGGGTGAGGGTGCTGCCGCCCTGACGGATCTCACCGCTGGTGAGATTCACCCAGGCGGCACGGGCGATGCCCGCGATATCGAAGCCCAGGTGATGGTTGAAGTTCGCATCCTCGACCGCGATCAGGGCGCCGGTCAGAAGCTCGGGCACCTGATCCGGCTCCAGAACCAGCCGGTCTTCGCCGTGACTCGGGAAGAAGTTGCCGATGTTCAGCGGATCCAGGCGGGCGAGCGGTATCGGGCGGCCGCTCCCGTCCTCCACGGCAGCGATGACCCGGCCGTCGAAACTCAGTCGTATCCGCTGGCTGCCACGGCTGATCTCCGGATACTCGAAAGCGCGCAGATAGACGTCCAGGGCGCTGCCCCGTCGGGCATAGGTACCGGGGGCGGGCAGATTCGCGTTGGCCGCGTAACCGAGCCGGTCCAGTTCCTCGATCAGGTCCGCCAGATTGAGCTCGGCTCCCGAATAGAGCTCCACGGGTGCGGCGTAAACCTGAGCCGGCACTGACCAGCGGCGGCCTTCGAAGGTCTTGGTGATGAGCTGATTGAGATGGACGAACCAGACGATCAGTGTGATCAGCCCGGCGGCGAGCAGCAGGCCGCCGCCGATGAGCGATCTTCGCAGCCAGACGGCCGTCATCGGGCACCTCCGGCCTGAAGGTGGCCGCACGACCCGATGATCAGGGAGCGGGCAGGGCTGCCGCCGGAGCCTCCGCGGGCGCGGACGGCCCCCGGGTGAGGCCCAGAAGTCTGCCGAGCCGGCGGATCAGACCGGCAATACCACGGACGATTTTGGGGAGCAGCAGGCATAGAAGGATCAGGAAGACTGCGAAGGCGGCCAAGAATAGCACGGGGTTCGCGAGGGCCGCCCAGAGTCCTGCAAAGACGGCCACGTCTTCGAGCACCGAGGCCCCGAAATTCGTGAAAGGTTCCGGGGATGTATTGATGAGCAGGCGGCTGCCCGCCTTGGTGGCATGGGTGGCAGCAGTCAGCGCACCGCCCAGCAGGCCCGCCGCGATGGCGATGGCCGGGTCCACGTTGCCCACGGCACCCGCTGCGAGCATGGCGCCGGCGGGGATGCGGATGAAGGTGTGCAGCGTATCCCAGGCGCTGTCCACGCCGGGTACCTTGTCCGCGAAGAACTCCACGCAGTACATGAACGCGGCAGCCAGGATCACCAGCGGATCCTGGACCACGGCGAGGCCCTCTGGCAGATCCACATAGCCCGTCGCGCCGCCCACGCCGAGCACGGTGACGGCGGCGTAGAGATTGATGCCGCTGGCCCAGGCCACGCCCAGGGTCAGTGCGATTGTCTGGATGAGATCGGTGTATTCGCCCATGTCCGGAAATCTTCTCGAGGGGATTGTCGGCCAGGCTAAGTCAGACATCCTGAACGAAAACTGAAGCGGTGCTGAAAGGGTCGGTTGCCATCCCGGGCTCTGCTGGTGGAGAATGTCCGTCGACCTAAGGGGTGGTTTCTACCTGAGACGCCGACGTTGACCTTCCCGATTCGGGAAGCGAGCCAGGCGGACCCTTTGAACCTGATCCGGATCGTACCGGCGTAGGAATAGGCATTCTTTCGAGCAGGCACTGCGCACTTGGGTCACCGCACGAATAACGGGACCATCCAGTGGAGCAGTCATGAACCTCTCATCCCCAGCCGCCACCTGGCGCTTCCTCACTCTTCTGGTCGCGAGTCTGGTCGCGAGCACAGCCGTGCCTGCCGCTGAGCCGGTCATCGAGGAAATCCTGGTGACCAGCGAGTTCCGCAGCAACTCGGTGAACCGTACCCCGGCATCCGTGAGCATCGTGGAGGTCGGGGATCTCAAGGGCCGTGCCGTGGAACACCTGGAGGACGTGCTCGCTCAGGTGCCGAACGTGAACTTCGCCGGCGGCAGCTCCCGGGCCCGTTTCTACCAGATCCGCGGCATCGGCGAGCGTGGCCAGTTCGAAGAGCCGATGAACGCCTCCGTGGGCCTGCTCATCGACGGCGTGGATTTCAGCGGTGTCGGCACCGCGGCCGTCCTCCACGACGTGGCGCAGGTGGAGGTGCTGCGGGGCCCTCAGGGCACGATCTACGGCGCCAACGCCCTGGCGGGGCTGATGTCGATCCGGACGAATGCGCCTACCGATGATTTCCAGGGTGCTGTGACCCTGGATGCAGGCAACTACGGCGCCTGGGGCCTGGGCGCGGTGGTTTCCGGGCCGCTGGCCGATTCGCTGAGCGGACGGCTTTCCGTCCGCCAGTTCCGGGACGACGGGTTCTATCGCAACACCTACCAGGGCGAATCGGACACGAACGGGCGGGACGAGCTGTCGATCCGCGGCCGCCTCGACTGGGGGGCAACGGAACGCATGATGCTGGGGCTCACGCTCGGGCACGTGAACGTGGACAACGGCTACGACGTGTTCTCGCTGGACAACGACCGCAGAACCCGTTCGGACGAGCCGGGCCGGGATGCACAGAAGTCCACGTATGGCGCGCTGGCGATGGACTGGGATCTGAGCGAGTCCGTGATCTTCGAGGGCGTGCTAGGACTTGCCACCAGCGAGATCGACTACGGGTACGACGAGGACTGGACCTACGTGGGCTTTCATCCCTGGGAGTATTCCTCCACCGATCGCTATGAGCGGGACAGAGACACGGCGACACTCGATCTCAGGCTGCTCTCCGGTGAAGCCGGCCGGCTGTTTGCGGACACTTCCAGCTGGGTGGTGGGTGTTTACGCGCTTACCCAGACCGTGGATCTGACCCGGACCTACACCTTTTTCCCGGAGCCCTTCGAATCCGGTTTCGACATCGACCGTGTTGCCGTCTACGGGGAGCTCACCACCGACCTGAGCGACCGGTTGCGCGTCACCGCTGGATTGCGGGGCGAACGGCACGAGTCGACCTACCGGGATTCCGAGGGCGCTTCCTTCGATCCCTCGGACGATCTCTGGGGCGGCCGGGTGATCCTGGAGTGGGATCTCACCGACCGCTCCCTCGTCTACGCGAGTGTCACCCGCGGCTACAAGGCCGGCGGCTTCAATCCCAGCAATTCGCTGGACGAGGATCTGCGGGAGTTCGACCCGGAGGTGCTGGTGAACTACGAGATCGGCCTGAAAGGCCGCTGGCTCGATGACAGGCTCACCGGACGGTTTTCCCTGTTCACGATGGAACGGGACGACGTGCAGACGGGCACGTCCATCATCCGTGACCGGCCGGACGGCAGCTCGGAGTTCATCCAGCTGACCAGCAATGCTGCACAAGGCACCAACCGTGGCCTGGAGGCGGAAATCGTCTGGGCGGTCAGCGAGCGGCTGGAAATCTTCGGCAGCGTCGGACTGCTGGACACGGAGTTCCGCGATTTCACCAACTCTTCAGGCGAGGACCTCGATGGGGAAGACCAGGCGCACGCGCCCCGATATCAGTTCTTCCTCGGCGCCGAGTACCGGACGGGGACCGGGTTCTATGCCCGTCTCGAGTTCGAGGGGAAAGATGATTTCTACTACAGCGACAGCCGGCGTTTTTCGGACCGGCCGGAGGATCTGGTCTCCGACCCGTATGAGCTCTGGAATGCGTCCATCGGCTACGAGCGCGAACGCTGGGAGGCTCGGGTCTGGGGCCGCAACCTCACGGACGAGGACTACGTGATCCGCGGCTTCTATTTCCCGAACGACCCGCGGGATGGTTATACCGAGCGCGGCTGGTTCCAGCTCGGAGACCCGCGTCGTTACGGAGTGACCCTCACCCTCAGGCTTTGAAGGCGCGATCAGCTGCCGGTGGCTGGCGGGTCCCCCTGTTCGCGGGCGATCAGATGGTCGACGACTTCCAGGGCGACCTTGCGGCCCACTTCCATGCCCACCATGTAGCGGCCGTCGACGACGATGGCCGGTACGGCGGTGATGACGATCTGCCGTTGCAGGGCCTCGCCGTCGCGCAGCATCCGGCGCACCTCGCTGCCGTTCCAGGCTTCGACGACCTCGGCCGCCGTGGCGCCGTTGCCGTCGATGAACGCGGCGAAATCCTCTGCATCGTCGAACATGCGGCGGGTATTGTGGATACGACGGAAAACGCGCTCATGGTTCAGCTCGAGGATGTCCAGGGCGACCAGGGTGTAGTAGGCCTGCGCGAGCAGGATCCACTGCGGCGAAAAGGTGACGGGCACCCGGGTGAAGTCCACGTTCTCCGGCTTGGTCTCGAGCCATTCGTTGATCAGCGGATCGAAGTTCTTGCAGTGAATGCAGGCATAGGAGAAGAACTCGACGACCTCCACGTTCGCGCCGGGCCGCCGCCGCTCCGCGTTCTCGAGAAGCTGGTAGTGCTCGCCTTCGACGAACGCTCCCTGAGTGGCACCCGTGGTGTAGATGAGCCCGTATCCGACGACGAGGACTGCGAGCAGTGCCACGCCGCCGATGATCAGGCCGCGCACCAGGGCGACGTTGCTGGATTTCTTTTTCGACATCTGTGTATCCGTGGATCGGGTTGCGGGGATTCTAACGCCAGGGAACTGCCGATCAATTCCCGGTGCCAGCAGGGTCCGACGTCTCCGGGCGCGTGCAGGCCGCATCTGGCATACTGCGCCGCGATTTTCCGAGTACGGCAAGGGCATGCGCGAAAACTACGAACTCTATCATTCAGAGCTCTGCGGGTTCTGTCACCGGGTTCGCCGGTACATGGCGAATGCCGGCTGGGAGTTCCCGCTCCGGGACACACTCCGGGACGGCGAAGCCCGTCGCGCGCTCATCCAGGGCGGTGGCAGAGCCACCGTGCCCTGTCTGAAGATCACCCGGGAGGACGGACAGGTGGTGTGGATGTACGAGTCTCTCGACATCATCGATTACCTCGAATCCAGGCGGCAGACGGCGCCCGGGGACCAGGCGTCCGGAAACCTGCACGGGGCGTGAGGCGGCGGCTCGACCTGCCGGCCCTGTTGCGCATACGGACCCGGTGCTGATAATTTCTGCTGAGTTTTTTCACGCAACCTGATGACCTCAGGTCACCATTCTCTAGGGGGAAACATGAAACTAGGACTGATCTCCGGGTACTCGGGTGCCCGCATGAGCATACCCATCGATGCGATCAAACATGCCGAGAGCCTGGGCTACGAGTCCGTCTGGACCGCCGAGGCCTATGGCTCCGATGCCGTGACGCCGGCGGCCTGGATCCTGGCCCAGACCGAGAAGATCAAGGCCGGCACGGCGATCATGCAGATGCCGGCCCGCACGCCGGCGATGGCGGCCATGACGGCCATGAGCCTGGCTGAGCTCTCCGGCGGCCGCTTCATCTGCGGTCTGGGTGCGTCCGGCCCGCAGGTGGTTGAGGGCTGGCACGGCGTGCCGTATGGCAAGCCGGTGACCCGGCTGAAGGAATACATCCAGATCATGAAGCAGATCTTCGCCAGGGAAGCACCTGCCACCTTCGACGGCAAGATGTACCAGCTCCCCTACACCGGGGAAGGCGCGACCGGTCTCGGCAAGCCGCTGAAGAGCATCATGCACCTGCACGAGGAAGTGCCCATTTATGCGGCCACCATTACTCCGGCGGGTGTGGCTGCCGCTGCCGAAGTGGCCGACGGCTTCTTCCCGGTGTGGATGGATCCCGAGCAGTACCACGTCTTCGACGAGCCGATCCAGAAGGGCTTCGCCGCGGCGGGGAACAACAAGGACCTCACCCAGTTCGACATCGCTCCGTTCGTGACCGTGATCATGGGCGACGACGTGGAGCAGTGCATGATGCCCATCCGTGGCAGCATGGCCCTCTACATCGGCGGCATGGGGGCGCGGGACAAGAACTTCTACAACGACTACGCCAAGCGCCTCGGGTTCGAGGAAGCCGCGGTGAAGATCCAGGATCTGTACCTGGCCGGCAAGAAGGACGAGGCCATGGCGGCCGTGCCTGCCGAGCTGATCGATGCCTGTCACCTGGTCGGTCCGGCGGATCGGATCAGGGATCGGTTGCAGCGGTGGATGGAGGCGGGGAACAAGGGTCAGGTGTCGAGCATGCTGCTCGGGTGCCAGGATCCTAAGGCCCTGGCGCTGGTGGCGGAGACGGTTCTCTAGCTTATAGTGCGCGCCGCGAAGCCGCCTAGAGGTTTCGTGGCACGCTTGGCTTTTAACGCCCGCGGTGGCGGGCGAAAGCCGACATCCCTGTCCGCTCTTGTCGGCACATCCCTGTGCCGACGACGGCCTCGAAACCTCTAGGCGGCTTCGCGGCGCTCAATCCAAGATTGCACCATCTACAGACCAGCCCTGGCTTCTGAAAACGGATCAGCGGCTAGAGGCTAGAGTTTCTCGACCAGTCCCCAGGCCCGTTCGGATCTCAGTCGCGCGATGGCGCCGTACTGCGTGGCGGTCTCGGAGCTGGCGTTGCCGTCCAGGCCCCGCTTGTAGACGCCCTGAATGATGGCCGCCGAGCGGAACATGTTGTAGATGAGGTAGAAGGGCCAGTTCTCGATCTCGTCGATGCCGGCGTGGGTGCAGTACTCGGCGACGAACTCTTCCTCGGTGGGGATGCCGAGAGCGGGGAGGTCGGCGCTGGCAAGGCCCTCGGTGAAGTAGGAATCGCCGTGGTAGTCCTGGCAGATGTAGCCGAGATCGGCCAGGCCGTCGCCGAGGGTGGAGAGCTCCCAGTCCAGCACGGCGGCGACCCGAGGTTCGGTGGGATGGATGAGCATGTTACCGAGCCGGAAATCGCCGTGGACGATCACCGTCTTCTTCTGCTCGGGAATGTTCTCCGGCAGCCATGCCATGAGCTTCTCCATGGCCTCGATCTCTTCCGTCTTCGAGGCCACGTACTGCTTCGACCAGCGGCCGATCTGACGTTCGTAGTAGTTGCCGGGACGGCCGAACTCGGAGAGGCCGACGGACGCCACGTCCACTCCGTGGAGGCAGGCCAGCACCCTGGCCATGTCCCGGTAGATGGCGCCACGCTCTTCCGGACTGAGGGTGGGCAGCAGCAGCTCCGTGAAGAGGCGTCCCTCCACCATCTCCATCACGTAGAACTTGGTACCGATCACGGCCGCGTCCTCACACAGGCAGTACATGCGCGGCACGGGCACGTCCGTTCCCCACAGTGCCTTCATCACCCGGTACTCCCGGTCCACCTGGTGCGCCGAAGGCAGCAGCTCGCCCGGCGGCTGCTTGCGCAGCACGTAGCGTGCTCCGGGCGTGATGAGCTGAAAGGTGGGGTTGGACTGGCCGCCTTCGAACTGCTTCACCGTCAGTGGACCTGCGAAGTCCGACACGTTGGCTGCGAGATAGTCCGCCAGCGCTGCCTCGTCGAACCGGTGGGTCTCGCGGACCGGGGTCAGCGCAACGTCGCTCATGGTTTCCTTCCTCACACGGGTGTCATCGGGGGACGCAGAAGCATACGGCTTGATCTTGCCGGGGGCAAAATGCGAGTCTTGACGGCTCACTACTGCGTTTCACTGACAGGGGATCCTCAAGGCTATGGCGCTCGAAAAACGGGTGGCGGTCACGCTGCCGGCTGGCCCGAACATCAAACACACCATCGACCGGCTCACCTGGGCGGAGGCCAACGGATACCCGGACGCCTGGTTCAGCGATTCCGGTGCGCCGGACACGCTCACCCAGATTGCGGCGGTCGCCCACTACACGAACAGCATCCGGATCGGCGTTGCGGTCACGCCCGTGTATACCCGGAGCCCGTCGGTCATCGCAGCCAGCGCCAATGTGATCAGCCAGCTGCTGCCGGAGCGCTTCGTGGTCGGTCTCGGCTCTTCCAGCCAGACCATCATGGGCCAGTGGAACGGCATTCCGCTGGAGAAGCCTCTGACCCGGGTCAAAGAGACGGCCCAGCTGGTGCGGACCATGCTCAAGGGGGAAAAGACCGATTTCGATGGCGAGACCCTCTACAGCCGGGGCTACCGGCAGGCACCGCTCGAGAATCCGCCGCCCATCTACATCGGCGCGCTGCGGCCGAAGATGATCGAGATGGCCGCGGAGCATGGCGATGGGGTGATCTTCAACCTCTGGCCCAAGTCGGCACTGTCGAAAATGATGGAACACGTGGCCATCGGCGCCGGTCGTGCCGGTAAGAAGGCGGAAGACGTGGAGATCGTCAACCGGGCCATGGTGCTGGCGACGGACGACAAGGCGGCGGGGCGCAACCTCTTCCGCGCGGCGTTTGCGCCATACTATGCAACGCCCGTGTACAACAAGTTTCTCGCCTGGGCCGGCTATGACGAGGCAGCCAGCACCATCACCGAGGGATGGGCGGCCAAGGACCGTGAGAAGACGACGAGCGCGCTCACCGATGAGATGATCGACGAGATCGCCATCATCGGCACCGAAGACGAGATCCGGGAACGGATCCGCGAGGATGCGGCGGGCGGCGTTCATACGTCGATCATCGCGCCGCTGGCGGCGTCCCCGGAAGACCTGAACCGGACGTTCGACGCTTTCCGGGCCGACGTCTTCCAGTTTTAGGGAGCCGCTCATGAGCGAGTCACTGGTTCTGATCGACGATCCCGCCCCCGGCGTCCGGCGGCTGACCCTGAACCGGCCTGACAAACGGAACCCGCTGTCGAACGCCCTGCGGACCGAGCTCTTCGCGGCGCTGGAAGCGGCGGATGTGGATGATGACGTGCGGGTCACCATCATCCGCGGCGCCGGAAACTGTTTCTCCGCCGGTTACGATCTCAAGTCGAACGTGGCGGAAGGACAACCGTTCTACACCGCCGGCGGTCTCGGCAACTGGCCGAGACACGTGGTGGAGGGATTTCTCCGGATCTGGGATCTGGCCAAGCCGGTCATCGCTCAGGTGCACGGATACTGCCTCGCGGGCGGTACGGAGCTGGCGACCGCCTGTGATCTCGTCTACGTTGCCGAGGACGCCCGTATCGGCTACCCGGTGGTGCGGGCCATCAGCCCGCCGGACAATCAGTTCTATCCCTGGATCGTCGGCCTCAGACGGGCCATGGAGCTGATGCTCACAGGGGATCACATGTCCGGTATCGAAGCCGCTGAGAGCGGTTTCGCGAACCGGGCCTTTCCGCTCGAAGAACTGGAGGAGGCAGTGCTCGGGATCGCCGGGCGGGTGGCTCAGGTGCCGTCCGATCTCCAGCAGATCAACAAGCGGGCCGTGCACCGGCAGATGGATGCCATGGGCATCCGCGCAGCGATCCGGGCCGGTACGGAAATGCAGCAGCTGGCGACGTTCACCGCATCGACTCAGGCGCACCTCGCCGAGCTTCGCCAGGGTCTGACGGAAGCGCTCTCCCGGCGTGATGCCGCCTTCGGCGACTACCGCGCGGAGTCCGGCGGCAAGGGAGACTAAGCGGCCGTCCGGCCATCGACAGGGACGTCAATGAAGCAGATCTTCATCATTCGGCATGGACAGACCGAATGGAACCTCGCGCGCCGCATGCAGGGCCGGCTCGATTCGCCGCTCACGCATACCGGCATGGAACAGGCGCACAGTCACGGTGAGCTCCTCAAGGGGCTCGGCCGGGTCGAGGCGATGTTCGTTTCTCCATCGGGCCGGGCCCGGGAGACGGCCTACATCATCAACTCCTATGTCCGCGCGCCGGTGTCGTTCGAGGATGCGCTGCTCGAGCGGGACGTCGGACTCTGGTCCGGACTGACCGTGGACGAGCTCGAGGACGCTTTTCCGCAGGCCTGGCGGTCACGGATGGAAGATCCTTTCAACCATCGCCCTCCGGAAGGTGAGTCCCTGGCTGACATGGACGCACGCTGCGCCGGCTTTCTGGATTCGGTTCTGGCATCGCCGGCCGAAAGCATCGCGCTGGTCACCCATCAGGTCATGTCCCGTGTGATCCTCGGGCGCCTGCTGGGGTTGAATCCGCAGGAGACGGTGCAGGTCATTCATCCCAACGAAGCGCTCTACCGGGTGACTGCGGCGGACACGCTCGAGGTGAGCTACTTCGTGGAGGGCCGCGGACCGTTCGGCGGTTTGCTTCGTCGCGGGGACGGTGAAACAATTCCGCCGCTGAACCGGCCTGGCTGAGCGGCCTCCTGCTGCACCGCCGTTCGAGCCGGAAGCGACGGTTATCCTGGGGCCAGAGAAAGGGGGATGAAGGAAACATGAAAGTAGACGGTGGTGTCGGCTGGGAGCTCGACAAGGTAGGCGCGCAGGCGCAGGAACTGGAAGAGATGGGTTATTCCGGCGTCATGACGGCGGAAACCTCTCACGATCCTTTCTTCCCGCTGCTCGTGGCGGCGCAGAATACGGATCGGGTGGACCTGATGACGTCCATCGCAGTGGCTTTCGCGCGCACGCCCATGACGCTCGCCAACATCGGCCACGATCTGAACGCGGCGTCCAGAGGCCGCTTCGTGCTCGGTCTCGGCTCCCAGATCAAACCGCACATCACCAAGCGCTTCAGCATGCCCTGGTCTTCACCGGCAGCCAGAATGCGTGAGTTCATCCTCGCCATGCGGGCCATCTGGGCAAACTGGCACGAAGGCGCGGATCTGGCCTTCACCGGCAAGTTCTACACCCACACGCTGATGACGCCTTTCTTCACCCCCACGGACAACGAGTTCGGTGCGCCCCGGGTGTTTCTGGCGGCAGTCGGTCCAAGAATGACGGAGGTGGCCGGCGAAGTGGCGGACGGTGTGATCATCCACGCCTTCACGACGGAAAAATACCTCAGAGAGACCACGCTGCCGGCGCTGGAACGGGGCTTCGCCAAGGGCGGCAAGACCCGGGCCGATTTCGAGATCAGCTACCCCGTCTTCGTGGTCACCGGTAAGAACGAGGACGAGATCGAGCAGGCGAAGACGGCCACCCGCCAGCAGATCGCCTTCTACGGCTCCACGCCCGCCTACAGGCCGGTGCTGGAGAGCATCGGGCAGGGAGATCTGCAGACCGAACTGAATGCCATGTCCAAGCAGGGCCGATGGGAGGAGATGGGCGGTCTGATCGATGAATCGATCCTCACGGCCTTTGCGGTGGTGGGCGAACCTTCGACCATCGCCGGTCAGATCATCGACCGTTACGGCGACATCATAGACCGGACGTCTGCCGCCTATGCGCACATCGGCAAGGAAGACCGGGCCGGCATCATCAGCGAGCTCACCGCCGCCTGACCACAATCACCATTCCAAGGAGAGCAGCATGAAGGTAGACAGCGGCATCGGTTTCGATCTGCACAGAATTCCGGAGCAGGTGAAAGCCATCGAGGCGGCCGGCTATGACGGCGTCCGCACCGCGGAGATGAATCACGATCCGTTCTTTCCGCTGCTCCTCGCAGCGGAGCACAGCGAGAAGCTGGAGCTGGCCACGTCCATTGCGGTGGCGTTCGCCCGCAGCCCGATGAATCTGGCCAACATCGGCCATGATCTGAATGCCTACTCCAGGGGCCGCTTCACACTCGGGCTCGGCTCCCAGATCAAACCCCACATCACCAAGCGGTTCAGCATGCAGTGGGGTGCACCCGCAGCGCAGATGCGCGAGCTGGTGCTCGCCATGCGGGCCATCTGGGCGAACTGGTACGAAGGGGCGCCGCTCGAGTTCGTCGGTAAATACTACCGGCACACGCTGATGACGCCGGCCTTCACGCCTCAGGATAAGGAGTACGGTGCGCCTAAGGTGATCCTGGCCGCCGTAGGGCCGGCCATGACCGAAGTGGCGGGGGAGGTCGCCGACGGCATGATCATCCATCCGTTCAGCAACGTGCCCTACATCGAGTCCGTGACGCTGCCCGCCATCGAGCGCGGACTCGCGAAAGCAGGCAGGCGCCGGGAAGACTTCGAGATCTCCTACTCGTGTTTCGTGGTGACGGGCAGAGACGAGGCGGAATTCGAAGCCTCCAGGAAAGCTGCCAAGGAGCGGATCGCTTTTTACGGCTCCACGCCTGCTTACAAGGGTGTGCTCGAGGCCATCGGCGTGGGCGAGCTGCAGGGAGAGCTGAATGCCATGTCCAAGCAGGGCCGGTGGCAGGAGATGGGCGAGCTCATCACCGACGACATCATCAACGCCTTTGGTGTGATGGGCGAGCCCGGTGAGATTGCGCCGGAGATGCTCAAACGCTACGCGGGCTTCACCGATCGAACCTCAGCGAGCTTCCCGGTCTCGGATGAGGCCGAACGCCAGGCCATCATCGCCGCGCTCAAGGCTGGCTGAGTTTTTTAGATCATTTTGTTCTAGGCCTGCTGCGGGAGTGACCCGGAATCCGGGCTGTGTAAAATTGCACAGCCCATCTGTGGGCTGGTTCACAGTTAGCAGCAGCTCACCTGACGAACTGTTACAAGGGGGTGACAGATCCGAAACCCTCCGTGACGTATTTCCAGTTTATTGTGTGGTGCAACATCAGTAAAATTCGTCGCAATCTCAAGGGATCGGGGCGAGACACGGAAGCCGGCTGTTCAGCGAGCAGTCAGACTCGGTGATCCATTCTCCCCACCCGGAACCTTCGAACGGCTGACACGAGTACCGCAAAAAGTGCCCATGCAGACGCAGAACGAGACCCCTTCACGGCAGACGGTCGGTAAACGACTTCTGACGAGCGCCGGGCGCCTGGAAGCGCGCTGGCTCGCGGTGCCCGGTTTTCTGCGCCGCCTGGCGAAGCTTCATCTGGCACTGATCGGACTGCTGGCGGTCACGTCTCTGGTCGTTGCGTTCAACGGCACCCATCCGGGTCATCAGCGGATAGCCTTCGCGCTGCCGGCCGTGGAGCACACCAGCGTACCCTGGCATTCGGAAGTGGACGCCTTCGGTCACAAGGTGAGCCAGGCATTCGGGGTCCGTCGCCATACGGCAACCGAGTTCGCGCCCTGGATCCTCGAGGCCAGTAAGCGTCAGGGCATCGAAGCCGAACTGCTCGCGAGCCTGGTGCTGACGGAAAGCTCCTTCCGCAAGGACGTGGTTTCCCACGTGGGGGCCATCGGCCCGGCCCAGGTCCGGCCTGAGCTCTGGAGCAGCTTCTGCGGCAGCAGCGACCTGCTGGACCCGGCGGAGAACATCTACTGTGGTGCTCAGGTGCTGTCCCACCTGCTCGACCGCTGCGGCGACGACACCAGTTGTGCGCTGACCGCTTACAACATCGGCCCCTACGGCAGCGAGGAGCAGGCCGGCCGGCGCTATGTCTCCAAGGTCGGCCGCTACCACGAGACGCTGCGCAAGCAGGCTCTCTGAACCGTCTCCGCGGCTGACACCGTGCTCCCTGGAATCCGGCGCCTCGGGTAACATCACCTGGAGGAGGATTCATCGACATGACGGATTTCGGCGTTCTCATGTTCCCCACGGACTACGCGATTCAGCCGATGCTTCTGGCCCGTGCGGCAGAGGAGCGGGGATTCGAGTCTCTGTTCTTTCCCGAGCACACACACATTCCGGCGAGCCGCAGGAGTCCCTGGCCCGGCGGGGCGGAGCTGCCCCGGGAGTACTGGCGCAGCCATGATCCTTTCGTCGCTCTCACGGCCGCGGCCGCAGCGACCGCCGATCTCAAGGTGGGCACCGGCATCACGCTGGTCACCGAGCGGGATCCGATTCTGATGGCGAAACAGGTGGCTTCTCTCGACACGATTTCCCAGGGGCGGGTGCTGCTCGGGGTGGGCGCGGGCTGGAATGCGGAGGAGATGGAGAATCACGGGGTCGCGTTCGAGACGCGCTGGAAAGTGCTCCGGGAACGGATTCTCGCCATGCGCCGGATCTGGACTGAAGAGGCGCCGGAGTTTCACGGTGATTTCGTCGATTTCGAACCTTTATGGTCCTGGCCGAAACCCGTGCAGCCCGGCGGCCCCAAGGTCCTCATGGGCGCGTCCTCCCGGTGGACGTGGGCACGGATCGCCGAGTACTGCGACGGCTGGTTTCCCATTCATCAGGATCCGCATCGTGCGACGGCCCAGGGCGCGCTGGACTATGCGCTAGGTATCCGGTCCGTCCGGAGCGCCTGGACGGATGCCGGACGTGACGGGGAGCCGGACTTCAGCATCTTCGGCGTCGGTCCCGATGCGGACAGAGTCCGGGAGCTGGCGGCGATGGGCTTCAATCGCATCATCTTCGCCCTGCCGCCGGCGGATCCGGATACGGTGCTGCCGCTGCTGGACCGCTATGCGGCCATCGCCTATGAGGTCGGCAGCGGAGGCTGATACCGTCAGTCCGGGATGCGATGCCCGAACGCCTCGAGAGCCGCCAGCACCTCGGTTTCTCCGCGTGTCTGCACGGTGGTGAGGCCCGCCCGCCGGGCGCCGTCCACATTGGCCGGATGATCGTCCAGAAAGAGAATGCGCTCCGGTGCGGTATCCATGGCCTCAACGACCCACTCGAAGGCAACCTGATCCGGTTTGCGCATGCCCATCCTGGATGAGACGAAGATATCCTGGAAGTGAACGAGCGCGTGGGGATACCGCGCGCGCCATTCGGCTTCATGGGTGGGGTTGGTATTGGTGAAGGCATAGAGAGGCACGCGGCCGGACAGTGCGGCCAGAGCCTTCTGAACGCCTGGGTAGGGGCCGACGAACACGTCGTTCCAGCCATTCTCCCAGTCTCCCCGGCTCATGGTGACACCGAGCCGTTCCGTCATGGCTTCCACGTATCCGTCGAAACCGAGCGAGCCCGTCTCGTGCGCCCGGTAAGCGTCGTCCTCGGACCAGCGTTCGTGAATCAGGGACAACGGCACGCCGCTGCTGTCCGCCCATCGCCGGAACGTCCGCCGGAAGTCCACTTCCACGACGACGTTCCCCAGGTCGAACAGGATGGCGTCGATTCCGTTCAAGCCGCTGCCTCGAGCACCTGCCGTCCCCGCGGAGACAACGTATAACCGGTCTCCAGTGATACCGTGAGTCCCAGCCCCTTCAGTTTGCGCACCTGGCGCTTGAAGGTGGCGGTGTCCCAGCCGAAAACCCCTGCCAGATCTCCCGCGCGGCGGCCCGGCTGCTCGGCCAGCGTTTTCAGCACGGCGCGCGTCCAGGGCTGGCCGGACCGCGCATCCATTCTGTCGAGCTTCGTCAGCAGGGTGTCGAGCTGGGGCCCGTCCACCGGGTCCCGGTCCGGCTGGCCGACCAGACCGCTGCCGAGGTAACGGAACTCCACCAGATGGATGGGCCCGGCGGGAGCACCGAGACTGGCCAACAACGACCCGGCATCCGGGTAGCCGGCCGCAATGGCATCTGCGTCGCTGATGGCATCCGGCGGAACCAGATCCATGCCGGTGACCTCGATGACGCCGTCCGGCGCCAGATTGTAGCGCCCGCCCACTCTGGCCTGGGGGCGCTTCCAGCATCGATAGGTGCGGGTGACCCGGCCTGCCCGGATGCCGTCCTTGAATGACCGGGTGAAGAGCATGCTGTTTGTGTGCGTGTTCAGGATGCGTTCAGTCAGCGCCGCCTAGTATGGCACCAAGTTCGCGACGGCGTCCCTGCCGAAGGAGCTCAGGCTCTCGAGGTACCTCCTCCCGTCCCCCCGCCGAGCGAGCTGGAACCCCGGGCGTCCCTGCCCGGGGTTCTTCCTTTTCGCATCGCCAGAACCTTGCCAGCCGTAATCTGGACGGTAAACTGCGCGGCCCCGGCGAAAAGACCCTCCTGCCATGTCAGCGACATCGACGAACCTGGTTGCCGGGTTCGACTACGGCACGTCCCATTGCGCGATCGCGCTCACAACCGCGCCTTCTCCCCGGTCGGAGATCGACATCCGACTGGCGCCGCTGGAGAACGGCGAACCGCTCATCCCCTCCACACTCTATGCACCCAAGGCGGATTTCGAGCTGGAGCTCGGCGACGATGCGGCCCTGGACATGACCACCCAGAGCTACCGGGATCTGCGCTTCGGTCAGACAGCCCTGGATGCGTACCTCCGGGATCCGACGGAAGGCTATTTCGTGAAGAGCCCCAAGAGCTTCCTCGGCGCCCCGGGGCTGTCCGAGCAGGTGAAGGAGCGGTTCATCTCCATCGTGGCGGCCATGATGGCGAATGTGAAATCGGCGGCGGATCAGGCAGCCGGCGTCCCGGTCGAGAAAGTCGTCATCGGACGGCCGGTCAATTTTCAGGGGGCCGAGGGTCTGGCCGAGAATCAGCAGGCACTGACCATGCTGGTGGCTGCGGCCCGGGAGGCGGGATTCGAGGAAACGGCGTTTCTTTACGAGCCCATGGCGGCGGCCTTCGACTACGAGGCGTCGCTCGATAGGGAGCAGCGGGTACTGGTGGTGGACATCGGCGGCGGCACCACGGACTGCTCTTTCGTGCGGGTTGGCCCGGACCGCCGGTCGGTGCGGAATCGTGAAGCGGACGTGCTCGGTCACAGTGGAGAACGGCTGGGCGGGAACGATTACGATCAGATGCTGGCGCTGAAAGCCCTCATGCCCAGCTTCGGTATGGGTGATCGGCTCCGGTCGGGCCTGCCCATCGCGAACGGGTATTTCGTGGATGCGGTGAGCACCAACGACGTGAATGCCCAGCAGCGCTTCTTCAATCGGGCAACCGGCGAGCGTTTCGAGGAGATCTGGCGGGAGGCGGTGAACCCGGAGCGCTTCGTGCGGCTCATCCGGCTGCGTGAGGGCAGGGCGACCTACCGGCTGTTGCGGGAGGCGGAACAGGCGAAAATCGGTCTGTCGGCTGCGAAGGAGGCGTCTGCGGGGCTCGATTTCGTGGAACCGGGGCTGCAGGTGGCCTGCAGCCGGCAGGATCTGGCAACGAGCGCCGAGCGGCTGCTGGAGCATCTGGCCGGGCTGATCCGCGAAACCCGTATCCAGGGCGGCTGCGAGCCGGACGCCGTCTACCTGACCGGCGGCATGGCCCGGTCCCAGGTGGTACGAGGGCATCTGGCAAAGGTCTGTGGCGACCTCCCGCTCATCGATTCGGACCACTTCACCAGCGTGACCCGGGGACTCACGATCTGGGCGGGCCGGATCTTCTCGGACTAGCGCCGGTCAGCGCTCAGTAGCCGGCCTCGCCGCGGCCGATGACGGCCGCGAAGGCCTCGTCCAGCGGCTCGTAGACCTCGGAATGCGGCTTCATCACGTAAACCGGATCGCTGATTTTCGAGAGATCGTACGCGGCTTTCTTCAGATCGCCCTTGACCATCTTGAAGGTGCCGGTGACGTCGATGTCCGGCTGCACGCGGATGAAGACCGGCCGGGCGTAGACGGGCAGGCTCTCGTTCACGTAGCGGGAAAAAGCGTCCAGATCCAGGGTTTCCGTGCCTTCCGCCAGCGTGACGGCGGCCATGCCGGCCCGTCCATCGGCCCCGGGCACTTCGACGCCGTAGACGTTGCAGAACCGGATGCCGTCGAAGCCGTTGATGATTTCACCCACCTCGTTGGTGGAGACGTTTTCGGATTTCCAGCGGAAGGTATCGCCGATCCGATCGACGAACTGATAGTGGTCGTAGCCCAGCGTATAGCCCACGTCGACCACCCGCATCATGTCACCGGAGTTGAACCAGGCATCGCCATCCTCCAGCACGTTGCGCAGAATCTTCTTCTCCGTAGCCTCCGGGTCCGTGTAGCCCTCGAAAACGGCGTCCTCGTTGATGTGACCGAGCAGCAGCCCGGGCTCCCCCGGCGCCACCTCGATGCAGCGCCCGTTGTCGGCCTTGACGATCTCGTCCGCATCCACGTCGTACTTGACCAGGGCGACTCTGGCGGCCGTCATGCCGACCGTGCAGTCCTTGTTCAGCAGATTGGCGAAAGCCACGTTGCCTTCGCTGGCCCCGTAGAACTCGCTGATCCTTCTGATGCCGAACCGTTCCTTGAATGGCATCCAGATGTCGGGCCTCAGGCCGTTGCCCGTCATGGTATGCAGGGGATTATCCGCATCGTCCGGTTTAGACGGCGTGTTCATCAGATAGCGGCAGAGCTCGCCGATGTAGATCAGCAGATTGGTGTTGTGTTCCCTGACCTCGGGCAGGAAATTGCTGGCAGAGAACTTCCGCCGGATGAACGTGCTGGCACCCGAGGACATCGCAGCACCCACGCCGATCATCAGTCCGGTGGCGTGATACAGGGGGAGGCACACGTAGAAGCGATCCTGTTCCGTGGCCCTGTACAGTGCCCGGTGGGAGAGGCCCGTGCTCTGCAGAAAACGGCGATTGGACATCACGGCCGCCTTGGGCAGGCCCGTGGTGCCGGAGGTGTAGATGTACAGGCAGTTCTCGCCCAGAGTGACCTGATCGGTGAGCGCCGGATTGGCGGCAGAAGCGCCGGCGGCCTCGGCGAGCAGGTCCCGGGACCAGTTCGGCGCAGCCCGGTCACTTCTGTCGGCGACGAAGAAGTAGTCGGAGCCTTCCTCGAGTGGCAGGTCGCCTTTCACCTCGGCAATGGCGTCGCTGAGCTCCTCGCCGAAGATGCACATCTTCGAGTTCGCCACGGTGATGCAGTGCGACAGCTGGCGGCCTCTCAGGTTGGTGTTGATGAGAGCGCCGATGGCGCCGAGCTTGTTCAGCGCGACGATGGTGGCCAGAAATTCGATCCGGTTTTCCATCACCACGCTGGCGGTGTCACCGCGGTTCAGGCCGCTGGCCAGAAAGGTGTCCGCGAGCCGGTTGGCCAGCGCGTTGAACTCCGCCCAGGTCACCGATCGGCCTTCGAACAGGAATGCCGTACGCTCGCCGAAGGCTTCGGCATTGCGGGCGACCTGCGCACCGAAACAGTCGGTGTCTGTGAGCGGACGCGGTGCCATGCCTTTTTTCAGGGTCAGCAGCGTCGGCAGATTGGATAGCGTACGGACAGTGTCTACAAGGCCCATGAATTCAGTTCTCCCTACCGTTGCGCTCAACATAACGGTCACCATTCGCCCCATCAAGCGCCCTGTGTCATCCTCCGGCCCATGACGAACCGCGAGGGGTTGGATATGTCTGGAATCGAAGAGCTGACAAGAGGACGCCAGTGGCGGATCGGGGACGTGACCGTCACCCGGATCGTGGAGATGGAAGTCACCGGCGGATCGAAGTTCATACTGCCCGATGCGACACCGGAAGCCTGCCGGGCGTACGACTGGATGGCGCCGCACTTCATGGACGCCGAGGGCAATCTGGTGATGAGCATTCATGCGCTGGTGGTGGACACGGGCGAACGGCGCATCGTCGTCGATACCTGTATCGGCAACGACAAGCAGCGCTCGATTCCGAACTGGACCAACCTGCAGACGTCCTTCCTGCAGGATCTGGAAGCAGCCGGCTATCCGAGAGAATCCATTGATACGGTGCTGTGCACGCACCTGCACGTGGATCACGTCGGGTGGAACACCATGCTCATGGATGGGGCCTGGGTGCCCACCTTTCCGAATGCCCGCTACCTTCTGGCCGAGAAGGAGTACGAGTACTGGAACGGCGCCGAGGCGGATGCGCTGAATGACGGTGTAATGGACGACTCGGTCCGGCCTGTGGTGGAGGCGGGACTGGTGGATCTGGTCGACTGGGAGCATCAGGTCTGCGAGGAGGTGACTCTGACACCGACACCCGGCCACACGCCCGGGCATGTCAGCATCGGTATCCGGTCCGGCGGTCAGGCGGCACTCATCACCGGCGACTGCTTCCATCACCCCTGTCAGATGACGCGGGTGGACTGGTGCTCGTCAGCGGATTTCGATCAGGCCGCCGGCCTGAAGACCCGGGAGAAGTTTCTCGCTACCTATTCCGGAACCGACGTCCTCATCATCGGCACCCACTTCGCCACCCCGACCGCAGGCCGGGTACGGCCGAGAACGGAGGGCGGCTACTGGTTGGACGTGGGATGATCGAGACCCACGTGATCCTCGTCGATTTCTGATTCCCGGTGCAGGCGCTCCATCCAGCCGTCCAGGCGGCGTCTGGCAGGGGGCACGTCCAGCGCGACGAAGGCGACCCCGAGCGGGAACATCCAGAATCCGAGCACGGGCAGAAAACCGAAGACCCCGCCGACCATGAACAGAAAACCGACCAGGGTTCTCAGGCCCGGCGGCACCCGGCGATTCCCCCAGTGCATGAGCCGGTAGGTGTATTCGGCTACCTTCCGCTTCAGCTGCGCCTTGTTCATCCCTGCGGCGCGGCAGTCAGACCAGCACCGGTCCGTCGCTGGGCGCGTCGTGACGGTCCGGATGAGACCGGCGGGAAAGATCCGGGTCGATGGAGACGTAGTGGTAACACCCGTCCTCGGACAGCGTCCGCTCGATCCGGTTCCGATGCTCCAGCAGGTGCAGATGGGCGATGGCTTCGCCGAGCGCCATCATCATCTGCCGTGGATCGAGCTTCCGGGAGAACAGCACCGGCAGCAGTTCCTTGGCGGTGGCGGGCTGAGTGGCGCAGTGCTCCTCGATGGCGAGCATCCGGTCCTCATGGTGGCTGATCAGATCCCGCAGGCGCTGACGGACGCCGTAGAACGGCAGATTGTGGGCCGGCAGGACGAGGGTGTCCGACGGAGTGTTCAGAAACCTGTCGTGTGACTCCATCCAGTCCTTCAGCGGATTCGCCAGGGGTTCCGTGGGATGCACGCTCACGTTCGAGGTGATCACGGGCAGGATCTGGTCGCCGGACAGCATGACCTTCAGCGACGCGCAGTACAGGCAGGCGTGCTCCGGAGAATGCCCCGAACCGACCACCACCCGCCAGTCACGGCCGCCGATGGTGAGCGTGTTGCCGTCCTGGAGCCGCATGTAGCCGGCCGGCATCTCGGGCATGCTCATGCCGGAGTTCGACCGCTCCTCCCAGGACCTGCGGAGGGATTCCAGGTACTCGAGCGGCATCCCGGCACGCTGGTAGAACTGCTGGCCGATCCAGCTGGACTGGTAGGACGGCCCGCCCGGTGCCGAGAATGCCCTGGCCTGGTAGTACTCGGCACGGGTCATGTAGAGCGGGCACTGAAAATGCTCCGTGATCATGAGTGCCTGACCGATATGGTCAGGGTGCATGTGGGTGCAGATGACGCCGACCACCGGCCGGCCGTCGAGTTCGCGCTCGAAAATCCGGTGCCAATGGTCCCGGGTTTCGTCGATGGACAGGCCCGTGTCCACCACCCACCAGCCGTCGGCGTCTTCCAGCAGGTAGAGATTGATGTGGTTCAGGGAGCCGCCACCCATGGGCATGGTGAGCCAGCGCACGCCCGGCGCGACCTCGATGGTGGTTCCGGGCTCGGGGTGGCTGTCGTAGGGGTACTGGAGATCGGTCACGGCCGCTCCTGCTCGAAGTACGGAGAACGGGTCAGTATATCGGATTGCCGCGACGGGCGTGTGTCACGTCCATGCTGCGTTTTTCATGCCGCGTACTCCATGCCGTAATCCATTCCTTAATCCATTCCTTAATCCATGCAAGGGAGCGCAGGATTGGTTAGATTAGAGGGCTGACACTAAGGAGGGAGAAACCGCATGGCGATGAACGTCAAGCCCGTACCGACCCTGGATGACGAGGTCAACGAGATCCGGCTCGCCACCGCCGAGATCGTCAATCAGGACATCGTGCCCAACGAGGGCAAGCTCTGGGGATGGCTCTCAGACAGCGCCAACGCGCCCAACGAGGCGATCGAAGAGGCCCGCGCGCTGCGTCATGAAGTTCAGGACAAGGTGAAGAAGGCGAAGCTCTGGGCGCCGCACCTGCCGCCCGAGTTCGGCGGCATGGGCCTGTCCTTCATGCAGCATGCCTACATGAACGAAATTCTGTCCTACAGCCCGGGTGCTGCGTCGCTCTTTGGCGTGGTCGCCCCGAACTCCGGCAATCAGAAGATTCTGGTGAAGTACGGGACGCCGGATCAGCATGAGAAGTGGCTGAAGCCCCTGACGGAAGGCCGCATGCAGTCCGGATTCTCCATGACCGAGCCGCACAATCCGGGCTCGGATCCGCGCTCGCTGCAGACGAAAGCCGTACTGGACGGCGACGAGTGGGTGATCAACGGGCACAAGTGGTTCACATCCAACGGCCATGCGGCGGATTTCTACATCGTGATGTGCCGTACGGCGGACCCGGATGATCCGGGCGGTTCGAACGAGAAGATGACCCAGATCATCGTGCCCAAGGACACGCCCGGCGTGAACATCGTCCGGGGTGTTCCGGTCTGGGGCCGGGCCTCCAGCCACTGCGAGATCATCTACGACAACGTGCGGGTGCCGAAGGAGAACCAGCTGGGCCGGACGGGTACCGGACACCAGGCGGCCCAGGACCGGCTCGGCGCCGGCCGCGTCTATCACTGCATGAACTCCATCGGGTCCATGTGGCGCGCCTTCGATCTGATGATCGACCGGCTGACCACCCGGGAGGTGCACGGCG
Source organism: Gammaproteobacteria bacterium (assembly GCA_030425195.1). Classification (GTDB taxonomy): domain Bacteria; phylum Pseudomonadota; class Gammaproteobacteria; order Pseudomonadales; family Azotimanducaceae; genus SZUA-309. Next base: position 51,244 of record JAUIAV010000006.1, on the reverse strand, counting down.
GCGAGAAGCTGGAGGAAAAGCAGTTCATGCAGGGCTTCATTGCCGACAGCTACATGGACATCCAGAGCGCCCGGCTCATGACCATCCACTGCGCCGAGAAGATGGAGAGCGGCGCGGATCCGCGCACGGACATCTCGGCGATCAAGATCTTCGTGCCGCAGGCCTACCACCGGGTGGTGGACCGGGCCATTCAGGTTTACGGTGCCGCCGGGGTCTCGGGTGATCTGCCCCTGGCCGGCATGTATCAGGGGGCGAGAACGCTCCGCATTGCGGACGGCCCGGACGAGGTGCACAAGATCCTGATCGCCAAGAACATTCTGCGCCGCTATCACGCCGGGGAGAACTGGGATTTCGGGAACTGATCGGAAGCCGGTGTGCCGGTTCTGAGCCGGTCCGAGCGGAACGCCTTTCTGGCGGAACCCGGCATTCTGATGCGGGTGGCCGTGGTCAGGGGCGATGGCTCACCGCTGGTCACGCCCATCTGGTTCCTGCACGAGCCGGATGAGGAGGGTGACTGCATCTATTTCACGCCTCGCGAGAAGTCGGAGTGGTTTGCCTGCCTGAAGCACGATCCCCGGGTGGCGCTGTGCATCGACGAGCAGCCGCTGCCCTACCGTAAGGTGATTGCCGAGGGCAAAGCGGAACTGGTCTTCGATACCGGCCGTGACGACGAGTGGCGTGACCGGTACCGGCGCATCACCCGACGCTATGTGCCGCCGGAGGCCGCGGAGGCCTACGTTCAGAACACCATCGAACAGCCGCGGGCCCTGTACCGGCTCGATCTGAATGAGGCCAGGGTCAAGACCTGGCGCATGCCTCTGGAGGGGGAAGCGCAGGAAGGGATCTGGCACGAGCGGTATTACCGGCGCGGCACATGGGGAAGCAGTCGATGACCAGGGAAGTGCTCGAGTGTCCGAAATGCCCCGGCGAGCTGATGCCGCACACTTACGGCCGGAAGATCCAGGTGCACCGCTGCACCGATTGCGGGGGGCTGTGGTGCAAGCCGGACGTGCTGCTGGAGATGAAGAAGGAATGGATGTCGGAAGCGGTGCTCGATTCCGGTGATCCGAAGGTGGGTGCGGCGCTGGACAGGCTCGACAACATCGTCTGCCCGGAAGATGGTGCACAGATGGAGAAGACGGCCGACGAGCGTCAGACCCACATCTGGTACGAGGCCTGTCCGGAATGCGGCGGCATGTTCTTCGACGCTGGCGAATTCACGGATCTCAAGTACGATACGTTCATGGACCGGGTACGCGATTTCGTCAAAGGCGTACGTCCCGACGCCGGCGGCTGACGGTCCAACCACACACGCCAGGAGTATCAGGCGCCATGCCGGATCAGAAAATCAGGAACACACTCTCGGAACTGCACGAAGCGCTGGAGGAGGTCGACAGCGTCGACCCGGCGCTGCTCGATCTGCTCGAGCAGGTCGACGGCGACATCCATGCGCTGCTCGAATCCCAGACACCCGCGGATGGGGAAACCGGAGACCTGATGACGCGCGTGGAAGAGCTCGGCGCCACATTCGCGGCGAAGCATCCGACCACCGAACGTTTTTTTCAGGAACTGATCAGCACACTCGGCCGTCTAGGCATCTGAAGGAATGACGAAACAGGAAGTGGTGCAGGCGTTCTACGACGCTGGGGAAAGCGGTGACGTGGATGCGCTGGCTGCGTTCTTCGCCGAGGCGGCGGTCTGGGACAACCGGATTGACGGCGACGTCATGGGCGGTCTCTACGAAGGGCGGGACGCGATCCGCGAGGGGTTGCTGTTGCCGCTGTTTCAGTTTCTCCCCGACGGTATCAGCACCCGCGTGGAACGCATGCTCGAAGCAGAGGACACCGTCGTGTGCCTGAACTCCGGGCGTGGCACCACCTTCGAAGGCACGGCCTTCGAAAAGCGCTACGCGCACGTGTTCGATTTCGATGGTGACCGCTTCATCCGGGTGACCGAGTTCCGCAGCTGATCTGCTCAGAACAGTGAATCGAAGTTTCTGGGCTCGTTGCTGGTTCTGGCTTCGCGGATGCACTGAGCCAGTATCGGGATGCCTGCCTCGATCTGTTCTTTTTTCAGATGGCCGAATGCCAGCCGCAGATACGGGACCTTGGCGTTCTGATAGTGAAAGGATATGCCCGGCAGATAGTGGAAGCCTCTGGAGTTGGCCGTTTCCAGAAGCGTCTTGCCGTTGATGTCATCGGGGATGCGCACCCAGATGAACAACCCGCCGACCGGGTGTGACCACACGCACTGATCGCTGAGCTCCGACGCCAGCAGGGAGAGGGTCAGATCCCGTTTGGCCTTCAGTGCCTCGTTGCCGGAATTCGTATGTTCCCAGATGCCGTTCCTGTAGAACTCGGCAACGATGGCGGCGGCCAGGGTATTGCTGCCCGCGTCGTGCCGCCGATCCATCAGCTTCTCGAGCATGGGCGGCTGCGCCAGCACATAACCGAGCCTGAGCCCCGGGGCCAGGATCTTCGACAGTGAACACAGATAGATGTGCTGGGGATCGTCGTCCAGGGCATAGATGGCGGGCTCCACCGGCCCCTCATAGTGGACGTCCCCGTAGCAGTTGTCCTCCACCAGAGGGACGTTGAACTGGCGGGCGAGCCCGATGAGCTCTCTGCGGCGGGCCGCCGGCATGGTCATGCCCGTGGGGTTCTGATAGGTGGTGATGGTGTAGATGAACTTCGGCAGACGGTTCTCGGTCGAGAGGCGTTCGAGTGTCTGCTCGAGAACGTCGAGTTTCATGCCTTCCTCGGAGAGCGGGATACCCACCATGTCGAGCTTCAGACTGCGATAGGCGGCGAGCGTGCCCGGGTAGCTGAACTCCTCGACGATGCAGGTATCTCCGGGTGCGTTCTGCAGTGCCTCGGCCACCAGAGTGACGGCCTGCATGGACCCGTTGGTGATCATGAGGTGACCCGGGTCCACGGGTACGCCCTCCCGGTCCGATTCCCGTTTCGCCATGGCCTCCCGGAGCGGCAGATAGCCCAGCTTGCCGGGATAGTCGTTCAGTGCCTCCCGTTCCCGCTCGATGACGCTGACGGCCGCGTCCTGCAGCGCCTTGACCGGAAAGGTCTCCGGGTTGGACCGGCCGCTGCCGAAATCGTAGAGAATCCTGCTCATGATCTACCTTCCGCCAGACCGCTGGAGGTCAGGTATTCGTAGCTTTCCCGGATCGCGGTCAGCATGTCCGTGGCGCAGGCATCGAGCTCCACAATCAGCCATTCCAGGGTGGCGGGATCCGAGGCGGCTACCACCTCGTCGATCTTCATCTTTCCCTGACCGGCTGCGACCATGGGCTGCTTTTTTTCCAGCGGTCCGTCCTTGATGTGAAGGAGGGGCGCCTTCGTACGGATCCTTGAAAGCTCAGCGGCGGGATCGCAGGCTCCGAAGTTGGCCGTCCAGTAGGTATCGAGCTCGTAGCGCAGATCGGGGACCAGTGCCTCCAGGTGATGCAGCGCGGGGCGTCCGTCGAGCAGCTCGAACTCCCACCAGTGATTGTGTATGGCGAGCTCGATGCCCTGCGGCGCGAGCTGATCGATCAGCGTCTGACAGGTCTCGGCGGTCCGGCGAACGGCTTCCATGTCCGCGAAGTCGTCCGGCATGAAGCCGCCGATGGCCCGCTGAAGACCCAGCTGCCCCAGCGTGTCCACCACTTCGTCCAGCGGGCTGCGATTGGCCCACGGTGTGTGACTGGACGAGATGGTCATGCCCAGATCTTCGACCTGAGCACGGAATGCAGACGGTGTCTTTCCGAACAGATTGAACGGCTCCACACCGGCGTAGCCGATGGCGGCCACGTTCTCTAGCACCTGGTCGAAGTTCTCCTCGGACGCTTCTCTCAGGGAGTAGAGCTGCACGGATATGGGGGTCACAACTGGATCTCCTTGCCGGTGGTGGCGGATTCGTAGATACCGTCGAGGATCCGCTGCACCGTCAGAGCCTGATGCGGATCGATGATGGGGTCCTCGGTGCCGAGCAGCACGTTGATGAAGTGTTCGGCCCGGGAACAGTGCGGATAGGCAATGGCAGGCGCCTGGGGATTCTGCACGGTGGTGTACTCACCATCGTGTGCGCCGGGTTCGAACAGCTGATTGCCGTAGACGGCCATGGCGGCATCTTCTCCGTACAGAATCACGTCATGATCATTGCCTGATGGCTGGTGAATTGCCCAGGCCGCTTCCAGAGAGACGACAGCACCGCCGCGCAGCCGGATGAGGGCAGTGGCGAAGTCGTCCACGTCGAACGTGTCGAATTCCCGCTCGGATCGGCCCCAGCCGCCTTCTCCCAGCCCGCGATGGCCGAAACGGGTGAAGGTGGCGCCGCTGACGGATGCCGGTTCGAAATCATCGAGCAGATGCAGAGCAACGTCGAGCACGTGGACGCCGATGTCCAGCAGCGCGCCGCCGCCGGCGGCGGACCTGCTGGTGAACCAGCTGCCCATGCGCGGGATCCCGGAGCGTCGCCGCCAGAAAGCCTTGACGTGGTAGATGTCTCCCAGCCGGCCTTCGGCCATCAGACCTCTGGCCCGCTGGACGTTGCGCTCGAAACGCTGATTCATGCCGAGCATGAGTGTTCGTCCGGCAGCCTCTGCCGCATCGATCACGTTGCGTGCCGCGCCGGCGTTCAGGGCAAAGGGTTTGTCGAGCAGCACATGCTTGCCGGCCGCGAGCGCCTGGCAGGCCAGGGCCTCGTGATAGGCATTGGGGACCGCGATGTACACCGCGTCGATATCGTCACGACCGAGCAGCGCCCCCACATCGGTATGCACATGCCCGGCACGTACCATGGCGGCGAGCTCTGCCGCCCGCTCCTGATTGGGGTCCGCTACAGCGATGACGTTGCAGGCAGCGTGCCGCCGGAATTCCCGTGCGGTGAACACGGCAATCTGGCCTGCGCCGATCATGCCCAGACGGATGCTGCCCATACCCCTCAAACCCCCGTTCGAATGGGTTATCGTAGCACGCGGAACTGGCCTGAAGCAGGAGACGGCGTGAGCAGGAGCGGGTCCTCGGGACGCAAGGTCCGCATGGGGATGATCGGCGGCGGTGAAGGTGCCTTCATCGGTGCCGTTCACCGCATGGCGGCGGAACTCGACGGGGAGATCGAGCTCGTCTGCGGCGCTTTCTCTTCAGACCCGGAGCGTTCGCGCCGCTCCGGTGAGTCTCTCTACAGACTGACACCCGATCGGTGCTACGCCGATTACGTCACTCTGTTCGAGGCGGAAGCTGCGCTCGACGCGGAGCACCGCATGGATTTCGTCACCATCGCGACCCCCAACCACCTGCATTTCGATGCGGCGAGGCGGGCGATCGAGGCTGGATTTCACGTGGTCTGCGACAAGCCGGTGACGCATCGCCTGGAGGATGCGCTGGCGCTTTCGTCTCTGCTCGAGGGCTCGGACTGTCTTTTCTGTCTCACCCACAACTACACCGGTTATCCCATGATCCGTGAGGCGCGGGCACTGGTGGCATCGGGCGCGCTCGGAAATCTGCGCAGGGCGGACTGCGAATATCTGCAGGGTTGGCTTTCCGTTGCCGAAGAAAGCGCCGGTAACAAACAGGCCGAATGGCGCACCGATCCTGCACGCTCGGGCGCGGCAGGCTGCTTCGGCGACATCGGCAGCCATGCGCAGAACCTGCTCGAGTTCGTCACCGGACAGCGGATCAGCCGGCTCTGTGCCGATCTCAGCACCTGGATTCCGGGCCGGGCACTGGATGATGACGGTAACGTGCTCGTTCACCTGGACGGCGGAGCCCGGGGCGTCATCAGCGCATCGCAGGTGGCGGTGGGAGAGGAAAACGGCCTCGAACTGCGGGTGTATGGCGAGAAGGGCGGGCTCAGCTGGTCGCAGACCGAGCCGAACAGTCTCGTGCTGAAATGGCCCGACAGGTCGCTCGAAGTCCGGCGCACGGGCGGCCCGTCCGTATCAGGAGAGGCAACGTCCGCGACCCGTCTGCCGTCCGGTCACCCCGAAGGCTATCTGGAAGCCTTTGCCGTGCTGTACCGGGATTTCGCCCGTTCCATTCTGGCGCGTGAATCGGGAGACAGGGTGCGGCCGGACGTACCGGGGATAGAAGAAGGCGTGCGGGGCATGCGGTTCATCGAAGGTGTGGTGGCGAGCTCGAACCAGGGCGGTGTCTGGCTGAATATCTGAGAATCAGGGGAGATCATGAAAACACTGAAGGGACCGGCCATCTTTCTGGCTCAGTTCATTGCCGACGAGGCGCCGTTCAACGGCATCGACGCGATGGCCCGCTGGGCGGCCGATCTGGGTTTCGTCGGCATTCAGGTGCCGATCGGCAATCCGGCGTTCATCGATGTGGCGCTGGCTGCACAAAGCCGGGATTACTGCGACGAGCTCAAAGGACGCGTGGAATCCGCCGGCGTGACCATCACGGAGTTGTCCACGCATCTCGAGGGACAGCTGGTGGCCGTGCATCCTGACTACGACGAGCTGTTCGATGCCTTTGCACCACCAGAGCTGCGCGGTGATCCGGCAGCGCGCACCGAATGGGCCACAGAGCAGGTGAAGCTGGCGGCCAGGGCCAGTGCGAATCTCGGTCTGTCCGCTCAGGCTGCCTTCTCGGGTGCGCTGCTGTGGCCCATGCTCTATCCATGGCCGCAACGACCGCCCGGACTCCTGGAACAGGGTTTCGAGGAGCTCGGTCGGCGATGGCGTCCGATCCTGGACGTGTTCGACGACTGCGGCGTGGACTGCTGCTACGAGCTGCATCCCGGCGAGGATCTTCACGACGGCGTCACCTTCGAACGTTTTCTCGAGTCCGTGGACGGCCATGCCCGGGCAAACATCCTCTACGACCCCAGCCACTTCGTTCTGCAGCAGCTCGACTACCTGGACTTCATCGACATCTATCACGAGCGCATCCGCATGTTTCACGTCAAGGACGCGGAGTTCCGGCCCACGGGCAGGAGCGGCGTCTACGGCGGCTACCAGGGCTGGGTGGACCGTCCCGGCCGTTTCCGCTCTCTGGGCGATGGCCAGATCGATTTCGGCGCGATCTTCTCGAAACTCGCCCAGTACGATTTCGACGGCTGGGCCGTACTCGAGTGGGAGTGCGCCCTGAAGCATCAGGAGGACGGGGCCCGGGAGGGCGCCGTATTCATTGAGGACCACATCATCCGCGTGACGGACAAAGCGTTCGACGATTTCGCATCGGCAGGCACGGACGCAGCGGCGAACCGCCGGATTCTGGGCCTGGATCGATGAGCGGTGTGATTTTCTGTACGAAATTCACGGGTTTGTCGTTGACTTGGATCCGCCAGGGGCGCAGTATGCCCGCCCACTCGAGGTTGGCCTCGGGTACGAGTCGGATGAACGAACGCATTTACTGATCGACATGAACCAGCAGACACGACAGATCACGCAACGCACGCTTCCCATGGAAGCGGGCGCCGGCCTGTGCGCGATGAATACCGCAGCACATGCCCATTGCCCGTGTGGTTCCTGGTCCTACGTGTCCTTCGACATGCTGCGTACCGATCTGGTGACCATTGAGGGAGACCCAGGCTCAGGCGGATAGCCATCGACTCGAACAGTGAGAGAACGATTGAAACCCCGAAGAGCCGCAAGCCTTCGGGGTTTTTCGTTTCAGGAGAGGAAAAATGAACGCGACCTACGCCCAGCTGCAGCAGAATCTGCTGAGAACGTTATGGCTCGGCTTTTTCCAGGTGTTCCTGGTCTTCATGCCGATTGCCGTCCCCTTCTTCCAGTCGAAGGGTCTGTCCATGACGGACGTGTTCACCCTGCAGGCCTTCTTCGGGCTGGTGGTGCTGATCACGGAGGTGCCTTCGGGCTATCTGGCGGATCTGGTGGGGCGCAGGACCACGCTGGTCATCGGCGCTGCCATTGCCGGGGTGGGCCACAGCCTGCTGCTGGTGGCGGATGGTTTCTGGGGTCTCGTGCTGTTCGAGCTGTCGCTCGGTATCGCCCACAGCCTGATCTCCGGTGCGGACATCGCCATTCTCTACGACACGGAGCTGGCCATGGGCCGGGGCGAGCAGGCTCAGCGTCAGATCGTCGGGCGCCTGTACGGTTTCCGGACCGTGTCGGAGTCCATCGCTGCGCTGCTCTGCAGCCTGCTGCTCCTGCATTCCATGGATCTGGTGATCTGGGTGCAGGCGGCGGCGGGCTGGATACCGCTGGCGCTGGCACTGCTCCTGGTGGAGCCACCAGGTGAGCGGCTCTCGAGTGACGATCACCTCGGCAACATGGCCGGGATCTGTCGGGACCTCCTGACCCGATCCCGCCTGCTGCGACTGATCGTCCTGGCGCTGTGCATCTGGAGCCTGACCACTTTCTATGCGGTCTGGCTGCTGCAGAAGATCTGGGAAAACCACGGCATCGAGCTGGTGCACTTCGGCTATCTCTGGGCCGGTCTCACGGTGATTGCCGCCCTGGCAGGGCGCTATGCGCACCTGGCGGAAGATCGGCTCGGCACCACCGGCCTGCTGCTGTTCATCGGCATCTCGCCGGCGGTGGGGTATCTCGGTCTGGAGCTCTTCGGGATGGTGGGCGGCTACATCGCCAGCGCCACCTTCATGATCAGCCGGGGGTTCGGTCTGGTCGTGCTCCGGGATGCGCTGAATCAGCGCATCCCGAGCGAGTACCGGGCGACGGCCAACTCGCTGACGAGCTTCGGCTTCCGTGGCGCATTCATGCTCACGGGGCCCCTAGTCGGGTACTACCTGGATCTCTGGGGTATGACGGCGACGCTGTATCTGCTTGCAGCGGCGACGCTGGTGATCTTCGTGACACTGGTGCTGCCCCTGCTGCTGGCCGTTCGGGGCCTGCCGACCAACGGTGAGGCGGAGCGTGCGGCAGCTGCCGCGCGTTCCGCGTCCGAGGAGGCCTGCGCACCCGGTGGCTAGGGAGTCTCTGAACAAGTCTGCGCAACGCTGCGTGGCCAGAGGTGTTCCTCTGCAAGGCGCCGCGCGCAGTACATGGCCGTAGCCCTTTGCAAGTGCGGCAACGCGGCAGAGGGGCGCCTCTGGCCGCGCCCTCCGGGGCTTACAGAGCATCCGAATCTCTGCGTCGCCTTCCCTTGAAAGGTCACCGACCTTCCTGCGGAAAGCCTCCTTGATCTTCGAATGCTCTGTAAGCCAGCGTTGCGCAGACTTGTTCAGAGGCTCCCTAGAATCCGGTTGCGCACCCTGCGCAACCTCTGGCGCACCCGCGCCATGGTGACGGCGGTCCCCGCCTGCCGTTGCCGCTGGCCGGGGCCCTCGTGAGAGCGGCCCCGGCCCTTTTTTCCGGTTGCGGCTCAGCCTGCGGGACGGGAACCCCGGCGGTAGGCGGGCCTGATCTCGATTACACTGTTGAGGCATCCGACAGAGAATAAGGAGGGCCTCGAAGGCTCATGAATGACAGAGATCGGTCGTCTGCCGAACGTGCCGCCAGGATTCTCAAGCGCATTGAAGCAGGGCTGCACGAGTACTACGTGGCACCTTACAGGCGATCGTTCGCGCGCGCTCAACGCGACGAAGAAGATCTGTTCATGTTGCTGGTCATGGCCGAGAGCATGGGCGTTCCCAATCCCGCCGCGTTCTACACGCTGGAACTACTTCCGGTAGTCTACGACCGCTTTCACGAATGGCATCAGCGCATGGGTATGGAGCGCTCTCCGCTGGATCACATCAGTTGCTGTTAGAACTGGCCCGCTCGAAGCGGATTCTTTTTTTCGGCGGCAAGGGAGGCGTTGGCAAAACCACGGTGGCAGCCGCCACGGCGGCGACCCGCGCCGAAGAAGGCGCCAGAGTGCTGCTCGTCTCCACCGATCCGGCTCACAATCTCGGCCACCTCTTCGATCGAGCCATCGGCGCCAGCCCCGTCAACATCATCCCGGGACTCGACGCGGTCGAGCTCGATCCGGATGCCACCGTCGATGCTCACCTTGGCGAAGTTTCCCGTGCTCTGCATCAGCTCATGCCGGTCGACCAGCACAAGGAGATCGACAGGCATATGCAGCTGTCGCGCTCTGCGCCGGGGATGCAGGAAGCCGCCATGCTGGAACGCATTGCCGATGCGGTCAGCGATTCCGTCGGCGACTATGACCTGATCATCTTCGATACTGCACCTTCCGGGCACACTGCACGCCTCATGGCGCTGCCTGAAATGATGTCGGCATGGACAGAAGGACTGATCAGGCGGCGGGAGAAAGCCGACCGCTTCGCGGGATTTTTCCGGGACATGAGGCGCGATGATTCCAGCATGGCAGACAGGAGCATCGGCGGAGGGGATACCGATGAGCAGCAGCGGGAAAGCAGGATCCGTCAGATCCTGCTGCGACGTCGTGCGAAGTTCACGAGTCTCAGGGATCGCCTGGCGGATCCGGACTTCACATCGTTCGTCATCGTTCTCGCGGCAGAGAGGCTGCCTGTGCTGGAAACCATCGAGCTCCACCATCAGCTCCAGCATGCCGGTATTTCGGTGGACGGTCTGGTCGTCAACAAGCGTTCACCGCAGGACAGCGGTGACTTTCTGGCCGCACGCCGGCAGCAGGAGGAAGCTCATCTGCGAACCCTGGAGGAGGCACTGCCGGAACTGCCCAGACAGGATGTCTTGCTGGTAGCACAGGACGTGAATGGACTGGATGCGGTACGGCGTCTGGGCGCGATGCTCGTCGATCGCTGAGCGGGACGGGTTCAAGGCAGCTCGATTTCTACCGAATCCGGTGTCAGTTCCCCGGCGAGCACTCCCGATGCACCGAGTGCCTGGAATCGGATGCGTTCGAGTCGTGTCCGCTGGAACAGCTCGACCCGCACTCGCACGGGATCCATCGCGCATTCATAGGTCCAGCTGATCTGATAGTCCGCGTGATCCTCGTGAGTCGAATGCTCATCTTTATTGTCATCAGCGTGTGCTTCCAGCGGATCGTCCTCCCACATGGACTCAAAGGCGGTCGATGGCCGGACGCTGCTGGAATCGAATCGGCAGGAAGCGTCACTGAAAGAGAACAGACCGTCCCGGGCGAATCGCGTTTCCAGCGCTGCCTGGCCGGCGTTGCCGGTATCGACCAGATCGCTCTCCGGTGCTGTCAGATAGAGGTTCACCTGTCCTGATTCGATGGCGATGTCGAGCTGACCCTGCCCGTGGACATGTACGGCAGCCGCCAGGAGTAGAATGGCCGCCGTCACGTGGACTGAGCGCAGTTGCCGCAGAGTCCGGTGACTTCGACGACCGCGTTGCTGGGGAGAAAGCCGTGCTGATCGGCGATCCTGTGCAGGAGCTTCTCAAGCCGTTTGGACTCCAGCTCGTCCACCTGACCACAGGAAGAGCACAGCAGGTACTGGCTTTCATGCGCGTGATCCGGATGCTCACAGGGCAGATAGGACTGCATGGATTCGAGCCGGTGCACGAGTCCGACCCGCATGAGAAATTCCAGATGGCGGTAAACCGTCAATGGCGCGATCTTGCGCTTCTGGCGCTGCTCGAGCAGCGCGATCAGCTCGTATGCGGAAAGGGGATGACCTGCGTCGATCAGCTCCGCATAGGCGGCAAGCCTGGCGGGGGTCAGTCTGACCCGCTGCTCTGCGCAGCAGGCTTCCGCCAGCTGTCGCCACTTCGCGGGTAGCGGTGCCGAGGTGGCCGGGCCTCTGGTCAATGCGACCTCCATCAGAATCCGAATGTCTGCATCTTAGACCTTCCTTCGATGTCGTTCATGAATCGAAGTCTTCCGGTGCCATAGGTGGACCGAGCCGAGCAGCAACGCACCCGTCACCGTCATAGGTAACTCATAGACGGCCAGCGCTTCGACGAATGCAGCCACCAGCAGCAGCCCGAGCCCGCTCAGTCCGGCGATGACGAAAAAAGGCATGGGATTCGCATGAGCTACCCAGAGGGTTGCCGGCGCAGCCAACAGCACCAGCAGCTGATGAATCCAGTGACTGTCCGACAGGTAAGCGCTCAGAGGCAGCAGGGTTACCAGAATGGGTGTTCCCAGGCAGTGAAGCAGGCAGAGGGCAGAGAGGCCGATAGCATATTCATCGAGAAGCTCCGCGAGTCGGGAGTGCACATCCGGAAGGGGATGGGGCTTGTGCATGAGATATGGTGGTCTCGTACGATCAGTTGATGAGGTATATGATATAACATATCAATTCATTTCGCGACAGTAACGAGTGGAACCATGTCCGATTTCCTTGCCTCCTTTTCCGATCCGAATTTCGTTTCTCAGTATGCGGAAGGCCCGCCGCGATTCATGCCCGGCTTTGCCGACATGCACCGGATGACGGGGGTTCTGCTGTCAGAACACGCAGGTGAGAACGCGAAAATCCTCGTTCTCGGTGCGGGCGGCGGTCTGGAGCTGAAGGCGCTGGCTGAGTGGTACCCCACCTGGACCTTCACGGGTGTCGATCCGTCGGAAGACATGCTGGAGCTGGCGCGACTGACGCTCGGGCCGCTGTCGTCCCGTGTGGTGCTCGAACCGGGATACATTTTTGATGCACCGGAGGGTGCATACGACGCCGCGACCTGCCTTCTGACTCTGCATTTCCTTTCCCCGGAAGAGCGTGTCAGTACCCTCCAGGCCATTCGCCAACGACTGCGGCCCGGCGCACCGCTGGTGATCGCTCACTCCAGTTTCCCGCAGAACGCGGAAGCGCGGCCGCTCTGGCTGTCGCGGTATGCAGCCTTTGCGGAGGCGGCGGGTGTGGACGCGGACGTCGTCGAGCAGGCGCAAAGCGCGGTTGGTGCACTCGAACACATCCAGTCTCCCGCTGACGACGAATCTCTGCTCGAGCAGGCCGGCTTCTCCGGCATCGAGCTGTTTTATACCGCCTTCACCTGGAGGGGCTGGGTCGCGTACGCATAGACGACTCGAAGAGCCGGTCGACGGATTGAGACCCTAGTCGACGGATTGCGACGCTAGTCGACGGATTGCGACGCTAGTCGACGGATACCGCGTCGATGAGCCCCGGCCGGAGCAGTTCGCGCTTGCCACCCGCACGCTCGTACTTCTTCGCCGGCGTGTTGATGATGTCGGTCAGCTCGCCGGCTGCGAGTCCGGCCGCGATCCGCTCCGCGGGCGCGTCCTCATAAAGCGTCGTTCGCTGCCGTGGGAGGCGACCGGCGGCTTCGATCATCTCCGCCATCCGCTGAGGTGAAGTTTCCTGACCGTGCAGCGTACCCGCGGCCCGGCTGATGGACTCGTTCATCAGCGTGCCGCCGAGATCGTTGCAGCCGGCATTGAGGCTCGCTTCCACCCCTTTGTGCCCCATCTTCACCCAGCTCGACTGGATGTTGGTGATCCACGGGCTCAGGGTCAGACGGGCCACCGAATGCATGAGGATGGCTTCCCGGAAGGTCGGCCCTTTCCGGGCTTTCCCTTTCAGGTACATGGGCGCTTCCATGTGCACGAACGGCAGGGGAACGAACTCAGTGAAGCCGCCGGTTTCCCGCTGCAGGTCACGTACCCGGATCAGATGCCTGGCCCAGTGCTTAGGCCGTTCGACGTGGCCGTACATGATGGTGGCGGTGGTTCTGAAACCCACCTCGTGGGCCGCCCGCATCACCTCGAGCCACTGGGCCGTGTTGATCTTGTCCGCGCAGATGATCTGTCGCACCTCGTCGTCCAGGATCTCCGCTGCTGTCCCCGGCAGGGTGGAGAGTCCGGACGCCTTCAGTTCTTCGAGATAGCCTTTCAGGTCCTTGTTGGAGCTGGCTGCACCCTGCCAGACCTCGAGCGGTGAGAAAGCGTGCACGTGCATGTCAGGCACCGCTTCCTTGACGGCTCTGACGATATCCGTATAGGTCTGGCCCGTATACTCGGGATGGATGCCACCCTGCATGCAGACTTCGGTGGCACCTCGGGCCCAGGCCTCTTCGGTGCGCCGCTGAATCTCCTCATGCGAAAGATCATAGGGGCGGCCGCGCAGGTTTTCGGACAGCTTGCCTTTGGAGAAGGCGCAGAACTGGCACTTGAAGTAGCAGATATTGGTGTAGTTGATGTTCCGGTTGACGACGTAGCTCACGGTGTCGCCGTTGGTCTTCTGCCGGATCCGATCGGCGGCCTGGACGACGGCGTTGAAATCGTCGCCGCGTGCCTCGAACAGTCGAATGACCTCCGCTTCGGAGAGTGGCTGCCCGGCTTCGGATCTGGCGATGATGGCCTGAATGTCCGCCGAGACCTGCCTGGGTGCCGTGTGGATGGCATCCAGTACCTCCTGGGGCGGGTCGATCTCTTCGCCCGGGCTCCAGCGGTCCGTGCGCGGAAAACCGTCGGCGTCGGTCATGCCGAGCAGAGTCTCGTGAAGCTCGGTATCCACCCAGGTGTCCAGGTCCTGAGCATAGCGGGGGTAGATGGTCAGCCGCTCGGCCAGGGTCTTGCCCGCCGAACGGGTCTGGGCCGCCAGGTCGTCCAGGTGCGGCCAGGGGGCTTCCGGATTGACGAAGTCCGGAGTGAGCGGGGAAACGCCGCCCCAGTCGTTGATGCCGGCGTCGACGATCTTTTCGAGCACGCCCGGGCTCAGGTTCGGCGGCGCCTGCACGCTCATCTCCGGCCCGAAGACGATCCTTGCCACAGCGATGGTCCAGAGCAGCTCGTTCAGATCCGGCTCCGGAGCGTTCGCCATCTTGGTTTCCGGCTTGGCCCTGAAGTTCTGAACGATGATCTCCTGAACGTGACCGTACTCGGCGTGAATCGCACGGATGGCCAGCAGCGACTCGATCCGTTCCTGACGCGTCTCGCCGATACCGATGAGAATGCCGGTGGTGAAAGGTATCTTCGCTCTGCCGGCGTCGGCCAGGGTCTGCAGGCGTACGGCGGGTACCTTGTCGGGCGAGCCGTAGTGGGGCATGCCTTTCCCGCAGAGCCGGTCCGAGGTGGATTCGATCATGATGCCCATGGACGGCGACATGTGCCGCAGCTTCCGGAGCTCCGCCGGGGTCATGGTGCCGGGATTCAGGTGCGGCATCAGACCCGTTTCTTCATAGACGCGTTGCGCCGCGTGCAGCAGGTAGTCGAGCGTCGTCTCGAAACCCATCCCGGCGAGCGCTTCCCGGGCCGCCTTGTAGCGCAGCTCCGGCTTCTCGCCGAGGGTGAACAGGGCTTCCTTGCAGCCCATCTCGGCGCCGTGGCGGGCGGTCTCGAGCACTTCCTCGATGGAAAGGTACGGTGCCTGAACCTTGCGCGGAACCTGGGCGAAGGTGCAGTAGTGGCAGACGTCCCGGCACAGGTGTGTCAGCGGAATGAAGACCTTGCGGGAGTAGGTGACGATGTTGGCGAAACCCCGGTCGCGCAGATCAGCGGCCAGCTCGGCCAGGGCGCGGGTGTCGTCGATTCCGGCGAGTGCGAGGGCATCCTCGTCTGATGGCAGGTTTCCCCGATCGTGACCGGTGCGTAGGCGCTCAAGGAGGGCGTTGGAGTCGTTCAAAATCGGGTTCCTTCTGTTGTGGCCTGCTTGCGAAGCGTCGGCCGACCCGCCCTATCGCCCGCCTTATTCGGACGCTGAGGGCTGTTGATGGGTTCTATGGAGAGAGTTCATCATTATCAACGGCTGAGAGCCTGCCGGCTATACCGGATTTCTCTAAGTAAGTGCCCGTTTGCGTGGTGCGTCCGGATCTGAGCAGCGCTCTCAGGTCGTGTGCCGTGTCGATGTCGAGCTGAAAGCCCCGGGTGGGGACGATCCTGGGTGTGATGCCTTGTGCGAAGGCGGCATTCACGTGGGGCCTGAAGCTCCTGCCGTCGAAGATGAAATCGATGGCGTCCGGTGGCGAGAGGATCAGACAGTTGGTGCCCAGATTGTCGGCATCCGGGATGACGGTGACAGCCGGCTCCGTCGAGCTCGACGCGTGCCCTTCGAGCACCTGATCGATCTCGGTCGGCGTGATCAGCGGCACATCCGCGGGTATGACCATGACGCCGCGGGCCTGGAAATGTTCCTCGAGGTAGCCGCTGGCCTGCCGCAGCGCGCCGGGCAGATCCGCGTCCGGGCTTTCCGCGAACCGCTCTGTTGCGAAGGCACGGGCCAGCGCGTCCGCTTCCGCAGTACGGGAGACGATGAGCACGCCGGTGAGCCGGGCCGACTGGCAGAGCGCGGCCAGCACGTCCCGGGCCATGGCCAGCATCAGATCCCGGCGTTCTGCCGGGGTCAGCAGGCTGGCCAGCCGCTGCTTGGCCGCTTCGAGCGCTTTGAAAGGAACGATCGCCCACACGGCGGGAACCTCCTGGTGTCCGGATCGGATCAGCCGAGGCTCTGCAGAAACTCGAGCGTTGTCCGTGCCAGGGCGATCCGGTCGTCCAACGTTAGCATGACGCTCTGAGTCACGACACTCGGTACCCCGATACCGTCCTGCTGTGCGCGGTCCTGCTCGTCGAGCACGAAGCCGTCGATCAGGCCCTCGTAGTGGGCGGCCACCGCAGTGGCGCTGGACGGAATGTTCAGCTCTTTCATCATCTTGGCCGTCGGGCCCTTGATGGCAGCCCCGCCGACGATGGGGGAAACGGCGACGACGGGTGCATCGAGCCCCGCCAGGAGCGCGCGCGTGTGGCCGATGCTGAGCAGCGGGTCCACGGACACGAAGGGATTGGAAGGGCAGATGATCACACCCTTCAGACCCGGCAGCAGGGCTTCGATCCGCGGATTGAGGACGGCCCGATCGGCGCCCTGAAACTCGAATCCGGTGACCGCGGGCCGGCACCGGTCGCGGACGAAATAGTGCTGAAAAGCCAGCGGGCCGTCCGGCGTGAGCACCGTGGTCCGCACCGGGTCGTCGGACATGGGCAGCACGGCCTGGGAAATGGCCAGCGTGCGGCAGATGTCTTCCGTCACCGCCGTGAGGCTTCGGCCGGCGGCCAGCGCCTGGGTGCGGTAGGTGTGGAGGGCCAGATCCCGGTCTCCCAGGCGGAACCAGGTTTCGCCGCCGAGCCGTTCCAGCGTCTCCATGAACGCCCAGGTCTCGTCCTGCCGGCCCCAGCCCAGCTCACGGTTGGCCAGTTCGGCCAGCGTGTAGGTCAGGGTGTCGATGTCCGGACTGATCGAAAATCCCAGGTGCTCGAAGTCGTCGCCCGTGTTCACGGCGAAGGCGATTTGATCCGGCTCCAGTACGTGGGAAAGTCCGAGGGCGAGTTTGGCACCGCCCACCCCGCCCGTGATGGCGAGATAGTCCGCCATCAGCGGAACAGATCTTCTTCCAGGGGCCGGTTGATGATGGCGGCGGTCTGCTCACCGTTCCTGCCAACCACGAGCGGCAGCCCGCGGACGACGGCCACCGGCAGCCGTTCGGTGGTTTCGCCCATGACCATGGTGGCCATGCTGGCAATGGCGTCCGCGCGATTGATCAGGGTCACCTTGAGTTCCCGGCCGTAGGAATCCCGGCCGCCGCGGTGATCGTCCAGCACGGAGAGCCCGGCGGCCCCGATGGCGATCCCGATGGTGCCGAGCCGCCACGGACGATTGGCGCTGTCGGTGATGATCACGCCGACGTTCAATCCGGTGCGTGCCTCGATCCCGGCCCTGAAGCGGCTGGCCGAAGCATCCGGGTCCACGGGCAGCAGCAGCGCCTGCTCGCCGCCCGCGTGCTCGATGTTGGACTGATCGATACCGGCGTGAGCGCCGACCAGCCCCAGGCGGTGACGCATGATGAGAACGCCCGGTTTTTTCCTGAGCATCTCGGTGGATTCATCGAGAATGAGCTGAACGAGCCGGGGATCCTTGTCCGTTTCCGCGGCCAGAGCCTCCGCTTCGGATGAGGGGGTCACCGACGCCAGTGCCACCTGGCGTCCCTCCGCTTTGGAGACGATCTTCTGGGCGAGGCAGACGCAGTCGCCGTCCTTAAGCGTCTGCCCGTTCGCCGCCAGGGCGTCCAGCACCAGTGTGACCAGGTCGTCATCGGCCCGGACCATGGGCAGACCCGGAACGCCGAAAGCGCTGAAACCGGGTCCTGACGGGGAAGTGCTCACCCGGAAAATCGTCAGTGGTCGGCCTGACCGACGATCTTTATGCCGGAGTGGGAAATGTCGTGCCGGCGGTTGATCTGGATCAGGATCGAGGTCAGTGCTTCCGCGGCCGCGGAGTTCTCGATGGGACCTGCATGGTAGCCGGTCATGCCGGCTTCCTCGGCGAGCTCGATGACCTTGTCCCGGGCCGCCTTCTTGTTGCCGGACACCAGTACGTCACACTCGATTTCAACATCTTCCTGGAGCAGGTGCGCGGCGATGTTCTGGAATGCGGTCACCACCATCACATCTTCACCCAGAAAATCCTGAGCCCGCTTGCCGGCACTGCCTTCCGGCGGCAGCTGCACGGTGCCGACCTTCGGTGGGACGAGGGGCACGGTGACGTCGATGAGAATTTTGCCGGCCAGGCCGCCGCGGACCGTCTCCAGCGTGGAGATCTGATGCTCGGCGGGCACCGTCAGCACCACGATGTCTCCGGCGGCCGCGGCGTCGCTGTTCTCCATGGCGTCGGCAGGGGTATCGGGGCTGATCTTGGCCAGCTCCGCGACCGCATTCTGCGCCTTCTCCAGGGTTCTGGAGCCGATGATGATCCGATGTCCTGCCTTGGACCAGCGGATGGCCAGACCCGTGCCCAGGTCGCCGGTGCCGCCGAGAATGGCAATGGTTTCCTTGCCGCCGTCGCTCATGGTGTCTCGTCCTCTGCGAAAAGCGGGCGATTATGCCGCTAACTGACTTCCCAGTGCCAGACCCGTACCATGGCTCCCTTTTCCAGCGGGAGACACAGAGATGGGAACGGAGATGAGAATCGGCACCATGCTCGGCGCAGACGGCACCGGCATGACCCTGGACGACGTGATCGCCACCGCGAAGGCGGCGGAGGATGCGGGCCTCGACAGCATCTGGATGGCGAACATTTTCAGCTACGACGCGATCTCCACACTCGCGCTGGTCGGCCGGGAAACGAGCCGGATCGCTCTCGGCACCGCCGTTACCCCGACCTATCCACGGCACCCCACCGCCATTGCTCAGCAGGCGCTGACCACGGCCGCGGCCAGCGGCGGCCGGTTCACGCTCGGAATCGGACTGTCTCATCAGCTGGTGATCGAGAACATGCTGGGCATGTCCTACGACAAGCCGGCCCGGCACATGCGCGAGTATCTGTCCGTGCTCATGCCGCTGGTGCGTGGCGAGTCGGTGAGCTTTCAGGGCGAGCAGTACCGGGTGAACGGGGTGGCGCTCGACATCCCCGGCGGCGCGCCCATGCCGGTGGTGGTCGCGGCCCTGGGTCCCGTGATGCTCAGGCTCGCGGGCGAGATGGCCGACGGCACCAACACCTGGATGGTGGGACCGAACACCATGGAAAGCCACATCGTCGCCAGGCTGCACAAGGCGGCAGCCGATGCGGGCCGTCCGACACCACGCGTCGTGGGGGGCTTTCCCATGGCGCTCACCACCAACATCGACGCGGCCAAGGAGAAGATCAACGAGCAGCTGGTGATCTACGGCCAGCTGCCGAGCTATCGGGCCATGCTGGACAGAGAGGGTGCGGCCGGTCCCGCAGACATCGCCCTGCTCGGTGACGAGAACGCGCTGCGCGGTCAGATACAGAGACTGGAAAGCATCGGTGTCACGGACTTCAACGCCGCCATAGTCGACGTGGAGGACGGTGCGCGGGAACGCACCCTGGAGTTTCTCGCCAGCCTCAAGACTTAGTTCAGCGCCTTCACCGCCGGCAGCACCTCATCGAGCAGGCGCTCGGTCTGACGCATGAGATCGGCGCTGTCTGCTGCCAGTGGCCGGAGTATGAACTTGTGCACTCCGGCCTCATGGAAGTCGTGGAGCAGCGCCAGGATCTCGTCCGCGCCGCCGATCGCCCGAAGGCGCTCCGGGTCTTTGCCGAGACGTTTTGCGAGCAGTTCGTCGTTCTTCCGGCAGACAGGCTCGTCAACGCTGCCGAACCGGAACCCGAAGCCCGCCCCGTAGTGATCCTCGTCGATGTGGCGTTCATGGCGGGGCAGGGCCTGCTTGATGGCATCGATCACGGGAGCCACCTCTTCGGGCGTTTCCAGTCCCGCCTGCCAGCCGGTACCCCAGCGGGCCGTCCGCTCGACGGCTGCCGGTGCGCTGCCGCCCACCCAGAGCGGCAGCGGACTCTGTACGGGCTGCGGGCTGATGGCGGCGTCCTCGAGCCGATAGTACTCGCCTTCGAAAGACACGCTCGATTCCGTCCAGAGACGGCTGATGATTTCCAGGCCTTCGTTCATCCGTCTGCCGCGGCCCCGGGTGTCCGTGCCGGTGGCTACGTAATCCCGGGAACGGGCGCTGCCGATGCCGAAGGCGGGCAGCAGCCGGCCGTTGGAGAGCACGTCGATGGTGGCGCAGGCCTTGGCCGTGAGCACCGGATCCCGGAGTCCCAGGCTCGCCACGTTCATGCCGAACTTCACGTGTTTCGTCCGTCCCGCCAGGGCCGCCATGACCGAGAGGCATTCGAGGAAGGGGTCGCTGCCGATGATGCGGTCGCTCTGCCAGAGCGAATTCACCCGTGCGTCGTCACAGACGTCCACCCAGGCCCAGAAATCGTCCGCCCCTGCGAACGGGTAGTTGGGGATGCCGATTCCGGCGCTGATGGTCATCCGCGGGCAGCACTCTCAGATGCGATGTTTCGAGTATACCCCCGCGTCTGACGGTCATACTGATCGCGCAGGCGGTCGCCCAGCATGTTGAAACACCAGACGGTGAGACCGAGAAACAGTGCGGGAAAGAACAGCGTCCAGGGTGCGGATTCCATGGTCCGGGTGCCGTCGGCGATGAGCACGCCCCAGCTGGTATCCGGCTCCTGGATGCCGAGTCCGAGAAAGCTGATGAAACTCTCCGCCAGAATCACGGCCGGGATGGTCAGCGTGGCGTAGACGAGCGCGGGCCCTGCCACGTTCGGAACGACGTGCCTGAGCAGAATCCGAAGGCGGCCGGCACCGAGAGTCCGGGCTGCCTCTATGTAGGCCTGCTCACGGATCACGAGCGTCTGCCCGCGGACGATCCGGGCGATGTCGAGCCAGTAGATGGCGCCCAGAGCCAGGAAGAAGAGCAGGGGTTCGCGGCCGAACACCACCATGAGCAGGATGACGACCAGGATGAAGGGGACGGCGTAGAGCACGTCGACGATGCGCATCATCAGCTGGTCCGTGCGGCCGCCCCGCAGTCCGGCGAAAGCGCCGTAAGGCACGCCGATCAGAATGCTCACCGTCGTGGCGATGAGTGCGGCCGTGAGGCTCACCCGGGCACCGAGCATGACCCGCGCGAACAGGTCCCTGCCGATGAGATCGGTGCCGAACCAGTGGGCGGCATCCGGGGCGGCTTCCAGGGCTTCCCAGTCGATGGCCTCCGGATCCCAGCCGGACCAGGCGGCGCCGAATCCTGCGCCGACGAGCGTGAGGAGAATCCAGACACTGCAGAGCCGGGCGAGCAGGGTACCGGTGAGCGCCGTTCGGAAGAACGGCATCTCAGTCTGCCACCCGGATTCTGGGATCGAGCCGTGCATAGCAGAGATCGACCAGGAGGTTGAACATCAGGATGAAGGCGGCATACACCACCACCACCCCCATCACCAGCGTGTAGTCCCGGTTCAGTGCCGCCTGCACGAAGTAGCGGCCGATGCCGGGCAGCTCAAAGACCTGCTCGATGACGACGGAGCCGGTGAGGAGCGCCGCCGCTGCAGGTCCCAGAAAGGAGAGAACGGGCAGCAGTGCGATAGGCAGGATGTGCCGGAAGACGATACGCCGGTGCGGCAGTCCCTTGGCGTGTGCCGTCATCACATGGGGCTCCAGCAGCGTTTCGGCCACGCTGCCGCGTGTCAGCCGGGCGATGGCGGTGACGAAAGGCAATGCCAGGGCCAGAGGCGGGAGTATGAAGTGGGCCGGGCTCCCCACGCCGCCCGCCGGCAGCCACCCGAGCCAGACGGCGAACACCAGCACGGCGAGCGGCGCCAGTACGATGGACGGCAGCGCCAGACCGAGGTTCGCAGCGCCCATGAGGGCGGCATCGGAGAAGGACCCGGGGCTGAGGCCGGCCTGGACGCCGATGCCCACGCCGCCGAGTACGGCCAGCAGAAGAGCGGTGAGACCCACGCCCAGGCTTACCGGCAGGCCGCTGGCGATGAGCTCGTTGACGGTGAAATCCTTCTGCTTGAACGATGGACCCAGGTCGCCCCGGGCCAGCATGCCGAGATAGTTCAGATACTGACGGCCCGGCGGCTGGTCCAGGTCGTAGGCGGCCAGCAGATTGGCCTCAACCTCCGGCGGCAGCCTGCGGTCACCGTCGAAGGGGCCGCCGGGGGCTGCCCGGATCATGAAGAAGACGGCGGTGATGATGACGAGAAAGGTGGCCCCGCTGATCAGCAGCCGGTTGAGGAGATAGCCGGTCACCAGGACAGATAGCGGACCGCATGCACGTCGCGGTGGTTCTCGTGCCAGCCTTTGAGGTCCGGGCTGACGAGACGCTTCACGGCAACGGACCAGAGCGGCACCACCGGATATTCACCCATGGCCAGGGCCTCGGCTTCCCGCATCAGCCGGTAACGTTCCGCGAGCTCCTTCTGCTTCCCGGCCGCCTGCATGAGCGTGTCGTAGGCCTGGTTTCGGTAACGGCCGTAGTTCACGTTGCCCGCGTCCGAGATCAGGAGCTCCAGGTAGTGGCCGGGGTTGTTCTCTCCGATCCAGCCCGCCTGGGCGACCTGGAAGTCCCCCTGGCGGAGGTCGGTGAAGTGGACCTTGAGCTCGGTGTGATGCAGGCGCGTCGTGACGCCGATCTGGCGCCAGAAGCTGGCGATGGCCAGATTGCTGCGCTTGCCGTCACCTTCGTCGAAGTACCGGAGGGTGACCTCCAGCGGGTTGTCGGGGCCGTACCCGGCTTCTCCGAGCAGAGCCTTTGCCCGGGACATCCGATCCGGAAGCGGCTGATCGTGAAAAGCGGGCACCGGCGCGTCGTAGCCTTCAACCAGAAAAGGCACGAAACTGCGCGCCGCGTAGTTGCCCGTCCGCTGGATTTTCTCCGTCAGAATGTCGGGCTGAACCATCAGCGTCAGGGCTTCCCGCACCCGGACGTCGTCGAAAGGCGCTCTGGTGGTGTTGAAGACCAGATAGATCATCGACAGCAGCGGCGAGATGCGGAGGTGCTCGGGCATCGTGCGGCGCACACGGTCGAGCTCGCTGGAGGGAAAACCGCCGATGGCGTGCACCTCCCCGGCCCGGTAGCGGTTGTAGGCGTTCTGCTCGTTCGCCAGCGGCAGGTAGCGGACCCGCGGGATGGCCACCGGCTCGTGGAAATGGGGGTTCGCTTCGAGCGCCACGTATGCCTGCGGGCGCCAGGCTTCGAGCCGATAGGCCCCGTTGCTGACCCAATGCTCGGCCTTCACCCAGTCATCCCCGTGTGCGTCGATCACATGCCCGGGCACGGCGAAGCCGGTGGGATAGAGCAGCCGCTCCGGCAGGTGGGGGTAGGGCTCCGCAAGCTCCAGAGCCAGCGTCCGGGGGTCGGGTGCGGACACCCCCAGCGCTGCCGGCGGCAGCTCACCCGCGTTCACTGCCCGGGCGTTCGCGATGGGATACATGAAATAGGCGAGGCTGGCGGCCGTGGCTGGATCCAGCAGTCTCCGGAAAGAAAAGACGAAGTCCTCCGCCGTCAGCGGCTCCCCGTCTGACCACTTGAGGTTCTCCCGGAGCCGGAAGGTCCAGGTGAGGCCGTCTTCCGAGACGGTCCAGCTCTCGGCGGCACCGGGGATGATGCGGCCCTCAGGATCCATGGCCGTCAGACCGAGAAAGAGATCGGTCAGGATCGTCTCCTCGAGCCGAAGATTGTAGCGGTGCGGATCCAGCGTCTGAGGCTCGCCCGGATTGCCCAGAATCAGATCGCCATCCGACTCCCGTGCATGGGCCGGAAGCCCGTTCAGCAGGAGCAGGAGCAGGAGGTGTTGCAGGGCGAACGTCTTCATGGCGGCACCATACTGGAACAGGCGGGGGATCCGCCAGGCGCGGCGTTGAGGGGGCGTCTGGCCTCCCGCATACTGCGCCGCCATGGATGCTGCCCCGAAAACGCTGGTCGCCGATATCGGCGCCACCCACGCACGCTTTGCGCTGGCGTCGGGCGGCGTTCTGGGCGAGCCGGTGGTGCTCGCGACGGGTGCCTACCGCGAATCGCCCGATCTGGTCCGGGCGGCGATGACGGCGCTCGCAGTGGATCGGGTGGACGAAGCCTGCTTCGCCGTTGCCGGTCCCGTGGTCGCAGGCGTGGCGGAAGTGACCAACGGCGGCCTGGCGTTCAACGCCGCCGCCCACGGCAACCTGCTCGAAGCGCCCGTTTCCATCGTCAACGATTTTCACGCGCTGGCCATGGCCGTGCCCGGTCTCGAACGCCTG
Organism: Gammaproteobacteria bacterium; assembly: GCA_030425195.1. GTDB lineage: Bacteria > Pseudomonadota > Gammaproteobacteria > Pseudomonadales > Azotimanducaceae > SZUA-309. Next base: position 26,913 of record JAUIAV010000006.1, on the reverse strand, counting down.
GAAGCCATCGGCGGCGATCCGTCCCGCGGCAGTCAGCGCGGGGTCAAAGCCGTGCTGGGACCGGGCAGCGGGCTGGGTATGAGCGTGCTGCTGCCCCGGGACTCCGGTGGCTGGCAGGTGCTGGCCTCGGAAGGCGGCCATGCGGATCTGGCGCCGGGCAATCCGCTCGAGCAGGAGCTGCTCACGGTGCTCCTGACGAAGCATGAGGGCGTGTGCTGGGAAACGGTGCTGTCCGGACCGGGGCTCGTCAACCTCTACCAGGCGGTTGCCGTGCTCTGGGGCATGACGCCGGAGCCGCTGACCGCGGAGGAGATCAGTCGCCGGGGAGAATCTGCGGACGATCCCGTCTGTCATCAGACTCTGGAGCTGTTCTTCGCGCTGCTCGGTGCTGCGGCCGGTAATCTGGCGCTCACGGTCTGCGCGCATGCCGGCGTCTACATCGGCGGCGGCATCGTGCCGCAGCTTGCCGAATTCGCGCGTTCGAGCCCCCTGCGCCGGCGTTTCGAGGAGCGCGTCGAGCTGGGATCCCTGGTGGCCGGGATACCCATTTTCCTGATCCTGGATCCGTATCCGGGACTCAGCGGCGCGCTGGCCTGTCTGGATCGCGTATAGGCTGCTGGTCGAACACGTCGATGGTGTCGCGTACGAAGCGGGGCTGATCGAACCGGTAGCCGACCGGGTCGACGCCGGTGCGGACGACGACCATGTCGTGGGCCGGAACGATGGTGGCGTGCTGCCCCTTGTTACCGGCCGTCGAATAGGTGCCGGGCGGGAGTCCTGCGACGCCGTCGTAGAGCCAGAACTGGGCGCCATAACCCTGCTGTCCCGTTTTCCGCTCGAACGCCGGGGCCGGCCGGGCGACGAATTCCGCCCATCCGCGAGGCAGGACACGCTCCCCGTTCCAGACGCCGTCCTGCAGGTACAGCAGCCCGAGGCGGCCCAGATCCCGCGCCGTGGTGTAGACCTGACTCGAGCCGATGAAGTTGCCCGCGTGATCCGTTTCCATCCAGGTGTGATACATGCCGATCCGGTGCAGCAGCCGGTCGTAGGGATAGCGGAGGTACTCGAGATCGTCTCCCAGAATCTGTCGGAGGCCCAGCAGGAGCAGCAGCGTATCGTTGTTGGCGTATTTCCATCGTTCACCCGGAGCCGCCTCGAGCGGCGAGTCCACGGCTGAACTTCGTGCATCCTGTCCGGCGAAATAGACGGCGTTGGTGTTCGATCCCTGGCTGTACAGACCGCTCGACATCCAGAGCAGCTGTTGCCAGGTGATGGCGCGGCGGGGATCGGCGGGCTGGTTCCAGGCGGTGAGCGGGGTCGCGGCTTCGAGATCGAGCAGCCCTTCCTCCGCGGCGATTCCGATCAGCGAGGCGCTGATGCTCTTGGCCGTGGACCAGGTACGGTAGCCCTGGTGGGGGCCGAAACCCTCACGGTAGCGCTCGGCAACGATTCTCCCATTCCGGATGACGATCACACCGGCAGTCAGCGTGCGATCTCCGTAGGTTTGCCCGTCGAAGGCTGCATCCAGCAGCGCGCGGGCCCGGTTCGACAGCTGAAAATCCACCCGGTCTCCGAGTGGATAGTCCTGGTCCGCGTCCTGAGCCGGTCGCGACAGGCGGACGTACGGCAGACGGGGAATGTCCGAATCAGACCAGTCCGGCGGCAGCACCGTGCAGCCCATGGTGTCCCGGTACACGGCGGTCACCCGGTTTCCCCGGCCATCCTCGGCGCGCACCAGCCCTTTCGTTTCGTCGATGACAGGCTCGGGGAGCCCGAGCGGCAGGGTATCCGCCAGCTCCACAGTCTGGATGTCGGCGAAGGGTCGGTGCATCAGAAAGTGGGCCGAGCAGGTGAACAGGGCTCTGAATCCGGCAGCGATGTAGGGATCCGTGTATTCGGCCGCACCGGCCGGCAGGCGGTAGGCACTGCCGCCCGCCGCAGGGAGGGCGAGCGTGAGCGCGAGGCACAACGATGCCAGTCGGACCTCAATGCTCATGGGACTGCGCTCGACCGCGTTTCTGGATGTCTGCCCTGCGGCTGGCGACCCGATCTGCCCGGACCTCTGCCCGGCTGTGGGCCACGCTCGCGGTGTGTTCGATGGACAGCCCTTCACCCAGGGTCGTGGCCCAGCCCTCGTCCATGATGCGGAGGATCTCCGAACGGGTGACCGGTTCCGTGCTGACGATGTCCTGTGCCAGCGAACGGGCCACGTCCAGGAGAGATTCGGGCGCCACCACCCGATTGACCAGACCCCAGCGTTCGGCTGTGGCGGCATCCAGAAAATTCCCGGTGAGCGACAGCTCCTTGGCCCGGTTGATGCCGATCAGGCGCGGCAGGCGCTGCGACAGTCCCCAGCCGGGTACCACGCCCACCCGTGCATGCGTATCCGCGAATCGGGCTTCGGTGGAGGCGATCAGAAAATCGCACATGAGTGCGAGCTCGAAACCACCGGTGATGGCGTAGCCGTTCACCGCACCGATCACCGGCTGCGGCAGCCGGGCCATGGCCTCGGAGAGATCGACGCTGGTGGTGGTAGCTGCTGCATCCACTTCTCCGCCCAGCTCCTTCAGATCCAGACCGACGGTGAATGCCCGGCCGGCGCCGGTCAGGATGATCACCTCGGTTTCGCTGTCTCCGGCCAGCCCGGCGAATGTCTCCACCAGTGCGGCGCGAAGGGTGCTCGACAGTGCGTTGAGTGCCTCCGGTCGATTCAGGGTCACCAGGCAGACACCGTCGGAACGGTCGGTCAGGACGAGCGGTTGGGTCATGTCACGCCTCTCCTCATGGGTTCCCGTCCACTCTACCACCGGACGCAGATCGGTTCGGCAAGCCGACTGACGGCTTTGCCTTGGGAGGGTCGGCTGACGTACCATTGTGAGACCCCAGAAGATCGACTCAATCCCGGTCAGGCCCCCTCATTGGGGAGGCTGGAGGTCCACACTCGTGTACGGACAGATGCAGTTTGCCGACTTTGTCGTGAGCTGGGCGTTACAGGCACTATCCCGCAGCCTGCAGAAGGTCAGTGATTCCGGCCGGGAACCCGGCGACCTGAAGCTCAGACCCAGCGATGCGAAAGCCATTCACCTGACTGCCGAGCAGACTTTTTCCCTGTGGCAGATGATGCAGTGGTCCGTGGGCAAGGTGGAATACAAGCGGGCTCAGGAGGATCTCAAGCAGATCCTGGACCTCACCGTCGGCGATCGCCTCCCGGAACGCCTGGCGGCAGAACGGTTGCTCGAGCGGGCGGAAGGGAAGTCTGTCCGTCTGCTCGAGGACATCATGGCAGCGGTGGTAGGGGAAACGGCGCAAACTGCGGGGGTCCGGGAACGGCTCGGCGAGCTTCTGCAGGCGGAATCCAGCCGCTGGCGGAACTACACGCTGCTCCGGCAGGCCGAGGAAGCCGCCCTGATAGACCACGGAATGCTCAGGGCCTTCGAGAAGGCGCAGAAGCTCACCCGGAAGCTGAACGCCATTTCCGCCGCTGACGGCGGCACCGCCAGCGCCCGGCGGCTCCAGCGGACGGGTCGCTGGGTTCATCACACCGTCAACCATCTGGAACTTCTCCGTCCGGCGTTGTCTGACTCAGGCAGAACCCGGCGCTGGCATGTCACCCGGCTCGCCGCAAAGCTGGAGGAGCAGTGGGCGCTGGAAAAACTGGCCCGGACTACCGTGGTCATGGCCCTGCGGCCAAAAGCCTCGGCCCGACTGGGCAGGCTGATTCAGACGCAGCGGGTCCGGCTGGAAACACAGCGGCAGAAATTGAGCCTGGGCGCGTTTGCGGGCGGTACGGACGGGTATCGGAGCGAGATCAGCCACGCGGTGGCCGAGCTCAGGCTCGAGCAGATCAGCCTTCTGCCACTGGAATCTCTCGGCAGGAGTGAAAAGGAGATCGGGTGAGTACATTCACGAGAATCACAGGCACGCTGGCCTGCCTTGCAGGTCTGCTGAGTGCAACGGCGTCTGTGTGGGCGAGTGAGTATTCGGAGACCTGGGGGCCCGACGTGGGCAGCCAGCTGCCCGTTCTGGAAGCGCCGGATCAGACCGGCCAGGTGCGGACCCTGGACGATCTGACCGGGGAGCAGGGGCTGCTGCTCTTTCTCGTCCGCTCGGCAGACTGGTGACCCTTCTGTCAGCGCCAGTTGGTCCAACTGGCACAGTGGCAGGAGGCCTTCGCCGCGGCAGGCGTGCACGTGGCTGCCATGACTTATGATGACGTCAGCGTGCTGGCGGCCTTCCAAGCCGAACACGATCTGGGTTATCCCCTGCTGCAGGACGTGGACGTGAAGCATGTGAATGCGTATGGCGTACGGAACGAGCAGTACGAGCCCGGGGACGGCGGCTACGGCATCCCGCACCCGGGTATTCTGTTCATCTCGCCGGAAGGGATCATCCAGCTCAAATTCGCCGTGCCCGGATACCGGCAGCGGCCGCCTCTCGAAGACGTGCTGGCGGCGATCGAGCAGCTCGAAGGCACACCCTGAACGGGTGTGCCGGCCCCGCCAGCGCGGTTGAATAACCAGGCCGGCCCCGTTTAAATGCGCCACGCATGACCAATACGACTGATTACGGCCTGAAGTCCGGCACGGGCTTTCTGATGCTCCGGGCGATGCTCGGAGGATTCTGCCTGCTGCTGATGTCGGGGTGCGTGTCCATGGTTGCTTCGTTCACCTCGGGGTTCGCCGAGGACCTCGGCGACGCCATTCTCGACAATCCGGACGTGGAGATGGTGCAGGAGGGTGCGCCCGCGTACCTGCTCCTCATGGACGCTCTGGTCGCCAAGAGCCCTGACAACCCGAACCTGCTGCTGCAGTCTTCCCGCCTGACGCTGGCCTATTCCGCCGCCTTCGTCAGCGACCCGGAGCGGGCCAGGCTGATGGCCGACAAGGCGTTCGAGGATATGCAGCGTTCCATCTGTCTCAGCATCCGGGACGGCTGCGAGCTCAGAACCCGGCCCTTCGACGAATACGAGGCCTGGGTCGCGGAACGGACGGAGAAGGAGATCCCGGAGCTTTACCAGCTGGCCAGCGCCTGGACCGGCTGGATCCAGGCCAACAGTGACGACTTTGCCGCCATCGCCGAGCTCGGCAGGGTCAAGGCCCTGATGCTGAGGATCGCCGAACTGGACGAGACTTACGATTACGGCGGGCCGCACCTGTATCTCGGCGTCTTCGAAACGCTGCTGCCACCGTCTCTGGGTGGCCGGCCGGAGATCGGTCGGGCACACTTCGAAAAAGCCATCGAGATCTCCGAGGGCCGTTATCTGATGACCAAGGTGATGTATGCCGATCAGTACGCCCGACTGCTGTTCGACCGGGAGCTGCATGACCGGCTTCTGACGGAAGTGGTGGATGCGGATCCGCGCGGAGAGGGACTCACACTGATCAATACCGTCGCTCAGCGACGCGCAGAGGAATTGCTGGATACTGCTGATGACTACTTTTAGGCGTTTGTTGCGGCCCATGGATTTCCGAGCCGGCACCGGTGTCTGGGTCGGGCTGCTGCTGTCGGCCTGTCTGGCGGCGGGCCCCGTACAGGCGGTGACGTTCAAGGTGGCCACGGTCTCGCCGGACGGGTCCATGTGGATGAAGATGCTGCGTCAGGGCGCGTCCGAGATCGCACAGCGTACGGACGAGCGGGTGACCTTCAAGTTCTATCCCGGCGGTGTCATGGGCGATGACAAGGCCGTGCTGAGAAAAATCCGTTCCGGACAGCTGCATGGTGCGGTGCTGACCGCCGGCGGGCTGAATCAGGTATACCCGGACATACAGCTGTACACGCTGCCCATGGTGTTCAATGACACGGAAGAGGTGGACCACGTCCGGAGCCGGATGGACGGGACGCTGATGTCCGGTCTGTCGTCCAAGGGTTTCGTCGGTTTCGGCATTGCCGAGGTCGGATTCGCCTACGCCATGTCCAAGGCGGAGGTGGACACCTTCGACGAGGTCCGTTCGCAGAAAGTCTGGATTCCGGATGGCGATCCGGGTGCTGAGCTCGCCATCCGCACGTTCGACATTTCGCCGATCCCGCTTTCCATCGCAGACGTGCTGGGCGGGCTCCAGACGGGTCTCATCAACACGGTGGCCGTGCCGCCGGTAGGGGCCATCGCGCTGCAGTGGCACACCCAGCTCAAATACGTATTCGATCTGCCTCTGCTTTATGTCTACGGGCTCCTCACGGTACGGGACCGGCAGTTCGATCGGCTGGAAACGGCGGACCAGGCGGTGGTGCGCGAGGTGATGGGAGAGGTGGTGCGTCAGGTCAACGCTCAGAACCGGAAGGATCACATCCGGGCGGTGGAAGTCCTGAAGACTCAGGGACTGTCGTTCAGCGTACCCACTTCCGAAGAAACCCGGCGCTGGAAAGGTCTGGCGGATCAGGCGGCTCAGCAGATGATCGGTGAGGGGCTGATGTCGGCGGACCTGATCGAGACGCTCGAGGGCATGCTTGCCGAGTATCGAGAAGGCCTTGACTGACCGGCTGCTCGCCGGCATCCGGTTCGTCGAGAGCGGACTCCTCGTTCTGCTCCTGTCCACGATGATTCTGCTTGCCGCCTATCAGGTGGTGGCGCGTAATTTCTTCGACACCGGTATTCTCTGGGGCGATGCTCTGGTCAGGGTGCTCGTCCTCTGGGTGACGTTCGTCGGGGCGACCATCGCTTCCCGGAACGACGAGCACATACGGATCGATCTTCTGACCCGGTTCACGGGTGAACGATCGTCCCGCTGGCTGGACCGCTTCCGGTCGCTGTTCACGGCATTCGTGGCAGGACTTTTCGCCTGGTACAGCTTCGAGTTCGTGCGGCTCGATTACCAGGACAGCATCATCGCGTTCGCCTCCGTGCCGGCCTGGATCTGCGAAGCCGTCATGCCCGTCGGAGCCGGACTCATCTGCCTGCGTTATCTGATCCGGGCTCTGACCATCCGATGACCTGGCTGCTCGTCATCGGTCTCATCCTTGCCGCCTTCGCTGGCGCGCCGCTGTTTGCCGTGCTCATGGGCGCCGCCATGGTCGGGTTCTTCTCCGCTGACATACCACTGGCCGTCGTGGCGATTGAGGTGTACCGGATTGTCGATACGCCGCTCTTGGTAACGCTGCCGCTGTTCACCTATGCCGGCTACGTCCTGGCCGAGGCGCGAACCTCGGAGCGGCTGGTGAATCTGGTGCAGAGCGTGTTCGGCGGACTGCCGAGTGGACTGGCCCTCGTCGGCTTTTTCGCCTGCGCCCTGTTCACGGCGCTCACCGGCGCGTCGGGTGTGACGATCGTAGCGCTGGGCGCGCTGCTGCTGCCGGCTCTGAAGAGCGCCGGATACTCCGATCGTTTTTCGCTCGGGCTGGTGACCACCTCCGGGTCGCTCGGGCTGCTGCTGGTTCCGTCGGTCCCGCTGATTCTCTATGGAATCATCGCGCAGCAGATGGAAGTCGGCGAACCGTTCACGATCTCCGAGCTGTTCCTGGCGGGCGTGCTGCCGCTGCTGCTCATGCTGTTCGCGCTGGTGGTCTATACGCTCTGGCATCATCGTGGCGGCCGGATTCCCCGTCAGTCGTTCTCGTTTGCACGGTTCAGGAGCGCACTCTGGGATGCCAGGTGGGAGTTGCCGCTGCCGGTAATCATTCTTGGCGGGATTTATTCGGGCTGGTTCGCCGTCTCGGAAGCAGCGGCCATGACGGCCGTCTATGTGACGCTGGTGGAAGTGCTGCTCTACCGTGAGATTCCGCTGTCGAGACTGCCGAAGGTGATGATCGAGTCCATGGTCATGGTCGGGGGGATACTCCTGATTCTGGGCGTCGCCCTCGCGTTCACGAACTATCTGGTCGATGCGGAGATACCCCAGGCGCTGTTCGAGTTCATGCAGACGCACGTGGAGAGCGCGCTCGGATTCCTGCTGCTGCTGAACCTCATGCTTCTGGTGCTCGGCGCGATGCTCGACATCTTTTCCGCGCTGGTGATCGTCGTTCCGCTCATTCTGCCGGTGGCGGCGGGCTTCGGCATTCATCCCGTGCATCTGGGCATCATCTTCCTGGCCAACATGCAGATCGGATATTTCACGCCGCCGGTCGGTATGAATCTCTTCATCGCCAGCTATCGTTTCAACCGGCCGCTGCTCGAGCTCTACGCCGCCTGCGTACCCTTCATGGTCGTGCTGCTGATCGCGCTGGCGCTGATCACCTACGTCCCCTGGTTCAGCATGGCGCTGATCCGTTAGCGGACCCGGATGCCCGTGCCGCGTATCGCCGTCGTCATCGATCCCTGGGACTATCCGTACAACGGCACCGTGGTTTCCACCCGTCGTTTCATCGAAGCGCTCGGCCGGTCCGGCTTCCGCTTCCAACTGCTGGCGCTGCCCGGGCCTGGTGTGCCTGCCCCGGAGGCCTTCGAGCAGCTGTCGATCCCCGGGGTGAACCGCATCATCGATGCCATGCGGGCACCGCTGGCCAGGCCGGATCGGGCGAAAATCCGGCGCCTGCTCGAAGGCTGCGATCTGCTGCACGTGCAGTATCCGTTCTTTCTGGCATGGGCGGCCATCGAGGAAGCCCGCTCGCTGGGTATTCCCATCGTCTGCTCGTTTCACGTTCAGCCTGAGAACATTCTGAAGAATCTGCGGTTGCCGGGCGGAATTCTTTCCGGGCTCATCTACCGGCTCTTCATCCGGTTCATCTACCGGCGTGCGGACCAGGTCGTGGCGCCTTCCGCGTTCGCCGCGACGCTGCTGAGATCGCACGGCCTGGACAGGCCCATCACGGTGATTTCGAATGGCATTCCCGGCCGTTTCTTCGAGGTGGAGCGAACCGGCTCGACGGGCACACGGATTCTGCTCTCGGTGGGGCGCCTGGCAAGGGAGAAGGAACAGGAGACGCTGCTCCGGGCGGTTGCGCTCTCTCGCCATGCGGATGACCTCTGCATCGTTCTTGCCGGTGTCGGGCCCCGGGAAAACGCCCTGAAGCGGCTTGCCGGAGCGCTGGGCGTGGACGCCCGCATCGGCTGGGTCGACGATGACGAGCTGCTGACCCTGTACGGACAGGCGGATCTCTTCGTCCATGCAGGCACCATCGAGCTTGAGGGCATGTCCGTGCTCGAAGCCATGGCGGCCGGCAATACGGTGGTGGTCTCCGACTCCGCGGACAGTGCCTGCGCCGCCATCGTCCACGAGGCGAACGCGAGATTCGTGAAGGGAGACCCGGCAGATCTGGCGGAACGGATTGATTACTGGCTGGCGCGTCCGGATGAGCGGGAGCGCCAGGGTCAGTTCAACCGGCTGTTCGCCCGGAACCTCAGTCACGACAGAACCGCGCAGTCACTCCGGAGTTTCTATGAGGAAATCCTCGACATCCGACCGCGGGTGACGCCTGAACCCCGGAAGCTGACGGGGACGTCTTGAATCCTGTCGGCCGCGTGCTCGGACGGTGGGTCGGTTTCTGCGAAACACACCCCCGGCCGGTGCTGCTTCTGCTCTCGGTCCTTTCCATCCTGGCAGGCCTGCACGTGACCGCCCGTTTCAGTGTGGATTCGGACCTCGGAAAGCTCATCCGACCTTCGGACGAGCTCGCCTGGTTCGAGTCCAACGAGGCCATCAAGGCGCTGTTCCCCGAGCTTCAGCAGACGTCGGTAGTGGTGATTTCGGGGACCGATCCCGTTTCCGTCGATCGGACGGCCGCGCGTCTGAAGACGCGGTTCGAGCAGAGCCCGGGCTTCGAGTTCGTCTTCGCGCCGGCACTCGACCCTTTTCTGCGGGACCACCGGGCTTACTTCCTGAACGAATCGCTGCTCGAGGACTGGATCGCGGGTGTTCAGTACGACTATGGTGCCATGCTGCGCCTTGCGGATGGTGCCGGGCTCGCCAACGCGGCCTTCACCCTCGCGGACCAGGTGTCCGCCACGGACGGGCTGCGTCTGCCGAGCCTGCTCAGATCCATCGCCGCGTCCTTTTCCGAAGGGGTCCCGGAGAACCTGGAGCTGGAGGCCTATCCGCACCTGGTCCCCGACGCCGATACCCACTACGTGCTGGTGATTCTGAAGGGTGTTCAGAATCTCGACCAGCGTCTGCCGAACGAGGCACAGGTGCGCATGATCCGCCGGATCATCGATGCCGCCGCGATCGGGGAAGGCGTCAGCGTGCGGCTGACCGGCGAGGTTCCGCTCGCCCACGAGGAGATCAGCACCGCGCTGGACGGCATCGGCATCGCCGGTTCGGTCTCGCTCCTCCTGCTCGCGGCCATCCTCTACCTGGGGGTGGGTTCCTGGCGGATCATGGCCGGGACCTTCGCTCTGCTCGGTATCGGTGTGCTTCTGACGCTGTCGTTCGCGATCCTGACGGTGGGCAGCTTCAACACGCTGGCGCTGATCTTCGTGGTGATGTTCTTCGGTCTCGGCGTCGACTTCTCCGTGCACTTCTCGCTCCGGATGCAGGAAGGGATGACGTCGGGTGACGATGAGGACGCGGAAGTTCACGTGGTGAGGGAAATCGGGCCGGCCCTCGTTCTGTGCATGCTCACGTCCTCCATTGCCTTTCTGTCCTTTGTGCCCACCGACTATCTGGGTCTGGCCGAGCTCGGCGTGATTTCCGCCGGCGGCATGGTGATCGCTCTGGTTCTGACCCTGACGTTCCTGCCGGCGTTCTTCAGCCTGACGGGATTGCCGCTGCCGGGGAAGCGCCGTCAGCGGCGCCGCTCGGAAAGGCATGTGCGTCCGGTTGCCGTTCTTCTGATCGCTCTGACCGTAGCGGTCGCTGCGGGGTGGGCAGCACGGGATCTGAAATTCGACTACAGCGTGCTGGCGCTCCGGGACGAGGGGACGGAAGCCATGAGCACGCTTCTGGAGCTCCAGGAAAACGGTGTTTCCACGGATTACAGCATCCAGGTGCTGAGTCCCGATGCGGCTGCGGCCTCCCGGCTTGCCGGGCAGCTCGATCGGCTGCCGGAGGTGGGGTCCGTGATCGCGCCTGACGATCTGGTGCCGACGGGGCAGGCTGGAAAGTCGGCCATGCTCGATGAGCTGCGAACGCTGCTCGACACCATCGAAGGTGTGGAGCAGGCGGACGCCCGCACCGCCGTGGCCGATCTGACGGAAGCGCTCGCGTATCTCGACGAAGTGCTGCTGGAGTCCGGCACTGATCTGGCACGGGAAGACGATGCCCTGGTGCGCACGTTCGCCGGAGCACTGGCCGGGTTGCTGAACGCGCCTCGAGACCTCGAGCGCCTGAACGGCATGCTCGCGGCGTCTCTCGAGGATGAGCTGGATGAGCTCGAACGAATCGTGAACGCAGCGCCTTTCGGATTCGATGCGCTGCCGGAAGACCTTCTGCAGCGGTTCGTGACGGAGGACGGACGCGTGCTGCTGACGGTGATGCCGCGGGGCGCCATCGATACCCGTGCCGCGATGGACGACTTCGTTCAGGCCGTGATGGCCATACACCCCGAAGCGGGCGGCCGGGCGGTGGTCGAGTGGGGGGTTGGCGGCGTTGCGGTCGATGCGTTCGTGGAAGCCGTGTTCCTGGCCGTCAGCGCTATCGGCATCATCCTCGTCGTTCATTTCCGGGGTGTTCTGCTGCCGCTGGTCGTGCTGGTCCCGCTGACGCTGACCACGCTGATCACCCTCGCGATCATTCAGCTCAGCGATCTGACGCTGAACATGGCGAACATTCTTGTGATCCCGCTGATCTTCGGTCTCGGGGTGGATACCGGCATCCACGTGGTGCACCGGTTCGCCACGGCAGGCGACGTGAGGCGAGCGATGACGTCCAGCACCACGCGGGCCGTGATCATCAGCGGGCTGACCACCATCGGGACCTTCTTCTCCCTGTCGTTTTCTCCCCACAAAGGGGCCGCTTCGGTGGGGTTGCTGCTGAGCATCGCCATCTCGACGATGCTCCTGGTCACGCTGGTGGTGGTACCGGCCCTGCTGCGGCTGGTTGCCGGGCAACGGGCGGAGTCAGGAGGTCCGGCTGCGCATGACCCGGACATTGGGCATGATCATGGGCCGCAGATGTGACAGCGGCAGCGGCTTGGCGAACAGATAACCCTGCGCATATTCACAGTCGTGCTCCAGCAGGAAGTCCAGCTGCGCCTGAGTTTCCACGCCTTCGGCGACGACTTCCATGTTCAGCCGGTGGGCCATGGCAATCACGGCCGATGTGATCGCCTTGTCATCCGCGCTTTCCGGAATGTCCATGATGAAGCTGCGGTCCACCTTCACGGTGTTGATCGGAAACTTCTTCAGGTAGTTCAGCGAAGAATAGCCGGTGCCGAAGTCATCGATGGCCAGACGGACGCCCAGCTCATGCAGCTGGCGGACGGTGGTGTTGGCGGCCTCCACATCGCCCATCAGCATGGTTTCCGTGATTTCGATCTCCAGGGTGGAAGGGTTGAGGCCGGATTCCCGGAGGTTGCGCCTGATGGTGGCCACCAGATTCGGATCTCTGAACTGACGCGGCGATATGTTCACCGCAATCTGGATGTTCCGTTTCGCCTGCTCGGAGAGTGCCCTGCCGGTCCGGCAGGCCTCCTGGATGATCCAGTTGCCGATGTCCACGATGGCGCCGGTTTCTTCCGCCACCTCGATGAATTCGTAGGGTGTGAGCAGGCCGCGTTCCGGATGCTCCCAGCGGATGAGGCATTCGACCCCGACGATCTGCTGATCGTCCAGTTTCACCTTCGGCTGGTAGAAGAGGACGAACTCGCTGCGTTCCATCGCGCGCCGGAGTTCATACTCGGTGCGCAGCCGCTTGATGGCGTTGGTGTTCATCTCCTCGCTGTAGAAGTGATACGTGTTCCGGCCGTGTTCCTTGGCCCGGTACATGGCGAGGTCCGCATTCTTCATCAACGAGTTGGGGTCGGTGCCGTCCTGAGGGACGATGGTGATCCCGATGCTGGTGGTGACCACCAGCTGATGGCCTGAGATGCTCAGCGGCTGTCGGAGTGTGTTGAGGATCTTGTCGGCGACCAGGCTCGCATCGCTCGGCGATTTGATGTCGAACAGCAGGACGGTGAACTCGTCTCCGCCGAGCCGGGCCACCGTGTCTTCCTGGCGCACACAGCTCGTGAGACGGGTGGATACTTCCTGCAGCAGCACGTCGCCGACTTCGTGGCCCAGCGTGTCGTTGACCCGTTTGAACTGATCCAGGTCCAGATACAGCAGTGCAGAGAGGTGCCGGGAGCGCTGGGCATGGTCGACGGCCTGACCGAGACGGTCGTAGAAGAGCCGGCGGTTCGCCAGGTTCGTCAGGGTGTCGTAGAAGGCCATCCGCTCCATGCGGTTCTGACTGCTCTTCATCTCCGTGATGTCGGCGATCTGACCGATCAGGTAGGCCGGCTCGCCCTGGGTATCGCGCTGAACGACCACGTGCAGATTGGTCCAGAGCTCCAGGTCGTCTTCGCGGAGCATCCTGCACTCGGTGCGCACGGTCTCGTCCTTTCCGCTTGAAAGCCGGGAGAACGTCTCCTTCAGCTGTGCCCGGTCCTCTTTCGGCACCAGTCTGGAGATGTGTGTTCCCTCGAGCGGATTTCTCTCGTAGCCCAGTACTTCCGAGGCGAAGTTGTTGGCCTGGAAGATCGTGCCTTTGAGATCGATCAGCACGATGCCGATGGGCGAGTTCTCGAAGGCGCTGCGGAAGCGCAGCTCCGATTCGCGGAGCTTCTCTTCTGCCTGCCGCAGATCGTTGACGTTCTTGGCAATGCAGAGCACGCAGGGTTCGCCATGAATTTCGATGTAGGTGGCCGACACCAGGCTCTGCACCTTGAATCCGGTCTTGGTGTGAAACACGATTTCCCGGTTCGAAAAGAAGCCCTGTTGGCTCAGGGCATCGGTGGCAGCCTCCAGCGTGTTGTCGTCTTCGAAGATGTTCAGCTCGTAGACCGACTTGCCGATCAGCTCGTCCCGGGCGTACTCGGCGGCCAGCAGGAATGAATCGTTGATGTCGTAGATGCTGAGATCGCGCTGCTTCAGGATCACGATCCCATCGGGGCTGCGGCGGAATACCTGCTCGAACTTCTCCTCGCTCGTACGCAGAGCCGCCTCGGCGGCGATCCGCTCGCTGATGTCGCGGCCGATGCACAGGGTGCAGAGCTCGCCGTCGATTTCGATGTAGCGGAGCGAAATTTCCACGGGGACGATCTGATTGTCCCGGGTACGCAGGTGTGTCTCCAGACCGGTGGCCTCGCTGGTGCGTTCCAGCTGGCGGATGATCGTGCGCCGCTCCGCCGGATCCGCGAACAGGTCCAGCTCGAGCTCGGCGCAGCCTATGGCGTCCTCCCGGCTGTAGCCCAGCAGGCGGGTGAAGCTTGCATTGAAGTCCAGAATCACGGTGTCCGACTGGCGGACGATGAGAATGGCATCGGGGCTCGAGTGAAAGATGCGCGAGAAGCGTGCCTCGGAGCTTCTGAGCTGCGCCAGGGAGGCCATCTGTTCATGGGTGTCCTTACACACCAGCGCGATCGCGTTCTCCCGATCGCCCATGCCCATCAGCGTGGCGGAAACGAAGTGTATCCGGGGCGTACGGTCGCTGCGCCCGCCGGGGTGCAGTTTCAGCTTGTTGAATTCCGCGGGTCGACCGGCGTCGGCCTGGCACTTCTTGAACGCATTGACGAACGCCTTGTGCTCGTCCGGTGCCACATACTCCAGAATGTTTCTGCCCGTGAGGCCGGCACCCTCCGCGAGCAGGTCCATGGCGGTGGCGTTGGCGTAGGTGATCCGGCCGCTGTGATCCGTGTTGATCATCAGGTCGGCGGAAAGGTCGAGCGTATGGAACAGGCGGGCCTCGGAGAGGCTTGCGCGATGCTGCGCATCCTGCGCGTCCGATAGATCCAGCACCTGAACCATGATGTATTCGGGCCGGCCGGCTTCATTCCGGAGCAGGTTGGCATGAGCGCTGGTCCAGGCGGTCCGCCCGTGGGCCGAGGTGATGTGGCCTTCGAGATCAACCGTGTTACCGTCGAGGAGCGCCTGGCGGCTGCTCTGCACGGAATCCCAGGCGGATCCGGTCAGGAGCTCGCCGAGCTGGCGGCCCTGCAGATCCTCCAGATCCCGTTCGCCGATCGTCTCGATGGTCCGGTTGGCCCAGATGATGACGCCGTTGAGGTCCAGGAGCAGCAGGCCGGCCGGGGCGGCTTCGAATGCCTTCACGAACTGCAGCGCCGCATTGCGTTTGTTCCGGCGCAGGGCGACGAAGCTGAGCACGCTGAAGATGGCGGCTGCCGCCACGGCGATCCAGGTGTACGGTGGATAGTGGATGCTGACGAAGGCTGCACTCAGGGCGGCAGCCAGGGGGCTTCCCAGCAGGAACAAATGAATATAGCGGCTGTGCACCATCGTCTGTCGCTTGGGGCCATGCGCGTTTATCCTTTCGCACAACCACTGGTCGCAATCGTCCATGAACTACACGCTGAAAGTATCCGTCGGCCGCCAGGGGCTCTATGACATTACGCACAAAGTAGCCGACCTGGTCGCCAGTTCCGGAGTAAATGAGGGGCTGGTCACACTCTTTGTTCGACATACGTCCGCCAGCCTGCTCATTCAGGAGAATGCCGACCCGTCCGCCCGTGAAGATCTCGAGCGCTGGATGAACAGGCTGGTCCCCGAAGAGGACAGCCTGTACACCCACACAGAGGAAGGTCCGGACGACATGCCGGCGCACATCAAATCGGCGCTGACGGCCACCAGCCTTTCCGTACCCCTGGCCGACGGTCGCATGGTGCTGGGCACCTGGCAGGGGATCTTTCTCTGGGAGCACCGCCACCATCGGGGTGACCGGCAGATCGTCGTCAGCGTGATGGGTTGATCCGTGAGCGTGGCCTTCAGCCGCGCTGGTCCGGATCCAGAACCATGTCCATCCAGCGCCGGTGGCCGTCCGGATCCAGAATCATGGATGAGAAGTAGAGCAGCAGTTCCTTGTGAGTCTGGTTCAGCCGGGCGGCTTTCATCGCCCGTTCGCCTTCCTTGCTGTTCACGAAGCGGAAGCAATCCGTCAGCGTGCCCTGGCTGCCGAGCACTCTGCCGGCGCGCAGATTCAGATAGTCGTGAAGCGGTTCCAGATCCTCTTCCGTGAGGCCGGCGTCCGACGGGTTGAGGACCACGTTGGCCCAGAGGGTGGCGAGGTACAGACGGAACAGGTCGCGATCGACGAACCGGTCGGTCAGAGCCGAGCGCTCCTCGATGTCGTCGAGCACTTCCTCGAAGCGTGCTGCCACGTCGGTCTGGGTCATGCGGGTAGTGTACCAGGGTGATTTGCATTACTCCGGGTGTCGGTTAACGTAGCGGGTCCTTTTCGAAGACCAACAGCCCGACGTGCTCAAATTCGACCCGATGCAGCTGCCGGAAGCTGCGGAATCTCTCCGCCAGGAGGTCCGGACATTCATCCACGACAACCGGGATCTGATCGGCAGGCCCAACTCGGATTTTTCGACGGGTCACGACCCCGAGTTTTCTGCCCGGCTGGGTGAGCGCGGCTGGATCGGCATGACCTGGCCGAAGGCGTTCGGCGGGGGAGAGCGGACGTTTTTCGAGCGCTACGTGGTCACCGAGGAGCTGCTGGCCGCCGGTGCTCCGGTCAGCGCGCACTGGATCGCCGACCGTCAGAGCGGGCCTCTGCTTCTGAGATTCGGCAGCGAGGCGCAGAAGTCGCGTTATCTGCCGGACATCACGCGGGGGCAGTCCTTCTTCTCCATCGGGATGAGCGAACCCAATACCGGCTCGGATCTCGCCAGCGTCCGGACGACGGCAATCCGGGAAGGAGACAGCTGGCGCATCAACGGTACCAAGCTCTGGTCCACGGACGCGCACCGGAATCACTTCATCATCGCGCTGGTGCGGACCGAACCGGGATCCGAGCGCCATGCGGGACTGTCGCAGCTGATCGTGGATCTGAGAAACGACGGCGCCGTCGTCCGTCCGATCAGAAACATCGGTGGTGGCGAAGACTTCAACGAGATCGTTTTCGAGGACGTGGTGGTTCCACTGGATCGTGTGGTTGGCGAGCCGGGGAACGGCTGGCAGCAGGTCACCAGCGAGCTCGCCTACGAGCGCAGTGGCCCGGAACGCTTTCTCTCGGCTTTCAGGGTGCTGGTGGCCTTCGCCAGGGCGGCCGGTGCCGACGCGCGTCCGGAAGAAGCCGCCATGATCGGCCGTGCGGCGGCCCATCTGATGACGCTGCGGCGAATGTCGATTTCCGTGGCCGGCATGCTGGAGGAAGGAATGAGTCCGGATGTGGAGGCGGCACTGGTCAAAGCCCTCGGCAACGACTTCGAGAAGCTGCTGCCGGAGATGGTTCGACTGGCGCTGCCCGATGGGGCGCTGTCAGACCCGGCCTGGGCGGAGTTCCGACGCTGCTACTCGGATACGCTGCTGCTGTCTCCCTCGTTCACACTCCGGGGTGGTACCCGCGAGATTCTCCGTGGCGTGATTGCCCGCGGTCTGGGGTTGCGCTGATGGATACCCGACAGATGCTTCAGGACACGGCGGAGAAGATGTTCGCCGATCACTGCGACAAACCTCTGCTGGACAGGGCGGAGCAGGGCGAATACCCGAAGGTGCTGCACGATCTCATCCATGAGAACGGTTTTCAGCAGCTGGCCATGCCCGAATCCGGCGTGGAGCTGGCGGATGCACTGTCGGTGCTCAGGGTGGCCGGGCAGTTCGCACTGCCACTGCCTCTCGCGGAGATGCTGCTGGTGAATCGCTGGCTGGGCGGCGACGGTACTTCCGCTTCCATCGGAACGGGCGATGCCCGGGGTGCCGGTGAAGTGCCCTGGGGCAGGGCGGTGGAGGCGGTCGTATCGCTTTCCGCGGACGGCACGGCCCACCTGCTGACGGACCTGACCGTGGAGCCGGGTGCCAACCTCGCGGGTGAGCCCAGAGACCGGGTTCGTGCCGGGACGTCCACGCCGCTCGTCATCGAAGAGGATGCCCTGGGGCTGCTGGCGCTGACCCGTGCGGTCATGATGGCCGGCGGACTCACCCGGGCGCTTGCGCTTTCCCTCGACTATGTCAGTGAGCGGGAGCAGTTCGGCCGGCCCATCTCGAAATTTCAGGCGATTCAGCACCACATGGCCGTGATGGCGGCCGAAACCGCAGCCGCCATCCGGGCGGCAGACGCCGGCCTGGCGGGTATCGGAACCGATCGCATGTCCGAGGAGGTGGCCGCTGCCAAGGCCCGCGTGGGCGAGGCGGTGGGCGTGGTCGCCGAGCTGGCTCATCAGGTTCATGGCGCCATGGGGTATACCCACGAGCATCAGCTGCACCACACCACCCGCAGACTCTGGGCCTGGCGGGACGAGTATGGGACCGAGCGGATCTGGCAGGAGCGGCTTGGCCGGGCGCTGGCGGCGCGTGTGGCCACCTCGGGTGACGACGCGCTCTGGTCCTTCATCGCGACCCGTGGCTGACGCGGTCCCCGATTTCCCCGCACGCCCGGATCCGCCGCTGCCGCTCGGCATCAGCGACTGTCTGCTCGGCCACGAAGTCCGTTATGACGGCAGTGGTGCACGCTCGTCGTTTCCCCATGCTGCCCTCGAAGGCCTGTACACCTTCGAGGGTTTCTGTCCGGAGGTAGGGATCGGGATGCCGGTACCGCGACCGCCCATCCGCCTCGTCGAGAGGGCCGGAATCCGGGCCGTAGGTGTGAAGGACAGCGAGGCGGACTATACGGATGCGCTGGCCGGTTATGCACGGGAGACTGCGCCGACGCTCGGCCATCTCGCGGGCTACGTGCTCATGAAGAGTTCGCCTTCCTGCGGCCTGGAACGGGTCAAGGTCTATCCGGAGCTCGACGACGGGACGGTGGGTGCTCCGAGTCGCCGCGGCACGGGTATCTTCGCGGGCGTGCTTGCCGAGATGCTGCCCGATCTGCCGCTGGAGGAATGCGGACGGTTGAACGACGAGGTGCTGAGAGAGAATTTCGTGACCCGGACGTTCGCCTACGCGCACTGGCAGACCCTGATCCGGGAGGGGCTGACGGCTGCCCGGCTGATCGAATTCCACAGCCGCTACAAGTATCTTCTGATGGCGCACAGCGTGCCCGCCTACCAGCAGACGGGTCGTCTGCTGGCCAATCTCAAATCCGACCTGCCGGGAATAGCCGGCCGTTACATCTCCCTGCTCATGCAGGGCCTGGCAAGGCCCGCTTCCCGGGGCGGGCACGCCAACGTGCTTGCTCATCTGCAGGGATATCTGAAGCGGGTGCTGGATGCGCCGAGCCGCCAGGAACTCGCCGAGCTCATCAGCGCCTACCGGCGCGGCGAGCAGCCGCTCCTGGCGCCGCTTGCCGTGCTGCGGCACCACCTCGGCCGGCATCCGGATACCTACGTGCTCTATCAGACCTACCTGGATCCTCACCCGTCCACGGCCGCTCTCCGCCGCCGGCTCTGAATCCCCGTCAGGCGGGCAGCGGTTCGCTGCCGCCTGTGTCCAGGCTGGCCGATGCCTCCTGCAGGCTCTGCTGCCGGTAGAGCTCGTAGTAGTGTCCGCGCGTATCCATGAGCGCCTGGTGTGTTCCGGCTTCCGTGATCCGTCCGCCTTCGATCACCAGGATCCGGTCGGCATTGCGGATCGTGGAAAGGCGGTGGGCGATCACGAACGCGATCCGTCCTTTCAGCACGTTCACCAGGCCCTGCTGTATGCGCTGCTCCGTTTCCGTATCCACCGAGGAGGTGGCCTCATCCATCACCAGAATCTGAGGGTCGGCCAGAATGGCGCGGGCGAACGAGACCAGCTGTTTCTGTCCCGCCGAGAGACGGCTGCCGCCCTCGCCGGTGGCCGTTCCGTACCCCTCGTCGAAGCCCATGATGAACTCGTGCGCCCCCGCCGTCCGCGCCGCCTCGATGACCTCCTCGTCCGTGGCGTCGAGGCGGCCGTAGCGGATGTTCTCCATGATGGAGCCGCTGAAGACGTGCGCGTTCTGCAGCACGATACCCAGGTTCGACTGGAGCCAGTGCAGGCTGCGGTTGCGGTAGTCCAGACCGTCGATGAGCACGGATCCCTGAGTCGGCTCGTAGAAGCGGCAGATCACGTTGACCAGGGTGCTCTTGCCGCCGCCGGTGGGTCCGACGATGGCGATGGTTTCGCCGCGGTGAACGGTGAAGTTGACGTCACTCAGCACCGGCTTGGCGGGATCGTAGGCGAAGCCGAGCCCTTTCAGCTCGATGCTGTGGATGGCGTCTTCACCGCCGTCCGCCGCGAACCGTCCGTCGCCCGTCGAGCGTTTCCGGCCGAGAGCCTCGAGGACGGACTCCGAATCCTTGATCTCCGGATCTGCTTCGATCAGCGAGAGAATTCTCTCCGCGGATGCCTGCGCCATCTGCATCTCCGCAAACCAGTGGCCGAGCTGTTCCACCGGATCGAAGAAGTGCCGGGTGTAGGCCATGAAGGCGACCAGCGTACCGGCGCTGATCAGTCCGTCCAGAAGATCGATCCCGCCGATGGCAAGCGCCAGACCCGTGGCCAGGCTCGCCAGAGTGATCACGATGGGCACGTAGATCGCCGCCTGGGTGAGATTCGTGACGGAGGCGCCGTACATACGGTCCGTCAGCGTCCTGAACTCGTCCAGGTTCGCCTCCTCCCTGACGAAGGCCTTGCTGGTGAGCACGCCCATGATGGCCTCGTTGTAGGAGCCGGTGATGCGCGAGTTCGTCGCCCGTACCTGCCGGGCCGATTTCAGAATGTGACGCTGAAACTTGGTGGACACCCAGCCGAGCAGCGGCAGGATGGCCAGCACGACGATGGCCAGCTTCGGATTCATGAACAGCATGGCCACGGCGATGCCGAGCATCATGGTGGTGCCCCAGACCAGATCCAGAAAACCCCAGGCCAGAATGTTCGACAGCCGTTCGCAATCCGACGTCATTCTGGCCATCAGCCAGCCCACGGGACGGTAGTCGAAGAAGCTGAAAGACAGGCGCTGCAGGTTGGCGAATCCATCCCGGCGGATGTCGTGGCTCACGTGGGTGCGGATTTTGCCGCCCATCCAGATGAAGCCGCCGATGGACAGCGCGATACCGGCCGTGCAGACCAGGTACGCGAGCACCCAGGGCATCAGCGAGGCATCGCTGCCATTGGCGGCGACCTCGTCGACCACGCCCTTCGTGATCAGCGGATAGGCCACCTCCGCGCAGGCGGTACAGAAGGCGAAAACGCCGAGCCAGGTCAGATCTTTCGGATACCGGCGGGCGTAGCCGAAGAGCTTCTTCCAGAGATCCAGGTTCATGCGGGCGGCAAGTGCGTCCTCGTCGAACCCGTCGTCGAAATTCTCGTCGTCGTAGTTATCCATGGCTCTTTCCCTCCTCGATCGATGGGCCCGGGACGTTGGCGCCCGCGTCGATGTCCGCCCGGATCGATGCATCCAGCGCACCCTGAATCTCGCACAGACGCCGGTAAGGCCCCTCTTCGACCGCGAGCGTGCGGTGATCGCCGATCTGCGCCACCCGTCCCCGGTCGAGCACGAGAATCCGGTCGGCGTGCATGACGCTGGAGAGCCGGTGGGCGATGATGATCGTCGTCTGACGCCCCTTGCGACGGGCCATGGCCGCCAGAATGTCCCGTTCCGTACCGGTATCGACGGCCGAAAGGGAGTCGTCGAGAACCAGCACCGGGGGATCTTTCAGCAGCGCCCGGGCCAGCGCCAGACGCTGGCGCTGGCCGCCGGACAGCGTGACGCCCCGCTCGCCGACCATGGCCTCGAATCCCTCGGGAAAGCTCTCGATGGATGAATGAATGGCCGCATCCCTGCAGGACTCGATGATCTCCGTCATGGGAGCGTTCGGTCTTCCCACCATCAGGTTGGCGCGGATGGAACGCGAGTACAGAAACGGATCCTGCAGCACCACGCCCACCTGGGCACGCAGCCACTGCCGGTTGACCTCGGTGATCTCCTGACCGTCCAGCAGCACCCGGCCGGACTGATAGGGATACATTCTCAGCAGCACGCGGATCAGGCTCGACTTCCCGGAGCCGGGCGGTCCCACCAGCGCCAGCGTCTCGCCCGGGGCGATGGCGATGCTCACGTCCTGCAGCACGGGTTTGTCCGGCTCGTAGCCGAAGGTGAGATGCTCGAACACCAGCTCTCCCCGTGCCCGACCATCGGCCGGGGCCAGTTCCCGGCTCTCCTCCGGCTTGTCGAGAATCTCGTTGACACGGCCCATGGAGACCACCGCCTTGCCGGTGTCGGTCAGGACCCGTCCGAGCTGACGGATCGGCCAGATCACCATGGAGACGTAGGTCATGAATGCGAACAGCTCGCCCACGGTCAGGGTGCCGGCCATGATGAAACGGGCACCGGCGATCAGCACCACACCGATCTGGAGCATGGCGAAGAAATCGCTGATGCCCCAGTAGTACCCCATGAGCCGGATGAGGCGGTAGTTGTGATTACGGAACGCGGCGTTCTTCACGCCGAACTTTTCCGTCTCGAAGGCCTGCCGGGCGAAAGCGCGAACCACCCGGATTCCGGTGAGATTCTCCTGCAGCGTGGCGGTCATTTCCGCTTCCGCTTCATCGGTCACCTGGAAGACCTCCTTCACTTTCGAGAAGAAGACGTAGGCGCCCACCACCAGGAAGGGCATCAGGCAGATGGACAGCCAGGCCAGATCACTGGACATGTAGAAGAGAAACGGCAGCACGCACAGCAGCAGCATGATGGCGCGCCCGATCTCCACCACGTCGCTGGAGAGGAAGACCCGCAGGGTCTCCACGTCGGAGCTCGATCGCTGCACCAGGTCGCCGGTATCCGCGGTGTCATAGAACGCGGCATGCAGATTGTGCATGCGCCGGTAGATGGTTTCCCGCAGCCGGCGCACGATGGCTTCTGAAGCGGTAGCGGCCAGACGGCCCCGGAAAAACAGAAACAGTCCGCCCATGGCCGTCACCAGCACGGCCAGCACCGCCGAGATCATCAGGTAGTTCAGATAGGGTGAACCATCGCCCATGGCCTGTGCGAGACCGAGCAGTTGCGGCTGCGCGAAGGCGAAGTCACGTTCCACCACCACGTCGATGGCGAACTTGCCGATCAGCGGCGCGCCGAACATGAACGCGTTCATCAGCGCCATGGAGATCACCGCGCCGAAGTAGGGCAGCCGCTGCCCTTCGGTGATGCGCCAGAGATTCAGAGATTGTTGTCTGCTCATCGGATAAATCCAGTTCGAAAACCAAAACGTCGAAGATGCTTCCCGGCAGGGGATCCTCGAGTGTCTTTCGAATGGCTGCGTTCTGTTGAGAACGCGGGACGGCAGACGTCGGGTTCGAGGAACCGCCTGATGGCGTTCCTCGAGGGTGCGTCAGCAGATCAGCTCAAGGAATGGCCACCGGTACCGGCGTGAATGCCCGGAAGGGCGCCGGTATAGCCGGAGGTGCGCACAGCGCAGGCCGGCCTTCGGTATCTGATGTATGTCTCTCTGTACAACATGTAGTACACCCCTATACATCAACAGGACGCTGCACGTCCTTTCCGTTGAGCCACCCGGAATCGGGTGAACGAAGAGGCCGGATGTTAAACCCATTCAGGGCGCGGGTTCAACGAATTTCATCAGGAACTTGGACGTTCTGCCGCGGATGGCCGGATCGAAGACGCTTCCGGTTCTCGAATCTTCAGGATTCGCCAGCAGATCCGACTGCGCCGACAGCTGGAAACCCTGGGATTCGATGTCTTCGAGCGCGAATGCGGGATCGATCCGATGCAGATCCTGTGCGGCACTGCTTCCGGATCCGGGAACAGCCGCATGATCGACGATCGCCAGCACGCCGCCGGGTTTCAGAATCCGATGGACCATGGCGAAGAAGGCGTCCGGATCCAGATCCCAGCCGTCGGTCTTGTAGTAGAGATCGTGGTAGGTCATCACCATCAGCACCAGATCCACGGAATCGTCCGCCAGATCGATGGCATCCAGCTCTCTGTCATAGCGGATCACGTTCGGTAGACGGTCATTGCCCAGGCGCGCCTCCAGGGCCTCACCGGCGAATTCCAGGTACGCGCGGTTGTTGTGCAGATACACACGCCCTTCAGGGCCCATGGCCCGGGAGAGAATCTCGCTGTAGTAGCCGCCGCCACCGAACAGGTCGATGACCACGCCTTCCGCGGGAACTCCGAAGAAGGCCAGAACTTCGGCCGGGCGGCTGGTGGCGTCGCGCTCGCGATCCGCGGCAGGCCGATCGTTGGACGCGATCGCCGAGGTGATATCCGCCGATCGGGCTCCGGCGGCAGAGACGCAGAGGATGGCGGTGAACGAAGTCAGCAGAGCGCGCAGCAGGAACCGGCGGCTTTGCATGGATCTGGATTCTGGCACTATCATGCGCTCCTTCCTGTGAACGCCTCCGATGTTGCGGCAACGGGATTTCTGCTTCAACGGCAGCGTCGATAAGGCGGCCCCATGAGCTCCGAGATGACAGACCAGGACACGAGACACGGCGCCGAGCGGCTCGCGCTCGCCGAGCGTCTGCTGGGTATTCTCACGCTCGAAAGGATCGAGGAAGACCTGTACCGGGGTCTGAACGAGGTCCGCGGCAACTATCGGCTGTTCGGCGGACAGGTTCTTTCCCAGGCCCTGAGAGCCGCCTATCACACGGTAGAAGGGCGGCACGTCCACTCGGTCCACGGTTATTTCATGCGGGCGGGTAACGCGGCACTGCCCGTGCTTTACGAAGTGGACCGGATCCGGGACGGCCGATCCTTCACGACCCGGCGCGTGGTTGCCATTCAGGAAGGCAGGGCCATCTTCAGCATGAGTGTCTCCTTCCATCTGGAGGAGGAAGGATTCGAGCACTCGGCCTCCATGCCCAACGTACCGCCGCCGGAGGAACTGGAAGACGACCGGGTCGCCGTCGGCAGACTGACGGGGGAACAGCCGAACCTGAGCCCGATGGCCGGCCGGGCCCGGCCGTTCGAGACGCGTTCGGTGTTCGGGCTCGGCAGCCCTGCCTGGGAAGCCGATCGTTTCTGGAACCCGGTCTGGATCCGCTTTGCCGCACCCCTGCCGGAGGACGACGGAACGCTTGCCCGCTGCCTGCTCGCCTACGCCTCGGACATGGGCCTGGTTTCCACGACGGTGCTGCCCCATGCCGGGAACGTGACCCGGGACCGGTTCCAGATGGCGAGCCTCGATCATGCGCTCTGGATACACCGTCCGGTGCCCATGAGCGAGTGGCTGCTGTTTCACAAGCACACCAGCACGGCCAACGGGGCCCGCGGGCTCGTGCACGCGGCGTTCTACGACCGTGCCGGCGATCTGCTGGCGTCCGTTACTCAGGAAGGTCTCGTGCGGGAGTTGCGGGACCCACCGGCCGACGACTGAGTTCAGTCGGGGAAGAATCCCACCTCCAGCACTCTGAAGCGGAGATTCACCGCACCGGTGAGGAGCATCATGGCCGCCGTTTCGTCATTGGGCAGCGGGATGTGCGTGGCGTCCACCCGGTCCTGGCCCCAGGTTGGATCGAATGGCAGCCAGTCCCCGTCCACCAGGATCTCGTTCCATGCGTGATAGGCGAAGGCGGGCTCCTGTCCGTCTGAGTAGGCAAGACCGAACACCGTCCGGGCAGGGAGGCCCGCGCTCCGGGCGAGCGTCGTCAGGAGATCGGCAAATTCGGTGCAGTCGCCGACCCGGTCGTCCAGCAGCGTGAGAATGCTCTCGGGCGGTTTGCCGGGACGGTAGGTCAGGTACTGGTGTACGAACCGGTTCAGTGCCCGGGCTCTGGCGGCCGTGTCCGTGGCGCCGCCCACGGCACGATGAGCGAGGGATCTGATGTCCGGATGCGTGCTCGGTATGTGCACGGTCTCGCTGCTGTATTCACCACCGGCCGGTGTGCGGGTGATCGTGCCGGGCCCCAGGTCCAGCGCCCAGCTCCCCTCGGAACGTTCGGCGTCGGGAAACAGGACGCGCGGATTCTCGTGGCCCTCGATGGCGAGTCTGAGCCGATTGATCCGGGTGTGGTCAGGCAGGCGCCGGTCGGTGGGAATGTGGTAGCTCGCCGCCTGCAGCGTACTCCGGGGTGCCAGGGCTTCATGCCGGGAAACCCGGGCCAGGCTGAACAGACCGGCGATCCGCATGGATTCCGGAAGCAGCCGTTCGTCCAGATCGATCCGGGTCGCTGAAAACGGGGCTCCGTTCTCGATGACGTAGCCTTCCGGGCGGCGCTCGACCACTTCAAAAGTGCGACGGACGGGCTCGAGACGGTCGAAGTCCAGGGTCATGACGGATCTGGCGCTGCCGCGCAGAGGCTGTTCCCTGGCGAGCCAGAGTTCGAATCCCAGATAGTCTGCGAGGTGGTAGTCCCAGACGTGCCGCGACGCAACGGTGCCGTCTTCCGGTAGCCGGAGAGCGGTGTAACCCGCCGGGGTACGCTCCATGCGTACGCCGTTCTCCTGCCCCCGTCTCGACTGCAGATGCTCGGCGGTGAGCAGGGCATGAGGCGGCCCGGCTGCGAAGGTCCGTCGACTGCTGGTGGTCACCGGATCGTAGGGATTCATCGCGAACCGCTGTTCGGATTCGAACACCCAGTTTCCCTGGCGATCCCGGTAGTTGCGGGTGCGCAGATAGCCGAGGTGCCGATCCTCCAGAGTCAGGGCGTACCAGCGTTCTCCGACCATGGATCGTGCCTGTGCGGCGGCTTCGCTCACCGGAACCCTCAGCTGCCAGGCGAGCACCGCCAGAATCGCGCACAGAACGGCAGTCACGATGAGTCTCAAAACCATGCTGTCGGTGTTCCGGGGTCCTGGGCGGCTGGGGCGGCGATTATGCCACGGCGCAAGCCTCCCGGCGGGCGCCTGTGGACGGGCTTTCCGGTAGAATAGCGCGCTTTCCACGATCGGTGCCCACAGTGACCACGACGACCCCGGACGTTCAGGACTTCATCCGCCAGCGCATCAGACGCGATCTGGAAGAGGGTGTGGTCGGCCAGGGTGTCGTGACCCGCTTTCCGCCGGAGCCCAACGGCTTCCTGCACAT
>JAUIAV010000005.1 GCA_030425195.1 Gammaproteobacteria bacterium | reverse complement strand
AAATCACAGACGCTACTCCCAAAGCGCACATCAGCGGGAACAGGATGATCATTGCGATGGCCATCGGTAAAAGGTAGCCGATCTAAGTGCCCGACTTCAGTGATGAAATGTCCGAAATGGGTTGTGGGTTCAGTCGGTCGACGCAACACACTGGTTAAAACACTCTGCTGGCGTTGCATAGTCCAGCGTCTTCCTGGGTCGCTCATTGAGCTGCCTAGCCACTGCATTGAGCTTCGCCTGAGAGTGTACCGATAGATCGGTTCCCTTGGGGAAGTACTGTCGCAGCAGTCGATTGGTGTTCTCGTTCGATCCCCGCTGCCATGGGCTCTGAGGGTCACAGAAGTACACTTGGATGTCGGTCGCCAAGGTGAAGCGCTTGTGATCTGCCATCTCCGAACCACGATCCCAGGTGAGTGACTTATACAGCTCTTTCGGCAGCTGGTGCGCCTGCTTGATCAGCGCATCGATCACGGTCTCCGTGTCCTTGCCGTTCACTTTCGCGAGCATCACGTAGCGAGTTTGGCGCTCAACCAGCGTGGCGATCTGACTGCCCTTTAAGCCGAAGATCAGATCACCTTCCCAGTGGCCAGGAACAGCCCGGTCTTCTACAGAAGCCGGCCGCTCGCGGATCGATACGGTATCCGTGATCTGACCCAGACCTTCACCTTTCAGCGTCTTATGCCGAGAACGACGCATAGTTCGTTTGCTTCTAAGGTACTGAAGCAGCTCCTTTTTCAAGGCACCACGGGCTTGAACGAACAGCGTTCGATAGATGGTTTCGTGTGACACCCGAGCATTCTCGTCGTCCGGGTGCATGCGCTTCAACCAACCCGCGATCTGCTCCGGCGACCACTGTTGTTGAAGCTTCCGAGCAACCCGATAGCTCAGTGCACGATTGACTGCCAACTTGCAGGGCTTTGGACGACGAGCTCTATGCCAGGCGGCCTGATCAGCCTTAGTTGCCCGATACCGCCCACGACCTCCGTTACGAGAGAGTTCTCTGGAGATGGTCGAGGGGGATCGCCCAAGCGACCTGGCGATCGTTCGGATCGAACATCCGGTTGCTACTCCACGAGAGATCTCTTCTCGCTCGGCGAGGGTTAGTGAAAGTTGGGAACGCTTTCTCTCTGGCGGTCTGATCCCGCCTGTCTCTCGTATGATCCGCTCTATCGATGAGTGTTCTCTATCAAACAGGCGCGCTATTGAAGCCAGCGAGTCGCCTTTCTGCCAGCGATCCCACATCAGCGCCCTGTCTGCTTCCGTGTAACGATTCCTTGGTCGATACTTCATTCAACATCCCCCTCTCCTAACTTGGAGAATAGATGTTGCGTTCACCGACTGAACCCACAGTCGAAAGCGGACGCTCAGGATGATCGCCGTCAGTGGCAATTTTCGAGCGAAATGGGCACCAAATGGGCACTTCGCGAGAAATCGAGCAAGATTTTGAGGCCGGAGCAGTCGTAAGTCGCTGATTTGCATGGTGGCCAGGGGCAGAATCGAACTGCCGACACGCGGATTTTCAGTCCGCTGCTCTACCAACTGAGCTACCTGGCCGTGAGGAGATTGCTGGGGTAATCCTTTCCGTACTGCGTACTACCCGGCAGGACTTTTGTTCTGCCCCCAGCAAAGGGGCGGTATTAAACCGATCTGATCTGAAAAACTCAAGGCTTGTAACCCTTTGATTCTGAAAGGCGTAGTCTGAGGATCAGCCGTTCGTGTCATCCCTCAGGCGGAGGAGGATTCGCTCACCAGCCCGAGCATGTCTGGGGCTGTTGATCAACCCCGAATCCACCAGCACCACTCCGAACAGCACCGCCCAGCCCTTCGCACGCGCCAGCAGCTCTTCGGTCGGCTGATAGCAGTCGAGCACGGCCTGGCGAGCAGTGGCGGATTCGAACAGAGCCCAGGTGCCGGCCAGATCGGTAGCGACGTCACCGGCGGTCAGATCGCCCCAGTCGATCACTGCGCTGAATTGTCCGGAATCGTCCACGAGCACGTTCTGCGCGTGCAGGTCGCCGTGCAGCCAGCGGTGCCCGGAGCCCGGATCGGTGTCCAGCGCCTGCTTCCAGATCGACTCGATGGCCGGCGTGATGAGATCCGTCTTCTCCCGCACCCGGATCATCCGTTCCAGGGTGTTTTCGACGCGCACGCTCAACCTGACACCGCGAACGGGATTCGCGGGTGCGTCATCCGGTGCCTCCTGGTGCAGGGCGAGGAGAAAGTCGGCGAAGCGTGCCGCCTGATCTTCCGAGGGTGCAAGCTCATCCGCGCAGTGGCCGTCGAACCAGGGCAGCACGCTCCAGGGCCAGGGATAGAAGTGCGTAGGTGTGCCGACGCGAATGGGCGCAGGTGCCGGGATCGGCAACCCTCTCACCAGCTCGGGCAACCAGCGTTGCTCGTT
This sequence comes from Gammaproteobacteria bacterium, assembly GCA_030425195.1. Lineage (GTDB taxonomy): Bacteria > Pseudomonadota > Gammaproteobacteria > Pseudomonadales > Azotimanducaceae > SZUA-309. The sequence continues at coordinate 267,492 of JAUIAV010000005.1, read as the reverse complement.
GCGCATCAGGTCTGCGGCGATCTTCCGGCGCGGGACGCGCACCACGAACGCATCGCCCAGGCGGAAAAGCACGTTGTCCCAGCCGGAATCCAGATGTGCCAGCGGGAGGTCGGCGAGATCCGGATGTTCTGCGCTCAGCAGCCTGCGGACCAGGGTTTCGTCGACCTCGACTTCCGCTTCCGGTCTGCCGGCGGGCATGTGATCAGTCAGTGCTGGACGCGTCATCCTGTGCCCCGTCGCGCGGGATGTAGCCCGTGGCGTGGTCCGTCTGCTCATTGTCGAGAAAACGTTCGCGTTGTTCGGTCAGATACCGGCGGGCGTCGGGGTCGCGCAGATCAAGCGCCTTCTCGTTGATGAGCATGGTCTGCAGGGTCTGCCACTCGAGCCAGGCTCTCTTCGAGACGTTTTCGAAGATCTGCTCGCCCGCGGGCCCCGGCAGCGGCGGCATGTCCAGGCCTTCCAGCGCCTCGCCGTATTTGCGGCAGAGAACGGTGCGGGTCATGTCAGCGTGAACTCCTTGAGTGAGGCGATCAGTTTAACGGCAGGTGCTGAGAGGCCAAGGACATCATTGCTGCCGGGGTGATGCCAGCGTACGTCCGCCGTATCGCGAAGCTGATCGGAAGGTCCTTCGATCTGGATGTATACCGGTTCGATGTCCAGGTGAAAGTGGGTGAAGGTGTGGCGGAAAGCGGGCGCTTTGCGGGATTTCCCGGCGGCCTGTAAGCCGAACTCCCGCAGAAAGCCATCCGCGGAGGTGCCTGAACTGCGCTCGGGCGGTGTCCAGAGACCGCCCCAGATGCCTTGTGACGGCCGCCGCTCGAGCAGGCAGGTGCCGGCGCCATCATGCGCTATGAACATCCGGGCCGCGCGGACCGGCTTCTCTTTCCTCGGCTTCTTTCCCGGGTAGTCGGCGATCTGGTCGGCCGCCAGGGCCTGACAGCGCGCGGATACGGGGCAGGCGGTGCAGTCGGGTCGGCTGCGGGTGCACAGGGTTGCGCCCAGATCCATGATCGCCTGGGTATAGTCCGCCACCCGTCCGGCCGGCGTGTGCTGGTCGGCCAGCGACCAGAGTTTCTTCGCGACTGCGGTTTCGCCGGGATAGCCGGGCACGGCATGAAACCGCGTCAGCACGCGCTTCACGTTGCCGTCCAGGATGGGTGCCCGGACGCCGCGCGCAATGGCGGCAACGGCGCCGGCCGTGGAGCGGCCGATGCCGGGCAGGGCGGTGAGCGCTTCGACGGTATCGGGCAGCTCGGCGCCGTGATCGTCGACGATCCTCCGTGCCGCCTTGTGCAGATTGCGGCCCCGGGCGTAGTAGCCGAGCCCGCTCCAGTGATGGAGCACGTGGTCGAGGTCCGCTGCCGCCAGCGCCCGGACGGACGGAAACCGTGCCATGAAGCGCTCATAGTAGGGGATGACGGTCTGCACCTGGGTCTGCTGCAGCATGATCTCCGAGATCCAGACGCGGTATGCGTCGATGTCCTGCTGCCAGGGCAGATCCCGGCGGCCGTGGCTGTCGTACCAGGCGAGCAGTCGCTCGGCGAACCAGTCCATGCCCGGACGCATTACCGGCTCAGGGCTCCTTCTGCTTCTTCAGGGACTCGCCGAGCATGTCCAGCAGGCCGCGGGCCGTTTCCCGGTATTCCTCCGGCACCTGCTCGTCGATCACCTCGTCGATCTTCCGGCGGGCCTCGGCACCCTGCTCGGTGGTCAGAACGGCCGCGACGAAGTTGCGCGTCGCCTCCCTGGTGACCCCGCAGGTGGGTGCTTCCAGGGTCCCCGTACACTTCAGAGGTATGGGCAGGCCCACCAGCACAGGGTTCACGTCGAAGCTGTGCAGGTCCGGGTTGTCCTCGAACAGGAACTGCACGTCCATGTTCAGAGCGTCGGTGAAGGGATCGTAGGTTCCGTCCACGGCGGCGGTCAGGTTGTCCAGCGCCAGATCGAGCCGGTGCTTCGTGCCGTCGATGGCCCAGTCGCCGATCAGCCGCTCGTAGGACCAGAGATCCGGCCAGGCGGCGATCCGGTCCGGTTCCTTGAGCAGGGTGGCGAGCGCAAGCAGCGGCTCTTTCACCTTGGCGATATCGATGTGGCCCCTGCCCCCATCGAACGTGGTTTTACCCCGGACGGATCGAATGAGTTCTTCCTTCGTGTTCCCCGTCATGGTGATCTCGCCGCTGTAGGCCAGAGGCGCGATCCACTTCATGCGCTGATTGAGAAACTCCATCAGTGAGGTGCTGTCCGCCCGGGCCAGGTCCGGCACGATGCGCCAGCGGACCGGCTCGGAGGAGGCATCGATGGCGACGACCGCACCGGCGCTACCCTCGAAGAAATCCGGGATCCGCACCTCGGTGGTGCTGACGCCGCCCGTGTTGCTGAGCGTGAGGGTCACGTCCCTGAACACTTCCTCCTCAACCGACAGCCGGTCCAGCAGACAGGCGCCCTCCCAGTCCACGGTCCGCCAGATGGAAACGGGGATGATGGCCCCTTCCGGGTCCGGCGGCTGCACGCTTTCACGGTACCGGGCATCCAGGTTGCAGACGCCGGATGCCTGGGTGGTCTCGAAACGGGTTTCCGTGAGCGATGCCGTCTGTGCCGACGGATCGATGGCGATCAGTCCCTTCAGAGACAGGGGCAGCGGATCGCCCGCGGCCGGCTTCTGGGTGAGCTCGGCGGTGAACGGAGAGGGCGTGGCCGGTTTGAAGTTTCTGAGCACGAAGGAGTCGATCTCGGTGAGCTCTTCGCCCTGCGCGATCTGCAGATCGTCCAGCGTCAGCGCCACCGCTTCCCACTGATTGATGTCCCGGCTTCTGATCACGCTCATCAGATTCAGATCGAGCACCAGGGCGCCGAGCTCGTAACGGCTGTCCTCGTAGTCCGCGAGAACGCCGGCGGCCGACAGCCCCAGCGGCGGGAAGAAGCGCCAGTTGAGGTCGCCGGTGATGTCCACCAGGATGCCCGTGTGCTCTTCGATGATCGCCTGGATCTCGGGCTTGAAGCGATTGGCGTCCTGGAGAAAATAGCCGACGCCCATCACGATGAGCGCGGATATGGCGAACCCGATCAGGGTTCGAACCAGAAATTTCATGGGCGTACGCCTCAATCCGGGGAGATGAAAGCGGAATTATAGAACGGGAGGCTGTCGATCCGCTGAACGGATGCCTGGGATGGGATCGAACACAGGCCGGAAACCGGCCTGGAATCAGGAGTGCTGGGGTTCGGTTGCGATCTGCCGACGGCCGGTTCTGAGCGATTTCAGCGCCCGGGTCCAGGACGGCGTTGTGAGCGGACGCCGGCACTGGCGTACATGGTCGGAGAGCGCGTGCTCTGCGTCGGTGTAGGAGACGAAGGGGCCCTTTGGCAGATTGCCTCTTACATTGAAGTACCAGCTGTCGTCTTCACCCTGGTAGATCCGGTCGCTGTTCATCGAATGCGGTCCAGGTACTGCTGTCCATGAGCTTGCCCGGCCGTGCTGGAATCAGACTGGATTCCGCCGGACTGATGCAGCGCATATCCTTCGCGCCACCCCATACAGCATTGCACCATATACGCATGACGCTAATGTATAAACATGTAACGTGAGGAGAAATTCTTGAGTGTCGAACCCTTCGATCCTGGTGCACTTACACTAAAACTCGACGCCCGGGTGCTGTCCGAGTTCCTCGAGGCTGCCGGGGATCTCGATGCGCGCGATTTCGGTCTGGATCCGGATCGGATCAGCGCCCTCTCGGTGCTGGCACGACACGATGAAAAGACCGACTGGCGTGCCGCGGTCTCGGGGCTCGATTCGGCGGAGATCGTTGCCCTGGTGCGGTTTTTCACCCTGGCCGAGCGGCTGCCGGGCTGGGAGTCCGGCGCCCGATCCCCGGTGATCCCGCTGGCGGCGGCGTTGAAGGCACGTGGTGATTACCCGGAGGATCTCACCGGCTGGATCAAGGCCCGTACCGATAATCGCTTTCTTCCCTACGGCAGTCTGATGGACCGGCTCTGAGCCCCGACGCCGCACCGTTTGAGAGTATACTTCGCCCGCTTTTTTTCAGGACTTCTTTCAGGACAGGCGCATGAGCAAGCAGACGGGCGCACGCACGGCCAGTGTGGCGCGCGACACTCAGGAGACCCGGATCACCGTGGAGGTGAATCTGGACGGCACCGGCGTGGCGGATCTGGAAACCGGGCTCCCGTTTTTCGAGCACATGCTGACCCAGATCGCGCGGCACGGTCTCATCGACATGAAAATCCGGGCCGACGGGGACCTGGAGGTGGACGCGCACCACACGGTGGAAGACGTGGGCATCGTGCTCGGTCAGGCGGTTACGAAGGCCGTGGGCGACAAGTCCGGTATCAACCGCTACGGTCATGCCTACGTGCCGCTCGATGAGGCACTCTCCCGGGTGGTGGTGGATTTCTCCGGCCGGCCGGGTCTCGTCTACCAGGTGGACTACGTGCGCGATCGGATCGGGAACTTCGACGTGGACCTGCTGCGCGAGTTCTTCCAGGGCTTCGTGAACCACGCCCAGCTCACCCTGCACGCGGACAATCTGCGCGGCGAAAACGCTCACCACCAGGCGGAGACTCTGTTCAAGGCCTTCGGCCGGGCGCTGCGGGCGGCACTCACGCCGGACCCGCGCATGGCAGGGCAGATTCCCTCGACTAAAGGCAGCCTCTGACCCCATGCTCCTGATACCTGCCATCGATCTGAAAGATGGGAAGTGCGTGCGCCTGAAGCAGGGCCGCATCGACGAAGTCACTGTCTTCTCGGACGACCCGGTGGCCACGGCCCTGCACTGGAAGGCGCTCGGCTGCCGGCGTCTGCATCTGGTTGATCTGGACGGCGCCTTTGCCGGAGAGCCAAAAAACCGGCCCGTGATCCAGGCGATTACCGAAGCCATGGGTGAGGTGCCCGTGCAGGTGGGTGGCGGGATCCGGGATTCGGCAACCATTGCCGCCTATCTGGAGGCAGGCATTTCCCACGCCATCGTCGGCACCAAGGCCATCGAGGAACCGGCGTTTCTCGAAGCGGCGGCGGAAGAATTTCCCGGCCGGCTGATCCTGGGTCTCGATGCGAGAGACGGCATGCTGGCCGTCGCCGGCTGGGATGAGACTTCCTCGGTGGAGGCCATCGCCTTCGCCCGGGCAACCGCCGCGCTGCCGCTGGCCGGCATCGTCTACACGGACATCGCCCGGGACGGCATGCTCACCGGGGTGAATGTGGAAGCCACCGTGCGGATGGCGGAAGCCACGGAGATCCCGGTGATCGCGTCGGGCGGGGTGACGAGCCTCGAGGATCTGGCGGCGCTCAAGGCTGCTTTTCAGAACGCCCGGGGCACGCTGATGGGTGCCATCACAGGCCGGGCGATATATGCGGGGACGCTGGATTTCCGAGCAGGACAATCCCTCCTGGACGGCTGATCGCCTCGCGCCGCGCCCGGGGCGCTTCCACCAGATCGCTCAGGGTGCTGAGCTTCACGTCTTCCGGCAGTGCCGCCAGTGTCCTCTCGAGAAACGACACGGTGATCGGGTAGGGATGGGCAATCACCACGGCCTGTCCGCGTTTGCGGGCGATGGCCAGGCTCTGCTCGAAAGCCTTTGCCAGATGGGATTCGGACGGGATGTGATCGAGGAACACGTCGCGCCGGATGGTCGGTACGTCCAGCGCCCGGGCGGTGGACTCCGCCACCGTGTGCGGTGTGGTGCGGCTGTCGAGAAAGAACAGCCCCCGGCGGGCGATGCCGGTCATGAGCTGTTCCATGGGCAGCCGGTGCGCGGTGAGCAGGCTGCCCGTGTGATTGTTCACGCCGGTCACGTTCGGCAGCCGCTCGAGGGCGGCCTCGAACTGGGCGGTGAAGGCATCCGGGGTCATGTCCAGCGCCAGAGTGCCCGGTTCGAGGCGCCGGGCGGCCACGGGTTCCATGGGCTGATGCAGAATGATTTCCCGGCCCGAGGCATGGGCACGCTCGGCGATCTCCAGCGCATGCGGGGCATAAGGCAGCATGCCCAGAGTGAGCTCCCGGGGCAGGGCCATGATCTCTTCTGCCCGCGCCAGGCTGTAGCCCACGTCGTCGATGACGATGGCGATCCGGACGGGATCGCTGCGTTGTTCGAGTGAAAGCGGCCCGACCAGGTCATTGGCCTGGACGTTCAAGGAGGGGATGGCGTGCAGGATCAACGCGAGAAATGCGGCGGTCAGCGTATTCCGGGAGAAGGCCCGATGCGGGGAGGCGTTCCTAACAGTACCGGGGCTTGGCAAGGCTGCCTGATCCGTGGCTCGTCAGGCACTGCAGAATAGAGACGATGCGATTCGATTGCCAGCGCTTTGCACACCGGCAGCCCTCAAAGTCGGGCGTGCAGACCTTCTCTGGCCTCTTCATCCTTCAGGGTGGCGAGTGCTTCGGCCATGAGACCGGACTCGTCGTCCTCGGCGTCGTAAACGATGTCCGGTTCGATGCCGGATTTGTGAATGGTCCGGCCGCTCGGTGTGTAGTAGTAGGCGGTGGTCAGCTTCAGCGCGCGTTCGCCGGACAGGGGCATGACCGACTGCACTGAGCCCTTGCCGTAGCTCTTGACGCCGATCAGGCGCGCGCGCTGATGGTCCTGGAGCGCGCCGGCAACGATCTCCGCGGCGGAAGCGGAACCCTGATTGATCAGCACGACCATGGGGCGGCCGTCCAGCGCGTCCCGGCCGGAAGCCCGGTACTTCAGATGGCTCGAGGGCAGCCGGCCTTCCGTATAGACGATCAGGCCGTCGGTCAGGAACGCGTCCGCCACCGATACGGAAGCCTGCAGCACGCCGCCGGGGTTGTTGCGCAGATCGAGGATCAGGCCGGCCAGCGGCTCGTCGTTCTCGTCCTCGAGCGCGTCCAGGGCCCGGTTGAATTCGTTTGCCGTGTTCGACTGGAACTGGGAGATGCGGATGTATCCGTAGCCCGGTTCGATGAGCTCGCCCTTCACGCTGGCAACCTGGATCTCGGCGCGGGTGAGCGGCACGTCGAAAGGCGCGTCCTGTCCAACCCGATCGATGGTGAGAATCAGGTCGGATCCGGGCTCACCCCGCAGCAGGGTGACCACGTCCATCAGATGCCGGCCCTTCAGCGATTCCGAATTCAGCGCGATGATCCGGTCGCCGGATCTCAGGCCCGCGCGTTCCGCCGGCGTGTCGTCGAGCGGTGCGATCACGGTGAAATAGTCGTCCATCAGACCGAGCTCCACACCCACGCCGCCGAAGCGGCCGTTGGTTTCCTCCTGGAGACCCACGTAGTCCTGCTCATCCAGGTAGTTGGAATGATCGTCCAGCTCGCCCAGCATGCCCCTCAGGGCGCTGGAGACCAGCTCCCGCCGGTCCACCTCGTTCACATAGCTGGCATGCACCTGGTTCAGCACTTCGTCGAAGGCCTGCGATTCCGGCGTTTCGCCACGGTAGTCGAGCCACATGTGGTAGCCCGAGATGCCGAGGGCGATGCCGCTCACCATGGAGAGCACGATGCCGATGAGTGTCAGAGGACGGAGATGCATGGGATAAGAGTGTATTGGAGGCTCACCGCCTTTGCAGCCATGCTATCGGATCCCGTGCAGCGCCTTTTTGACGTACTTCAAAGTACAGACCGCTGATCTGCTGGCCGCCGGACTTGCCGGCACGTGCGATCACTTCACCGCCTTCGGCCCAGTCACCGACGGTTTTCAGCAGCACGTCCGCATGGCCGTAGAGGGTCATGAAGCCGCCCCCGTGGTCGATGATGGTGAGCAGACCGAATCCGCGCAGCCAGTTCGCGAAGACTACTCGTCCCCGGAAGACGGACTTCACTTCCGTGCCTTCGTCGGCGGCAATCAGCATGCCGTGCCACGTGAGCCGGCCATCGGCACGTGACTGACCGAAGGCGTTGGTCACGCGCCCCTTGAGCGGCCAGGGCAGACTCCCTTTGCGTGCAACGAAGGCCGATCCATCGAGCTCGGTGGCACGGCGGGAGAGCTCGGCAAAGAGCTGCTCCAGCCGGGTGCGGTCGGCGATGAGGCGTTCACGCTCGGACGTCCTGCCTTCCATTTCCCGGTCGAGCTCGCTCAGCAGGTCCTGGCGCTCACGGCGTTCCGTCACCAGGGTCTGTTCCCTGGCCTCGAGTTCCTTCTGTCGTTCCCTGGCCTCGTCCGCCCGGGTTTCGAGCTTGAACCGGTTGTCCGCCAGATCATCCAGAGTTTCCCGGTAGTCATCCAGGGCGTCCAGGCGGGCGTCGGTGAAATAGCGGTGGTAGCGGGCCATCCGCTCGAAGGTGTCCGGCGATTCCTGATTGAGCAGCAGCTTCAGAAAGTCCTGCCCGGAAATGCGGTAGCTGGCCGCCAGATGCTCGCCGATCCGGCGCGCCTGCTCAGTACGCTCGGCTTCCAGGGTTTTCTGCTCGGCGGCGAGGGTGGCGATCTCCCGCTCCACGGATTTCAGCGCGCCGCTCGCTTCCTCCACCGACTTCGCCACGGTGGCCACCTCCCGGTCTTTCTCCTGCACGTCCTTGAGCCAGCGTACGCGCTGCTTTTCCGCGTCGTTGATCCAGCGGTCCAGGGCGTTCAGTTTCTCCACAACCGCATCCAGAGCCTTCTTGGCGGTGGCGGGATCTTCCAGCTCGGCGGCAGCGACCGGCCCACAGGAGAGGATGAGAAGCAGACCGCCGGCAATGCGGGCAGTCCATCGTCGCAGGGAAGAAGGTCTCAGTCGGTTCAAGCGCTCTCGAGTGCTGAAACGGTCACCAGCGATTTTCCGGTCATCTCTGCGGGGATGTCCATGTGCATGAGTTCGAGCAGGGTGGGTGCCACATCCGCCAGCGTGCCGCCGTCCGCGAAGGTCACCGTCTCCGGACCGATGTAGACCAGAGGCACCGGCTCGCTCGTGTGAGCGGTGTGCGCCTGCTCGGAGACATGGTCGAGCATCTGCTCCACGTTGCCGTGATCGGCGGTGATCAGCATCTGTCCGCCCACCTCGGTAAGCGCAGCCTCCAGCCGGCCGAGGCAGACGTCCAGGGTTTCCACGGCCCTGACCGCGGCTTCGAAAATGCCCGTATGGCCCACCATGTCCCCGTTGGCGTAGTTGCAGACGATCAGATCGAACTCGCCGGAGCGGATCGCGGCCACCAGTTCCTCGGTCACTTTTGCAGCACTCATCTCCGGTGCCAGGTCGTAGGTGGCGACCTTCGGGGAGGGAATCAGCAGGCGCTTCTCGCCTGTGAATGGTTCTTCCCGGCCGCCTGAGAAGAAAAAGGTCACGTGGGCGTATTTCTCCGTCTCCGCGATCCGCAGTTGTGAGCGGCCGCTGTCAGCCACGAACTCACCCAGGGTGTTGGTGAGCACGGGCGTGTCGAAGGCGCAGGACGTGTCGATATCGTCCGCATACCGGGTGAGCATGACGAAATCGGCGAGCCTGACCGTGGTGCGCCGTTCGAACCCGTCGAAGGACTCGTCGAGGATCGCACGGGTGATCTGCCGGGCACGGTCGGCGCGGAAATTCATGAACACCACCGCGTCGCCGTCCACGAAACGGACGGGCAGCGCATCCGGCGCATGCACGGCCGTGGGCTGGACGAACTCGTCGCCTTCGTCCCGCTGATAAGCCTGCTCCAGACCCTCTACCGCGGACGCGGTATGGAAGGGCGCCTCTCCCCGCACGAGGAGCTTGTAGGCACGGCTCACCCGATCCCAGCGGCGGTCCCGGTCCATGGCGTAGTAGCGGCCGCAGATTGAGGCCACATGACCATTTCCCAGCTTCCTGAACAGGGCCTCCGCCTTTTCCAGCGACGCCCTGGCGCTGCGCGGCGGGGTATCACGACCGTCCAGGAAGGCATGCAGCATCACCTGCCTGAGACCGCGCGCCGCGGCGATCTCGAGCAGGGCGAATATCTGGTCTTCGTGGCTGTGCACGCCGCCGGGGGACAGGAGCCCCATCACGTGCAGCGTGCCGCCGCTGGTTTCCACCCGGTCGAAGCAGCGGTTCAGGGCCCGGTTCTTCGCGAACTCGCCCTGCTCGATGGCCCGGTTGATGCGGGTCAGGTCCTGATAGACCACCCGTCCGGCGCCCAGATTCATGTGTCCCACCTCGGAATTGCCCATCTGACCGGCCGGAAGACCCACATCGGTGCCGGAGCCGGAGATCAGGGTGTGCGGCGCTTCCTGCCAGTAGCGGTCCCAGTTCGGGGTGCTGGCGGCGGCGATGGCGTTACCTTCCGGGTCTTCGCTGTAACCGAAACCATCCAGAACGATGAGTACCGTGGGTGTCTTCAAGGGCATGCCCGGGGTGGCTGTCAGGGGAGCGCATTTTAGCAGAGCGGGGTGTGTATAATCGCGCGTCTTTTCGAGAACCGCTTCCGAGAGTATGGATCAGCTCTTCACCTTCATCGGTAATCATCCGTTTCTGGTTGGCACCTTCATTCTGCTGCTCGCGCTGTTCATCCGGAACGAGACCCAGCGCGGCGGTCAGTCCGTTTCCGCGCAGCAGCTCGTGGATCTGGTGAACCGGCAGAACGCCGTGGTGCTGGATGTGCGCGAGAAGAAGGAATTCGAGGCCGGTCACATCGTCGATGCGCTCAACATTCCCTATTCGGCCCTGGAGTCCAGGTTGTCGGAGCTCAAGGACTACAAGGAACGGCCGCTGGTGGTGGCCTGCAAGATGGGTCAGCACTCGGGCGCGGCCGGTACGCTGCTGCGCAAGAACGGCTTCCAGCAGGTGAGCCGCCTGACCGGCGGCGTGGCGGAATGGCGCAATCAGAGCCTGCCGGTGGTGAAGTCGTGAGCGAAGCGGACAACCCGACCGATGCGGAAGGCGAGCGCCCGGCTCAGGGTCAGGTGCGGATCGAGAAGCTCTATCTCAAGGATTCGTCTTTCGAATCTCCCAACACGCCGGCCATGTTCCAGCAGACCTGGAAACCGGAAATCGAGCTCAACATCAATACGCGCTCGGAGCGCGTGGCGGAGCATCACTTCGAGGTGGTGGTGACGGTCACGGTCACGGCAAAGCTCGAGGGCAAGACGGCTTTCATCGCCGAGGTGCAGCAGGCGGGACTGTTTCAGATGGAAGGGCTTCCGGAGGAGATCATCCGGCGGACCATCGGCATCTTCTGTCCGACGACGCTGTTTCCCTATGTGCGCGAGGCGGTGGATTCCCTCGTGGTTCGCGGCGGCTTTCCCGCGCTGAACCTGGTGCCCATCAACTTCGAGGCCGCCTACGAGGAAGCCCGGCGCCACGCGGAGAGTCAGGCGGGCAGGGAATCCCCGGTTACGCACTGATTTCCGGCAGCTGCCTCAACGGCCGCCGCTGAACCCCGTCTGCCGCCAGGCTTCATAGATCACCACGGCGACACTGTTTGCCAGGTTCATGGACCGGGAAACCGGCTGCATGGGCAGACGCAGCACCCGTTCCCCGCCGAGCTCCTCCAGCAGGGCCTGCGGCAGGCCCCGGGTTTCCGGACCGAACAGCAGCACGTCGCCCGGCTCGAAGTCCGCATCCGCGTAGAGCCGCCGGCCGCGGGTGGACAGCGCGAAAACCCGCTCGCTGCCGGTCTCATGGAGGCAGGCGGCCAGATCCGCGTGCACGCGCACGTCTGCAAATTCCCGGTAGTCGAGTCCGGCCCGCCGCATGCGGGTGTCATCGAGTTCGAAGCCGAGCGGTTCCACCAGATGCAGCGTGGCGCCCGTATTGGCGGCCAGGCGCATGACGTTGCCGGTGTTCGGCGGGATCTCCGGCTGATAAAGAACGATGTGGAATGGCATGGGGCGGATCCGGACAGCGCTGAGCGCCAGGATCATAGATCGTTCAGGTGCAGCTCCGAAATCTTCCGGGTCAGCGTGTTGCGCCCCCAGCCGAGCAGCCTGGCGGCGTCCTGGCGCCGGCCGCCGGTCTGGCGCAGCGCCACGCGGATCATCACCTCCTCGTACTTCGGCGTGGTGATGTCCAGCAGCGGCTTCTCCGCCGGTTCGCTGGCGGCCCGCTCGGCCCAGCGCTCGAGGGCCTTTTCCCAGCGCACACCTTCCTGGGGTTCGGCCACGTCCTCGGTCTTCAGCTCGGGCGGCAGGTCGTCCGGATGGATCTCCCGGCCGGAGGCCATCACCGTCAGCCAGCGGCAGGTATTTTCCAGCTGGCGCACGTTACCCGGCCAGGGCAGCGCGCTCATGTACTCCATGGTTTCCGGGCGCAGGATCTTCGCCTCCTCGCCGAGCTCGGCGGCGGCCCGTTCCAGGAAGTGCCGGGCCAGCAGCGGGATGTCGGAACGCCGCTCCGACAGGGTGGGCACATGCACGCTGATCACGTTCAGCCGGTGGAACAGGTCTTCCCGGAAGCTGCCTTCCCGGACCCGGTCTTCCAGGTTCTGGTGGGTGGCCGCGATGATGCGCACGTCCACCTTGATGGGCGAGTGACCGCCCACCCGGTAGAACTCTCCGTCGGCCAGCACGCGCAGCAGCCGGGTCTGGGTGTCCTGAGGCATGTCGCCGATCTCGTCGAGAAAGAGCGTGCCCCCGTTCGCCTGCTCGAACCGGCCGACCCGCCGGGTGTTGGCCCCGGTGAAGGCACCTTTCTCGTGGCCGAAGAGCTCGGATTCCACCAGTTCCCGGGGAATGGCGGCCATGTTGAGCGCCACGAAGGTGCCCTGGGCGCGCGGGCTGTGCCGGTGCAGAGCCTGAGCGACCAGCTCCTTGCCGGAGCCGGAAGCACCCCGGATCAGCACGCTCACGTTCGAGTTGGCCAGGCGGCCGATGGCCCGGAACACCTCCTGCATGGCCGGCGCCTGACCGATGATCTCCTGCTGCATGGCCCGCTCGTCGGGCTCGGACACCGCCGGCTCCTCGTCTGCGAGCTCGGCGGCTGCCGCTATCGCGCGTTTGACGATGGCGAGTGCCTCGTCCACGTCGAAGGGTTTCGGCAGGTACTCGAAGGCCCCGCTCTGGTAGGCGCTGATGGCGCTGTCCAGGTCGGAGTGGGCGGTCATTATGATCACCGGCAGGTCCGGATAGGCATCGTGAATGTGCTGGATGAAATCGAGTCCGTCGGTGCCCGGCATGCGCACGTCGGTGATCACGGCGCTGGGCCGTTCGTCGTGCAGGTGGTGCATGGCGTGGTCCGCGGACGCGAATGCGGAGATGGAGATACCCGCCTGGGTCATGGCCTTCTCGAGCACCCAGCGGATGGAGCGGTCGTCGTCGACGACCCAGACTCTGTTGCTCATGCGTTCTCGGTTCCGTTGTTCTCCTGGTCCGCGGCGGCTTCCGCGGTCTCCAGGGGTAGAAAGACTGAAAAACAGGTGTGACCGGGGTGGCTCTCGCACTCGATCACCCCGCCGTGCTGCCCGATCACGGACTGGGTGATCGCAAGTCCCAGTCCGGTGCCGCCCGCCCGTGTGGTGATCATCGGGTAAAAAATCTCGTCGATCATTGATTCGTCGATGCCGGGCCCGTTATCGATGATGTCGATCTGCGCCACCATTCGGTGCTTGACGCCGCTGATGGTGAAGGTGCGCACCACACGGGTGCGCAGGGTGATGGTGGGATTGCGCGTGCCCGCGTGCTCGATCAGGGACTGGGCGGCATTGCGCACCATATTCAGAAGGGCCTGAATGATCTGGTCCTCGTCGCCGGACAGCTCCGGCAGGCTGGGATCGTAGTCGCGCTCGAAAGCGACCTCGCCCGGGGACTCGGCTTCCACCAGCCGGATCACGTGCTCGAGAATGCGGTGGATGTTGTAGGGGCCCGTTCGAGGCTCCTTGTTGGGCCCGAGCAGGCGGTCCACCAGCTCCGAGAGACGGTCGGCTTCATGGATGATGATCTGGGTGTACTCGCGCTGTTCCGCGGAATCCAGCTCGCGCTCGAGCAGCTGAGCGGCGCCGCGCAGGCCGCCGAGCGGATTCTTCACCTCGTGAGCGAGGCCACGGATGAGCTCCCGGGTGGTCTTGAAGGAGGAGCGGGCCCGATCGTCCCGGTTGATGCGCACCAGGCGGCTGATGGGCTGCAGCTCGATGACCAGGCACTCCATGATGGGATCGAGGGATATGGTCAGATCGGCGGTGACCTCCTGGCCCTGCCGGGTGCGGAACTCGGCCGCCCGCCGGGTCAGCGTGAGACCGGATTCGAAGGTCTCGGAGAGCACGCCGAACACGTTGGTGCCGTCGTCGTAGAGGAGGGCGTCGGCGCTGTGGCCGATCGCCCTGGGCGCGCTGGTCCCGAACAGGGACTCGGCGGCCGGATTCATGTAGGCGACCTGCATGCTGGCGTCCACCACCACCACGGCCGTGAGCAGCATGTCGATGACGTCTGCCCGGCTGATCGTACTTTCTGTGCCGTCCTTCAAATCGGGTATCCAGCCCGCCCCATCCAGGCGCGGTGCGCTGACTCATTCTGATCCCTGGTTCAGACCTGAGTTAGCAAGATACGGTCCAATTCTGCACCGTTTTCGGGAGCCCGGCGTTCAAAGAGTCAGTGAATATTCACTAACCCTGCGCGGTCCTATCTGTTGATGTCGATAGGCGCAAAGCCGTTCAGGGATATGCTGCTCGAATCGGCGCAGTATACGCCAATAGGAGGCGCAGGCGCACCAAAATAGTGCGACTGACGGAATCTCTGGTCAGCCTGCGCGTCTGATGGAGACGCGCAGCATGTGGAAGGTGGACTCGGGCGAGCGGATCAGAACGTTTCCTTCCCCGTCGACGATCTCCAGGGCTATGCGGTGCGTTCCGCGATCCACGTTGGTCAGGCTGAAGCTGCCCTGCGCACCTTCCTGAACCACGGCACCTCCCATCAGCAGACGCATCCGGTGGCCGCTCTGGAGGCGCGGATTGACGTTGGTCACGATGGTGACGTTGCCTGCGTTCTCGCGCACCGGCTCGTCATCCGCGGGCGAGACGATCTGCAGGGTGTCATACCGGAACGGCGCCTCGGTCTCTGCGTCTTCGGGCTCGACGATCCACTGATCCTGCGCCGCAGGAATGGCCTCTTCGACCTCGAAGGAATTGGGTGTCTCGACGATGATCTGCTCGGCGTTTTCGTCGTCTTCACGGGGCGGGATGTCCGTGAAGACCACGTTGCCGTGCTCGTCCACCGTGCGAAAGATACGCCCTTCACCCGCCAGGGTAGGGACTGCCGCCAGCAACGCCAGCGCAAGCGCGGCGGGGACGAGAAAACCTGGCAATAATCTTGTCGCTATCATGGTCGGAATCGATCCGTTCCTGTTATCACCTCCCGCAAGACTATCATTCCGGAGGGCCGGAAGTTGCTATCGGATTTCCGAAATTTGAAATCGGTTGGGCCAAAAAAAGCCCCGGAACGTAAGCGTTCCGGGGCTCTGTCAGGCCTGATCCCAGGGTCCGCGTCTGGTCAGACGCTGTAGTACATTTCGAATTCGGCCGGGTGGGTGGTGGAATTCAGGTAGTCCACTTCACCCCGCTTGAGCTCGATATAACCGTCGATGGCGCCGTCGCTGAACACGCCGCCGGCCTTCAGGAAGTCACGGTCCGCGTCCAGCGCATCCAGAGCCTGCTCGAGCGAGCTGGCGACCGTCGGCACGTCGGCCAGCTCTTCGGGAGGCAGATCGTAAAGATCTTTGTCGAAAGAGTCGCCAGGATGGATCTGATTCTTGATGCCGTCCAGACCGGCCATGAGCATGGCGGCGAAGGTGAGGTAGGGGTTGCCGGTGGAATCCGGGAACCGCACCTCGATCCGGTAGGCGCGCGGGTTGCCGCCCTGGATGTAGGGCACCCGGATGGAGGCGGAACGGTTGCGGGCCGAATAGGCGAGCAGAACCGGGGCCTCGAACCCGGGCACCAGGCGTTTGTAGGAGTTGGTGGAAGCATTGCCGAAGGCGTTGATGGCCCGGGCGTGCTTGATGATGCCGCCGATGTAGAACAGCGCCGTCTCCGACAGGCCTGCGTAGGCATCGCCGTGGAAGACGTTGGTGTCGCCCTTGGAGATGGACTGGTGCACGTGCATGCCGTTGCCGTTGTCGCCCACCAGGGGCTTGGGCATGAATGTGGCCGTCTTGCCGTAGGCGTCCGCCACGTTGTGTACGCAGTACTTGTAGATCTGTACTTCGTCCGCCTTCCGCACCAGGGTGCCGAAACGCACGCCGATCTCGTTCTGACAGGCGGTGGCCACCTCGTGGTGATGGACCTCGACGGAGAGGCCCATGGCTTCCATGGCGTTACACATGGCGGAACGCAGGTCGGCGGCGGAGTCCACCGGGGGTACCGGAAAGTAGCCGCCTTTGACGTTCGGGCGGTGACCCAGGTTGCCGCCTTCGAACTCGTTGTGGGATTCCCAGGCCGCTTCCTCGGCGCCGATGGAGTAGGAGGCGCCGCTCATCTCCACTTTCCAGCGGACGTCGTCGAAGACGAAGAATTCGTTTTCCGGGCCGAAGTAGGCGGTGTCGCCGATGCCGGTGGAGGCGAGATAGGCTTCCGCCAGCTTGGCGATGGAGCGGGGATCCCGGTCGTAGGGCTGCATGGTGGAAGGTTCCACGATGTCGCAGCGCAGATTCAGGGTGGTGTCGTCCCGGAACGGATCGATGACCGGGGTGCTGTCGTCAGGCATCAGGATCATGTCGGACTCGTTGATGGCCTTCCATCCGGCGATGGAGGAGCCGTCAAACATGAATCCGTCAGTGAGGGCGTCCGCGTCGAGGCGGCCGGCCGGAATCGTGGTGTGCTGTTCCTTGCCTTTCGGATCCGTGAATCTGAGGTCGACCCATTTGACGTCATTGTCTTTGATGAGTTTGAGTGTGTTTTCAGACATCTCTGTCCAGCTCCTTTATCGTTAAAACGCTTACGCGATGACCGTTTTCGGTGATCAAGTGTCCATCGGAGACTACGGACGTACCCCTATGGTGCACCGTCAAGGCAAACTAAGTGCCATCAGGGAATCGGCTTGATGCGCGCGGTTGCAGGTTGGCGATTACTGACCAACGCATCACAACAGTGCTCAGATACTTGATAGGGGCCATGGGCGCGCTTTATTAGTGCGAACTTCTGCCCTGCATCACGGCGTCCTTCAATCGCCGCAGATCTGTATCCGAAAACGGTAGACGATTCCTCCCCCGGTTTCCTTCTCCACGGATTCGCTCGAGAGCAGCCGGTGTCCGTGAACCCGGCACCAGGCAGGAATGTCCTCCAGGGTGCCTGCGTCGGTCGCCTCCACTTCCAGCGTGGCACCTGACGGCAGCCGGCGAACCCTTTCCTGGGTTCTGATGACGGGCAGAGGGCACAGTAACCCTCTCGCATCCAGGGATTCAAGCTCCGACATGCCAGCCGGACTCGATTTCACTGGGAGAGAAAGGCGCAACCCGAAGCGCTTCGCTGGTGCCGTCGGGACGGTCGACGCCGACCGTGACCTCGGCGGCGTCCCGGCCCTGGCTGTATCGGGCGAGGATCCGGGCCGCCAGCGCCAGATCATCCGCCGTCGGGCTGCCGTCGACGAGGCACAGCGGCCCGTTGTGGCTGGTGGCGTGCAGGGCGATGAAGGTGTTGCGGTAGCCTTCCAGGTAGCGGTTCTCGCCTTCCTCCCGGCCGATGATCAGCTTGAAGTGTGGCGCGGGCCTCAGATGCCGGCCCACCTTCAGCAGCATCACGTCGTCGAGCTCGTACTCCCGGCTGCCCCGGGCTTCCCAGAGATCCACCAGCTTGTTCGAGTACTGTGCGTCGGTGAGAAAACAGCAGCCGCCGGCGGGCTGAGCCCAGTCTTCGAAGCCGAGCGATTCCGCCAGCGCCATCTGCGGCTTCCGGTTGCGGCCATGGAAGTCGTAGAGCGCGTCCCGCTCCACCCAGCCTTCCCGCTCGGGCAGGGTAGGCGGCAGGAGCTTCGCGCACAGCGGCCGCAGCAGCCGGTCATCCGCGCCGGATTCGGAGGCGATGATGGGCATGGTGGCCCGCCGCTGGCTCTTCGGGCGCTGCCCGATCACCTCGCCGGTGATGATGAAGTCGAAGTCGTGATCGGTCATGAAATTGTCGTCGGCGCCGTCCCGACCGTGCAGGAGGGAGGCAGCCTTGCCCACCATGAACACCTTGCAGTCGAGGCAGGGATTCATGTTGGCGCCGTAGCCGTGTTTCGGGTTGAGCAGCACGTCCTTGTACTCCTCGATCACGTCCACGATGTGCAGTCTGATACCGAGCTGCTCGGCCACCCAGAGGGCGTTGTTCCGCTTGGGCTTTTTCCGCTGCTTCTCGCGGATGGCGTGGGTATGGCCTTCCACGCAGAAGCCGGTGAAGAAGTTCACCCCCTCCACCTCGACGCCCTGATCCATGATCACCTTCGCCGCGAGCATGGAGTCGAGACCGCCGGAAATGAGCGCGACAGCCCGTTTCGGTTTCGGCATACTTGCGCACCTTTTTTCGGGCCCCCGGTCAGTTTCGGGCGCCCGCAGTCAAATTCGGCCGGCGAGTCTAGTGTCCAACCTCAAACTACGCAACGTCGCCATCATCGCGCACGTCGATCATGGCAAGACCACCCTCGTGGACTGTCTGCTCTCGCAGACGGGTCTCTTATCCGGTGCCGCCGCCCGCCAGGAGCGGGTGATGGACTCCAATGAGCTCGAGCGTGAGCGCGGGATCACCATTCTCTCGAAGAATACGGCCATCGAGTACGAAGGCTACCGGATCAACGTGGTGGATACCCCCGGCCACGCCGATTTCGGCGGCGAGGTGGAGCGGATCCTGTCCATGGTGGACTCGGTCCTGCTGCTGGTGGACGCGGTGGAGGGCCCTATGCCCCAGACCCGGTTCGTCACCCAGAAGGCGTTCGCGGCGGGTCTCAATCCCATCGTGGTGGTGAACAAGGTGGACCGGGACGGCGCTGAGCCCTACCGGGTGATCGACGAGGTCTTCGATCTCTTCGACAACCTGGGCGGCAGCGACGAGCAGCTGGATTTTCCGGTGGTCTATGCCTCGGCCATCAACGGCCAGGCCGGTCTGGAGCCGGACGAGTTGGCCGACGACATGCGGCCGCTGCTGGATCTGATTGTTGCGAAGGTGCCGGCACCGGACGTGAACGTGGACGGGCCGCTGCAACTGCAGATTTCCGCACTGGATTACTCCACCTATCTCGGCGTGCTGGGCGTGGGCAGGATCAGCAGAGGCACGCTGAACCGGAACACCCCGGTGGTGGTCGTCGACCGGAAAGGCCGACAGCGGAAGGCCCGGGTGCAGACCATCCTCGGCTATCAGGGTCTGGAACGCCTCGAGCGGGAGTCGGCGAGCGCCGGCGACATCGTCTGCGTGACCGGCCTCGACGAGATGAACATCTCCGACACCCTCTGCGCACAGGACTGCCCCGAGGCGCTGCCGCCGCTGACGGTGGACGAGCCGACGCTGACCATGATGTTCTGCGTGAACACCTCGCCCTTCGCCGGCAAGGAAGGCGACTATCTGACCAGCCGCCAGCTCAAGGAGCGGCTGGAGCGCGAAGCGCTGCACAATGTGGCACTCCGGGTTTCCGAGACGGGCGACCCGGACCGGTTCGAGGTATCCGGTCGCGGCGAGCTGCATCTGTCGGTGCTGATCGAGACCATGCGCCGGGAAGGCTATGAGCTGGCCGTATCCCGTCCCCAGGTGATCACCCGGGAAGAGGACGGCAAGGTCACCGAGCCCTATGAGATGGTGACGGCGGATATCGAGGAAGCCCACCAGGGCAAAGTGATGGAATCCCTGGGCGAGCGGCGGGGCGATCTCGAGGAGATGCTGCCGGACGGCCGGGGCCGCGTGCGTCTCAGATTCAGAATTCCCACCCGGGGCCTGATGGGTTACCGGCCCATCTTCCTGTCGATCACCTCCGGTACCGGCATTCTCACCTACGCCAGCGCCGGCTACGGCCCGCGCACGGAAGCCGAGGTGGGTCAGCGGTCCAGCGGCGTGCTGGTCTCCAACGCGGAAGGCAAGGCGGTGGCCTACGCCCTGTTCAATCTGCAGAACCGCGGCCGGATGATGGTCGACCCGAATGATGCGGTATACGAAGGCATGGTGGTGGGCATCCACAGCCGGGACAACGATCTGCCTGTGAACCCCATGAAGGAGAAGAAACTCACCAACGTCCGCGCGGCCGGTAGCGACGAGAACATCCTGCTCACCCCGCCGGTGAAGATGGGCCTCGAGCAGGCGCTCGAGTTCATCAACGACGACGAGCTGGTGGAGGTCACGCCGAAATCGATCCGGATCCGCAAGCGCTATCTGAAGGAGCACGAGCGGAACCGGGCGAAGCGGGAGCGGGCGGCGGAACGCGAGTCCGCCTGAGCCGACCCCATGCGCGCTCTGCTGCAACGGGTTTCTGAAGCCAGCGTGACCGTCGGCGGCGAGACCGTCGGACAGATCGGGCCCGGGCTGCTCGTCTTTCTCGGCCTCTATCCGGAAGACACCGGGGCGCAGCTCGAGTGGATGGCCGACAGGATTCTGGGGCTGCGGATATTCGCCGGTGATGGCAAACCCATGAACCGCAGCGTGGCAGATGTGGGCGGCGGTCTGCTGGTGGTCTCCCAGTTCACCCTGGCCGCTGACGTGAGCCGTGGGCGGCGGCCCGGATTTTCGATGGCCGCGCCACCCGAGGTGGCGGAACCCCTTTATGAACGTTTCCTGGCACTGCTCCGCGCGCGGCACGAGCCGGTGGCGGCGGGTGTATTCGGTGCCGATATGCAGGTCGCGCTGGTGAACGACGGGCCGGTGACTTTTCTGCTGGAAAGGACGGCCTGAGGCGCGTTTATCCGGAGTAGCAGGCGGTCACCGCCATCTCCCCCTTCTGCTTGACCGCCTGGTACTTCTCCCGGAACAGCTCGTCGATCTTCTTCGCCTGAGCCGGAACGTCCGAGCGACGGTAACGGTCGAACTGCCGCGGACCGCCGTTGTAGGCCGCGTAGGCCGCCCGGGCCAGATTGTCCACAGATCCCGTGGTCCGGTGT
Organism: Gammaproteobacteria bacterium; assembly: GCA_030425195.1. Taxonomy (GTDB): domain Bacteria; phylum Pseudomonadota; class Gammaproteobacteria; order Pseudomonadales; family Azotimanducaceae; genus SZUA-309. The sequence goes on along the minus strand of JAUIAV010000005.1, from coordinate 246,608 downwards.
TCGTTCTTCTCGATCCCGTAGTTGATCAGATGGTGCTGCAGAATATCGGCGCCCGCACGGGCGTTGTAGACGATGTCCCAGCGCAGTCCCTGCAGGTCGTAGAAGCCCCGCCAGACCTTGGGATTGATCTGCATCATGCCCACGTCGCCGGTGCCGGACTGCACGGGAACACGCATGTCGTTCCTGGCGACAAACTGACGCCAGCAGCTCTCCTGCCAGGCCGCGGCAAAGACCAGGCGTCGGTACACGGGCTGAAAGTCGCCGCTGAGCGGGCGGGTGCGGAGCTGCGCATCGATCACGTGATGCAGCACTTCCCGGACCATGGGGAGATACTCCTGCATGTCCCGGTTCCCGGGTACCCAGTTGTTGAGCCGGTCGCTGACCTTCGGGTTGAGGCTCGAAGCTGCCACCGCGCTCGGGATCAGCCAGTCGAGCCAGGACGTGTCGGGGGCATAGTGCGGCGGGGGTACGGGCGGCCCGAATCCGAATGCGCTTCTCAGTTCCGGATCCACGCCCTCGCCATGATCGAGCGGATCTTCCGGATGATCCGGATCCTCGGGGATCAGCATCCGCGCCAGACGCCTCAGGCCGTCTTCCGTGACTTCGATACCGGCGGCCGGGCCGAGATCGTCCAGCGCCTTCAGCGCATCCCCGGCACCGATGAAAGTCAGATAGCGCAGCGTTTCCAGCTGATCGTCGCCGGTGCCGGCCGCTGCGCGGAGCAGGGGTGTCAACCCTTCCCAGGCGTCCACGAACAGCGTTCGAGCCGGATCCTCGCTGCCTCTTTCCCGGCGCGCGAGGATCTCCACGAGATCCCGGCGCAGTTCGACGAGCACGTCCAGCACGCCGGTCAGGTCGACCTCGCCTTCGACCGCCAGGCTTCTGATGGTCCAGGTGAAGAACGCATCCACCGCGTCCAGGCGCTCGGAGAGCGCTTCGAGCTCGGTGTCGGTGAGCACGGGTTCGTCCTGCCGCGCTGCCGGCGGTGCCGGGGCCACATCGATCCCCAGCGTGACGGTCACCCGGTCTTCCCGCACCCCGGCCCGCTCGATACGCACGTCGTCGAGCATCGAGGGGTTCTGAGTGCCGAGCATGACGGAGAGAAAGGCCTGGAGCTCGGAGACCGGCCGGGCAAAGCTGATGCGTGTTTCCTTGAGATCGCTCGGGAGGTAGCCGTCCAGCCACTGGCCGATGGTGGTGGAGACCGAGTCCGGACTGCCATCGGGTTTGAAGGCACGCCAGTCGACGGTTTTCAGCAGGACGGACCGGCCGTCAGCGGAGACGGAAGGCAGCTGATCGAACTGCAGCTGGCCGTACCAGGTGGCCAGCAGCAGGCAGCGCCCCGCCACCTTGCGGCCCACCCGGGCTTCGGCCTGCGTGCGGATCCTGAGGCGGTTGCCGTCGGCCCCCAGAGACGGCTGCCTGAGCACCAGAAACTGGCATCCTGATCCGTCGTCGTTGATCCGCACGCTGACGCCGGGCCCGGTGAATACCTGGTCGCGGAGGACGGACTCGAGGAAGGGCAACGGGAGGGACAGCGGAACGCTGACGTGGTCGGCGGCCGCCATGGCCGGCAGCAGCACCAGAATCGAGAGAAACCTGGTATGAATGCTGGGCACGCGCGTCCCCCGGCTACATGACCTCTTCGCGGTTCTTCTCCACCAGTCGTCCGAACAGGATGCCCACCTCGAACAGCAGCCATGCAGGTATGGCTAGGAGAAGCTGGGAAATCACGTCCGGCGGCGTGAGCAGCATGCCGATCACGAAACAGCCGACGATGATGTAGGGACGCTTGCTGGCCATGGCGCGGGTGGAGCTGATGCCCGTCAGCACGAGCAGCAGCGTGGCGACCGGGATTTCAAAGGCAAGACCGAACGCGAAAAACATCTTGGTGACGAAGTTCAGGTAAGCGCCGATGTCCGTGGCCATGGTGACGCCGGCCAGCTCCAGGCTGGTCAGAAAGTTGAACACGAGGGGGAAGACCGCGTAGTAGGCGAAGGCGGTTCCCAGGTAGAACAGCAGCACGCTGGAGATCAGCAGCGGCATGGCGAACTTCTTCTCGTGCAGATAGAGCCCGGGCGAGACGAACGCCCAGATCTGATAGAGCAGGAAGGGCATGCCGAGGAAGATGGCCAGCAGAATGGCGAGCTTGAGCGGCGTGAGGAAAGGCGACGCCACCTCGGTGGCGATCATGGTGGCGCCTTCCGGCAGATAGGCCATGAGCGGGGCCGAGATGAACTCGTACAGGTCGCTGGCAAAATAGAAGATCGGCAGAAACAGCAGCCCGACGATGAGAAGGCCGCGCAGGATGCGGCTTCTGAGCTCGATGATGTGATCGAGAAACGGCTGCTCCGAGGCATCCACCTCGGCATCGTGCTCGGCCGCCTTGTCCAGCTTTTCGGTGGGGGTACCGGTCATCCGCTCAGCCGCTGGTTACGCGACGGGGCTTGTCCGGATCCGGATCGGCTGTATCGATGTGGGGAAGGTTCTCCTGAGTCCCCGCATCCGTGTGATCCCGGTCGTCGGCGCCGGCGTCCGTGTGGTCCCGATCGTCCTCAGCGCCGGCGTCCGTGTGATCGCGATCGTCCGTCTCTGCTTCGGGGCGCCGGCTGTGTCCGCCGTCCTGGGCGGAGATGAGATCGGAAACTTCCTCGTGCACCCCGGGATCGATGCTGGGAGTGGGCGGCGCTGCCTGCTCGATGCCGGAATTCAGGCTGCTGCGGGCGGTATCGGCCGTCTGCTTCACCTCCGCCTCGATCCGCTTCATCTCTTCCATGATGGCTTCGTTGTGAAGCTGGCGCTTTACCTCATCCATGCCGATCTCTTTTTCGATCTCGGCTTTCACCTGCGTGAAGGAGCGGCGCATGCGGCCCATCCAGAGGCCCAGCGTGCGCAGGGTTTCGGGCAGTCGTTCCGGGCCGATGACCAGAAGGCCAACGATGGCGATCAGAATCAGCTCCGGAAAACCGATCTCAAGCATTGCTGTTTTGCTTGGTTTCCGAGGTGGTCGATTGCGGTTTGTTCACCTCGCCTTCGATCACCTTCTCTTCCTGGGCATCGGCGGCGGCCGGCTTGTTCTCGTCATCGCTCACCGCCGTGCGGAAGCCCTTGATGGCACTGCCGAGATCGGAGCCGAGGCTCTTCAGACGCTTCGGTCCGAAAATCAGGAGCACGATGGCCAGGATGACCAGAAGCTCCGTGAGACCAAATCCTGAAAACATGGGGTTTTCTCCAAGTTAGTGGGCCCATTATAGGCCTTTCCCGCAGGGCGGGTTGGATGCCGGTCGCGTTTACGGCCGCCGGCTCAGCGGCCCGCTTTCTCCTGGTGCCCGGACACACCGAAACGGCGCTCCAGCTCTTTCAGAACCGAAGTATGATCGAGGTCGAGCTCGTTGAGCATGACCAGGCAGTGAAACCAGAGGTCGGCAACCTCTTTGACCAGTTCGTTCCGATCGCCTCCGGCTGCCGCGTCCTTGGCGGCGATGATGACTTCCGTGGCTTCCTCACCCACCTTCTCCAGGATCCGGTTCAGCCCGGCGGCATGAAGGCTCGCCACATAGGACGTTTCCGGATCCGCTTTCCGGCGTTCGGCCAGCGTGTCGTTGAGAGCGTCGAGTACGGTCATGTCTGGTACCTGGTTCGTTTGCCCGGGTTGGTCCACCGGCCGGGCCGCTCAGGCCCGCAACAGCAGCAGGGAACCGAGCAGGGCGCTTGCGACCCCGGCGCTCGCCGAGATACCGGCGCCGCCCGTCAGGGCTTCGGAGAGCGGATTGAACAACAGCAGCCCGGCGAGAGCCAGCAGCGATGCGCCGGACACCCGGGTCAGGATGCGCCCTTTCGCGCCGCGGGCGACCCGCTCCTCCAGGCGCTTCAGCTCCCGGGTCTGGTTTCTCAGGTTGCGCTCCAGTGACTTGAGCCGGGTTTCGGCGGTGAGAATGGCGGCGGGGAGCTCGGGCAGCCGCTCGAGCAGCTCTCCGGCATGGGCGGCCACTTCACGCAGCGCGGCGGCGGGCCCCACATGCTCCACCATCCATTCCTCCATGAAAGGCTTGGCTGTCTCCCACAGGTCGAGCTGCGGATACAGCTCCCGGCCGAGGCCCTCGATGTAGAGCAGGGTTTTCTGCAGCAGCACCAGCTGCGGCTGTACTTCCATGTTGAACTCGCGGGCTGCCTGGAACAGCTGCACCAGGAAGTGGCCGAAGGAGATCTCGTTCAGAGGCTTGGCGAAGATGGGCTCGCAGACTTCCCGGATCACCTGCTCGAAGGCGTCGGGATCCGTCTCTTCAGGAATCCAGCCGGATTCCAGATGCAGCCGGGCCACCTGGGCGTAGTCCCGGTTGAAGAAGGCGAGCAGGTTTTTCGCCAGATAGTCCTGATCTTCCCGGGAGAGCCGGCCGATGATGGCGCAGTCGATGGCGATGTAGGACGGATCCGCCGGATCGTCCACGTTCACGAAGATGTTGCCCGGGTGCATGTCGGCGTGGAAGAAGTTGTGCTCGAACACCTGGGTGAAGAAGGTCTCCACACCGCGTTCCGCCAGCTTTTTCATGTCTGTGCCGCGGCTTCTGAGCGTTGCCATGTCCGAGATGGGGATACCGTAGATCCGTTCCAGGACGAGCACGTTGGTCCGGGACAGAGCGTGGTGCACGCGCGGGACATAGAGCAGCTCGGAACCGGCGAAGTTTTCCCGCAGGCGCTCGGTGTTGGCGGCCTCCTTACGCATGTCGAGCTCGTCGAAGATGGTGGTCCGGTAGTCGGCGACGATGTCCGGCAGATGCAGCGGACGGAAGATGTCCACGTTTTCGTCGAGCCAGCGGGCGAGCCCGGTCAGCAGCGCAAGATCGGCGGCGATGACGGACTCGATGTCCGGGCGGACCACCTTCACCACCACGTTCTCGCCGCTCGTGAGGGTGGCGGGATGCACCTGGGCGATGGAAGCGGAGGCCATGGGTGCATCCTGGAAGCTCGAGAACACGGAATCGAATTCCCGCTCGAGTGCATCCGCCACCAGTGATCTGGCCGTGTGGCCCGGAAACGGCGGTACCGCGTCCTGCAGCTCCGCCAGCTCGTCGGCGATGTCCAGCGGAATCAGATCGCGGCGGGTGGAGAGCAGCTGTCCGAACTTGATGAAGACGGGTCCGAGCTCGGAAAGCGCGAGCTTCAGGCGTTCTCCCCGGGAGCGGCTGCCCTGGGGAACCAGATTCAGAGGCGAGATCCGGAACAGCCAGCGCAGCCGTTCCGGGGCGTAGGGTGCCACCAGGGTGTCCAGCCGGTAGCGGACGACGGTGCGCAGAATGGTGAGCGAGCGCAGGCCGCGGCCGGACGCCGGCTTCTGTCCCGGTCGGTCAGCGCTGCTCACGCTGCTCCGCCAGACGCACGCGCGCCGCCAGCCGGTCCACCCGCAGGCTGAGATCTTCGCTGCGTTCCAGCAGCGCGTTGAAACTGTCCTCACTCACCCAGGCGCTGCGGGCTTCCTGGCGGAGACCAGCGCCCACACTTTCGGCGGCGGAACGGAGAAACGCGAGACCGGCTTCAGCGGCGCCCAGCAGGTTGTCCGCCGCTTCCCGGCCGAGCAGGCCGGACAGGGGTCCGGCCAGATCCGGCTCAAGATCCCGGAACAGGGCGGAAACGGACTGAAGGGCCGCTTCGTCGCCCTCGATGCGCAGCCCCTTCCCGCTGCCCGCGGGCCCGCCGAAAACGCCCGCGGCGATCTCCGGCAGCGTGCCGCGGACCACGGCGTGTGCCTGCTGACCGTCGTCCGGGCGCAGATCGAGCCCATCCGGATGTACGGTGAGCAGCATCGGTCGTGGCCCGGGCGACGGCACGCCGGGCAGGGCCGGCGGCAGCAGATCGAAGCGGATCCGGGTGCCTGCGAGCGCTTCGAGCCGGGGATGGCTGGCCGGGTCCAGCTTCAGGGTCTGGCTCGTGAGCTCGCCGAGAAGACGCGCCAGCCCCTCCTCGAGCGGGGTGGGCGGCAGGGTCATGGCTTCACGCCGCGATGGATGGCGGCAACGCCGGAGAAGAAATTGTGATACTCCACCGGCTCGAAACCGGCGTCCTCCATCATCAGCTTCAGGGCTTCCTGGGACGGGTGCATGTCGATGGACTCCACCAGGTACTGATAGCTGTCCGCATCGCCGGCGAGCAGCCGGCCCATTCCAGGCCAGAGCGACTGAAAGGCCTTGTAGCCGGCGTCGATGATCGGGTTCTGAGGCTTGGAGAATTCGAGCACCAGAAGCGGAGCGCCGGGCCGGAGCACCCGGTTGAACTCCGCGAGCGCGGCGATCTTGTCCGTGAAATTTCTGAGGCCGAAGCCGATGGTGATGCAGTCGAACGTACCGTCGGCGAATGGCAGACGTTCGCCGTCCGCCTGGCAGAAGGACACCTGGGTGAGCCCTCTGTCCAGGAGCCGGTCCCGGCCCACGCGCATCATCTCGCCATTGATGTCCGTGAGGACCACGCACCCGGTATCTCCCACCACCGGCGCGAACAGCGCGGCCAGATCGCCGGTGCCCCCGGCGAGATCGAGCACACGGTCGCCGGCGCGCACGCCGGACAGCTCCAGGGTGACCCGCTTGAGAACGCGGTGGGTGCCGAACGACATCAGATCGTTCATCAGGTCGTAGTTTTCGGCCACGCTCTCGAATACCCCCCTGACCAGGCGGGTCTTCTCCTCGGGAGCGACTTTTCGGTAGCCGAAATCGACGTCTGTCATGGTGAATCCGGACAGCGGGGAAAACGGTGATTTTACGCCGGGCGGGGGTGGGGCTCCAGACGGTGCCGCTGCAGGATCCTGCCCGTTAAGGCTTCGGCGGTGTGAAATGTCCGACAGGAATGGCAGGCAGTCTGGAAGCGTTCGCCGCCTTCAGCTCCGCCAGATATGCCTGCCAGTACTGATCCTGATTGGCATTCAGATCCCTCAGATAGTCCCAGCCGTAGATGCCGGAGTCATGGCCGTCGTCGAAGACGATGCGGATGGCATAGTTACCCACGGGTTCCAGACCCCTGATACCCACATGCTTCTTACCGGTCTGCAGGACCCGCTCGCTGTCAGAGTGCCCGCGCACCTCGGCGGACGGGGAGTAGACCCGGAGCAGTTCCGCCGGCAGTGAGCAGACTTCGTTTTCCCACTGCAGGTCGAGCCGCTTCGATCGCGTGTGATAGTTGATCTTCGTGGGCAGCTGCATGTCCGTCAGAGATTCCGTTCCGGGAAATCAGAGAATATAGCGGGACAGGTCCTGATTCCGGACCAGGGCCGCCAGGTGGACGTCCACATAATCCGCATCCACCTCGATGCTCTGGCCGCCGTGCTCGGTCGCCTGGAAGGAGATTTCTTCCAGCAGGCGCTCCATCAGGGTGTGCAGACGCCGGGCGCCGATGTTCTCGGTGCCCTCGTTCACCTGCCAGGCGAGCTCGGCAATCCGGGCCAGACCCTCGTCGGTAAACGTGAGGTTCACGCCTTCGGTCTCCAGCAGCGCCTGATACTGCTCCGTGAGCGAGGCGTTCGGCTCCGTGAGAATGCGCTTGAAGTCCTCGGGCGTCAGCGCCGAGAGTTCCACCCGGATCGGCAGCCGGCCCTGGAGCTCGGGGATCAGGTCCGAGGGCTTGGACAGGTGGAAGGCACCGGAGGCGATGAAGAGGATGTGGTCCGTCTTCACCATGCCGTATTTCGTGGAGACGGTGCAGCCTTCGATGAGCGGCAGCAGGTCCCGCTGCACGCCTTCCCGGGAGACGTCTGCGCCGACTCCCTCACTGCGCTTGGCCACCTTGTCCAGCTCGTCGATGAAGACGATGCCCGTCTGCTCCACGGCCTCGATGGCGCCCGCCTTGATCTCGTCCTCGTTCACCAGCCGCGCGGCTTCCTCCTCGCGGATTTTCTTCAACGCGTCCTTCACCTTCAGCCGGGCCGACTTCTTCTTGCCCTGGCCGAGGCTCGAGAACATGTTCTGGAGCTGACTGGTCATCTCCTCCATGCCGGGCGGCGCCATGATTTCCACACCAATGGGTGTGGTGTCGATCTCGATATCGATTTCCTTGTCGTCGAGCTCGCCCTCGCGGAGCTTCTTGCGGAAGACCTGTCGGGTGGCGTTGTCCGCGCCGCCGGCGTCCGCATCCTGGCCACCGTCCGCGCCGAAGCCCACGGATCGGGGCGCCGGCAGCAGCGCATCGAGAATACGTTCCTCGGCCACGTCGTCGGCCCGGTGCTGCACCTGCTGAATCTGGCTCTCGCGCAGCATTTTTACCGCCGCGTCCGCCAGATCGCGGATGATCGATTCCACTTCCTTGCCCACGTAGCCCACCTCGGTGAACTTGGTGGCTTCCACCTTGATGAACGGGGCGCTGGCCAGCTTCGCCAGCCGCCGGGCGATCTCCGTCTTGCCCACGCCCGTGGGCCCGATCATGAGGATGTTCTTCGGTGTGATCTCGTCGCGCATCTCCTCGGAGAGCTGCATGCGTCGCCAGCGGTTTCTGAGCGCGATGGCCACGGCGCGCTTGGCGTCGTCCTGGCCGATGATGTGCCGGTCCAGCTCGTGAACGATTTCTCTCGGGGTCATCACGCTCATAGATCCAGCACCTCGATGGTCCGCTGATGATTGGTGTACACGCAGATATCGGCGGCGATGGTGAGCGACTTCTCCACCATCTCGGCGGCGGAGATCTCGGTGTTCTCTTCGAGCGCGCGAGCCGCAGCCTGGGCGAAGGGACCGCCGGAACCGATGGCGATCACGCCGGTTTCCGGCTCGATGACGTCGCCCGTGCCGCTGATGAGCAGCGATGCTTCCCTGTCGGCGACCAGCAGCATGGCCTCGAGACGGCGCAGGGCCCGGTCGGACCGCCAGTCCTTGGCCAGCTCCACGGCCGCCCGGACCAGGTTGCCGGAGTATTTTTCGAGTGCGGCTTCGAACCGCTCGAACAGCGTGAACGCATCGGCGGTGCCACCGGCGAATCCGGCCAGCACCGAATCGTCGAGCAGCCTGCGCACCTTCCTGGCATTACCTTTCATGATGGTCTGACCAAGGGTGACCTGCCCGTCGCCGCCGAGGGCGACCTGCTTGTCCGTCCTGGCGCAGACGATGGTGGTGCCGTGGAACTGTTCTACCACGCGAGCTCCTGATTGATGTCCGATAGGAGATAGTGGGGGCGGGCCTGGGGCTTTTCAATGCGCCCTGGATGGAAAGCAGGGTGAGCCGATCGAGCGTAAGAATGCCGGTGTTCGTGGACGGTCAGCTCCGGGTGCGGATTTCCGGGACCATGTTCCGCTCGGCCAGCCGATTGATCACCCGCTCGGCTTCCCGCCTGGAGTTGTACGGACCCACCATGATCCGGTACCAGGACCCGCTCTTGAGATCCACCCGCTCCGAGCGGGCTGGCAGACCCATGGCGAGCAGCTCGCGGGTGATGCGGGAGGCATCGTCCGCCGTCTTCACCGAGATGGCCTGAATCTGATATTCGGGTCCTGTCCCGTCGGGATTCTCGCTGGGGAAGCGGGCCTCGTAGGCGTTCGGCTCCACTTCCACCGTGCCGTTTTCCAGGAGCTCGGGAAACTCGAACTCGATGGCGTCCGGAACCGTCACCGGACCCCCCCGGGCCACGGAGACGGTGTCCTCGAACAGGGTCGGTGCCTGGCTCAGAAGCAGCACCAGGGCGGCGCCGAACACGGCGCCCGCGGAGAAGCTGGGTGCGCTCCAGATACCGCGTGGCTGGGAGGTTTTCCGGCGGTTCGACGCGCGCCGCCGGGGCGTGCCTCTGGGACTGCCGCCGCGTCGTGTCTGGTTGCGGCCGGCGGAGCGGCTTGCGTAGTCCCGGGTCATGGCGCGCAATGATAGGTCAGAGTGGCGGAGCTGACATCCCTATCTGCGATCAGTAGGTGTCGTAAGGGTCCACATCCAGGGACCAGCGGACGCCCCGGGGCACGTCTTCCACCTGTTTCAGCGGCAGGAGCGCCTGGTGCAGCAGGCGCCGGCTCGGGGCCGTGATCATGAGCTGAAAGCGGAGCCGGTCCGCGACCCTGGGCATGAGCGCGGGTGCGGGCCCGTAGACGGACAGCCCGGGACCGAGATGGCGGGCGAGCGCTTCCAGCCAGCGTCGGGCGTCTTCCCCCTGAACGGCTTCCGCCCGCAGGAGCGCCATGGGTGTATGCGGCGGCAGCTCGGCCGCGGCCCGGGTCTCGAGCTCCTGCCGGGCAAAGGCCCGGTAACCGTCCCCGATCAGCGTGGTCAGCAGCGGACTGTCCGGCTGGTAGGTCTGAATGATAACCGTACCCGCGCGCTCCGCCCGGCCTGCCCGGCCGGCGACCTGCACGATCAGCTGGGCGGTACGTTCCGGAGCGCGGAAGTCCGGGCTCATGAAACCGCCATCCGCATTGATCACCGCAACCAGAGTGACATCGGGGAAGTGGTGACCTTTGGCCAGCATCTGAGTACCCACGAGGATTGCCGGCTGACCGTTGCCGATGGCTTTGAGCTGGGCTTCGAGGCGCCGCTGACTGCGGGTGGTGTCCCGGTCGATCCGGTACACGGGGACGTCGGGGAAACGTTCGCCGAGCACGTCCTCGCATCGCTGCGTGCCGCTGCCGACGGCGATCAGCGCGTTCTGGCCGCAGTCGGGACAGGATTCCGGCAGTCCCTGGCGGCGGCCGCAGTGGTGGCAGATGAGCGCCGGCGGCCGCTGGTGCATGGTCATGGGCCAGTCGCATCCGGGGCAGCGGGCCTGCCACCGGCAGTGACCGCAGACCATGGACGGCGCAAACCCGCGGCGGTTCAGGAACACGAGAGCCTGTCCGCCTGCCTCCAGGTGGGTGCCGATGGCACGGATCAGATCCTCCGAGAGCCCGCCCTCGAGGGCGTGGCCGCGGATGTCGATCAGCTGGAATCCGGGCAGACTGGCGCCGCCGGCGCGCTCGGTGAGGAGCACGTGCCGGTAGCGGCCGACGAGCGCGTTGTGCAGAGATTCGAAGGAAGGGGTCGCGCTGCCGAGAATCAGCGGGATGTCGAGATCCCGCGCCCGCTTCACCGCCAGATCCCGCGCCGAGTAGCGCAGCCCGTCGGTCTGCTTGAAGGAGGCGTCGTGCTCTTCGTCGACCACGATCAGGCCGAGATCGGCAAACGGGGTGAGCACGGCGGAGCGGGTGCCGATGAGGATCCGTGCTTCCCCGCTGCGGACCTTCAGCCACACCTGCAGGCGCGCGGTGTCCGTGAGATTGGAGTGCATCACGGCGGCAGCGCCGAATCTGGCTTCGAACCGGGCCAGGGTCTGAGGGGTCAGGGCGATTTCCGGGACCAGGACCAGCACCTGGCGCCCGGCATCGAGCACCCGGGCGATGAAACGCAGATACACCTCGGTTTTGCCGCTGCCGGTGATCCCGTCCAGCAGCACCGGATGAAACCCCCGACCCGCTTCGAGCACCTCGAGGGCGGCCGCCTGCTCGGCATTGAGAACCGGCAACGCCACCTCTGCCGGGGCTGCTGCCCGGGCCGGAGCACCGTTTTCGGACTTACGGATGAAGCCCTTGGCCGCCAGGCCGCGGATATGAGTCCGTTCGAAGCCGGCGGCGCGGATGTCTTCGGCGCGCAGCGCGCCACCGCTCGTCCTGATCAGCTCGTACAGCGCTTTCTGACGCGGTGCGCGGGCCAGATCCGGTTCCGCAGCGGCCAGCTCCCAGGATTCGGGGCGGCGGATCTTCAGCGGCACCGGCCGGCGGGCGGCGCCGGGGAGCAGGGTGGTGAGCACCTCGCCAAGGGGGTGCTGGTAGTAACTGGACAGCCAGCGACCCAGACCGAGGATCTCCCCGCCAAGCACGTTCTCAGCGTCCAGCAGCGCCCCGATCGGTCGGACCCTGTCGTGCGCATCCGGCGGATTCAGAGCCACCACCAGTCCGACCAGCTTCCGTCCGGAGAACGGCACGGCCACCCGGGCGCCGATCACGGGCAGAGGCTGCCCTTCCGGTACTGAATAGTCGAATTCCCGGTGCAGAGGCACGGGCACGGCGACCCGGATGATTCTCGAGGGTTCGGTGGTGGTCATCAGCCGGACATTCTAGCCACAGGGGGCGGCTGTGGCTGTGCGCCGATGGCTGCTGTGGGGCGGGGATTGCCTTTGACGGTCCGGGCGCATAGAATTCGCGCCCTTTTGTTGGGGGTATCAGCGATGAAAGCAGACATTCACCCGGAATATCGAGACATCAAGGCGACCTGCAGCTGTGGGAACGTCATCGAGACCCGTTCCACGCTCGAAGAGAACATCCATCTCGAGGTCTGTTCCGCCTGCCACCCGTTCTACACCGGCAAGCAGAAGATCCTGGATTCCGGCGGACGCGTCGAGCGTTTCCGCAAGCGCTTCGGCAATCGCAGCGTCAGCCGCTGACACTGCTCCCCGAACCGGTCTCAAGCAGACGCCCGGCCATGCCGGGCGTCGTCGTTTTCGAGGTATGGAAACCCGTTCATGCGGCGTTCAGCCGGATTCTGGCTTCATGAGGCCTCGAACGGAATGTCTCGATCGCCCTCACCCCGTCATCGCCCCCCCCCCCCCTGTAGGAACCGGAGTGGTATTTGCGGTCTAATTCCGGTGAACCATCGACACGAGGCCCCATGAGGGAACAGCACGGAACGGCCGGACTATTGCACAGCCAGGTCCTCAGCCAGACCCTGGTCGCAGCCCTGATCCTGGCTTCGGGCCTGCTGCTCGGGTCGCCGGCCCTGGCGAGCCCGGGCGAGGAGATGTATCAGACGCTGCTCGAGAACGGCGGCCTGTACGACGATCCGGAGTGGCAGGCCTATGTGGACGAGATCGGCCAGCGCCTGGTGGCGGTCAGCCCCGATGCGGGTGAGGCCTACCACTTCTACGTGATCGATCAGACCTCGGTGAACGCGTTCGCCATGCCGGACGGCTATATCTTCATTCACCGCGGACTGATCGCCTACTGCCGCTCGGAGGACGAGCTGGCCGGGGTGATCGGCCACGAAATCGGGCACGTGGTCGGGCAGCATGCGAAACGTTCGAACGTACTCGGCATGATGGGCTCCGTGGCCGGCATCGTCGGCTCCATTCTGACCGGCACCGGGGCCATCGCCGATCTGTCGAACACGGCCACCAACGTGCTCCGCAGCGGCTACGGCCGCGGCTACGAGCTCGAGTCCGATGAGTACGGGGCCGAGTTCCTGGCCCTGGCCGGCTATAACCCGCTGGCCATGATCGATGTGATCCATGTGCTGAAGGATCACTCCCTGTTTGCTCAGAACGTGCTGCACCAGCAGCAGGTCTATCATGGTCTGTTCACCAGCCACCCGAAAAACGATAAACGCCTGCATGAAGCGGTGGAGAAATCGCTGCACCTGTTCCCGGAGGAGCTCCAGGAGCCGGAGCGGGACTTCTGGGAGATGGTGGACGGTATGGTCTACGGCGATGCGCCTACCACCGGACTGATCAAGGGCAGCACCTATTACAACGGTGGTCTGCGCGTGGTGGTGAGCTACCCGGAAGGCTGGGATGTGCGCAACACGCCCACCGAAATCGTCGGTCAGGCGCCGTTCGGCACCGATGTCCGGATCAGCGTGCAGCGGCAGAACCCGGCCAAAGAAGAGCAGACCCCGGCGGAGTACGTCAGCGAAACGCTCAAGCGCGACGATGTGGCCAATGGCCAGGACGTGAACGTGAATGGGTATCCGGCGCATACGGCGGACATCGTGCTGGTGGAAGGCGCGAGTGCGGTGGCGCAGAAGATCGCCGTGGTCTACAAGGACGGCGGCGTGTATCTCTTCCGGGGCGAACTCGGGCCCAATGGCGGCGATGAGCAGGCCTTCGAGGAGGCCTGGCTGGCTGTGCTGGGTGGTTTCCGGGCCATGACGGCCGATGACCTGAAGGTGGCGAACGATCAGCGGATCAAAGTGATCGTGGCCAAACCGTCGGATACCTTCAAGAGCCTTGCACAGAAATCGTCGCTCAAGAGCCACGCGGCGGAAACGCTGCGGGTGATCAACGGCATGCATCCCAACGGCGAGCCCCGCGCCGGGGACTACATCAAGATCGTTCAGTAGCGTCGCCGGGGCGTCAGAAGATGATTGACGCCTGTGGCGTCAGAAGATGTTTGATGCTTTCAGCATCAGAAGATGTTGACGCCTTGGCGTCAGAAGATGTTGACGCCTTTGGCGTCAGAAGATGTCCACCGCCTTCAAGACATCCTCCGGGTCCTCCACCGGCTGCGCTTCCCCGGCCGGCACGTGCTCCTCGAGAAAATACTCGAAAATCGCATCCGGGTTGCCGGCGTTGGCCAGCATGCCGGTGGCGGGATCGATCTTCCGGGTCACCACCCCGGGCGGCTGATCCGGCAGCGTCTCCGGAACGCCGTCGAGGGCCGCCTGCATGTACTCGATCCAGATCGGCAACGGCCGGTTGGACCCGTACTCCGCCGCGCCCAGGGCCTGATGATTGGGGAAGCCGACCCAGACCGTGGTGGCCACATCGGGGTGATAGCCATTGAACCAGGTGTCCGCGGCGTCGTTGGTGGTGCCCGTCTTACCGGCGATGTCCCCCCGGGCGAGGGCCCGGCGGGCCCGGATGCCCGTGCCCCGCCGGATCACGTCCCGCAGCATGCTGCTCATCACCCAGGCGTTTCTGGGATCGATGGCCCGGGTTGCGGGCAGCGGCCGGAGAACGATCTCCGGCAGAGGCGGCGCCGGGTCTCCGTTGCCGCCGACGGGTGCTGCGTCGGTCGGTATCGCAGGAGCGTCGTCGGCGAAGAGATCCTCCAGCGTCGCCGGTTCCCCGGTGATGAGGTCGGTCCCGCCGTCCGCCGCCAGCGTCTCTTCTTCGCATTCCTCACAGACGATGGGGTAGCGGGGGCGGTAGATCTCTTCCCCTTCCAGATTCCGCACGGAACGGATGATGTGCGGCTGGATCAGCCAGCCGCCGTTGGCGAAAACCGAATAGGCGGTGACCATGTCGATGGGGGTCACCGCCATGGTGCCGCCGCCGATGGCGAGCTGGGTGTTGCGCGGGAAGGTGGCGGTGTCGAAGCCGAACCGGGGCACGTAGTCGAGGATGCGGCCCGCACCCACTTCGAGGAGCACCCGCATGGAGACCAGGTTGATGGACCGGTACAGGGCCTCGCGCAGGCGCGTGGGCCCGTTATAGCGGTTGTTGTCGTTGTCCGGTCGGTATTCGGATTCCAGGTTCTGATCGTCGAACACCAGCGGTGCGTCCATGAAGATGCTTGCCGGTGTGACGCCGGCGTCCAGCGCGGCGGAGTAGACGAAGGGTTTGAAGCCCGAACCTGGCTGGCGCGCGGCCTGCAGGGCATGGTTGTACTGATTCATGCCGAAGTCGAAGCCGCCGGCGAGAGCCAGTACGGCTCCCGTTCCGGGGTGCAGAGAGACCACGGCTCCCTGAATTTCCGGTAACTGAGCCAGGCGCCAGGTGTCCACGGGTTCCGCCGCCGCGACCGGGGTATCGTCAGATCCCGCATCCGTCGGATCTTCCCCGGTCTGTGGCGCGAGCTTCCCGCGATACTGCACTCGGATCAGGTCGCCTGCGGTCAGCACCTCGTTCACTGCCCGGATGACGGGCCCCCGGGTATCCTGATCGATGAGGGTTCTGGCCCAGCGCACGGCATCCAGATCCAGGGTGATGGGCGTGGGATTACCGGCGGCAATTACCCGGGCGGCCTCTGCATCCACGCTCATGACCACGGCGGGTGCCAGGCCGCCATAGGTGGTCATGGTGGCCAGGAGGCCGCGCACGCGATCCTCGGTGAGCGGATTCTCCTCATCGATGGTCAGCTGATCCTCCGGGCCCCGGTAGCCATGGTCCCGGTCGTAGTCGAGGAGACCTTTTCTGAGTGCCGTGTCAGCCGCCCGCTGAAGATCGCTCCGAAGGGTGGTCACCACCTCATAACCCCCTGTATAAAGGTCGGAGTAACGACTCACTAACTCCCGGCGTACCCATTCTGCTGGAAACGCGGCAGGCACATCGAGGTCTCTGCCATGCAGGCTGGCGGTGATGGGGGCTCGGCTTGCGGCATCGAAGGCGGCCTGATCGATGGAGTTCTGCTCCAGCATTCTGCGCAGAACCAGATTGCGGCGGTCTATGGCGCGCTCCGGTCCGTTGATGGGGTTTCCAGCGGTTGGTGCCTGGGGTATCCCGGCCAGCATGGCGAGCTGGGGCAGGCTCAAGTCGGAAAGGGGCTTGCCGTAATAGGTGTAGGCGGCAGCCTGAGCCCCATAGGCCCCTTTACCGAAGGGAATGGCATTGATGTACAGCTCGAGGATCTCATCCTTGGACAGCTCGCGCTCCATTTTCAGCGCCAGGAGGATCTCCTTGAACTTGCGGATGAAGACCTGGTCGAGCGAGAAGGTCCCGATGTTGCGGGGCACCTGCATGGTGATGGTGGAGCCCCCGCGGGTAATCTCGCCCATGTTCCAGACCAGCTCGAGCGCCGACTTGGTCAGGGTCCAGAAATCGACGCCGCTGTGCTCGTAAAACCGCTTGTCTTCAGTATCCAGGAGTGCCCGGATAAAGAGGTCGGGCACGTCAGGGAGCGCTACCGGGATCACCCGGCGTTCACCAAACTCGGCGATCAGCTGCTCGTCGGCCGTGTAGACCCTGAGCGGCGTTTCCAGGCGAACGTGGCGGTAGGTCTCAGCTTTCGGTACCTGAGGGTCCAGATAGAGATAAACGCCTGCGAGACTGAGGACTGCGGCACATAAACCGGAGAGTGCCAGCCACATAATAGTCGCCGTGACGCGTCGGGACAGTAGTGTCATGCGCGCGGCAAGGATACAGGGAACGGATTGCGGACGTTGCAATCCTGGTATTTAATGTTGAGTGCCATAAAAAGGACGTAAGTGCCCGCGAAAGTAAGGAAATTTAACCGTGCTGGGATTCCTTAGCAAGAAATCCAACCTGATGCTCGGGTTGGATATCAGCTCCACATCCGTAAAGCTTCTTGAGCTTTCCAAATCCAACGATCGCTATCGGGTGGAAGCGTACGCGGTGGAACCTCTGCCGCCGAACGCTGTGGTCGAGAAGAATATTAGCGATGTGGAAGGGGTAGGTGAAGCGATCAAGCGGGTCATGAGCCGCTCGAAGTGCGGCGCCCGCCAGGCAGCGGTGGCTGTCGCAGGTTCTGCGGTCATCACCAAAACCATCGAGATGGACGCCGAGCTCTCCGACGATGAGATGGAAAATCAGATCACCGTGGAAGCCGATCAGTACATCCCCTATCCGCTGGACGAGGTCGCCATCGACTTCGAGGTCCAGGGGCTTTCGGAGCGGAATCCGGAGCAGGTGGAAGTCCTGCTGGCCGCCTGCCGGAAGGAAAACGTGGAGATGCGGGAAGCCGCACTGGACCTGGGCCAGGTGAAACCCGCGGTGGTGGACATCGAAGCGCACGCCATGAAGCGCGCCTTCGAGCTTCTGAAGCCGCAGCTCGGCGCCAACGCCGACGACCTGGTGGTCGCCATCATCGACATCGGCGCCACCATGACGACGCTTTCGGTGCTGGCGGACGACCGTTCCATCTACACCCGGGAGCAGCTCTTCGGTGGCAAACAGCTCACCGAGGAAATTCAGCGCCGCTACAGCCTGTCCTTCGAGGAGGCCGGGCTCGCCAAGAAGCAGGGCGGTCTGCCGGACGACTACGAGGACGAAGTGCTGCAGCCCTTCAAGGAAGCCGTGCTCCAGCAGGTGACCCGCTCGCTGCAGTTCTTCTTCTCCTCCAGCCAGTACGACGATGTGGACTACATCGTTCTCGCTGGCGGTACCGCCTCCATCGACGGGCTGGCGGGCATGATCGAGAACAAACTGGGAACGCCGACGATTATCGCCAACCCGTTTGGTGATATGTCGCTGTCGAGCAAGGTCGACGCGGACGCACTGGCGAATGATGCACCGGCAATGATGATTGCCTGCGGACTGGCCATGAGGAGTTTCGACTGATGGCACATATCAACCTCCTGCCGTGGCGCGAATGGGAGCGCGAGCGCAAGAAGAAAGAGTTTCTCGGCAATCTGGCCGGGGTCTTCGTGCTCGGTGCCGTGCTGGTCTTTGCCGGCGGCTGGATGCTCGACAACAACATCGAGCATCAGAATTCCCGGAACGGTTTCCTGGAAGGCAAGATCTCCGAGCTGGACACCAAGATCGCTGAGATCGCCCAGCTCGAGCAGCAGAAGAAGGATCTGGAAGAACGGATGGCGCTCATTCAGGAGCTGCAGGGCAACCGGCCCGTGATCGTCCGTGTCTTCGACGAGCTGGTCCGCACCCTGTCCAAAGGCGTGCACTACAACAAGCTGGAGATGAACTCCGGAAACCTGAAAGTGGCCGGCACCGCCGAGTCCAACAACCGGATTTCCTCGCTGATGCGGAACCTGGACGAGTCGCAGTGGTTCCAGTCACCGAATCTGCGCAGCATCAAGGAAGACCCGGACAACTCGGACTACGGGCCTCAGGCGAGCACGTTCGACCTCACGTTCGTTCAGCACAATCCGAACAAGAACGAAGAGGAGGGTGAATAAATGGCCATGCAGGACACCCTCGAACAGCTCCAGAACTTCGACATCAATGACCTGGATGTCAACAACATCGGTTCCTGGCCGGGTCCGGTCAAGCTCATCATCATGGTGCTGGCGTTCGCCCTGGTCATGGGTGCTGGCTACTACTTCTATCTGACGGACAAGCAGTCGATGCTCGAGCGCGCCGAAGCCAAGGAAGTGGAGCTTCGTGCCGACTACGAGGTGAAGGCCGAAAAAGCAGCCAACCTGGAGGAGTACCGGGCTCAGAAGCAGCAGATGGAGGCCACTTTCGGCGCCCTGCTCAAGCAGCTGCCTCAGGACACGGAAGTGCCAGGTCTGCTCGACGACATCACGCGGACGGCGCTAGACAATGAGCTGACCATCGAGAGCATCGATCTCCAGGCGGAGCGCCAGCTCGAGTTCTACGTGGAGCTGCCCATCGACATCGTCGTGGAAGGCAACTACCACAAGATCGGAACCTTCGTCAGCGGTGTGGCGGCGTTGTCCAGAATCGTGACGCTGCATGATTTCACGCTGGAGCCCCAGGGCTCGCCGCTGAATCTGAAGCTGAAGATTCTGGCCAAGACCTACCGGTATCTGGATGAGGAAGCATGATGCGCTTACCAGGAATTAAGCCCATCCCGAAGATGGCGAGCCGACGGCGCCCAGGCTCCAGGCTCGGGGCCGTACTGCTGGCCGGCGGTCTCCTGACCGGCTGCGGCGGTGGTGATTTTGCCGATCTCCAATCGTTCATGGCCGAGGTGGACGCCCGTCCGGCTCCGCCCATCGCGCCGCTCAAGGCCTTCACGCCGGCGCAGCCGTTCGCCTACGAGG
This sequence comes from Gammaproteobacteria bacterium, assembly GCA_030425195.1. GTDB lineage: Bacteria > Pseudomonadota > Gammaproteobacteria > Pseudomonadales > Azotimanducaceae > SZUA-309. The sequence goes on along the minus strand of JAUIAV010000005.1, from coordinate 227,271 downwards.
CCATGGGGCTGCGCAGCCCGTTCGAGCCGCCTGTGGTGGTCAAGCAGGGCCCGCGGCCCAAGGGCCCGCAGGTGAAGCCGAACCCGAACCGGGTGAAGCAGTATCTCGAGCAGTTCACCATCGCATCGCTGTCCATGGTGGGCACCCTGTCGCAGGGTCCGGCGATGTTCGCGCTGATTCAGGACTCGGAAGGCGGCGTGCACAGGGTTCAGCAGGGCGATTACATGGGTACTGATCACGGAAAGATTCAGTCAATTGATGAGGCGGCCATCGAGCTCGTCGAGATAGTCCCCGACGGTACAGGAAGCTGGGTAGAACGTATCCGGACCGTATCGCTGGGTGGTGGAGACAGAGGATGAAAACAATGATGAATGAGAACGGCCGGTTAGCGCGCTGGATTGCCCGACCGCTCGCCGCAGCGATGGCCCTTGTCGTTGCCCTGCCCGCCTGGGCGGCCAACATCGAGTCGGTGGAGTTTTCTTCACTGCCGGGTGACAAGACGGAAATCCGTCTGCATTTCGACGGTACCCCCCCGGAACCGACCGGCTACACGATCGAGCAGCCTGCCCGGATCGTGCTGGACATGCCGGGTGTGGCTTCCAGTCTCGAAGAGAAGCACCACAACCTCGGGATCGGTAACGCCCGCAGGGTTTCGATCATCTCCACCAAAGACCGGACTCGCGCGATCGTCAATCTCACTGAGCTCGTCAACTACGAGACCGATATCGAAGGCAACACGCTTTACCTCACCGTGGGCGGTGGGACCGCTCAGGGCGTACCGAGCCAGCAGTCCTTTGCGAGCCAGGATGACCGCACGGCGGAAGACCGCTCCATCTCCGATTCCCGGATCGACGCCGTGGACTTCCGGCGCAGCGAGGATGGCGATGGCAGGGTCGTGATCAGACTGACGAATCCCAAGGCACCCGTGAACGTGTCCAAGGAAGGCGGTCGGATCAAAGTTCAGATCCGCAACACGGATCTGCCCCAGGAGCTTCAGCGTCGGCTGGACGTGACGGACTTCGCCACGCCGGTACAGATCGTGGACGCTCTGCAGGAAGGCGATCACACCACTTTCACCATCACGGCTACGGGTGACTATGACTACCTGGCGTATCAGGCCGACAACAACCTGACGGTGAACGTGAACGCACTGTCCGAGGAAGAGATCGAGCAGCGCGAGGACATCTTCAAGTACTCGGGCGAGAAACTCTCCCTGAATTTCCAGGACATCGAGGTGCGTTCGGTGCTGCAGCTGATCGCCGACTTCACCGATCTGAACCTGGTGGCCAGTGACACGGTCAGCGGCCGCATCACCCTGCGGCTGAAGAACGTGCCCTGGGACCAGGCGCTGGAGCTGATCCTGAAGACCAAGGGTCTGGATCAGCGTCAGGTGGGTAACGTGCTCCTGGTGGCTCCGGCTGCCGAGATCGCCGCGCGGGAGAAGCTCGAGCTCGAGAATCAGCGCCAGATCAGTGAGCTCGCCCCCCTGCATACCGAGTTCATACAGGTACGTTATGCGAGCGCCACTCAGCTCTTCGAGCTGTTCAACAATGCAGCCGGCAACGAGCAGTCCGTGCTCTCCGAGCGGGGCAGCGTGATCGTGGATGAGCGCACCAACGCCATCATCCTCACGGATACGGCCGACCGCCTGCAGGAATTCCGCCGGGTGATCAATCAGCTGGATATTCCGGTCCGCCAGGTGCTGATCGAGGCACGGATCGTGACCGCGAGCGACGACTTCTCAGAGGATCTCGGTATCCGCTGGGGCGGCGCCCACCTCTCTCAGAAGTCCAGCACCCGGTTCAACAAGCTGGGTGGATCGCTGACCACCCTCGAGGATCTGCAGGACGTGATTTCCAGCGGCGGTGTGGGCGACATCACTTCACCCGAACATCTGGCCGTTGACCTTGGCGTGGCCAAGGAAGGGGCTACGACCTTCGGTATCGGTGTCACGGGCGCTGGCTATCTGCTCGACCTGGAGCTCTCCGCTCTGGCGGCAGACGGACATGCGGAAGTGGTAGCCCGTCCGAAAGTGATCACGGCGGACAAGAACCCGGCGCTGATCGAATCCGGTACGGAAATTCCTTATCAGGAAGCGACCAGCTCCGGTGCCACGTCCACATCCTTCAAGGATGCGACCCTGGCCCTGGAGGTGACGCCGCAGATCACACCGGATGACCGGATCATCATGGAGCTGAACGTGAAGCAGGATACGGTGGGTGCGGTCTTCAATGGCGTGCCGTCCATCGACACCAACCAGATCGAAACCCAGGTGCTCGTGGACAACGGCCAGACGGTCGTGCTCGGCGGTATCTTCACCACCGACAAGCAGTTCTCCACGACCAAGACGCCGTTCCTGGGCGACCTGCCTTACGCGGGTCGGCTGTTCCGTCGTACGGAAGAACGAGACAACAAGACGGAGCTTTTGATCTTCATCACGCCGAGAATCATTCAGGAGAGCCTCACCTCTCTCTGATTCCGGACCGCCTTGCCCGAAGGCGCGACTTTGCCTGAAGGCGCGCCCTCTCGGAATCGCGAGGGCGAGGGACTACACTAAACGGCGCCCGGCGGGCGCCGTTTTTTTGTGCCTGCCGGATACCCCTGAGCAACAGAAACGGGACGATCTGAGGCGGAAGCAGCCCTTACCCGATGAGCAAGCAGAACATCATACTGGTGGGTCTCATGGCGGTGGGTAAGAGCACCGTCGGACGGCTGCTTGCCCAGCAGCTCGGCTATACCTTCCATGACACGGACCACGTGATCGAGGAGCGGGCAGGCGCGGATGTGGCCTGGATCTTCGACGTGGAAGGCGAGGAGGGCTTCCGGGAGAGGGAGTCTCATGTGATCGATGAACTCACCAGACTGGATGGCGTGGTGATCGCGACCGGCGGCGGTGCGGTGCTTCGTGCCTGCAACCGCAGAATGCTTGCGGGCCGGGGTTGCGTGATTCATCTGGACAGCCCGCTGGAGCGGCTGGTGGAGCGGACTCAGAAGGATAAGAAGCGGCCGCTGCTGCAGAGCACAGATCCGGAAGAGACGCTGTCGCGCCTCAAGCTCGACCGGGAACCCCTCTATGCGGAAGTGGCCGATTACCGCTTCGTGACCGACCGGCAGGGACCCAAGGTTCTGGTGCGCAGTATCATCGACCAGCTTCAGGAAGACGGTGTCCTATGAATCTCGTCCAGGAGCTCATCGTCCCGCTCGGTGAGCGCAGCTATCCCATCTACATCGGCACCGGTCTGCTCGAAACCCCCGATCTGCTCGCCCGGCACATTCCCGGCGGGCAGGTCGCCGTGATCACGAACGAGGTGCTTGCCGAGCTCGCGCTCCCGCGGCTGCTCGAAACGCTTGCCGGTATCAACGCCCGGGTGAGCACCTTCACCCTGGCGGATGGAGAAGGTGAGAAAAATCTGACGAACTACGCTGCCATCCTGGACCACCTGATCACGCAACGGCACAACCGCAGCACCACGCTGGTGGCCCTCGGCGGAGGCGTGGTCGGTGACATCACCGGATTCGCGGCAGCGACCTACCAGCGTGGCGTCAACTTCATCCAGATTCCCACCACGCTTCTGGCTCAGGTCGATTCGTCCGTCGGCGGAAAAACGGCGGTGAATCATCCCGCCGGCAAGAATCTGATCGGCGCTTTCCACCAGCCCGTGGCCGTGCTGGCGGACATGGATCTGCTCAGAACCCTGCCGGATCGGGAGTTTGCAGCCGGCATCGCCGAGGTCGTGAAGTACGGGGTCATCGCGGATGCCGAATTCTTCGACTGGCTGGAGAACAACGCCGAGGCACTACTGGCCCGGACACCGGCAGCCCTTGCGCATGCAGTAGGTGTTTCATGCCGGACCAAGGCCGATGTGGTGGCTCAGGACGAGCGGGAATCCGGGCGGCGGGCCATACTCAATTTCGGTCACACGTTCGGACACGCCATCGAAGCACTCACCGGGTACAGCCGTTATCTGCACGGCGAGGCGGTCGCCATCGGCATGGTTCAGGCGGCTGATCTGTCTTCACGCCTCGGCCTCCTCGATCGGCGGGACGCACGGCGGGTGCGCGTGCTGCTGGAGCGGTTCGGTCTGCCGGTCGTCCCGCCTGAGCTGGACGCGGCAGAGATGCTGGATGCCATGGGCATGGACAAGAAGGTGGTGGACGGCACCCTGCGCCTGGTGCTGGCCCGTTCGCTCGGTGATGTCTTCGTCACCAGCGACGTGCCGCCCGAACGGCTCGAGGAAACGCTGCGGTGCGGCCGGGAGCTCTGCGATGGCTGAAGGTGAACGTACCTTTCTGGGCCTGACCCACAATCCGTTCATCGAACCGCACCGGGGTTTTTTCGAGCGGGGCGGGCGCAAGACCCATCTGGAGCAGCTGCGACACCTGTCCCAGTGGTCGCGGCGCGTACTGCTGGTGACCGGGCCGGAAGGCGTTGGCAAGACCACGCTGTACCGGGAGCTCGCGGCCACGCTGGAGCCCCGGGTCAAGGCTGCCCGGATCAATGGCGCGCTGGTGAATACGGGCTTTGAGGTGTTGTGCTCCATCGCGCAGGGATTCGGCCTGGCCCTGCCCAGGGATGCCAACACCCAGTCACTCCGGATGGACCTGATCGCTCACGTGGAGGCCCAGGCAGGTAACGAACGTCTCTGTCTGACGCTGGTGGACGATGCCCACCTGCTCGACAACAAGGCAGTGGAATCGCTCATTACTCTGACTCACGAATCTCCCCTGCACCTGGTGCTGTTCGGTGAGGTGCGCATGGTGCCGGGTATCGAGCGCGCCGCGAGCGCGCAGGGCGTGGGCTGGCAGGAGATCCGTCTGAGCGGCTATGGCGAGGCCGACGCCCGGGACTATCTCGAATGGCGCTTCAGCCAGGCGCGCTACCGGGGGCGGATTCCGTTCACGGACGGCCAGGTGAGGGACCTGGTCCGGCTCTCCCAGGGGCTGCCCGGGCGGATCAATCAGATGGCAAACGTGCTGCTGGTGAAGCTGGAAACCGGGGAAGGGGTTGCCGGGAAGCGTGCCTTTCCTCGTCTCCATGCGGCGCTGCTGACCCTGCTGGTGGCCGTGGTCGGCCTGCTTTATCTGTTTGCGGACGAAACGACGGTCGAAGAAACGGACGAAACGCTCCTGGCGGAGGCGGCCGATCTGCCGGCTCCCGGGGCGGACGGGGATGATCCGACAGATCCTGCAGCTGCGACGGAACCTCCGGAGGAGTCATCGCCAGCGCCGGATACGGCCGTGGAGCCTGCCACCCCAACCGAACCGGACCCGGAGCCGGAACCCGAGCCGGACCCGGAACCCGAGCCGGACCCGGAACCCGAGCCGGACCCGGAACCCGAACCGGACCCAGCACGCGAACCGACGCCCCGGGTTGCTGAGCCGGCCGTCGGGATACCCGCGGGTGCCAGAGACACCGGCTGGCTGCTCGAGCAGAATCCGGAATTCTTCACGATTCAGCTGGTGACCGTCTCCTCCGCCGAAAGTGCCAGCACCTTCGTCGAACGGCAGCGGGAGCCCGGCGAGTTCGCCATCTATCAGCTCCCGAGAGACGGCCGGATCCTGCACGTGGTTCTCTACGGCCTCTTCAGCTCACGTACCGCGGCCGAATCGGCGGCGGACAATCTGCCGCCCGAAGTGGGCCGGGTCCAGCCCTGGATCCGACCGGTTGCTCAGGTGCAGGCCGCGGCACGGCTCTCCAGCCCCCGGTAATCGGGCCGCAGAAGGCGGCAATCCCCAATCTGTGACCTCCATCCCGGTGTTTCTCCGACCCGGCTGCTAGCGTGCGGTTGACCCTGGTGGTCTGCGTCCCGGTCGGTCATGGACTGAGCCGTACCTGAACTGCCTCGAAACAGATGGAGATGTGACATGAGAGTTTTATTTGTGGTCGGCGCGTTCTGCGTGCTCCTCGCCGGTTGTGCGGGAAAGCCTTCCATGAGCGAGAATCAGTGCGCCGTCGGCGACTGGCAGACCGTGGGTTACCGGGATGGCGTCAATGGCCAGCGGTCAACCGCGCTGCTCAGGCACCAGGATGCCTGCATGGAGCATGGGGTGGCGCCGGACAGAGCCTCGTACATGGCGGGCTGGGAGCAGGGTGCCCGGGAATACTGTGATCCGAACAATGCCTACCACATCGGCGAGCGCGGCTGGTCACACGCCAACATCTGCCCGTCGGACCAGAAAGCCGGATTCCTGGCGGCCTACCAGGAAGGCCGGCGTCTCTATGAGGCCCGGGTGACGGTGGCCAATCTGGAACGGGAAATCGACCAGACAGCCGGCCGGCTCGAGGCCATCAAGGGTGAGATCATCAATGCGGGTGCGGCCCAGCTGAACCCCGAACTCTCCGTCGAGCAGCGCGTGGAGCTCGGCACCCGGGTACAGCGGCTGCTCGATGAGCAGGCGCGGCTGAAGCAGGCGCTGCCGGATCTGGAGGCGGAGCTTGCCATCAAATCGCGGGAACTGGACCGTCTGGACAGAACTGTCGCGATGACGGGCACGGCGTCCTGACCGGGAGGTGAGAATGCCGAAACTGCTGATTCCAGCCCTGCTGCTGTGCCTCGGCGCGTCAGTGGCGGAGGCCAGAGCACAGATCGTGGATGGTACCGATCCGGCCGCGCTGGTGGAGATCATTCAGGATCTGGGTTACCGGGCGAGCCTGGAGGTGGATGGCGAAGGGGATCCGATGATCCGCTCCAGCGTGGGCGGCACCCAGTTCGCCCTCGTTTTCTATGGCTGCTCTGAGCAGCATGACAACTGCCAGATCCTGCTCTTCAAGGCAGGTTACGAGCTGAACGACAAGGTGGGGTTGGACGTGATCAATCAGTGGAACGCCACCCGCCTCTTCGGCCGCGCTTATCTCGACGAGGTCAGCGATCCCTGGCTCGAGCTGGTGCTGAACATGCAGGGCGGGGTCACCCGGGCGCAGTTCGAGAAGACGTTCGAGTGGTGGGAGACGTCCGTCGGCGAGTTCGAGGACGAGATCGGCGTCTGACCGTGAAACCCCCTATAGTCGTGGACGCATCCGGCAGCGTAGTATGCTGTCGGCTCTCATGGGAGCGGAGCTGACGTTTCCCGATCTGCAAGGGACTAAGAGGGATCACTATGAAACTCATGCGATATCCGGCCGTCTGTGCCGCGGCGCTGCTGTTGTCGGCACCTGCACTGGCGGACAAACCGGGCTTCGGGGATACGTTCACGTTCAAGGTTGGCGGCATGGATTACAGCGCAGACGCCAAATTCAGCACCACCCTGGCCGGGAACGAGGAAATCAAACTGGATCTCGACGACCTGGGCATGGATACGACCGCGACGAATCTGTGGCTCGGATTCAACTGGCAGTTCGCAGACAGCTGGGGGCTGTCCGCCAGCTACTCGAGCTTCGATGGGGACGGAGAGGAGCGTGCTGCCGAGGACGGCAATTTCGACGACATCGAGTGGTCGGTGAACGCGACGCTGGAGTCTGAGCTCGATCTCAAGTTTTACATCGTCGATCTGAGCTGGGACTTCATCAATACCGGACGTACCCACCTGGGTGTGGGTGTCGGTCTGCACATCGCGGATATCAAGTCCGGCGTCAGCGCCACGGTGGAGGTGGATGTAGACGGAATGCCCGTTGACCCGCCCCTCGATCTTGGTGCATCCAGCTCGAGTGTGACGGCACCTCTGCCGAATTTTTCGGTTGAAGGCGGGCACCGGTTCGGCGATAGCTTCTATGTCGGCGGCAGAATCGGATACTTCGCGCTGGAGGTCGACGACGTCGACGGCAGTCTGGTCACGGCCAGCGCTTTCGGCGAGTGGCGGCCAGGCGGCGGAAAGCTGGGCGTCGGGCTCGGCTATCAGTTCATTGATATCGACGTTGAGGACAATAGCTCCAGCCGCCGGAAAAAGCAGCTGGATCTCAGCGGCGACGGTCCGATTCTGTACGTAAGCCTCGGACTCTGATCCGGGGCATCCTTCATCAGGGCAGCTGAGTGCTGCCCGTCAGATAGCGGTCTATCTCCCGGGCCGCTTCCCGGCCTTCGTTGATGGCCCGCACTACCAGCGACTGTCCGCGCCGGCAGTCACCCGCGGTGAACACCTTGTCCACGCTGGTGCGGTACTGGCCGTACTCCGCCTGATAGTTGGAGCGCTCGTCGTAGTCGATTCCGAGCGCGTCCGAAACCATATGCTCCGGGCCGAGAAAGCCCATGGCCAGGAACACCAGATCGGCCGGCCATTCCCGTTCGCTGCCGGGGACGTTCTCGAAGGTGCCATCCCTCATCTCCACGTCCACCGTGCGCACGGCGATGAGGTTCCCGTTCTCATCACCGACGAATTCGGTCGAGGAGATGGAGTAGGTGCGCGGATCACAGCCGAAAACCTGGACGGCTTCCTGGTGGCCGTAGTCCGTGCGCAGAATCCGCGGCCAGGTGGGCCAGGGATTGTTCGGAGCCCGATCCGCCGGTGGCTGCGGGAAGAGCTCGAAATTAACGAGGCTCCTGCAGCCGTGTCTCAGCGAGGTGCCGATACAGTCGGTGCCCGTATCGCCGCCGCCGATGACGATGACATTCTTGTCTTTCGCCGAGATGTAGTGGCCGTCCTCGAGCCCGCTGTCCAGGAGGCTCTTCGTGTTGGCGGTGAGGAACTCCATGGCGAAATGCACGCCGTTCAGCTCGCGGCCCGGTATCGGCAGATCCCTCGGAACCGTTGCGCCGGTGGTGAGCAGCACGGCGTCGCTGGTTTCGAGCAGCGTGCGACCGTCCAGCGTCCCGTTGCTGCCATCGCCGACCGCCGTTCCCGTAACGAACTCGACGCCTTCCTCACGGAGCAGGTTCACGCGCCGGTCCACCACTTCGGTCTTGTCGAGCTTCATGTTCGGGATGCCGTACATGAGGAGACCGCCGACCCGGTCGGCCCGCTCGTACACGGTAACCGTGTGGCCGACCTTGTTCAGCTGGTCCGCTGCCGCCAGTCCAGCCGGGCCGGAGCCGACGATGGCGATCTTTCTGCCGGTCCGCTCTGCGGGCGGATTGGGCTGTATCCAGCCTTCCTCGTAGCCCCGATCGACGATGGCCATTTCGATGTTCTTGATGGTCACGGCCGGATCGGTGATCCCGAGCACGCAGGCCCCTTCGCAGGGCGCCGGGCAGACGCGGCCGGTGAATTCAGGAAAATTGTTGGTCTTGTGCAGCCGGTCCAGCGCCTCCCGCCACTGGCCGCGATACACCAGGTCGTTCCACTCCGGAATCAGATTGTGGATCGGACAGCCTTCGTTCGACTGGCAGAAGGGCACGCCGCAGTCCATGCAGCGGGCACCCTGGTTGGTGAGCCGGTCCACGTCGTGTTCCGTGTAGATCTCCTGGAAGTCCAGCAGGCGAGCCTGCGCATCCCGGTAAGGCGCCGGGTTGCGCTCGAACTCCATGAATCCAGTAACTTTTCCCATCGTAACTTCCGATTAACCTGCGCTGACGGCTTCCCGCCGCGCTTCCAGAACCCGCTTGTAGTCAGTGGGCATGACCTTGATGAACTGACCGACAGACTGCTCCCAGTTCTCCAGCAAGCCTCTGGCGACCGGCGAATCCGTATAGTGGCGGTGTTTCTCGATCAGCCCCTTCAGCTCGGCGATGTCTTCGCCCGCCGTCATGGATTCAAGCTCCACCATCTCCATGTTGCACTGACGGGCGAAGGTGCCTTCCGGATCCCACACGTAGGCGATGCCGCCGCTCATGCCCGCCGCGAAGTTCCGGCCCGTGCTGCCGAGGATGACCGCCCGGCCGCCGGTCATGTATTCGCAGCCGTGGTCACCCACGCCTTCCACCACCGCGGAGGCGCCCGAGTTGCGCACGCAGAACCGCTCTGCGGCCACACCGCGGAAGTAGCACTCCCCGCTGGTTGCACCGTAGAGGACCACGTTGCCGATGAGGATGTTCTCCTCCGCCCGGAAAGGGCTTTCCTTGGGCGGGTAGATCACGATGCGTCCGCCGGAGAGCCCCTTGCCGACGAAGTCGTTGGCATCCCCTTCGACTTCCAGGGTCACCCCCTTGGCGAGCCAGGCGCCGAAGCTCTGGCCGGCGCTGCCGTGGAACTTGAAGTGCAGCGATTCGTCCGGAAGCATGTCCGGTCCCACTTCCCGGATGATCAGATTGGAGAGCATGGCACCCACCACCCGGTTGGTGTTGACGATGGTGAGCTCGTCGTAGAGCTTCTGGCCGCTCCGGATGGCCGGCAGCGCGAGTTCCATCAGCTCGTTGTCGATGGCCTTGCTCAGACCATGGTCCTGCTCGTGGATCGCATAGCTGCCGAGAAACTCCGGCGGCTCTTCTGCACGGGTGAGCAGAGCCGTGAGATCCAGACCCTTGGCCTTCCAGTGGTCCACGGCGGCATCCACGTGCAGGGCATCCACCCGGCCGATCATGTCGTTGACGGTCCTGAAACCGAGCTCGGCCATGATCATGCGCAGCTCTTTCGCCACCATGAACAGATAGTTCACCACGTGCTCGGGCTTTCCGGCGAACTTGGCTCTGAGCTTCGGATCCTGGGTCGCGATACCCACGGGGCAGGTGTTGAGGTGACACTTGCGCATCATGATGCAGCCCAGCGCGATGAGTGGAGCAGTGGCGAAGCCGAACTCCTCGGCGCCCAGCAGGGCTGCGATGGCCACGTCCCGCCCGGTCTTGATCTGACCGTCCGTCTGCAGGACCACCCGGGAGCGGAGATTGTTCAGCACCAGCGTCTGGTGGGTTTCCGCGATGCCGAGCTCCCAGGGTACGCCCGCGTGCTTGATGGAGGTGAGCGGGGATGCGCCCGTACCGCCGGTGTCACCGGCGATGACGAGATGGTCCGCACGGGCCTTGGTCACGCCCGCGGCCACGGTCCCCACGCCGATCTCCGCGCCTAGCTTCACGCTGATCCGGGCCTTGGGATTGGCGTTCTTCAGATCATGAATGAGCTGCGCCATATCCTCGATGGAGTAGATGTCATGGTGCGGTGGCGGGCTGATCAGGCCCACGCCCGGGGTGGAGTGGCGGATGCTCGCGATCACGTCGTCCACTTTGTGACCGGGCAGCTCGCCGCCTTCGCCGGGCTTGGCGCCCTGAATGATCTTGATCTGGATCTCGTCGGAGTTGGTCAGGTAGTTGATGGTCACTCCGAACCGGCCGCTGGCGACCTGTTTGATGGCGCTGCGCTTGGAGTCACCGTTGGCCAGAGGAATGAAACGGCTCGGATCCTCTCCGCCTTCCCCGGTGTTGGACTTGCCGCCCAGCCGGTTCATGGCGATGGCAAGCGACTCGTGGGCTTCGGCGCTGATGGACCCGAAGCTCATGGCCCCCGTGGCGAAGCGCTTGACGATCTCCTGCTCCGGCTCCACGTTCTCCAGCGGGATGGGACCGCCATTGACATCGGACTTGAAGGAGAGCAGGCCCCGCAGCATGCTCTTCTTCGTGGATTCCTCGTTCACATGCTTCGAGAAACGCCAGTACGCGTCTTCGCTGTTGGCCCGGGATGCCACCTGCAGATCGGCAATGGCTTCCGGATCCCACATGTGGGTGTCGCCGTGCCGGCGCCAGTGGAAGTCGCCGGGATTCGGCAGCACGGCCACGTTCGGTGAACGGCTCGGGTAGCCGAGCTGGTGCCGGCGCTGCATCTCCTCGGCGAGCACGGACAGATCCACACCCTGCACCCGGGACGCGGTGCCGACGAAAGCGCGTTCGATCACGTCGGAGGCCAGTCCCACGGCTTCGAAAATCTGTGCGCCCTTGTACGACTGGAGAGTGGAGATGCCCATCTTGGCCATCACCTTGAGCATGCCCTTGGCGGTGCCCTTCCGATAGGCGGCCACCACGTCGTCGTCAGACTGAATATGCGAAGCACCGTCCAGGTAGCCCTTGCGGCGGGAGTCCCAGAGCGCCTCGAAGGCCAGATACGGATTGATGGCATCGGCGCCGTAGCCGACCAGCAGGCAGTGGTGGTGCACCTCGCGGGCCTCCCCGGATTCGAGAATCAGGCCGATGCGCGTGCGGGACTCCTCCCGGTTCAGATGATGGTGCACGGTGCCCACGGCCAGCAGCGAGCTGATCGGCACATGGTCCACGTCCACCCGGCGATCCGACAGGACGATGAGTGAATAGCCTTCGGCGATGGCTTCGGAGGCTTCGGCGCAGATCCGATCCAGCGCCGCAATGAGGCCGTCGCGCCCGGAGCCTGCCTGGTAGGTGATGTCGATGACCCGGCTCTTCCAGCCCCGGTGATCCATGTGCTTGAGGGCCGCGAGCTCCTCGTTCGAAAGGATGGGGTGGGGAATGCGCAGCCGGTGGGCGTGCTGCTCGGTGGTTTCCAGCAGATTCTGCTCCGGACCCACGTAGCAGTTCAGGGCCATGATCACCTCTTCCCGGATCGAATCGATGGCCGGATTGGTGACCTGAGCAAAGCGCTGCTTGAAGTAGTCATAGATCATGCGCGGCTTCTCGCTCATCACCGCGAGTGCTGCGTCATTGCCCATGGAGCCGAGCGGATCCCTGAGCTCGGTGACCAGAGGCTGCAGCATGATCTGCATGGTTTCCACGGTGTAGCCGAAAGCCTGCATGCGCGGCGTGAGGGTCTGCGGGTCGAAACCGTGCGGCTGCTGATCCGTGTTCAGATCTTCGAGATCGATGCGCTGGGCATCCAGCCAGTTCTTGTAGGGGCGGGCGTTCGCCCACTCGCTCTTGATCTCCTCGTCCGGGATCATCCGGCCGGCTTCGAAATCGATCAGAAAGATACGCCCCGGCTTGAGCCGGCCTTTCTCGATGACGGTTTCCGGGTCCACCTGCACCACGCCGACTTCCGATGCCATGATGCACTTGTCGTCGTTGGTGATGTAGTAGCGGGACGGGCGCAGCCCGTTCCTGTCGAGCACCGCGCCGATGTAGGTGCCGTCCGTGAAGGCGATTGAGGCCGGGCCGTCCCAGGGTTCCATGAGACAGGAGTGGTATTCGTAGAACGCCCGCTTGGCCTCGTCCATGGTGGGATGCTGCTGCCAGGCTTCCGGAATCATCATCAGCACCGCTTCCTGCAGCTTGCGGCCGTTCATGAGCAGGAATTCGAGCACGTTGTCGAAGGTGCCCGAGTCCGAGCAGTCCGGCTCGACGATGGGGAACAGCTTCTTCAGATCCTCTCCGAACAGCTCCGAGCGCAGGGTACCCTGCCGTGCATTCATGGAGTTGCGGTTGCCGAGCAGCGTGTTGATCTCGCCGTTGTGGCTCATGAAGCGGTTCGGTTGAGCCCGGTCCCAGCTGGGGAAGGTATTGGTCGAGAATCGCGAGTGCACCATGGCGAGATGCGACTCGAACGTCTTGTCACGGAGATCGGCGTAGAACAGCGGCACCTGATCCGGCGTGAGCATGCCCTTGTAGATGATCACCTTCGAGGACAGGCTGCAGACATAGAAAGACTTCCGCTGCGCGAGATTCTGATCGCCCCTGAGACGATGGGTGGCGTGCTTCCGGATCAGATACAGCTTGCGTTCGAAATCGTCGCCGGATGCGCCATCTGCCCCGATGAACAGCTGGGCGAACGTGGGCATGGCCGCGCGGGCCGCGTTGCCGATGCCGGCCCCGTCCGGGTGCACGGGCAGATCGCGCCAGCCGAGCAGCCGCTGACCGGCAGCTTCGATTTCCGCTTCGAGCACGTTTCTGCAGTGAGCGCGGGCATCGGGATCGGTGGGCAGGAAGACGTTGCCCACACCGAACTGACCGGCCGGCGGCAGCTGTATGCCCAGTGCGGACTCGGCCACCTTGGCCAGGAACTGATGCGGCAGACCGACCAGGATGCCGGCGCCGTCGCCCGTATTCTTCTCGTAACCGACGCCGCCACGGTGCTCCATGCAGCAGTTCATGTTCAGAGCGTCTTCGATGATCTCGCGGCTGGGACGGCCTTTGATGTCACAGATGAAGCCGACGCCGCAGCTGTCTTTCTCGTTGGCGGGATCGTAAAGGCCCTGCCTCGGCGGGAAAGCGGTCAACGCTCCGTTACTCTGGGGCGCACCCTGACCAGCAGGCGTGCTCTGGCTCATGCCGTTGTCGTTCATCTCTACGTTCCAAACTGACTCATGGAAGGCGTCCCATGACGCCGAACCCCGGGCGGGGTCGTCCCGAACCTCGCCCGTGAAGCAGGCACGAAGATAGCCGTCTGCTCGCGAGTCCGAGCTTCAGAGGGCGTTGGGTTAGGTCCGTCGGGCCCTGTCAGCCTTTTGGCTAACTGCTTGTTTTTGTTGTTTTTATTCTGCCGCGAAACGACGGACGGACGATGCTATTTTCGCGCGAGGGACGGAACATCTCAGAAATGAGGCTTTGAATCAAGTTTGGTGACAGGCTGAAAAATGGAGGAACTTTGGGGTTCGGTGCCGGATGGGGATCAGGCGGAGACCCGGTACCAGTAATGATATGCCTCGGTGAAGGCGAACTTGTCGTAGAGCCCGCGGGCGGCGGTGTTCGATGCATCCATCTGCAGATAGGCGGTTACGGCGCCCTTTCCGCGGCCCCAGGCCAGAAGATCCCCCACCAGCGCCTCAGCATGACCCCGGCCCCGGTGATCCGGATGGGTGAAGATGTCGAAGAGACCGAGCAGATGCTGCTCCCGTACGGCCAGACCGCACGCCAGCGGGCCTTCGCCGGAGTCGATCACGGCGAAGGCGCATTCGCTGCTCGACAGGCTGGCGCCGTTGAGGATCGCCCCGTGCAGCGACCTGGCGGTTTCCGGCAACCCGGTCAGACCCGCATAAGCATCGAGCCATTGCTCCCGTGCCAGGTGCCGGATCCGGGTGGACTCCGGCGGTGGCAGAGCGGCCAGCGTCGTGGTGAGCACCTGTGTGGGATCCACCCGCTCGTAGGAACGCTTCTCCAGGTACTCGTCCAGGACCGAACAGTCGGTGATCGACGTGAGCCGGAAGATGGTCTTCAGCCGTTCCCGCGCGTACAGGTTCTCGCAATGGCGTACCTTGTCTTCCATGGGCTCGAGAACAGGGTATAAAGGCACGATCGAGTTCGCCCGCTTGGTGAACCCGTGAGAGAAGCGCAGCAGCCAGCCGTCCAGCAGCGTCTGGCGTATGGCGGGCCAGGCATTCAGTGAAGCCTCCTCGATGCGCCTTGTGCTCGTGCTGGAATCATCCATCCCGAGACATTATCAGAACTCAGTAGCCACCAGCCCGGGAGAATCCATGGCCGAGGACAGGGACCGCTTTCCGGTCGTCGTGCACATACTGCTCGTACGGGCCGATGGCGCTTTGGCGCTGCTCAAGCGGGCGAACACGGGCTTCATGGACGGCTACTATGCGCTCCCGGGCGGACACCAGGAGCAGGGTGAATCGGTCACCCAGGCAGCGCACAGAGAACTCGCGGAGGAACTCGACGTGCAGGCCGTCACGCTGACCCCGTACAGCGTGATGCCCTACCGGTCCGGACGCCATCAGGGTGTGAACTTCCTCTTCCGCTGCAGCGACTGGGTGGGCGAACCGGTGATCAACGAGCCGGAGCATTTCGCAGAGCTGGTCTGGGTGGCGCCAGAGGCGCTGCCCAGACCCACCGCCGACTGGATACCGAAGGCGCTCGCACTGGCCTCGGAAAACGGCTGGTACCAGGAAATGGAGTGGGATTAGCGGGTGAGTTTTCTTACAATGCGCGGCCTCTTAGGACACCTTGATTGGAGAAATCCTGCATGAAAGCCCCGGTGCGAGTAACCGTCACGGGCGCGGCCGGTCAGATCGGCTATGCGCTCCTCTTCAGAATTGCCTCCGGCGAGATGCTGGGCAAAGACCAGCCCGTCATCCTGCAACTCCTTGAGATCACCCCGGCCCTGGATGCGCTGAAGGGCGTGATCATGGAGATCGAGGACTGTGCCTTCCCGCTGGTGCAGGACATGATCCCGACGGACGATGCCAATGTGGCTTTCAAGGACACCGATTACGCGCTGCTGGTGGGTTCCCGGCCCCGGGGACCGGGTATGGAGCGCAAAGATCTGATCGAAGCCAATGCCGCCATTTTTTCCGTGCAGGGCAAGGCCATCAACGATCACGCCAGCCGGGACGTGAAGATCCTGGTGGTGGGCAATCCGGCCAACACCAACTGTCTGATCGCCCAGCGTAACGCGCCGGACATCGATCCGCGCCAGTTCACCGCCATGACCCGCCTGGATCACAATCGCGCCATCGCGCAGCTGGCGAACAAGACCGGCAAGCACGTCACCGACGTGGCCGGTCTCGCCATCTGGGGCAACCACTCCGCCACACAGTATCCCGACATTCACGAGGCCACGGTGGCTGGCGAGTCTGCCATGGGTCTGGTGGACATGGACTGGTACGAGAAGGACTTCATTCCCACCGTGCAGCAGCGCGGTGCCGCCATCATCGATGCCCGGGGTGCTTCCAGCGCCGCCTCGGCCGCCAATGCCGCCATCGATCACATGCACGACTGGGCCCTCGGCAGCGACGGCGTGGTCAGCATGGGCGTTTTCTCGGACGGCAGCTACGGCATCGAGCCGGGGCTCATCTATTCGTTCCCGGTGACCTGCAAAGGCGGCGACTGGTCGATCATCCAGGGCCTGTCCATCAACGAGTTCAGCCAGGGCAAGATGGATGCGACCGCCACCGAGCTCATCGAGGAGCGCGACGCAGTCGCGCATCTCCTGCCGGCGTAGCCGGGCATACCGGATCGGTCACCGCCAGGAACCGCTGGCGGTAGACCCGGGGGCTGATCCCCACCAGCCGTTTGAACAGCCGACGAAACGCGTTGGCGTCTTCGTAGCCGACTTCCCTTGCGATCCCGTCGATCCGGGTGGCGGTCGTTTCGAGCATCTGCTTGGCCTCTTCCACCCGAAGCGTCTGCACGTAGTCCAGGGGGGCATAACCCGTTGACCGCCTGAAGCGCCGTTTGAAGGTTCGCTCACTCAGGCCGGACCGTCTCGTCATCTCCCACACCGGGTGCGCCACTGCGTAGTGGCCGGCAATCCAGACCTGAACTTTCTGAATGATGGCGTCCTCGTGCTGCTTTGGTCGCACCAGAGCCGCGAAGGGCAGCTGACCGTCGCTCCGGTCTCCGAACAGAAAGATCTTCGCGATCCGCCTGGCTTCCTCCTGGCCGAAGAATCTCGCGATCAGATAGAGGGCCAGATCGGACCAGGAAGCCGAGCCGCCGGAGGTGACGACCTGATGTGCAGAACCGGCGGGCACGATGACGCGTTCCACGCACACGTGTATGTCCGGATGCCGTTCGCCGAGCAGCCTGGCCGCACTCCAGTGGGTGGTCGCGTCCCTGCCATTCAGCAGACCGCTGTCTGCCAGCAGAAGCGCACCCGTGCAGACCGAGCAGATGACTGCGCCCGCATCATGCTGCCGGCGGAGCCAGTCGCAGGCTTCGCGCCACTCGCTGTGGTCGGGAATCCCGTCCGCCAGATCGATGTCAGGAACGATGACCACGTCTGCCGTGGGGGCATCAGTAAAGGCGGCATCGGGCTCGATGGGAACGCCCAGCGTGGTTCGGAAAGCGCCGCGGCTGTGGGCGACGACCCGGGCCTCGCAGGCCGGCGGATCCGTCGGCGGGGCGAGGGTCGCGTCGCTCGAAGTCGCGAACAGCGCGCTGGATCTGCCGGCAGTGCCCAGCACCTCGTGCAGACCGTACAGCACGGAGGCGGATGCTTCGGGCAGGGCGATCAGGTGGACGCGCATGGTCGGGTGCTCGGCGACTGAATATCGGCAATCTGTCATATCTGGCCCGTTTCTGTCCAATCAGACACTAACCCGACCCGACCGGAATCCCGACAATGTCGCCCAGCAATCCTGACCAATGGAGCGGAATGATGGAATCTTCGAGACGGCACCTTCTCAAATCCGGCCTCAGAACCGGCGCCACCCTGCTCGCCGGCAGCTCGCTGGCGGCCGCGCAGCCGGCTCCGGCGGCTGACACGGCGTTGCCGGCCGGTCTGCTGGAAGCGACCGGTTTTCCGCTGGTGGATGCCATCCGGGGCAGGCGCTCCCGCCGGTTCGCGCTCGGGGCCGAGATCCCCGGCGGTCCCCTGGCCTATCGGTCGAAACGACCAGCGCAACCCCTGAACGAGCTCGAGCAGCTGCTCCTGATCTCCACGGTCGCCGGGAACACGGGCTGGGCGAACCTGATTCCCTACAACCCGGCTTACGAGCCCCGGATTCCGAACTACGCAGGCACCGCAACCGGGAGGACGTTTCCTTCCGCGGCGGGCTTCGGCACCACGGAGTTCTTCTTCACGGACGATGACGGCACCTATTACTTTCCGACCCGTGAGCTCGCGCCGCCGGTGGAAGCCGATCTGGAAACCTGGTTGAACATACACCGGAAGCGCATCCGGAGGCTGACCCCGGGCCGGCTGTGCACACCGGCCGCCGCCGAGCACATGGAGCTGCACAACACCTGGTGTGCGAACGTACCGGGCAGCACGCTGATCATCCCGGTGGTGGATCTGGCCGCGCACCACATCCTGAATCTCTGCTATCTGGTTCAGAACGGCGTGTGCATCTACGACGACATCCGGGATCGCGAGGTTCCGGGGCTTTCCGCATTCAGCGGGATCGTCGATGTGGACAATCCCTATCCCATGAGCCTCGTGGATCAGATGTCGCTTTCGGAAGCGACGGTGGAAATCGGAACATCGTGCTATGCGGGCATGCTGATGGAGCAGGCGCTGGGTCTGGGTGGATGGATGTACGGCGGCATCAACCCTTTGACGATTCTGGGTGCCAGCGGAGATCCCAATCTCCCCGGTCTCGGCTTCCGGTACGACGTTGACGACCGCTGGCCACTGCCGAACGTGACCGGGTTGCCGGGCGTTCTCGAGGGCCACTGCCCGCCGCATTTCCCGGACATGCGCGCGGCGGTGGTAGACGTGGTCGCCGCCAAGTTCGGCCCGGACGGGCCTTTCCATCGATCGACCCCGGGACCCTACCGTGACAACGAACGGGCCCGGAGCAGCGCGGCCGCCCATGACGCGAAGTTCGTGGACTGCGTGGCGACCATGGCCGAGTACGTGCATGCGACCTACGGGAAGTTTCCCGCCACGGTGCCTTCGATCTTCGCGATGATGTACCTGCAGGCACACCGGCTCGATACGGCGTTCTACGATGCGCATTTCCAGCCGGGTGCATATCTTGAGACGCACGCCCGCCATGACGAACTCTGGCCCGCCAGGTCCGGCCGAGGGGGGCGGGCGGAGACTGCCTAGTGCCCTTTGAATTCCGGCGTGCGTTTTTCCGCAAACGCACGCCGGCCTTCGGCCCCATCCTCACTGGTCCGAACGGCGAGCAGCCTTTCCCGGCTGATGGCACCGGCTTCCGCCGGGCTCTGATTGAGGGTCGCCAGGGAGAATTCCTTCAGAGTCTCGACCACCAGCGGCGCCGAGTGGCGCAGGATGGCTGCCCATTCGAGGGCGGCGGCGAGCTCCTCGCCCTCCGGCACCACCCGATTCACCATGCCTACCTCCCGGGCCCGCTCCGCGGGGAGATCCTGGCCCAGCAGCATGAACTCCATGGCGACCTTGTGCGGGATCCGGGCCACGGCGCTGGCGATCAGACCGCCGGTGAACCCGAGCTGAGCCTCAGGGTACTTGAATACGGTGGTTTCAGACGCCACCACCAGGTCGCACATCTGCACGATCACGTAGGCGCCGCCGATGCACCAGCCGTGCAGGGCGGCGATGATGGGCTTGCTGGTGGCCACCCCGACGCTCGGCACCCCCTCCCACATTTCCGCCGGGGGATTTCTGATGTCCGCACCCACCGAAAAAGCACGATCACCGGCCGCGTGCAGAACGGCCACCCGGTCGTCGGTCTCCTCGAGCCGGATCCAGGCGGCTTTCAGGCCCTGGATCACGTCCTCATTGAGCGCGTTCATTCTGTCGGGCCGGTTGATGGTCACTGTGGCGATGCCGTCCTCGGAGTGGTAGGTGACGCTGTCGTTCACTGCCCGTTCTCCAGCCAGTCGTTGAACTTCGCATCCCGTTTCTCGTGAAAAGCCTTCACCCCTTCTCTCGCATCCGGGTGGTGGTCGGAGATGGCCGTCTTGGCGGCAATCTCGTCCAGTGCCTGACTCCAGGTGAGCTCGGCAGCGTTGTAGACGGAACGTTTCAGAAGCCGCATGGAAACCTGTGGACCGTTGGCAAGCTCTGCCGCCCACGCCTCGGTTCTGGCTTCGAGTTCGGCCGCGGGAACCACCTCGTTCACCAGGCCGAGCTCGAGGGCTTCTGCCGCATCGACGATGCGTTTCTTCATCAGAAACTCGAGCGTGCGTGACACACCCATCTGCTGGACGAGCAGATACTGCCCGCCTTCGTCAGGCAGGAGGCCGAAGCGCAGCGTCGCGCTGCCCATCCGGGCACTGTCCGCTGCGATCCGGAAATCACAGGAAAGCGCCAGGGAAAAGCCGGTCTGAATGGCCACGCCATTGATGGCGGCCACCGTCAGCTTGTCCAGGTTGCGGATGGTGGTGTTGAGCTGCTGGGAGACCGTGCGCAGGCCATTGTAGGTGCCGAGGGCGTTGTCGTGACCGGGTGGGATGGGGGGCACGAGAGCCTCGCCGGGCAGATCGGCGCCGCCATAGGCCTTCAGATCGTCGCCGGCGCAGAAGGCCCGGCCGGTGCCGGTAAAGACCAGCACGCGCACCCGGTTGTCCATCTGGGCCTGAGTGATGGCCTCGATCAGATCCCGCTTGATGGCCGTGGTCATGCCGTTCAGCCGTTCCGGTGTATTGAACTGGAACCAGGCGATGCCCGGTTCCCTGATGCCGAGCTCGAAGCCCGTGAACTGGCCCGTGTCCATTCGCTCCCCCGTTCAGTTCCCAGTCAGTTATGTCAGTTATCATCCGTCCTTTATTCATGAGATGCCAGGAGCGGGCTTGAAGCGGCTGAAGCGGGGTCTTCCCGGAATAGGTCTGATGATCCTGATCCTTTCCGGGACGGGTTTCGTGTGGTCCGAGCCGGGGCGTGATGCGGTGTTCGGGATCTGGGCGAGCTCGGGCACGATGATCGAGGTGCAGCCGGATGGGGCTGACGGTCTCAGTGCCAGGATCGTGGCGCTGAAAAATCCGCTCTGGCGCGAGAAGGACGGTGTGGGCGTGGTCGGCGAGCCGAAAACCGATCTGCGCAATCCGGATCCTTCGCTGCGCGACCGGCCGTTCATCGGCCTGGAGATGCTGAGCGGCTATGAGTACCGGAGGGGGAAGTGGCGCGGCAGTCTCTACCTGCCGTCGAACGGTACCCGCTGGAAGTCCACAGCCTGGGTGAAGAATGGTGAGCTGAGAATCCGGGGCCACATCGGTCTGTCGCTGATCGGCAGAACCGAGGTTTTCGCCCCGCTGTCCGCCTGCAACGAGAATATTCTGCGCATGATCCGGAACGCGGGAATGACCGGCACGCCCTGCGACGCCCTGCTGGCGGATGCACCATGAGGCGGCCGTCCGGCTGGAAGCTGCGCCCGGGGCCCGTTCTGCGGACGCTCGTGCTGACGATGCTGCTGCCTGCGGTCGCTGCATCCGCAGATGAGGCGGGGGCGAAGACGGCGGTGGCTGGACTCTGGTCCGGCGGAGATTCCCTCATGCGGGTGGTAATGCAAGGTGAACGTCTGAGCATGACGGTCGTCGCCATCCGGGACGCCGTGTACGGGCCTGATGAAACGGCGGGGAAGCCCGGGACGCCGAGAAGGGATGACAACAACCCGGAGCCGGAAATGAGATCACGCCTGCTGATCGGCCTGGAACTGCTCGAGGACTATCGGTGGACGGGCCGGCGCTGGGAGGGAAAGATCTACGATCCCGGGTCGGGCAACACCTATTCCTCCCGCATGGAGCTGGATGGCAACCGGCTCAGGATGCGCGGCTACATCGGCATGCCCATGCTGGGACGGACACGCCACTTCGATCCGGTGGCGGTCTGTGATGAATCCGTCGCCCGGATGGTCGCCGTTTCCGGCGCCGAGCTCGCGCTCTGCGACTGAGCGCCGCGGCGCGGCCTGTCAGCCGCCCATGATCATCTTCCAGGTATCAAGATCACTGATCTTCAGATAGGTGTTGTGCTGCTTGGTCTCGCCGAGCGTCGCGTTGGGGACGTGGCCGTAGTTGTGTCCGGGCAGCAGCAGGGTCTCGTCCGGGAGGGCGGCCAGCTTTCTCAGGCTCCGGTACATGTCTTCGGTGTCTGAGCCGGGCAGATCGACCCGGCCGCAGCCATTGATGAACAGGGTGTCTCCGGAAACCAGCGTCTGCTTGATGCGGAAGCATTGAGAGCCCGGGGTGTGGCCCGGCGTGTGGAGAAATTCCACGTCCACCTCGCCGATGGACAGAGTGTCGCCAGAGGTGACGCGGACCATGTCGTTATCCGAGATTCCCGTGACTTTCTTCAGCCCGTCCGCTTCCTCGTTGTGCACGTAGACCTTCAGGCCCTGTTTCTCGAGCAGCTCCGAGACGCCTTCGATGTTGTGGCCGCCCATGGAACCGCCGCAGTGATCCGGGTGATAGTGGGTCACGAGCGCGCCTTTCAGCTGGTAGTCCCGCTCGGCGATGTGATTCATCAGACCGTCGATGTCCCAGGCGGGATCGACCACGACCACCTCCCGCGTGGTCCGGGAACCGACGAGATAGGTGAAATTCTGCATGGGCCCGATCTCGATCTGCTCGATGATGAGCTCCTGTTCGGCGGCGGAATCACTCATGCGTCCTCCTGGCAAGACTTGAGGGGACCCAGGGTAAACAGACTGATCTCCGAGCGCGAGCCCAGACGCAGGATGGGCCCCCAGGTGCCGGTGCCCGGACTGACGTACAGGTGCATGCCGTCCACCTCGTAGAGACCGCGGATCCTGGGGAAGATCCGGCGGACGATGAAGTTGAAAGGCACGATCTGACCGTTGTGCGTGTGCCCGCAGAGCATCAGGTGAGCGCCCCAGGCGGCCGCATCCTCCGCCCCGTCCGGACGATGGTAGAGCAGGATGCGGTAGGCGTCGGAAACGGGCGTGAGCTTTCGGAGCTCGCGTCTGACCTGCGATTTCGGCTCCGCATCGTCGATGCCGATCAGCTGGATGCTGCCGTGCCGGGCGGTGCCGTTACGGATGACGTGAATGCCGTGTCCGGTCAACCTCCCGCAGATTTCCTCCACGTCCACGTAGCGCTCATGGTTACCGATGATGAACCATGCCGGGGCTTCGATGCGCGCGAGGCTGCCGAGCTCCTCACTCGAGATGTCCCGGAAATCGATGAGGTCGCCCGTGATGACCACCATGTCCGGCTTCAGCGCGTTGACTTTGCGTACCACCCGGTCGAGAAAGCGGCCACTGCGGGAGCCCACGTGCACGTCGCTGATCTGAACCAGCCGCAGTCCATCCGGTGCGTGCTCGTGCGGAATTTGGACCGCCCGGGTGCGCACCAGCTGCGCGTTCGTGAATGCGGCCATCCCCAGGACAGTCAGGGCGCCGGCGAGGATGAGTCCCCAGGTCTGGGGGGGTAGCGGCAGAAAGAGACGGAGCAGCTCGAAGCCGGCCACGAGCGGGAACGCGAGAAAGCAGATGCCGAGCCAGGTGAGGGCAGCACCGGACAGCCAGCGGGTGGCCGTGCCAGGAAAGAATTCGTAGGAGAGGCGGCCGAGCAGGGGGCCAACCATGATCGCCAGCAGCACGGGCGTACCCGGGAGACTGCCCGCCAGCAGTTCCCAGATCCGGAGCAGCGGATAGATGAGCAGTCCGAAGTAGAAGACGTTGACGACCAGAAGCGGCGCCAGCCGCCGCCCCCAGCGGCGCAGTCGCCCGTGTGCGATGGCGGCGGTTTCGCTCACAGCCCGGGTGCCGCCAGCAGCAGAAGGCTGTCGGATCTGCCTTCGATGTCGCGTCCCACGGACGCCCGGGGAATGAACGCAGCCTCACCCGCATTGAGCTCCAGGCTGTCGCCGGGCCCGGCCAGCACGGCCTTGCCGGTTACACAGAAGGCCAGCGCATAGGGCAGTTCCCGAGGCAGTGCGAGGGCTCCATTCAGGCGTGCCTGCCACACGCCGAACTCGTCGAACCGGACGATGCGTTCCACGCCGTCGGAGACCGGCTCCGGCGGTTCCACGGCGGGCGTGTCCAGCCGCATGTGCGCGACGGCATGAGCGCTGTCCCAGCCGGGCTGGGTGAGCACCTTCTGACTGGATGAGAGGATGAACCGCTCGTAGGTGGGCGTCTGAAATTCCACCACCCGCACGCCGGGCTGCAGCGAGTGCGGCACCCAGACGGGCACGGCGATCACGTCACCGACGGCGAGCGTCCGCTCATCGGTGAACGTCAGCGCCTCCGCCCGGGCGGCGGCCTCTGCCTCCGAGAGATGCTCAGCGCCGGCGTCCACATCCCCACGTACGTCTTCGTAGCGCTTCAGCGCCGCGAGAAAAGCCGCTCTGAAGTCATCATCGCTGCCGTAGCTGTGCCGCTTGGCCTGACTGATGCCATAGCGGATTCGGCCCCTGCCCTCCGGCCAGGCGGCCGGCTCCACGTGGGTGACCACGTAGACCTCCTGCTTGGACTCGTGGACTTCCAGATAGAGTTCTCCGAGCACGGGTTCCGGCCGCGGATCCAGAATCTTCAGAAGCACGGGCAGATTGCCGCAGCTGAGATGCTCCGGGGCCAGGGCCAGGTAGGTGCCGATGGACAGTGCCGCCCCGTGTCCGATCCGGGATTCGCCTCGCGCCTCCATGCCCGTGAACCAGATTTCCCGGCCCCAGGGTTTCGGTATGGCCACCGGCCCGAGCGGCTGAGGGTCGTCCAGGCTGATGGCGCAGCCGTCCACGACGGCTTCGGTGACAGGGCACGCGTCATCGTCGCGCAGCCGGTAGCTGACAGAGACCGACTCGACGGACGGCGGCACGGTCCAGCTCCGTTCCACCGTGAGGGTGTCAGCGGCCGCAGGCAGGCCCCGGCGCTGCCGGTCGAGGGCCTGCGCGAGCAGGTCGTCGCCTGTTCTGGGTTCTTCGTGCAATGTCCGGTTACAGCGAGTTTTTCCGATACGCCAGCGCTATAGTGCCTGAGCGTTCTGTCACGGGGCAGTACGCTTCAGCGGGAGGCTCGACAACAGATGCTACCAGAACCGGAAGTCTGTCAGCGGGCGCGGAAAGCGCGGGATCCGCGATTCGACGGACGTTTCATCGTCGGCGTGCTCACCACCGGCATCTACTGCCGGCCGGTGTGCCCGGCCCGGGTCCCGGCGGAGGACAACGTGCGCTATTTCCCGACCCCGGCGGCTGCTCAGGATGCGGGTTTCCGGCCCTGTCTGCGCTGCCGGCCGGAGACCGCGCGCCGGCTGCCGGAGTGGACGCTCGCCAACGACACGGTGGTGCGCGGTCTGCGCCTCATCGATGCGGGGTTTCTCGACACGCATCCGGTGGAAGCGCTGGCGGAGCGGCTCGGCATCACCGGCCGGCATCTGAACCGTCTCTTTCTCGATGCCCTGAAAGCCACCCCGAAGAGCCTGGCGAGAACCCGGCGCGTTCAGCTGGCAAAGCGTCTGATCGACAGCTCGACCCTGCCGCTGGCCGAGGTCGCCCTGCGGGCGGGCTTCGGCAGCCTGCGCCGTTTCAATGACGAGATGAAGGAGGCCTACGGCCGTCCACCGAGGGAGCTCCGGCGGCTCAGAAATGCCGAGCCTGACGCGGACATCGTGCTGCAGCTGCCCGTGCGCGGTCCCTACCACGCGTCCTGGGTGTTCGATTTTCTCGAGGCCCGGGCACTGCCCGGGCTGGAAGAGGTGGTGGAGGGTGAATACCGGCGGGCTCTCTTTCACGATGGCGGGCGAGCGGGCTGGTTGCGGGTGCGCTGGACGGGCGATGGGCTCGAGGTGTCCATACCCCCGGCGGGGATAACGCATCTGGGCGACCTGCTGGCCAGGGTCAGGCGGGTCTTCGATCTCGATTCGGATCCCCAGGCCATCGAAGCCGTGCTGCTCGAAGATCCGCTGCTGGCCGATTGCATCGCCCGGAACCCCGGCCTCCGGGTTCCGGGCGCCTGGGACGGCTACGAGATCGCCGTGCGCGCCATTCTCGGTCAGCAGGTGAGTGTCGCCCGGGCCAGGGACCTGGCCGTTCGCCTCTGTGAACAGTTCGGTGGTGGCGACTTCCCGCCGCCGGCGACCCTCGCAGAGGCGGATGTGTCCGCTATCGGCATGCCGGGCAGGCGGGGCGAGGCGGTGCGCACGCTGTCACGGGCCGTGCTGGATGGTTCGCTGGTGCTCGATGAAAGCGCCGAGCCGGAGGAGCTGACCGATGCGCTGGTTCGGCTGCCCGGGATCGGGCCCTGGACCGCCGGATACATCGGTATGCGGGTCGCCCGGGATCCGGATGCATTTCCGGATTCGGACTGGGTGGTTCTGAAGGTGCTCGGCATGAAGCCGGCCGGGAGTCGCGACCGCTCGGAAGCCTGGCGACCCTGGCGGGCCTATGCGGTCATGGCACTCTGGAGACTGGAAGGTGAACGGCGGCAGCGAGATGCCGCCCGGACGTCGCCTCGGACGGCGTCGAAGAGGAGAAACTGATGTTCTATTCCTATATGGACAGCCCCATCGGACGTCTGCTGCTCGCGGGCGACCAGCACAGCCTCAAGGTGGTGGGTTTCTCGAGCGGCAAGCTCGCTCGGGGAGCGGATCCGGATTGGGAGCGGTTCGATGAACCGTTCAGAAAAACCCGAGCACAGCTCGAGCAGTACTTCGCCGGGGAGCGGAAGGTGTTCGACGTGGATCTGAATCCGGATGCCACGCCCTTCCAGGCATCGGTGCTGGCAGCGCTCCGGGAGATTCCGTACGGCGAGACCCGGTCCTACCGTGACATCGCGGAACAGATCGGAAATCCGAAGGCGGTTCGGGCCGTAGGCAGCGCCAACGGGTCCAACCCGATTCCCATCATCATTCCCTGCCACCGGGTCATCGGGAGTGATGGCACGCTGACCGGTTTCGGTGGCGGTCTGGACAGCAAGCGCTTCCTTCTCGATCTGGAAACCCGTCATTCCGGTCTGTTCGGTAACTAGATGGTTACCCCTTTTTTACTGGGCTTATGACCAGATGTGCGATCCTTCCCGGCTCCCGTTCACTTGCGGTACCGGATTCGGCGGATGTCTCAGGCTGGTAGTAACCATATGGTTACATTCGAAGGCGGCTGATCGAGCCAGGCGGTCAGCCCGGGTTCGCCGGACGGCAACGTCAGACAGGTGAGTACCTTGGGCTGGATCAGTGGTAACCGGATGGTTACTATCTCATGGATGAAGCAGGACCGTACCGAGAAAGTCCACCAGCTGCTCAGTGCCGCACGCTCCGAGTTCGCCCGGGCCGGCCTGCGCGGGGCCCGGGTGGATGACATTGCCCGGGCTGCCGGCATGAACAAGCGGTTGCTGTATCACTACGTGGGGGACAAGGAGGCACTGTTCGATGCGGTGCTCGCTCAGTCCGTGGAACGGATTCTGATGGCGCCGGAAGACGCGCACCCGGACGAATGGCGCCTCGTCTGCCATGGGGTGGCCGAGGACCGGTTGCCGGATCTGTCCGGGGTGCTGGCGAAGTTCGAAGGCGCAGGCGGTGCAGCCGGAATGGGGCTGGTGCTGCTCACGAGCCTGCTGCCGGAAGCGGCCGATCGCCTGCTCGGCAACCCGGAAGGCGAGCGGGGACGGCAGGAGGCGCTGCGACGATCGCTGGCGCACCTGACCCCCACGGCCCGGCCGCCGAAGCCGCGCCTCAAGTTGCGGCCGGATCTGCGCACCGGGCCTGCCGGCGACGTGCTCTAACGTCTGAGCGCCTCGAACCGCTCGAAGTAGTCGGGAAACGTCTTGCTCACGCAATCCGGATCGTTGATCGTCACGGGCACGCCACCCAGACAGGCGAGGGAGAAGCACATGGCCATCCGGTGGTCGCCGTAGGTGTCGATGCGGGCGCTGACCAGACGTTCCGGCGGGGTGATGGTAATGAAATCCACGCCTTCCACCACGGACGCGCCCAGCTTGCGCAACTCCGTGGACATGGCCGCGAGACGGTCGGTCTCCTTCACCCGCCAGTTATGGATGTTGCGGATCGTCGTCGTTCCGCTGGCGAAGAGGGCGAGCACGGCCAGGGTCATGGCCGCATCGGGGATGGCATTCAGGTCCAGGTCCACGCCGGTGAGCGTGCCGGGTTTCACGGTGATGCGCTCGGGCTCCCGGGTGACCCGTGCGCCCATGGCCTCCAGCACATCCACGAATGCCACATCACCCTGCACACTGTCTCTGCCCACCCCGATGACGGTCACACCGTCACCGGCAATGGCGCCGGCGGCGAGAAAGTAGCTGGCGGAAGAGGCATCCCCTTCCACCATGAAGGTCTCCGGGGCCCGATAAACGGCCGGTGTGATCTCGAAACGCTGATAGTCATCGTGAGAGATCGACACGCCGAACCGGTGCATGAGGTGCTCGGTAATCGCCAGATACGGTTTGGAGACCTGCTCTCCGTCGATGATCACCTGCACGGGCCCGCGGGCCAGAGGGGCGGCCATGAGCAGGGAGGTGAGAAACTGGCTGGAGATGTCTCCAGGCATGTGCACGGTCCCGCCCGCCAGTCCGGTGCCCGTCACCCGGATGGGTGGAAAGCCCTCTGCACCCAGATAGTCGATGGAGGCGCCGAGCTGGCGCAGGCCGTCGACGAGGGGTGCCACGGGCCGCTCGCGCATGCGGGCGATGCCATCGAGCACGAAACGGCCGCTGCCAGCGGTGAGTGCCGCGGCCAGGGGCCGGTAGGCGGTACCGGCGAGACCCAGATCCAGCGTCAGGCTGAGGTCCCCGCGCACCAGGGGTCCGGCTTTACCCTGGACCAGGAGTTCGTCACCCAGGGTTTCCGTGTACACACCGAGCGCATCGAGAGCCGAACGCATGTAGCGCGTGTCGTCGCTGTCCAGCAGGTTCCGGATCCGGGTGCGGCCCTCGGCCAGTGCGGCGAGCAGGAGTGCCCGGTTGGAAATGCTCTTCGAGCCGGGAATGGTGACATCGCCGCTCAAGGCGGCCGTTGGGGGGAGGGTCAGCGTCTGCATGGCGGCGTATTAAACACCGCCGCCAGGTCAGGCGCGAGAGTCAGGCACTCTGGCCGACTTTCCGTCCGGGCTGCCCCGCAGCTGGCGAACGTGCCGCGGATGCCTTTACCGCTGAAGCGGCAGTACGTTTCCCCGGAGCGGCGGCTTCACGCACGGAAGGGAGGGGTCTGTCTCCCACGGTCTGCTCCACATTCCGGGTCAGCTTAATGAAACCTTCCTGCTTGTCGATGAGCGCGAGCGTTGCCTTGTTCTCTTTCGCCCAGCCGTTCAGCTCGCGGAGCACGGCCGTGTCCCGGACGTTGCGCGCGAGCAGCGTGAACCGGGAGTCCAGACGTTCGCCGAGCCGACGCACGGCACCGATCACACCCTTGGGGGTGGAACGCGCGCCATCGCAGATGAGCAGCCGGTAGGTCTTGGCCAGCCGCCCCGTGTCGACCGCATACCAGACGTAGTCCTCATAGAGCTTCGGCTGCGACTGGATCACATGCGCTCCGTTCACGCGGTATTCGGTGAGCCAGGAACGGATCAGGTTGGCCCAGTGCCGGTCGGTCTCCAGGCACCAGACCTGCTTACCCTTGATGGGCGCCCTGTCGCACAGCGCGCCCAGGATGAGGGTGAGCAGGCTTGCACCCGCCAGCATGATGGGCCCTTCCGCCGCATTGGCTTCGGCCAGACAGCTGCGCAGAAACTGCTCGTCCGCGGCGCTGAGCGGATCGCCCCAGAAGGCATAGAGCTCGCTGAGCTGCGCGGTGGAAACGGGGGCTTCCGAATCCGTGATCTGCTGCATCCGCTTGTCGAACGCGTGCTGACGGCTGTGAAAAGCCACCCGCGCGCGAATGGTTTGCATGGTCCTGTTTTCGGTTAGAAAACTGACAGACATGATGGTGTCCCTCTTGATCTCCCAAAGGCTACCGGAACCCGGACCCCGGAAACGGAAGGGGGTCACGGAATCGGTCGGGTCTCAGGAGTGCAGGACGGGTGCGCGGGGAACCAGGCTCTGAAGGAACCCGGCCAGGTTGTCGGCCACCTGTCTCAGAGGCCTGAATCCCGGCTTTTCCAGCAGGATGGCGCCGGATTCGTTGTCCACGCTCAGGAACAGTTCCGAATCCGGTTCTGTGCAGGCGAAGAAGACGCTCATGCCGCTCTTCGCCCGCTGCCTGCTCATGGCATGTCCGATCAGATTCTCGTTCAGCCGGGTCACGTCATCGGGATTCCAGAGAAACAGCAGGCTCACATGACCATTCACCGCCTCGGCCTCCAGGCCCGCGGCCCAGTAGGCACCGTAGTAGGCTTTGATGTCCGGATGGATGGTGATCTCCAGTGCCCGCTCGAGTGGCGCGAAGTCCCCGACTGCCGTGTCCGGATGCCTGGGTGTGGGATGCCAGGCGATCAGCCGGCCCCCGTCAGTATCCACGGGCTCACCCACCTCCGCCGCCGAGCGCCATTCGGGATCAAAGGGTGCCCGAAGATCCGGATAGGACTTCAGAGTATGGTCCATGAATTCGTCGAGCGCCTCGCGGACGTTCACTTCGGCGGCGGCTCCGGTCTGATGTGGTGGAAGGGCCGGTCATCCGCCGGCGGCGGACGGTCGCCGGGAAAGCCGGGAGGGCGTTCACCTCGCCGGCGATCGGGACGACGGTCCATGTTTTCCACCAGCATCCGCCGCTCATCGAGGGTCAGCTCCGCAGCCAGCGCCACGAAGGCCTTCTGCAGATCCCGCTGGGAATCCGTCAGCTGCGCCTGGAAAGCACCGAGGGCCTCGATCAGTGCGGCCTCGTCGAGCGGTTCGCTGAGCATGGCGGCACGCAGTGCTTTCTGAGTGCTGCGGATGTCGCGGAATCGTGGCCGCATCGCGGAGAAATAGTCCCGGTAGTAAGGCGCCAGCGCTTCGGCCCGCTCCGCCGGGAGATCGGTAATCAGACGGCGCATGCCGAAGATCGGATCCACCCGGTGCATCTCCGGGCGTGGTCCCGCCGCGCGGCCGAGAAACACCCCCGCCAGCACCAGATTGAGCGCCAGGCTGAGCGCCAGGCCGATGATCAGCGCACGGCTAGTCTTCATTCAGCCCCCCGTTCCCGACCGGATCCGCATAGCTCTCCGAAAACGCCATGAGGCCCACGTCGGCGGCAAGGTAGGCGTCTTCCTCCGGCACCGGGTTCAGCGTCAGACCGATGACGAAACCGAGTGTCAGCGGCAGGCAGGCTGCCAGAACCGGCCGCCACAGGGCGCCGCTGAACCAGTCCATCAGCCGTTGCCAGGGATCTGCGGCCAGCGAACCGATGCGTGCCGCCAGATGGGGCGGCGCACCGGCGGCCGGCAGGGCCGCCAGCAGATTGGCGAGCGTCAGCGCGTCGGCGTGAGCGTCGGCGGCCTCCGGGGAGACAGAGACGAGCTGCTCCGCCTCACCGCGCAGCGGCTCGGGCCAGGCTGCCAGGTCGGCGCCCAGCCGGTCCAGATGTTCGTTGAAGGTATTCAGATCCATGATCCCGTCCGATTCTAAGCTCATTTCGGCGCTTCCGTTCGGCCTGGCGCTTCCGTTCGGCCTGGCGCGGCCGGCCGGCCCAGCACGCCCTGCTCGGTCAGGGATTCGCGCAACGCCCGCCGGCCCCGGGCCAGCAGGGACTCGAGCGCCCGGGTGCCGACGCCGAGAATCTCGGCAGCCTGGGCGTTGCTGAAACCCTGCACCTGACAGAGCAGGACGGCGGCACGCTGCCGTTCGGGCAGCGAACGCAGCGCCAGGTCCAGCAGCCGGTGTGTTTCTCCTGCCTCCCGGGTCTTTGCGGGATCGGCCTGGAGATCGGGCACTTCCGGAATCTCCGTTCCGGTCAGCTCACGCTTCTTCTTCCTGAAGACATCCACGCAGCGCCGGTGAGCGATGGTGTGCAGCCAGGTGGTCAGCCTGACCCGTCCAGGCTGGTAGCCGTCCGCCTTGCGCCAGACCCTGAGAAAAGTGTCCTGGGCAAGATCTTCCGCATCCGCCGGTGAGCCGGTCAGGCGCAGGAGATAACCATGGATCGAGTCCAGGTGCCGATGCACCAGGGCCTCGAATGCCCGGTGATCTCCTTCCGCCACGGCTGCCATCAGATCATCGTCCTGAGGCTCTGCGTCCGTTCCCGGGGGTGCGCCAGACAAGAGACCGAACGGTCCTCAGCCGCCCGTCGAGCGCGGGTGACGCGGCATCTCATCGCGCGTGATCTGACCGTCTCCATTCGTGTCCAGTTCCGCCAGTCTCCGGGGCGGGAACTCGTCCGGGGAGAGATAGCCGTCTCCGTTGGTGTCCGCTCTTTCGAAGAAACGGGACTTGCGGGACTCGGCCCTCGCCTGGGACAGGGCCTCGCGGGAGAACTCCGACCGGCTCAGCACGCCGTCACCGTTTCCGTCCAGCGCATCGAACAGCGCCTCGTCCATGGCTGTGATCTGCTCTTCGCTCGGCATCTCACGGCCGAATTCACCGCCGGACGGCCGGGGTGGCCGTTTGCCGCCGCGGTGTCCGCGCGGGCCCTCGGCGGCGGCGAATTCCTCGGCGCTCACCAGCCCGTCTCCGTTCGAATCCACCTCTGTGAAGATCCGGGCACGATGCGCTTCGGCTTCCTCCACGGAGATCGGAAACCGATCGTCCGGTGGCTGGGCCTGCGCGCTCCCGGCAGTGCCGGAGAGCAGGGCCAGGGTCACGAACGCGGGGGTGACGATTCTGATGGTTCTGTTCATGGGTCGGATCTTCATTTTCGAGCAGTTCCTCATTGATGCCTGATGGTTGTACGTGTGGAACCGCGCTAACCCGTCGCACCCTCGTAGTCGATTTCCGTGATCAGATAGGCGTTGTCTGCATCGCCCTGGGTGATGCGGATTTCGTCGTCCACCCGCTTCTTCAGAAGGGCCCGGGCCATGGGAGAGTCGATGCTGATGTAGTCGGGGTCCGCATCGAACTCGTCCGGCCCCACCAGGCGGTAGCGGAACCGTTCCCCGGCGTCGTTCTCGAGAGTGACCCAGGCGCCGAAGAACACCTGCTCCCGGTTTCCGGGCGGCCGGCTCACCACGGTGAGCTCATCCAGCCGCCGGGACAGGAAGCGCACCCTGGCATCGATCTCTCTGAGCTGCTTCTTGCCATAGATGTATTCCGCATTCTCCGACCGGTCGCCCTGGGCGGCTGCTTCGGACACCTTGCGCGTCACCTCCGGACGTTTCTCCTTCCAGAGGAATTTCAGCTCGTCGTTCAGGCGCGTATAGCCGGCTTCCGTGATGTACGGCGAAGAACGGGGCCGGGGCGGGCAGTAGCGGCTCACGAGCGGATCAGGTCCGGTTGGCGCTGATCCAGTCCGTGGCGAAGTCCACCACGTCCCGGGCCCGCATCAGCAGCGCGGGTGCAGCACAGACCCTGCCGGTTTTCTGCAGACCGGTCCCGGCGAATGCGGCCCCGATGTCCGGGAAGTCGTCGTCGCTGACCTTGAGCGGCCGGAAGGTCTGCCAGCGGCGCTGCCCGTCAATCAGCAGAGGCGCACCTTCCGGGTGTACGGTTTTGCCCGGAAACTCCGCCCTGTCCTCGGCCAGATGGAGCACGGTGTTGTTGCCATGACCGACACCGAGCAGAAGCACCCAGCCATCGAGCGCATACAGCTTGCCGATGGGGGACTGGTCGCCGAAGAAGCACGCCAGCGGGTGCTCGGCCGTGATCCGGGCGGCGAGCGGACCCAGGGCCGCATGTGAGACCTGAGGGTGCGCACTGCGCAGCACGCCGGGAAACGTCCGGAAGAGTTCCGGGACCGCGCCCATGCTCCGGGTGGGCGTGCGGTCCGGATGGTAGGGTGGCATCTCCGCCCGGATCCGGTCCCACCACGCCTCCGGAGCCGGCGGATTCTGCCATCCGGCGGGATCGGAAAGCTGGGCGCTGTGGGTGGGCATCATCAGGGTGCCTCCCGGCTCCAGCGCCTCGATCAGACCCTCGACCACGGTCTGCGCACCGCCGACCACGAAGCCGAGCTTCGACATGGCACTGTGCACGTTCAGCAGCATGCCCGGCCGTATCCCCAGCCGGGCCAGATCGGCGCGGATCGCGCCGGGTGTGACCAGGCTGCCATCCGCTGCAGCCGCCTCCATCACCCGGGACTCCCCGGAGTCACTGCTCATCACTGTCTCCGCTATCAACGGTCGCGTATAGAGCGAACAAGTCTAACGCCCGCTATTCGCGGGCGTATACTCGAAAGGCATGCTAAGGAGGGAGAATCCATATGCGCAGGCTTTATTACATTGCCGACGATCTTCCCACCACGCGCGCCATCTCCGAAACGCTGCATGACGAAGGCATCACGGACTGGAACTTCCATGTGGTGGCAAAGGACGAAGGTGGCCTCTACCGCCACCACATTCATTCCGCGACCCCCATTCAGCAGCTCGACATCGTCCACACCGGCGAACGTTTCGCCATGATCGGCGCCATGGTCGGTCTGATAGCCGGCGCGCTCGCTTACTTCAGCGCCTCCCTGCCACTGCTGACCGTGTTTGTGGTGGCCGTCGTGGCAGCGCTTTTCGGCGCCTGGCTAGGCGGGATGGTCGGACTGTCACGGGAGAACTACAAGCTGGAGCCTTTTCACGAGGAAATCGAAGCCGGCCGTTATCTCATCATGGTGGACGTGAAGCGGGAGAGCAGGGCCCGGGTTCGGGAAATCATGAACATGGGATTCCCGCGGGTGCGTTTCTGCGGCAAGGACACCACGCTCATCAACCCGTTCAAGAGTCCGCGTCAGGTGTATCCGCAGACGACGCACTGAGCGTCACCGACGGCTCAGGAAAAGTGTTCCGCCAGCTTCTCCCGATCCGGTGAGGGGAGCATTCCCCGGTCGGTAATCAGCGCGCTGACGAGCCCGGCCGGCGTGACGTCGAAAGCCGGATTGTAGACAGCAGCACCCGTGGCGTTGGGGCCGGTGACTTCGATTGGCGCCCGCTGCTCGATCATCACGTCCGAACCGGTCGCGGTGCCCGCATCGAAGGTGGAAGAAGGGCAGGCTACGTAGAAGGGCACGCCATAGTGCCGACAGAGCACGGCCAGGTTCAGGGTGCCGATCTTGTTCACCACGTCGCCGTTGGCCGTCACCCTGTCCGTACCCACCAGCACGAGATCGATCCGCCCCGCCGCAAACAGACTGGCGGCCGCGTTGTCGCACAGCAGGGTGACATCGATGCCCGCCCGACTCAGCTCCCAGGCGGTGAGTCGGGCACCCTGCAGCAGCGGGCGGGTTTCGTCCGCGTAGACGGAGAAAGGCACGCCCGCCTCATGACTCAGATACATGGGTGCCGTGGCGGTGCCGAGCTCCGAGACCGCCAGCGCGCCGGCATTGCAGTGTGTGAGAATCCGGCAGCCGGGTGTGATCAGGTGCCTGCCGGACTCGCCGATGGCCCGGCAGATACGCCGGTCCTCCGCGTGGATACGGGCGGCCTCCGAAACCAGGACGGCGTAGTCTGCCGTGCCGTTCGCGGCGCTGACAAGCCGGTCTACGGCCCATGCGAGGTTGACGGCGGTTGGCCGTGCATCCCTGAGACGGGTCGCGTTCGCTGCCAGGGTGTCGGCGAACTTCCCGCCCTCCACATCGCGCATGCTGCAGGCCAGTGCATAAGCGGCTGCGATGCCGATGGCTGGCGCTCCGCGTACGGCCAGCGTCCGGATGGCGTCGATGGCAGCATCGAGGGAGTCGATGGACAGATAAATCATCTCGCCCGGCAGGGCACGCTGATCCAGCAGCAGGAGGCGGTCGTTCTCCCAGCGTACGGCGGCCGGCGCGTTCACGGTTCTTCCGTGGGCTCGGCCACCGCCAGATCTCCCACATCGATTTCCAGCGCCCTGGCGAGATAGGAAACCAGCAGACCGCCCGTGTCGCGGGCGGTGCCGCCGCAGGAGAAGATCCCGTCCCGGTGTCCGAGACTCGCGAAGACGAGCGGCCGGGAGTGATGGCTGCCGAGCAGTTCGGCCACCGCCAGCACCATTTCCGGCGAACCGTAGTCCACGTCCTTTGCCGTGCAGGGCAGCGCCAGGGCACCGGCACTGCGCCAGAGCTCCGGGCTGTGGCAGTGGAAGACCCACTCGATGCGGGGGTCTGCTGCATAGATCATGGCGTGGGTCAGGGTCTCCGAGGAAGGCGGCTGTTCGCCTTGTGCATCTACCCAGAAACGGTCCAGATTGCAGCCGATCACACGGGTGAGATCCTCTTCCGCCAGACGGTCGATGCCGCCTGTCTGGCTGGCGGTGATGACGAACTCCTCCGGCTGCTCGGGATCCCTCGCGCTCAGGTTGCCGAACCCCAGGCCCTGATAGCGCCCGGGACTCTGACCCACCAGCGCCAGGCGTATGAGGATCTGCCGCCAGGCCTGAATTCTGCCGAAGAGCTCGCTGCTGACCACGGAGCCCTCCGGGGGCTTCAGGGCGTAGGCGAAGCGGATGGCGCCTTCTGCGGTTTCTGCCGCTTCGTCAGCATCGTTCGATGATTCGATATCGGTCAATTCGGCTTCCGGCCCTTTTCTTTTCGACTTCTTTTCGACTGCTTTTCGACGTGAGTCTCTTCCGAGCAGATCAATGTGAGCTGGTTTCCGGATCGGCGCCGCGCTGTACAATCTCGGGACCAGCACCGGCCCGGTTGCTGTCGGGAAGAGGATGCCACGTTTTGCGCGTCGATAAAGCAGCAGGTGCGATAGGCGCCTATGTGGGAGGTGTGTCGCTGGCGGAAGCCGCGGCATCGAATGATCTGTTTCAGGCGCTGCGGGAAGCGCTCCTCGAGCATCAGGTGCTGTTCCTGCGCGAACAGGACATCTCACCCGGGGAATATCAGGCGTTCGCCCGGCGCTTCGGCCAGGTGGAGGGACACCCGGCTTACGATACGGTGCCGGGAGCGCCGGACGTGCAGATCCTGGAGAGCACGCCCGAGGCGCCGAGCAAGATAGAGGTGTGGCACACGGACATGACCTTCCGGACCGCCCCGCCGGCCATCACCCTGCTGCATGGCCAGGTCATACCGCCTTACGGCGGGGACACACTCTGGGCCAGCATCAGCGCTGCCTACGAGGGCCTGTCGGAACCCATGCGTCAGCTCGTGGACGGTCTGGAGGCAGTGCATGATTTCCGGCATGGCTTCCAGGAGAGCCTGGCGGAGCCGGGCGGGGCGGAACGGCTGGCGCCCGCCATCGCCGAGAATCCGCCGGTCACTCATCCCGTGGTGGTTACCCATCCGGAAACCGGCCGGAAGGTGCTCTATGTGAATGCCCTGTTCACCACCCGCATCGTCGGTCTGACCGGAAACGAAAGCCGGATGCTTCTGGATTTTCTGTACCGGCACATCGTCACGGAGGAATACACGGTGCGGCTCTCCTGGGCACCGAGGACGGTCGCCATCTGGGACAACCGTTCGACTCAGCACAAACCGGTGAACGATTTTTTCCCCCAGCACCGGAAGATGCACCGGATCACCATCGCCGGGGACCGGCCCGTCCGCCTTGCGGCCTGAGCCGCCATGATCCGATGGCAACCGATGACAGGCCCTATCGGTGCGGAATGCCCGGATCTGGACTTCCGTACTGCAGACCCGGAGGCGCTCGCGTCTGCACTCTACGAGCATCAGCTCCTCGTTCTGCGCGGACAGTCCCTGGATCCGGATTCATTCACGAAGGCAGCGGCGGGACTGGGTGCGCTGGACGTCTACCCCTACGCCGAGCCCATGCCGGGGAACCCGCACGTGGTGGCCGTGGTGAAGGAGCCCGGCGACGAGAGCAATTTCGGCGGCGACTGGCACACGGACACGGCTTACGTGGCCGAGCCTCCGGCCGTTACGCTGCTCCTGGCTGTGGAGGTGCCGCCGTCCGGCGGCGACACGCTGTTCGCGGACACCGCAGGTGCGTTCGAGCGCTGCTCGGACGGATTCAAGCAGGTGCTGCGTGGGCTGTCCGGCCACAACACGGCCAGCCTCGTGCACGCGGCAGACGGCGGGCACCGGTCGGTGACCGGTCAGAGCGTGGCGCTCAAAGCGGCCGACCGGGCGACGGAGACGGCCCACCCGCTGGTGGTCGCGCATCCTGAAACCGGCCGGGAAGCGCTGTTTTTCAGCCTCATTCATACCAGTCATCTGACCGGCATGACCCGCCCCGAAAGCCTGCCTCTGCTCAATGCGCTGCACCGTCGGGTGATCGCGCCGGAGAACGTGACCCGTCTGCGCTGGGAGCCCGGCACCCTGGCGATCTGGGACAACCGGTCAGTTCAGCACTATCCCCTGAACGACTACGGCGGTCAGCGCCGGGAAATGCATCGGATCATCCTGAAAGGCGACCGGCCCGCCGGAAGGAGGCCGGTGGGCTGAGGCTACCAGCTGCGCTCGGCAGCCATGCCCGCGCCCGGGGTCACCAGCGCCATGGCCGTGCGCTCCTCAACCCAGGCTGAGAAATCCGCATCCGACGGGTGCTCGGCCATCACCGCGAGCAGCTGTGCGGCCAGCGCCGGATCCGCCTGGAAAAGCGTCAGATAGGCCGCCTTCGCCTCTTCGATTCTGCCAAGGGCCAGATAGGCCTCACCCCGGTACTCGATGGCGGGATAGAAGTCGGGCTTGATGGTCAGGGCGAAGTTGTAGGCCCCCAGTGCTTTCTGATAATCGCCCGTCCTGCGCAGGGAATAGCCGAGCTCGTTGGCGGCTTCGTAGTGGTCGAGCCGGAGTTTCAACGCCTGGCCGAATCGGGTGACCGCCTCGTCCCAGGCCGACTGAGCCGCTGAGTTCAGGCGCTCGCGCTCCGCCTCATCCGTGGCCGCCTCCGATGCCGAGGCGAGCTCCAGGGCCCGGGACTTGGCCGCCAGACCGGCGCGGTAGTGGGTGCTGGCCGTATCGTCGGCCGTCTGTCCCGCCGGAACCTCTTCCGCATTCGCACCCGGCGTGCCCGCCGCCCCGGCCGGCAGCGCCGCCAGAAAACCCTGCAGGGTGAGGAAGGTGATGAGCAGACCGGTGCCGAAACTGCCCGTTCTGTTTCCCTGCTCCGTGTTCGGCCGCATGATTGCCTCCGCCTGCTGCTCCGGATGCCGAGTTTACTACCCGGCGGGTCTTGAAGCTCGGCAGCCCGGCGGCTACTGTGCGTGCCCCTGAATTTCGGGCGGAGACACGGGAGGTCGATGATGAGATTGATGAACCGGCTGCTGGGGCTGGCACTCTGCGGGGTTCTGGCAGCGGGCGGCGCCATGGCCCGGGAATCCACGGAGGCGGCGGAAGCGCACGCGGTAGCAGTGATGGACGCCTTTCTCGCCGCTTTCAATGCCAGAGACGAGGCGGCCTGGGCGGACACCCTGACTTTTCCGCATGTGAGGATGGCGAGCGGGACCGTGGTGGTCTACCCGGATCGGGCCGCGTTCATCGAGGCCATGGATCTGGATGCCTTCGCAGAGACGACGGGTTGGCGGCGCAGCACCTGGGACGACATGCAGATCGTGCAGTCGTCACCGGAAAAGGTGCACGTCAGAGTGCGGTTCTCCCGTTTCGATCAGGAAGACGCGCTCATCGCCAGCTTCGACTCCCTCTACATCATCGAACCGGCGGATGGTCGATGGGGCGTACGGGCCCGATCGAGCTTTGCCCCCTGAGCGGGAACCGACGAAGGAGCACAGGCACCGTGACCGACAAGACAGATCTATCCGACGGCTCGTTCGGCTTCGAGACCCGGGCCATCCACGCCGGCCAGCATCCGGACCCGAGCACGGGCGCGGTGGTCACGCCCGTCTACCTCACCAGCACCTTCGTGCATTCGGCGCCGGGTGAATATGCAGGCTACGACTATTCCCGGGCCGGTAATCCGACCCGGGCTGCCTACGAAGCCTGCGTGGCCAATCTGGAAGGCGCCCGGTTCGGCTTCGCGCTCGCGTCCGGCTGCCTGGGCACCACCACCGCCATGCATCTGCTCAGCCAGGGGGATCACGTGATCGCCTGTGATGACATGTATGGCGGCACCTACCGGCTGTTCGAGACCGTGTTCCGCCGCTGCGGGCTGGACTTCAGCTACGTGGACATGACCGATCCCGCCGCCCTCGAAGCCGCGCTCAGGCCGGAGACCCGGATGGTCTGGCTGGAAACGCCGACCAATCCGCTCATGAAGCTGATCGACATTGCCGCAGTGGCTGAGATAGCGCACGCCACCGGGGCCCAGGTGATGGTGGACAATACCTTCATGAGCCCCTACTTCCAGCGGCCCATCGAGCTCGGCGCAGATCTGGTGCTGCATTCCACCACCAAGTACATCAACGGCCACAGCGATCTGATCGGCGGTGTGGTGATCACGGATGATGAAGATCTGGCGGAGCGGCTGGATTTTCTCAACTGCTCCATGGGCGGCATCCAGTCCACCTTCGACACCTATCTGTGTCTGCGGTCGCTGAAGACCCTGGCCATCCGCATGCAGGCCCACGCGGACAACGCCATGGCGGTGGCCCGTTTCCTGGAGGCACACCCCAAGGTGGCGGGCGTCGCCTATCCGGGTCTTGAGAGTCACCCCCAGCACGAGCTGGCACGACGGCAGGCCAGCGGTTTCGGCGGCATGGTCTCGGTAACGCTCGAAGGCGGGCTCGAGGCTGCCCGGAAGATGATGGCCGACGTCCGCGTGTTCACACTGGCGGAGAGCCTGGGCGGCGTGGAATCGCTCATCGAACATCCGGGGCTCATGACGCATGCGAGCCTCACGCCGGAAAAACAGGCAGAAGTAGGTATCACGCCCGGGTTGCTGCGGCTGTCCGTGGGCATCGAGACTCAGGCCGATCTCATCGAGGACCTGGAGCGGGCGCTCGCCGGTGTCTGAAGAGGTACTCGACGATCTCGACCGGCATCTGCCGGCGGCTGGAAGCATCGACCGGGCCGCGGTGCTGCCGGGCATGTATCTGGCCTGGTGCGCCAATCTGCAGCTGATCTCCGGTCGCTTCCAGCAGGAGCACGAGTCGGCGCTGCTCCGGCTGCGATACCGGGAGCTGACACCGGCGGAGTTCTTCACCGCGACCACCGGCGGTACCCTGGCGTATGCCTGCCTGAGCCCCGGCGGTCAGGCCTTCAGCCGGATCTACTACCCGGGCTACGTGGAGGACTGCCGGCGCCTGTTCGGCACCAATCCCTATGCCGCAAAGGACGACTGGCCGCACTACGACCGGATTGCTCCGGTCATCACCCGTCGGTTCATGGACTGGAAGGACCGGTCCCGCGCCGGAAGCAGACCGGACTCGCTGGCCGCCGGCGTACGCCGCTGGTGGCGCCGACTGAAGGAAGGGGACGACGCGTGAACGGTCAGCGGGACTTCCGTCCTCAGGATGTGAGTCTGTATCGCCCCTACCCGGACGAGGTGCCCTGGGACCTGCTCCGGATGGCGGACCCGGACGAGGAGCGCGTGCACGGCTATCTGAACGCGGATTACATGCGGGTGGCCAAGTACGGGGACGAGGCGGTGGGCGTTTATGTGGTGGTGCCCGAGACACCCACCGTCTATACGCTCAGGAATCTGTCCGTGCATCCCGACTGGCGGGGCCGCGGCCTGGGCCGCTGGCTGCTCGGCCACGCCATCGGCATCGCAGAGTCGAAAGGCGGCAGGGAGATTGTCGTCCGCGGCGCCCCCCGCGGTGCCAGGGGGCTGTTCGAGCGCCTCGGCTTCCTCCCGGAGGGGGCGGATCTGCGGCTGGTGCTGCTGCCGGAGTAGCTCAAACCACCGCCGCCACCGATTCTCCCACCGGCCGGCCCGTGTACAGGGCTTTCGGACGAACGAGCCGGTTGTCCAGCCTCGACTCCATGAAGTGCGCCAGGTAGCCGTAAACCCGGGCCAGCGCGAAGTTGGCCGTGAAGAAAGGGGTGGGAATTCCGAGCGTCCGGTAGATGACTCCCTTGTAGAACTCCAGGTTTGCGTACAGCGACTTTCCCTGTTCCGCCATGCGTTCGATGAACCGTTCTTCCATGGCAACGAGCGTCCTGTAGGTGCGTTCGTGTGGCGTACCCGCACAGAGGTCTGCCGCGAGCGCTTTCAGGTACCGGGCTCTGGGGTCGAGCACCCTGTACTCGCGGTGACCCATACCCATCACCTTCGTCTTCGTGGCCAGGCACTCGTCCACGAAGGCTGCGGCCCTGTCCGGCGACCCGACCCGATCGGCCGTTTCCAGCGCGGCCTGGTCGGCACCGCCGTGGAGCACGCCGTGCAGAGTGCCGAATGCGGCGGACAGGGCATTTTCGACCGGTGCCAGCGTGCTGGCACAGGCCCGGGCCACGAAGGTGCTGGCGTTGAAACTGTGCTCGATCTGCAGGATCTGAGTCACGCTGTACGCCTTCCTCGCGATGTCCGTATCCGGTGCTCCGATCAGCTCGAGAAAGCGTATCGCGGGATCACTGCTGCGGGCATGGCCGATGGCGTCCGCTCTGAGGTGGGTCGCTACGATCGATGGCAGCTTGGCGGCGATGGCGAATCCCTGAGCGGCTTCGCCCCGGTCTTTGAACGCATCCGTGCGGTCGAGCAACGGGGTGAGACCCTGCAGGACGTGCATGGGATGCGTATCCCGCGGCAGGGACAGCACCAGATCCCGCTCCCGGTCGGACAGATCGGCGTGGGCCGCCGCTTCGCTGATCAGCGGGCCGCCCCGGCGGTCGTCCACCACCAGCGAAGCGACCTCGCCGAACGGCTCCTCGACCAGGTCGTCCACGGAAACGCCGCGATAGCTCAGCACGCCGGCCTCGCCATCCACCAGGGATATGGCGGTGGTGTCCACCACCACGCCCTCGAGGCCACGTCTGATCTCGGCACGGTTCGTGTCGGTCATGATTTCTCTCTCCTGTGTCTGGTCCCCGGCAGACTGCTCTAAAGGAGCAGTGACCATCACCCTAGAGGGTCCGGGGCGGCAGGCCCATCCGTGTCTGCTTACGGATTGAGA
Organism: Gammaproteobacteria bacterium; assembly: GCA_030425195.1. GTDB lineage: Bacteria > Pseudomonadota > Gammaproteobacteria > Pseudomonadales > Azotimanducaceae > SZUA-309. The sequence continues at coordinate 184,361 of JAUIAV010000005.1, read as the reverse complement.
AGTAGGGCTTATGGCTTCTGAAATGCCCGGCTGCCGGGACTTTCAGGGGCTGTGATCCGGATAAGGGCAGCTTATGAAGCCATAAGCCGGAGCCGGCAGCGGCTGCTGGAGGTGGTATCGGCGGGCTGCTAGTCTGCCGGGATGCACATCGAACGGCACGAGATCCGGATCTTTGCCGCGGTGGTGGAGGAAGACGGCTTCTCGCGGGCAGCGGAGAAGCTCGATGTCTCGCAGTCCGCGGTCAGCCAGGCCATCGCCAACCTGGAGCACAAGCTCGATACTCAGCTCCTGATCCGTGGCCGGAAGCTCGCGCTGACCGAATCCGGCAAGCGTTTCTTTTCCTTCTCCCGGCTGGTCATCAACGAGGAATCCGTCGCCCTCGACGACATTCAGCGGATCAGGACCGGTGCGCTGTCGACCCTCAATCTGGCCATGAGCAGCGGCGTGAACCGGTTTCACGGAGAGCGCCTGCTGCTGGAATTCTGTGAGAAGAATCCGCTCACCCGCTTGAAGCTCGACGTGGCGCCGAGCCGGGAAATGGTCTACGGCGTGGACGACGGTCGCTGGGAGCTGGCCTTCGGCCCGTTTCAGAGCCGCATGCCCGGCCATTTCGAGCTGCTGCCCCTGTTCGAGGAGACCCGCTACCTGGTCGTCCACGAGCACCATCCGGACTACCAGGTGCTGCTCGACGCACCGGAGGCACACATGGCCAGACAGACGCTGCTGGCGAGCTATCTGGACGACCCGGGCAAGCGTCCCGGAAATCAGCGGATCCGCGACCAGGTGCAGGACGTCTGGGAGGTGAGCCATCTGGAGCTGCGTCTGGCGCTGTGTGCGGCGGGTAAGGGGATCACGTATCTGTCCGATAAGTTGCTGGCCGACATGGAGGGCTTTCATGCCATCGAGGGTCTGGCCGTTTCCAGCTTCGACCGGGAGGTGGGTCTCTACTACAAGAAGCATCAGGCGCTTTCGGAGGGTGCCAAGCGCTTCATCGGCATCTGCCAGCGCGCCTTCAGCCCTGAGCAGCCGGCACCCGCTTAGCTGAACCCCAGGTCGGTCGTGGTGAGGCGATCACCAGCCATTCGGCCACGATCAGGTTGGGCACCCAGCAGAGCCAGGCGACCAGCGGATAGAAGGCATCGAACGGAATACCGAGCGCGCCGGTCGCCACCCCGAGCTGGATTCTGAGCGTGACGGCCGCGAAGGTGAGCGCAAAGTTTCTGATCATCCAGATCCGGTGGGCCTGGACGTCGCCGCGCCGGATGGCTGCGTAGGCCTGCCAGCCGCTGACAAGCCATACCACGGCGAGCAGGAAGAATCCGGCCTGGCCGACCAGCCCGCCATCCGCCCGGGTGGACAGCACCAGGCCGCCGATACCGCCCAGCAGCACGGCGATCAGATAGGTCCGCCCGAGCCAGCGGTGCCCGTTTATCCGTCGGGCCCTGAGTCCAGGCAGAAACTGAAAACCGCCGATGAGCAGGGCTGTGCCGCTGCCGAGGACGTGCAGGGCGGCGGACAGGGGCACTTCCTGGAAACGGAGGCGGAAATCCGGGCCGCCGGAGAGCCCGGCCTGGAAGAGGAAGGCATAACCGGCGATGAGAATGGATGTGCCGATCAGAAGCCAGAGCAGGAAACGCAGGGTCAGGGTCATCGTGCCTTCATCCTCCGACGGGACTGTGTCACCGATGCGGGACGTTGTCCTCCCGGGCCGCCCGGCCGAGGTAGCCCCCGTGATGCCGGAGTCCCCAGTCCTCCCGGGTCACGCCTTTCTGTTCCATGAGCGAGAGCGCAATGGCGTCGCTGATCGCCAGCATGACGGCCATGGACGCGGACGGGGTGAGGCCGAGCGGACAGGGCTCTTCGATTTCGCCCATATCGAGCACGAAATCGGACAGGCTCCGGAGCTCGGAATCCGGGTGCGAGGTGATGCCGATGATGGTGGCGACGCCGAGATGGCGGGCGAGTTCCAGAATTTCCAGCACCTCACGGCTCTTGCCGCTCGTCGAGAACGCGATGAGCACGTCGTGATCGTCGACGATGCCGAGGTCCCCGTGCGCCGCCTCCGCCGGATGCACGAACACGGCAGGGGTGCAGGTGGAGCAGAGCGTGGCGGCGAACTTGTTCGCGATATATCCCGCCTTGCCGATGCCGGTGGTGATGATCTTGCCGTCACACTGCTGCATGACTTCCACCGCGCGGACGAAATTACCGTCCACGTTGATGGAGCGGATGGCCTCTGCTTCGGCATCCAGAATGGCGCGCATGCGCGATTCGATGTTCATCGGCTGACGTCTTCCTGTGGGATTGCTAGTCTTCGGCGCATATTCTCAGGCGAGCTAGGGTGAATTGAGCGACCGGGGGAGTCAACCGGAGACAGAGGCACTGAACCTGATGCCGTGGCCGCGGGCCGTCGATCCAGGCATCGGCGCTCTGCAGCTCGAGAGCGCCGGATTTACCGCGGTGTTCGATCAGGAGCCGGCTGAAGATGCTCGGGAGGCCGTGGTTCGCGCGGTCGCCGGGCTCGGCAGGGCGGTGGCCGGGAGGACGTCACTGCCCGATGCGGATCCGGTTCCCGTGCGCTTCCGCCTCCCTGCGGCTCCAGCCGGTCTGCCGGGTCTCGAGGAAGACGAAAGCTACTGGCTGGCGGTTGACGATGCGGGCATCTACCTGGAAGCGGCGAGCGTCTGGGGTGCGATGCACGGCATCACCACGCTCACCCAGCTCGTGGATGATCGGGGCCGGATTCCGCACGTGGCCATTGATGACGGACCCCGGTACCGCTGGCGCGGTCTGCTGCTCGATCCGGCCCGGCATTTCCTGCCCGCGGACGATATCCGGCGCACGCTGGACGGCATGGCCTGCTGCAAGCTCAATGTGCTGCATCTGCACCTGACCGACGACCAGGGCTTCCGTCTGCCGGTTGCCGCCTTCCCGAAGCTCGCCAGTGCCGAGGCGTATACGCACGACGAGCTGTCCGGCATCGTCGACCATGCGGCCGCCAGAGGAATCCGGGTGGTCCCGGAGGTGGACATGCCCGGTCACGTGACAAGCTGGCTCACCGCGTATCCGGAGCTCGGCGTCCGGCAGATCGAACCGACGGAGCGTTTCGGAGTGCATGGTGCCTGTCTCGATCCCACCAGCGAGTCGGTCTTCGAGGTGATCGGTGCCGTTCTGGATACGCTGGTGAACATCTTTCCGGATCCGTGTCTGCACGTCGGCGGTGACGAAGTGAGCCCGGGCTGGTGGTCCGAGGACCCGAACGTCAGAGAGCTGATGGCCCGGGAAGGGCTCGCCGACGTCCGCGCCGTCCAGGGATACTTCAATCGGCGCGTGGGGCGGATGGTGGCGGAGCGCGGCCGACGGGTGGTGGCCTGGGATGAGGTGATGGACGCCGGCCCTGAACCCGACTGGATCATCCAGGCCTGGCGGGGTGTCACCCAGCGTGATCGGGCCGCCGCCTCGGGCCATCCGGTCGTGTTCTCGGCCCCCTACTATCTGGATCTCCACTACCCGGCGGACGTGCACTACGGCTTCGATCCGGGTGCGCCGCAGCAGCAGCTCCTGGCTCGGGAGGACGCGCTCATGGACGATCCCCGGTTCGCCCATGTGGCGGGCGGCATCCGCTGGACCCGGCAGTGGCGACAGGACGCGGTGATTCTCGAAACCCGCGATGAGGCGCTCATCCTGGGTGGAGAGGCGTGCCTGTGGAGCGAGCTGGTCAATGCCGAGGTGCTGGATCTGAGGCTGTGGTCGCGGCTCCCGGCGGTGGCGGAGCGGCTCTGGTCGGCGGCCGGGACGACGGATCCGGATGACATGTACCGGCGGCTCGATGCCTTCGTCGACCGGGTCCTCCCCGGGGCAGACATCCGGCTGGCTGCGGATACCCGCGACCGCTGGCGCGCCCTCGGGATCGATCCGGTCTGGGACCCGCTGCTCGAGATGCTGGAGCCGGTGAAGTGGTACGGCCGGCTGCTGGGCGCCGAGGCTCTGGCCGCCAGGCTTGCCGGAACCGAGATGCCTCAGGCCCGGCCTTACGATCTCACCTCGCCCCTGAACCGTCTGATCGACCACCTGCCTGTGGAGAGCCGCCGGGCGCGGGCGTTGACGGGTCTGTGTGCGCGTGCCGACGCCGGAGACGCCGGTACCCGGGCGGAGCTGGAGACGGACATCCGCCGCTGGCAGGCACTCCCGGACCTGGCCGGAGAGGCACCGCCGGATCTGGTGCCGCTGATCGGCAGGCTGGTCCAGCTGGGTGAGCTGATTCTGGAACGCCTTTCCGGCAGACCGGTCGGGTCCGATGGCGAGCTGGACGAGCTGCAGGTCCCGGAAGGCGAATTCATGCTGGCCCTGCCGCCGGGTCTGCGCACGTGGCTGACGTCCGCTTGACCCCGGCAGACGTCCTCGAATCCGGCTGGGGAATGCGGGCCGTTTCCGTTTCGCCGCTGGGCTCGGGCCACATCAACGACACCCTGCTGATCTCCAGCGTGGATGGCCGCCGCCATGTGCTGCAACGGATCAACGAACGGGTGTTCAGGGACCCGGGTCTGGTCATGCGCAACCTCGAACGCGTGCTCGAGCACCTGGGCGCGAAAGCGCCGGGATTGACGCCGCCGCTGATCAGAACCACTACCGGCGCTGCGGCCTGGTCTGACGAGGCAGGCGGATGGTGGCGTCTGTGGGCGTACGTGGCAGACGGCCGGTCGTTCGACAGATCCCGGGATCCGGAGATCTGTGAGAACGCGGCGCGGACGTTCGGACGTTTCCAGGCCCTGCTGGCCGACCTGCCAGGCACGCCGCTGGAACCGGCCATTCCAGGCTTTCTGGAGCTGGACGGCTATCTGGAACAGTTCGATGCCGCGCGTACCGCAGTGCGGGGCTCCGATCAGATCCTGATAGAGGCAGGTGTGGATGCGGCATTCATCGATGCGCACCGACCGCTGGCTGGCGCATTGTCCCCGGGCGAGACGGTGATCCACGGTGACTGCAAGCTGAACAACCTTCTGTTCGAGAAGAAAGGTGCGGAGGTCGTCGCGGTGCTGGATCTGGACACGGTCATGCGGGGGCACTGGGCCTGGGACTTCGGTGATCTGGTCCGTTCGGTGCTCATGGGCGTGCTCGACGAGGATGATGGGTCCCGTGAGGCGACCTTCGTTGCGCTCTTTTCGGCCCTCGCCCGGGGTTTTTCGGAAGGTCGGGGCGGGTCTCCCGATCCCGAGACGATGGCGGTGTCACCCGTCTATGTGGCCTTCATGCTCGGCGTGCGTTTCCTCACGGACCACCTGAATGGCGATCGCTACTTCCGCGTGGCCGCGCGGGGAGACAATCTGAATCGGGCGCGGGCTCAGTTCGAGCTGGTCCGGCGCCTGCCGGTGGACGCCTTTGCCGGCAGCGCTGACGGCCGCCCCTGAAACGGGCGTCCGCAGGAGAGGCGTCAGCCGTTGCCGACCGCGCCGAGGACCAGGTTCACGATACCGACCATGATCAGCACGAACAGCACCGTGAAGATGATGCCGATGGCGATGAACTGACCGGGCCTTCCCTTCGAGAAATCCCGCTTCCGGTTCTGGCTGGACTGGACCCCAAAACCTGCGGCCAGGGCGCTGCCGATGAGCTGCAGGAGAGTGAGACCCTCTTCATCACCGGCCGGGTTCTCTGTGTCTGTCGTGTCGTTCACGGGTGATTTCCTAACTCGCATTTTTCGCTCGGGCGACGACGCTGCGGCATGGGCGGAGCTTAGCACAGCCGGTTGCTCCGCCGGATGACGGATGCGATGCTGCTTGCACGATGAGGCTGCACCCCGACAACGTCGATTTCGTCTGGAATCCGCCGACCGGCCCCTTCGAATTCCTGACTGACGGACTCGCTCAAGCCTACTCGGAGGTGGGTGGATTCGTGCTCGAGAACGCCTTCGATGCAGGAGAGATCGACGCGGTGATGGCGGCAATCGATCCGCTGGAGGCGGAAGCCGAGGCGGCACTCGAGCGGGCGGATTCGGGCCGGGTCGGAATCGCACGTGCCGGGGAGATCGTTTTCTCGCCGCACCTGGTTGCCCGCTCGCCAGAGCTTCTCGCCTTCTCCCGGCATCCGGTTTTCCGGGGTCTCACCGGGGATCTGATCGGTCCGGACGTTCGTCTCTACTGGGACCAGCTCGTCTACAAGAAGCCCGGCACGAAAGCAGAATTTCCCTGGCATCAGGACAACGGTTATACGTTCGTCACACCGCAGCAGTACCTCACCTGCTGGGTGGCGCTCACGGACGCGACCATCGAGAACGGGTGCCCGTGGATCGTGCCCGGCGTGCACAGGCACGGCACCCTGAGTCACCGCTGGACGGACCTCGGCTTCCAGTGCCTGGATTCGCCTGCGACGGCAGTACCTCTCGAAGTCCGGGCAGGCTCCATTGCCGTGTTCTCCTCCCTGACCCCGCACCGGACGGGTCCGAATCTGACGGGAGAGACCCGCAAGTCCTACATCCTCCAGTACGCGCCGGAGGGTGCCGTCATGCATCCCAGAGGCGGCCCGTCGCGTGCGGCGGACGATCCGAACTGGCAGTATTCGATTCTACTCGGTGGTCGAGCCGCAGAAGAGACATGATGAATCCCCGTATGAACAGCCAGGCACGTCCGACCGTGCCATCCATCCTCGCGGTTCTGTTGGCCGCCGTGCTCCTGGTTGCGGGCTGCGCAGGCGCTCAGAACCGCCCCATGCAGCTCGTTTCCGGTTCCGGTCCCAAGTATCCACCGGTGGCCAAGGCGGAAGGCATCGAAGGTGCCGTCGTGGTGCGTTACGGCGTGTCGGTGGACGGCCGTGTGGTGAATGCCCGGGTCGAGAGCGCAACGCCTGAAGGGTTTTTCGAAGAGGCTGCCCTGACGGCGGTCAGGAGCTGGCGTTACAACCCGGCCCTCAAGGACGGCGAGCCCGTGGCTGTGGAGAACGTGCTCAGCACCGTCCACTTCCAGCTGTCCGCCGACGAACGCTACCGCGACTACTGACCGTGATCAGCGCGACCCTCGTCGATCTCTATACCTACGAAGTGGTGGTGGAAGGTGCAGAGGGCGTGCCCGAGACCACCCACCGGGTCCGGCTCGAACCCGACTACTATCAGAAGCTCTGTGGCGGAACCATTACCCACGAGTGGCTGATCATTCAGTCCTTCAAGTTTCTGCTGGAACGGGAACCGAATACGTCCATCCTCGCCGAGTTCGACCTCGAGGACATCAACCGCTATTTCCCGGAGTACGAGGCGGAGATGGCCCGGCGGATCAGGCGCTGAATGCCGGATCGTCGCGGGAGACGGTTCCGTTCTTCAGCAGCACCTTCAACCCTTCGCGCCTGCTCAGGCCTGAAAGCCGCCCGGCTTTCGAACGAACGTAATCGAGTACACGGTCCGGCTCGGTTTTTGAGTATTCCCGGAGCGCCCAGCCGATGCTTTTCCGCAGGAAAAACTCGCGGCTGTCGAGGGCGGGTGCCATCAGAGACTGCAGAAGTTGCCAGTCCGTGTCCGTCTTGAATTTCAACTGGGCGAGGATGGCCGCACGCCGGAGCCACAGGTCCTCTCCCCGGGACCAGACTTTCAATCGGGCCCGGATCGGCCCGGGGTATTCCGATAGCAGCGTACCCACATGGTTGATGGCGATGGGGTCCACGGTGTCCCACCAGGCACTGCTGCTGATGAGAGCCTCCAGCACATCGATGAGAGCTGCGTCGAAATGGCACCGGTACGCCCGGGCGCTGAGCAGTTCGATGGCGGCATAGCGCTCCTCCCGACGACCGGCCTGCCACCAGAGTGCCGTCAGGGTTGCCAGCCAGTCGGCCCGGTCCCTGAGAGGATGCGCCCGGAACGCGCTCCGGCACAGGCGCCGCAGTTCGGGTGTGGCGATGCCGTAGTACGGCATGTCGGACTTCATGTATGCCTGCTGGTCAAGGGCACGCTCCGGATCTGCGGCGGCCGCGAAGGTCGCTCTCAGGGTGCCGATCAGTTCGGTGTCTGCGGCCATTGCCTCCGGCATGGTTGTCAGCCCGACTGACCGAAATCGTTGCCGCCCTCGAGAAATTCGAGTTCGGCCGGCGTCGACGTTCGGCCGAGCAGGGCGTTGCGGTGCGGAAAGCGGCCGAAGCGCTGAATGATGTCCCGATGCTGATGGGCGAACTGAAGGTAATTCCCCGTGAGATGCCGGAACCCGTCCGGCGTCTGGTCCCGAAGCTGACTGAACAGGCCCACGCAGGTGTGCTGATCGATGATGGATTCCGAGTGTTCGAACGGGAGGTAGAAAAAACAGCGCTCGTCGAATCCGAGCGTCCTGTCCAGGCCCCGGTCGACCCCGGTCCGTGCCGCATTCAGCGCCGGACCATCCGCGGCAAACGCCATGGGCGTGCCGCGATGGATGTTCCTCGGGATCTGATCGCAGAGAAGGATATAAGCGAGACACGTTTTCGGCGTTTCCAGCCACTGTTCGAGCTCTCCGTCGGCGGCCCGGGCGGCGAGACTCGAGAACCGGGTGCGGCACCGGGAATCGAATGCCGGGCCGCCGTTGAACCACTGCTGCCGGTGGACGTCGTCGGCGAAAGGGCCGGTTGGTTCGCCGAACCAGAACTCGAGCACCTCGGATGCCTGTTCCATCCCTACAGACCCCAGCACTCCAGATCGTTGGCGAACAGGAGCGGGTTCGAGTACTCGGCCTCGATGGCTGCCCGGCTCAGGCTCTCGACACCGCGGGTACGATTGGTCCGGTGCCCGAGGATCAGCATGCGCACGCCTGCGGCGCTGGCCACCCGGCCGATCTGGGAAGGCTGAGCGAACAGCTCGCTGGCCTGGCCGCGGGCATTCTCGGGTATGGCGTGGCTGACCACCAGCGCGTCCGCATCGCGCGCGAATTCGGTGATGACGTTCTTGGCATTGCTGAAGTCGCCGGCGAAGACGATGAGCTGATCGCCGATCTCTACCCGCCAGGCAATGGCGGGCACCGTGCCGTGCTGAACGGGTATCGCCGACAGTCGGAAGTGTTCGTTGCCGAACCGGGCCCAGCGGCGGCTGCCCGTGGCCGGCACGTTGCGCGGCGTGACCTTGTAACCGCCGCTTGAGTTGTAGGTCAGATAGTCGGCCAGATAGGGATAGGCGCCCAGCGGGCCGATGAGGCGGGAAACGAAGGTTTCCGTATCCGGGTAGGCCTCGTTGCCGGACGGGCCGAAAACCGGCAGCGGCCGTTCTCTTCCGAGATTCGCGGAACCCTCGACGAAGGCCGGCAGATCCGTGGTATGGGAGGCGTGCAGGTGGGTCAGCGCGATGGCATCGAGATCGTTGAAGTCGGCGCCGGCCTCATCGTATCGGGCCGCGGATCCGGAAGCCGTGTCGATGAGCAGCCGTGCCTGGTTGTCGATCCAGACCAGATAGCTCGGGCCGGCCTGGCCGTCGTCCAGCTCCGGTCCACCGGCGCCCAGGATCTGTATCCAGACCCCCTGATCACCGCAGAACGGAGCGTCCTGCCCCATGGCCATGCCGGCAGGCAGCAGCGTCACAATCAGGGCCCACACCCTGAAGGTGTGTTCAGGCTTCAGCATCGTCGTTCCCTCCCAGGACTTTCCGGACCGGCGTTCGTCTGTTCAAGTTTCCATCAGCGCGTCCACCGTTGCCAGGTAGGCGCGGGCGGTCGCTTCGTCGGGCATGCGCCAGTCTCCCCGCGGTGACAGACTCACGGTGCCCACCTTGGGCCCAGGAGGCAGCGTGGTCCGTTTGAACTGCTGCGCGAAGAACCGGGCAAGAAACACCCGGAGCCAGCGCTGGATCACCGCCGGCTCATGGCGACCGTCGAAGGCGGCGCAGGCCAGCGCGAAGATTTTGCGCACCCCGGCACCATGACGCATGAAGTGGTAAAGGAAGAAATCGTGCAGCTCGTAGGGTCCGATGATGGACTCCGTCTCCTGGCTGATGTCTCCGTTCGTCGGGGCGATGAGCTCGGGTGATATGGGGGTATCGAGCACCTCCGCGAGCACCGGCTTCAGGGCGCTGTCCGCGCGGTGGCTGCCGTACCAGCGCACCAGGTAGGCCATCATGGTTTTAGGCACGCTGGCGTTCACGTTGTAGCTGGCCATGTGATCGGCGTTGTACGTGCACCAGCCGAGGGCAAGCTCGGACAGGTCGCCCGTGCCGACCACGATGCCCCCCACCTTGTTCGCGAAGTTGAAGAGTATCTGGGTCCGTTCCCTGGCCTGGGCGTTCTCGAACACCACGTCCGTCTCCTCGCTGTGGTCCAGATCCGCCAGGTGCTGCACCACGGCGGCCTCGATCGGGATTTCCCTGAGGGCCACGCCCGTGGCGCCGGCCAGGCTTCGCGCGGAAGCGAGGGTGCGCGCGGATGTGCCGGGTCCGGGCAGAGTCAGAGGCATGAGTCTGGAGACCGGCAGATCTCTCAGGGTCAGCGCTTCCAGACAGACGAGATAGGCGAGCGTGGAGTCCAGACCGCCGGACAGACCGATGACCAGAGGACCGTCTCCGGCGGCCAGCATCCGGCGCGCGAGGCCGGTGGCCTGGATGGACAGGATCTCCCGGGCTCTGGCGTCGAACTGGGCTTCGTCCTCCGGTACGAACGGATGCGCGTCCACCGCGCGCTGAATGGCCCCGAGGGGAGGGTGGTGCCTGGCGCTGGCCCGGCTCACGACATAACCTTCGGGGCGGACCGCGCCTCGAAACGTGCTGTTCTGGCTCCGGTCCCGGTGCAGATAGTCCAGATCGAACTCGGCGATCAGCCGGCTGCCGGTCAGCTCGAAGCGGTCGTTCTCCGCCAGGAGCACGCCGTTTTCCGCCGCCATGAGGTGCCCGCCGAAGACAACGTCCTTGGTCGACTCGGTCGGGCCCGCACTGGCGTACAGATACCCGCTGATGCCCCGGGCGCTGGCGCCCACCACCAGCGTGCGTCGGTAGTCGGCTTTGGCAACCAGCTCGTTGCTTGCCGACAGATTGAGGATGACGTCCGCGCCGGCGAGACAGTGCCGGATCCCCGGCGGCTCCGGAGACCAGAGATCCTCGCAGATCTCGATGCCGACGGTGACGCCGGCCACCTCGAACAGCTGACGGGCATCGATCCGGGGAGCGTCCGTGCCGGTCAGACTGATTCCGTCGCCGCTGGCGAACCAGCGCTGATCGTAGAACTCGCCGTAGTTGGGATGGGCGATCTTCGGAACCAGGCCCACCAGGCGTCCGTCGGCCAGCACGGCGGCGCAGTTCAGCAGGCGGCCGTCGTTCAGGCGCCAGGGCACGCCGACCACGGCGGTCAGGTCGGTGCAGGCTTCCGCGATGCCGATCAGCGCCTGCCGGCTCGCACGGAGCAGATCGGCGTTGAAGAACAGATCCTCGCAGCTGTAGCCGCTCACCGAGAGCTCGGGGAACAGAGCCAGGCAGACCCCTTCCGCGCTGAGCGCCTCGATGTGACCGATGTGTATGCCCGCATTGGCAGCGGGATCGGCCAGCGCCACCTCCGGTGCGACGGCGGCCATACGGATGAATCCGAATTCCGTGTAGTCCATGGCCCATTCTAGCGGAAGAACCCGGGCTGGATTGCCCCGCCGGACTGCTTCCGGGATCGTCGGAGATCTCGCCTTTTTGCCCGGGAGCGGACAGAATGACCGGCTCGAACGACCAAGCAGTGACTCGGACCAGTCAGAAGGGGAAATGAATGAATTTCGAATTTTCGGAAGAACAGAACCTGCTCCGGGAGCAGGCGCAGGGTTTTCTCAAGGACAACAGTCCGCCGGCCGCCGCCCGCAGGGTACTGGACAGCGGTGCGGATTACGACGAGGGGCTCTGGCAGAAGATCGTGGACATGGGCTGGACGGCCACCGTCATCCCGGAAGAATACGGAGGCCTGGGCCTTTCCTATCTCGAGCTCTGCGTGATCGCCGAGGAGCTGGGCCGGGCGGTGGCGCCGGTGCCGTTTTCCTCCAGCGTCTATCTGGCGACGGAAGCCATCCTCATGGCCGGCACCGATGCCCAGAAGGAGGAGTGGCTGCCGAAGCTGGCGGCCGGTGACGTGATCGGCACGCTGGCCATGTCCGAAGGGGCGGGCAGGCCCACGGCCCGGAGTCTGGAATGCGAGGTGAAAGACGGCAAGCTCTCCGGCACCAAGATTCCGGTGCCGGATGCAGGCATCGCCAGCGTGGCCGTGGTTCTCGCCAAGAGCGGTAAGCGGGCCTCCCTGTATCTGGTCGAGCTGGATCAGGGCAGCAAAACCGCTTTCAAACCGGTGAACACTCTGGACCCGACACGCGGGCACGGACAGATCCGGTTCAAGAACGCGAAGGCGGAACTCCTCGGCAAGGCAGGCAAAGGCATGGATCTGCTCGATGCGCTGCTCGACCGTGCCGCGGTGCTGTTTGCCTGGGAGCAGGTGGGCGGAGCCCAGGCTGCCCTGGAGCAGGCCAAGGAGTACGCCATGGGCCGCTACGCGTTCGGCCGGCCCATCGCCTCGTATCAGGCCATCAAACACAAGCTGGCCAACATGTACGTTAAGAACACGCTGGCCAGATCGAACTGCTACTACGGTGCCTGGGCACTGAACACCGATGCGGACGAGCTGCCGCTGGCGGCCGCCACGGCCAGGGTGTCGGCCATTCAGGCCTATTACTTCGCCTCCAAGGAGAATATCCAGACCCATGGCGGCATGGGATACACCTGGGAGTTCGATTGCCAGTTCTATTACCGCCGCTCGAAGCTCCTGTCGGTGGCCATCGGCAGTGAGGCCATGTGGCAGGACCGGCTGATCGATGCCTACGAAGAGCACGCGGCTTAAGCAGAGCGGGAAGGAGACAATCATGGATTTCAAAGACACAGCAGAAGAAGCAGCATTCCGTAAAGAGGTCCGGGCCTGGCTGAAGGCGAACCGGCCGAAGAAAAAAGAGCTGGAGGGGCTCGGTGGGATCGAGCAGGCGAAGCTCTGGCAGAAGCGGAAGTACGACGCGGGCTGGGCCTGTATCACCTGGCCGAAGGAGTACGGCGGACGGGGCGCATCGCCCATCGAGAACGTGATCTGGAATCAGGAGGAGTCCAGATACGATCTGCCCCAGGGCGTGTTCAGCATCGGTCAGGGCATGGCGGCACCCACGCTGATGATGTGGGCGAGTGACGAGGACAAAGCCCGCTTCCTGCCGAAGCTCGCCAGCGGCGAGGAGATCTGGTGTCAGCTCTTCTCCGAGCCCGCGGGCGGATCCGATCTCGCAGCCCTGAGAACCCGGGCGGTGAAGGACGGCGACGAGTGGGTGATCAACGGTCAGAAGATCTGGACCTCGGGCGCTCATTATTCGGACTACGGCATCCTGGTGCTCAGAACCGATCCCTCCGTGCCGAAGCACAAGGGTCTCACCTATTTCTGGATCGACATGAGAGCACCCGGTATGGAGATCAAGCCGATCCGGCAGATCTCCGGCGATTCCAATTTCAACGAGGTGTACTTCACCGATGTGCGCGTCTCGGACAGTCAGCGGCTCGGTGCCGAAGGCCAGGGCTGGCAGGTGGCACTGACCACGCTCATGAACGAGCGGGCGTCCATCGGCGCGGGCGGCGGCTCCGTGGGCGTGGACAGCATCTACAAGCTGGCGAAGGAAGTGGAGATCGACGGCAAACCGGCGATCAGGGACCCTGCCGTGCGGGCGAAGCTGGCCGACTGGTACTGCCAGGAATCGGGTCTCAAGTACACATCCTGGCGCACGCTGTCCGCGCTCTCGCGTGGCGAGACCCCCGGTCCGGAGAACTCCATCGGCAAGCTGGTGGGTGCGCCCAAAGCCCAGGACATGGCGAGCTTCGCCATCGACCTGCAGGAGATGGCCGGCGCCATCCGGGATCCGAAGCTCTCCGAGGCGGCCGCCATGTACCAGGAGACCTACATGGCCATTCCGGGCTTGAGGATCGCCGGCGGTACGGACGAGATCATGGCGAACATCATTGCCGAACGGGTCCTGGGGCTGCCGCAGGATGTCCGGGTGGACAAGGGCATTCCCTTCAGCGAGGTGCCGACGGGCTCCTGAGAAGACCGCTCAGGATCTGCGGGCAGCCGGGAGTCTGCTGAAACGGGAGGCGCTCAGCGGGCTCCCAGTTCCTCGAGAAACCCGTCCACCCGCTGTTCGATGGCGGCCCAGGTGTCTTCGAAAGTCGCGGCACCCGTGGCCGGGTCGGGCAGCCCCCAGTGACGCCGCCCGGCATCGCCGGGAAAGGCGGGGCAGGGTTCTGCCGCCACCTCGTCACAGAGCGTGATGACCCAGTCGATGGTGGGCGCCTCGTCCGTCGTGAAGAAGTCCCAGGATCTGCTGCGGGCCCGGTCCAGCCGGTACCGGTGCGGTGACAGCAGCGCCAGGGCTCCGGGATCTATCTCGCCGGCGGGTTCGCTGCCGGCACTGTGCGCCCTCACTCGACGGTCGCCCAGACGTGCCTTTCTCAGATTCAGAATGGCCTCGGCCAGGATGCTGCGGGCCGAGTTCTGCCTGCAGAGGAAGAGCACCCGCAAGGCGGGTCGGGGTCCCCAGGCGATGATCCTGCCGGGCTCGGTTCCGTAGCGGGGCAGATCGTCGTGGATGTCGAAATCCGCTTCGTGCTCGTTGAACAGCACGTGCCGGGTCGGCTCATACGCCCCGGGCCGTTCGAAATTGCTGCGGAAGAGGTGGAGCTCGCCCGGAAAGAATTCAGCCGCGTAGGACAGCGGCGTGCCGCAGTGCTCGCAGAATGATCGCCGGACCGGCGGGCTGGAGGCGAACGTGGGCGGAGGTGCCGGATCGAAGTGCACCGCATGCTCCGGGAAGCCGGTGTAGCAGGGTGCTGGTGATCCGGTGGCACGGCGGCAGGATTCACAGTGACAGTAAGCCACCCACAGCGGCGGCGCCTCCACCCGGTAGCGGTAGTGGCCGCACAGACATCGTCCTGTGTCCGCTGCGGTCATCGTCCGGCTCAGTGCGGCTTCGGGGGGCGGGGCGCGGTATCGACCTCCAGCTCCGCGACCTTCTCGATGATGCGATTGATCAGCGCGTCCGCGTCGTTCGAGAACTTGAAGCCATAGGCCGTGCTGGTGGACAGAGCGAGAATCGGTCTGGCCAGATCGCTGTCCGTGCGCGCGTGGTAAAGGGAACGGCGGATACGCTCGAAATGGGCACGCTGCGTCATGGCGCCTTCGCCGTCGAGTTGAACGATCAGCGCCTCCAGCAGAGGCCCCAGCTCGTTCCTGGCTGCCGTGGTCTTGCCCATACCCTATTCTGACCGAGGGTTCTCACCGAGAGCAATGCGGAAAACGGTGAACCGCTCAGTCTGCGAGCTCGACCCGGTCGTAGATGGCCGTGATCTGGTCGAATTTCAGGATCAGCGTATGTGAGAGCCGTCGTTCCTGATCGTGCAGGTGGTATTTGAAACGCTTCTGTTCTGCACCCTGGAGGTAGGCATCGTACTCCTTGGTCAGCTCCCGTACGTCGCTGACGATCTCCTTGCTCCAGGTGGCCTTGAACGGCCCGAGAATGGCGCCGCCCTTCAGACAGACGGTGATCTCGTGATTGGTGAGTCCTTCCATGCCTCGACCTCCCGGGCGCATGCTGACACTCAGGCCGAGGATAGTCCTCCTGTGAGCACGGTCAACGTGCTTTCGGCCCGAATGACCGCCCGCTCGCCCGCGTTCAATGCCAGGAAGTCACCGGTCCCGATGGTCAGCGGCTCGTCGGCCGCCATCACGGTCCCGCTGCCATCCAGCACGTAGAGAAACTGCTCTCCCGACGCGTCGAGAGAAAGCGTTTCGGTAGGTGCCAGCGTCCGCATCTCCATTCGGATCCGGGACAGACCGGTCAGTTCGCTCAATCGGCGCGCTCCGGCTTCGATCCGGGAGGCTTTCAGCAGAGGGTGTTCCGGGTCGTTCACGTGTTTTTCCGCCGTGCAGTGTCCGGCCAGGCCGGAGGCAGATCGCAGAAGCGGCTGGACCAGACCCAGAGTGCTTCGCGCTCCCCCCGGTCCCGCGCGGTCTCAGCCGGTTCGGCAATCGCCTGATGCTCATCGAAATAACAGCCGCTGGTGCCGGACAGAGACGGATCCCGGGCCAGATGCAGAGAGGTTGCGGCACCGCGAGCCTCGCTGAGAATCAGGGGTGAGATCAGCTTCATACCCAGCCGGAGCAGTGCGTTGGTGTCACCCGTGATGTTGGTGCTCACCACGCCGGGATGCAGACAGTTCGCGGTGATGCCGGTGCCTTCCAGTTTCTCCGCCTGGCTCAGGGTCGCCATGACGTTGCCGAGCTTGGAGCGGGCGTAGGCAGCCAGCCCGCTGTAGCCTCTGCCCTGCTCGGTTCTCAGGGTCGTGGGGTCGATGCTGCCCCGCAGGTGGACGGCGGAGGCCACTGTGACGATCCGGGCGGGAGCTGCGGCCAGCAGCGGATCCAGCAGAAGGCGGGTGAGCAGCCATGGGCCCAGATAGTTGGCAGCCAGCGTGAGCTCGAGGCCATCCGCCGATCTCTGAAAACGGGTCGTCATGGTGCCGGCGTTGTTGATGAGCAGATCCAGCCGATCATGACGCGATCGGAACTCGGCAACGGCCCGCCGCACGGAAGCCAGGCTCGAAAGATCGCAACGGAGCACGTCGATGGCCTCGTTTCCCGACTCCTCGATCAGGGCCCGCCGGAGTTCTCCGGCCCGGATCTCATCCCGGCAGGCCATCACGAGCTGATAGCCGTCCGCCGCCAGAGCCTGGGCGGTCTCCCGTCCTATGCCGCTGGTGGTGCCTGTGATCAGGCAGACGGGCGCGCTCATGGGTCCCGCCGGTCCGCCCAGCGGGCTTCGTGTGTCGCCGCGATCCGGGCACGGAACCGGCGGATCAGAATGGCCAGACAAACGCCCGTGGCGGCCAGCGTAAGCACGGGCCAGGCGACGCGGTCGATCCAGTCACCGCCGTCCAGGTTCAGGTGAATGACACCCAGCACGGCCACGGTCAGAGCCACGGCCGCCAGATTCTGTACCAGCGCCCAGGCACCGGCAGCCATCAGCAGCGGCAGCAGCAGTCGCTGCAGGGCGGTGGTGCCGTCCGGGTCGTAAAGGGCGAGACAGACGAGCACGGTGGCGAGACCGATCAGCCGGGGGACTGGCCGGTTGAGATTCACGTGACGATGTCCAGGGCACCGCCGTCGACGCGGATGTTCTGGCCGTGGATACCGTCGGCCAGAGGGCTCGCCAGGAAAACCACCAGCGCCGCGACTTCTTCCCGTGTGACGATGCGGCCGATGGGAATGTCTCTGGCAACATGCGGCTCCACGTCTTCCCAGGTGGTGCCCCAGCCCTTTCGAGCGCCCGTTTCGAGATAGGCGGCCTGAACTTCCGGCGTCAGGATCAGCCCGGGAGAGATCAGATTGACGCGGATGTTCGTCCCGGCGACCTCCTTCGCCAGGCTCACCGTCATGGTGGCCAGCGCACCCTTCGCGGCGTAGTACTGCGGGTTCTTCGAATTCGGGCGGGTGGATCCCACGGTACCCAGGTTGATGATCCGGGCCCGGTCGGCTGCGCGCATGGCTGGCAGGCAGTGATTGATCAGACGGGCGGCTGACAGCACGTTCAGCTGGTAGGCGGCGATCCAGTCCTCGCTCGGAGAGCTCACCCAGCGGCCGCGCTCCGCTGCGCCGTAGTTGTTGACCAGCACATCCGGGGTCCGGTCTTCGAGCGCTTCGATCAGTTCGTCGGTTCCGGATTCGGTTCGGATGTCACCGGTGACGGGCCGGCCGCCGCCGAGCTCCTCCACCGCTGCCTCGGCCTGCCCCGGTTCGAGCCCGTGCACCCAGACCTCGGCTCCCTCGTCCAGAAAGGCCCGGGCCATGATCTGTCCGGTGCCGCGATAACTGCCGGTGACGAGCACGGTGCTGCCGGTAAGACCGAGATCCATACGCAAATTCCCCGAGACCCTCGATGAGCAGCCAGTATACTGCCGCGCCCATGGATGGCGCAGGCTGGATGATCTTTCTCGGGGCCGTTTTCGTGGGCAGCTACGTACAGTCGGTGTCCGGCTTTGCCATGGGCCTCATTCTGATCGCGGTGGTGAGCGCGAGCGGTGTCATCAGTCTGCCGGTGCTGGCGGCGTCGGCGAGTCTGATCACCATGGTGAACGTGGCGGTGGCTCTGAAAGGCCATACCCAGCACATCGACCGGCGGATCTTTCTGTGGCTGGCAGCGGGACAGATGCCGGCCATCGGCGTAGGCGTCTGGATTCTCAACCGGCTCGACCGGGATGCGGAGGCCGTCCTCGGGCTGCTGCTCGGGCTGTTCATCACCCTGGGCAGCCTGTCCATGATGCTCAAGCCCCGGCCGCTGTCCGAGCCTTCGCCCAACTGGGCCTGTCTGTCGGCCGGTATCGCCGGCGGCATCATCGGGGGCATGTTTTCCGCTTCCGGTCCCATCATGGGCTGGTTCAACTACCGTCAACCGCTGGCGCTCGCCATCATCCGGGCCACACTGCTCTGCTCGTTCGCGCTGACCACAGCCACGAGAACGGTGGTGGTGGGGGTTCAGGGCGGTCTGACGACGGAGGTGCTCACGCTCTCCGCGGTGGCCGTCCCCCTGGTCGTTCTCGGCACCTGGCTCGGCAGAGAGCTGCCGCCGCCGGTATCCGAGGCGACCATGAAGCAGGCGGCCTTCGGACTGCTGCTGCTGATGGGGGTGTGGATCCTCTCGAGCAACGCACCCGTCGTCCTGGCGGCGCTCTAGAGCGCCCGCTCCAGCCAGATCACGTCCCAGTACCGATCGAACTTGCGTCCCACTTCCCGGTAGTGGGCAGCCTGCTGGAACCCGAACCGCTCGTGGAGCCGCATGGAAGCCTCGTTCGGCTGGGCGATGCCCGCGTAGGCCCGGTGCAGGTCCTCCGCTTCCAGAGCCGGCAGCAGCCTGTCGTACAGGGTGGCACCAATGCCCCGACGGTGGATGTGGTCCGCGACATAGACGCTCACTTCCACGGATGTCTGATAGGCGGCCTTCGCCTTGAACGGCATGGAGCAGGCATAGCCGAGCACGCCTGTGTCGTCCGAAGCCAGCCAGCACTGGTAGCGGCGGCCATCGAACTGATCGAACCAGGGCAGGCGTTCGTCGACGTGGAACGCGCCCACGTCGAAGGTCGCATGGGAGTGCTCCACGTAGTGATTGTAGATCCGGGTCAGTGCCGGCAGGTCTTCCACGGTGGCCTGGCGCAGGTGCATGAGCGCCAGTTTAGCCTCAGTTCCCCCGCGCAGGCCGAGCTTGTTTTCTCAGGAATAGCCGCTAACGTGCCCGCATGCAGGAATTCGACGCCATCCGCCCGTATCGGGACGAAGAGGTCCCCGAGGTGGTCGCCCGCTGGCGCAATGACGCCCGGGTGGTGGACAGCGCTTCCCGTCTGGTGACCCCGGGTCTGGCGAAGGTTGCACCTTGGCTTGCCAGAAGCCTGGCCCGGGCGGTGATCGGATGGAAATCGCGCGACTTCGATTCCATCGAGCATTTCCAGCTCTTTCTGTCGCATTATTTCGCGCGCCTGCTGCGGAACACGGTGTCCGGTCTCACCGTCAGCGGTCTCGACCGGCTCGAAGCGGGCAGACCCTATCTCTACATGTCCAATCACCGGGACATCATCATGGATACCGGGCTGGTGAACTACAGCGTCCACATGGCCGGATTCCCGACCCCGGAGGCAGCGGTAGGCGACAACCTGTTCACCGAGCCGCTGGCGACCGACCTCATGCGGCTGAACAAGAGCTTCGTGATCGAGCGGAGCGTTACCGGCAAGCGGGCCGTCTACCGGGCGCTCACCCGGACGTCCCACTACATCCAGCACACCCTCACCGGTGGAGACTCGGTCTGGATCGCCCAGCGGGAAGGCCGGTCGAAAGACGGATTCGATCGCACGGAACCGGCGCTGCTGAAGATGCTGGCACTCGCCTGGCGCAAGGAGGCGGCTACCTTCGGCGAACTGCTGGAGAAGATCGCTCTGGTGCCGGTTTCCATTTCCTACGAGCTCGATCCCTGTGACCGGCGCAAGGCCAGAGAGCTGGAGGTGATCAGCCGGGAAGGCCGCTATCAGAAAGCGGCGAACGAGGACCTGGCCAGCATCATCGAGGGGATGACCGGATTCAAAGGGCGGGTGCACGTGCATTTTTCTCAGCCCATGCAGGGATCGTACGAGACGGCGGAGGACCTGGCCACCGCCCTGGACCGGGCAATTGTCGGTGGTCTCAAGGTCTATCCCACCCAGGCGGAGGCCGCCCGCGTGCTCGGTTTCGGACCGGTTCCGGAAGCCGGTCCCTGGGTCCTGGAAGTGAAGGCGGCATACGATGCCCATCTGGCCGAATGTCCGGAAGCCGAACGGCCGTTTCTGCTGGCCGGATACGGCAACCTGATCCGGAACCGGGCCGAGCTCGGCATCGGGCTGGAAACCCGGCCCGGGGGTCGGGAAACGGTGCTGATTTAGCGGACGGTGGCGCCCTCATCTCAGCCCAGATAGACGAGTGGCGGTTCCTGCAGCGCGGCCTGCTGCTCCCGGAGCTCGAGCACGTGCCCCGACCAGTAGCGTTCGCTGTCGAACCAGGGGAAGGCGCTGGGGAAGGCAGGATCGGTCCAGCGCCTGGCCAGCCAGGCGGCGTGATGCATGATCCTCAGTGTCCGCAGCGGCTCGATCAGATCCAGGGTGGCCAGGCTGATCTCGTGGAAGGGCAGGTAGGCGTCCAGCAGCCGGTTGAGCTGGGCCTGGCGCTCGTGGTGCTCGCCGGACAGCAGCATCCACAGGTCCTGGATTTCCGGGCCGGTCTGGCAGTCGTCCAGATCCACGAAGTGGGGGGTGTCGCCGCGCCAGAGGACGTTCCCCATGTGACAGTCGCCATGGATCCGCTGCCCTGACGGTCCGGCCGGCAGGCGGCGGTCGATCTCCGTCAGCAGATGCTCGGTGATGCTCTCGTAGGCCGGTTCCATCTCGGGCGGGATCCAGCGTTCCTCCAGCAGATAGCGGCGGCTCTGATGTCCCAGGCGCTCCGAGGACAGCGCCACCCGGTGCTCGAACGGGCGGGCGGCACCCACCTCGTGAATACGGGCCAGCGTCCGGGCCAGAACGGTATAGGTATCGGGGTCCTCCAGATTGGGTGGATACCCCCCCTGGCGGGGGAAAACGGCGAAGCGGAAACCCTCGTGCTCGAACAGCGTTTCGCCATCCCGGAGGAGCGGGGCAACGACAGGCAGCTCGTGTTCGACCAGCTCCAGACTGAAAGCGTGCTCCTCGCGGATGGCCGCGTCCGTCCAGCGGCCGGGACGGTAAAACTTCGCGACCACGAAAGCGCCGTCGTTGAGCTCAATCTGGTAGACCCGGTTTTCGAAGCTGTTGAGCGCCAGCAGACCGCCGGTGGGCTCGAAACCGGCGGATTCCATTGCATCCAGCGTGCGGTCGGGAGAGAGGCCGTCATAAGGCGTTTCGGCGCCGGACGTGTTGATGTCGGACATGCCGCGGAGTGTAGCAGCGCATCAGGTGCGATGTATGGCGGCGGTAGCCGCCCACAGGTGGACTTCCCGGGCGCCTGCCGCCCTCAGTGCGTGCGCCATGGCCCCTGCGGTAGCGCCGGTGGTTACCACGTCGTCGAGGATGGCGACCCGCGCTCCGACCAGGTCTGCCGTGGCGGTGAAAGCGCCGCGCACGGCGTCCACCCGGTTTCCGGGCGGCAGATCGGCGAGCACGGGGGTATGTCTGATCCGGCGGACGTCACGACGACCCATCGGGACCGAAAGGCGCCTGGCGACGGGCGCGGCGAGCAGGGCGGCCTGATTGTGCCCCCGACGGCGCAGACGACGGGACGACAGCGGTACGGGAATCAGCCGCTCCGGGCGTTCGGAGGAGAACGGATAGGCGTCGGCCAGCGTGTCCGCCAGCAGGATGCCCAGGGTGCGTGCGGCGACGAGTCCGCCGGCATGCTTTGCCTCGAGAACCCAGTTTTTTGCCGCGCCTTCGTAAGCCAGCGGTGCGAAGGCGCGATCGATGCCGGGCAGCTCGAGATCCGGCCGGGAGAGCCAGGGCAGGGAGGCCAGACACCAGCGGCACAGCTGCAGCCGGGCGTTGTGCCCGCGGACTTCCTGGTCGCAGAGCACGCACAGACTGGTGAACAGACATCGCCAGAGGTTATCGATCACGGTCAGATGATGGCACGGGTGCAACCCCCGGTCCGCCGGAACCGGGCCCGGATAATCCACAGAAATTCCTCACAGAGTCCTCTTTGACACCTGCGGGAGCGGCAAAGTATCGTCTCCGGCCCCAGTATTTACGCGGGTTGCGGCCGATGACGGCATCCAGCAGAGATCTTCAGTTCACCCTGCATGACGTTCTCGATTTCGAGGGCCACTATCAGCGCCTCTACGGTAACGATGCCCCCGGCCGGGAGCTGATCGATGCCATCAGCGAGGAAGCCGCCAGGTTCTGCGACGGGGAACTTGCGCCCATCAACCGCTCCGGAGACGAGGAAGGCTGCACGTTCGAGGATGGGCAGGTGACCGCCCCGGCAGGCTTCAAGGCCGCCTATGACAAATACGTGGAAGGCGGCTGGGCGAGTCTCTGTGGAGAGGCCGAGTATGGCGGCCAGGGCCTGCCGGACAGTCTCGGGCTGGTGCTCGAGCATCTGATGGCTGCAGCGAATCCCGCCTGGACCATGTATCCGGCTCTCTCTCGAGGGGTGGTGGAAGCGCTCGAGCACCACGGCAGCCCGGAACAGAAGCGGGAGTTCCTGCCCAGACTGCTCTCCGGCGAATGGACCGGCACCATGTGCCTCACGGAGCCCCACGCAGGCTCGGACGTGGGCCTGGTGCGGACGAAGGCGGAGGTGCAGGCGGACGGCAGCTACCGGATATCCGGCACCAAGATCTTCATCTCCGCCGGCGAGCACGATCTCTCCGGGAACATCGTGCATCTGGTGCTGGCGCGCACGCCCGAAGCGCCGGAAGGCACGCGGGGCATCAGCATGTTCGTGGTGCCGAAATTCGATCTCGATGGCAGCAGAAACGGCGTGGTCTGCGGCGGCATCGAGGAGAAGATGGGCATCCACGGCAACGCCACCTGCATCCTGAATTTCGACGAA
This sequence comes from Gammaproteobacteria bacterium, assembly GCA_030425195.1. Lineage (GTDB taxonomy): Bacteria > Pseudomonadota > Gammaproteobacteria > Pseudomonadales > Azotimanducaceae > SZUA-309. Next base: position 161,298 of record JAUIAV010000005.1, on the reverse strand, counting down.
GCCCGGGGTTACCTGGTGGGCGAGGAAAATCAGGGCATGCGGAACATGTTCACCATGATGAACGCGGCCCGCATCGTCGTGGGCCTGCAGGGGGTCTGTCAGGCGGAGTCGGCGCTCAAGGATGCCACCGACTATGCGCGGGAGCGGCTGCAGATGCGCTCGCTCTCCGGCCCGAAGGCACCGGACGAAGCCGCGGATCCGATCATCGTTCACCCGGATGTGCGCCGCATGCTTCTCACCCAGCGCGCCATCGTCGACGGCGGCCGGGTTCTGGTCTATCTGACCGGGCAGGTGGCCGACGTGGCCACCGAACGGGACGACGAGGAAGGTCAGGCGGCAAAGGATCTGCTCGATTTTCTGACCCCGATCGTCAAAGGCATGCTCACGGAGCTCGGTTTCGAGTCCGTGAACCACGGTCTGCAGATCTTCGGCGGCCACGGATTCATCCGGGAGAACGGCATGGAGCAGCGGGTGCGGGACACCCGGATCACATTGCTCTATGAGGGCACCACGGGCATCCAGGCGCTGGATCTGCTGGGCCGGAAGATCCTGCAGACCCAGGGGCCGGGCCTCAACAGATTCATCGCCTTGATGAACGAGCTGGCGGGCGAGCTCGAGACCAGTGAGGATGCGTTCCTGTCCGGGCTCGCGCCCGTTCTGCGGGCACGGGGTGCCGAGTGGCTCGAGCTGGCAAATGCCCTCATGGGCAGGGCCATGGAAAACCTGGACGAAGTGGGAGCCGCCTCGGTGGATTTCCTCTTCTACAGCGGCTACTTGACCCTCGCATACTGCTGGGGTCGAATCGCTCAAACGGCCCATGCAGGGGATCAGGCGGATCCCTACATCCAGGGAAAACTGGCGGCGGCGCGGTTCTTCTTTGCCCGCATGCTGCCCCGGGCCGATGCGCACAGGACGGCCCTGGAGGCGGGCGCAGATACACTGATGAGCGGTTCGGAAGAGACTTTCGGTCCCTGGTAGGGAACCGGAGGCAGGCGTTTGCAAGGCGCGCGACCGCGTTAGACGACGGGAAGGCACATGCTTCAGTACCAGGCACCGGAGCGGGACATCGAGTTCCTGCTCTTCGAGCTGTTCAGAGTTCAGGACCGCTGGGCCGGGATCCCGGCTCTGTCGGAGGTTTCAGAGGATCTGGCTCGAGCCGTGATCACCGAGGCAGGGCGCCTTGCCGGCGAGGTGATGGCGCCCATCAATCAGTCCGGCGACGAGGCCGGGTGCCAGTGGCAGGATGGGGTGGTGACCACACCGCCGGGTTTCAAGGCCGCCTACGACGAGATGGCCGGCGGCGGCTGGCTGGGACTCTCCGGCAATCCCGCCTACGAGGGTCAGGGCATGCCGAAAGTGCTCGGTTGCATGATCGAAGAGATGTTCTGGGCGGCGAACTCCAGCCTCTATCTGTACGGCACCCTGACCGCCGGCGCCTGCATCTGCATCGACTCTCACGGCAGTGAGGAACAGAAGCAGACCTATCTGCCGAAGCTCTACTCGGGCCAGTGGTCGGGCGCCATGGATCTGACCGAGCCCCACGCCGGTACCGATCTCGGCATCATCCGGACGCGGGCGGTTCCTCATGCCGACGGCAGCTACCGGATCAGCGGCACCAAGATCTTCATCACCAGCGGCGAGCACGACATGGCGGAGAACATCGTGCATCTGGTGCTCGCCAAACTGCCGGATGCACCGGAGGGGTCGAAGGGGATATCGCTGTTCATCGTGCCTAAATACCTGCCCGACGGCAGCGGCGGGATCGGTGAGCGGAACGGCGTGGCCAGCGGCTCGATCGAGCACAAGATGGGCATCCGCGGCAGCGCCACCAACGTGATGAACTACGACGAGGCCGTGGGCTTCATGATCGGTGAGCCCAATCAGGGACTCGCCTGCATGTTCACCATGATGAACTACGAGCGGCTCTCCGTCGGCCTGCAGGGACTCGGTGCGGGTGAGCTCGCCTATCAGCAGGCGGCCCGCTACGCCCGGGAACGGCTGCAGGGACGCTCGAGCACCGGCCCGAAGAATCCGGACGGTCCCGCGGATTCTCTGCTCGTGCACCCGGACGTACGCCGCATGCTGCTGACCGTGCGCACTCTCACGGAAGCGGGCCGGGCCTTCGCCATCTTCACGGGGATGCAACTGGATCTCGCGAAGCACGCGGACGATGAGGAGGCGGACCGGATCGGTCAGCTGCTCACGCCCATCGCCAAGGCGTTTCTCACCGACCGCGGTTTCGAAGCGGCCGTGCTCGCCCAGCAGGTGTTCGGCGGTCACGGGTTCATCCGCGAGTGGGGCGCGGAACAGATCGTGCGGGATGCCCGGATCGGGCAGATCTACGAGGGGACCAACGGGATTCAGGCAGGCGATCTGATCGGCCGCAAGGTGCTCCGGGATGGAGGCGCGACCCTTGAGGCCCTGCTCGACGGATTCGACGTCGGCACGGTCGATGCGGAGTACCGGCCGGCGCTGGAAGCGGCCTTCGGCCGGATACGCAGTGCGCTGGCGCATGTGCTGGCGGAATCCAATGCGGACCCGGAACTGCCGGGCGCGGTGGCCACGGATTTCCTGGACCTCGTCGGCTATACGCTCTATGCCTGGTTCTGGGCGCAGATGGCGACCGCCGCCGGTGACGATGCCTTCGGCCGGGGTAAGCGGGAATGCGCCGCGTTCTACTTCGCCCGGCTGCTGCCGAAAACCCTCGGGCTGGAGGCCGGCATCTGCTCCACCTCGGCCTGTGTGATGGGCCTGCCGGACGAGGCGTTCTGATCCAGCCCGAATTCAGGTACCCGGAGACTCCGGGCAGGGATGCGCGTCAGGGCGGTCGGGGTCGCAGACGCTGATGGATCTGAGGTACAGCGCCCAGCCGCCGATCTCCGCCTGCTCGATGTCCGGCACCCCGTCCTTCGGTATGGGCTCCCCGCGCAGGGCCCGGGTGATCACGTAGAAGTGCCGGTTGCCGCGGATCGTCTTCATCAGTGTGATTTCCGAGCGTTCGGTCTGCCGGTCCTCGTGACAGACCAGCAGGTAGACGGCGGTGGGATATCCGTTTTCTTCGCCGGCGAAGGTCGGGTGAGCGCTGAAGGTGCCGCATGCATGGTCACGGCCCGCATTCATGAGTTCCACGAACTCGATGGGATCCGGCAGTGGTTCTTCGCTGAGTGACTCGAAGGTGATGCGTCGGGTCCAGTCCGAGTCCGGATCGGCAGCGATCTCCGCTTCCGGTCTGAACTCGGCCCGCCGGAGGTTGCCCAGGTTCGTCCCGCCGGTCTGCTGCCAGCCCTGTGGCGGCTGCGCGATCAACCGCTCGCCGGAAGCCGGATCCGGCGTGGCCATTGGATCGGGGTCCGTGGTCGCATCACCGTCTGCAGCCGTGGTGCAGGCCGTCATCGTCAGCAGGACGATGGCTGGCAGCCCAGGGAGGCCGAAAGGTGACCGGCAGGCCATCAGCTCTGCCTCGGGTAAGCCCAGGGATGGGAGGCCGACAGCCCGCCATCGACGGCAATGGCCTGGCCGTTGACGTAGCTTGCCCGGTCGCTCAGCAGGAAGCAGGCCATCTCGCCGATTTCCTCCGGCTGGCCGAAACGCCGGGTGGGATTGATCTGCCCGATCCGATCCATGGTGCCCCGGGCCTCCGCGCGCTCGAATACGGGCCGTGTCATGCCGGTCTGGATCAGCCCGGGGCAGATGGCGTTGATCCGTATCGGTTCCCCGTAGAGCTGGTAGGCCACTGTCTGAACGATGCTGATGACGCCCGCTTTGCTGGCGCTGTAATCCACGCCGCCGGCGTTGGCACGCAGGCCGGCAACGGAGGCGGTGCAGAGCAGGGCGCCGCCGCCTGATTCGCGGATGGCGGGGATGGCGTGCTTCACCGCCAGGAACACGCCGATGGTGTTGACGCCGAGCGTACGCTGCCAGTCCTCCACCGTGAGCTCGAGCATGGGCTTGCCGCCGCCGCCCACACCGGCATTGGCATAGAGGCCGTCGAGACCGCCGAACTCCGTCACCGCGCGACCGACGAAATCGGAAACGGCGGCCTCGTCGCTCACGTCGGCACGGACAGCCAGGCCGGTGCCGCCGTTCTCGCGGATGGCCGCGGCGGTCTCCTCGACGCTTTCAGCGAGATCCACGGCGAGGACGCTGGCGCCTTCCGCGGCGGCGAGCAGGCTGGTGGCCCGGCCGATCCCGCTGCCGGCGCCGGTGATGATGAGTCGTTTGCCGTCTAGCATGCCCATGTTCGGTTTCCTCAGTCGGGTGTGATGGCGGCTTTCAGCCGCTCAGGTAGCCGGGCGTAGATTCCGCCGAAGCTGCCGTTCGACATGATCACCAGGTGCCGGCGCCTCGGAGGCAGCTTCGCCAGCTCGTCCATGAGCCGGTCCAGGTCGTCGAACTGGCGGGCGGGCACCACGCAGGACTGCACTACCTCGGACAGATCCCACTTGATGTTCTCGCCCCGGAACCAGAACACGGCGTCTGCGGCCGCGCAGCAGGTGGTGAGCTCGTCGCGCAGGGTCCCGAGCGACATGGTGTGCGATCGCGGCTCGATGATGGCGATGATCTCGTCGTTGCCGACCTGTCTGCGCAGCCCCTGCAGCGTTTTCCGGATGGCGGTGGGATGGTGGGCGAAGTCGTCGTAGATGGCGGTCTCGCCGATCTGGGCAATCAGATCCATCCGCCGGAGCACGCCGGCGAAATCCGACAGCGCATCGATGGCACGTTCCGGCTGGACACCCGCATGGCGTGCGGCCGCGATGGCGGCGAGCCCGTTCATCCGGTTGTGATCGCCCAGCTGGGACCAGTGGACCCGGCCGAGATTCGTATCGTTCAGGTAGACGTCGAAGGCCGTGCCCCCTGCCTCCTCCGCACGCCAGAGCTCGCCGTTGTCGTGCTCGAGGGGCTGGCGATGTGAGGGCGGGCCGAACCGGGCGGTAGGCGTCCAGCAGCCCATCTGCAGCACCTCGTGCACATGGTCGTCCCCCGCTGGCGCGACGATGAGCCCGCTGCCCGGAATGGTGCGGATCAGGTGATGAAACTGCGTCTGGATGGCCGCCAGATCCGGGAAGATGTCGGCGTGGTCGTATTCCAGATTGTTGATGATCAGCGTCCGCGGCCGGTAGTGGACGAACTTGGAGCGGCGGTCGAAATAGGAGGTGTCGTATTCGTCCGCCTCCACCACGAAGAAGGGAGCGCTGCCGAGGCGCGCGGACACCTCGAAATTCTTCGGCACCCCGCCGATCAGGTAGCCGGGCGCGAGACCGGCCTGCTCCAGGATCCAGGCGAGCATGCTGGCCGTCGTCGTCTTGCCGTGGGTGCCGGAGACGGCCAGCACCCAGCGATCGGCCAGAATCTCCCGGCCGAGGAACTCCGCGCCGGAGGTATACGGAAGACCCCGCTCCAGCACGTATTCCACCCCGGGATGGCCCCGGGGCAGGCCCGCATTGCCGATCACCACCAGGTCGGGCTCCGGATCCAGCTGCACCGGGTCGAAACCTTCGTAGAGTTCGATGTCCGCCCGGGCCAGCTGCTCGCTCATGGGGGGATACAGGGCCTTGTCGGAACCGGAAACCCGGTAACCCTTTTCCCGTGCGAGCTGGGCCAGGCTGCCCATCAGGGTGCCGCCGATGCCGAGAAAGTAGATGCGTCTGTCGGTCATGTCAGGCTCCGATGGCGGCGAATCCGGCGGAAACGGACAGCACCGTCATGCCGAGGGCGAGCAGGATTCCGATCAGCAGCTGCACCGAAAGCGCCTCGGCGACGATGAATCCGGCCACGGCGAGCGACCAGAGCAGGAAGCCGGTGGAAGCCAGATTCAATGCCTGAGTGCCGATGGTGCTCGCGAGCAGCGGCACGAGAACGCCGAAGGCCGCGGTGATGAGCAGGTCGCAGCCGAACAGGGCGGTCAGCGCTGCGGGGAAGCGTTCCGGATGCTGGCGCAGGAACGTGGCGAGCCAGAGGAAGCTGGCATAAGCCGCCTGACCGACCACGACCCGGGTGGAGACTTCCACCAGGCTGGCTGCCGGGTCGATGGCCACGGAGACGATGACGCTGGTCAGCAGGTTCGCCGCGACCACGGCGATGACGAACCAGCTTTCTGTCGGCACATAGGCGGGGCTCTGGCGGAGCAGACAGATTCGCCAGAACAACTGGATAACGGCCTTCATGGAATACGCTTACGGGAAACTTCGTATCTCGAATGTGAGAAATTCTCGCACAATTCGTGCGCATCGCGGAGAATGCCGGCTTCGAAATCCGGAGCCGTTCTCAAACCATGCCGAAAGCCAATGCGTTCTACGCTCAGTCGGGCGGTGTGACTGCCGTCATCAATGCCACCGCCTGCGGGGTGCTGGAAACCGCAAGAGCGCATCGGGACCGGATCGGCAAGGTCTACGCCGGCAGGAACGGCATCATCGGCGCCCTCACGGAAGAGCTGATCGACACCAGCCGGGAGAGCAGGAGCGCGATTGCGGGGCTGAGGTCGACGCCATCCGGGGCGTTCGGTTCCTGCCGCTACAAGCTGAAGTCCTTCGAGGAGAACGAACGGGAATACCGGCGTCTCATCGACGTCTTCAAGGCGCACGACATCCGCTTCTTCTTCTACAACGGCGGCGGTGATTCCCAGGACACGGCGAACAAGGTCTCCCAGCTCGGCGATCAGCTCGGCTTCCCGCTCACCTGCATCGGCATCCCCAAGACGGTGGACAACGATCTGCCGCTCACCGACACCTGCCCGGGATTCGGCAGCGTGGCCAAGTATGTGGCGGTCTCCACCAGGGAAGCCGCTCTGGACGTGGCCAGCATGTGCGAGACTTCCACCAAGGTATTCGTTCTCGAGGTGATGGGTCGGCACGCGGGCTGGATCGCCGCGGCCGGCGCCCTGGCGCAGGAAGCGCCGGGAGATGCACCGCACATCATCCTGCTGCCGGAAGTGCCCTTCGAGAAGGCGAAGTTCCTGCGCAAGGTGAAGGACGTGGTTACCGCGAAAGGATACTGCGTGGTGGTGGTCTCCGAAGGCGCTCAGTACAGAAACGGTACCTTCGTGGCCGACGCGGGCGGCAAGGATGCGTTCGGGCATACCCAGCTCGGCGGCGTAGCGCCCACCATCGCGCAGATGATCAAGGACCGGCACGGTTACAAGTACCACTGGGCGGTGGCCGACTATCTGCAGCGGGCCGCACGCCACATCGCTTCGAAAACGGACGTTGATCAGGCCTACGCCGTCGGCAGGGCGGCGGTCGAGTTCGCGCTTGCGGGCAAGGACAAGGTGATGCCCACCATCGTGCGCACCAGTGATTCGCCTTACCGCTGGAAAATCGGTGCAGCGAAGCTTTCGCGGGTTGCGAACGTGGAACGGAAGATGCCCAAAAGCTACATCACGAAGGACGGCTTCGGCATCACGGCGAAGGGCAAGCGCTACCTCGCGCCTCTGATCGCCGGAGAGGACTACCCGGCTTTCAGGAACGGTGTGCCGCAGTACGTACGGCTGAAGAACGAGCTGGTGAAAAAGAAGCTGAAGCCGTTCAAGGTCTGAGCCCGCCACCGGGCATCCTCTGGCTCAGCCGTCGATGCCGTCGATGCCGTCGATGCCGTCGATGAAAAGGATGGCCGGCTCCTCCAGATAGCCCCGCATGGCCTGGATCAGAGACGCACCGTCGTGACCGTCCACGAACCGGTGATCGAAGCTCGAGGAGAGGTTCATCATCAGCCGGACGGTGATCTGGCCGTTCACCACCACCGGTGTCTGAACCGCCTTGTTGATGCCGATGATAGACGTTTCCGGCGCGTTGATGATGGGCGTCGAGGCGATGCCGCCCAGGCGTCCGAGACTGGTGATGGTGACCGTGGACCCGGTCATCTCCTCCCGGGTCGCGGTATTGTCGCGCGCCGCGGTGGTCACCCGGCGGATCTCAGCAGCGAGCTGCCAGAGGGAACGGCCGTCCGCATCGTGCACGACCGGTACCTTCAGCCCGTCCGGAGTCTGGGTGGCCACGCCCAGGTGGACCCGCTCGAACTGCCGGAGCACACCGCGTTCGTCATCGAAATGGGCATTGCACTGCGGGAAGTCCCGAACGGCGCGGATCAGTGCCAGACCGATGAACGGCAGATAGGTGAGCGCGGAGCCGCTCCGGGTTTCGTTGAGTCGGCGGCGCAGGGATTCCAGGGCGGTGATGTCCACCTGCTCCACATAGGCGAAGTGCGGTATCTGCTGCTTGGTGGCCTGGAGCCGGCTGGCGATGAGGCGCCGGACTCCGATCACCTTCGTCTCGCTGAACTCTCCCACGCCGGACGGTGCAGGTGCCGCTGCGGGGGCAGCGGGGGCTGCCGTGCCGCTCAGCTGCGCTTCCAGATCACGCATCAGGATTCGCCCGCGGGGTCCGGATCCGGTGACTGTGGCCAGGTCCACTCCGGCTTCCTTGGCCCGCCGGCGCACGGCCGGTGAAGTGCGGACCGGTTCTCCGCGCGCTGCCTGCCTGGCTTCGGGCGCCGGTTCCGATGCCGATGCCGGTGCCGGTGCCGGTGAATTTTCCGGCTGCGACGGAGTTGAGGGCGGAGCGGGTTCGTCGACGGCGGCCGTCCGTTCCTGCTCGGTGCCGCGCCCGGACACCGGGGGTGAGGCGCTGGTGGCGCCCACCTCCAGCGCCATGAGCTCGGCACCGACGGCAACCGTGTCTCCCGGTTCGCCCGTGGTGCGGAGCACCCGGCCGGAGACGGGCGCGGGGACCTCGACGTTGGCCTTGTCGGTCATCACATCGACCACGATGTCGCCTTCTCTGACTTCCGTCCCGGGCTTCACGTGCCATTCCACGATCTCGGCCTCCACCATGCCTTCGCCGAGGTCGGGCAGCTTGAAGACATGTTCGCTCATCCTGCCTCCATCACCTTGACCATGGCTGCGGCCACCCGTTTCTGACCGGGAAAATAATCCCATTCGAAGGCGTGCGGATAGGGTGTATCCCAGCCGGTGACCCGCTCTATGGGTGCTTCCAGACTGTAGAAGCACTCCTCCTGAACCGTGGCGGAAAGCTCGGCCCCGAAGCCGGAGAAGCGGGTTGCCTCGTGGACGATCACGCAGCGCCCCGTCTTCTCCACCGATTGCCGGATGGTGTCCACATCCAGAGGAATCATTGTTCGAATATCGACGATCTCGGCTTCCACCTCGGCGAGCTTCGCGGCTGCCTCACAGACGTGGACCATTGTGCCGTAGCAGAGCACGGTCAGATCTTCGCCTTCGCGGACCACCTCGGCCAGACCGATCGGCAGGCTGTAGTAGCCCTCAGGCACTTCGCCTTTCGGATGCTGAGACCATGGCATGGCCGGCTTGTCGGGGTCGCCGTCGAAGGGTCCGTTGTAGATACGCTTCGGCTCGAAGAACAGCACCGGGTCGTCGTCCTCGATGGCGCTGATGAGCAGTCCCTTCGCGTCATACGGATTGGACGGCATGATGATCTTCAGTCCGCAGACGTGCGTGAACACGCCCTCCGGGCTCTGGGAATGGGTCTGACCGCCACGTATGCCGCCCCCGCAGGGCGTGCGGATGGTCACCGGGGCGAAGAACTCTCCACCGGTGCGATAGCGGAGCTTGGCCAGCTCGGAGACGATCTGATCGAAGCCGGGATAGATGTAGTCGGCGAACTGAATTTCCGAGATCGGCCGCAGGCCGTTCACCCCCATGCCGATGGCGGCGCCGATGATGCCGCCTTCCGCGATGGGCGCATCGATCACCCGATGCTCGCCGTATTTGCGCTGGAGCCCTTCCGTGGCCCGGAAAACGCCGCCGAAGTAGCCCACGTCCTCGCCGAGGATGACCACGTCCGGGTCCCGGTCGAGCATGATGTCCATGGCGGAATTGAGGGCCTGAATCATCGTCATTCTCGCCATGAGTCAGTCCTCCAGGTCCCGGAACTGATCCCGCTGGCGGATCAGGTGTGGCAGGACGTCCTTGAACACGTCCTCGAAGAGCTCGTTGCGGTCCAGGGTCGGGCCGTCGGTCATGGTGCCGAAGCCGCAGGCTTCCTCCCAGGACTCGTCGAGCTGAGCACCGAGCTCGGCGGCGAGTGCCTCGTGCTGCGCCTCGGACCAGGCGTGCTCTCGGATCATATACGCCTTGAGTCTTTCCAGCGGATCTCCGAGCGGCCAGGCCTTCCACTCGTCCCGGGGCCGGTAACGGGACGGATCATCGCTGGTGGAGTGGGCGTCCGCCCGGTAGGTGACGTGCTCGATCAGGGTCGGCCCGGCGCCCTGGCGGGCACGCTCGGCCGCCCAGCGGGTGACGGCATAAACGGCGAGAAAGTCGTTGCCGTCCACCCGGACGCCCGGAATGCCGTAGCCCGGGCCACGGGCGGCAAACGGGCGACGTTCACCGCCGGCGAAACCCTGGAAGGTGGAGATGGCCCACTGATTGTTGACGATGTTCAGCACCACGGGGGCCATGTACACGGAAGCGAAGGTCATGGCGTGATGGAAGTCCGCCTCGGCGCTGGAACCTTCGCCGATCCAGGCCGCGGCGATGTCCTCCTCACCCTTGATGGCGGAGGCCATGGCCCAGCCCACCGCCTGAGGATACTGGGTGGTGAGGTTTCCGGAGATCGAGAAGATGTTGCCTCTCACCCAGTGGTACATCACCGGCATCTGCCGACCCTTGCACATGTCGCGCGTATTGGAGAGCAGCTGGCACATCAGGTCCACCGGGTTCCGGCCCCGGGCGAAGTGGAGGCCCTGGTTGCGGTAGGACGGGAACAGCATGTCACCCGGCTCGAGGGCCTGAGCAGCCGCCACGGATACCGCTTCCTCACCCAGGCTCTTCATGTAGAACGAGATCTTTCCCTGCCGCTGCATGCGGTGCATGCGCTCGTCGAACAGCCTGGTCAGCAGCATGTAGCGCAGCCCCACCTGCAGATCGTGATGGTCCAGGTGCGGATCCCACGGCCCCACGGCCGCGTGCTCTTCATCGAGGACCCGGACCATCTCGAAGGCGAGGCTGCGTTCGATGTCCCTCAGACGCGTGGTGACGTCCGGTCTCGGAACGGCGCCTGCGGGCGAGATGTCCACGTAGCTGAAATCGGGGGTGTCGCCGGGCCGGGCCGGTGGATGGGGAATGTGCAGCCGGGGTGTTCGCGTCATGCAGCGCTCCTGATACCGCTTTCGGGGATTCTACCGGACCCGAAAAAAAAGGGAGCCCATCGGCTCCCTTTCTCGACATCGGCCTGCCGATCGGCAGGCGCCCGCCTGTTGCTACACGAGCAGCGGCGCGATCACGAGGCTCACGATCGCCATCACGTTGATGAGGATGTTCATGGACGGTCCGGAGGTGTCCTTGAAGGGGTCACCCACGGTATCGCCGACCACGGCGGCCGCATGAACGTCTGAACCCTTGCCGCCCAGATTGCCTTTCTCCACGTATTTCTTGGCGTTGTCCCAGGCGCCGCCGGCGTTGGCCATGGTCAGGGCCAGCAGCACGCAGCCGAGCAGGCCGCCACCCAGAGTGCCGCCGAGGGCTTCCGGGCCGAGGCCGAAGCCGACGATGGGCGGAACGAGCACGGCGATGGTCCCCGGCAGCAGCATGCGCCGCAGTGCTGCAGACGTTGCGATGTCCACGCACTTCTCAGTGTCGGGTTCCGCCTTGCCTTCCAGCAGGCCGGGGATCTCACGGAACTGGCGCCGGATCTCCTGAATCATGTCCATGGCGGCGTCGCCGACGGCCGTCATGGTGATGGAGGCGATCAGGAACGGCACCAGGCCGCCGATGAACAGCCCGATCAGCACGTTCGGATCACCGATGTGCAGGCTGAACTCGGGCATGGCGGCAGAGATGGTTTCCACGTAAGCGGCGATGATGGCCAGTGCCGCCAGTGCCGCGGCACCGATGGCGAAGCCCTTGCCGATGGCGGCGGTGGTGTTGCCGAGCTCATCCAGGGAATCGGTGATCTTCCGGGTTTCTTCACCCAGACCGCCCATCTCGGCGATGCCGCCGGCGTTGTCCGCAACGGGGCCGTAAGCGTCGATGGCCATGGTGAAGCCGACGGTCGCCAGCATGCCGAGGGCGGCGATGCCCACGCCGTAGAGGCCGGCCATGGTGGTGGAGATCCAGATGATGCCGCAGATGGCGAGCACGGGAATGGCCACCGACTGCATGCCCACGGCCAGGCCCGTGATCATGACCGTCGCGGAACCCGTCTCACCGGACTCGGCGATCCGGACGATGGGGGTTGAGGAGGTGTAGTACTCGGTGACCAGGCCGATGATGATGCCGCCGACCGCACCGGAGAGCACGGACCACCAGATGGCCGCGTCGAGGCCCATGTTCTGGATCACGAACCAGGCTGCCAGGATGAACAGGGCCGGCGAGCCGATGGTGCCGAAGCGCAGCGCCACGGCGGGCTCCTGCGCGGACATGGCACGCACGATGCCGATGCCGATCAGAGCGCAGACGAGGCCGGTGGATGCCAGCAGCAGCGGCAGACCCATGAGCGCGCCGCGTGCCTGCTCTTCGGTAAGCCCCGGTGCCAGATCGGTCAGATACACCATGCCGAGCGTAGAGGCGATGGCGATGGTGGCGATCATGGAGCCGCAGTAGGACTCGAAGATGTCAGAGCCCATGCCGGCCACGTCACCCACGTTGTCACCCACGTTGTCGGCGATCACACCCGGGTTGCGGGGATCGTCTTCCGGAATACCGGCTTCCACCTTGCCCACCAGATCCGCGCCCACGTCGGCACTCTTGGTGTAGATGCCGCCGCCGACCCGGGAAAAGAGGGCGACCACCGACGCACCCATGCCGAAGCCGTGGATAGCGTGTGCGGTCTCCGGATCCCCGCCGAAGAAGTAATACAGAGAGCCGAGGCCGAGCAGGCCCATGGAGGCGACCGTCAGTCCCATGATGGAACCACCGAAGAACGCGACGGAAAGGGCCGCGGGAGCGCCGTCCGTGTGGGCGGCCGTGGTGGTCCGCACGTTGGCCTTGGTGGCAGTGAACATGCCGATCCAGCCGGCAATACCGGAGGACAGGGCGCCGACGACATAGGCGATCGCCGTTTTCTCACCCAGGGCCAGATAGAGAATGATCAGCAGAACGCCGCCGAACATGGCCAGCATGGTGTATTCACGGCGCATGAAGACCATGGCACCGGTATGGATGGCGTGGGCGATTTTCTGGATCTTCTCATCGCCCTCGTCGTAGCGTTTCACCAGCCCGTAGATGATGAAGGCCACGACCAGGCCTACGATACCGAATAACGGCGGTATCAAGGATGTATCTATCATTGGATTCCCCAACTCTCGACGACCGAACTGTAAATAGGCAAGAAACCGTCCCCTGGCGCTTCTCAGTGGCGCCTGCAGCTTGGTTTTGGTGACCCCTGCCCGGTTTGAGCGGCGCGTATTCTAAACGGATCAGAATGCGATTAGAAACTTGGTATGTGTTGGGTTTTTTTAGAGGTTTTCGGCGCCTGAAGCTTCGTTCCGGGGGTTCTCGGGGACGCTCCGAATCCGGCTTCGCCGAATTCGTTCATCCCTGAACGCTCAGGCAGGGCACATCCCTGTCCCCTGACTGCCCCGAAAACCCCCCGGAACGAAACTTCAGGCGCTTAAGATCCTCCGAAGAAACAGCGCATCTTTCGGTCAGGCCGTCTGCCCGTCTGCCCGTCAGGGGGGTCAGCCTTGAGTCAGCAGCGATCTCAGGTCGATGATGGCGGCGTTGGCCCGGGAGATGTACGAGGCCATGACGAGGGAATGGTTTGCCAGGAAGCCGAAGCCGTTGCCGTTCAGGACCATGGGACTCCAGAGGGTATCCTGGGTGGGTTCGAGCTCACGGATGATCTGCTGCAGGCTCACCCGGGCGTTCTTCTTATCCAGAACGTCGCCGAAATCCTGTTCCATGGCCTTCAGGAGCTGGATGAGGGCCCAGGTCTGGCCGCGGGCTTCGTAGAAGACGTCGTCGATCTCCAGCCACGGGGTTTTGTAGTCCTGCTCCGCCGGTGCGGAGGTGGCCCGGGCGGCTGCGCTGTCGCCGGCGAGATCGATGTTCAGCTGGCGCTTGCCGACGCTGGCCGAGAGCCGCTGGGAGAGGCTGCCGAGCCGGGTTTCCACGCCCTGCAGCCAGCGCTGCAGGTTGTCTGCCCGGGCATAGAACTGGGCGTTGGAGTCCGTGGGATCGGCCAGGCGGGCGAGATAGGATTCGAAGAAGCGGATCCCGGCGCGGTATTCCCGCTCGGTCGCCGGTAGCGCCCAGCTGGCGTTGTCGAAGAAGAAGCGGCCTTCGGCTTCCTTCAGGTCCTCGTCCTCCACCGATTGGCTCTGTGAGCGCGAGAAGTCGTTGCGGTACGAACGCGCCGTATCGCGGATCTGGGTGAGCACGCCGAATTCCCAGTTCGGGACGTTGTCCATCCAGACCCCGGGAGGAAAGATGTCGTTGGAGAGATAGCCGCCGCGCTTGTCGAGCAGGGTCTCTGCCACGGTGATCAGGGTGGCCGTGCTGATGTAGCCGGTCACGAGCTCCCGGTTTGCGGCCCGGGCATGCTCAGTCGCGTTGGCGCGCACGTCGAACAGGTCCGGTTCATAGTCCCACCACCAGGCCAGCACGAGCACGATCACCAGGTACAGGCCGATCAGGCCCCCTGCCACCCGGGCGACCAGGTTCCCGTCGCTGTTGCCGTCGGTGTCTGATTCCCAGAACTTCCAGTTCATACCGCTTCCTCAACTGCCAACCAAAACTGCGACCAACCGGTCGCCATCACCGCTACTGACCGCCGATTTCGATCTGCTCGAACGGTACCGGGAGCACGTCGCCGTCGGCGAATTCGAGCTGAATGCTCAGCTCCGCCGGTAAGGATGTTACCCCGAACAGCATCAGGTGGCGTCCACCGGGCTGAAAAGCCACCGTGGTGCCGGCGGGTATCTCCACCGTCTTCAGACGCCGCATCCGCATCACGCCGTCCTCCATCCGGGTGGTGTGAATCTCGATGGCCCGCACCGCCTCCGAGCGCGCGGCGGTCAGTGTCGCCGGTTCTTCGGTGGCGTTGCGCACCGTCATGTAGGCCACCGTTTTGTCCTGGCCCGGAATCAGCGCCCTGACCCGGGCATTTTCGACCGTGATGGCAGCGGGTTCGGCGCACCCTGCCAGCACGGCTACCCCAGCCAGCAGGGCAATGCGGGCGGCTGCCCGTTCAGTCCGCATCGGTCGCCTCTTCGAAGCAGAGAATGTCCACGGCCGCGGGGGAGGCGATCTTGACCTGGGCGCGTACCCTGCGCTCGCCGTCGGCCGAATTCATCTTCTGGAAGACCCAGCGGCCTTCCGCGTCATTCGATACGTTGATGGTGACCCGACAGTCGCCTGCCTTCGCGATGCCGCCGAGCCGGCGCAGGGTAGGGGTGAGTTCATCGCTGCGCTCGGCGATCAGACGCCAGTCCAGGGTCTCCCGGGTCCGCCGTGCGTTCTCAACCAGTGCGATCTGGTTTGCCATGGTCTCCACCGGAGGATATTCCGGGTAAATCATCCGGGCCCGGGAGAGCATGGAGTCCGCCTTCAGGAGCTGGTTCGCGTCCAGCGCGGTCTGTGCCTGCACCAGGTAATGCTCGGCCAGGCGCGCGAGGCCCGTGAGCGCGTGCTCGTTCCCGGGATCCTCGAACAGCACCTCGTGATAAAGCGACATGGCGCTGCCGCTGGCGGGGTAGATGTAGTGCTCCTGACGCTCGGCCGCCTCCGCGGCATCCAGCAGCGCCGCAACGTCAGCGGTCTCCGCCGCACCCGACAGTCCGGGTGTTCCGATGACACAGACGCACAGGAAGAAGCCGGCCAGCAGGCGCCTGCGGGGATCATGAATGGGATCTGGCCGCGGAGGGCGGCAATTTTCACTAAAATGCACGAGTTCACGGCGGTGCATCGAGGGACGGACTATATTGCCCGGTCATCTGGCGAACTCCAACGACTTTGGCGTGTCCCTTTAACTACGCGAGTGATGACGCAAATGGACCAGCGGACAGATTGGATGATTGATACCACCAGGGCATCGGAGCGGAAACCGGTCGTGAGCCGGCTGCTCACGCTGTTATCTGTCATATATGTTGCGTTTCTGGTCGGTCTGCCCGCCACCGCGCTGGGCGCCGGCAGCCTGCTGGATCAGGGCCCGGGTGACCAGAACACCACGGGCCGTGACGAGTGGTCGTTCGAGGAACCCGAGTTTCTGCCGGTGGACGAGGCGTTCGTGCTGAGTGCAGAGGTTTCCGACGACGGCTCATTGCTCGCCCGCTGGGAGATCGCGGACGGGTACTACCTCTACCGGCACCAGTTCGATTTTTCTTCGCGTGTGGATGCGGACCATCCGGCGACCCCCATTGCGTTTGCCGATCCCGAAATCCCGCCCGGCAAGAAGAAGGTGGACGACTGGTTCGGCGAGGTGGAGGTGTACTACCACAGCGCTCAGGTGCGAGTGCCGGTGGCCGAAGGCGCCGGACGCGTGGAGGTCGGCATCGAATACCAGGGCTGCGCCGATGCCGGGCTGTGCTATCCACCGGAGAAGAAATGGGTCGCGCTGACCCTCGGCAATCCGGGGGGCAGCGGCTTCGACGGCGATGAGCCGGCAGCCGGTGTCCGAAATGCCGCGACATCGAGCGTGGTGCCCCGGACCGAGGAGCAGGCTCTGGCCTCCACCCTCGCGGACGGCGGACTCCTGACCGCCCTGCTGCTTTTCTTCGCGGGCGGCATCGCGCTGGCCTTCACGCCCTGTGTGCTGCCCATGGTGCCGATCCTCTCGAGCATCATCGTCGGAGATTCCGAGGCGATGAACCGGCGTCGCGCATTCACCCTGTCGCTGGCCTATGTGCTGGGCATGGCGGTGACCTATGCCATTCTGGGCGTGCTGGTGGGACTCTTCGGTGCGAGCCTGAACCTGCAGGCGGCACTGCAGTCGCCGGGCGTGCTGATCTTCTTCTCGCTGGTGTTCGTGGTCCTGTCTCTGTCCATGTTCGGCTTCTACGAGCTGCAGCTGCCGGCCAGCTGGCAGAACCGCCTGAATGCCCTGGGTGACAGGGCGGGCGGCGGCAAGCATGCGAGCGTCGTCGTCATGGGCTCGCTGTCGAGTCTGGTGGTTTCTCCGTGTGTTTCGGCGCCGCTGGCGGGTGCGCTCATCTACATCAGCACTACGGGCGATGCGGTGCTCGGGGGACTTGCGCTGCTGACGCTGGGTCTGGGTATGGGCGTGCCCCTGCTCCTGATCGGGGCCAGCGGCGGCCATCTGCTGCCGAAGGCCGGCGTCTGGATGAATGCGGTCAAAGCCGTTTTCGGGGTCGGTCTTCTGGCCGTGGCCATCTGGCTGCTGGAGCGGGTGATTCCACCGGCGGCGACCCTGGCGCTCTGGGCTGCGCTTGCCATCGGCTGCGGCGTTTATCTGGGTGCCATGGACTTCTCACCCCGACAGGGCTGGGGTCAGCTCTGGAAGGCCAGCGGCGCGTTCAGCTTCATCTACGGCGTCATGCTGCTGATCGGTGCGGCCACCGGCGCTGAAGATCCCCTGAAACCCCTCGACCGGCTGGCTGCAGGTGGCAGCCCGGCCGTCGTTGCAGGTACGGGCGGCGCAGCTCACGAAGCGGCCGGCCTGGTCTGGCACCCGGTATCGAGCCTGGCGGAGCTGGACGATCAGCTCGCGCAGGCCGCACGCGAAGGTCAGCCGGCCATTCTGGATCTGTACGCGGACTGGTGTATCTCCTGCAAAGTCATGGAGCGGACGGTGTTTCCGCGGCCGGAGGTGGCCAGCCAGCTCGCCCGGTTCCGGCTGCTCAGGGCGGACGTGACCGAGAACAATGAGGACGACAAGGCCCTGATGGGTGCCTACGGTCTGTTTGGACCGCCCAGTCTTGTATTTTTCGCCGGAGATAAGGCCGAATTGAGTGACGTTCGCATCCAGGGCGAGGTGGGTGCCGCCTCGCTCGCGGCCCATCTGAGTGCGGTTCTGGATGCGCTCGATGTTGGCAAATTCGGCGATCTTGCAGATAAAACGCGGTAAAAGCCGATTTCTTCTGGTATCTAACGCAGATCTCCGGCAAACTTTCCGCCAGATTCGAACTCCCGTTGCGAACTCCATCCGACAAGGCGGTGCTCATGGCCAAGCTGCTGGTGCTGAACGGCCCCAATCTCAATCTCCTGGGAACCCGGGAGCCGGAAATCTACGGCCACGACACCCTGGACGTCATCAACGAACGGCTCGCGGCTCAGGCGAAGCGCCTGGGCTGTGAGATCGGCTTCGTGCAGAGCAATGCGGAACACGAGCTGATCGACGCCGTGCATGCGGCACGGACCGACGGAGTGGGCTGTATCGTCATCAATCCGGGTGCGTTCACCCATACGAGCATCGGCCTCAGGGACGCATTGCTCGGGGTGGCGATTCCCTTCATCGAGGTGCATCTGTCGAACGTGCATGCGAGGGAAGACTTCCGACAGACTTCCTATCTCTCCGATGTGGCCGTGGGCGTGATTACCGGTCTCGGCGCCAGAGGCTATGAGTATGCGGTGGAACAGGCGGCATCGATCGCGGAGGCGTCCTCATGAGTGTGGATCTCAGAAAGGTGAAGAAACTCATCGAGCTGGTGGAGGAATCCGGCATCTCGGAGCTCGAAGTGCGGGACGGGGAAGAGACCATCCGCATCGCCCGCCATCCCGGTCCGGCGCCCGCTCCGGCAGTGGCAGCTCAGGCGCCGGCGGCGGCAGAAGGCGGGCCGGTTGCCTCGACGTCGGTTTCTCCCGCGGGCGGCGGCCATCAGGTACGGGCACCCATGGCAGGCACCTTTTATCACGCGCCTGCCCCGGATGCGGAACCCTTCGTCTCAGTGGGGCAGTCGGTGGAAGCGGGTGACGTGCTCTGCATCATTGAAAGCATGAAGATGATGAATGAGATCAGAGCCGAGCAGGCAGGTGTCTGCACGGCCATCTCCGTGCAGAATGGCGAGGCCATCGGATCCGGTCAGCTGCTCTTCCGCTTCGACTAGACAGTTCGTCAGGCAATGGGCTGGCTCAAGCTGACGCTCGATCTGGATTCGGGATCCGTCGAGGACGTGGAAACGGTTCTCGAGCCTTTCACCCCTCTATCCATCACCGTTTCAGACGCCGCGGATCAGCCGGTGCTCGAGCCCGACCCGGGAGCGACCCCGCTCTGGCGGCAATGCCGGCTCGAAGCGCTTTTCGATCTGGCGCTGGATGTCAGTGCGCTGCGGCATGCGCTCCTCGCGCGCGGCTTCGCGGCGGCGGACGTGGACTTCCTCGACGACGCGGACTGGCAGAACCGGTGGCGCCAGTACGCCGTGGACTTCTGCTTTGCCGATCGGCTGTGGCTCGTGCCGAGAGACGTACCCGCTCCGGGGGAACCGGCCCTGCACCTGGATCCGGGACTGGCCTTCGGCAGCGGCAGTCATCCCACCACCCGGCTCTGTCTGGACTGGCTGGCCCGTGCGGATCTGACCGGCAGATCTCTGCTGGACTACGGCTGCGGCTCGGGCGTGCTCGCTCTGGCGGCGCTGAAACTCGGCGCCAGGGAGGTGCTGGCCATCGATCATGACCCGCAGGCCCTGCTCGCCACGCAGGAGAACGCTGCCTACAATGCGCTGGGTCCGCCCGAGTCCGGTGCTGAGCTTTCGGTGGGACCACCCGATGCCCTGAGTGACAGGACTTTCGACGTGGTCGTCGCCAACATCCTGGCGAATCCGCTGCTGGAACTGGCCGACGTGCTCACCTCGGCGCTCGTCCCCGGCGGTGTGCTGGTGATGTCGGGGCTCCTGGAGGCTCAGGCGGACAGGGTGATGCGTGCGTACCCGTCGCTCTCCTTCAGCCCGGTGGCGCTGGAAGCCGACGAGCAGGGCGCGCGCTGGGCCAGGCTGGAAGGCGTTCGCGCCGTCTGAAAGGCCTGGCGCCGGATGAAAACCAAGGAGCACGGTCAGGACTACCGGCCCCCGACATGATCGATGAAGATCTCGAACCTCTGGTCACCCGCTGCCCGAACTGCTCCACGCAGTTCAGGGTGACCGAAAATCAGCTCGCGGCCGCCGGCGGCCGCGTTCGCTGTGGTGCTTGCCTGACGGTTTTCGAGGGCACCGAGCACCTGATTCTCGACAGCGATGGCACCTTCAGCGACGGCAGCGAGGCGGATGCGGCGCTGGACGCGCTGCTGGACGAGCTCGTGAACGCGGACGCACCCCGCCGGGTGACGGATATTGAAACCCCGCTCCCGGGTCTGACCGATGATCTTCCGATGGACACCGGGTCGGTGGAAGCGGTGCAGCTCTATGGGGGGTTCGAGGACGAGCAGGCCCCGGAGGCGGCGGTGCAGACGGAAGACGCGGAGGGCGAAACCGCGGATGCCGACGACGCCGCCGACAGCGCGGATCCCGTTGCTGCCGCTGGCGTGACCAGCGAAGAGCCGGAGGCTGTGAGTGCCGAGGTCCAGGCAGACTACGAGGCCTGGATCCGGCCGGGAATTCCGAACATCGATCAGCTGGTGGACGAGGTGGTCGCCTCCGGCGCACAGCGGGAGGCTGATGCCGATGCGGTTGTGGATACCGACGCAGAAGCTCCGCCGGCACCCGAGCGCGCGCTGAAACTCTCCACCGTCGAGCAGTCGCTGGCGGAAGAAGGCGTGGGGATCAGCCCCATCCGCTTTGCGCCGGAACCCAGACGCTGGTGGGTGCCCATCACCGCGGCCGCCCTCGTGGTGATGCTCATCGCCCAGATCCTCTACCTGCAGCTGCCGCAGTGGTCGAAGGATCCCGGTATGCGTGGATTGTACGAAGGGATCTGTGGGGTGTTCGGCTGTGAGCTGCCGAAAATCCGGGCAGTGGACGCATTCCGCACGCGCAACCTGATGGTGCGCAGCCATCCGGATCTCAGAAACGCCCTGGTGATCGATGCGGTGATCGTGAACACGGCGGACTTTCCCCAGCGGTTCCCGGATCTGGAGCTCCGTTTCACTTCCGTGGGCGGGCTGCTGGTGGCCGCCAGGATCTTTGCTCCTGAGGAGTACCTGGCCGGTGAAGCCCGTCCCGGGGAGCTGGTGCCCGTGAACACGCCGGTGCAGGTGAGTATTGAAATCGCGGATCCGGGAGACGAGGCGGTCAACTACACCCTGAGCTTCCGCTGAGCGGATTCCCCTTCAGCTCGCCGCTGCGCGGGGGTATGATGCGCCCCTTCTCGGACAACCCTTCTTCGGCGCCCCTGCCTGTTGGTCGCAATCGTTGATCGCAATCGGTCCCCACAAGCTCAGAAACAACGTCCTGCTGGCGCCCATGGCCGGGATCACGGATGTGCCGTTCCGGGCGCTGGCCTGGCGCTATGGCGCGGGCCATGTGGTGTCCGAAATGGTGACCAGCAAATCGGAGCTCTGGCACACGTCGAAATCCCGTCTGCGGCGGCAGACGGCAGCCGGAGTGACGCCGGTGGCGGTCCAGATCGCCGGCGCAGAACCCTCGACCATCGCAGAGGCCGCCATCCGTCACCATGCGGAAGGTGCTGAGATCATCGACATCAACTTCGGCTGTCCGGCCAAGAAAGTCTGCCGGAAAGCGGCCGGGTCCGCTCTGCTCGGCGACGAGTCCCTGGTGAAGGCCATCATCGCCGCGGCCGTCGCGGCGGTGCCGGTACCGGTTACCATCAAGATACGCACGGGCCTCAGCCCGGACTCGAGAAACGGTGTCGAGATTGCGCGGATTGCGGAGGGCGAGGGGGTGGCGGCCATTGCCGTGCACGGCCGCACCCGTGCCTGCCGCTTCGATGGCGACGTGGAGTTCGAGACCATCGCCCGGATCAAGGCGGCCGTCGGGGTACCCGTGTTCGCCAACGGAGAGATCACGGACGCCGC
Organism: Gammaproteobacteria bacterium; assembly: GCA_030425195.1. GTDB lineage: Bacteria > Pseudomonadota > Gammaproteobacteria > Pseudomonadales > Azotimanducaceae > SZUA-309. Next base: position 139,465 of record JAUIAV010000005.1, on the reverse strand, counting down.
CGTTGCCGGACGCGTCCTCGAAGCGACGGGCGCCGACGGTGTGATGATCGGCCGGGCGGCCCTTGGTGCTCCCTGGCTGCCGGGACAGATTGCCGGTGTGACGGGTCCGCTGACGCTGCCGGAGAAGCTGGCGGTGATGCGGGCGCATCTCCGCGCGGGTCATGCGTTCTACGGCGACCCGGGTGTGAAGATCATGCGCAAGCACGTGCAGTGGTACCTCAAGAAACTGAGCGAGCTGGGAGAGCCCGAGGTCCGTAGCGGGCTGATCCGTGAATTCAATCGGCTCCTGGATGCCGGTGCGCAGGTGGACTTTCTGGACGGCCTGCGGCCGAAGCTCGCCGCATAACTACGCAAGACGACAGAGAGATTCATGACTGATCAATCGAAGAGCATGCCGAGGCGTGCGCTGCTGAGTGTTTCCGATAAAACCGGAATCGTGGAGCTCGCCCGGGCGCTGAGCGACCGGGGCGTGGCTCTGCTGTCCACGGGCGGCACCTTCAAGACCATCCAGGCCGCCGGGGTGCCCGTCACCGAGGTCTCCGCACACACGGGTTTCCCCGAGATGATGGACGGGCGGGTAAAAACGCTGCACCCGAAGATCCACGGCGGCATTCTCGGCCGGCGCGGCCAGGACGAAGCGGTGATGGAGGACCACGGGATCGAGCCCATCGATGCGGTGATCGTGAATCTGTATCCCTTCGCGGAAACGGTTGCCCGGCCGGACTGCACCCTGGAGCTCGCCATCGAGAACATCGACATCGGCGGCCCTGCCATGGTCCGGTCATCGGCGAAGAATCACCGGGACGTGCTGGTGGTGGTGGATCCGGCGGACTACCCGGCGGTGATGGAGTCGCTCGGCGAGGGTGGCCCGAGCGCTGCACAGCGCAGGGCGTTTGCCGTCAAAGCCTTCCGGCACACCGCGCGCTACGACGCCATGGTCGCCGCCTATCTCGGCGACGATGCAGAGTTCCCCGAAAGCCTGACGCTCACCTTCGACCGGGCCCAGGAGATGCGCTACGGCGAGAACCCGCATCAGTCCGCGGCGTTTTACCGGGAATCGGGTGATCTGTCAGGCACCATCTCCGGACTCCGGCAGCTGCAGGGGAAGGCGCTCTCCTTCAACAACGTTGCCGACACGGATGCGGCACTCGAGTGCGTGAAGGTCTTCGAAGCGCCTGCCTGTGTGATCGTCAAGCACGCCAACCCCTGCGGCGTGGCCGAAGCCGACGACATCGCGGCGGCCTACGACCTCGCTTTCGCCAGTGATCCCACTTCCGCCTTCGGCGGTATCATCGCGTTCAACCGCACGCTGGACGGCCCGACGCTCGAGGCCATCCTGGCACGTCAGTTCGTGGAAGTCGTGATCGCGCCGGAGGTGGACGACGCGGCGGTGGAGGTGGCCCGGCGGAAGAAGAATGTCCGGCTGCTCAGCTGCGGCGCGTTTTCCGGTCGGTCGCGGGGGCTGGAATTCAAGCGCGTGGGTGGCGGTCTTCTCGTCCAGAGTGCGGACGAGCTCTGCTGGGGGGACAGAGGTCTGACCACGGTCACAGAACGCACGCCGACGGCGGCGGAGCTCGTGGATCTCGCCTTTGCCTGGAAGGTCGCCTGGTTCGTGAAATCCAACGCCATCGTCTATGCGAAGAACCGGCAGACCGTCGGTGTGGGTGCCGGTCAGATGGCCCGCGTGACCAGTGCCATCATTGCCGGCATCAAGGCTAAGGATGCGGGCCTCGACGTGCCCGGCTCGGTCATGGCCAGTGATGCCTTCTTTCCGTTCCGGGACAGCATCGACGCGGCGGCGGAGGCCGGAATCACCGCCATCGTCCAGCCGGGCGGCTCCATGCGCGATGACGAGGTGATCGAAGCCGCCAATGAGCATGGCATCGCCATGGTCTTCACCGGGGTGCGGCATTTCCGTCACTGATCAGGTGATCTCAGACTGAATGAACCGGGAGAGGTGCTCATGAAGAAACGGATTCTGGTGGTAGGCAGCGGAGGGCGCGAGCATGCTCTGGCCTGGTGCGCGGCCCGCTCGACGTCGGTGGAGAAGGTTTTCGTGGCGCCTGGCAATGCGGGTACTGCCCGTGAGACCGGCTGTGAGAACGTGGACATAGACGTCGGCGATTTCGAGCGCCTGGCTGCCTTCGCTGCCGGGCAGGGTATTGCGCTGACCATCGTCGGCCCGGAAGCGCCGCTGGTCGATGGGATCTGCGATTTCTTTTCCGAACGCGGCCTGCGCTGCTTCGGCCCCAGCGCCAGCGCGGCACAGCTGGAGGGGTCCAAGTCCTTCACCAAGGATTTCCTGGCCAGGCACCGGATTCCGACCGCCGAATATCAGACGTTCGAGGACCTCGAAGCGGCCCGGGCGTACGTGCGCGAAAAAGGCGCCCCCATCGTCATCAAGGCGGACGGCCTGGCGGCGGGCAAGGGTGTGGTGGTTGCAGCCTCGGAAACCGAAGCGCTGACGGCGCTCGAGGACATGCTGGGGGGTGGTGCGTTCGGCGCTGCCGGAAAGCGGGTGGTCATCGAGGAGTTTCTCGCCGGTGAAGAAGCCAGCTTCATCTGCCTGTGTGATGGCGAAACGGCGCTGCCGTTTGCGACATCGCAGGACCACAAAGCCAGAGATGATGGTGACAGAGGTCCGAACACGGGCGGCATGGGGGCCTACTCACCGGCGCCGGTGGTGACGCCTGAAGTCCATGAGCGGGTGATGGCCGAGGTGGTCGGGCCGACCATCGAGGGGATGGCGTCGGATGGTGCGCCTTATACGGGCTTTCTCTACGCCGGACTCATGGTGATGCCCGACGGCACACCCAAGGTGATCGAGTTCAACTGCCGGTTCGGCGATCCTGAAGCCCAGCCCGTGCTCATGCGGCTGAAATCCGATCTGGTGACGCTGTGTGAACGGGCCATCGACGGTGAGCTTGCGGGTGTCACCCTGGACTGGGATCCGCGCGCTTCGCTAGGCGTCGTCATGGCTGCCGGCGGCTATCCGGAGCACTACCGCAGAGGCGATGTGATCGACGGTCTCGATGCAGTCGCCGGAACCGATGGTGATGGGGTGCTCAAGGTGTTTCACGCAGGCACCCGCCTGGCCGACGGTCAGGTGGTCACCAATGGCGGACGGGTGCTCTGCGTGGTCGGGCTGGGTGACGACGTGGCTGCCGCGCAGGCCAAAGCCTACGAAGGCGTGCGCGCCATTGACTGGCAGGACCGCTACTACCGGACCGATATCGGGCATCGGGCCATCGGCCGCCGCTGAGGGCGGATTCGCACGCAAAGCTCCGAGCCTGGCCCGCATCTGTTTGACTCCGGCGCCCCTACCCTGGGTGCATGCTGTCGGATTTTCCGCATTTCGAACCCTTTGCCGACCTGGATCGATCTGAACTCGCCCTGGTCGGGCGGCACGCGCGCCGTCTGGCGCTGCCGGGCGGCCGCTGGCTGCTGCGACCCGGCCGGTCTCTGCAGGGTCATCACTTCCTGCTGAGCGGTTCCGTTGCAACGCTGGATCCGGATGGGGTGGTGTCCGCAGAGCACAACGCTGCCAGGCGCGCCCTCTATCCGGGCACCGCTGGTCTGCGCACCCTCTGCGACTGCGTGCTTCTGCAGGTACCGACCCCGGTGATCGAGTTCCTCGAGCAGGCGGCGGTGGAATCAGCGCCGGTGGTGGGCGAGCCGGAGGACTGCTGGCAGACCCGGTTTCTGGGCACCGGACTCATGTCCGTGCTCGCACCCGCCGTCTGGCAGAGTGTGCTGAACCGGCTCAGGCCACGACCGGTTACCGCCGCGGAGTACGTCATCCGGGAGCGGGATCCCGCATCAGGCTCCTGCTACGTGCTGGCTGACGGAGTGGCCAGGGTGGAGCGTCAGGGCCGGTGTCTGGCGATGCTGAAGCCGGGAGAGCTGTTCGGTGAAGATGCGCTGATCACCAGCGAGCCGAGGAACGCCTCCGTCGTGATGGAAACGGACGGCCTGGTGATGTGTCTCGATGCGGAGGGGTTCCGGCACTTTCTCGTCGAGCTGCTGCTGGCCGGCGTCTACCGGCCGCCGCAAACGGCAGGAAAGGGCGCCCGCGTTCTGCTACGGCTGGGTTCCAGTCAGGATCTGCGTCTGCGGATCGCCCGGCTGCGGCCATCCGTCGAGTACCTCGTCAGCAGCGGCAGACCGGAGGTGGAATCGCTCGCGGTCTTTCTGATGCGAAAGGCCGGGCTCGCTGCGTGGGCGGCACCCCGGGGCTGAGTGCCTTCGAACGAATCGATTGATCGCAGCACCCGACGCCGTCTCAAGCCACAAAGGAAATACGGCAAAGAAAGCAGGTGCGACGAAAGCAGGTGCGACGAAGAAAGTGCTTACGATTCCAGCGATTGATTCTGTCGTCGATGGGCGTCTAATCGGGTTCAGAGCCATACGGGGCGATCATTGCACGCAGAAGACCGTCAACTCGCCGAGAAGGTGGCCGCCCGGGATCAAGCGGCCGCCGCGGTCTTCTTTGACAGTTACTTTGCCCGCCTGTACCGCTTCGTCGCGCTCCGCGTGGAGCCGGCGGACGCCTGCGAGGACGTGGTGCAGGAAGTCATGATCAAAGCGATCCGCAAGATGCATACCTATCGCGGCGAAGCCGCCCTGTTCACCTGGCTCTGTCAGATCGGCCGTCACGAGATCAGCGACTACTATGAACGGCACGGCAGGAAGGAAGCCCCCCTGGTCAGTCTCGACGACGATCCGCACATCCGGGCGGCACTCGAGAGTCTGGCGGCAGACCAGGTGGACGAGACGGACCGGCTGGCGCTGGAACAGATCGTTCAGCTCACGCTCGACTATCTGCCGGACAAGTACGGCAAGGCGCTGGAATGGAAATACCTGGAGGGTCTGTCGGTGGAAGAGATTGCCGAACGGTTCGGTGACGGGGTGATTGCGGTTCAGTCCCTGCTCGCGCGCGCCCGCTCTGCGTTTCGCCAGGGATTTGCCGAAATCCGCAGAGAACAGGAGGTTCCGAGATGACGCCGGAAGACAGGGGAGCGGACGACGACATCCGGATGCTGTTGTCGCTTGCCGGTCCACGGCTGCAACCTCCCCCGGAAGTGGAGGCGCGGGTCCGGGCAGCCACTCTGGCGGCGGCAGAGGCTCTGCCGGAAGCAGACGGCCGCAGCTCCGTCCGATGGCTCAGGCGGGCGTTGCCCGTTGCTGCCGTGCTGCTGCTTGCCGTGCTGATCGGGCATCGGTTCCTGCCCTCGGGGCCGCCGGACGCAGGCACCATCACCTATGCCAGCGGCGCCTACACGGTGCGCGGCGCCGGGTCTTCGGAAAACGGCGTCTCCGCCGGCTCCATCGTCCGGACCTCAGCCAGCGGCCGTCTGCTCATAGATCTGGGTGCGGAACGTCACCTGCGGATGGATCACAATGCTTCGCTCACACTGCACGACCGCTCGGAGATCTGGCTGCACCGGGGCAGAATCTACGTGGACGCGGGGGCGGGGGAGCCGGTCACCGTGGTGACGGAAAATGCGTCCATCACGGATGTGGGAACTCAGTTCGAAGTGGTCGTGGATCAGGAGCAGCTGGTGGTGACGACCCGGGACGGCATCGTGGATGTATCACTCGGCAGCGAAACCCTGAGATCCCGCGCGGAACCGGGCGCAGGGGAGGCGCTGGAGATTGACGGCATCCGTCTGATTGCCCGCAGGGCGATTCCCACCTCTGGGGAGCGCTGGGCCTGGATCCAGCTTGCCCGACCGGCGTTCAGCGCCCGGGACCGGAGTCTCAGTGAGTATCTCGAATGGGCGGCCCGGGAGCAGGGAAAAATTCTGCGTTTCAGCACCCCGTTGGCGGCACAGCAGGCAGGCCTGCGTACGCTGCACGCCACTGGCGAGATCGATGCGGATGCCGCCACGCTGGCAGGCGTGCTGGCAACGTCCTCCTTCGAGATTCTGCCGGGTGAAGATCACGAGATTCTGGTGGCGCTCCGGGGGCACGATTGAGCGGGCTCGAGAGGTGACGCCGCTCTGCCGCCGTCTGCTCGGGGCTGCTGCCGGTCTCGCGCTGTCGGTGTCTCAGGTGGCCGCCGAGACCAGAGCACATCCGCTCGTTTCAGTGCTGAATGCCTATGAATCTGCCGGCTACAGCTTCGTGTACTCGAAAGATCTGGTCCGGCAGGACCTGGAAGTGCGCATCGACCTGGATGCGGAATTCTCCATTCCGCGCCTGGAGGCATCGCTCACGCAGATCGGTTTCCGGCTGGAAGGTCTCGGCAACCGTACAGGAAGCACGACCTGGTATCTGGTGCCTCCGGATCTCCCGTCAGGTGATGCGGAGCCGACGGTGAAAGGTCGGGTGCTGGATGCCGATTCCGGCGTTCCTCTGTCCGGCGTACGGGTGGAGATCGGCGCCCAGGTGGTGTTCACCGATGCCAGCGGCTGGTTCGAGGTTCCAGGCCGGGGCCGGCCGCCGCTGCAGGTGAGCCGGAGCGGCTATCAGGCGAGAGAAGTGCCCGTGGACGAGCGCCTGGATGCGCTGCTCGAGATCACCCTGCAGGTGGAAACCCGCATGGAAGAGGTGGTGGTGGTCTCCAGCCGCTATGCTCTGGAGCGCTCCGAAGGGGCATCTGTTCATACTCTGACCGCCCAGGATTTCGAGAAGATTCCGGAATTCGGCGACGATGTCCTGAGGGTGGCCAACCATCTGCCGGGAACTGCGTCCATCGGTCTGTCAGCACGCCCTTACGTGCGTGGTGGTCTCCAGGACGAGACCCTGGTGCTGTTCAATGACGTGGAGCTGCTCGAGCCGTTTCATCTGAAGGACTTTCAGAGCGTGTTCTCCGGCTTCAATCCCAGCGTGATCGAATCCGTGGATGTCTACACCGGCGGCTTCCCCGTCCGCTATGGAGACAGGATGAGTGGTGTCATGGACATCGAGCCATCGAAAGAGATCGGGTCCTTCGGTGCGGATCTGATGGTGAGTTTTCTCACCGCCTCCGCCGCGTTCGTCGGCACCACGAGGGACGGACGGGGCGCCTGGGCCCTGTCGGCCCGGCGCGGCAATCTGGATCTGGTGCTGGACGTGCTCGACCCGGACGCCGGCCGGCCCCGGTACTCGGACTTTTTCGGCAGCGTCAGCTATGAGCTGAACGACCGGACCGGAGTGGAGGCCGGGTTCATCTACTACGATGACGACGTGGAGCTCAAGGATCTGGACGAGGGTGATGGGGAACTCGCGCGCTCGGTGTATCGCAATGCCTATGTCTGGCTGCAGCTGCACCGGCAGTGGTCTGAGCGGATGCAGTCGAGCACGGTGCTGTCCTTCGGGAACATTGAAAACGACCGGGATGGCTTCATCGCCGATGAGGATCTGGAGGAGGGTAACTCCAGTCTCACGGATGAACGCCGTTTCCGGATCTGGCAGCTCACCCACCGGCAGCAGCTCTTCCTCACCGATCACCTGGGACTTGAGCTCGGCGCGGAGCTCGCTTACCAGGACGGCAGCTACGATACCCTGGCGGTGATCGAGCGGGGTGTGCTGGCCGAGCTGATCGGGTTGCCGGTCGAGGAGATCCGTCGGGTGGTGCAGGACCCCCGGGGCACCAGCGGCGGCCTGTATGCGTCTTTCCGCTATCTGCCCACGTCCTGGCTGTCTCTGGAGGCGGGAATCCGCTGGGACTATCAGGACTATGGCGAGGCCTTCGAGCAGCAGACCAGTCCTCGACTCAGCGCGCTGGTGGAGATGGGGGAGAATACGGAGCTGCGGCTCTCGGCCGGGCGGTTCTATCAGGCGGAGCAGATTCACGAGCTGCAGGCCGCGGACGGGGTGAGCCGCTTTCAGCCGGCTCAGTACGCGGACCACTATATTGCCGGTGTGCAGCATCGGTTCGGAGATACCGGTTTGAGCCTGCGGCTGGAGGGATTCCACAAACGCTTCAGAAATCCCAAGCGGCGTTTCGAGAATCTGTTCAATTCCCTGGTGCTGATGCCGGAACTCGCCTCTGATCGGGTGGCGGTCGCACCCGGGAAGGCCAGAGCAAGCGGGGTGGAGATTTCCGCCGCCTATCAGCCGGTGGATACGTTCAATGCCTGGGTGGGCTACACCCATGCCTATGCGGATGACGAGCTGAATGGGCAATGGGTGAAGCGGGGCTGGGATCAGCGACACACCGTCTCCGCGGGAATGACGTGGGAGCCCGGGCCCTGGACGCTGTCGGCCGCCGTGCTCTGGCATTCCGGCTGGCAGACGACGCTGCTGCCTCCCTCCCTCGCCGAGGACGAGCTGCCCGATCTGGAGCGGAACGCGGACCGGCTGCCCGACTACGTTTCTCTGGATCTGCGTATCGCCCGGCGCTGGGACTGGCAGGACCAGTCGCTCACTGTCTTCTTCGAGCTCACGAACGCGTTCGACCGGGACAATGTGGGCGCGTACGAGTACGACGTGGAGGAGGACGAGGACAGCGGCGGTTACCTCCTGCCGAGCGAACCGGTGACCCTGCTTCCGCGCATGCCTTCGCTGGGTGTGCGCTGGACGTTCAACTGACCCGCGCCCGGCCGGTCAGGCTCTGACCGTGCGGCCTTCCGCCCAGGTTCTGAGAGAGGAGATGCTCTCCGCGCGCATGATCGACATGGGGTAGGTGCGGTTCAGCGCGGCCACCACGTCGTCCTGCTGAACCGGCTCGCCCCGGGAGCTGGCCAGATAACGGGCGGAGACGATGGCTTCCTCTATCTCTGCACCCGTGAACCCGTCGGACGCTTCTGCCAGCGCGGTCAGATCGAAGTCCGCCGCGGGCATGTCCCGCTTTTCCAGATGGATGCGGAAGATCTCTGCGCGGATCGCCGTGTCGGGCAGGTCGACGAAGAAAACTTCGTCCAGACGGCCCTTGCGCACCAGCTCCGGTGGCAGCTCGCTGATGTCGTTCGACGTGGCGACGATGAACACGGGTGCATCGTTCTCCGCCATCCAGGTGAGCAGGGTGGAGAGCACGCGTTTGGAGGTGGCGTTGTCGGACTGCCCGGTGGCGAGACCTTTCTCGATCTCGTCCATCCAGAGCACGCAGGGTGCCATCAGCTCGGCCTGCTTGAGCGAGTTGCGCAGATTGCGCTCCGTCTCACCGAAGAACTTGTTGTACAGGGTGCCGAAGTCGAGGCGCAGCAGGGGAATCCCCCAGTAGCCGGCCACGGCCTTGGCCGCCAGTGATTTACCGCCGCCCTGGACCCCGAGCAGCATGACTCCCTTGGGCTGGTCCTTGGTGGCATTGAGAAAGGCGTTCCTGCGCAGCTCCAGCCAGGACTTCAGGTTCTCGAGCCCTGCCACGGCCCCGAAGTTCTCCGTGTCGTACTCGAAGCGGAGCACACCCTCGGAATCCAGCAGCTCGAATTTGAGCCGGTTCACCTCGGGAATGTCCGACTCCGTGATGGCCCCATCGCCGAAGATGGCGTGGCGGATCAGCACCTGGGCATCCGAATGAGAGACACCGCGCAGATTGGCGATCAGCCGCTTCAGGGTGTCGTTGTCGGTGCGGACTTTCGCGCCCTGATTCTGCTCGGCCCAGTCTTTGGCCTGGGCACGGACCAGGGCCATGAGCTCCTCGTCGCTGGGAAGACGGAGGTCGAACTTCGCGGTGAGACGACCGAGTTCCTGGGGCACGGTGAGCTCGTGAGAAAGCAGGACGATGGTGTTACCGAGCCGGTCGTGATCGAGAGCGATGTCCTTCAGGTGTCGGATGACGGCAGGTTCACCGGCGAGATAGGGATGAAAATCGCAGAGCACGTAGAGCGCCGGACCCTGGCTGCCGGCAATGTGCGAGAGCAGCGCTTCAGGCTCTTTGAGCGCTTCGCTGTTCTCGACCCCGGCGCCGAACCCGCCGAGCTCGAGGCCTCTCGTTACCCGCCACTCATAGAAGGCAAGCTGCCGCTTCATGGCGAAGCGCAGCAGCATGGCGAGCACACGACGCTCATCGTGGGATTCGACCACCACGATGGGAATCTTCGCGTCGAGGATCAGACTCAGGTCCTTTGTGTCTGCCACGTCAGTCTCGCTATATACTGTTCCGCCGGTCCGGGACGCTGCTCCGAGCAGATTTTCCGCGACCGGATATCGTTTCTAACTGTGCGGACGGAGGCCTGGAATGGCAACGGAATCGGATTGTCTGTTTTGCAAGATAGTCAATCAGGAGCTGCCGGCGGATGTGGTGTTTGAGGACGATGAGCTCCTCGCCTTCAATGACATCAGCCCCCAGGCTCCGACGCACATTCTCATTATCCCCAAAGCACACGTTGCAACGGTGAACGACTTAACCGATTCGGAGGCCGACCTGCCGGGGAAGCTGGTTTTGCGAGCCAAGGCCCTCGCCAGTGAGAAAGGCATCGCAGATTCCGGCTATCGGCTGATCCTCAACTGCAATCCGGAGGGCGGGCAGACGGTCTACCACCTTCATCTCCACCTGCTCGGCGGCCGCCAGCTCACCCATCTCGGCTGACATGGCCCTCATCGACGACATCGTGATCGGCCTCGACCGCGCCCTCAGAACGGTGGCGTCTGCACCCGTTGCCGAGCGCGCCAATCCCGGTGGCCCTGTTGCCGATGCGGACATGCAGGATACGGAACGCCTGCACGCCGCCGGTCTCATGCGCGTCAATCACACCGGCGAGATCTGCGCCCAGGGCCTCTACGAAGGCCAGGCGCTCACCGCGAAAGACGACGACACCCGCGAAGCGCTGCTTTCGGCCGCCCGGGAGGAAACCGATCACCTGGCGTGGTGCCAGGAACGCCTCGAAGAGCTGCACTCGAAACCGAGCGTGCTGAACCCGCTCTTCTACGCGGCCTCCTATGCCATGGGCGCGGTCACCGGACTCATGGGCGACAGGGTCAGCCTCGGCTTCGTGGAAGCCACCGAGGATCAGGTCTGCCGGCATCTCGAGACGCACATGGAGGCCCTGCCGGAGCAGGATCAGAAGTCCCGGGCCATCATCACCCAGATGCACGAGGACGAAGCCCGGCATGGGGCGGATGCCATGGCCAAGGGCGGTGCCGAGTTCCCGCGGCCGGTGAAGGATCTGATGTCGCTGGTCTCTAAGGTGATGACCGAGACCACCTACCGGATCTGATCCATGCTGCCATGAGAGGCAACCGATTCAGGTTGTTGACGAAGCAGCCTCTCGTACATGTGCTTTCCGGGGACGCTAGGCCTGAAGCTGGCGCTTCAGGCCCCCATCCATGGGCGCTCAGGCGCAGCACATCCCTGTGCTGCGACTGCCCCTGAAAGCACATGTACGAGAGGCTGCTTCTGCAGTAACCAGGTCCGCGTGGCGCTCAAGCCGCAACGACTTCGTACTCGTGGGTGATCTGGACGCCGCCGCGTTCGAGCATGCGGGACGCTGAGCAGTATTTGTCTGCTGAGAGAGACACGGCGCGTTCGACTTTCTTCGGATCCAGGTCGTGGCCGGTGACCACGAACTTCAGGTGGATCTGATCGAACACCTGAGGGATCTCTTCGACCCGCGAAGCCGTGACGTGGGTCACACAGTCCGTCACTTTCTGACGCTGCTTGTCCAGAATGGCGACGACGTCGTAGGAGGCGCAGCCGCCGAGGCCGATGAGCACGAGTTCCATGGGTCGCGATCCGCGGTTCCTGCCACCGCCGTCCGGCGGTCCGTCGATGAGAATGGTGTGTCCCGAGTCTGCCGTGGCCTCGAAGTGGACGGCGTCTTTCCACTGAATCTTTGCGTACATGTCCAGACCTGATGGTTGAAAAGTTTGTAATACCGTGACGATCACGCGCCGGTTTGAGTGATGGGTGACCGCTCAAACTGTGATTTTGTACCGTTTGTCGACCAGTTCTCACACTGACGGAAAACCCTGTGCAAGTATCTCTCTCGCAAGATGTCACGAAGGAGCGTTACGAAAATGCTTGCTCACAAGAGTTCACCCAAAAGTTCTTCGGTCGCCGGAATGGGCGCCGCACGTCCGCTGGCCGCGAAAGGCTTCCAGATGAATACTCCGGAACAGGAGACGCATCTGGATTCATTCCTCGCCGCTGCCCATCGCCGCAAGTACCCGGCCAAGAGCACGCTGATCTACGCAGGCGACAAGAGCGACTCCATCTACTATATCCTCAAAGGCTCGGTCACCGTACTGGTGGAAGACGAGTCCGGTCGGGAAATCATCGTTGCCTATCTGAACAAGGGTGATTTCTTCGGCGAGATGCCGCTGTTCACGGAAGACACTCCCCGCTCGGCCTGGGTCAAGGCCAAGACCGAATGCGAAGTTGCCGAGCTCTCCTACGGCAAGTTCAAGGAACTGGCAGAGAAGCACACGGAGCTGCTCTATGCCGTTGGCCGGCAGATGGCGGATCGCATCAGCCGGACCACACAGAAAGTGAGTGACCTGGCGTTTCTGGACGTCACGGGTCGGGTAGCACGGACGCTGCTCGAGCTCACCAAGCAACCTGATGCCATGACCCATCCCGACGGGATGCAGATCAAGATCACGCGCCAGGAGATTGGCCGGATCGTGGGCTGTTCGCGGGAAATGGTCGGCCGGGTGCTGAAGACACTGGTAGACCAGGGACTGGTCTCCGTGAAAGGCAAGACCATGGTGGTGTACGGCACCCGCTGACGCCAACCGGATGGTCGGATCACAACGGATGTGACTGGAACGGGCCCTTCGGGGCCCGTTCTAGTTTCAGGATCCGGAAAGGCTAGGAGGCGTCTGCGAACAGCGCCTTCAGCGCCGCACCCGGATCATCCGCCCGCATGAAGGCTTCACCCACCAGAAACGCGTGCACATCGTGCTCGCGCATGGCGGCAACGTCTTCGGCGCTGTGAATGCCGCTCTCGGTGACTACCAGCACGTCGTCCGGGATCGCGTCCAGCAGTGCGAAAGTGTTCTCGAGGCGCGTCTCGAACGTCTTCAGGTTCCGGTTGTTGATGCCGATGAGCCTGGGAGAGAGGGAGAGCGCCCGTTCCAGTTCCCCGGCGTCGTGGACTTCGATCAGCACGTCGAGCTCCAGCTCGTTCGCCTGCCTGTGGAACGCCTCGAGGTCGGTCTGACTCAGGGCGGAAACGATGAGCAGAATGCAGTCCGCGCCGATCAGGCGGGACTCCGCAATCTGGTAGGCGTCGACTATGAATTCCTTGCGCAGCAGCGGCAGGCTCACTGCGCCACGGATATCGCTGAGATAGTCGTCGCTGCCCTGGAAGTACTTCTCGTCCGTGAGGACGGACAGGCAGGCCGCACCCGCTGCCTCATAGCTGCTCGCGATCTCCACGGGTTGGAAGTCCGGCCGGATCACGCCCTTGCTGGGAGAAGCCTTTTTCACCTCCGCGATCACGGCCGAGTCGCCACGCGCGACGGTGTCCAGCAGCTGCTGCACGAAGCCCCGGGTCGGCGCCCGGTCGGCGATGGCCGCTTCGATCTCTGCCGGCGCGCGACGGCGCTTCCGCTCGGCAACCTCGCGGGCCTTGTACGCCAGAATCTCGTCCAGAATGGTGCCGGACATATCAGTCCTCGCCCATCATGCTGCTGATCCGGACGAGCTCCTGCAGGCGCTCGTTGGCGAGCCCGGCGGCGATGGCGTCCTGAGCCATGATCACCCCGTTTGCCAGACTGGTGGCAACGCCTGAGGCGTAGATGGCCGCACCGGCGTTCAGGCTAACGATGTCTGCGGCGGCGGAATCCGGCTCGTTCAGCGCCTGCTTCACGAGTGCGAGGCTCGCCTCGGGTGAATCGGCCCGGAGGTCGTCCGTTCCGCGCGTGTCGATGCCGAAATCCTCGGGGGTGATTTCATACTCGCTGATGTTCCCCCCGTTCAGCTCGACCACATACGAAGGCGCGTCCAGGGCGATTTCATCGAGACCGTTGCTGTGCACCACGAGCACGTGCTCGGCTCCGAGCAGCTTCGAGACCTCTGCCATCCGGCGCTGCCAGATGGGACTGAACACGCCGATCACCTGGCGGCGGGCGCCGGCCGGATTCGTCAGCGGTCCCAGTACGTTCATCATCGTCCGCACTCCCAGCTCCTGCCGGACGGGGGCTGCGAACCGCATGGCGCTGTGATGGGCCTGGGCGAAGAGAAATCCCACGCCCACTTCCTGAATACAGTGGGCGATCTGCGCAGGTGTCAGATTCAGGTTCACACCGGCGGCCTCGAGCACGTCCGCACTGCCTGAGCGGCTCGTCATTTTCCGGTTGCCGTGCTTGGCGACCCGGGCGCCGGTGGCGGCAGTCACGAACGCGGCCGCCGTGGAGATGTTGAACAGCTTGGCCGCGCTGCTGCCGCCGGTGCCGCAGGTGTCCACCAGGTAGTCGGCACTGACCGCCACCTTCGTGGAGAGCTCACGCATGGTCCCGGCGGCGCCGGCGATTTCCTCCGGTGTCTCCCCCTTCACTCTGAGCGCCATCAGGAGACCGCCGATCTGTGCCGGCGTGCATCCGCCGGACATGACGGCAGCGAACACCGATCGGGTGTCGTCCCGGCTGAGATCGTGCCCTTCGGCCAGGCGTGCCAGCGCGCTCTGGATGTCCATGGTCAGTGCCTCGTCAGAAAGTTCTTGAGCAGGTCGTGGCCCGTGTCGGTGAAGATCGATTCGGGGTGGAACTGCACCCCTTCGATCGGGTACTCACGGTGCCGGAAACCCATGATCTCATCGAATTCACCGTCGCGCTCGGTCCACGCGGTGATCTCCAGGCACTCGGGCAGAGACTCCCTGGCCACCACCAGGGAATGGTAGCGGGTGGCTTCGAGCGGATTCGGCAGTCCGGCGAAAACCCCCGTGTCCGCATGGTGGATCATGGAAGTCTTGCCATGCATCACCTCCCGGGCCCGGACCACTTCGCCGCCGAATACCTGGCCGATGCTCTGGTGCCCCAGGCAGATGCCGAGCAGAGGGATCTCGCGGCCGAAGCGCTCGATCACCGCCATGGAGATACCCGCTTCGTTCGGCGTGCAGGGACCGGGAGAGATCACGATCATCGAAGGTGTTTTCGCCTCGATTTCGGCGAGGGTGATTTCGTCGTTGCGGTGGACTTCCACCTCGGCGCCGAGCTCGCCCAGGTACTGCACCACGTTGTAGGTGAAGGAGTCGTAGTTGTCGATCATGAGCAGCATGAGTCTTGCTTCCGTATCTTTCTGGTCAGAGGCCGGGAACCCCGGCTGGAATGCGTAGCCTGTCGTCAGATATGGGCCGGGGCCCACCAGCAGGGATAGGGCGGAAGGGGGTGTCGGATTGACGTGACCATGATCATGGCCGAATGATACCGCCCTTCGATTCAGGTAAGGAAGCTGCCATGCCAGGATTTTCCGGCGCGATCGACGCGATACGTGCGGCACTGGAGGCCGGCGAGGTCACCAGCGAGCAGCTGGTACGGGATGCTCTGGATCGAGCGCATGAGCCATCGGGCGAAGGGGCGCGGGTGTTCATAGCGATAGACGACGGGGCGCTCGACAAGGCCATGGACATGGATGCGGCAAGATTGAGGGGTTCTCTCCCGTCCCCCTGGGCCGGTATCCCCATCTCGATCAAGGATCTGTTCGACGTGGCGGGGCAGGTGACGAGGGCGGGCTCGGTGGTCCTGGACGGCCGGCCGCCGGAAGACACCACGGCGCCGGCCATCGCCCGGCTCCTGGATGCCGGTCTCATTCCCATCGGCCGGACCAACATGACGGAGTTCGCCTATTCAGGCGTGGGCATCAATCCGCACTACGGCACGCCGCTGAATCCCTGGGACCGGACGACCGGGCGCATTCCGGGCGGCTCCTCCTCGGGTGCTGCGGTCTCCGTCACCGATGGCATGGCGGCCGCGGGAATCGGCACGGATACCGGGGGTTCCTGTCGGATTCCGGCAGCTCTGACGGGGATCACCGGCTGGAAGCCCACGGCCGCGCGGGTGCCCCGGGAAGGCGTCTATCCGCTTTCCGAATCCCTGGATTCTGTTGGTGTGCTGGCGGCCGATGTGTCGGGTTGCGCGGTGCTGGACGATCTGATGGCGGGCGGGAAAGGCACGGTACCGGAAGCGCGCCCGGTCGCCGATCTGAACCTGGCGGTGCTCGACCACTATGTCACCCTGGACCTGGACGAGCAGGTGGGCCGATGCTTCGAGCGGGCACTGGCGACGCTGTCCGGTTCCGGCGCCCGGCTGACCCCTGTCAGATTGCCCGTGATCGAACGCCTGCCGGAGCTGAACGCCCGGGGTGGTATTGCCGCCGCGGAGGCCTTTGCCTTTCATCGGGCACAGCTCGAATCCGCGGGCGACCGGTATGATCCCCGGGTCGCCTCCCGTATCGCAGCGGGTGTCCAGGTGGACAGCGCGGAGCTTGTGGCGCTTCGAACGGCCCGGGCGGAGATGATTCAGGCGTTCGAGGCTCTGATGGCAGGATTCGACGCCATGGTCACACCCACGGTCCCCATCGTTGCCCCGGCGCTTGGCGAGTTCCAATCGGACGAGGACTACATCCGGCTGAACCTGCTGCTGCTCAGAAATCCGAGCCTGTTCAACTTTCTGGATGCCTGCGCCATCTCTCTGCCCGTGCACCCGACGGACACCGCGCCGGCCGGTCTCATGCTGGCGGCACCCGCCGACAGCGATCGTTCCCTCCTGGCGCTGGCGCTTGGTATCGAAGCCCGATTTCGGGAAATGGACAAAGCGCCGGGGTTTGCGTAAGGTTCGCCAGGACGTCGATCCGCCCCGGGCGGACGGCGATCGGACAACATAACTGATTGATATTTCTCACATTATTGGGACAGGACTTGATCCGGCGGGACAGGTACCAGGCACCAGGCACCGGGCAACAGGAGTGAGGTTCCGGCGCGCTGCACAGCGGCGCCATCCGAGCTCCCGGTCATCACCCGGCATACCGCCCCCGCGATCGGCACGGCCAGACGGCCTGAACGGGAGCAATACGTATGTCACATCACACCGCTGAAACCAGACGCCTCTCCATTCTCGACTTTCCCGCACGCAAGGCGGCGAAGGAGAAGATCTCCATGGTCACCTGCTACGACTTCACGTCCGCTCAGGTCCTGAACGGAACGGACGTGGACACCCTGCTGGTGGGCGACAGCCTGGCCATGGTCATGCACGGGTTCGATTCCACCGTGCACGCGACGGTGGATCTCATGGCGCTGCACGTGGCCGCGGTGGCTCGAGGTGCGCCGAACAAGTTCATCGTCGGTGACATGCCGTTTCTGGCGGCCCGGAAAGGTCTGAAGGACGCCATGGACGGCGTGCAGCAGCTCATGCAGGCCGGCGCCCACGCGGTGAAGATCGAAGGCGAGAAGGGACAGGTGGAGCTCATGGCCCACATCGTCGACTCGGGCGTGCCGGTGATGGGACACCTGGGCCTCACGCCGCAGTCCGTGCACGGTCTCGGCGGCCACAAGGTTCAGGGCAAGGCGGAGGCGGAAGCGCGCGAGCTGCTCGAGGCCAGCCGCCGACTGGAGGATGCGGGTTGTTTCGCCCTGGTTCTGGAGTGCGTACCCACCGATCTGGCCCGGGAGATTACGCGAGCCATCGACATTCCCACCATCGGTATCGGGGCAGGGCCGCACACGGACGGCCAGGTGCTCGTGCTCCAGGACATGCTCGGCATGAATCCGGGCTTCAAGCCGAAGTTCCTGAAGCACTACGCCCAGGGTCACGAGATGGTGACGTCGGCCGTGAACCGGTTCGATGCGGAGGTCCGGCACGGCTGCTTCCCGTCGGCGAAGGAGAGCTACCGATGAGTACGTCGATGATCGCCGGAGCGGCCGCCATCGCCGCGGCGCCGAAAACCGGAAAAACGCCAAGAGTCTTCGAGCGTCTCGACGACTGGCTTCTCACGCGAGCCACTCTGGAAGGCAGCATCGGCTTCGTACCCACCATGGGCGCGCTCCATGCCGGGCACGCCTCCCTGATCGAGCGGAGCGTGGCGGAAAACGAGTTCACCGTGCTCAGCATTTATCTGAACCCGACCCAGTTCAACAACCCGAAGGACCTGGAGGTCTATCCGCAGACGCTGACTCGGGATCTTGAACTTGCCGAGACGCTGGGCGTGGACTTCGTCATCACACCGCGCTTCGATGACATGTATGCGGACGGCTACCGTTTTCAGGTGGATGAAACCCGATTCTCGGCCGAGCTCTGCGGCGGGCACCGGCCCGGCCACTTCACCGGCGTGCTGACGGTGGTGATGAAGCTGCTGAATCTGGTCCGGGCAGATCGGGCGTACTTCGGCGAGAAGGACTATCAGCAGTATCTCCTGATCCGGGACATGTGCGCGGCCTTCTTCATGGACGTGGAGATCGTCCCCTGTACCACGGTGCGGGAGCCGGACGGCCTCGCCATGAGCAGCCGCAACGAGAATCTGGACACGGCCGGCCGGGCGAGGGCAGCGACGCTGAACCGCCTGATCGGTTCTGACCTGAGTGATGAGGAGGTGTCCCGGGCGCTGGCGGACGCGGGGTTCGACGTGGACTACATCGTCAGCCGGGACGGCCGTCGTTTCGCAGCAGCCAGCCTCACCTGCGGCGACCGGGTGGTCCGGCTGATCGACAACGTGCCGTTGTAGGATACGCCGCGCCGGCCGTCCGTTACTCCAGCCCGAACACGAACAGCGTGTTGCCGCCGGTGATGGCAACACGCTGACGGCCGTCCACGGCGAAGCCCATGGGATTGGTGCGGATGTGGGCGCCGGTGTTGAAATTCCACAGGGACTGCCCCGTCTCCTCATCCAGCGCGAAGAACATGCCTTCCAGGCTGCTGCCGAACACCAGGCCGCCGGCCGTGGCCATGACGCCGGACCAGGGCGGCGCCTTCAGCGGAAACTCCCAGAGCTGCTTCCCCGTCATCACGTCCACGGCCAGGACCGCGCCCGAGGCGTCGTCGCCGGACAGGGCCTGCTCGCCGCCGCCGAGAAACGGCTGACCGGGCTCGTACTCTGCGTCCGCCTTGAAATAGATGGCACCCATCCGCCGGTTCGGTATGAAGAAACGACCGGTTTCCGGGTTGAAGGCGGGTGAGAACCAGTTGATGGCTCCCTGCAGGCTCGGCCAGACCAGCGTGCCTTCCTCGGTGGGCTCCCTGTCAGGCAGCAGGATGGGGCGGCCTTCGCCGTCGAGGCCTGCCGCCCAGGTCTGTTTGGAGTAGGGGGTGCCAAGCAGGAACTCGCCGGTCTCCCGGTCCAGGAGATAGTAGAAGGCATTGCGATTGGCCACAGCCACCAGCTTCCTCGTCCGGCCGTCGAAGGTGCCGTCCACCAGGATGGGGATCTGGTTCGCGTCCCAGTCGTGGGTGTCGTGGGGCGTGAACTGAAAGTGCCAGCGCATCTCGCCGCTGGCAGGGTCGAGAGCCAGGATGGAGCAGGTGTAAAGGTTGTCACCCGGGCGCAGATCGCCGTTCCAGTCCGGCGCGGGATTGCCCGTCATCCAGTAGAGCAGATTGAGATCCGGATCAAAGGAACCCGTCAGCCAGGTGGAGCCGCCGCCCGTCTGCCAGCTGTCGCCGCCCCAGGTCTCGCTGCCGGGTTCACCCGGTGCCGGAACCGTATAGGTCCGCCAGAGACGCTCGCCCGTTTTCGCGTCGTAGGAATCGAC
Source organism: Gammaproteobacteria bacterium (assembly GCA_030425195.1). Classification (GTDB taxonomy): domain Bacteria; phylum Pseudomonadota; class Gammaproteobacteria; order Pseudomonadales; family Azotimanducaceae; genus SZUA-309. The sequence continues at coordinate 119,918 of JAUIAV010000005.1, read as the reverse complement.
GAACGCACGCACGCCGGCTTCGGCGCCGCTCACGCCAACGATGATCTGGCCGTCCAGCGCCAGCGGTGCCAGCGTCAGCGAAAACCCCACCGAGTTATCAGCCACCCGTGTTTCCCAGCGTACGGCCCCGGTACCCGCGTCCAGTGCGAACAGGCGCGCATCCAGAGTGCCCACATAGAGTGTGTCATCGAGAATGGCCACGCCACGGTTCACTTTCGGAAATCCGATGTGCAGCACGTCCTCGGGCAGCTCGGGTGCCCAGTGCCAGAGCAGACGGCCGGTCCGGGCATCCAGGGCCGAGACACTGCTCGGTGACTCGGTCAGATACATGATGCCGTCCACCACCAGAGGTGTGGTTTCCTGCAGGCCGGCCCCGGCGATGTCCGTCGGCTGCATCTGGTAAGCCCAGAGCACCTTCAGCCCGGATACGGTCTTCCGGTTGATCTGATCGAGCGGCAGATAGCGTTCGGAACGGTAGCTGCCGGAATAGGTGAGCCAGTTCCCGTCGCTCCCGGCGGTGAGCAGCCGCTCGAAAGGCACGGCCGGATGGACGGCGGCCGCGGCGAAGGTCAGCAGGAGGAGGGCGGTGAGTGCCTTCGTCATGGTGCAGTTCCTTTCAGGCTCATGAGGTAGGACGCCAGATCGTCGATCTCACCGGCGCTGAGCACGGTTTCGTAGCCGGGCATCAGGCTGTGTCCGAAGGCGCGTTCCAGATCGAGCAGCGTCCGCTTGTCGAAGGAATGGATGGCACCGGCCAGGTCGCGCATCTGCACGGAGAATTCATCCTCGTTGATCCTGAGGCCTTCGTATTCACCGGTCTCGGAAACCACGCGCAGGGTGAGAAAGGCGTTGATGTTGCCTTTCTGCCAGTCCGAGAGCATGGGGTGGTCGGCGTCCGGATTGGTCAGGGCCCGGCGCAGGTACTCCAGATTGCGCCGGTTGCCCACATTGCTGAGCTCCGGTCCGACGCCCCGGCCCTCGCCCCTGGCGATGTGGCAGGCCGGACATCCGCCCTTGCCTTCATAGATGGCCTGGCCGGCTTGCGGGTCTCCCGGCATCGCTTCCTGCGGCAGCCTGCCGAGGGAGCGGACGTAGCCGGCGATCTGCCAGAGCGTTTCGTCGTTGGGCCCGAAGGTGCCGGGCATACCGGTACCACGAATCCCTTCATCAATCACCGCGAACAGCGTTTCATCGTCCGGCGCATGTCGGAGATCGGCCCGGGTCAGACTCGGCCCTTCGCCGCCCTGCCCCAGCATGCCGTGGCAGCGGGCGCAGTGAACGCGGAAATGCGATTGTCCGTCGGCGATCTCGGCATCGGTTAGCGAGTCGATGGGTGAGACGAATGGTCCGCCTGCTTCCGCGACAGCCGCACCCGGCACCGCCAGCAGCAGAACCAGAAGCATCGTTCGGAATGGTGAGCGGTAGCTCGGCATGTCTGATCCCCTCCAGACTCCGGAAAATACGCGATCGGCGTGGACGGAACAATCGGGCCGACGGTCAGATCAGGCTCATGCCCACCAGACCCAGAGACAGTGCCGTTCCGACGACCGGTTTCCACACACCCCGCCGGCGGATTCTGCCGGTCAGCTTCAACCGGATGAGCGAGACGTTGATCAGAGCAAAGATCACCAGAATGATGAAGCTGGTCGCCTTGGCCAGAGTGAGCAATGGAAACCAGGTGGCCAGGAGCACGATCACCAGCACGGTCAGCACCGTGGAGACCATGGGTGTGTGCCGCTTCGGATGGATCATGGCGAGCACGGCAGGCGCCTTACCCTCCTGGGCCATGCCGTAGATGACGCGGGAGACCATCACGATCTGAGCCAGCGCACTGTTGGTGACGCTCAGCATGGAGAGCACGGCGATGACAGCCGGCCATCGGGTGCCGGTGTGGGAAACCATCGCGGCGAGTGGTGCCGAGTGGCCGGCCAGATTCAGTTCGGCGTTGGCGAGCACGGCGACGGTGGCCACCAGAACGTAGAGCAGGGCGGCCACACTCAAAGCTATGAGAATGGCCGGCGCCATGACCCGCTCCGGTTCCCGGGTTTCCTCGGCCACGTTCACCATATCCTCGAACCCGATGAAGGCGTAGAAGGCGACGAACGCGCCCAGCGTGATGGCCAGCCAGGCGCCGCCGGAGGCCGGGATCATCGCCGGCCAGACGTCGGGCAGGTTTGCCAGATACCGACCGGACATGGCCAGCACCGCGAGCAGCCCGAACAGAGAGGACAGGGTGATGATGGCGGCAACCCAGACCGTCTGCCCGATTCCCCAGGCGGCAATCACGCCCAGAATCAGAATGAAACCGGTGGCGGCGATGCCTTCGGCACCCGGGTAGAAATAGGCGAGGTAGCCGGCGAATCCGTTGGCCAGGGTGCCGCTGGAGACGAGGCCCGTCAGCACCACGCCCCAGCCGGTCAGGCGGGTGAGCAGCGGTTTCGAGAATGCCCGATCCACGTACACGGCTTCACCGGCGCTTTTCGGATAGTGGCTAGCAAGCTCGCCATAGCTGGTGGCGGTGAAGGCGGCCACCACCGCGGCCAGCAGAAAGGCCCAGGGGGCGAAGCTGCCGCTCACCAGGAGAAGCTCGCCGATCAGCACATAGATGCCGGCACCCACCATGGTTCCCAGCCCGAAAATCGTCAGCAGGGGCCCGTTCAGGCGCCGGTTCAGTGCCGGCTGTTCATCGATCTGTTCGCTCATCCGCGAATTATGACCGCGGCTTCGGTAACTACCTAGTTGCAGGCCCGTTGAAGACTTCGAAACTGGACCCATATCTGGCTTACAGGCCGGCGGCAGTGTCCGCCGGCGGCAAAACTCTTGGAAGGAGATGAGAAATGAATGACGTTGTCAGACGCAATGACCCCTTCGACCTCTTCGGCCGTTTCGGGGATCTGTTCGAGCGGGATCCCTTTTTCAGCCCCGCGAACCGGGCCGAATGGCTGCCGCCCGTGGACATCAAGGAAACGGACGGAAGCTACGTCTTCCACATGGACGTGCCCGGCATGAAGCCCGAAGATCTGGACGTGGAGCTGCACGAAGGCGTGCTCAGCATCCGCGGTTCCCGGGTCGAGGAGAAGAAGGAAGAGGACAAGGGCTACGTGCGTACGGAGCGGCGTCAGGGCAGCTTCGCCCGTCAGTTCCGGGTGCCGACCCATGTGCAGGCCGATGCTCTCAAGGCGGAAGTGAAGGACGGTGTGCTCACCATCGAGGTGCCGAAGGGTGCCGAGCAGGGTGCGCGCAAGGTCACCGTTTCCTGATACCACCACGCAAACGCGGAAGGCGAACAAGGAGGTGCCCATGGACACCGATCGCATCAGGGAAGACTTCGGAAACACCTGGAAGCGCCTGGCCGAAGGCTGGCGGGCGCTCAGCGCCCGGGCGTCCCAGGCGCTGACGTACTTCAGCCCGACCCGGTCCGACGAGCCGGCGGATACCGCCCGCTGGGGTCTTCTCGCTGCCGATGTGGAAGAGCGCGACGACGCTTTCGTGGTGGAGCTGGAGGCGCCCGGTCTGGTGAAGGAAGAGATCGACGTGACGGTGGACGGCCAGCGCCTGCTCATCACCGGGACCAAGCGCTACGAGAGCGAACGCAAGGAGGGATCCATGCGGATTACCGAGCGGGCGTTCGGCAGTTTCCAGCGTGTGATTCCGCTGCCCGCGAAAGTGACGGCACAGAATGCGGAAGCGGTCTACAAACGGGGGGTGCTCCGGCTGACCCTGCCGAAGACGGCACCGCCGTCGGCCCGGAAGATTTCCGTCAGCAGCGGCTGACGCGTCAGCAGAGCGCGAGCACGCCGTCGAGGGCGACGCTGACAGCCTCGGAACGCACCATCTGCCGGCTTCCGGACAGATGGTGCTCGGCCGTCTGCACGCAGCGGATGACGCCTTCCTCACGGATAGCCCACCCGAACCAGACCGTACCCACGGGGGAGATCACGTCTCCCCCGTCCGGCCCGGCAATTCCGGTGATCGATACGGCGATATCCGCGTCACTGTGCGCGAGCGCGCCTTCGGCCATGGCCCGGGCAACCGGCTCGCTCACGGCGCCGTGCGTATCGAGCAGGGCCTGCCCGACGCCGACCATGGCCGTTTTGGCGGAAAGCCGGTAGGTGACGAAGGCGCCCTCGAACCAGACCGATGAGCCCGGGATGTCGGTCAGAGTGGCGGCCAGCAGGCCGCCCGTGCATGACTCTGCGCTGACCAGCCGCCAGTTGCGGGCCAGCAGTGCCGCTCCGGTGCGTTCGGCGAGGCTGTTCTCAGTCGTCATAACCGCCGGCCTGTTCGAGATTCTCGAATCGTGACTCCGCAAGCGCAGCAGCCCGGAAGATGGCGCGTCCTTTGTTCATGCTCTCTTTCCACTCGAGACGCGAAATGGAATCGGCAACGATACCGCCCCCCGCCTCGATGTAGAGGGTGCCGTCCTTGATCACCGCCGTGCGGATGGCGATGGCGGTGTCCATGTTGCCATTCCAGGCCAGATAGCCCACCGCGCCTCCGTAGATGCCGCGTTTCACAGGCTCGAGCTCATCGATGATCTCCATGGCCCGGATCTTCGGAGCCCCGGACAGGGTGCCCACGGGCAGCGTCGCGCGCAGGACGTCCATGGCGGTCCTGCCCGCCTTCAGCCGGCCGGTCACGTTCGACGAAATGTGCATCACGTGCGAGTAACGCTCGATCACGAACTTCTCCGTCACTTCCACGGAGCCGGTTTCGGACACCCGGCCCACGTCGTTCCGCCCGAGATCGATGAGCATGAGGTGCTCGGCGATCTCCTTCGGATCCGCCAGCAGCTCCGCTTCGAGCGCCCGATCCTCTTCGGCCGTGTGGCCCCGGCGGCGGGTGCCGGCCAGCGGTCGGTTGGTGATGACACCGTCTTCCACCCGGGCCAGGATCTCCGGCGAGCTGGAGACGATCTGAAACCCGTCCAGATCCATGAAGTACATGTAGGGTGACGGGTTGAGACTGCGCAGTGCCCGGTACAGATTGATGGGTTCGGAACCGAAGGGCAGCGACATGCGCTGGGCCAGCACCACCTGCATCACGTCACCCGCCCGGGTGTATTCGCGGATGGTCTCCACCGCCTGCTTGAACGGCTCCTCACCGAACTCGGAAACGAAGTCCGACTCTTCGATGGGCTGGTTGGTGGGGGTTTCCTGAATGGCCGGCACGACCTGCAGCAGGGACTGGGCTCTGTCCTGCAGGCGCTCCACGGTGCGCTGGTAGTTGTCCGGATCCTCCGGGTCCACCAGGCTGATCAGCTGCATCTGTCCCTTCAGATTGTCGAAGACCACGACCTCCTCGGACACCATGAGCAGGATGTCCGGCGTGCCCAGAGTGTCGGGCGGCGTAGTTTCCTTCAGACGTTTCTCCGTATAGCGCACGGTGTCGTAACCGAAGTAGCCGACCAGGCCGCCGTAGAACCGGGGCAGGTCCGGCAGCTGGGCAACCCGGAAGCGGGCCTGAAATTCCTCGATGAAGGTGAGAGGGTCGTCGGTGACGACCTGTTCCACCACTTCTCCATCGGTGGTGATGGTGATCCGGTCGCCCTCCACCGTGAGCACGGTTCTCGCCGGCAGACCGATGATGGAGTAGCGGCCCCACTTCTCACCACCCTGGGCGGATTCGAGCAGGTAGGAGTAGGGTCCTCGAGCCAGCTTGAGGTATACGGAGAGGGGAGTGTCCAGGTCGGCAAGGCTGGTGTGCACCACGGGAATGCGGTTGTAGCCCTGCGCGGCCAGTTCTGAAAACGTTTCGGCGTCCATCTGATTCGTCCGTTGCGTTCCGCGTCAGCGGATCGGTGTCGTCGCGGGCAGCCTTCGGCGGCCCCTGGAGATGAGGCGCAGCGGTACCGCCGCTGCGTCAAAGGCGCGGGGAGGTTCGCCAGCGATCCTGGCTGCCCTGGGCGCGGAAGCGCAGGGCGTGGTCGATGCGTGCTGAGCTCGGCATGATCGGGTCCGGTATGACGCGGGGTGAGCCTAAACGAGGTCCAGAAACGATTCAATGACCGCATCCGCCCCGAGCTCGCCGGCCGGAATGCCATGGTTGTAGCCGTCCCGGACCACCACTACCGGGCAGCCGGCCGCCCGCGCGCAGCCGACGTCCGCGGCCGAATCACCCACGAACAGCGCGTCGGCGGGCGGAACACCCATCTTTCCGCAGGCGAACAGCGCGGGAGCGGCGTCCGGCTTGGGCGCATCGGCCGTATCGCCGCAGACGATGGTGTCGAAGTAGTCCGTCAGTGAAAGCTCGTCGAGCAGCGGCTCGGTGAGGCGGGCCAGCTTGTTGGTGACCACGGCCAGTCGGGCGCCGCGGTCTCTCAGGGCGTCCATGGCGGCGAGCACGCCGGCGTAGGGGGTGCTCAGGACGCTGATGTTTGCGATGTAGTAGTCCAGAAAATCGGTCAGCAGAGTGTCGAGCAGCGCATCCTCCAGGGTCTGATCGGCGATGGCTTCCGTGATCAGCGCTCTGGCCCCGTGTCCCACCCAGTGTCTCGTCAGCGCCTCGTTCACCGGTCGGCCCCCGTGAAGGGTGAGGGCGTGATTGAGGGCCGCATTGATGTCGGGCGCGGTGTCGACCAGGGTGCCGTCCAGGTCGAACAGATAGCCGGAATAGGGCTTCAAACCGAAGCCAGAGCGTCGCGCATGCTGCGGATGGTCGTCTCGTAGTCCGCGCCTGCGGAAAAGATGGCGGAGCCGGCGACGAAGGTGTCGGCTCCGGCCCGGGCCGCGTCCGCGATGTTGTCTGCCTTGATGCCACCGTCGATCTCGAGGCGGATGTCCCGGCCGCTCGCATCGATCATCTCCCGGACGTCCGCCACCTTGGTCAGGCTCGAGGCGATGAACGCCTGGCCGCCGAATCCCGGATTCACGGACATGATCAGCACCAGGTCCACCAGATCGATCACCTCGGCGAGCTGATCGACGGGCGTGGCCGGATTGAAGACCAGGCCGGCCTTCGCACCGCCTTCGCGGATGAGACTGAGCGTTCTGTGCAGGTGTTCGGTGGTCTCCGGGTGCACGCTGATGATGTCCGCGCCGGCGCTCAGAAAGTCTCCGATCAGCCGGTCCACCGGCTTCACCATGAGATGCACGTCCATGGTGGCGTCGATGCCCGCCTTGCGCAGGGATTCCAGCACCAGCGGACCGATGGTCAGGTTGGGCACGTAGTGGTTGTCCATCACGTCGAAGTGAATGACATCCGCCCCCGCGGTGAGCACGTCACGTATTTCCTCACCGAGCCGGGAGAAGTCCGCTGAAAGAATGGAAGGCGCGATCCAGTAGTTCATGCCGGGTCATTCTACGCGTGGGTCGCGGGCGTTGACACTGTCCAGCTGCGCCTGATTACCGATGTCGATCCAGTCTCCATTCCAGATCTGCGCGGAAAGACGCCCATTGCCGATGGCCTCGAAGAACCGGTCCCGCAGTGAGAACGGTGCTGCCCGGTCGCCGTCGAAAATCCGCGGTCTCAGAATGGCAATGCCGCAGTAGACGAACCCGTTGCCTCTGGCGGTGACCCGTCCATCTGCCACCTCGAAGTCGCCCTGATCGCGGAACGCCGGCCTGGGCGTCACCACCAGGTGGATGTCGGCCCAGGCGGGCAGCGGTGCGAGGTGGTCGAAGGGAAAATCGGTGAAGATGTCACCGTTCAGAATGAGGAACGGCTCGCCGCCGAGCAGCGGCAGTGCGTTGACGATGCCGCCGCCGGTTTCCAGAAGCTTCTGCTCATGACTGTAGCGGATGCGCACACCGCGGGTGCTGCCATCCCCGAAATGCTGTTCGATCTGCTCGCCCAGATGATGCAGGTTGATGACGAGTTCGGTGATCCCGGCGTCGGCGAGCCACTGAATCTGGTGTTCGAGCAGCGGCCGGCCCTGCACCTCGATCATGGGTTTGGGGGTGTGATCGGTGAGCGGGCGAAGCCTTTCCCCCCGGCCGGCTGCCAGAATCATCGCCTTCATGCGGGGGCCGTCCGCCGCTCCAGGGCCTGGATCCGTGTCCTCACATCGTTCCGATCCAGCTGCCGAAGCCAGTCCGAAAGCGGTCGCAAGGCCGGCTCGCGGCCGGACAGATGCGCCAGGCTGTCGAGTACCGGCAGAATGTGCGGGAGGTGAGTGACCTTGCCGTCCCGAAGCCTGAGCCGGGAGAAGATACCCACGGCCTTGAGCTGGCGCTGCACGGCGGTCATGGTCACGTCCGAGGTGAACCGGTCCGGGTCCAGCTCGAAAGGCGTGTGTTGCAGATACCAGTTCAGCCAGTGGTCGACATCCCTGTCGCTGAAGCGGTGATAGCAGTCATGCAGCAGAGACGCCGGGTCGTAGCTGACCGGACCCATGAGCGCGTCCTGGAAGTCCACGATGCCCAGCGCGCCGGTGGCCGGATCGAACAGCAGATTCCGGCAGTGGTAGTCCCGGTGCACGCAGCACTGAGGCTGATTCACCATCCGTCCGACCAGGTTCTCGAAGACGGGCGCCAAGGCGGCCGGGATGGACAGGCCCATCAGTCCATCGGCGAACCACTCGGTGAAAATGCCGAGCTCGTCGTGCAGCCGTGCGCCCGTGTAAGGCGCAATGGCGGGATCCGTCACGGATTGGAGGGTGATCAGCGCCCGCAGCGCGGCTTCCAGGCCCGCCCTCTCGGCGGGCGTCCCGTAGGCTTCACCCAGTTCCCGGCGGCCGAGATCCGTCATGAGATACCAGCCGGAGCGCTTCTGTGAGCCGACTATCTCCGGCACCGGCAGTCCGGCGCGGCCGAACACCGACGCCAGACGCTCGAACTGATCGTTCTGCTCCTTCTCCGGCGGCGACACCATCAGGATCAGGGAATCAGCGCCGGTTGCCTCGGGACGGGGCTCGAGCCGGTAAAAAGCGCGGAAGCTTGCCTCGGCGCGCAGAGGGATGACGGCGGCGGATTCGAAGCCGGCAAGCCGGCCATCGGCTGTGTGTTTCGCCCATTGGATTGCGGAATCGGTCATCCGCTCAGTTTAGCGGATTCGCCATCCCGGGTTACGTGACGGTAAGCCGCGGCGCGCTTCCGATGGGGTATGATCGCGACCCATGATCCGAACCCCCCAGTTCCTGCCGGTCGCCTTCCTGGCCGTGATTTTCTGCGTTGCCGGTATGGCGACTGCCGCAGAGCCGGATCAGACGTCCGGCTACCGGAAGGGGAAGGCGGGTGCGGGGACGCTGCCGATGGACTTCTGGTTCCCGCGGGAAGCGCTGACGCCGGCGGAACTGCTGGCGCTTCCCCCCTATTGTACCGGCGGCTATCGATGGCCGGACTTCCCGCCGCCGGCAGGTCCGGCATCAGAGGAGGAGCCGATCTACGCCGAGGCCCGGGAAGCAGAGTACTGGGAGTCCGGTCGGGTGATCCTGGAGGGCGACGTGATGGTGCGGCAGGGTAACCGGACCCTCAGAGCCCCCAGGGTCGAGATGGACCATGTGACCCGGGACGGTGCGATTCCGGAACGGGTGCAGATCGAAGAGCCGACGGCCATCCTCAGAGGCCGCAATGCGACGATGAATCTGGACAGCAAGGCCACGGTGATCGAGGACGCGGAGTTTCTGCTGATCGAGCCGGAGTTCAGGGGCAAAGCGGACAGGCTCGAACGGACCGAATCCGGCGACCTGCGTGTGAGCCATGCCCGCTTTACCCGCTGCGAGCCCGGCAACAGCAACTGGCAGATCGGGTCGCGGTCCTTCGACGTCCGCGATGGCAGTGATTTCGGAACCGCCCGGCACGCGGTCGTCCGTGTGATGGACGTGCCCGTCTTCTACACACCCTATCTCAGCTTTCCGGTCAATGCGGAACGCAAGTCCGGATGGCTGTTTCCGAGCCTAGGGGTCTCCAGCCAGAACGGTCTGGAGTTTGCGCCGCCTTACTATCTGAACCTGGCGCCGAACTACGACGCCACGGTCATTCCCAGGTACTTCCAGAAACGGGGGATGGGCGCGGAAGTGGAGCTCCGGCACCTCTCGGAATGGCAACGGAGCATGCTGGTGGGATCTTTTCTGCCCAATGACCGGCAGTACGACGGCACCTACGAGAAAGACGACTTTGACGACCTGAGAGATGCCGGCCTCGTGGAGGGGCCGTTCGATCCCGCCGATCGCTGGCTGTATGGCCTGTACCACGAGGGGAACGCCGGTTTCTGGCAGACCACGGTGAACTACACGGCGGTCAGCGACCGTGACTATTTCCGGAACCTGGATACTGAGCTGGACGTGGCATCCCAGCGGGAGCTCGAGCGTCGCGGTGAAGTGCAGTATCTGCGGGGCGGTCTCGACGTGCGGTTCTGGGCTCAGCGGTTTCAGCGTCTGGACGAGGTAACCACGGATCCCTACCAGCGGCTGCCGGAGCTCGACATCAGCTACCGGGGAGGTCTGCCGGGGCCACTCGAATGGTCCGTGGGCGCCTCCGCCGTCAGCTTCGACAGGGACAACGACGATCTCGTCGGGGCGCAGAAGATCGTCGGTGAACGGGCGCACGTGGAGCCGCGTCTGCGGATGCCGCTGTCCCGGTCCTGGGGTTTTCTGACGATGACGGGCGGCTACCGATACACGGCCTACGATCTCCGGGATACGGCGGATGATGTGGATCACGACCCGGATCGGGGCATCGCCCTCGGCAGCGTGGATACGGGCCTGTTCTTCGAGCGGGATCTGACGTTCCGGGGTGCGCCCGCCGTGCACACGCTCGAGCCGCGCATCTTCTATCTCTATCAGGAGTATGAGAACCAGGATGAGCTGCCGCTCTTCGACGTGAGCAACCTCACCTTCCGCTATGATCAGCTCTGGCGGGACAACCGGTTCAGCGGTCTGGACAGGATCGGCGACGCAAACCAGCTGTCGGTGGGCCTCACCTCGAGGCTGCTGCATGCGGCCACCGGACGGGAGTTTCTTCGCGCCAGCATCGGCCAGATCCGATATTTCGAGGACCGGCGTGTGACTGTGTCCGGTAACCAGAGCCCGCTGGATCTCAGCCGTCGCTCGGAGTTCGCGGGCGAGCTGGGGGGGAGTTTCGGTCGCTGGTCGCTGGGTGCGAACATGGTCTGGGATCCGACCCAGGACGACGTGAGCCGGGGCGGTGCCTTCGTGAACTTCCGGGCGGACAACCGGAAGATCGTGCACATGGCCTACCGCTATCAGCGCAACCGTATCGATCAGACGGATCTGGCCATGATCTGGCCGCTGAGCGCCCGGTTCGCCGTGATCGGCCGCTGGAACTTCGATGTGATCAGCGATCGGACCATTGAGAGCCTGGCGGGAATTGAGTACAACGACTGCTGCTGGAAGCTGCGGCTGGTCGGGCGGCGCTATCTGGATACCCCCTCCGCCCGGCAGTTCGAAGATGCGGTGACCCGCACGGGCGTCTTCCTGCAGGTGGTTTTCAAGGGGCTGGCCAGCCTCGATGATTCCCTGGAGACCCTGCTGGAGGAGAGCATCCGGGGCTACGTAACGGAAGAGATATGAAACGAATCGCAATGACGGCCGCGCTGGCGGCCATCGCCTGGGCCCTGCTCGGCATCAGCACCGGCGCCAGGGCACAGTATCAGGAGCTGGACGCCATCGTGGCGGTGGTGGAAGACGATGTGGTGCTCGCCTCGGAGCTGGTGGAACGTCTGGATATGGTCCGGGAGCAGTTCGCCGAGAACAATCAGCCGCTGCCGCCCAACGACATCCTCATGTCACAGATCATGGAGCGGCTCATCATCGAGAGCCTGCAGGTGCAGGAAGCCGTCCGTCGCGGCGTGGTGGTGGATGATGAGACGCTGACCCGGGCGGTAGGCAGCTTTGCCGCCTCGAACAACATGACCATCGAGCAGTTTGCCCAGCGTCTCGAGCAGGACGGGCGCAACTACGCGGAGTTCCGGGAGCAGATCCGCCGGGAGATGCTCATGCAGCGCCTGCAGCAGGCGATCGTCAATCGACGGATCGCCATCAGTGAGCAGGACATCGAGGACCTGCTCAACTCGCCTTATTATCAGGAGCTGCTGTCCGACGAGTTCCGGGTCGGACACATACTGCTGGCGCTGGAGCCCAATGCCAGTCAGGAGACCATACAGGCGGCGGAAGAAGCCGCCATTGAGATCGTCAAGGAGCTCAGGGCGGGTGCGGACTTCGCACAGATGGCCGTCTCCCGGTCGGCCGGTTCCCGGGCCCTGGAGGGCGGCGATCTGGGCTGGCGCAAGGCCGCCGAGCTGCCGACGCTGTTCGCCGAATACGTCGTGCAGATGGAAGTCGGCGATGTGTCGCCGCCCATCGCCAGCGGCAGCGGCCTGCACATCGTCAAGCTGCTGGAGCAGAGAGGCGCGGGCATGCAGAAGGAACAGCAGGCGAAGCTGCGGCACATTCTGGTGATGCCGTCCGAGATCCGCACCCCGGCAGAAACGGAGGCGCTGATCTGGGACATCTATCGCCGGGTCGAGGCCGGCGAGGACTTTGCGGAACTGGCGGAGGAATTCTCGGAAGACCCCGGCAGCGCGCTGGCCGGCGGCGATCTCGGCTGGACGTCCGGTACTGAGTTCGTTCCCGCTTTCCGGGAAATGATGGCGACCACGCCGACCGGCTCCCTGAGCGAACCCTTCCAGTCAGACTACGGCTGGCACATCCTCGAGGTGCAGGATCGAAGGGAACAGGACATGAGCGAAGATGCCCGTAAAGACATGGCCCTGCAGATTCTTCATGGCCGGCGATTCGAGGAGGAGCTCGAAAAGTGGCTCAAGGAACTCCGCGATGAGGCTTTCGTCGACCTCCGGCTGACCCAGTCCTGATACGCCTGCTCTCATGAACGGAGCGCGCCGGCTTGCCATCACCCCCGGAGAGCCGGCCGGTGTGGGACCGGAGCTGCTGGCCCGCGCGGCGGGCCGGGACAGACGGTTTCCCTGGGTTGCCATTGCCGATGCGGATCTTCTGGTTCGCGCCGCCGGGCGCTGCGGCCTTGCGCTCAGCGTGGACGACCACCTGGACGCCCCCAGCTGCACGGCCGGGTGTCTGACGGTTCTGCACCAGCCGCTGCCGGAACCGGAGCAGCCGGGCGTGCTCGACGTTCGAAATGCGCCCTACGTGGTACAGACCCTGGAGACGGCGGCCGATGGCTGCCTCAGCGGCCGGTTCGCGGGCATCGTGACGGGTCCGGTGCAGAAATCCATCATCAACGAGTCCGGACTTCCGTTCAGCGGCCACACGGAATTTTTCTGCGAACGCGCGAAGGTTCCGGACGTGGTGATGCTGCTGGTGGCAGGCTCCCTCAGGGTGGGGCTGGCGACGACCCACCTGCCGCTCAGGGATGTGCCCGGCGCCATCACCCCGGAGCTGCTCGAACGACGGCTCGGCATTCTGCTGAACGGCCTCGAACGGCAGTTCGCAATCGAGGATCCGGTGGTGCTGGTGGCTGGACTGAATCCGCATGCGGGCGAGGGCGGTCATCTCGGACGGGAAGAAATCGAGGTGATTGAACCCGTCTGCCGGGCTTTGGCGGCGCGGGGTGTGAAGGTGGAAGGGCCGTTACCCGCGGACACCCTGTTCACGCCGCGCTTTCTCGAGCGAGCCGATGCGGTTTTTGCCATGTATCACGATCAGGGTCTGCCGGTGCTCAAATCACACGGCTTCGGGGAAGCGGTCAACGTGACCCTGGGCCTGCCCTTCGTACGCACGTCGGTGGACCACGGCACAGCCCTGGACATTGCGGGTACGGGCCTGGCTGAAGCCGGCAGTTTTCTGGCTGCTGCGGACCTGGCCGGGCAACTCGTGTCCGACGGATGAGCCGTGCGCCCAGACCCCGGAAACGCTTCGGGCAGCATTTCCTGGTGGACGAAGGCGTTCTGCAGCGGATTGCGGATGTGGTGCGACCGACCCCGGAGGACCGTCTGCTGGAGATCGGACCCGGTCCCGGTGCCCTGACGTCCTATCTGTACGGGAATACGGAACGTTACGTGGCCGTCGAGCTGGACAGGGACATGATTGCGCCGCTCGAGGTCCGCTTCCCGGATCTCGAACTCGTCAGCGACGATATCCTGCGCGTGGACCTGGATGGACTGCTGACCCCGCCGGGCTGGCGACTGGTGGGTAACCTGCCCTACAACATCTCCTCTCCGCTGCTCCTGAAGCTGTTCCGGCATCTGCCGCGGATCAGGGATATGCACTTCATGTTCCAGCGGGAGCTGGGTGACCGAATTGGTGCGGCGCCCGGCAGCAAGAGCTGGGGGCGGCTCGGCGTGCTCACACAGTATTATTGCGAGGTGGAATCGCTGTTCGATGTGCCGCCTGAGGCCTTCTCGCCGCCGCCCAGGGTGCACTCCCAGGTGGTGCGGATCGTACCGAGGCGGACGCTGTCGGATGTGGACACGGCGCGCTTCGGCCGGGTGCTTCAGCTCGCTTTCTCCGCCCGCCGCAAGCGGATCGCGAAAGGTCTGAAGGATCTCGGCGTAGACTGGAACCGGGTTCCGGTGGATCCGGACGCGCGACCGGATGTCCTCAGCGTGGAAGACTTTGTTGCGCTCGCAAATGCAGTGACGGAAGACGATCGGAAATGAGTGGAACGGACGGAGATATCGATGTTCACGTGGAGGTCCGGTACATCGAGCGGGAATCCAGCCCCGACGACGGACGCTTCGTCTTCGCGTACACGATCACCATCACCAACAACGGCGCTGAGGCGGCCACACTGATGAACCGCTACTGGCGGATCACGAATGCCGAGGGCCGGATCGAGGAGGTCGCCGGTCCCGGCGTGGTGGGCAAGCAGCCGCGCCTTGCGCCATCCGAAAGCTTCCGATACACGAGTGCGGCCATCATCGGGACCCCGGTAGGCAGTATGGAGGGCCACTACGAGTTCGTGCGGGATTCCGGGGAATCCTTCCGCACACAGATCCGTCCGTTTTCACTTTCGCTGCCGAACGTGGTGCACTGAGCGCCATGTCCACTTATGCGGTTGGAGACATTCAGGGCTGCTACGAGGAATTTGCCCGGCTGCTCGACAGGATCGACTTCCAGACCGGTCGTGACCGTCTCTGGCTTCTCGGCGATCTGATCAACCGGGGTCCGGACAATCTGAGCGTCGTGCGCCGGGTGAGGGAGATGGGCAGTTCCGCCGTCACCGTGCTCGGTAACCATGATCTGCACTTTCTCGCCGTGCACCGGGGTGGTCACAGCCCGAACCGCAGCGATACCTTCGATGACCTGCTGACATCGCCCCGGGTGGACGACATCTCGGACTGGTACCGGCAGCAGCCGTTCATCGTCCGGGACAAGGTGCTGGGCTATGCGATGGTTCATGCAGGCATCCCGCATCTTTGGAAGATGCGGAAGGCTCTGGAGCTCGCCGCGGAAGTGGAGGAGGTCATTCGAGGCAGCACCTGTGAGCAGTACTTCCGGGAGCTCTACGGCAACGAGCCCGACCGCTGGAAGGAATCCTGGGATGGCATGGAACGCTGGCGCGTAGTCACCAACTACTTTACCCGCATGCGGCTGATCGACGCCGATGGAACCCTGGATTTTTCTCACAAGGGCGCACTCGAAGACGCGCCGGAAGGTTTCTCCCCCTGGTTCAGCCTGCGGGCGGAAGAGCCTCTGAAGCAGACGCTCCTGTTCGGTCACTGGGCGGCACTCGAAGGGCACACTGATGACGACCGCATCATCGGTCTGGACACCGGATGCGTCTGGGGGCGCAGCCTGACCTGCATGCGGCTCGAAGACGGGAGGCTGTTCAGTGTGCCTTCTGTCAAGCGGCAGGCCTGAAACGAGGTGCTAGACAAGCTATTCCACGGACTATGACAAGTATCTGAATGGACCCTGCCGATCCGATGGAGACGGCTTGTCAGACAGATTCAGCGAAAAACCGTCTGTACCCCAGGAACGACCGTCCGGCTGTTTCAGCTATGCGACAACGCCTGAAACTGTGAAGCTGTCATCGAATCGAATGTAGAAGACTCCGAATTTGTTTCTGACGTCTTCGGGTTTTCTAGAAGTCGGTACAACCGGAAGCCAGCAAAGGAGAGCTTGCCATGGGTGTATTTGAGCACTACCAGGACCGTTTCGATGCAGCTTTAGAAGAAGAGCTGTCCCTCCAGGATTACCTCGAACTCTGCAAATCAGATCCCGGCGTTTACGCCACCGCGGCAGAGCGTCTGCTGATGGCGATCGGCGAGCCCGAGTTCGTGGACACTTCCAAAGACCCGCGGCTGTCGCGGATCTTTTCCAACAAGGTCATCAAACGATATCCCGCGTTCGGCGAGTTCTACGGTATGGAGGAGGCGATCGAGCAGATCGTGTCATTCTTCCGGCACGCCGCGCAGGGGCTCGAGGAGCGTAAGCAGATCCTGTACCTGCTCGGTCCCGTGGGTGGCGGAAAAAGCTCGCTGGCGGAGAAGCTGAAAGCGCTCATGCAGCGCATGCCGTTCTACGCCATCGCCGGCTCGCCGGTGAATGAGTCGCCGCTCGGACTCTTCGACCCCACCGAGGACAGCGCCATCCTTTCGGAGGAATACGGCATCCCGTCGCGTTACCTGCGCGGTGTCATGTCTCCCTGGGCGGCGAAGCGCCTGAAGGAATTCGGCGGCGACATCACTCAGTTCAGGGTCGTGAAGAAATACCCATCACTGCTGAATCAGGTGGCGGTTGCCAAGACCGAACCGGGTGATGAGAACAATCAGGACATCTCTGCGCTGGTCGGCAAGGTGGACATCCGCAAGCTCGAGGATTTCGAGCAGAACGATCCGGACGCATACAGCTTCTCCGGTGGGCTCTGCAAAGCCAACCAGGGACTGCTGGAGTTCGTGGAGATGTTCAAGGCGCCGATCAAGGTGCTGCACCCACTGCTCACAGCGACCCAGGAAGGTAACTACAACGGCACGGAAGCCATCGGCGCAGTACCCTTCGACGGGATCGTGCTCGCGCACTCCAACGAGTCGGAGTGGCAGACCTTCCGGAACAACAAGAACAATGAAGCGTTCATCGACCGCGTCTACATCGTCAAGGTGCCCTACTGCCTCCGGGTGACCGAAGAGGTGAAGATCTACGAGAAGCTGATCACGGACAGCTCTCTGCACAGCGCACCCTGCGCGCCGGACACGCTTCGGATGCTGGCTCAGTACTCCGTGCTCTCGCGGATCAAGGAGCCTGAGAACTCGAACGTGTTCTCGAAGATGCGGGTTTACGACGGCGAAAACCTCAAGGATACGGATCCGAAGGCCAAGAGCATCCAGGAATACCGGGACGGTGCCGGCGTGGACGAGGGCATGAGCGGCCAGTCCACGCGTTTCGCCTTCAAGATTCTGTCCAAGGTGTTCAATTTCGATCCCACGGAAGTGGCGGCCAATCCGGTGCACCTCATGTACGTGCTCGAGCAGCAGATCGAGCAGGAACAGTATGACCAGGAGACCCGGGACCGGCTGCTTCGCTACATCAAGGAATACCTGGCGCCGAAGTACGTGGAGTTCATCGGCAAGGAGATACAGACGGCTTACCTCGAGTCCTACTCCGAGTACGGCCAGAACATCTTCGACCGCTACGTGACCTACGCCGATTTCTGGATTCAGGATCAGGAATACCGGGATCCGGAGACGGGCGACATTCTCGACCGCGGCGCGCTGAACGAGGAGCTCGAGAAGATCGAGAAACCGGCGGGGATCTCGAACCCTAAGGATTTCCGGAACGAGATCGTCAACTTCGTGCTCCGGGCCCGGGCGAATCACAACGGCAGCAACCCATCCTGGCTGAGCTACGAGAAGCTCCGGACGGTGATCGAGAAGAAGATGTTCTCGAACACGGAGGATCTGCTGCCGGTGATCTCGTTCAATGCCAAATCCTCCAGTGAGGAGCAGCGCAAGCATGACGACTTCGTGGCGCGGATGGTGGAACGGGGCTACACGGAAAAGCAGGTGCGCCTGCTTGCCGAGTGGTACCTCCGGGTTCGCAAGTCCCAGTGAGCGGGCGGGGCCGGCGGTCCGCGCTGCCGGCCCTCTGAAAGCGAATCGTCAACCCGGTCAGGAGCTAACAGCATGTCGTACATCGTCGACAGACGGCTCAACGCCAAGAACAAGAGCACCGTCAACCGTCAGCGCTTCCTGGAGCGATACAGGAAGCACATCAGGAAAGCGGTTTCCGATGCCGTGGACTCGCGCAGCATCACGGACATGGACCGGGGCGAGGAAGTCTCGATTCCGGCGGACGACGTCTCTCAACCGATCTTCAACCACGGACAGGGCGGCAGCCGCAGTATCGTCCATCCCGGCAACCGGGAGTTCGTACAGGGCGACCGCATCGCCCGGCCGTCCGGCGGCGGTGGTGCCGGCGGTGGCGAAGGAGAAGCCTCCAACAGCGGAGAAGGCGAGGACGATTTCGTCTTCCAGCTCAGCCAGGAAGAGTTTCTCGAGTTCCTCTTCGACGATCTCGCGCTGCCGAATCTCACCAAGCGGGCGCTCAAAGGCAACGCGAGCTTCAAATACGAGCATGCGGGATTCACGACGGACGGAGTTCCCGCCAAACTCTCGGTGCTGCGTTCTCTGAAAGCAGCCAAGGCCCGTCGGATTGCCCTTTCGGGCGAGTCCAGACGGCTGCTGAAGGCGGCCAGAGCCGAGCTCGAACGGGCAACCGCGGAGGGCGACGAGGTCGGCGCCAGACGGCTGATGCTCGAAATCGAGCAGCTCGAGAAGCGCCTGAACCGGGTGCCGTTCCTCGATACGAACGACCTGCGCTACAACCTGCACGTGAAGCGTCCCGTGCCCACGTCCCAGGCGGTCATGTTCTGTCTGATGGATGTTTCCGGCTCCATGGATCAGCAGATCAAGGACATGGCCAAGCGGTTCTATCTGCTTCTCTACATGTTCCTGAAAAGACACTACGAGCGTACGGACATCGTGTTCATCCGACATCACACCGTGGCCAAGGAAGTGGACGAGCAGGAGTTCTTCTATTCCCGGGAAACGGGCGGGACGGTGGTATCCAGTGCGCTCCGGCTGATGAAGGAAGTGATCGACGCGCGCTATTCGCCCAACGAATGGAACATCTACGGTGCTCAGGCTTCGGATGGGGACAACTGGAACGACGATTCACCCATCTGCCGGAAGCTTCTGGAGGACGATCTGCTGCCGCTGGTTCAGTACTTCGCTTACGTGGAGATCACCAAGCGGAATCATCAGGCGCTGTGGCGGGAGTATCAGCAGGTGGCCCGGCGGTTCCCGGAAACTTTCGCGCAGCGGCAGATCATGGAAGTGAGCGACATCTTTCCCGTCTTCCACGAACTGTTCCAGAAACGGGAGGCAGCATGAGCAGAAAACCCCTTTCTGAAGGGAGCGCCTGGTCGTTCGAGCTCATTGAAGCCTATGACCGGGAAATCGGCAGGATCGCGGAAGCACATGGTCTGGACACGTACCCGAACCAGATCGAGATCATCCGTTCCGATCAGATGATGGACGCCTATGCCTCCATCGGCATGCCGCTGGGCTACAACCACTGGTCGTTCGGGAAACAGTTCGTGGAAGTGGAGAAAAGCTATCAGAGCGGTGCCATGGGCCTCGCCTACGAGATCGTCATCAACTCCAATCCCTGCATCAGCTATCTGATGGAGGAGAACAGCATGACCATGCAGGCGCTGGTGATCGCCCATGCCTGCTACGGCCACAATTCCTTTTTCAAGGGAAACTACCTGTTCCGCACCTGGACGGACGCCAGCGCCATCATCGACTACCTGCTGTTCGCCCGGAACTACATTTCGAGCTGCGAGGAGCGCTACGGAGTCGCCGAGGTGGAGAAGGTGCTGGACTCCTGCCATGCGCTGATGAACTACGGCGTGGATCGGTACAAGCGGCCGTACCCGATTTCCGCTGAGGAAGAGAAGCGGCGTCAGGCGGAGCGCGCCGAGTACGTGCAGCGGAACCTGAACGATCTCTGGCGCACGCTGCCCAAGGCGCAGTCGGTCGACACCTCGGACGAGGTCACCTTCCCCGCGGAACCGCAGGAGAACCTGCTCTACTTCATAGAGAAGCATGCGCCGCTGCTCGAGCCCTGGCAGCGGGAAATCGTCCGCATCGTCCGGAAGATCGCCCAGTATTTCTATCCTCAGCGCCAGACCCAGGTGATGAACGAGGGCTGGGCTTCGTTCTGGCACTACACGTTGATCAACCGCCTCTACGACGAAGGTCTGGTGACCGACGGTTTCATGATGGAATTTCTGTCGTCTCACACGTCCGTGCTGTTTCAGCCCGGTTTCGATCATCCGGTCTACAACGGCATCAATCCCTATGCGCTGGGATTCGCCATCTACTCGGACCTGAAGCGGATGTGCGACGCGCCTACGGATGAAGACCGGGAGTGGTTCCCGGACATAGCCGGAGCGAACTGGCTCGAGGTACTGCCGGCCGCCATGCGGGACTTCAAGGACGAGTCCTTCATCCAGCAGTTCATGTCGCCCCGCGTCATGCGGGAGTTCAGACTGTTCGGCATTCTCGATGACGACGAGGACAGCGAGATCGAGGTCCGCGCCATCCACGATCATGGTGGCTACCGCAGGGTCCGGGAGCTGCTCGCCAGCCAGTACAATCTCGGCGACCAGACGCCCAACATTCAGGTGGTGAAGGTGGACGTGAAGGGCGACCGCAGCCTGACGCTCGGACACACTCAGCATCAGCGGCGTCCGCTCGGCGCCAGCACGGAAGATGTGCTGAAGCATCTGCACCGTCTCTGGGGTTTTCCGGTGGTGCTCGAATCCACCTGGCAGGACGAGGTGGTCAGCACGCATCGCTGCCCGGCGGAAACCGCCACCGGGCAGGATGCGGCGTGAGACGCTATTCGTTGTCGAACCTGATGTCGAATTGCGGCTGGTCGTAGTACCAGTAGAAGGTGCCGGACTGGCAGCAGAGTTCCTCGCCCGCAGCATGTGTGGCGACCTTGGTCTCGGTCGCCGGATCAGGCTCCGGTTCCGGAAGCCGGCCGCCCACGGTCAGCGGCTGCGACGTCTCCAGGACCTGGTAGGTCATGGAATCCCCGTGCATCGACTGAACGAAGATTTCGACGAAATCGGACGACACCTGCAGGGGCAGGGTGAACAGCTGATAGTTGATGACGACCGAAAGCTGCTCCAGGACGTCCTCCAGCCGGACCAGGGCGTACTCTCCGCTGGTGTTCCACACGTAGGCCGTCGTGGCGTACGTGCTGAACGGCCCGAACTGATCGTCGGGAATGGGCGCGATCAGCTGATTGAAGGCATGGTTACCGTAGTCCCTGGGGTGTTCGGTGACGTCGCGGCATTCCGGGCAGAGGAGAACCTGATGCTGACCGAGTGCGGGCAGCGCCAGTGCCAGCAGAAAAATCGACAGGACGAGCTTACGCATTGGAGAGGACCTCCCCGATGCTCGTGTTGCCCGTCACCGCGCGCTGGATGTCGGCCATCTGCTCCAGGATCTGATCGGCAGTGGATCGGATCTCGCGGATCTGGGGGGCCGTGACACGGGCTTTCGCGAGGCGGGATTCGATGGTGCTCTGGCTGATGGTCGCATCCCCGAGCCTGGCGGTGACGATGCTGAAGATCAGCAGCTGCCGGAGGTTGTGGACATCGGGCTCGGTTCCATTGCTGACGACGGCATAGCGCGTGCTGATTGCCCGATGCAGGGCGGCGGTTTCACCGGAGAGTGCCACCGATCGATACAGCAGCATGAGTCCGAGCGCTTCCCTGCTCGGATCGGCAGAGCGGATGTGTCTGAGGCCGAGTACTTCCGCGGCCTTCGCGTCCCCATAGGCCAGTCCGGCGAGGACGGCTTCGCTCCAGTTCTCATAGGGATGCGGATCTCCCGTTGCCGGCGCGCAGGTCCAGGCCTGTTCGATCTCGCCGGTGACGGGATTTCGCACCATCGTTTCCGGTCGGCAGTCCGGGTTTTCCTCGATGCGCCGGGCGAAATCGAACGGATCCGGGTTGGCGTCTCCTCGCCCGGGGGTGGAGGCCGCTTCGGGATCGGACGTCCGGGCGGGTGAGGCATCCTGCCCATCCGATGCCGCGAGGCCGCCGTCGGCAGGGACGCTCTCCATCGGTTGCGCCTGCCATAACTGCCAGCCGACGATCAGCGCGCAGAGCGTGATGATCGCCAGGGTGGTGTGAGGTCGATTCACGGTTCAACTCCTTGGTGTGTTCCTCGAACAGGGGAGGCACAGTTCAGCATCGGGTGGGGCCCGGCACAGGTGGATGTCGGCGTCCGAACCTGTAGGCGACTGATGCCGGGGAACCGCTACTTTCACCCGGGAATACCAGGGCTTCGGTCGACATTGTCTGGCGGCGGGTTCCGGCAGTCTGCAGGAGATCTCGCACGGTGCGCCCGGTCACGGGTGCCCTGGAGCAACGGCCTCTGCTAACGTCGGCGCATGGACGTTTACCTGGTTGGCGGCGCCGTGCGCGACGAACTGCTCGGACGCCCGGTCTCGGAACGTGACTGGGTGGTGGTCGGTGCCACCGTGGAAGAAATGCTCGCCGCGGGCTACCGGCAGGTCGGTCGGGACTTTCCCGTGTTTCTCCATCCCGAGACCGGTGACGAGTATGCGCTGGCACGAACGGAGCGGAAGACGGGCCCCGGTCACCAGGGATTCGAGGTCCATGCGGATCCGTCCGTCACCCTGGAAGAGGACCTCGTCCGCCGTGATCTGACCATCAACGCCATGGCCCGATCCGGTGCGGGCGAGCTCATCGATCCGTTCGGGGGACAGGCGGATCTGCAGGCACGCGTGCTTCGACATGTTTCCGACGCGTTTGCCGAGGACCCGCTCAGGGTGTTCAGAGTGGCCCGGTTTGCCGCGACGCTGCCGGAATTCGTTCCGGCGGCACAGACCTGCACGCTCATGCGGCAGATGGCGGCCGAGGGTGTGCTGGCCGAGCTTTCGGCCGAGCGCGTGTGGGCGGAGCTGACGAAGGCCATCTCGGGCCGGGCGCCGGTCCGGTTCGTGGAGGTCCTGCGTGATCTCGATGCGCTGACGCCCTGGCTGGTCGAATTCGAGTCCCGTGATCCCCACCCGCCGGCAGCGGGGCTGGATCCGAAACAGTCGTTTGCCGCTTACGTCAGCACGCTGGACCCGGAGTCGATCGCCGCCATGGCGCGACGGCTGAAAGCGCCGAAAGCCCATGCCCGTCTGGCCGGCTGGGTAGTCCGGCACCGATCCCACTGGTGGGACTGGCGGCAGGCCGATGCGGGTGAGCTGGTGCGCGCCCTCGAGGAGGTGCAGGCATTCAGACCGGACAGCCGGCTGGATGAAACCCTGGCCGTCTGCGGATCACTCGGCGGCCTGGCGCTGGAAGCCCTTGCCCGGGCGGTGGAGACCGTGCAAGCGTCGGTGCAGGTCGAGGCGCTGGCTGCACGTGGCCTGGAAGGGCCTGCGCTCGGTGAGGCCCTCACGGACGCCAGGCGGAAGAAGCTGGCAGAGCTCAGCGCTCAGGCGATTCCAGACTCGGAATGAACCCGGGTACCGGTGCTGCCGGCAGGGACCGTTCCAGCGCGTAGGCCATCTGGATAAGCTCCGCTTCCGAGTCCGGCAGCCCGATGAGACCGACGCTCACCGGCAGCGATTGGACGGTCCCGGCCGGCAGCGCGATGCCGGGAAACCCGGTAATGGCTGCCAGATAGGCCGTACCGCCATAGCTGAAGTGGTCCCCGTTCACCCAGTCCGTCTTCCAGGCGGGGCTGTTGCCGGGTGTGAGCAGGGCATCGAGCCGATGGTTTTCGAACAGGGTATGGAGATCGGCGCGCAGACCGTCCTGGACCAGGGTGATGTCGTCGCCGTACTGCGGGTCGTCGAGACCGGAAAGCGCCTCTGCCTCGAGGAAGATGCTCTGTCCGAAGATGGGCATCATGACCCCGGCGTTGGCGTCATTGTAGGCAATCAGATCGGCCAGACTGTCCCGGTCCTCCGGCAGGGAGCGGTCGGCGAGGTACCGGTTCAGCCCCGCCTTGAATTCGCGGAGGAGGATCCGGTAGGCAGCGGCCCGGAATTCCGGCGCGCGTTCGAATTCGATGGGATCCACCAGTCGGGCACCGAGAGCCTCGAGCTGCGCGATGGCGTTCTGGTAGACGGCGTCGAGCTGCGGCCTGGCACCGGCGCCGGCGTAGGTGCGCAGAACGCCGATGCGTCGACCCTCCAGCCGGGTTGTTCCGGGGTCCGGCCGATAGGTCCTGGATTCGATTCGTCGTGCGCCGGGGTCGTCCGGGTCGTAGCCCGCAAGAGTTTCCAGCAGCAGGGCGGCACCGGTGACCGTCCGCGCCATGGGTCCGGCCGTGTCCTGGGTATGCGAGATGGGTATGACGCCGCGTCGGCTGACCAGGCCTAGCGTGGGCTTGATGCCGACGATGCCGTTCGCAGCCGCGGGACAGACGATGGACCCGTTGGTTTCGGTGCCCACCGCCAGCGGCGCCATCCGTGCCGCCACGGCGACCGCGGAGCCGCTCGACGATCCGCAGGGGTTTCTGTCGAGCACGTGCGGGTTGCGGGTCTGGCCACCCTGGCTGCTCCAGCCGGACGAGGATTTCCCGTCACGGAAGTTGGCCCATTCACTGAGATTGGCCGTTCCGAGGATGACGGCACCGGCGGCGCGCAGACGGGCGACCAGGAAAGCGTCTTCCGTTACCGGCCCGATGCCGTCAGTCAGCGCCAGCGACCCGGCGGACGAGCTCATCCCGGCCACATCGATGTTGCCCTTGATCAGCACCGGCAGCCCGTGCAGAGGACCGACGGGACCCGCTTCGGCGAAACGCCGATCCAGCTCGGCGGCGTCTGCCGACGCCGCCGGATTCACCGTGAGCACGGCGCGCAGCCGAGGCCCCCGTTGATTCAGTGCGTCGATCCGGGCCAGATGCGCCCGGGTGACCGAACTGGCGGCGAGGGAGCCCTCCCGCAACCCGGCAGCCAGCTCTGCTGCAGTGAGCTCCGTCAGGTCCGGTGCGGACTCGGGTTCCCCGCAGCCGGCGGCCAGCAGGCAAAGCAGGCAGGCGGTGAGGGCGCGGGCAGCGGCGGGCATGGCTACTCCCGGGCGCGGCGTACGCGCACGCCCACCTCACGGGTGGCGGCGAGGGCGGCGGGTTTGATGATCTCCAGCTCCAGGCTGTCCATGGGCGGCGCGAACAGGTGATCGGCCAGCCGCTCGGCCAGGGTTTCGATCAGGGCAAAGCGGCCTTCCCGGGCGAAGGCGGCGATCTCATCGGACAGTGCGGAATAGTCCACGGCCTGCTCCATGGCGTCCGTGCGGGCCGCACCGGTGAAGTCCATCTCCACGCTCAGGCTGATGAGCAGGCGCTGCCGGCTCCTCTGCTCGAACGGATGGACGCCGATGACACAGTCCACGGGCAGCGAGCGGATGAACAGCGTCCCCACGTCAGTTGCCGAGCCCGGGCAGCTCGGTCATCGGCCATCTCGGGCGCACGGAGATGATGGATTCCGAGCGCTGTCCGGCCAGCAGACGCTGGCAACCGGCAAAAGCAATCATGGCGCCGTTGTCGGTGCACAGATCCGGCCTCGGGTAGATGACGGTGGCGTTCAGGCGTTCGTCCAGCGTTCGCCGCAGGCGCCGGTTGGCGGAGACACCGCCGGCCATGAGCAGGGTGTCGCAACCGGTGCTCTCGAGCGCGCGGCGGCATTTGATGTACAGCGTATCGACCACGGCGTCCTCGAACGCCCGGGCGATGTCGGCCCGATCCTGCCCGGTGAGCGGCTGATGGGCATTGACCGTGTTCAGGGTGAAGGTTTTCAGGCCGCTGAAGCTGAAATCCAGGCCCGGGCGATCAGTCATGGGGCGCGGAAAGCGGAATCGGGTCGGATCGCCGTCCTCGGCCGCCTTTGCCAGCGCCGGTCCGCCCGGGTAGCCCAGGTCGAGCAGCTTCGCCGTCTTGTCGAAGGCCTCACCGGCGGCATCGTCCAGAGATTCCCCGAGCAGCCGATACTCGCCGATGGCGGCGACCTCCACCAGCTGAGTGTGGCCCCCGGAGACGAGGAGTGCGACGAACGGGAAGGGGATGTCTTCCTCCGCGCCGAGCAGCGGAGCCAGCAGATGGCCTTCCATGTGATGAACCGGCATCGCGGGCAGCCCGAGCGACCAGGCGAGCGTCTCGCCGAATCCTGCACCCACCATCAGGGCGCCTGCCAGCCCCGGTCCGGCGGTGTAAGCCACCGCGTCGAGGTTCCCGAGCGCCAGACCCGGCACTCTTTCGGCTCCTTTGTCAATTATATTTCTTATTAACGGGATCAGCCGACGGACATGATCCCTCGAGGCGAGCTCCGGGACCACGCCGCCGTAGCCCGCGTGCAGGGCCACCTGGCTGTGCACGGCGTCCGCCAGCAGCCCGAGGTCGCTGTCGTAGAGGGCGACGCCGGTTTCGTCGCAGGAGGTTTCGATGCCGAGAACACGCATGGGCCGGCAGTTTACCCCCAAATCGGCGTGGAAATGCCGCTGTCGTGCGGAATCCGGCTTTGCAAAGGCGGGCGAACCCAGTAGAATCCGCCGCCTTTCAGCACGAGTTGAGCCCAGGCAGAACCACAGATGCCAAGCGTTAAAGTCAAAGAAAACGAGCCGTTCGACGTGGCCCTGCGCCGCTTCAAGCGCTCCTGCGAGAAAGCAGGCGTGCTCTCCGAAGTCCGCCGGCGTGAGTTCTACGAGAAGCCGACGGCCGTCCGCAAGCGCAAGGCTGCTGCCGCGGTCAAGCGCCACCTGAAGAAGCTGCAGCGGGAAGCTCGCCGCTTCGAGAAATCCTACTAGGCAGGATCCATGGGAGCCGTGCTCCCACTCCCCTCTCCCAGATGTCCGAACTGATCTCACGCATCAGCGAAGAAACCAAGGCCGCCATGAAGGCCCGGGACAAGGCGCGTGTGGCCGCGCTCAGAATGGTCAACGCGGAGATCAAACGCGTCGAGGTGGACGAGCGCCGAACGCTCACCGACTCGGACGTACTCGACATCCTCACACGGATGCTCAAGCAGCGCCGTGATTCCCTCGCCCAGTTCGAAGGCGCAGGCCGGGAAGACCTGGCCGCCACCGAGCGGTTCGAGATCGAGGTGGTCGAGAGCTTCATGCCCGCGGCCATGTCCGAGACGGACATCGAGGTGCTGGTCGATAAGGTGGTGAGCGAGACGGGTGCCGCCGGCATGCAGGACATGGGCAAGGTGATGGGGGCGGTCAAAGCGGCCATCACCGGCCGGGCCGACATGGCGGTGGTGAGCGCCAAGGTGAAAGCGCGCCTCGGCTGACCTGGATTGCCCGTCTGTCGGGCGTACTAACTGTTTGCAGTTTCTTACGGTTCCAGCCGGGGAACCGCCGGTCAGACAGGGTAGACTCCAGTTCCCTCACCGTTGCAGGCTGAAACGTGCTCATTCCAGTAGTTCTCGCCGGTGGCTCCGGGAGCCGGCTCTGGCCGTTGTCCCGGGCGCTGTATCCCAAGCAGTTCCACGCACTGTTTTCCGAGCATTCTCTGCTCCAGGAAACGCTCCTTCGGGCAGCGAAGGTCACCGCGGCGGCGCCCATCATCGTCTGCAATGACGAGCACCGGTTTCTGGTGGCCGAACAGTGCCGTGCCATCGGTGTGGAATGGGGTGAGATCATCCTCGAGCCGGAAGGACGCAACACGGCCCCCGCGATCGGTCTGGCAGCGCTGGCCGCGCCCGAAGGGGCGACGCTGCTGGTGCTGCCGTCGGATCACCTGATTCAGGACGAGGCGGGTTTTGCCGCCGCGGTCGAGCACGCGGTGACGGCCGCGGAACAGGGCGGGCTCGTGACTTTCGGCGTGCAGCCGGATCGGCCGGAGACGGGTTATGGCTACATCCGGGCCTCCGGCGACGGCACTGCCGCCAGGCCCGTTCAGGCCTTTGTCGAGAAACCCGATGAGCCCACGGCCGAATCCTACCTGGCCAGCGGCGAGTACTTCTGGAATTCGGGCATGTTCGTGCTCGGAGCCGGGAGCTACCTGAAAGCGCTGGATCGTCATGCACCGTCCATGTCCGAACCTCTGCGGGCAAGCCACGCCAACGGCTCCGTGGATCTGGATTTCTTCCGGCCCGGACGCCAGTTTCTGGATTGTCCCGCTGATTCCATCGATTACGCGGTGATGGAGAAAACGGCGGACGCCTGGATGGTACCGGCTTCCTTCGACTGGTCCGACGTGGGCAGCTGGTCGGCGATCCTGGATGCATCCGAGCAGGATGCCTCCGGCAACCACCAGAGTGGAGACGTGGTCAGCGTCGACACTGAAAATTCCTACGTTCAGGCCAATCATCGGCTGGTGGGCACCCTGGGTGTGCGCAACCTCATCGTGGTGGAAACGGCGGATGCCGTCCTCGTGGCGGACCGCAATGAGGTGCAGGGCGTGAAGACCCTGGTGGATCGTCTGAAGGCCAGCGGCCGGGAAGAGCATCTGACCCATCGGGAGGTGTTCCGTCCCTGGGGCAGCTATGAATCCGTCGAGCAGGGTGACCGGTATCAGGTGAAACGGATCCGGGTGAAGCCCGGCGAACGGCTCTCTCTGCAGATGCACCATCACCGGGCCGAGCACTGGATCGTCGTGCGCGGCACGGCGGAAGTGACCCGGGGGGAGGAGACTTTCATGCTCGCGGAGAATGAGAGCACCTACATTCCGCTCGGCACGACCCACCGGCTGGCCAACCCCGGCCGTCTGCCGCTGGAGCTGATCGAGGTGCAGGTGGGCGCTTACCTCGGCGAGGATGACATTGTCCGTTTTGAAGACGTGTACGGCCGCTGATGCGGCCGTACATATGGAGTTTTTGCGTAGCAAAAACTCCCGTCTACGGGCGGAGCCCGTAGATAAGCAGTTCTGCGAAAGCAGAACTGCCGTGTACGGCCTTACATATGGAGTTTTTGCGTAGCAAAAACTCCCGTCTGCGGGCGGAGCCCGTAGAACCGGCCGCTGACGCGCCCGGGCCGGTAATTCGGTTTCGACGCGGTTGGCTTCTTCGGACGGCCGGCGAGTTCTGCTAACGTATCGGCATGGCCGGCCTCATCCCTCAATCCTTCATCAACGACCTGCTCGACAGGACGGACATCGTCGACGTGATCGATGCCCGGGTACCGCTGAAGAAGGCGGGACGGAGCTACAAGGCCCGCTGTCCGTTCCACGAGGAGAAGACGCCCTCGTTCAACGTGGTTCCCGACAAGCAGTTTTATCACTGCTTCGGCTGTCAGGCTTCCGGCACCGCGCTCACCTTTCTCATGGAGTACGACCGGCTGGATTTCGTGGAGGCTGTGGAGACACTGGCCCGACTGGCCGGCGTGGATGTCCCCCGGGAAGCGGACCGGGGACCACCGCCCGAAGATCACTCCCGGCTTTACGAAGTGCTCGAGAAGGCGGAGAAGGTCTACCGGCGGCAGCTCCGAACGGCCGAACATGCGGTCGCCTATCTCAAGCAGCGCGGCGTGACAGGTGTGGTCGCCCGGGATTTCGCGCTCGGCTATGCACCCGAGGGCTGGCATACGATCGAGGAGACGTTCCGGAACGACCCGACCGTGAAGCAGGCGGACCTGCTCGCGGCGGGTCTTCTGATCAACAACGAGAAAGGAAACGTCTATGACCGTTTCCGGGATCGGATCCTCTTTCCGATCCGTGACGTCCGGGGGCGGGTGATCGGATTCGGCGGCCGGATCATGGGAGAGGGGGACGGGCCGAAGTACCTGAACAGCCCGGAGACGCCCGTGTTCCACAAAGGCCGCGAGCTTTATGGTCTGTATGAGGCCCGGAATGCGCTGCGCCGGATCGAGCAGCTGATCGTGGTCGAGGGGTACATGGACGTGGTGGCGCTCTCCCAGGCCGGAGTCGCCAACTCCGTTGCCAGCCTCGGTACGTCTGCAACCACGGAGCATTTCCAGAAGCTCTACCGGTACTGTGAGGAAGTGGTCTGCTGCTTCGACGGGGATGCGGCCGGCAGGCGGGCAGCCTGGAAGGCACTCGAAAATGCACTGCCGACGCTGACGGATGGCAGGCAGCTGAAGTTCATGTTTCTGCCGGAGGGCGAAGACCCGGATTCGCTCGTCCGAAAGGAGGGCAGGGGGGCGTTCCTCGAGCGTGTCAATGATGCGGCCCCCGCGATCGAGTATCTCTTCTCCGAGCTCGCCAGCGGGCTCGACGTGCGGCAACTGGACGCTCAGGCCCGTCTGGCCAGCCTCGTCCTCCCCTATATCGAGCAGGTGCCGAACGGTGTGCTGAAGCAGCTCATGCAGAACCGGCTGACCCAGATGACGGGTCTGGCCGGAGCACCGAAGCCGGCTCCCAGACAGCGGTCCGTGCGTCCCGTTGCGGCAGACGGCGGTCTGACGCCGCTCACCCGCAGACTGCTCGGCCATGTCCTGCGGGTACCCGAGGCGCTGCAGACGGTGGATGCGGACCTGCGCGCTGCCGTCGCCCGCCATGCGGACTCGGATCTCTTCGCCGAAGTGGTCCAGTATGTGGACGGAAATCCGGGGGCCGACCGGAGCGAGCTGGTGGGCCGATGGGCCGGCAGCCCGCTGGCTGCCGAGATCGGACGGCTGGCTGAACAGCCGCATACGCTGCCGGAGGCGGCCGTCGTCAGGGAGCTTGCCGAGGGGTTGCAGAGCTACGTCTCCGGAAAGGCGCGGGAGGCGCGGCGCCAGCTGCTGAGCGAGCTGAAGGAGGCTCCGAGCGCTGACAAGCTGAAAGCGCTGCGAACGCTTCAGGCCTCCGGGCACCCGGCCCGGGATTCGGGGTCCAACCAGAGCTGAGGATGGCCGGGGAAGGCGGCCTCACCGGGCCGGTTTTCCTCCGATCACCCTTGAATCGGCTTTGGAGATCACCATATAGACGGGTATAATCGCCCGTTTGTCCGGGCCTCGGAAGGGGAGGCTCGAGCGTACGCGACTGTTTTTATTAGGTTTTTTGAGTAACTTCGAAAGACTGTAATACGCGTTCACCTGTGGTGAGCAGCGGATCGGGTGGAATGAAAGTCGGCAAGCGACCGACCTCAGTGAGCACAATTTCCACAGATCCCACGGCAGCACCCTGGGCAGGTCAACGTTTTTCTACCAAAGAGGGTCTATGAGCAACCAAATCCAACAGCAGGAATCTCGACTCAAAGAACTCATTGCGAAGGGCAAGGAGCAGGGATACATCACCTACGCCGAGGTGAACGATCACCTGCCCGACGATATCAGCGATCCGGA
Source organism: Gammaproteobacteria bacterium (assembly GCA_030425195.1). GTDB lineage: Bacteria > Pseudomonadota > Gammaproteobacteria > Pseudomonadales > Azotimanducaceae > SZUA-309. The sequence goes on along the minus strand of JAUIAV010000005.1, from coordinate 88,779 downwards.
TCAGATCGAGGACATCATCCGGATGATCAACGACATGGGGATCACGGTCTACGAGGCTGCCCCGGACAGCGACGAGCTGCTCACCACGGGTGAGAACACGGCGGACGAGATTGCAGCGGAGGAAGCGGCTGCGGCGCTGGCGGCCGTTGAAACCGAAGCAGGCCGGACCACGGATCCGGTGCGCATGTACATGCGTGAGATGGGTACGGTGGAGCTGCTCACCCGGGAAGGTGAGATCGCCATCGCCAAGCGCATCGAGGAAGGCATCCGGGACACTCTGGCCGCCCTGGCGCATTATCCGGGCGCCGTCGAGTACCTGCTCGAGACCTACGCCGAGGTCACCAAGGAAGGCAAGCTGGCCGATCTCCTCGTCGGTTATCTGGATCCCACCGACAACGTGCCTCAGGCGCAGCAGGTGCAGCCGGGCCAGCAGAATCAGGCCAAGGACGACGACGAGGAAGAAGAGGACAAGGGTCCCGATCCGGTGGAAGCCAAACGCCGTTTCACTGCACTGAAGCGTCAGTACAACAAAACCCAGAAGGTCATCAAGGACAAGGGACGCAGCAGCAAGGAAGCGGAAGAGCAGCTGGCAAAGCTGGGTGAAGCCTATTCGCCTTTCAAGCTGGTACCGCGGCACTTCGATGAGATGGTCGACATGGCCCGCCGTGGTCTCGACCGGGTCCGCCGTCAGGAGCGGATCATCATGAACACGTGCGTTCGGACCTGCGGTGTGCCGCGCGACGTGTTCCGGAAGGCTTACGTCGGCAACGAGGCGAGCATTGCCTGGGTGAACCGGCTCATCAAGCAGAAGAAAGACTATTCGGCAGCGCTCGATGCGCACAAGGACGACATCGTCCGCGCTCAGAAGAAGCTGAAGGCGGTCAGCGCCGAGACCGGCCTCACCGTGGCCGAGATCAAGGACATCAACCGACGCATGTCGCTGGGTGAGGCCAAAGCCCGCCGGGCGAAGAAGGACATGGTGGAAGCCAACCTGCGTCTGGTGATTTCCATCGCCAAGAAGTACACGAACCGCGGCCTGCAGTTCCTGGACCTCATTCAGGAAGGCAACATCGGTCTGATGAAGGCGGTGGACAAGTTCGAGTACCGGCGCGGCTACAAGTTTTCCACCTACGCGACCTGGTGGATTCGTCAGGCCATCACCCGGTCCATCGCCGACCAGGCCCGGACCATCCGGATCCCCGTGCACATGATCGAGACGATCAACAAGCTGAACCGGGTTTCCCGGCAGATGCTTCAGGAAATGGGCCGCGAGCCGACACCAGAGGAACTGGGCGAGCGTATGGACATGCCGGAGGACAAGGTCCGCCGGGTGCTGAAGATCGCCAAGGAGCCGATCTCGCTGGAAACGCCCATCGGGGATGACGAAGACTCCCATCTCGGGGACTTCATCGAAGACGTGACCATCGGTTCACCGGTTGAATTGGCCACCGGCGAGGGTCTAAAGGAGGCAACGCGGGATGTCCTCGGCGGTCTGACCGCCCGGGAAGCCAAAGTTCTGCGCATGCGGTTCGGTATCGACATGAATACGGACCACACGCTTGAAGAAGTTGGTAAGCAGTTCGATGTAACTCGCGAGAGAATCAGGCAAATTGAGGCTAAGGCGTTGAGAAAACTGCGGCATCCGAGCCGGTCCGAACATTTAAGGAGTTTTCTTGACGAATGGCTGGATGGAGGCCGCTCGTAGGTCACAGAATGAATCAGTCTTGAAACACAATGGAGTTTTAATTGATTTCCGATGTGGTTTAATAGCGGCGTTTTTGGCCTGCCGGGATCGGCAGGCCGTGGGAAAAAAAATAATTATAACAATAACTAAACAACTGAAGTGACGAGCCCATGAACTCGACACCTGACAAGGTCGAACCCCAGAGTAAGTATCCCAGTCTCGCGGACGCGCTCGACGCAGCCGCGCTGCGTGACACCGGGTATAACTTCTATGGCGCCAAAGGCGATCTCGAGCACGAACTGCCCTACCGGGCGCTTCGTGAGGACGCGCTCGTGCTCGCCAGAAAGCTGCGCTCTCTCGGGTTGGAACGCGGGTCGCGCATGGCCATCGTGGCGGACACCCATCCGCTCTTTCACCGTTACTTCTTTGCCTGCCAGTATGCCGGGCTGATTCCCGTTCCCGTTCCCGCCGCGCTCCAGCTCGGCGGCAGCGACGCCTATGTCCGGCAGCTGCGACTGCTCCTGCAGAGCTGCTCTGCCTCGGTGGCGGTCGCGCCTCCGAGCTACGTGGATTTTCTGCACGATGCCGGTACCGGTCTCAAGCTGGCCGTCTGCGGCGGCAGCGAGCTGTTCGAAGCTCTGCCGGAAGCGGACGTGGATCTGGAGCCGCTCGGAACCGGCGAGCCGGCGTATCTGCAGTACACCTCCGGGTCCACCCGTTTTCCCCGCGGCGTAGAGATGACCCAGGAGTCGGTCATGAACAATCTACGCGAGATCTGTGACATCGGGGTGCAGGTCACCGACGCGGACCGGCTGGTCTCCTGGCTGCCTTTCTATCACGACATGGGTCTGGTCGCCTTCGTGCTGGGCGCGCTCTACAGCCAGCTTTCCGTGGACTATCTCAGCCCGCGCACGTTCGCCATGCGCCCGCGCCTGTGGCTGAAGATCATCAGTGACAACAAAGGTACCGTATCTTCCAGCCCGCCGACCGGCTACGCACTGTGCGCCACCCGGCTGCGCGAGGCCGATCAGCAGCGCTACGATCTGTCCAGCTGGCGGGTCGCCTGTGTGGGTGCCGAGCGCATCCATCCCGAACAGCTGCGCCGGTTCGCGAAGCTCCTCGAACCCGTCGGTTTCAGTGCCAATGCCTTCGTTGCCTGCTACGGCATGGCCGAGTGCGGTCTGGGCATCAGCTTTGCTCCGCTCGGTGAAGGGGTATTCGTGGATCGGGTGAACAAGGACCTGATGATCGAGACCGGCCGTGCCGAGCCGGCGGACGAAGACTATCTGGAGCTCGTGGATTGCGGTGCGCCGCTGCCGAGCTATGAGACCAAGGTCTGCGACGAGGTGGGCACCCCTCTGCCGGAACGTCAGTGCGGCCGGATCTGCGTACGCGGTCCGAACGTGATGCGCGGCTACTTCGGAGATCCGGAAACGACGGCCGAAGTGCTGACGGAAGACGGCTGGCTCGACACGGGCGACATCGGCTACCGGATCGGCGATCACATCGTCATCACGGCCCGGAAGAAAGACGTGATCATCGTCAACGGCCGGAACCTCTGGCCGCAGGACCTCGAGCATCTGGCGGAAACTTCTCCCGGCGTCCGCATGGGCGATACGTCCGCATTCTCCGTGACCCGGCCCAACGGCGAAGAGCTGGCGGTGCTGGTGGTGGAGACCCGGAAGTCCCAGCCTGAGCTCGCCAGCACGCTGGCGGGTCTGATGCGGGCCAGCTTCGGCGTCACCCCATACATCGACATGGTGCCGCCGAGGACACTGCCCCGGACGTCCTCCGGCAAGCTGTCCCGATCCCGGGCCTGTGCGGATTTCGTCGCCCGGATGACCTGGGACGAAAACGGACTGCCGACCCCCATCCTCTGCCCCGAGGCAGAGCGCCAGGAGGCCAATGCCTGAGCCAACGGGCACGGCGGCAAAAGGCAGCATCCTACTGACCGGCGCCACCGGGTTCATCGGCCGGCGCATCCAGGATCGATTGATTGCAGAGGGCTGGCACCTGCGTGTGCTGGCCCGATCCGCTTCCGCGCGAGCGGAATTCCTCAACCCCCGGGCGGAACAGGTGGATGGCTCCCTCGCCGATGCGGGTGCCCTTGCCCGGGGTGTGGCCGGTTCCGTGGCAGTGATCAACTGTGCGGGCACCGTGCGAGGCTCGAGTTTCGAGGATTTCATGCCGGCCAACGTAACGGGGGTGCGCGGGCTCTGTGAAGCCATCGAGCGTCAGAGTGCACCACCGGCGCTTCTGCATCTGTCTTCGCTGGCCGCCGAGGCGCCGGAGATCTCCGACTATGCGCGTTCGAAGCGGGAAGGCGAAAGGGTGCTTGCCGGGTTCGATACTCTGAACTGGACCGTGCTGCGGCCGCCGGCCGTCTACGGGCCCGGCGATACGGAGATGCGCAGCGCCCTGGCGCTGGCCCGTCGCGGCTTGGTGCCGGTGCCGGGCGGCGACCGGTCTCAGCGTCTGTCCATGCTTCACGTGGACGATCTGGCAGGCGCGGTGCTTGCCTGGTTGAGATCACCGTCCGCACATCTGCATCACGTGTATGCCATCGATGACGGCAAGTCCGATGGCTATGACTGGTCGGAGTTTGCCGCGGCCGTCCGCGGCACGGAAAAGGGCCGACCGCTGTTCCTGCCGCTGCCCACCACACTGCTGAACAGCTTCGCCTGGCTCAACGAGCGCATTGCCGGCCTCACCGGCCGCGCCATCATGCTGTCCCGGGGTAAGGTCCGGGAATTGACCCGCTCCAGGTGGGTCGCCACCGACAATGAGGCGTTCGGCCGGATCAGCGGCTGGACGCCCGAGATACGGCTTGCCGAGGGCGTGAGCGGCCTGTTTGAATCGTAGTTTGACCTCTATGGAGCGGAGCGGAATCCATGAACGAGACAGAATCCCAGTTGTGCCAGTTGCTCAGATCGGCTTTGGACAAGGAGTTTCCCGACCTGACGGCGGCGACGGATCTGGTGGATGATCTCGCTCTGGAGTCCATACAAGTCATGGATTTCATCGCCGAGGTGGAAGACCACTTCGACATTCTCATCGAAGTGGACCGGCTCGCCAGTATCCGCACGCTGGCGGAGCTTGCCCGACTGGTAGACGAGGAAGTCGGCTGAGTTGCTGCAGAAGGCGGCGCTCGCCCGCAACCGCAAATCGCAGTGACAGGGAGATGAAAGCATGAGTTTACTGGCGAAATTCAGTGATTTGGCCGTACAGCGCGAAGCGCTGGCGGATGCGGATCCGAGCAAGGTGGTGATCGACGAGATCCTCTCGCCCACGGAGGCGATGATCAACGGTCGGCACACCATTCTGGCCGGCACCAACAATTACCTGGGCCTCACGTTCGATCCCGACTGCATCGCCGCCGGTCAGAAGGCACTGGCGCAGATGGGCACCGGGACGACGGGCTCGCGCATGGCGAACGGCAACTACTCGGGGCACCGTGCGCTGGAACGGGAGCTGGCGGAGTTCTACGGGTATCCGTACGCCATGGTGTTCTCTACCGGCTATGCGGCCAACCTGGGTGTGCTGTCCGCCCTGCTCGGACCCGATGACGCGGTGCTGCTCGATGCGGACGCGCATGCCAGTCTCTATGACGGGGCCGCCATGACGCAGGCCGGCATCTACCGGTTCAAGCACAACGATCCGGACAGCCTGGACAAGCGGCTGTCGCGGCTGAAGGATCGTGCCGCGCGCACGCTGGTCGTGATCGAAGGTCTCTACAGCGTGCTCGGTGACACGGCGCCCATGCAGGAGTTCGTCGAGGTCAAGGATCGCCATGATGCCCTGCTGATGGTGGACGAAGCTCACTCGCTCGGTGTTTACGGCGAGCATGGGCGGGGCCTGGTGGAGTCTTCCGCCACCCAGGACCAGGTGGACTTCGTGGTGGGCACTTTCTCGAAAAGCCTTGCCAGCACGGGCGGTTTCTGTGTAAGCCGGCATCAGGAACTGGAGCTCTTCCAGTACGCCAGCCGGCCATACATGTTCACGGCCTCTCCCTGTCCGAGCGTCATCGCCACCACGCGCGCCGCGCTGAACGCGCTGCGGAAGCGGCCCGAGCTCAAGGCGCAGCTCTGGCGGAACGCCGAGCATCTGTACAACGCCCTCAAGGCGAAAAACTTCCGGCTGGGGCCGGAGCTCAGCCCGGTGGTTGCCATCCGCCTGGAGGATCGCGGCCTGGCTCTGAACGCCTGGCAGCGGCTGCTGGAATCCGGCGTGTACTGCAATCTCATGCTGCCCCCAGCGGCTCCGGAAGGCGGCAGCGTGCTCCGTTTCTCCCTTTCCGCCGCGCACACGGAGACTCAGGTGGACACGCTCATCGAGCGGATCTCCGCCCTGGGTCTTGAGTAGGGGCCGGACATGACCACTCGCGCATACATCCTCGGCGACAGTGACGTGGTGCTCTGGGGCATTTCCTCCCGGGAGCGGCTGAGCCGTCAGATCGCGAGCGTCGAAGATCTGGTCCTGGTGGAAACCGTCGAAGCGCTGGAGGGCGCGGATGCGGCCGTCCTGCTGCGGGCCGATTTTCTCTACGAAGTGCGCACGATCACCGCGCTCATGAGCCGCAGGGGCGTGCTGACGCATGAAGGTACGCCGGCAGCAGCGCACGTGGATCAGAGTGAGCTTACCAATGCCCTGGCTCTCCTGAACGGGGAGACGCCCGTGGCAGGTTCAGCGCTCGAGCGGTTCGAGGCCCGGGACATCCAGACCTTCGAGCGGAGCCTCCGTCGTACCGATCCGCCCACGCTGCTGCCCATGCTCGAAGAGAATCATCAGGCACTGTCGAATCGGCTTTATGGCAGCGCCTATAAGGGGGTTACCGATCTGGTGACCAAATTCTGGTGGCCGAAACCGGCCAGGCGCGTGGTGGCCTGGTGCGCAGACCGGCACATCACGCCCAACAGTGTGACCGGGCTTGGCGTGCTGCTCATGCTGTTCGCCGGCTGGTGCTTCTACGAGGGGGCCTACGTGGTGGGCCTTGTCGCCGGCTGGATCATGACCTTCCTCGATACGGTGGATGGCAAGCTCGCCCGGGTGACGATCCAGTCGAGCCGCGCGGGGCATCTGCTCGATCACGGCATGGATCTGATTCATCCGCCTTTCTGGTACTGGCTGTGGGGACTGGGGCTTGCCGCCTCACCCACGTTGTGGGGGCTCGAAGCCAATACCCTGTATGCGTGGATCTTCATCGGCTACATCGGCGGCCGGGTCGCCGAAGGGGCCTTCCACCTGCTCGGCAACACCGCCATCTTCACCTGGCAGCCGTTCGACTCCTACTTCCGGCTGGTAACAGGCCGCCGGAACCCCAACATGATCCTGCTGACCGTGTTCACGCTGATCGGTCTGCCGGAATGGGGCTTCCTCTCGGTGGTCATCTGGACCGTGCTGTCCACGGTCGTTCTGTTCGTGCGTCTGTTCATGGGCCTGGCGGTCCGCCAGTACTCGGGCGAACCGTTGAACTCCTGGATGGAAGATCCGGAAACTGCGGCAGCCGAGCATCCGGCGGCTTTCCGGACGTTCTCCACCACCCGGAGCGCATACGGCGATGGCTGATATGCCGGCCGGGGCAAGGGTGCTGCCTGCCGTACGCCGGATGCTGGATGCCGGCGTACGGCCGGCGGAAGCGCGGTATGCCGATGATCCCCAGGTGCGATCTCTGGTGGCGGCGGCACGTGAACGGTTCGGCGATGCCGTCCAGGCGGTGGTGCTCTACGGCTCGTTCACCCGGGGCCAGACGGACACGCTGCTCGATCTCTACGTCCTGCTGAAGGATCTTTCACCGCTGCCGGGCTGGCAGCGTGCGCTCGGCAGACTGCTGGCACCGAACGTGTATCAGCTGAAGACCGACCTGTCGCGGGCCAAAGTGGCGGTGATGACGCTGGATCAGCTGGAGAAGTGTGTACGAACCGATGTGGCGCCGTATTTCTGGGCCAGATTCGCGCAGCCGACCACCCTGGTCTACCAGGCGGAGGCTGCGGCGGTGGAACGCTATGCGGCCATCGTCAGCAGTGCGGCAGAGCGCCTGGTGGCTGCCGCCGCCATCGACGGTGCCGGCATGCTGCCTTCCAGAGCGTTCTGGATTCACACCTTCTCTCTCACCTATGCGTCGGAGCTGCGTTCCGAGCGTGAGGATCGCTACGCTTCGCTCTATGAAGCGAATGCGCCTTACTTCGACGCGCTGCATGCGGCGTTCGCGGACGTGAAACATCCGCCACAGACCCGCTGGCGGATCCGTCAGCTGGCAGGCAAGGTGCTCTCGGTGCTGCGCATCTGCAAGTCCGCGCTGACCTTCGATGATCCGGTGGATTACGCGGTCTGGAAGGTGGAACGCCACTCCGGCGTCACCGTCACACCCACGGAACGGCAGCGACGCTATCCGCTGATCTTTGCCTGGCCGCTGGTCTGGCAGCTCTATCGACAGGGCGCGCTCAAATGACACCACCGGTGGTGGACAGACCGGGAAGGACCAGACGGCTGCTCACCAATTTCAGCTGGCTGGCCGGTGGACGGACTACCGGGGCGCTCCTGGCCCTGGCAGCCACGGCGCTCGCAGCCAGAGCGCTGGGCGCTGCCGAGTACGGTCTGGTCGTGCTGATTCATGCGGGCGCGCTCATGATCCGCCAGCTCGCCAACGTGAAAACGTCGGAAGCCGTCATCCGCTACGGGGTTCCTCTGGCGGAAGAGGGGCGGATCGGCGAGCTTCGCGGCCTCATCCTCCGCTTCGCAAAGATCGATGCGGCGGCGGCGGGCATCGCTGCACTTTCCGGCGGGGTGATCCTGTTCGGATTCTCCGGTTTCTTCGAGCTGCCGGAGGCACTGAAAGCACCCGCGGCCCTCTATGTCGTGGTGCTCATGTTCGCGGTCACCGGCACAGCCAAAGGCACTTTGCGGTTGCTGGATCGCTTTGGTGCGCTTTCGGCCCAGCTGACCATCGGTCCGGCGCTGAAGCTGGCCGGCGTCACTCTGCTCTTCTTCAGCCCCTACCGCACGGACACCCGTCTTTACGTGCTCGTCTGGGGCGGCGCCTATCTGGTCGAGCATGCGTACTCCTGGTGGCGTGCCTACCGTGCGTTCGTCGGTTATTACGGAGAAACACGCACCGAGCAGCCGGATCTGGATCGGGCGGACGTGCGGAGTTTTCTCTATACCGTATACTGGCAGTCCACCCTGGATGCAGCCCCCAAGCAGGCGGCAACGCTGCTGGCCGGTTCGCTGCTGGGTTCGGCCGGGGCCGCGCTGTTCGCATTCGCCCGGGAGCTGGCGGAAGTGCTCGCGAAGCCGGTCACGCTGCTGCGGCAGGTGGTCTTTCCGGATCTGGCGCGCCTCTGGCGCAATGACGTACCCAGATTCATCCGGGTGACCTGGAGAACGGGCGCCATCACGGCAGGCGTTGGCGTTCTTGTGGCGACCCTGTCGATCTTTGCGGCGGAACCGATCCTGATTGCGCTGGCAGGCGAGGAGTTCGGCGCGGCTGCCCTGCTCCTGACGCTGCTTCTGCTGGCTGCCACCATCGAGCTCGCGGGCGCCGCCTTCCGCCCGGCCAGCTACGTGATGGGAAAGGCCCGGACCCTGCTGAACGTCCAGATCGTCGCCACAACCGTTTACCTCACGGGATTTGTGGGTCTGACTCAGCTCTATGGCATGACGGGCATCGGTACTGCGGCCATTCTTTCAGGTATCGTGACCTTTGCCGGCGCCGGGCTGATCGTTCAGCGGGGCTGCCGCGAACGCCTGCGGGGCGAGGCTCAGCTGGCGGTCGCCGATGGCAGTGGAGCCTGAGCGGTGCGGCTGATTCATCTGACGGATCCGCATCTCACCGAGCCGCCGGACTGGCAGCACCTGATCGGCCGGTCCCATCTCGGCAAACGTTTTCTCGGCTACACCTCCTGGTCACGGAACCGCCGGCACAAGATGCGGCGTGAATGGCTGGACGAGGTTCAGGCGGAGGTCGCATCCCGCGATCCGGACCAGATCCTGCTGACCGGCGATCTCACGCAGATCGGCACGGCGGAGGAAATCCGCGATGCGGGCCGCTGGCTCGAGCGCCTGGGTCCGCCGGGGCGGGTGTGCCTGGTGCCGGGCAATCACGATACCTATGCCCGGGATTCCTGGCCGCATCTTCTGGAAGCCTGGAGCGGATATCTGCCGGCCCAGGGTCCGCGGGGTTACCCCCTGGTCCGCCGGATCTCGGACGTGGCCCTGTTCGGTCTCTGCAGCGCCGTACCCACGCGGCCCGTTTCAGCCTGCGGTCTGGTGGGGGAGGCGCAGATGGCGCGCCTTGAAACAGCGCTCGACGCGCACCCGGACGCGCTGCGTCTGCTGCTGCTGCACCACCCGCCGCTGCCCGGGATGATCCAGTTCCGCAAGCGTCTGCGGGACGCACCTGATCTTGAGCGACTGCTGAGCACCGCACCCGTGGACCTGATGCTCTATGGCCATCGACACCGGAATCTGGCCACCGAGCGGCTGGGTGCCCGCGTTTTCTGCACGGCACCCGCCTCGGTGCACCGTGGTGCCTTCCGGCAGTTTGACGTCGAGACGGACGAAGGCGGCTGGCGGATCAGACATGCCCTGATCGTGCGCGGCGCACCCGGGCGCTTCGATACTCTGGAGACGTCCGAGTGGCAGGTCAGCGGGCGCGGCTGAGCGCGTAGACCGCCAGGGCCAGAATGAAGAGATCCGGTCCCATGGCCAGCGGCAGAGGGGGCAGCCCGTAGAGCAGCGCCAGCTGGCCCAGCGTCCGCTCGCCGAGATAGAAAAGAATGCCGATCACCACGCCTACGCTGATCCGCGACCCCGCGGACATGGTGCGGGTGGAGCCGACCACGAAAGGTATGCCCAGTAGCGCCATCCCCAGAATGCCGATGGGCAGGCTCAACTGCTGCCAGAGCACGAGCCGGTAGCGGTGGCTGTCCAGTGCGTTTTCCTCCAGATGCGCGATGTACCTGAGCAGGTCGGTTGGCGCCAGGGCGGCGGCGGTGGTGATGATGGTGGCCATCTGATCCGGGCTCAGGACGCTTCGCCAGGTGAGCTCGTCGGTGCGTGTGACACGGGTACCGTCCGGTCGGACTTCCGTGCTTTCCACATCCCAGAGCTGCCAGGTGCTGCTGTCGAGAATGTGAGCCTGGCGGGCCCGGAGGACCCGGGCGACGTGGCCGGCCTCGTCGCGTTCGAAGATCTCTACATCCGTGGGCATGAGGCCGAACTGGACGCCGCCGATGCGCACGATCTGGTTTTCGCTCCGTGTCCAGAATTCCGAGTCCCCGCGCTCCATGTCCGGATCTTCCACCGCGTTGGCACGCAGGCTGGCGATCTCCTCTTCGAGCAGGGGAATGAGCCATTGCTGAGTGGCCAGCGCAGCCGCAATGATGGCCAGGGCCAGAATCAGCACTGGCCGGGCCAGTCGGAAGTTCGACCAGCCCGCCGCCCGCAGGGCGATCAGCTCCTGCTGGCTCGCCAGGGCACCGAGCCCGACGAGCACACCGATCAGTGAAGTGACGGGCAGCAGCTCCAGACTGATCTTGGGCAGGGAGAGGAGCATCACGTTCAGCGCATCGATTACCTCGAAATTGCCCCGACCCACGTCTTCCAGCTCCTCTGCCAGAGTCAGGAAGGCGAACAGGCCGAGCAGCAGTCCGAGGATGGGAATGCCACCCCGGATCATGGAACGCATCAGGTAGCGGTCGATGCTCATCGCCGGCGCCCGGCAGTGAGATAGGCGATGATCACGACCAGGAGCAGAAGACCGGGCGCCCACCACAGTGAGGGCGAAGCCTGCTGCTCGACGCTGGTTCGGGCCACGCCGAGGAGGTTGTAGTACAGGGCGTAAATCACCACGGCGAGCATGATTTTGGAATAGCGGCCGTGGCGGGGCTGAGTGCGGGAAAGCGGCACGGCGAGGAGCGCGAGCAGCAGGGCGGAGACCGCCGTGGACTGGCGCCACTGGAGCTCCGCTCTGGCATCCGGAGAACGAGACCCGGCCAGAGCGGCGTTGCTCATGCTCTTGGGCTTGAAGCCCACCGACTCGGGGATGGCGGTCGGCAGATAGAGGGTGAATTCATCGAAATGTCCCACCAGGTTGGATTCGCCGCCCATACGGAACACCTGCGCATCGAAGACATCCAGGCGATGCGCGTCGGGTCGGGCGAATGCCTCGAATGCGCCGGATCTGGCGGAGATCACCTGGCTGGTCTCTCCGTCGCGGGTCCGGACGAAGAGTCCTGAGAGCGTACCGGGCCCGTCCCGATCTTCCATGAAGATCACCCGTCCGCGCTTGTCATCATAGTGGAACCGGCCGGCTTCCAGCGCTGCCAGATCATTGAATGCGCGGGCTTCGGCCTGGAATGCATAGAGCTCGTGATAAGCCCACGGGCGCGCCCAGAGGGAGAGGCTGGCGATCACCAGGCCGATGGCCGTGGCGAGTGCGAGTATGGGCACGATGATGCGGCGTTCGCTGATGCCGCTCGCTCTCATGGCGGTAATCTCCCAGTCCGAGTAGAAGCGTCCCAGGGCGACCATGAGTCCGATGTACAGGGCGACCGGCAGGAGCATTTCCAGGGCGATCACGGCCCGCAGCATGGTGAGTGTGAAAACGGCGCCGGCCGCCAGCAGCCCTTCCGTCGCATCCGTCAGGTAGCGGGTGAGGCTGAAGGTGACGTACAGGGTAGTGAGCGCGAACGTGATGGCGACGAAAGGCGTCGCCACCTCGCGCAGCAGGTAGCGGTCGACGATCATGAGCGCGCTGGAACCGGACGGAGCCGTTCAGCGCCCGGCAAGAAAAGGGCTGGTATCATCGTGGCCGATTCTGAGGATGCTTATGCGAAACGCTCTGCTGCTGATCGTTCTGGCGACGCTCCTGGCCGGATGGGCAGCACTGCCGCTGGCGACGTCCGCCCGGGCGGAAACCACACCGGGGCCCGGCGCAGCCGCTGGCGTTAGCCCGGAACCGGTTGTGCCGGATAAGGAAACCATAGTAATCCGGGCCGACAGGGCCTGGGAAGAGCCGGACGGCGGGCAGGTGCTGCATTTCGCGGGCAACTTCGAGCTGCTTTCTCCGGACTGGGAGCTGCGCTCCGACGAAGCGGACCTCTACGGGCCGCTGGATGACCCGACCCGCATCGTCGCGCGCGGATCGCCCGCCTTCCTCAGGATCCTGGACGGCGAGGAAACCATCGACGGCCAGGGCAGGGTGATCGAGTATCAGCGGGATACGGACGTGCTGGTGCTGATGGAGGATGCGGAACTCAAGGGAGACGACATCTCCCTGACGAGCTCCGAGATCGTCTTCGATGTCGGGGCCGAGCGGCTGCGTTCGAGTGGCACCGATGGGGTGGAGATGGTGCTGGAACGGGCGAGGTAGGCTTCAGCCCAGGGCCGTTTTCAGGTCGGCGATCAGCCTGGCTTTGACCGCATCGTCTGCGCTGTTGTCGTGACCCACATCCGGCGGCCCGGGCCAGCCGGGATCGGTGAAGGTCGCGCCGGCATAGGACTGATCCGACCCGTAGCGCGGCAGGACGTGGAAGTGGACGTCCGGATCCACCATCATCAGCATCAGGTAGTTGAGTTTCTGGTAGGCGAAAAGCGAGGAAAGCCCACGCTCCAGGTCTCTGACCACCTGGCCCATCTCGGTGAAAGCTGCGGGTGTGATGTCGGAAAACCGGCTGGCCTCGTCCTTGCAGGCCAGAATCAGCGCGCCGAGGGTGGCCTGGGCCGGCCGAAGCAGCACCACCCAGTGTTCGTACTCCCGGATCAGTGTGGCCGGGAATCCGAATTTCTCGATGGTCTGATTCACCCGCGTCTCCTCATGGCCGTCCCACGGCAGCCTGGTCTCAGGCTTTCTTGATGGTGTCCTTGCGCAGCGGCGCAACCCGCTCCCACCAGAGTGGAACCACCCGGTTAGCGTGCGCCAGATCGTCCATGTCGTCCAGCTCGCACCAGCCGAGGCCGGTGATGTCGCAGATGCCCACCAGCTTCTCGGCTGCCAGCTCGTCCACGGCGGACAGGTACCAGCGGGCCAGCGTGGACTCATGCTGCATCAGGGACTCGATCTTCTGCACGAAGCGGGCCGCGCCCGCCTGGTTGAAGCGGATCATGCCGATGGATTCGTGGGTCACATGCTCCGCCTGGAGCTTCTTGCCCACGCGTTTCAGGTCGCCGTTGGCGGCGATGACCTTCATGTCGTCGCTGTCGTAGTTCGGCTTGGTATTGGTCACCAGTGTGATCGGTTGCCGGTCTTCGGCCGCGAGCAGGCGCCGATAGACTTCCGGCTCGAACATGGTGTCTCCGTTGATGATCACGAAAGGCTCGTTCATCTCGTGCCGGACGACCCAGCAGGTGCCCAGATTGTCGCAGTTCGCATAGAACGGATTGAACGAGGTGCGCACCGGCATGCCGCCCTTCTCATTGTGCTCGTCGACCACTGTGTGGATCTTCTCGGCGTGAAAGCCGGTGGCTACCACGACTTCGCTCGCCCCTGCCTCCTCCAGAGCGCTGAGCTGCCAGCCCAGCGCCGACTTCTCGCCGATGGGCAGCACGCTCTTGGGGGTTTCTTCGGTCAGCGGTAACAGTCGCCGGCCCTGGCCGGCGCTCAGAATGATTGTTTTCACGGTGTTCTCCGACTCCGTTTGTGCCCGCGCTGGGGCGGTCTCGAGCGGGCCGGAGTTTATCAGCCGCGCCCGTCCAGTTCATCCAACCGTCATGATCCGGTCGCGAAAACGAGAACCGGTCAGGACCCTGTCACTGTAGCGGCGTCGCCCGCGGCCGCCGGGCTTTCAGGGTCAGACGTCCGGCTGCGGAGGCCCGTGCCGCCTCAGGAAGATGGCAGGTTTTCTGTCAGATGATTCGCGAGACGATGTGCCAGGGCGATGATGGTCAGGGTGGGATTGGCCCAGCCGGCGGTGCTGAACACCGAGCTGCCGGCGATGAACAGATTAGAATAGCCAAATACCTGACAGTTTCTGTCGACGACGCCGGTTCCAGGGTCGTCGGACATGCGGGTGGTGCCCATGTGGTGATAGCCACCGATGGGATGGTTGCCGACGGTGGGGTCGACGGGCCAGGCGAGACTGCCGTCGTCGATCCAGGGAGACGGCTCGAAGCCGCCTGGGCCTGCCCGGGCCAGCGCCGCATCGAGCTCCCCAGCCAGTACTCTGAGCGTATGCTTGTCCTGTTCGCCCATCTGCCAGTGGAGGTCGGCTTTCGGGACGCCGAGCGCGTCCGTTGACGTCGACAGGACGACGCGGGAATCCGGATTGGGCGCCTGCTCGGCGCGGATCATCGCGTAGACGTTCCGGTGCCCGGTGCGGTTTGCCAGCCGGACGAAAGGCGTGCGATGGCGCTGAAGAAACCGTCGGAGCCGGTTGTAGTTGTGCCAGAGCATGCGGTTGGTCCGGGTGGGGGAGAGCTGATGCTTGAGAGACGTATAGACGCGCTTGTTCAGCGCCACGCCGGCGGTGGGATCACGCTGCAGCTTGAACGTGAGGGCAGTATTGAGAATGCCCGCTTTCTCCTGCAGTGCCGGGGACGGCCGCAGCACCGGCATGAGCGGCACGGAGTTCCGGGGGAAGCGCTTCTTGAACGCACTCCAGAGCGCGAAAGCCTTCCCGGAGGCGACCCGGCCCAGGCGCCCGTGCGGGTGTTCCATGAAGTAGCGGCCCACCTGATCCCGGCCGTTGCCGATACCCTTTTTCTCCACATCGCGGCTGGCCAGCAGCAGCCGCGCGTTCTCGATGGCGCCGGCGGCCAGCACGAACGCTCTGGACGAGATCCGTGCCGAGTGGCCCGTCAGATTCCTGACCTCCAGATGCGTGAGCCCGGTCGCGTTGTCCCGCGCCTGCAGGTGGCTGACGCTGGCATGCGTGAGGATCCGGATGTTGGGTGCTTCGAAGAGATCGCTGCAGCGGGCGGCGCTGAAACGCTCGGCGGTCTGATCGAAGTACCAGAAGCTGGTGGTGAAGGCATCCCCCAGGTATCCGGGCGGTTCACCCCTCATGCGAAGCCAGGCCGTCTCGCCGTCAATGGGACTGCCGAGCTCGAGCTGATCATGTGCGAACCGGTATCCCGCTTCCAGGTCCTTCCGGCGGATGGGCCAGCCGCTGTACGGGACCCAGGGCTTCGGTTCGAAATCATCCGCGTCCATCGGCACACAGCGTCCGCCCCAGATGTTCGTGGTGCCGCCGAAGAAGCGCAGCCGGGAATCGACCAGATCGTAGTAGGCGTGACCCGTATTCGTGCCGCTGCCGAGCCCGGCCACGTCCGTCTCATGATCGAAGCTGCCGGATTCCAGCAGACAGACGTCGAGCGACGTTCCGATGAGACTGCGGGCCAGACTGATACCCGCTGCTCCAGCTCCGACGATGCAGACGTCGGTCTCGATCAGTGAGTTGTCCGGCAGATCGGCCAGGTCGTTGAGCATTGGATCAGAGAGAGAGCCAGTGGATGGGTTCCGAACGGGAGATTCTCAGGGATCGACCTTCCGAGTGGAAGATCTCGCCGTCGAGAATCCAGGGGCCTTCGAAGCGGAGCTCGACCGTTTCCACCGTCCGGCTGACATAGCCGGGAACCCCGGCCATGCGTGGCTTCCCGCGCAGCAGGTCAGGCGCATGGCGGAACAGAGCCGGGGCACTGGAATCCACCCAGGTCAGCCGGAGGTCGCCCGGGTGGCCTTCGCCCCAGTACGGCCGGCTGCCGAACAGCAGGCGATCCAGCGTGCTGGCGAGCAGACCATAGACGCGGTGAGGCGCACCATCGACGCTGATGCAGGTCTCTGAGGAAATGCCGCCGAGGCTCGTGACCATCGCCCGCAGGGAGCGGAACTGATTGGCCAGCGCGCCGGGTTTGCGCTCCGCGTTCCAGCGTTCGACCACCCGGGCGATCACGCCGAGGCCGAAGAAAAAGCCGTATTGAGGTCCGTCATCGCCGTCGGCTCTGACCAGAGGGCGGGGCTGCGTCCTGCAGCTGCCGGATCGGATCATCTGCTCGAGGCCCGCCACGGCGGCCTTCCGGTTCTGTGCCCGGTTCAGGGCCTTTGCGTTCATGTTGGTGGTTCCGAAGGGGAGGACGGCCACTGGCGGGAGGTCTGTTACCGGCATCTGGCGCAGGATCTGGGTCAGCGTCCTCTGCAGGGTGCCGTCACCGCCGAACAGGGCAACGAGATCGGCGGCGCGGACGTCTTCCGGCGAAACCGTGGCGGGATCCCGGATCCAGCGCCCGGGCAGGGACAGACCCTCCAGATGCCTGCCGGCACCACTCCCGGAATTCGCTATGAGCAGCGCGATCAGCATGCGCCGAGGATCTGCTCGGCCAGCGCATGGTCGGCCACCGAGTCCACGTCCACGGCCGCCCGGGCGCTGAGGATTTCCACGTGGGAAAGACGGCAGCCGGCTCTGGAACCTATCCGTTCGAGCGTGTCGGTCAGGGTCAGGCGGCGTGAGAGATAGCGGATCAGTGTGCCCATGCCGATTTCGCCGGCCATGCGCCAGGGAGTCTTCCGATACCGGGCGATGGTCCGCCAGAACTCCAGAAGGCGGGCTCCGGACCCGGTTCTCACCATGAACAGGTTGCTGCCGCAGTACGCCCCGTCGGCAAACCTGAGGATCGTGCGTTTCGAATCCGGGTAGGCCTCGCGGACTCGGGCGTAGGGCACCAGACCGATGACGAAGTCGGCGTCGGAAAGCAGGGCCAGGTTGCAGAAGTTGTCGACGATTTCCGGCGTCAGCAGGGCGTGATCGGCTGCGGTCAGGAGCACGGGGGGTGATTCGGTCATTCTGGCGAGTGCGGCCAGCGCGCTTTCTGTCGGGCCACCGGCAGGCGCGAGCCAGGTGAAGGTGCCGTCCGCCAGAATCTCACTGAGTACGGGGCTCGTCTCCCGGATTGCCTCATCGGGGCCGCAGATGAGGCCGCCGTGAACGGTCCGTGAAGCATCCAGGGTATCCATGACCCAGCGGATGCAGGCACGTCCGGCTACCTCCACCAGAACGCCGGAAGTCAGTCCGAAGTGCCGGGCCAGTGCGTTGCCACCGGGGCGCTCGCCAGCAAGCACGATCGCCGGCATGCTCATGCGAGCTGCTTCTCGTACATGCGGTATCGTTTGGAGATCTCGCCGCCGATATGTTCCATGATCTTGCGCATGCCGTGGTTGTCCTCGAGGATCCAGGAGGTTTCCACCATACGCACGCCGCGGGCGTACGCCGCCTTGCGGACCTTCTCGATCAGGGCGATGGCCAGACTCGGACCCAGCGGCAGATTGTGGTACGCCTTCCGCACGCCCATCAGCGGTACCCGGGAGGTTTGCGGAAACTTCACCTTCAGGCGCCACAGCAGCTTTGCCCAGCCGAACGGCAGCAGAGAACCGTTCATGTCGGCGATGATCTCGTTGATGTTCGGCACCATGACGATGAAGGCCACGGGTCGGCCTTCGTGTTCGGCGATCAGGGCCATTTCCTCGGGCACCACGTACATCAGCTCATTGCCGACGGCCTCGAACTCTGCCTCGGTGAACGGGACGAATCCCCAGTTCTCCGACCAGGCGTCGTTGAAGATGTCGCGCACGGCTGCCAGCTCTTCCGCCTTACGGGATCGGTTCAGCGGTCGGATCACCACCTCACGCTCGACCTTGCCAAGCTGCCGGGCGAAGAGTCGAGGCAGCTCGAAATCGGGCGGTGTCAGGTAAGCGAGCATGTCCTGGCAGCCACGGTAACCCAGCGCTTCCAGGCGGTCTCCGTAGTACGGCTGGGCGTGCCCCATGAGGAAGTACGGCGGCGTATCGAAGCCGTCCACCAGCAGGCCCACCTCCTGATTGATGCCGAGATTGAAGGGGCCGAGGACCCGGTTCATGCCCCGGTCCCGCAGCCAGAACTCGGCGGCTTCCGTGAGTGACTGGAACAGGGTCGGGTCGTCGATGCCCTCGATCAGGCCGAAGAAACCGGTGCAGGGATCGTGGTACTCGTGGTAGAGCCGATCGATCTGGGCGGAGATCCGACCGACGGGCTTGCCCTGCCGGTAGGCGACGAAAGGCTGCCATTCCGCGTGCTGGAAGTAGGGATGCTTCGGGGAGAAATCTTCGCGCTTCATCAGATTGAGGGGCGGAACCCAGTTCGGGTCCTGCCTCTGGGCTGCGCCGGGGGCCCGGATGAAGTCGTTGAGGGTCTTTCGGTCCCCGACCTCGACGATGTCGAACGGTGCGGTCATGCGCAGGTCTGTGTCGTTTTGATGCTGGGGGATACTAGCATTGCCAGGGCCTGTGACTTGCCTGAATCGGCCAACTGGCAGTCTGGTCGGGTTCCCGGATAGGGCTTTCCGGATGATGGTGGCCGGCTGTTCCAGGAGTGAGTTGTGATAAGCTTCGCGGCGTTTTGGGCCTATAGCTCAGTTGGTTAGAGCAGTGGACTCATCTGAAAAGGTGCGAACGGCGCGAAAGCGCCGCTTATGAACGGGATGAATTCAGGGGACCCTTAGCAGGGCTGGGATGAAACCAGCCGCTGTTGGCAATCCTGAGCCAAGCCGACGGTACACTGTCGGAAGGTGCAGAGACTACCTGAGAGCTGGCCTGGCGACAGGTCGAGTGCTCTTAATGACAGGCATGAGCGTCCCGCACCCTAACGACCCGGTCGAGGGTGGTGAGATAGTCCGCGCGAGGTGGAAACACCGCGAGTTCGTGAATCCATTGGTCCCAGGTTCGAGTCCTGGTGGGCCCACCAAACAGGCACCTGAGTATGTTGCTCATGAAAGGTGGCTGAGCAACCAGATCCACATGAGCCATCGAGACTTCTCTGTGCAATGCCAGCCTGGCTGACTGACTTTCTCGGCGACCGTATACAGATCAACTCAGTTCTGATCGTGCTGTGTTTCGTGTCCGTGCTGGCGCTGAGCTCGCAGAGTGCGGCGAGTTATCCGAGTTATCTGCTGGCGATGTCGATGCTGGTGACGGTCAGGCACTGGATTGACGTATTCGAGAGCCCGCTGATGTGGATGGTGGTCGGCCTCCTCGGATACCTTTGCGCCAGCGCGACCTGGTCGGAGGCGCCGAGCGCCCGCGACACCTTCGGCATCATCATCCGGGGCCTGCTGATTCTGCTCTTTACGGTGGCTCTGGCCGAATGCCAGCTGCGCGGGCACGTTCAGCGCTGGCTGGCCCGGGCGCTCGCCATCGTCGGTTCGTTGGCGGCTGCCGCCGCCATCGCCTGGTTTGTGATGGAGCCGAACAGCCATGGGCGGCTGTTTGGTCTCGGCCAGCTCGACAATCCGGTGGTTGCCGCTCTGATCTTTGGTGCGGTGGTGGTGCTGGTGCTTCATCTGCTGCTTGTCGAAAAGGAGGCGCGATGGCGGTCGGTTGCCTGGATCAGCGTCATCATCGTGCTGGTGGCGATCTATCTCACCGGCTCCAGAAACGCGTGGATCGGTGTGGTCTGTGCATGCGGCGTCCTGCTGCTCTCGCACCTGATCACTGACAGGCAGAAGTTCGTTGCGGCGGTGCTCGCGCTGCTGTTCCTCGCCTTCGTGGGCATTTCGGCGCTGATTGCGAACGAAACGACCAGGGAGTGGTTGCTTCCCCGAGGCGACAGCTTCCGGCTGGACATCTGGGCTAATGCCCTCAGCACGACCTGGGAGGGGGCACGCTGGTTCGGTTTCGGAATTCTGACGCCCGACAGCATCACTCTGGACCATCGCACCTTCAGCCACCCGCACAGCATGTACATCGCCGTGTTCTTTCAGGGCGGGCTGATCGGGTTGTTGCTGTTCGCCGCGCTGACCCTGGGTGCGATCAGAACGCTGGTGGAGGAGTACGGGCAGCCGAGCGCGAAGCTGGCGCTGGGGCTGCTGGTGCTCGCACTGACTTCCTACCTGCTGGACGGGCACGAGCTGGTGGACAAGGTTGGAGAGACCTGGTTCCTCTACTGGCTGCCCATCGGCCTTGCGGTTGGAATGCAATGGAGTCGGTTCGATGAGTCCGCTGACTAGCTTGCTGTCCGTGCTGAGCCTGGTGGTCATCGGCGCTCAGGTTGTTGCCGACCCGCCGAAGTTCTATCAACCCCTGCCCGTCCGGGACCCCGCTGCAGCGTCGCGGGACCTGTTGAGCCAGGGATGGAAACTGCGGGCGGAGCCACCGCTGCAGCTCGCGCCTCCCATTGACTGGGCGATGAACGCCGAGACTGACAGCAACTGGAATTTTCAGCTCAACGCGATGTACCCGCTTGCGCCGGTCTTCGTCGAGCTTGCGCGAGCCTACGACCCCGATCTGCATCGTTTTGCGCGTTCGATCTTTGAAGACTGGATCCACTTCAGCATCGAGCTCGATACAGATCACCGATTCCGCTGGCACGACATGTCCACCGGCATTCGCGCGGCCTATCTTGCGCAGCTGATCTACCACGAGCAACGTTCGCAGGGGGAGGCGCTGGACCGCCTCGAGCGTGTCGGGAAGATGCACCTGGATGTGCTGGCAGACCCGATCCTGCTGGCGCCCAACAACCATGGGTTGTTCCAGCTGGTGGGGATCGCGGCTCTCTGCGAGGTGCTCGAACCCTCCGTCTGTGTGGAGCCGATGCTCTATGCGAACGAACGCTATCAGTGGCTGTTCGACAGGCAGTTCAGCCGGGAAGGCATTCACCTGGAGCACTCGCCCGGGTACCACCTGTTCGCGCTGAAGATCTACGACCGCATCGAACGTTCGGGACTGCTCGAGCTTTCCGCAGCAAATCAGTCGGTGCTCAAAGCCGCGAAGGAAAACCTGCAGCACATGGTTCATCCGGACGGTCGCTTCGCTGAAGTCGGAGATACCGTGCCCGACGAAGCCGGGCAGGCGATCCCTTTCAGTGACCAGGTGGCCTGGCTCAGGACGGCCGGCAGAAACGGTTCTCCGCCGGAGAGCGGCATCGCCAGCTTTCCCCGGAGCGGAGTGCTGAGCATCCGATCCATGGAAACCGACAGCCTGCTGTACGTGACCACGGCACATCACTCACGAGTCCACAAACACGACGATACCGGATCGTTCGAGTGGTCTGATCGCGGTGTGCGCATCCTTGTCGACTCGGGTAAGTACGGGTACGACCCGGGCGAGGAGCGGGACTACGTGGTCAGCCGCGCGGCGCATAACCTGCCCGTCACCGCGGATGTGGATTACTCGACAGGCGACCGGCCTTCCGAGCCGGTATCCGCGAACGCATTCAGTCAGAATGGCGTCTACTTCGTCCGGATGGAGTTGCCGGCGCCCAGGAAGCTCCTGGACGGCACTCACGAACGAATACTTCTCTTCAAGCCGGGGAGCTGGCTCGTGGTTGCAGACCACATGGAGGAACTCCTGCCGTCACTGCAGACACAGTGGTTCCAGTTCGCCCCCACGAGCGATCTTTCACAGCGCGAGCATGGCTATGTGGTCGGGATCCCCGGACGTGGAAGCCTCGCCGTGCTTTCGCTCGCTGAAAATGACGGCGTTCGGCTGGCTCGAGGTCAGGCAGATCCCATGCTCGGCTGGCATTCGCAGGGATACGGCAGACTCGTTGAAAGCTGGCAGATTGGTTTCGACCGGCAGGGCCGGAACGTCCGGCTGGTGACACTTTTCCGCTGGCTCCCGGTGGACGAAGACGCGGACGTCGCCTCGCGATGGCTCGCCTCGCGATGGCTCGCCTCGCGATGGAAAGTGACAGAGGATCGAATTTCGTTCTGCTGGCAGGGGCCCGGCGGGCTGGAGGGCCGGATGCTCTTGAAGGACGCAGACAGTTGGAGCATGAGCGCGTGTCAGAGCTAGGTGAACCGGAACATCCTTCGCTCGCCGGCAGGCGAGTCTCCATGCTCGTGTGGAATGGATTCATCTACGATGCCCGGGTCACGCGTGAGGCGGAAACGCTGGCAAGCCAGCAGATGGAGGTCCGCGTCATCGCCGTGCTGACGGAGCAGCGGCCGCTGGCAACCGAAACAACCGATGCGGGTATTGAGGTGGTGCGCATATCGCGCAGAAACCGATGGCTGACCCGGGCGCTGCTGGCTCCCAGGGCACTGCTCATGCGGCTGCTCCGGCTGTTCCGGGGCGGGCCCACGTTCCGGGAATCTCTGAAACGGCCGGCCCGATGGTGGGAAGCAGACAGGAAGCTCGCCATGGGAATGGAGCTGCTGGTCGGCAACTACCGCATGATGCGGGCGGCCGGCGCCTCCAGGCCCGACTTCGTGCACGCAAACGACGTCAATACGCTCGTTCCCGCCTGGCTGGCGGCGAAGTTCAACTCGGCCACGCTGATCTACGATGCTCACGAGATCAGTGCGGATCGGGAAGGCTACAGGGGCCGGATCTGGCTCGTGCGGCTGGTGGAGAAATGGCTGGGCGGGGCCGCAAGCGGTTGCATCACCACGACGCAGGCGCGGGCAGACTGGTTCATCGAGAACTACGATTACGAGCGCATGGCCGTGGTTCAGAACCGGCCCACGAGGAACATCGTGACCAGCAATCGGATCCGGGAGCAACTTGCGGTTCCGCCGGAGAATACGGTCGTCCTTTATCAGGGCGGACTGCAGTGGGGCCGGGGGCTGCACAACCTGATCGACGCGGTCCGAAGGGTGCCGGAGGTCAGTCTGGTGTTTGTCGGTGATGGACGTCAGCGATCAGATCTGGAGCGCGCCGCTTTTGATCTCCGTGAACGGGTGCACTTCGTCGGCCAGGTGACGCTCGAGGAGTTGCCCTACTGGACGGCTGCAGCCGACGTGGGCGTTCAGACGCTGCGGAATACCTGTCTGAATCACTACACGACGGACTCGAACAAGCTGTTCGAATACGTGATGGGCGGTCTTCCGGTGATTGCCAGCGACTTCCCCGAGATCAGAGCCATCGTATCGGAGCATGGGCTGGGCCTGCTCGTGGATCCGGATGATGTGGGCGCCATAGCAGATGCTCTGCGGAAGCTCGTGGTCGATGTGGACGCCCGTCAAACGTTCGCCAGCAACGCGCGACGGGCACGCGATCAGCTGGATTGGCAATCGCAGGCCGCTGAGTTTCTCAAGGTCTACCGTCAGGCGGCAGGTGTCAGTGGCCGCATGTGAATCATTGAGCGGTCGGCACGTCTGCATCATGACCCGGCAAGCGCTGGCCTACGATGCCCGCCTTGCCCGGACCGCTGAGGCACTCGTCGCGGCCGGTGCACGGGTCAGCGTGGTTGCTGCAACCACGGATCCGGGAGTGGACGCCGCCGCGACCGAAGGCGGCCGGTTCGAAGTCCACCTGTTCCCGCGACCGGCACCGAAACCGCTCCGGCGGAGTGGATCAGGGGTTGCGAGGCCATCGCTGTTCGAGGCCCTGGGACGCTATCTGCGCAGCACGGCATGCCTGATACGGATGTCGGCTCAGGCGTGGGCGTTGCGGGCGGATATCTACCACTCCTGTGATCTTACGCCGCTGCCTGCTGCCTGGCTGGTATCGGCACTCCGCCGCAAGCCTCTGATTTACGAGGCTCGAGAAATCAGCACGGATCGGGAGGCATACCAGAGATTCAGCACGGCGGTTGCCAGGGTGGAGGGATTCTTCGCCAGACGGTCGGATGGCTTCATCACGACCACCGGGATGCGGGCGCAGCACTTCCGGGAAGCCTATGGACTGACCGATGTCGCGGTGGTGCAGAACCGGCCGGTGTATACGACGAGAAGATCGGGAAATCGGATCAGGCAGCGGGCTGGTCTCGACGATAGCGAGATTGTCTGTCTCTACCAGGGCGGCCTGCAGCAGGGGCGCGGCCTGCCGGAGCTGCTGCAGGCATCCGTGCGCGTACCGAAAGCCCACGTCGTGTTTCTGGGTCGCGGCGCGCTGGCCGACGATCTCACCGCGATGGCCCGAGACCTGGGTATTGCAGACCGGGTGCATGTGCTGCCGGCGGTGCGGTTTGAAGAATTGCCTGAGTGGACGGCATCCGCTGACGTTGGCATTCAGCTGCTTCAGAACACCTGTCTGAATCACTACACGACGGATTCCAACAAGCTCTTCGAGTACGCGATGGCCGGATTGCCGGTTCTGGCCAGTGACTTTCCCGAAATCCGGAAAATTCTCGAGGAGTGGGGATTCGGTCTGCTGGTGGACCCCGCGGATGAAGCGGCCGTCGTCGCAGCGCTTACCCGTTTGACAGAGGACCCGGAGCTCCGTGCCCGGCTGTCAGAAGCCGCGCTGAATGCAGCACCGCACCTGGACTGGTCTTCTCAGGTGCCCGCCCTGCTGAGCGCCTATGTGACAGCGCTCCGGCGAAGCGCCATCACTGTATCGCCTGGCTGAGCTCGGGTGCGGATTCTCTTCGTAACGGACTTCTTCCACCCGGAGACCAATGCGGCGGCAAGCCGTGTCTTCGAACGCGCAAAGTACTGGGTGAGTTGGGGGCACGACGTTACCGTGGTGACAAGCGTACCCAACTTTCCCAGAGGCAGGGTTTTTCCGGGCTACCGGAACAGCTGGTACCAGACGGAGGATATCGGGGGCGTCCGTGTGATCCGGGTGAAGACCTACATGGCCGAGAACAAAGGGAAATGGAAGCGGCAGCTGGATCTTCTGAGCTTCCTGTTCACGGCCACTCCCGTCGCCACTCTGCACAAGCAGGCAGATGTGGTGGTCGCAGCATCGCCAAATTTCTTCGCCGGGCTTGCCGGTTGCCTGGCTGCGCTTCTCCGAGGGCGGCCCTTCGTGCTCGAGATAGGAGACCTCTGGCCGGCTTTCGCCGTATCTCTGGGTACGATGTGGAAGTCGCCGACGTTCTGGGTGCTGCGGCAGCTGGAGGAGTTCATGTACCGGCGGGCAGCGAAAATCGTCTGCCTTACCGAAGGATTCCGGACCGAGATCACCGGGCGCGGTTTCGACCCATCGACGGTGGAGGTGGTTCTGAATGGTGTGGAGCTCGAACTGTTCTCGCCTGCCGCTCCGGCTGAACCGGATGTGCTGCCGGATATGAACCAGCGCTTCATTGTGGGTTACTTTGGTACTCAGGGGCTCGCACACGGACTGGAATTCGTGCTGGAGGTTGCTGAACAGATGCCTGATGTGGCGTTTCTCTTCGTCGGGGACGGCGCTCAGCACCAGGCGCTCGTGGATCGTCGGGCGGAGCGGCAGATCGAGAACGTCTACTTCGTTCCACCTCAACCCCGCCAGCTCATGCCGGCAGTGATCGGGCGCTGTGACGTGTCACTCGTGGCCCTGCGCGATCTGCCCCTGCTGGAGACGGCCATACCCTCAAAGATCTTCGAGGCGATGGCGATGGGCAAGCCGGTTCTGCTGGCAGCACCACCAGGAGACGCCTCTGAGCTGCTGGCGTCATGGGGATGTGGCGTTCACGTACCGGCTGGGGACGTGAAGAGGATGGTGGAAGCGATTGCAGAGCTCAGAGATGTGCCCGGACTGGTTGAGAAACTGGGGCAGTCCGGACGACAGGCGTCCCCGTCATTCAGCCGGGAGGTTCAGTCTCGGAATCTGCTCGACATCCTGCTCGGCGTTGCTGCTCAGTAGTCGGATGTCATGACGGACGACGGAACGTCGTTCGCGGCATACTCCGGCGACAGAATGAAAGGCAGCAGCCTGAGGCCATCCCGATAGCGGTTGCGACCGCACAAACGATCGAGCCTGAAGAGGTAGGCGGCCAGCCTGATGTGGATCGGACTGGCGCCCTTCAGGTCGGGACGGTGTCCGCTGTCGAGCTCGAGGACGGTCTCCAGCTCCGGCAGCAGGGCAATTGGCAGGCCGGCTCCGAGCGGCTCGATCGACCATCTGGGCCAATGCAGACAGAGGGGATTTCCCTGCGGGCCGATCCGGAGCGTATTGCCATTCAGATCCGGGCTGAACAGCCACAGCGGCAGGTTGTCGACCTCGTTCCTGAGGGAAGGCAGCCGCCGCTGAAAGTCATTCACCTGCTGACGCTCTTCGGCCGAGGTCGCCGCCAGCCTCAGCAGACCGCACAGATCCTCATCGATCCGTTCGATCATGCGGACTTTCGAGCGCGAGTAGGCGCGAGCGAGTCCGGACGACGGTTTGAACCGTGCGGTGGTCTTCAGCATCTGCTGGTGAAGCCGGCTGAACTGATCGTTCGGAACACCGGATGTTCCGAGGGCGGAGAAGAGCAGGCATTCATCGTCGCCCATGCGCATGTTCCCGACGAGTTCGGGCATCAGCTCCAGCGCCCCCGGCTCCCGGGCGAGCATGCGTTCGTGCTCAGCCAGGTGGCGATTCGATCGAGGATATATCTTCACGTAGTAGTACCCGTCACCGGCTGCGTCCCGAGTACGGCATTCGAAGAGCAGAGCCATGGGAGACCCAAGCTGAACCCACTGCGTACCCAGGATCCGGGTCTCTCTGCCCGTGGCTGAACCCAGAAAGTCCGGCAGCCAGGTCTCGAGGGTTTCGGGATCCAGAATGTCTTTTTCGCTGATGCGCTTACCCTGCCCCGCAAAGGGCACGGAGAAGAAAACGAGGCTGTCGAGCTTCGCGCGCTGCCCGACGAGACGGAACATTTCTATCAGGCTTGCCTGAAGCTTGGTGAGGTACTGTCGGGTGAGCAGAATCGATATGACGGCGAAGAGAAACGGCGGAAACGTGCCGTTCAGATAGTCGTAAATGGCCACTCCCAGGCAGACGAAGAGACAGGCTGCTGCGAGATTGCCGATCAGAGGCGCATAGTGTGAGGACAGCCATTGGCGGAACGGCTCGAAGCGGCTGTTCAGATAGGTTGCGACGACCCCGGCGAGCAGGAGGAACAGCGCGGCCGTTGCCGCGAGGTGAGGGTAGACGATGCCGATCCCCGTCAGAGCGAGCAGGGTGAAGATGAGTCCGGCCGAAGATCTGGCGACGCGAGCGTAGATCTCGCGGGTGAAGTCTTCCTGATTGGGGAACAGGGCGAGCTTCTGATTCCGCCGATTGAGTGAGGCGGCGCCGATGGCGGCGGTGCGGTCTGCGGCGGTCGCCATTCCCAGATAGGCCAGATACAGCAGAACGGCACCGAAGCTGAGCCCGATGACGAGCGACGTTCTCTCCATGGTCTGCATGAACGAAGGAAAGAAAGACGGGATGCCGTCTGAGCCCATCATGAGGATGACCTTGAGCGGAAGCAGCATGGCCAGCAGCTGGCAGACCTGAGCCAGCAGCGTGAAGCAGATGACCTGAACCGTGACGTAGGGCGAGCTCCGGAACATCTTCATCGACAGTGAAACCAGCCATCTGGCGGTTCCAGGGACTCCGGACGCGGGCCGCGTGTCAGATGGCGTTGGTGGTCGGTTCATTTACTATGCGGCGTCTATGCGGCGTCTATGCGGCGTTCATGCGGCGTCGGTGCGGCATGTATACGGCGTCCGGGTGTGCGGCGTGTGGAATTTGCCAAGACGAAGGGCGATAATTCGACGTCCTGCGGAAGTCTACCTGAGCCGATGAGCACTGTCAGTTCCGACCGTGAGTTAGCTGCGGCCGTCGCCGAGTTGCGCCGGGCTCAGGAAGAAAGATCCAGGATCACTTCTTCCAGACTGTTGCGGACCGGGCTGCTGCTCCGGCAGTTCCTCAAGATCGTCCTCAGGGAAGGGGCCTCGTTCCTTGCAGATCTGAAAATGTGGCTGCCGGTGCAGGCGGGGACTGCCATGCTCTGGAAAAACCGTCAGACGACCACAGAGCTTGATCTCTCTGAAGGCCATCGCTGCGAGATCAGAATGCGCCTTTCGAGCGAGATCAGTCAGGCAAAAGCGGTCCTGCTCTCGATTGAGTATCTGGACAAAGCTCGGGAGACCATAGGCTGGGAGGAAAGCGGCTTCACTTTTTCCGGCCGCTGGGGCTTCTTCAGCTATCTGCCGGCTTCGCCGGAAGGCGAGACTTTCCGACTGGCAGTCGACCCGCCCGATGGTGCGGCGGTGATGCGCGTATATCTCGTCGGCTGGTCCGCGGATGGAAACGTTCTCGTATCGGACCTGTCTGTCAGAGCGATCGGTGAGACGATCGACGTCCAGCGGAAAACACTCTTTTCCGTCATCGAAGCCCTCGATGGCCGTTCTCCCGTCACCGTCTGGTATCAGGGCCGTCTGGGTGACAGCCAGGCCCCGCCTGTCGAGGGAACCGGTCTGTTCTTCTGCGACGGGACGGATGGCGACGGGAGCGCCGACGTGCACCGCTTCAGCGTCGATCTTTTTGACGACAGCTATCAGCAGATTGCTGCTACCGTCGGTTCCGGCGTTTCACGCACGCTGACCGTCGATCAGACCGGATACTATTCGGTGCTGTCCGCGAATTACTTCGTCGCCAACGGCTGGTCGTTCGAATTCCGAGGCAGCGGTGACAGCACCAAGGCCAGGTATCTGTCGACACTTTCCGATTCCGGACCGGATACCGGCATCGCCGTGGCGGTTTAGATTGTCCAGACGGCTGCTCTACGTCTACCCGTTCTGTAACCTCGGCGGTGTTTCTTCGGCCATCAAGCAGCGCCTGTCTGCCTTGCGATCAGCCGGCTACGAGGTTCACGGTCTCTTCGGCGTCGATTATGGCGGGGTCGACGATCTGCTTGCCAACGGCATGGCAGACGTCACCGTGTCCCGGGCCGAGCTCGATGCGGTCGGTGAGCTGGCGGACGACTACGACGTCGTGTCGATCGTCGACATGCCGGAACTCGCCACCAGCCTCGCGGTTGCCGATCTCCGGACCGCGCTGATCTATGAGATCCACAGCGGGATCGAGTCCGTGATTCTAAAAAACAGCAACGAAGCGCTGACAGCCTGCAGGATGGTCGTCGTCCCGTCGGAATGGCTCAAGGCGCAGATACTGCACCGATTTCCCGCCGTGCCCGACAGTCAGGTCCAGGTGTGCGCCAACATCGTCGATGCGGATCTCTTCTCTCCGGGTCCGTCCAGCAGGTCGGCAGACCTCATCTGGGTAGGAAAACTTTCAGAGCACAAGAACTGGGAGGAGGCGCTGCAGATCATGCGGGAGTACTTCGCCGAGCTGAAAGACCCGCGGGCCTACTTCGTCACCGGTGGACGGTTGCCCGACCGGGACATGAACGAGTTTCTCGATCGAGTGCTGGACTACGGGCTGACCCGCGTCGTCCGATGGCTGCACAACGTGCCATATGCGGAGATGCCGTCGCTGTACCGCGAAGTTGCGGCGGGCGGCGGCATGCTTCTGCAGTGCTCGATCTCGGAGTCCTTCGGGATGGTCGTACACGAGGCAGCCCGGTGTGGCGTGCCGGCCGTTTCCCGCCGCTCCGGTGCGGTTGCGGAATTCGTCGAATCCGGAGAATCGGGCTGGATCTACGACGACGGAGATGTTCCGGGTGCGGTGCGTGGATTGCGGCATCTGGCTGGTGGTTCGGAAGAGCGGCAGAAGGTACTCGAGGGAATGGAGCGTCGCCTGGAATCCTTCAGCCCGTCACGGCTCGGATCTCACTACCTGAGTCTGCTGGACAAGGCTTTGCAGGGTTGACGGGGATGACGGATATCGACCTGGTCCGTCAACAGACCGCCTACGTCCAGGTGGAGGTTCAGTGGCTTCGCAGTCGCGGCTGGTATCGATTCTTCCGCTGGTTCAACGCCAAAGCACCCGACCGGGTGCGTGACAGATCCTGGTCGGAAATCCGGGAGAGGCCTTCCGCAACCGCCGGGTGTGCGGGTATCGATCTCATCACGGTGGAGCTCGAGCTGCTGTCCAGCACGGAAGAGGCCGACTCGAGGGTAGCCGGGCTGCGATTCGAGTTCACCGACGGAAACGGCTCCTCCGTGCCGGTTCAGGGCGGGGGGTTTGCGGGAGCTGACCGGGACACGGCGCCGCTGGAACCCGACCGGGAAGGCCGCTGCCGATGCTCCATCGGTGTTCCGCCGGATGCGGAAACGGTCAGGGTGACGGCCGCGCCATGGCAGGCACGATCGAGGGTGTTCGTCCGGAATCTCCGTATTTTGAAGGCGCCACCGGAGCTCAAGGTTCTGAAGTCCGTCGAGCGGGATCGGCCGAACCGGGTCGCGCTGTATGGGGACCTCGATGTGAACATCGTGGATGGTTCATCGATCTGGCTCGTTTCGCTCGCCCAGGTCTTCGCGCTGACGGAGACAGCGCAGGTGGAGCTGATTCTGAAGCGTGCGCCGAGCAGAAATACGGTCATCGCTCCGCTCGGCGCTCATCCGGAAGTCGGAATCACGTGCATGGAAGGCGCTCCCATCACCGGTTCGGTGCTGCCGGCCGTGCTTCGATCCATGCACGCCGGGTCGCCGTTCAAGTGGGTTGTCATTCGTGGTTTCGAAGCGAATGCCATCGCGGCGGGTCATGACTGGCTAGCCGGTCGCCTCGTGCCGTATATCACCGACCTGCCTCCGCGGGAAAGCCTGAGCAGGCGTGAGCGCGGGGAACTGCGGCAGATCATTGCGTCGGCCCGGCTGATTCTGTGTCAGACCGAGGAAATCGGCGAGTACTACCGGAGCCTCGATCCCGCGGCGGATGCCAAGCTGGCCGTTCTGCCCCCCATGATTCCCCCGGTAGACCTGAAGCCACGGGAACGCGACCGGCGCGAGGGCCCCTACAGGATCGTGTATGCCGGAAAGTTCGCGCCCGACTGGGCAGTGGAAGAGCTGCTCGACGTGTTCCGCGGACTTCGCAGTGAGGGCCTGGACGCTGAGCTGCACATCTTCGGTGACAAGTTCCAGGGCGACCCGGCTTTCCGGAACCGGTTGCGGAATCGGCTGAGAGCAGAGCCCGGAATCATCTGGTACGGATCGGTCCCCCGTCAGGAAGTGCTGAGCCGGCTCGAGGATATGGACCTGGCCTGGGCCTGGCGCAGGGCGTCCCTGGAGGAAGGAACGCGCGAGCTCTCGACCAAGCTTCTGGAGTACGGGGCCTGCGGCGTTCCCGTCCTGCTGTATCCGAATCAGATCAACGTTGACTTTCTGGGTGCGGACTATCCTCTGTTTGCCCGCTCCAGCTCCGGAGCTGCGAGACAGGTCAGGCAGGCAATGCGGGTTGAGGATGTCGGGAACATGGCCGTAGACAGGTTGTTCGAAGCCTCGAAGCCGCATACATTCGACTCTGTTGCCCGTCGCTTGACCGGATTGTTGGCCGAAGATTGATCCGCTGGATTGTCAACCGCTCCTGGCTGGTTGTGCGGCTTCTTCAGTTTCATGTACTCGCCCTGTCGTTTCTGCTGTCTGCTTGCGGGGCGCCATCCGAATCCGAAAACCCGCCCGTGGATCGGTCGGAGGTTTTTTCCAGCTTGTTTGCGCTTCCCGTCCCGGCCGAGGAGCATGAGAGTGCAGCGGCACTGCTTGCGCACGCTGTGTCCTGGCTGGATGAATATGAGCGTAACGAGTTGAGTCGTTATCACGGCTTTGTGACTGGCCATCGGTTTTACTTCATGCCGAGCCCCGGCAAACCCCGATACGGATCTAGGGAGGCTCTGTTTGTCCCTGAATCCCAGGCCATCTACCTTGAGATGAGCCCGCTGGGTGGTGGCTCATTAACGATCAACGAAGAATACGTGTTCCCGCTATCAGTCGAGCACCTGAGCGGGTACGTCTCTCCGCAATCACCATGGGTTTCCGTGAACGTCTTCGCGCTGGACGGTGATACTCATCTGTGTTTTTCAGTGTCGTGCACGAAGATCGGGAAAGGCGAGCATGTGAGCCTTCGCTGGTCCGCGGAGGGGTATGCTGCAAACGTGCAGCGTTACTCCGGAAGTAAGTGGCATGCGGTTCCTTTGTCCCAGTTGGAGCAGATCAAAGGTCCGCTCGGAGAGGTGTCCAGTGTCGTCTCCTGGGAACTGCAGTCCCAGCATCGCTTCGCATCGCTGTTGCTAGTGGCGGAGGCTGTTGGAATCTGCGGGTTCGATGAGCGGATACGACACGACGATGCCTGCCGATCGATCATTTCAAGGGCGTCGACAGTCGCTCGGGAAACCGTGCAAACGCTTCACAGTTGGCCGTCGTGGCGGCCGTACAACGCAATTCTCGACTGGGGTGAATTGCAGAGGAGCGACGATCTGGCAGATTGGGATAGAGGTAACTGGGCGAACGGATTCCTTCCGGCGGCGTATGCGACAGCCCTCCTGCTGGCTCGAGCTTACGGAATGCCCCTGCAGGCGGAGGATCCAGAGCTGAAGTTCCAGGAACAGGCACTTGGCCCCATCCTCTCCGAACGGTACCCGTCGACGACGCATTGGATTCGAAGGTCGACCAATCATGCAGCGATCATTCTCGGGAATCTCATCGGTGCGGAGCTGATGATCAGCGGCTGTGAGTCGACGTCGGAAGGGAAGAAGCTCAGAGATGTGTTCGATGGGCTTCTCGATGCATCGTTCGACGAAGGGGTGTATCTCGAGTCGCTCTCTTACGGTGAGGTGTTTCTCGCCGAGAGTACCTTCGGTGCCTGGGTGACAGCGCGCTGTGAAAGGATTGACTTGCAGGAAGGCCTTGAACGCTACTTTGGTCATGTCCTCCGGGAATTTTCGACGATCTCACGGAAGCTGACGAGTTCCAGTGGGCGCCGCTGGCTCCACTACGGCGACAGTTCGGATTATCTCTGGCGCGAAGACATGAGAAATCTCATGGCGCTGTATCAGGCCGATTGGATGAGCTTGCCTGTTAGAGAGGCACTTTATCCGGGAATCGCTCTGAAAACCGGAGGCAGCGATGCGGAGGAATCCGGTGACCCGACGGAATTCACCTGCGAGGTTCTGGGTGATTCCGGGCTTGCGCTGGCGGAGTCCTGGGTTGACCAGACACCAGTAGCCTTTGGTTTGACCTCCATGCCATACCACCGAACCCACAACAGGGACTGGGACCTCGGCGCTCTGACCGTCCGGGTGGGTGATGGCCCTGTCATCGGTGAGCTCCGGCAGGTCCCGCGAAGTCTTTCACGTTCGGCACGGAGTCACACGGTCACCTGGATTGAACCGAACCGCAATCCGGGATGCACAATGGGCCCGGGTGGTTGTCGCGGTCGGGCGGTCGATGGCGCGTTGCAGATGGCGAGTAAGGGTGAGCACAGTTGCAGGCTGTTCGCCAGGTCCAACTTTCCTCGACAGCTCAGCAGGTGGCTGGACGTTTCCGCAACGGATGATGCGGTTCTCGGAACTCTGGTTGATGTTGCCCGTCTCTCTGACGGTGAACGTATGGTAGCTAACTTCGTGCGCGATTCGACGGTTGTGGAGCTGAAGCCGGTATTGGCGTCCGACCAGTTAGAGGTCAGGTTCGGTGAGCTTGGTTTGTCCGGGTTGGAGGCGTCGAATCTGACTGTCGAGCTGGATTTTGCCACTGCCGAGCGAGACGGTCTCGAGGTGCTGATATCCAGGATTCGAATCGCTCCAACGGGTTGTGAAGAGTCGCTAGTTGCCCAGACAACGGATGAAGGCCTTCACGTTGTAGGTGGCTGCAGCGAATCCGTGTTCCTTACGTCTGCAGAGCTTGCCCGCAGACTTTAGTACGCAGTGGCGGCTGGCCGGTCTGTTGTCCGCATGATGGCGGCCTCAGCGGCGTGGCATCAGATTCTCGATGGAATCCCCGTAGCCGAAGGTCTCGAAATCCATACGGTATCGATCGAGCACCAGCTCGATCAGTTCGTCCGTGTAGAACTCTCTCAGCTGAGCGCTGGCGTCTGTACGCTTCGGTGAGTAGTTCGCCTGCGGATCAGCGAATTCGGGCCGCAGTCTCCCCCAGATCTTCCGGTTGACCGTCTCAAGGTCTTCCCAGAGATGCTCGAAATGGCCGATGAAATCGAAGTCGATCTCCGGATAGCAGATATCATCCCATTGCACACGCCAGTGTGCGTTCTGCTGCGGTGAATCCTGACTGCACGCGGCCCGCACGAATACCGCAAAGGTGAGCGGGTTGGGCTCGCCTCCCTGGGCACGTATGTAGCGCCTGATCGCCCGTGATGGCGGCGAGCTCCGGGTGCGGATCCGATCCAGATAACATGACAGCAGACGGGAAAACGGGTTCCTGACGATGGCGAACTTGAAGAACTCCCGGCCGTTGATGATGTTCAGAAAATCCTCGTCGCGGAGCTGGAACGGCGACAGCAGGGGGGATGCTCTTTTATCGAACAGCGAAAGCGCCTCCCTGGGTTGATCTTCATATTCGATCTGGAACAGACAGTGCTTGATGGTGGAGTTGGCCACCTTGCCGATCGCGAAGTAAACGTAGCGGTTCCGCAGGGAGATGTTCGTCTGGTCCTGAAACTCCTGCCAGGCCTTGTGTTTCTTTACGCTATCAAGCTTCTGCATGCTCTCTTACCTGTCTGTCTCTTCCGTCGGCCCGTGGCCATGATCGAATCACCTTCCGCCTGCGAGCGCCCCGCAGAAGTCCAGCGCATGGCGCCCTTCGAGAATGTCAGGCGGCTGGAACTGCTGATGGGCGACAAGCACGGAGAACAGGGCGTCGGAGTGTCTGCTGAGCGCTTCCTCGAGGCTGATCAGCTGAGGTCGATGGGGCTCGAGCTCCTCCGGAATCTGCTGCAGGTTGGGTTCGACAATGGACAATCTGAAACCCCGGTCCAGAAGCTGTCTGACGACGATCAGCGACGGGCTCTGTCTGACATCGTCGATATCGGGCTTGAAAGTGATCCCCATGCAGACGATATCGCGGATTCCCAGCGCGTTTGCCTGTGCTTCGATGCGATCGGCGACGAACGTCGGCTTGCCGTCGTTGCGCTCACGGGCCGTCCGGATCAGGCGTGCTTCCTCGGGTGTCTGGCTGACGATGAACCATGGATCCACGGCAATGCAGTGACCGCCGACCCCCGGGCCGGGCTGGAGAATCTGTACCCTGGGATGATGATTCGCGAGCCGGATCAGGTTCCAGACGTCGATGCCGTGGCGGTCACAGATCAGCGACAGCTCGTTGGCGAATGCGATGTTGACGTCCCGGAAGCTGTTTTCAGTGAGCTTGCACATCTCCGCCGTTCGGACATCCGTAACCAGACAGTCCGCATCGACGAACTGTCGATACAGGTCGACGGCCGCTGCGGAGCAGGACGGCGTCATCCCTCCAACCACCCGGTCGTTCTGCACCAGCTCTCTCAGAACGTGTCCGGGCAGCACCCGCTCGGGGCAGTGGGCGATGCGGATGTCCGACGCGTCACCCGACTGCTGCGGAAAGCTGAGGTCGGGCCGCTCATCCGCCAGCCATTCGGCGAGCTGCTCGGTTGCTCCCACGGGCGAGGTGGATTCGAGAATGACCAGGTCGCCGGATTTCAGCACCGGAGCGATTGCCCGACCTGCTGCCTCGATGTAGCTCAGATCGGGCTGATGATCGCCCTGGAAGGGTGTTGGTACCGCGATCAGGAAGGCGTCCGCAGGTTCGGGCGTCAGGCTGGCGCGCAGGTATCCCTGATTCACCGCGGCCTTGACCACCATGTCCAGATCCGGTTCAACGATGTGAATCTCGCCCCGATTGATGGTGTCGACCACGCTCGGTTGAACGTCGACGCCGATCACCTCGAGCTTCCTGGAAGCGAGCACGGCGGCCGTGGGCAGGCCTATGTATCCGAGCCCGATGACGGCTACACGGTCAAATGCCATTCGCAGTCCGTCTCGTCAGGTGGTGGCTGTCCTCCAGAAGCCGATTCAGTATCCGCTCGGCAGCTTTGCCATCTCCGTAGGGATTGTGTGCGTAGCTCATGGCGTCATATGCCTGCTGATCATCCAGCAGTTCGCGCAGGCTGCCGACCATCGCCTCGACCGACGTGCCCACCAGACGCACGGTGCCTGCGGTGACCGCCTCAGGGCGCTCGGTGGTGTCGCGCATGACCAACACCGGCTTACCCAGAGAAGGCGCTTCCTCCTGGATACCTCCGGAGTCGGTCATCAGCAGATGCGCGCGGTTCATGAGGTAGACGAACGGAAGGTAGTCGAGCGGCGCGACGAGGTGAACGTTCTCCACGTCCCGGAGCGCCCGATTCACCGGCCCCTGCACATTCGGGTTCAGGTGAACGGGATAGACGATGTCCAGATCGGGATACGCCGACGCGATCTGCTTCAACGCTGTGCAGATCCGCTCGAAGCCCCCGCCGAAGCTCTCCCGCCGATGTCCGGTAACGAGCAGCAGTCGGGCTCCGCAGCGGAGATCGGGAAACTGGTCTCGAAGGCTGGCTCGGAGCGCGGCGTCGGTCTGAAGGCGTGAGATGACACGCAGCAGCGCATCGATCACCGTATTGCCCGTTACCAGAATCCTGTCTTCCGATACGCCCTCGCGGAGCAGATTCTCCCGGGCGCCCTCGGTCGGCGCGAAATGCAGGGTGGTCAGAGCGCCCGTCAGCTTCCGGTTGGCCTCCTCCGGCCAGGGGGACAGCAGATTTCCCGTTCTCAGCCCCGCCTCGACATGGGCGACCGGGATCTGCTGGTAATAGCAGGCAAGGGCGGTGGCGAATGTGGTCGTAGTATCACCGTGAACGAGGACGATGTCGGGGGTCTCGGCTTTCAGCACGTCGCGCATGCCGATGAGAATCCTGCCGGTCAGTTCGTTCAGATCCTGATCAGGTTGCATGACACGGAGGTCGTGGTCCGGCTGGATGTCGAACAGTTTTAGAACCTGATCCAGCATTTCGCGGTGCTGTCCGGTCACACAGACCCGCGCGTCCATGTGTGGATGCCCGGCGAGCGCGGTCGCGACAGGCGCCATCTTGATGGCTTCCGGCCGTGTTCCGAATACACAGAGCGTTCTGAGTCTGGGGGTGTCCGCGGTCAAAGGCGGGTCTCTGGAGAGTAACCGCACCATTTTAGCTCAGGTGGGCGATAAAATTGCGTTTCTGATTGCGTGCGCGTGTTCATGTCGGGTTCAGCGCGGATGAAATAGAATCCGGAAAAATCGACTTCTGCTCGGACGAGAGGCCCACTATGAACATCCTGAGATCCGTTGGGATTTCCAGTCTTCTTCTGGTTACCGCCTGCACCACCAACCCCTATACCGGCGAAGAACAGGCGTCCAATGCCGCCAAAGGCGCCGCCATCGGCGCTGCAGCCGGCGCGGTCATCGGTGTTCTGACAGGCGATGATGCGGACGAACGGCGCAAGAACGCCATGATCGGTGCCGGTGTGGGTGCGCTGGGTGGCGCTGCCGTCGGCGCCTATATGGACGCTCAGGAAGCCAAGCTGCGCGAGCAGCTCCGCGGCACGGGTGTGAGCGTCACCCGCCTGGGCGACGACATCGTGCTCAACATGCCCGGCAATGTGACCTTCGATGTGAATCAGTCCGCCGTGAAGTCCAACTTCTATCCGGTTCTGAACTCCGTCGGGCTGGTCCTCAAGGAGTACAACAAGACGCTGATCGACGTGAACGGCCATACCGATTCCACTGGGACGGTCGAATACAACATGGAGCTTTCCCATCGGCGCGCCCGCAGTGTGGCCGACTACCTGGAAACCCGCGGCGTTGCCTCGGAACGGATCTTCACGCAGGGGTTCGGCCCGCACTATCCCGTGGCAGACAATGCGACCGCGGAAGGCAGGCAGCTGAACCGGCGGGTCGAGCTGATTCTGAAGCCGCTCACCCGATAGTCTGATCGTGATCAGTTCCGGGCAGACCGATGGCCTGTCCGGGGCCATCTCTGGCCCGCCCGGGCTGGCCGTCACTTACCGTATTGCGTACAGTTGCGCCCGAAATCTGCCGGCAGCCGCTGTCGTTGCCGGCGCGAAAACATTATCGATACCAGAAACAACAATAAAAACAAGCGGTTAACCCTGGGGGCGTAAGCATGGCAAAGATCCTGGTACTCGGCGGCGATGGCTTCTGCGGCTGGCCGACGAGCCTGCATCTCTCGGATGCAGGGCACGATGTGGTGATCGTGGACAACCTTTCCCGGCGCAAGATCGACGTCGAGCTGGAAGTGGAATCGCTGACCCCGATCAAGCCGCTTTCCGTCCGTCTCGGCGCCTGGCGGGAGCTGACAGGGAAGGAGATCCGCTCGGTCAACCTGACGCTCGGGCAGGATTATGACCGGCTGCTGAAGCTCATCATCGACGAGCGGCCGGACACCATCATTCATTTTGCCGAACAGCGCGCGGCGCCGTATTCGATGAAGTCGTCCTGGCACAAGCGCTACACCGTGAACAACAACCTGAATGCCACCAACGATGTGCTGGCCGCGATCGTCGAGAGTGGCGTGGATGCGCATCTGGTCCACCTCGGCACCATGGGCGTCTACGGTTACGGCACCGCGGGTATGAAGATCCCGGAAGGGTATCTGGACGTGAAGATCGAGACACCCGAAGGCCTGATCGACCAGGCCATTCTGTACCCGGCCAATCCCGGTTCGATCTACCACATGACGAAAACCCAGGACGCGCTGTTTTTCTTCTACTACAACAAGAACGATCGGCTCAGAATCACCGATCTTCATCAGGGCATCGTCTGGGGCACACAGACGGAGCAGACCCGTCGTGATGAACGCCTGATCAACCGGTTCGACTA
This sequence comes from Gammaproteobacteria bacterium, assembly GCA_030425195.1. Lineage (GTDB taxonomy): Bacteria > Pseudomonadota > Gammaproteobacteria > Pseudomonadales > Azotimanducaceae > SZUA-309. Next base: position 49,721 of record JAUIAV010000005.1, on the reverse strand, counting down.
CGATGGCGACTACGGCACCGTGCTGAACCGGTTTCTCATGCAGGCGGCCATCGACTATCCCCTGACCGTGCACGGCACGGGCGGACAGACCCGGGCCTTCATTCACATACAGGATACGGCGCGCTGTATCGAGCTGGCCGTGAACAATCCGCCGCAGACGGGTGAGCGGGTGAACATTCTCAATCAGATGACGGAAACCCACCGGGTTCGGGATCTGGCGAAGATGATCTCGGAGCTGACCGGCGCTGAAATCAGCTTCATCGAGAATCCGAGAAACGAAGCCGATGAGAATGAACTGCACGTGGAGAACGAGCGTTTCCTGGGTCTGGGGCTGGATCCCATCACGCTCGAAGCGGGGCTGCTCGAAGAGGTCACAGAGATCGCCAGGAAGTATGCATCCCGCTGCGATACCACCAAGATTCCCTGTGTCTCCCAGTGGCGGCAGCCGGGCTAGACCGCGATCAGATCTCCGTCCAGCGCCTGTGCTTCGCAGAAGGCGGCAAAGGCCTCCCGAAGCTCCCGGATTTCCTGATCGGAGGCCACTTCGATCTCCATCGTCAGGTTGAAGACCGGTGCGCCCGTATGCGCGGCTCTCTCCGTGTCGGTGCTGAGTTCCCGGATGTTCACCCCGCGCTCGCTGAAGAAGCGTGTCACGCCGGAAACGATCCCGGGATGGTCCATGGATTCCACGGTCACGGTGAAGGGCTGCCGCTGGCCCGTGGCTCTGTCCGAGGTTCGTCTGAAGAGATAGACGAAGCCGCGGTCGTCGGACTGTGCCGCCAGCTGTGACTCGAGCGCGGTGAGTGCGGATCCTTCGCCTGCCACACTCATCAGCACGGCGAACTCGCCGCCGAGCACGGTCATGCGGCTGTCCTCGATGTTGAGGCCGAGCCCATGGACCATGGACGAAAGCTCGGAGACGAGCCCGGGCCGGTCCTCTGCGAGCGTCGCGACGACGGCTTTCTCCTCGGCGGGCCGGCTCATCAGCGGATCACCTCTCTGAAGTAGTCGGGCAGCTCGGCGACGGCGATCCGCTTCTGCTCCATGGTATCCCGGTCGCGCACCGTCACCGTGTCGTCATCCTCGATGGTCTGGAAGTCCACGGTGATGCAGATGGGTGTACCGACCTCGTCATGGCGGCGGTAGCCCTTGCCGATGTTCCCCGTGTCCTCATAGAGCACGCGTCCGAGCCCCAGGGCCTGCAGCTCACGCTTGATTCCTTTCGCCTTCCCGACGATGCCCTCGTGATTCTTCTTCAGCGGCAGGACGGCGGCCTTGATCGGTGCCAGGTGCGGTTTGAAGGAGAGCACGGTTCTCGTCTTACCGTCCTCCAGCTCCTCCACCCTGTAGGCTTCGTTCAGCACGGCCAGCACGCCCCTGTCCACGCCCGCCGATGGCTCGATGACGTAGGGCACCACCCACTCGTTGGCTTCCACATCACGGATGGCCAGCTTGGTGTTGGAGTCCCGGTTTTCCATCACCTTGGCGTGAAGGCCGAACTCCGCCTGCGCCTTGGTATGGGAGCCGAGATCGAAATCCGTCCGGTTGGCAATGCCTTCCAGCTCTTCCAGCCCGTGCGGAAATTTGTACATCACATCGAAGGTGGCTTTGGAATAGTGAGCCAGCTCGTCGGCCGGTACGTTGTAGAGCTGCAGCGCGTTCCGTTCCACGCCCTGGTCCACCCACCAGTCGAGACGGTCCTCCACCCACTTCTGATGCCAGGCTTCGTCCTCGCCCGGCTTCACGAAGAATTCAAGCTCCATCTGCTCGAACTCCCGGACCCGGAAGATGAAGTTCCGGGGTGTGATCTCGTTGCGGAAGGCTTTGCCGATCTGAGCAATACCGAAGGGCAGCTTCCGGGCAGTGGAGTCGATGACGTTCTTGAAGTTGGTGAAGATCGCCTGAGCCGTTTCCGGACGCAGGTAGGCAAAGCTGGAACCGTCGTCCACGGGTCCGACGGCCGTCCTGAACATCAGATTGAACGGGCGGGGGTCCGTCAGATTCCTGGAGCCGCAGTTCGGGCAGACGTCGTCCTCCAGGTGATCGGCCCGGTGCCGGGCCTTGCAGTCCCGGCAGTCCACCAGCGGGTCGGTGAAGGTGTCCTCGTGGCCCGAATAGCGCAGGGTCAGCGGGTTGGTCAGAATGGCCGCATCCAGGCCCTCGACGTCGTCCCGCTCATACACCATGGCCCGCCACCAGGCGGCCTTCAGATTGTTCTTCAGCTCCACGCCCAGGGGCCCGTAGTCGTACATCCCCTGCAGTCCCCCGTAGATGTCGGAGGACTGGAATATGAATCCCCGCCGCTTGCACAGCGAAACGAGCTCTTCCATGGATGATGCAGGCACCTGAAAACCCTGAAGTTTTTGCGAGGGCCGCGACTATACCGGATCTGCGGGGAAAACGCGCCAGCACAAGGCCTGTCGGACGGTTTCAGACCTTCCTTACATGCTTCACATGCATGTCACAGTTCGGGCACAAGGGAGATGCACGCGCTGGGCGGCGATGTGGTGCAATCAGTAGTGCCGGCGGGACCTCTGAGCGCCGGTACAGAGAGGTGAATGCAGTCCATGCGCCGCACAGATACAGACCAGACCAGCCGGCGATTCTTCCGCACCCAGGAGCGGGTGTTTGCCATGAACGGGCAGTGGTATTTCACCGCCCGGGAAGGCGAAGTAGGCCCATTCAGAACGCGCGAGCGGGCACTCGAGGAAGTGGCGCGCTACGCGCGTGAACGGCAGGACCTCGAGCGCTTCCAGAATTCGCGGCAGCTGAGAGCCGCGTCGGCCGATGGTCCGGGCCTGTCCATAGTCCCCAAAGAAAACGAGACGGATGTGACCCTCGACGACCTGATGCTCGAGATCCAGCACTGAGATCGAACTCCAACCCGCCGCTCCGGCACATCAGAACCCTTTCCTTGGCGTCCTCCGTTCGGTAGCTTTGTCCGCCGCAACAGCCCGAGAGAGGAAACTGAATTGACCAGCAATCTATTCGACCTGACCGGCAGGACGGCCCTGATCACCGGCTCCAGCAAAGGTATCGGAAAAGCCATCGCGCAGGAGATGGCGCGACAGGGTGCACGGGTGGTCATCTCCAGCCGGAAAGGGGACATCTGCCAGCAGGTGGCCGATGAGATCAACACGGAGTGCGAAGGCGGGCCGGGCGGTGCCGTGGCGATCCCGGCACACATCGGTGACAAGGCCGCCCTGGAGATGCTGGTTTCCGAGACCCGGGAACAGCTCGGCAAAATCGACATCCTGGTCTGCAACGCGGCGGTGAATCCTTTCTATGGCTCGATGACCGACCTGCCGGACTCCGCCTTCGACAAGATTCTCGATATCAACATCAAGTCCAATCACTGGTTGTGCCAGATGGTGCTCCCGGAGATGAAGGAACGTCAGGACGGCGCCATCATCATCGTGTCCTCGGTAGGCGGTCTGCGGGGAAGCACGGATCTGGGCGCGTACGCCATCTCCAAAGCCGCGGATCTGCAGCTGGTCCGGAATCTGGCGGTGGAACACGGTCCTGACAACGTGCGGGTGAACGCCATTTCGCCGGGACTCATCCGCACCGATTTCGCCCGGGCGCTCTGGGAAAACCCGGACATCCTGAAACGCGCGACGGCGGCGGACCCGCTGCGGCGGATCGGTGAGCCGGATGAGATCGCGGGCATCGCCGTCTACCTCGGATCCCGGGCGGGCTCCTTCACCACCGGACAGAACTTCGTCGTGGATGGCGGCTCGACCATCGGCCGATGACCGCGTAGCCTGGAAGCTGTTCAGAAAGGGGAGCTGAGATGACGGAAGCAACGGTGGCCAATCGTTCATGGTGGGCCAGGGCGATTCTGGTGGGGTCGGTGGTCGCGCTGGTCCTCCTGTTCCTCGGGCCTGTGGGCACCCGCCTTGGAGTCTGGGGCTTTCAGACCGGGCTGCTGCTCATCGTGCCGGCCGCCGTCCTGCTGGCCGCGATCGGCCTGCTCGTCGGGCTGGTGTCTCTGTTCGTTTCCCGGAAGCGGGGGTACGATGGTGATCCGCCCGCGCTCTTCACCAGCATCGCCATCTGCGCGGTCATCCTGGTGACCATGGGCATGCAGTTTCAGAAAGGGACCTCGGTTCCTGCGATCCACAACATATCGACGGACGTCAGCGATCCTCCGCAGTTCACGGAGGCGATCGTCGCGCTGCGTGGCGATACGAGCAATCCTCTGGAATACGATGCGGATGAGCTGGCGATTCTGCAGCAGGGTGCGTATCCTGATGTGAAGACGATCCTGGTGAACGCGCCGAAGGATGAGACGGTCGAACGCGTCCGCGGGGTGCTGGAAGATCTGGGTCTCGAGATCGTCACCGTCGATCCCGCCGGGGGCGTGGTGGAAGCGACGGACACCACGTTCTGGTTCGGATTCAAGGACGATGTGGTCGTGCGGGTACGGCCGTCGGAGAGTGGTTCCGTCGTGGATGTGCGGAGCGTGTCGCGGGTCGGGCTCTCGGATCTGGGTGCGAACGCGGCGCGGATCCTTCGAGTTCTCGACGGGGTGCGGAACGCGGGATGATTGCCTGGCCTAGAAGCGGAGCAGCTCGGCTGCCAGCGTTTCCAGGTCGAGCACGCCGATGGCATTGAATCCCTTCATATGCCCGGCGCACTCGCCGGGGTTGAAGATGACCTGCCGTATGCCTTCGACCCGGGTCTCTTCGTACCGGTACAGGTGGGTGTGGCCATGCAGGGCCAGCTCGTGACCGGAGGTCAGATGTCCCTCGAACTCCAGCGGGTCGTGCACCACCATGATTGACCGCTTGTGCCACTCCAGCACGAACGGCGGTTCCTGAAACACGAATCCGTGTGCCGCGACTGCGGCTGCCAGGCTTTCCCGCTCGCCTTCGTCATTGTTGCCGTACACGCCGTACATGGGCATATCGAGGTGAGCGAAGATGTCGAGCGTCTTCGCCTGGGTGATGTCGCCGGTATGAATCACCCGATCGACGCCCGAATCGTTGAAGAGCTCAACGATCCGATGGACGTTGCGGAGGTTGTTGTGCGTGTCGCTGACGATGCCGATTTTCATGAGCGCTCGCTGAATCGGGCTCAGATACAAAAACGCCGGGCTCCGGGCCCGGCGCTTTCAGGCTGAGCGCCGCTCAGACTTTTTCGAGGATGTGAATGCCGCAGGCGCTGCCGAGGCCGATCACGTGCGTCATCCCCAGCTTTGCACCCTCCACCTGGCGCTGGCCGGCTTCGCCGCGCAGATGCGTGGACACCTCGTAGATGTTGGCGATGCCGGTCGCACCCAGCGGGTGGCCCTTGGAGAGCAGACCGCCGGAAACGTTCACCGGACACTTGCCGCCGAGGGCGGAAGCGCCGCTGTCGATGAACTGACCCGCCTCACCGTCTCCGCAGAGACCGAGGTTCTCGTAGTGCAGAATCTCCGCCGTGGCGAAACAGTCGTGCAGCTCCACCAGGTCGATGTCGTCCGGTCCGATACCCGCCATCTCGTAGGCCTCTCTGGCGGCCTTGCGGGTGCAGCTGTTCACGTCGGGCATGACGAGATCGCGCTCCTGCCAGGGGTCGGAGCTCATGACGGATGCGCGCACCTTCACGGCACGATCCATGAGACCGAGTTCCTTGGCTTTCTTCTCCGAGGCGATGACTGCAGCAGCGGATCCGTCCACGTTCACGGAGCACATGAGCTTCGTGTTCGGGTAGGAGATCATCTCCGCGTTCATGACCACGTCCAGCGGCGTCTCGATCTGATACATCGCCTTGGGGTTCAGCGTGGAGTGATGGTGGTTCTTCACCGAGACCTTGGCGAACTGCTCGAAGGTGGTGCCGTATTTGCGGGTGTGCTCCATGCCGGCTTCGGCGAACACGGCCGGCATGGTGCCGGAGCCGAGCAGCCCTTCTTTCGGAATGCCGGTGCCGCCGCCGGCGCCGCCGAGGAGGCCTTTGCCCATCTGCTCGACGCCCACGCAGAGCACCAGGTCGTAGAGTCCGGCTTTGATCGCGGCCCAGCCTTCCCGGAAGGCGGTGGCACCCGTGGCACAGGCGTTCGCAACGTTGACGACCGGGATGCCCGTCTGGCCGATTTCCTGCAGCAGACGCTGGCCGACCATGCCGCTGGCCTGACCCAGGTTGCCGCAGTACAGCGCCTGCATGTCCTGAATGGTCAGTCCGCAGTCGTCCAGGGCGAGCAGCGCGGCTTCGGCGCCGATGTTGGGAACGGTCCGGTCAGGAAAACGACCGAACTTGATCATGTCGACACCTACGATATATGCATCAGTCATCTGTCGAATCTCCTAGGAAGCGGGTTTGAAGAAGTAGGAAAGATAGGAATTGCCGTCCTTGTCCTTACGACCGAGGGCGTCATCGAATACCACTTCGACCGGCATTCCGAACGGGATCTTCTCGGGATCCGGCTCCACGTCGATCAGGTTACCCTTGATCGCGGTGCCGTCCTCGAGGTCGACCACCGCGCTCACGTAAGGCACCTCGATGCCCGGGAAGGAGCGGTGGACGATGGAATAGGCGTACAGTTCGCCCTTGTTGGGCAGGGTGACGGCGGACATCTGGTCTCTGGCCCCGCATTTGGAGCAGACCGAACGTTCGCCCAGGAAGGTTGCGCCGCAGTTTCCGCATTTCTGGCCTTCCAGATACGGCTCGCCGTCCTCCGGAATCTTCAGATAGGGTACGACGGGTAGTGGTTGTGCGCTCAATGGTCCCCCTAAAACTCAAGTAATTCAGCCGACAGAGCATACTATCTGCCCGGCTGGCCGACAATTGATGCGCGATACGGGCGGGAGTAGACGATTTCCCGGAAATGGCGCAATGTGCACCCGGAGGGTAGAGAGAAAGGGGTATCCGTGTGAAATCGGTGAAAGTCAGCGATTACATGGCCCGGAAGGTGGTGACCTTCCACCTGAATGACAACGTGGTGACGGCGCTGGGCGACCTCCTCGACCGGAAGATCTCAGGCGCACCGGTAGTGGACGACGAGGGCGCTCTGGTGGGCATCCTGTCCGAGGTGGATCTGATGGAGGTCATCGTTCAGGACAGCTACTACGACGAGGCTCAGGGCATCGTGGCGGACTACATGCGTACTCCGGTGGATACGATCGAGCCGGACATGGACATCTACTCTCTGGCCGAGCGGTTTCTCAAGGAGCACCGCCGGCGTTATCCCGTGGTGAAGAACGGCAAGCTGGTGGGCCAGATCTCCCGCCGTGACGTGCTCCGGGCGGTGCAGGATTTTCTGATTCACCCGGAGCGCAGAAAACGCGGGAGCCGCTAGTCCTGGCGCGCCAGCGCCTCCCGGAGCAGCTCGTTCACCATCTGCGGATTCGCCTTGCCCTGAGTCGCCTTCATCACCTGGCCGACGAAGAAGCCGAGCACCTTTTCCTTGCCGGTCTTGAACTGCTCCACCTGGGCCGGATTGGCGGCGACGATCTCATCGATGATGGCGGCTATCTCGCCGGTATCGGATACCTGGGTGAGGCCTTCCGATTCGATGATCGCGTCCACGTCCGGTGTCTGTCCGTCGACACCCGCCGACCAGAGCTTCTCGAAGAGACCCTTGGCGATCTTTCCTGAGATGGTGCCGTCCTGAATGCGCCGGATGAGCGTCCCGAGGCTGGCAGCCGGCAGCGGGCAGGCATCCGGCGTCAGATCGGCCCGGTTCAGAGCCGCCGACAGTTCGCCCATCACCCAGTTTGCCGCCAGCTTGGCGTCTCCGGCCGATGCTGCAACGGCCTCGTAGTATCCGGCCAGATCCGGATCCTGGGTCAGGAAACCGGCGTCGTAGTCGGACAGTCCGAACTCGGACTGGTAGCGGGCCTGCTTCTCGCCCGGCAGCTCCGGCAGCTCCCGGCGCACGGATTCGATGAAAGCCTCGTCGAGGTGCACGGGCAGAAGGTCCGGGTCCGGAAAGTAACGGTAGTCGTTCGAGAGCTCCTTGGAGCGCATGGACCGGGTCTCGTTGCGTTCCGCGTCGTAGAGACGCGTGTCCCGCTCCACCCTGCCGCCCGCGTCCAGAATGTGAATCTGGCGCTCGATCTCGTAATTGATGGCGAGCTCGAGGAAGCGGAAGGAGTTGACGTTCTTGATCTCCGTACGCTCACCGAGCTCGGTCTGGCCTCTGGGCCGGACCGACACGTTGGCGTCACAGCGCATGGACCCTTCCGCCAGATTGCCGTCACAGATCTTCAGGTGCCGGACCAGGCTGTGCATCTGCCGGAAGTAGGCGGCGGCTTCGGCCGCGCTTCTGAGGTCCGGTTCGGAGACCACCTCGAGCAGCGGCGTGCCGGCGCGGTTCAGATCGATGCCCGTTTTGCCGGCGAAGGCCTCGTGCAGCGATTTACCCGCGTCTTCCTCCAGGTGCGCCCGGGTGATCTCGACCCGTCTCGGCGGCTGGCCTTCCAGCTGTATGGTCAGGTGGCCGCGGCCGACGATGGGGTCGGCGAACTGGCTGATCTGGTAACCCTTGGGCAGATCCGGATAGAAGTAATTCTTGCGGTCGAAGACGGAGTACGGATTGATTTCGGCCCCGATGGCGAGTCCGAAGGTGACCGCCATACGGACCACTTCCTCATTGAGCACCGGCAGCACACCAGGCAGACCCAGGTCGACCGGGCAGGCCTGGGTGTTCGGTTCGGCGCCGAAGGCGGTGGCGGCACCGGAGAAGATCTTGCTCTTCGTGGCCAGCTGGACGTGCACTTCCAGACCGATGACGGCTTCCCACTGCATCAGAATCCCTCCGGATGCTCGAGGTGCCAGCCGGTCAGGCGCTGATAGGCCTCGGCCGTGCGCAGCACGTTCTGCTCGGCGAAGTGCGGGCCGATCAGCTGCATGCCGAGCGGCAGCCCCTCGTGGAAACCGCAGGGCACCGATACCGCCGGCAGTCCGGAAAGACTGGCCGGCACCGTGAAGATGTCCTGCTGGTACATGGTCACCGGGTCATCCGCGTGGGCGCCATGTTCGAAGGCCACGTTCGGGGTGGTGGGGGTCAGGAGCAGATCCACGTCCGCGAAGGCGGCGAGAAAATCCTCCTGGATCAGCCGCCGGATCTTCTGCGCTTTCAGATAGTAGGCATCGAAGTAGCCGACCGAGAGCGCATAGGTGCCGGTGAGGATGCGCCGTTTCACCTCGGTACCGAAGCCTTCGCTCCTGGAACGCTCGTAGAGATCGTCCAGGGATTCCGGATTCCCGCAACGGTGGCCGAAACGGACGCCGTCGTATCGGGAGAGATTGGTGGAGGCTTCCGCGCCGGCAATGATGTAGTAGGCCGGAATGGCGGCGGCCGTATGGGGCAGCGATACCTCTCGGAAGCGGAATCCCGCGGACTCAAGCGCCCGTCTTGCCGCGTCCACCGCGGCCGCCGGGACGCCGAGACCGTCGAAGTATTCCTTCGGCAGACCGATGGTGAGGCCCTCTGCCGGTGCCAGGGGTTCCCGCCTGCAGGCATCCAGCCAGTCGTCCGTGGTCGGGCTGCTGGTGGAATCCTTCGGGTCGAAACCGGCCATGTACGGCAGCAGCAGGGCGATGTCCGCGGCGGTGTGCGCAAAGAGGCCGCCCTGGTCCAGACTCGATGCGAAAGCGACCATGCCGTAGCGGGATACCCGCCCGTACGTAGGCTTCATTCCCGTCAGCCCGCAGAAGGCGGCCGGCTGGCGGATGGATCCGCCCGTGTCCGTTCCGGTGGCCGCGGGTGCGAGTCCGGCCGCCACCAGGCTGGCCGATCCGCCGGACGATCCACCCGGCACGCGGTCCGTTTCCCAGGGATTGGCCACGGCGCCGAAGTGACTGTTCTCATTGGACGAGCCCATGGCGAACTCGTCCATGTTCGCCTTGCCGAGGGTCACCACGCCGGCGCTGCCGAGACGCGCCACCACGGTGGCGTCATAGGGTGCGACCCAGTTGCCGAGCATCTTCGAACCGCAGGTGGTCAGAAGCCCCTTCGTGCAGAAGACGTCCTTGTGCGCGATGGGAATCCCGGTCACACGGGTGGCCTCGCCGCGAGCTCGGAGCGCGTCCGCTGCCTCCGCTTCCGAGAGCGCCCGGTCTTCGTCGATGGTGATGAAGGCGTTCAGGCCGGTGAAGCTGTGGGCGCGCTTCAGATAGTGGCGGGTGAGTTCCTCACTGCTGAATTCACCGGCTTCGAGCCGGGCAGCCAGGTCGGTGACGCTGCTGAAGGTCTCGACGGTCATTCCACCACCCTGGGGACCAGATACAGACCGTCCTCGGTTTCCGGTGCACCGGCCTGATAGAGATCCCGGTCCACGATCTCGGTCACTTCGTCCGGACGCAGCCTGGCGGCCGTGTCCAGCGGGTGAGCCAGCGGCCGGACACCCTCGGTATCCATCGCCTGCATCTGGTCCACCATGTCGATGATGCGGGCCAGATCGCCGGCAACGGCCTCTGCTTCCACCTCCGAGAGCTTGAGCTGAGCCAGGGCGGTCAGATGGCGGATGTCGATGTCGCTCATCGGGATTTCTCGGTCTCCTGGAGAGTGGGTACGGGCCGGGGCGCCAAGCCTAATCCAATCGTTTGTGAAGTTCTAATGACCCGGCAAGATCTCTATACTCTCGGCCTGCGATCTCGTATCAGCCAGAGCCCCAGCTACATGTTCAAGAATATCCGTGGGTTGTTCTCCCGGGACCTTTCCATTGACCTCGGGACAGCCAACACGCTGATCTACGTCCGCGATCAGGGCATCGTGCTGAACGAGCCCTCTGTGGTGGCCATCCGGGTGCAGGGCAATCAGAAGACGGTGGCTGCCGTCGGCCTGGACGCCAAACGCATGCTGGGTCGGACACCCGGCAACATCACCGCCATCCGGCCGCTGAAGGACGGCGTCATCGCCGACTTCCTGGTCACGGAGAAGATGCTCAAGTACTTCATCAGCAAGGTTCACGAGAACTCGTTCATCCGGCCGAGCCCGCGTGTGCTGGTTTGTGTGCCCTGCAAATCCACGGAAGTGGAGCGCCGGGCCATCCGGGAAAGCGCCCTGTCGGCGGGTGCCCGGGACGTTCGTCTGGTGGAAGAGCCCATGGCGGCGGCCATCGGCGCCGGTCTGCCGGTTCAGGAGGCGGTCGGTACCATGGTAGTGGACATCGGCGGCGGCACCACGGAGATCGCCATCATCTCGCTGAACGGCGTGGTCTATTCGGACACGGTCCGGGTCGGCGGCGACCGTTTCGATGAGGCCATCGTCGCCTACGTGCGCCGGACCCAGGGCAGTCTGATCGGTGAGGCCACTGCGGAGCGGATCAAGCAGGAAATCGGCGCCGCCTACCCGCAGAAGGAAATCCGTGAGATCGACGTGCGCGGACGCAATCTGGCGGAAGGTGTGCCGCGCAGCTTCACCCTGAACTCGAACGAGATTCTCGAGGCGCTTCAGGAGCCCCTGTCCATGATCGTTCAGGCGGTGAAGAGCGCGCTGGAGCAGTGCCCGCCTGAGCTGGCCTCCGACATTGCCGAGACGGGCATGGTGCTCACCGGCGGCGGCGCTCTGCTGCGGGATCTGGACGTGCTTCTGGCCGAGGAGACCGGCCTGCCCGTGATCATCGCCGAAGATCCTCTCACCTGTGTTGCCCGGGGCGGTGGCAAGGCGCTGGAGCTGATGGATGCGGCAGGCAATGCCGATCTGCTCTCCACCGAATAGAATCTTTCCATTCACGAGCGTGGTCGCGTAGAGGGGGCCGCCGATCAAAGCACTGTTCGTCCGGGAGTCTGGCGCCGGCTACCTCTTGAGTGGCCTGGTGCTTGTGTCGGCGGTGCTGATCACCCTGGATGCGACCACCCGCCTGCTCGAGCCCGTCCGGGCGACCATCGGGACTCTCGTCAGCCCCCTTCAGGTGATGGCGGAAGTCCCTTATCTGCTGGCAGACGAGGTCGGTGAAGTGGCCTCCACCCACGAATCGCTCAGGGCCCGGAATGCGGAGCTCGAGCGCCGGATTCTGGAACTCACACAGATCTCTCAGCAGTTCCTGTCACTCCGAACCGAAAACGAGCGCCTGCGGGGCCTGCTCGGCAGCCGTGCACGGCTGCCTGCGGAAGTGATGGTGGCAGAGCTGGTGGCCGTGGTGCCTACGCCCAATACCTATCAGGTGATCATCGACAAGGGTGCGGATTCCGGGGTCACTCTGGGCCAGGCCGTGCTGGATGCCCAGGGCCTGTTCGGCCAGGTGGTGGAGGTGGACCGCTTCACCAGCCGGGTGCTGCTGATCGTGGACGAGTCCCACGCGGTGCCCGTGCAGGTGAACCGGTCCGGGGTTCGCAGCGTCGCCGCGGGTACCGGAGCGCTCGACCATCTGGTGCTCGAGAACGTGCCGGTGACGGCGGACATTCAGGAAGGCGACCTCATGGAGAGTTCCGGGCTCGGCGGGCGCTTTCCGCGGGGTTATCCGGTGGGCATCGTTGCGTCGGTCGTGATCGACGACACCAGCCCGTATGCCGCGGTGGAAGTCCGGCCGCTGGCGGCTCTGGACCGCTCCCGGCACGTGCTTCTGGTCTTCGACCGCGCCCCGGTGGAAGACGAGCTCGGCGATCTGCGGGTATCCGATGATCCGGCGTCGGAGGGTGCGCCATGAACCCGACCCAGGGCGGCTGGCTGATTCTGGCAACCCTGGTGGCGGCGCTGCTGCTGGCAGTGGTGCATCTGCCCGAAGCCTGGCCTCAGTGGCTCGGCTGGCTGCGGCCAGCCTGGGTGGTGATGGTCGTGTTCTTCTGGGTCATGGAGCTTCCGCACCGGATGGGCCTGGTCACGGCCTGGCTGGTGGGCCTGCTGCTGGACGTGCTCTACGCCGATCCGCTCGGCCTGAACGGCGTGGTGCTGGCGTCGGTCACCTATCTCGGCTGGCGTTTCTATGAGCGTTTCCGCATGTACTCCATCGTTCAGCAGGGGGTGGTGCTCTTCGCCGTGGTGCTGCTGGGCGAAATCTTCCGGCTGATCGTTCAGGACATGGTGTTCGATCGGGGCTGGAGCTGGGGCGTGCTGGTGCCCGCGTTCACGAGTTTCATGGTCTGGCCGTTCCTCTATCTGCTGCTCTCCCGGCTGAAGATTCAGGTCCGTGTCGAGTAAGGACCTGATTCTCGCCTCCGGATCACCCCGCCGGGCTGAGCTGCTCCGGCAGATCGGTCTGGACTTCCAGGTCCGGGTGCCGGAGGTGGACGAGACCCCTCACCCTGACGAGGTGCCGGCCGGGTACGTCCAGCGGATGTCCCGGTCCAAGGCAGGCGCCGTCAATCCGGGAGCCGATGCCGTGGTGCTGGCGGCAGACACCGTGGTGGTGCTGGACGGACGGATTCTCGGCAAGCCCGAGAGCCGCGAGGCGGGGATCGGGATGCTGCTCGAGCTCGGCGGCAGGGAGCATGAGGTGCTCACGGCGATCACCGGCCGGAGCGCGCGCGCAGAGCGCACACACCTGGTGGCAACCCGCGTGCGCTTCGTGCCGGTGGATGAAGCGCTGGCCGAAGCCTACTGGGCGACCGGAGAAGGGTCGGACAAGGCGGGCGGTTATGGGATTCAGGGCATTGGGGGTATATTGGCGGAAAGCATTACGGGCAGTTACAGCGCCGTCGTAGGCCTGCCGCTACCGGAAACCGAGCAGCTGCTCGGCGGTCTCGGCGTCGATACCTGGAGCCGGAGAAAACCGAGGCGGAGAGGCGACGTCAGCAGTAACTGAATACCTCTGTTATGGCTGAAGAGCTGTTGATCACCGTCAGCGAGTTTGAAACTCGAGTGGCCAAGCTGGCCGGCGGTGCCGTTCAGGAACTGCACCTGGCGCCCGCCAGCGGCTACAGCCTCACCGGGAACGTCTACCTCGGAAAGGTTGAGCGCATCATTCAGGGCATGCAGGCAGCCTTCGTGGACATCGGCCTGGAACGCCCCGGATTCCTGCACGTGCGCGACATCGAAGGGCCGCGGCTCATGCAGTCGGACAATGGCGCACCCGCTCAGACGCCAGACATCCGCAGTCTGCTCCATGAAGGCCAGGAGCTCATGGTGCAGATCGCCAAGGATCCGATCTCCGGCAAAGGGGCCAGGCTGACCACCCAGCTTGCCATAGCCTCACGCTACATGGTGCTGATGCCTTTCACGGACCATATCGGCATTTCCCAGCGCATCGAGGACGAGACGGAGCGGGAGCGGCTGAGGCAACTCATCGATCAGGTGCGTCAGAATGCGGGAATCGGCATGGGTTTCATCGCGCGGACTGCGGTGGAAGGCGCGGATCGGGAAGCAGTCGAGCTGGACGTCCGGGTGCTCACACGGATCTGGGACAGGATCCTCGAGAACAAAGCCCGCACCCGGGCGCCGTCTGTGATCTACGAGGAGCTGCCGCTGCACATCCGGGTGGTGCGGGACCTGACGGACCCGGATGTGGAGAAGATCCGGATCGACCATCGGGAAACCTACGAGCGCGTCCGGCGTTTCGTGGACGAGTTCATTCCCGAGTTTTCTGCTCGCATGCGTCACTATGACGAAGAAAGACAGCTGTTTCAGCGCTACGGGATCGACGATGAGATCGCCCGGGCTCTGGACAGGAAGGTGAGTCTGAAGTGCGGCGGTCATCTCGTGATAGAGCAGACGGAAGCCATGACCACCATCGACGTGAACACCGGCGGGTTTCTCGGCAACCGGAGCCTGGAGGAGACCGTGTTCCGTGCCAACCTGGAGGCGGCGGCGATCATTCCGCGGCAGCTGCGGCTGCGCAATCTGGGCGGCATCATCGTCGTCGACTTCATCGACATGGAGGACGAGGAGCACCAGCGGCAGGTGATGCGCACCCTGGAGAAGGCCGCCGAATCGGACCCCGCCCGCATGCGGATTGAAGGTTTCTCCTCGCTTGGCCTGGTGCAGATGAGCCGGAAGCGGACGCGGGAGAGTCTGATTCAGCAGATCTGTGAGCCCTGTGCCCAATGCGGGGGCGCGGGTTTTGTCAAGACACCTGAGAGTACCTGTCTGGAGGTGTTCCGCGCTATCGTCGAGGACGCCCGGGTTCGCTGCGATGGCCCACGGCAGGACTACCTCATCCGATCGACGGCTGACGTGGTGGACCGGCTGCTCGACGAGGACGCGGAGCCGCTGAAGCGTCTGTCCGAACAGATTGGCCGGGACATCACCATTCAGGTGGAACCGAGCTGCCGGCCCGGCGACTTCGACATCGTGCTCGTTCAGCCCATGCGATCGTCGAGTTGAGCCCGAGCCGGCTCGCGTTGCGGATCCTTTTTGAATCTTGTGGACGACTCTGTGGTCCGATATGTGATGAACATCAGCCCGCAACGTTCTTTCAGCCCCTGCCGGATACACGGTTAGGCAGGCGCATACGGTGATCAGGCTCGTCGTCCGGCCTCTGTTCGTCTTTCTCACGCTGGCCATGATCGTTCTGGCCTTCTTCCAGGTGAGCGGCCGGCTGCTGTTCGGCGTGCTGGGCGATCTGGAAGCGGGCATCAATCAGTGGCTCTCACCGCAGCAGATCTTCATAACGGGTCTGGAGGGCGACTGGCGGAGGATCAATCCGGTCCTGCGCATCGAATCGGTTTCACTGCCGGCCGGCGAGCTCGAAGGCGTGCATGCGGAGATCGACTGGCTGGAGAGTCTGATCAGAAACAGACTCGTCTTCCGGCGCATCGGTCTCGCCGACGGCCGGCTGATGCTGGCCCGGAACGAGCAGGGCTGGGGGCTGCTGGGCAGCCGGGGCACGGGCGCCTTCGAGCCCTTTCCCACGCTCTATCACAGCGACCAGATCGACGTGAATCTGACGCTCGGCTTCGCCGGTGACGAGGGCACGAGCGAGTCAGCGGACGATCTGGTCGTGCGTTACCGCGCGACGAACCGGGCCGGCACTCACCGTCATCGGATACACATCGCCAATCCGGACTGTCTGGACGATTGTCTGCTGGCACTGTCCCTGGATGAGGAGGAAGCCATCCCGTTCCTCAGGGAACGGGATCAGCAGGCCAGCATCGCCGGCGGGAATCTGCGGATCCCCGAACCGCTGATCGGCGCCGAAGGCGGGCTGTTCCGGGCTGCCAGTGGCCGCTGGTGGCGGCGGGGCGTCCGCTCGGGGGGTGAGGGCAGCCTGGCGCTTTCCGACATCGCCTTCGACGACGAGCGTCTCGGCGGTGATCTCACGATCGCCAGTCGTGGCGAAGGCGATGTTCATCACATCGTGCTCCGCGATTTCCAGGTACACAACGAGGACAGCAGCTGGGGACTGCCGCCCCTGTGGCTCACCTATGAGCAGAACGGGGACGGCGGTCTGCTCACCGGCTGGACGGAGCGGATCGAGACCGGACCGGGATTCAGATTCTTCAGCGCGCTGGCGCCCAGGGAAACCGCGGCGTTCCGCTGGCTGAATGCGCTGAACGCCAGGGCAACGGCGTTGAACGTGCACGGCTTTCTCCGCTTTCCGGATCTGGACGCCGGTTATATGGCGACCCTGGAAGACATCTCCCTGGACGGCTACAACGGCGCTCCCCGGATCCGCGGCGCAGCTGGCGAGCTTCTGGGTTCGAACCGGTCTCTGCAGCTCCTGATGAACACGGACGAAGTGGGTGTTCAGTTTCCGGACATGTTCCACCAGCGCTGGCAGATGGATCACCTCAGCGGCCGTCTGCAGGCCTATGTTTCCCTGGATTACTTCGCTCTGCGCGGCACGCACATCAAGGCCCAGGTGGGTGACACTCAGGCTTTCGCCGGTTTCGCGCTGAGCCGGCCGCGAGGCGACCGCTACCGGGAGCACCTCAGCCTGATCATCAACGTGGACGAAACCACGGTGGCCCGGGGCAAGGCGTACATTCCCTATCAGCTGCCGGCGGGACTGCCGGAATGGCTGGAAGACGGTCCCCGTTCCGGCCGACTCACCGATGTCACCTTCGCCTATCAGGGACAGATCAAAACCCGGCCCTTCGAGCTCGGTCGCCGGGTGGCGTTGTCCGGGCGCATCCATGACGGCCATGTGCAGTACCATCCGGACTGGCCTGCGGTGCGGGATCTGTCGGGGTTCATCAGCGTCGGTGGACGGGATGTGCGGATCGACGTGGCGCGCGGCCTCAGCTTCGAGCAGACCGACCTGTCCGGCAGCCGCATCCACCTGGCGGACAATGCGAGCGTGGCCGACATCGATCTCAGGTCCTCCACCAATGTGAGAGAGGCGCTCGCTTTCATCCGCAGCACGCCGCTCAGGGAATGGATGTCCTTCGTCACCGACGACTGGGCCGGCGAGGGCCCGCTCAGCATGGCGGGACGTCTCCGTGTGCCGCTGAAGCTCTCCGCCGAACACATCGGCGAGGTGAATCCGACCGATGCCCTCGAGATCGATCTGGACATCGATCTGAATGGTGCGGATCTGGATCTGCCCGGGTTCGGGCTCAAGCTGGGTTCGCTCGCTGGCCCGGTCCACTACACCTACCCGTATCGGCTGAGCGCGGATGGGGTGAACGGGCGCCTGTTCGACCGGCCGGCCGTGTTCGGCGCCGACTCGGATCGGGATACGGTGATCTTCCACGTGGATGGCCAGGCCCCCTATGAGGAAGTGCTGACGCTGCTGAACGTGAGGGATCCGGGTCGGCTGCATGGTGGCTTCGATTTCATGGCGGACCTGCACATCGAGCTCGGCGACGCCGTCTCGCGGCTGAAAGTGGCGACGGATCTGACGGGCCTGGCGCTGGATCTGCCCGGCGAGCTGGCCAAGGCACCGGATGACTCGGTGCCCACCGAGCTCACTCTGCAGTTCCTCAAAGACTATCAGTCCGCCCGCTTCCGTTACGGAGCGTCCAGAGGCTGGCTGCACGTGAACGAAGTGCTGCTTCGGGGCGCCGTCGGTTTCTCCGCGCCGCCGCCGCTGGTGGAGGGAAACCTGAATGCCCTGGTCCTGGGCGGCCGGATCAGTGGTTTCAGTATCGAAGAGCTGTTTCCGACGGAGGAAGACGGGAGTGGCGGCGCCGACACCACCGGATTCTCGCTGGCCCTGCCCGTGCATCTGGATGCACTGATTGCCGACCGGGTCGATGTGAGTGGTGTGCTGTTCGAGAACGTGACGCTCGATGGCAGGATCGAGGCAGGCAGCGGGCTCAATCTGGCGCTCGGTCTGTCGAGCCGGGACATCGAAGGTGCGATTGCGATCACGGCTGGTTCCCCCCTGCGGCTCGACCTCGACCGTCTCACATTGCCGGCACAGGCGGTCGAGGCGAATGGAACCGGCCCTTCGCCGGATCCCCTGAGCGTCGACGTCATTGATCAGCTCGTGGATGCGGATGTGACCATCGGACGTTTCAGGGTGGGGCAGACGGATTATGGTGCCTGGTCGTTCCAGCTCCGGCCGGAAGCGGGCAGTGTCGCCCTGAACGGGCTCGAGGCGAATCTGCGTGGTGTGCAGATCTCGGCGGAGAGCCTGGTCTGGAACGGCGGTGAGAACCGCAGCCACTTCGCCGGGGTGCTGACGGCAGACGATCTGGCGACTGTGCTGCCACAGTGGGGATACGCGGCAAGCGTGAGAACGGAGCGCGCGATCATGACGGCCGATCTGAGCTGGGCGGGTTCACCGGCCGCGGTGGATCTGACGCGCCTCGATGGAACGGCGGCCTTCGAGGCGGAAAATGGCCGGTTCCTGGAGGTGACTCAGGGTGCGGACGCAATGAAGATATTCTCGCTCGTCAACTTCTCCACCATCGCCAAGCGTCTGAACTTCGACTTCTCGGACGTGGTGGGCGAGGGTGTGAGCTTCGACTCCCTGACCGCGACAACGGAATTCCGGACAGGCACCATGCAGTTCGTGGAGCCCATGACGGTGGAAGGCTCCGGATCGAACTTCCGGATCGGCGGCTCGGTGAACCTGGTGACCGGCGCTCTCGACAACGAGATGATCGTCACCCTCCCGGTGACCAAGGGCCTGCCCTGGTATGCGGCCTACGTGGCGCTCGCCAATCCGCTGGCGGGACTCGGTGTGCTGGTGGGTGAACGGGTCCTGCGCAAGCCGCTCGAACAGTTCTCCAGTGCGAAATACCAGATCGGCGGCACGCTCGAAGACCCCGAGCTGAAGTTCGTGAACGTCTGGGATACGAAGATGGATCAGCCTCAGGTCAGTCTCGAGCAGCTGGAGGTGGAACCCGTCGAAGGGGAATCCGCCGAAGAGAAAGGAGAGCCACCGGGAGAGTCACAAGTGCTTCCGGGTGACGAAGGCGAAAACAACCAGAATACGGGAACGACGACCTGAATGGATAACAACCTGATCGATCAAGCCAGGAACCAGCTGCTCAGCCCCGCCGGTATCGAACAGTCCGACGTGGACCACCTGATAGGGCGTCTGATGGGATCTGATGTGGATCTCGGTGAGCTGTTTTTTCAGCACCAGCGCCATGAGAGCTGGTCGCTGGAGGACGGGATCGTCAAGGACGGAGCTTTCAGTGTGGACAAGGGCGTGGGCGTGCGTGCCGTCGCCGGCGAAAAAACCGGGTTTGCCTATGCGGAGGACATCATGCTGCCGTCGCTGACGGCGGCGACCGAAGCCGCCCGTTCCATTACCCGGCAGGGGCAGTCCGGACGGCTGCCGACGCCGTTCCGGCTCGATGTGCCGGCCCGCTACGGAGCCGATGATCCCATCTCCTCCCTGGACGATGCGGCTAAGGTGGCCATTCTCAACCAGGTGGATGCCGAAGCCCGAGCGCAGGACCCGCGGGTGAAAGAGGTGAATGTCAGACTCGCCGCCAGCCACGAATCCGTTCTGGTGATTGCATCCGACGGCACGCTGGCGGCCGACGTCCGGCCGCTGGTCCGGCTCGACGTATCGGTCATCGTCGAAGAGAACGGCAGACGGGAGCGCGGCTCCGCCGGCGCGGGCGGCCGCTACGATCTACAACGGCTGACCGGCGGTGATCAGCCGGGTGCGCTGGCGCGGGAAGCGGTGCGCACGGCGCTCGTCAACCTGTCGGCGGAAGATGCGCCGGCGGGACCGATGACGGTGGTTCTCGGACCGGGATGGCCGGGCGTCCTCCTCCATGAAGCCGTGGGCCACGGCCTCGAAGGCGACTTCAACCGCAAAGGCGCTTCCGCCTTCTCGAACCGTGTCGGTGAGCAGGTGGCCTCTTCCCTGTGCACGGTGGTGGATGACGGGACCCTGGATGGCCGGCGCGGTTCTCTGACCATCGATGACGAAGGGACGCAGACCCAGGCAACCGTGCTGATCGAGGAAGGCATTCTCCGCGGCTACATGCAGGACAAGCAGAATGCGCGCCTCATGGGCGTGTCGGCGACCGGCAACGGCCGCCGCCAGTCGTATGCACATGCTCCCATGCCCCGAATGACCAATACCTTCATGCGGCCGGGCAACCACGACCCGGAAGAGATCATCGCCAGCGTGGACGACGGGATTTACGCGGTGAACTTCGGTGGCGGTCAGGTGGACATCACCTCCGGGCGCTTCGTGTTCTCGGCCACGGAAGCCTACCGGATACACAGGGGCCGGATCGGCGCCCCCATCCGCGGGGCGACGCTGATCGGCAACGGCCCTGAAGTGATGACGCGCATCTCCATGGTGGGCAACGATCTCGAGCTCGACCGTGGCGTCGGCGTCTGCGGCAAGGATGGACAGTCGGTACCCGTAGGCGTGGGGCAACCGAGCCTGAAAATCGATGAGGTGGTGGTCGGCGGCACCAGCACGGGCTAGGCGGCTTCAATCCGCGCGTTCGGCCTCCTCGAAGTCACGGAGCAGGCGGAACAGGGCCCGGGCTTCCGTCTTGCGCCTGGCCTCGTCCGCCGCTTTCGTCACCCGGGCGATCTGGTGCCGGAGCGCCTGCCGGTCCGCCTGCGGGTGCTCGTTCAGGTAGTCGGTGAGCGCGTCCGGCTCCTCGATCAGCCGGTCCCGCCAGTGCTCGAGCTGGTGAAAGGCGTAGCGGGCCTGAGCGGAGGTTCCGTCGATGCGGCTGAGCGCTTCTTCGATGGGCGCAAGCTCAATCCGGCGCATCAGCTTGCCGATGAACTGAAGCTGCCGCCGCCTGGCTTCATGGGAACGGATCCGTTTCCACAGGGCGATGGCTTCGGCGAGCTCGGGCGTCAGAGGGACCGTGGCCAGGTCGCCGGTATCGAGTTCGACCAGGCGCTGCCCGAGATTTTGCAGATTCAGCGCCTCGCGTTTACGCTGAGTTCTGGACGTGACGGCGGCGTCTGATGGTTCATCGGGGTCGTTCATCGTTGACGAGAGTAGCGGATTTCTTTGACGAGGACAGCGAATACCCACATGACGAACCAACTCCCGGATCTGAGAACCGGTGAACAACGGCTCAGGGGTCTGGTAGGCGATATCCTGACCGAGGCAAAAAAACAGGGTGCGGATGCCGCAGAGGTCTCAGTCAGCGAGGACGTGGGCTTCGGCGTGACCGTGCGCATGCGCGAGCTCGAGTCCGTGGAGTTCAACCACGACCGCGGTTTCGGCATCACCGTTTACTTCGGCCAGCGCAAAGGCAGTGCAAGCACCTCGGACAGCTCGACAGAGGCCATCAGAGAAACGGTCCGCGCTGCGGCCAACATCGCCCGTCATACTCAGGAGGATCCGGCGGCCGGCCTTGCGGATGCCGACCGGATGGCGACGGATCTCAGGGATCTCGATCTCTATCATCCCTGGTCGGTGGATGCGGACGAGGCCCGGGAGCTGGCGCTGACCTGCGAGGACGCCGGGCTCGAACACGACCCGCGGATCAGGAATTCAGATGGTGCCAGCGTCAGCACGCAGCAGAGCTGTCGGGTTTACGGTAACAGCCACGGTTTCATCGGCAGTTACCTCGGCAGCCGTCATTCTCTGTCCTGTGTGCTGATCGCCACCGACGACGCCGGCATGCAGCGGGATTACTGGTACAGCACGTCACGGGTGCCCGGGCGGCTGGAAGCGGCGAAGGCGGTGGGACTGGAAGCCGCCCGACGCACCGTTGCCCGGCTGTCACCCCGCCGGGTGCGTACCGGCACGTTCCCCGTGCTGTTTTCGGCCCAGACTGCCGGTGGTATCGCCGGACATCTGCTGGGCGCGATCAGCGGTGGCGCCCTGTACCGGAAAGCCTCCTTCCTGCTCGATTCCCTGGGGGAGAAGGTGGCCGCGGATCATCTGACCCTGGCGGAGGACCCTCATCTGCTCCAGGGTCTCGGCAGCGCGACTTTCGACGGCGAAGGGGTGGCAACCACGCCGAAGGCCTTCATCGATCGGGGCGTGGTGTCGAGCTATCTGCTGTCGAGCTACTCCGCGCGCAAGCTCGGCATGGCGACGACGGGAAATGCCGGAGGTGTCTACAACCTGACGGTGAGCGGGCGCACGGTGCCGGCTTCCGGGCTGCTCTCGGAGCTGGGCACCGGGCTGCTCGTGACCGATCTGATGGGCCAGGGAGTCAATGCGGTGACCGGTGACTATTCCCGGGGTGCCGCCGGTTTCTGGGTGGAGAATGGCGAAATCGCACACCCGGTGGACGAGATCACCATCGCCTCGAACCTGAAGGACATGCTCAACCGCGTGGTGTGCCTGGGCGATGACCTGGATACCCGGGGCAACATCCGATCGCCATCGATGCTGATCGAACAGATGACGCTGGCCGGAAGCTGAGTCAGGCGTAGGCCCAGGTCGCGAGACCCAGAAAGACGAAGAAGCCGGCGACATCGGTGATGGTGGTGAGCACCACGCCTCCGGCGATGGCGGGATCGATACCGATCCGGATCAGCAGGCTCGGCAGCAGGCTGCCGGACACGGCGGCGACGATCAGGTTGATCACCATGGCCAGCGCGATCACGAGGCCCAGAACCAGGTCGTTGAACGCAAAGGCAGCCACGGTGGCCACGATGGCCGCGAGCAGAACGCCGTTCAGGGCCGCCAGCAGAAACTCCCGATTGAGCAGATACATGAGGTTGGCCCGGCCGATCTGACCCACGGCGATCCCGCGCACCACCAGCGTCAGGGTCTGTGTGCCCGCGATCCCACCCATGCTGGCGACGATGGGCATGAGCACGGCCAGAGCGACTACCTTGGCGATGGTGTCCTCGAAGATGCTGATCACGGATGCGGCCAGAAAAGCCGTGAGCAGGTTGATGGTCAGCCACAGGACGCGTCTGCGCGCTGACTTCAGGATGGGCGCGAAGGTGTCGTCCTCGGTATCGAGGCCCTGAGGCGCGAGCATGGCTTCCTCCGCGTCCTCCATGATCACGTCGACCACGTCGTCGATGGTGATCCGGCCGAGGAGCACGCCGCGCTCGTCCACCACCGGTGCGGAAACCAGGTCCTGCTCGGAGAAGATCCGCGCCACTTCCGTGTCCGGCATGTCGTAGGGCAGAGCGGGGGCTTTGGAATCCATCACCTCGCGCACGGTGACGGAAGGATCGGAGGTGAGCAGCGTGGTGAGCGAAAGCGTCCCGGCGTACTCGTCGCGGCTGTTCGTCACCACCAGCATGTCGGTGGTTTCCGGCAGCTCCTTCCGGAGACGCAGGTAGCGGAGCACGATTTCGATGGAGTGCCGGGGCCGGACGGTGATGGTGTCCGTGTTCATCAGGCCGCCGGCGGTATCCTCGGGATACGGCAGCACCGCTTCGACCCGGGCCCGGTCGCTGGCATCCAGCGAAGACAGCACCTGATCGGAAACCGTATCCGGAAGCTGCTGGAGGATGTCCGCGAAGTCGTCCGTCTCGAGCTCGTCCGCTGCCGCGACCAGCTCCTCCGTATCCATGCCTCCGAGAAACTCGAGGAGCACATCGTCATGGAGATGCTGCAGAACCTGATGGTTCTCCTCCTCGTCCAGAAGCTCCCACAGCACCCTACGCACCTTGGGTGGTGTGGATTCCAGCAGCACCGCCAGCTCGGGCGGACGCATGGAGGCGAGCAGGAACCGGGTCTCGTCCACGGAGCCGGACCCGTGCAGGCGTATGACGTCGCTGATCTGTTCCTGGAGCTGCATGAGGAGGGGTTGCTACTCGTCTTCGCCGAAACGGTCGGCAATGAGCGCGGCGATCGCGGCCATGGCTTCTGCTTCGTCTTCTCCATCCACGCGCACGCAGATCTCTGTGCCTGCCGGGGCGGCCAGCAGCATGACCGCCATGATGCTCTTGCCGTCCACGGCTTCTGAGTCGCGGGCCAGGGTGACGTCACTGGAGAAAGTCTTGGTGAGATGCACCAGCTTGCCTGCGGCGCGGGCGTGCAGGCCGAGCTTGTTCACGATGGTGAGCGTCTGCTCGAGCATCTATTCTTCCGGCTGCCTTTCCGGCAGCGCCGTCTCGCGGTGGCGCACCAGAACGTTGTCGAATGTTTCCGCGAAGTGCGACCGCATGCGCTCGGTCATGTACACACTCCGGTGCCGGCCGCCCGTGCAGCCGATGGCGATGTTCAGATAGGCCCGGTTGTTTGCTTCGAACCGTGGGATCCAGCGCTCCAGGAAGCTGCGGATGTCGTCGAACATTTCCTGCACTTCCGGCTGGCCGGCCAGATAGTCCACCACGGCGGCGTCCGCACCGGTGAGCGGACGGAGCGCTTCCACCCAGTAGGGGTTGGGCAGGCAGCGGATGTCGAACACCATGTCCGCATCCACGGGAACGCCGAATTTGAATCCGAAAGAACGGAACAGCAGCGAAATTCCCGGACTGCGATCCTCGGCGATCTGTTTGCGCACCACCTCCACGAGCTCGCTGCCGCGCATGAGCGTGGTGTCCAGCGTCAGGTCGGCCAGGTTGGCGATGCTGCCGAGCATCTGCTTCTCCGCTTCGATGGCCTGAAGCAGATCGGTTTCGTCGTTGGTCAGCGGATGCCGGCGCCGGGTTTCACTGAACCGCTTCACGAGCGTGCCTGACAAGGCATCCAGATAGATGATCTCGCAGTGGATGGCCGCCGGATCCAGCTGGGCATGGAACTCCGGGAAGGTGGACAGCCCGTGGCTGCGGGCATCAATGCAGACGGCGTAGGCGGGTGCGCTCGCCGCCGGCTCCGAAAGCACGTTGCCGACCAGCGACGGCAGGAGCTCCACGGGAAAGTTGTCGATGCAGTTGAAGCCGGCGTCTTCCAGCGCTCTCAGCGCCGTGGATTTTCCGGATCCGGAACGGCCGCTGATGATGATGAGCTTCATGCCGCCCGGCTGCTTATCAATCCGGTGAAGGTTTCGAACAGCTCGTCGTCGGTGACGGCGCGCCGCAGAGTTGAGCGGTTTTCGTCGCTGCCGTAGAGGCGGGCCAGGTCACTCAGCAGCTCCAGGTGGGCGGAATTCTCCTCCGGCGGTACCAGCAGCACGAAGATCAGGTCCACCGGCTCGCCATCGATGGCGTCATAGTCCACGGGCTCGGCCAGGGTGAGACAGGCTGCGTGAATGGTCTGACAGTCAACCCGGCAGTGGGGAATGGCGACGCCTTCGCCGAGCCCGGTGCTGCCGAGCCGTTCCCGGTTCATCAGCTCATCGAAGACCTGCCGGGCGGGGAGATCGTATTCGTCTGCGAGCAGATCGCTGGCGTACTGCAGCAGCGCCTTGCGTGAGCTGACCGGCACGCCGACCTTGGTGCAGCTCCGTTCGAGAATTCGAGGGATGTCGCTCATGTAAGAACCGGTCTGCCGGGGCTCAGCGCCCGTGGTGACGATCCTGGACCTTCTCCTTGTGCTTCAGAATCTGTCGGTCCAGTTTGTCGGTGAGCTTGTCGATTGCCGCGTACATGTCCTCGCAGTCCGCATCGGCGAAGACCTCGGCACCGCTGATGTGGACGGTGGCCTCTGCCTTCTGCTGGAGCTTCTCCACCGTGAGGATGACGTGGGCGTTGGTGATGTGATCGTAATGGCGTTCGAGTTTCTGCAACTTCTCTTCCACGTAGGACCTCAGAGCATCCGATACGTCCACATGGTGTCCAGAGATGTTGAGCTGCATGAAGGTCCTCCTTGTATCCGTGTTTGATCCGGTCTGAATACCCGGCTAGACCAGCCGTTTCCGCTCATTGGAGGGAGGGATCGCCATGGATTCCCGGTATTTCGCTACCGTTCTGCGTGCCACTTTGATGTTCTGCTCGGCCAGTATTGCTGCGATCTTGTTGTCACTCAACGGTTTTCTGGGGTTCTCATCGGCAGTAAGCTTGCGGATTAGAGCCCGAATGGCCGTGCTCGAAACTTCGCCGCCGCTGGCTGTCGAAACGTGGCTGGAAAAGAAGTATTTCAGCTCGAATATGCCGCGCGGCGTGTGCATGTATTTCCGGCTCGTGACGCGTGAGATGGTGGATTCGTGCATGTCCACGGCCTCCGCGATGTCCGCCAGGACCAGCGGTTTCATGGCCTCCTCGCCGTACTCCAGAAAACCCCGCTGGTGCTCGACGATCTTGGTCGCCACCTTCAGCAGGGTTTCGTGCCGGCTCTGCAGGCTCTTCAGAAACCATCGGGCTTCCTGCAGGTTGTCCTTGAGATAGACGTTGTCCGCGCTGGAATCCGCCCGCTTGACCATTCCGGCGTAGAGCTCGTTGATCTTCAGTTTCGGCGTTGCCTCGCCGTTCAGCTCCACCTGCCAGCGGCCGTTGTCCTTGAAAACCATCACGTCCGGGACGATGTACTCGGCCGCTTCGCCGCCGATGCTCGAGCCCGGGCGCGGGTTCATGGACTGGATGAGAGTGACGACGCTGGCCAGATCCGATTCGTCCAGCCGGGTCCGCCGCTTGAGCGTATTGAAATCCCGTGCTGCGAGCAGATCCAGATGCTCGGTCACCAGGTTGAGTGCCTCTGCGCGCCAGCGTGTGTCGGGATCCAATGCGTTGAGCTGCAGCGCAAGGCACTCCGGCAGGTCCCGGGCACAGACGCCCACGGGATCGAACTGCTGCAGGCGTTTGAGCACGGCCTGGATCTCATCGAGCTCCACCAGAGATTCCGGATCCGCATCCTCCGGTTCGTCCGCGTTCAGGGCAGCCAGGAGATCTTCCAGCGGCGAGGTAAGCATGCCGTCCGAATCCACGGCATCGATGATGGCGGTGGCCATCATCCGGTCCCGGTCGGACATGGGTGTCAGGTTGAGCTGCCAGAGCAGGTGTTCCTGCAGCGATTCTCCCGCCGAGTTGCGTTCCTCCAGGCTCCAGTCGCCATCCTCGCCGGAGGACGTGCTCGAGGTTCCGGAAGGCTCGTAGATGTCATCCCAGCTGGTGTCCACCGGCAGATCTTCCGGAATGGGTGTCTCGTCCGCTGCCGCCGCAGATTCCACGGTGAAGTCTTCCGGTTCCGGGGCGTCGGCATCGGCCATGCTCCCGGTTTCGCCCTCGCCGGGCAGCTCTGGAAAATCGTCCGCGTCCTCGAAGCCATCGTCTCCGGCCGACGCTTCCTCGCCCGTCTCGCTGCCTTCCGGTTCCGGAATGTCGTTTCCGTCGGGCGCTGCTTCCTCCTCGTCCAGCTCCAGCATGGGATTGGATTCCAGGGTTTCGAGGATTTCCTGCTGCAGGTCCAGGCTCGACAGCTGCAGCAGACGGATGGCCTGCTGCAGCTGCGGGGTCATGGTGAGCTGCTGCCCGAGCTTGAGCGAAAGGGTCTGCTTCATGCGCGCGGGTTGCTCATCAGAGGCTGAACGAGTCGCCGAGGTAGACGCTGCGCACCTGCTCGTTCTTCAGGATTTCGGAAGGCTCACCCTCGGCGATGATCTGGCCGGCGCTGACGATATAGGCCCGATCACAGATATCCAGCGTATCGCGCACGTTGTGGTCGGTGATCAGCACGCCGATCCTGCGGTTGGCCAGATCCCGGATCTCGTTCTTGATGTCCGAGACCGAGATGGGATCCACGCCGGCGAAGGGTTCGTCAAGCAGCATGAAACCGGGCTCCGTGGCCAGCGCCCGGGCGATTTCCAGACGCCGGCGTTCCCCGCCGGACAGCCTCTCCCCCATGGACTTTCTCACGCCCTGCAGATGGAATTCGTCCAGGAGCTGTTCGAGATGGTCCCGGCGCTGGCTGCCCGAGAGATCGGGCCTGAGCTCCAGAATGGCCATGATGTTGTCTTCGGTGGAGAGCTTTCTGAAGACACTGGCCTCCTGCGGCAGGTAGCCGATGCCTTCCCGGGCGCGGATGTGCATGGGCGCGTCGGTCAGAACCTTCGCATCCAGCCCGATCTCACCGGCATCGGCTTTGAGCAGACCGACGATCATGTAGAACGTGGTGGTCTTCCCTGCGCCGTTCGGTCCCAGCAGGCCGACGATCTCTCCACTCTCGACCCCGAGACTGACGCTTTCTACGGCCACCTTGTTTCTGTACTGCTTGCGCAGGTCCGTGGCATGAAGTCTTGCCATAAGCTAGAAACCGTCGTCGCCGGCTGCAGGATCGGATTCTTCAGGAGAAGTCCCGGAGCTCTCCGTGCGTTCTGCGGGCACCGGTGATGACCCGCCCGCATCGGATGATTCGAGGGTGTTCGGCTGCAGCGTCATGGTGACCGGCGCTTCGCGCGTCGCGCTCGCGTCTACCCGGCCGGCAACGATGTCGTAGACGATCAGGTCGCCCGTCAACGTGCTGCCTTCCTGTTCCAGATTGGCGGATCCTTTCAGATCGACCCGTTCCTCCTGAGTGTGGTAGACGATGGTGAGCGCCTGTGCCTTCACCGGCGCTTCATCCACTTCGATCTGCTGCTGGTATCGGGCGGGCGTGTCCTCGGCGGTGATGCGGAGCACTTTATTACCGTCCTGGAGGTCGATGGTCATGGTCTCAGCCGTCACCCTGAGGGTGCCCTGGTCCACCTGAACCGAACCGCGATAGACGATGCGGTTGCCGGTCTGATCGTATTCCACCGAGTCGGCACGGATGTTGATCGGCTTGTCAGCATCATCAGGCAGCGCGCCTGCGGGCCGTGCGATCGACAGCATTGCAAACAGGACGGCGGCAAGGGCCAGGCCCCGGCTACTTGAACTGATCCGGCAGAATGATGGTGTGTACGCGTTGTTCATCGCTCGAAAACATCTTCAGCAGTCCCTTGTCCAGACTGCCTTCCAGGCCCACCGCTTTGGTGCGCCCCGCATGGGTCGTGATCATAACATTCTGGTGCGTCTCGGCGTATTCGCGCCCGGGATAAATCGTGATGCTGGGCGTTCGCAGGTCGTAACGTCTGCCGTCCTCGAACGTCTGCAGCATCTTCACGTCGCCTTCGAGCCTGACTTCCTCTTCGGCGCTCTGCTGCCCCTCACCGGCATTGTAGATCGCGCCGCGGATTGCCTTCACCCGCCAGGGTGGTGCAGGCGCGTCGTGCAGCTCGAGATCAGGCTCTGTCAGCCGGGTGAAAGCCCGGTCCTGAAAGTGCTCGATTTTCGGTGAACGCAGCAGATAGCGGAGGCCGCCGGTTTCCCGGTACTGCCGGATCACCGCGGTCTCGATGAGCAGATCGGGCTCATCGCTCACACCCGGGTCCGGCAGCCGTTCTTCCTCCGGCAGGGTCGGCTGGAAGAAAACGGCGGCGGCCAGAACCAGACTGCCGAGCAGGGCGATGCCGAGCAGTCGGAGGTTGGTCAGTGGCAGCCGGTCCATGCCGGATCAGTACGGCCAGGCGTTCCGGGCACGCAGAAACAGTTCGGCCAGCTCCCGGACCACGCCCTCACCGCCTGCCGTCACGGTCACGTGATCGGCCCGGGCCTGCACCGTCGGATGACCGTTCGGGACGCTGATGGACAGGCCGGCCAGTTCGAAAAGCGCCAGGTCCGGCAGATCGTCGCCCACGTGAGCGCTCTGTGCGAGCGGAATGGCCAGACGTTCGCACAGAGACCGGAAGGCCGGAGCCTTGTCTTCCAGACCCTGCTCCAGATGACGGATGCCGAGCTCGGCCGCCCGGCGTTCCACCATGGGCGAACGGCGACCTGTGAGCAGCGCGATCTCGATACCCGCGGCGGCCAGCATCTTCAGCGCTGCGCCGTCCTGAACGTTGAAAGCCTTGATCTCCCGGCCGTCATCCGTGTAGACGATCCGGCCATCCGTGAGCACGCCGTCCACATCGAAGCTGATCAGGCGGATACGCCCGGCGATGTCGGCGATCTTCATGCGCCCTGCCAGGCGGCCGCCTGGTTGATCAGCAGGAGGTTGTAGCCGCACCAGGCCGCCAGCATCACGGCACCTTCGAAGCGGGTGATGACGGGGGTCGAACCGATGGCGTAGGCAAACAGCGCCAGCAGCAGAGTCAGCGCCAGCATCATGCCGCAATCACGCCAGAGGGCGACGATCTCGATATCCGTGCCGCCGATCAGGCCGGGGATGGCGAGTACGGCCAGGATGTTGAGAATGTTCGAGCCGACCACATTGCCGATGGCGATGTCCGAATGACCCTTGACGGCCGACCCGACGGTGGCGGCGAGCTCCGGCAGGCTGGTGCCCACCGCCACGATGGTCAGGCCGATGATCAGCTCGGATACCCCGAGTGCGGCGGCAATCTGAGTAGCGGACCAGACCAGTACCTGAGCACTCACCAGCAGGACGAGGAGCCCGGTGACCAGCCAGAAGACTGCCTGCCCCCGGGGCATGTGCTGCAGCTCGTCCAGCTCCTCCTGGATACTCTCCGACACCTCGGCGCCGGCCGTCTGCTGGTTCCGGACCAGGCGCCAGAGAATCAGACCCAGGCCGGTCATCAGCAGCAGGCCGTCCAGCGGCGACAGATGCAGATCGAACATGAGGATGAGGGCCAGCAGCGTGGCGCCCAGCAGCCAGGGCAGCTCAGCCTTGAGAACCGTCTGAGAGAAGGGCAGAGGCGCCAGCAGGGCGGTGATGCCGAGGACGAGTCCGATGTTGGCGATGTTCGAGCCGATGGCGTTGCCCACCGCGAGAATGCCTGAATCTTCGACAGCCGCGGCCGCAGCCACGAGAATTTCAGGGGCGGAAGTGCCGACGGAGACCACCGTCAGGCCGATGAGCATCTTCGAAACGCCCATGTGGTTGGCAGTGCTGGCGGCGCCCGAAAGGAACTTGTCGGCACTCCATACGAGCGTGATGAAACCCAGAATCAGCGCCAGAATCAGGAACCACATGGGTCAGTGACGGGTCGAACGGTCAGACGTACGGTTCAGGCAGGGCGCCTGGTCCGGTGGTCGGGGGTGGTTGGGTTCGGCTGTGCCGTTCACGTCTCGGGTGTCACTTCTCGGATGTCATTTCTGTTTCGAATGGTAACAGTGCCCGCTTTCCAAATCAGCGGAGTGTTATAGTTGCGGGTCGTTCACGAGGCAACCAGTAAATGACCGAGGCAGCAGCCGGCCAGGCTGTCCAGACACCGGTGGTCACTCCCCTGATCGAGATAGAAGACCTGGTTTTCCGGCGTGGAGAACGGTTGATCTTCGACGGGCTCAGCATGACCGTCCCAACGGGCAGTATCACGGCTCTGATGGGCCCGAGCGGCTGCGGCAAGACGACGCTGCTGCGGATCATCGGCGGTCAGCTGAAGCCGGACTCGGGCTCCGTTCGCGTACGCGGCAGGGATGTGACCCGGTTGAAGCGGGCGGAGCTGCTGGAGCTGAGAAAGGACATCGGCATGCTCTTTCAGTCTTCCGCGCTGTTCACGGATCTGTCCGTGTTCGAAAACGTGGCTTTCCCCCTCCGCGAGCACACGGACCTGCCGGAGGATGCGATCCGGGACCTGGTGCTGATCAAGCTCAACTCGGTGGGCCTCAGAGGCGCGCGGGACCTGATGCCGAGCCAGCTTTCCGGCGGCATGGCCCGGCGGGTGGCGCTGGCGCGGGCCATCGCGCTCGACCCCTGCCTGCTCATGTACGACGAGCCGTTCACCGGTCAGGATCCCATCTCCATGGGCGTGGTGGTTTCCCTCATCCGGCGGCTGAACTCGGCGCTCGGAGCCACCAGCCTCCTGGTGTCCCACGACATTCACGAGACCGCCGGGATATCGGACGAGATCTTCATCCTCGATGCCGGCAAGGTGGTGGCGGGCGGCGAACCCTCGGCACTGGCCAATCATGAATCGGATCGGGTCCGGCAGTTCATCACAGGCTCGCCGGATGGCCCGGTGCCTTTCCACTATCCGGCGGACGAGCTGGCCTACGATCTGCTCGGCGGGTTCCGGCGATGATGGATCTGGTTCGCGCGCTGGGTGACAGGAGCCTGGAACGCCTGGGCAGCCTGGGCCGGGCCAGTGTGATGTGGGCCGCCGCGCTCTGGGGCCTGCCGCGGCTTTCGGAGCTGCCGCTGGTGATCCGTCAGATCTACAACGTCGGTGTGCTGTCGCTCATCATCATCGTCCTCTCGGCGTTCTCCATCGGTGCGGTGATTGCGCTGCAGTTCTACACCCAGCTGGCTCGGTTCGGTGCGGAGGACGCCGTGGGGCTCGGTCTGGCCCTGGTGCTGCTCCGGGAGCTCGGCCCCGTGGTCACCGGCCTGCTGTTCGCCGGCCGTGCGGGCTCCGCGGTGACGGCGGAGATCGGCCTGATGAAGACCACCGAGCAGCTGTCGAGCATGGAAATGATGGGCGTGGATCCGTTGCGCAGAATCGTTGCGCCGCGACTCTGGGCGGGCATGATCAGCTTGCCGCTGCTGACCGCGATGTTCAACGTGGTGGCCATCTACGGCGGCATGGTGGTGGCCGTGGAATGGCTCGGCTCCGACGTGGGATCGTTCTGGTCCGGCATGCAGGACAGCGTCGAGCTGTGGGAAGACGTGGGCAAGGGCATGGTGAAGAGCGTGCTGTTTGCGATCGTGGTCACCTGGATCGCCGTGTTCCAGGGGTATGATACCGACCCCACCCCGGAAGGAATCGGGCTCGCCACCACCCGGACGGTGGTCACCTCTTCGGTGATGATTCTGGCCATGGACTTCATTCTGACTCTCAGCATGTACGGAGAATTTAAGTGAGGAACCTCGATGCACATGCGGACCGTTGAAATCAGCGTCGGCGCCTTCGTGCTCGCCGGTGCGCTGGCGCTCGTGTTTCTGGCCGTCAAGGTCAGCGGCGTGAACCTGTCACAGAGCAGCGACTCCTACGTCGTCCAGGCCCGTTTCGACGACGTGGCGGGTCTCCGTCCGCGTGCCAAGGTGAGCATGGCGGGGGTGACCGTGGGTCGGGTGGCCAGGATCGAGGTGGACATGGAATACGGCGAGGCGATCGTCTACCTGGAGATTCAGGGACAACCGGGCAATCTGTCCCTGGATACGGGTGCTCAGATACTCACCGAGGGTATACTCGGCGCCCGCTACGTGAGCCTGCTCCCGGGGGCGGATGTCGAGACGCTGGCGGACGGCGACCTGATCGAAGAAACCCAGGGCGCGCTGGTGCTGGAAAACCTGGTAGGCGATCTGATCACCCGCCTGGGGGCCTCTTGAGAGGAGATTGACCGATGATCCGTTTGCGCCATTACATCCACCCGCTGCTGCTCGCGCTGGCGGCGCTGTCCGTCGTGCCCGTTGCCGGCGCGCAGATCCGGGAGGCCGAAGATCTGGTCGCGCAGACGACGGCCCAGATGCTCGAGCTGATCGAGGAAGCCCAGACTTACGTGGATGAGGACCCGGAGCGTTTCTACGTGGCGGTGGAAGCGCTGCTCAATCCGGTGATCGATTTTCCCAGGTTCGCCCGGAGCGTGATGGCCGTGCACTACAAGCGTGCCACCCCCGAGCAGCGGGAGCGTTTCGCGGAAGGATTCAAGTGGAGCCTGGTGCGGACCTATGCGCTGGCTCTGACCGAGTTCAACGACGGCGGCGTGAACATCATCCCGTCGGACCGGCCGCCGAAACGCCCCGATCGCGCAAGCGTCAAGCAGGAAATCCGCTCGGAAGGGGAGGTGTATCCGGTCATCTACTCGATGGCGCTCAACTCCCAGGGCGAGTGGCGGGTCATGAACATGATCATCAACGGTATCAACATGGGTCTGACCTACCGGAATCAGTTCGCGAGCGCGGTGAATGATCCTGCGTATGGTGGCGACATGGATCGCGCGATCGACGGCTGGGTGGCGTCACTGGGAACCATCGATACGGGTAACGGTGAAGCCGCGGACGAAACGGCTGCCGACGAAGCCGACTGATGCCCTTCGAGCTGCCCGCGGTGGTCGATTTTCCCAACCTGGTGGAAGTGCGTGAAGCGGGTAATGCCCACATCGACGGCGCCGAGACTGCCGAGTTCGATCTGTCCGGCCTGACGGAGGCGAACTCCGCCGTGGTCGCGCTGCTCATCGCCTGGTTTCGTTATGCGCACGGCCATGGCAAGGTGGTGCGTTTTCTGCGGGTACCCGTCGCCATCATGAACATCATCGAAGTCAGCGATCTCACGGACGTGCTGCCCATCGTCGATCCGGAGAATCCGGAGGTGTCCTCCGTTGCGGCGACCGGAACGGATGCAGAGGATACCCGCGCATGAACTCGAGATTGAGCATTTGAGCATGAACGATACCATCGTCCAGGCGGTTCAGGCCGGAATCGACGGGGCCGGGGTGGAAGTGGTCGTTGACGGAAACCGGGCGCTGATCACCGTGGTGAGTGCGGCGTTCGAAGGTCTGTCGCGGGTGCAGAAGCAGCAGATGGTGTACGCCTGCATTGACGGGTTCATCCGCGACGGCAGTCTGCACGCCGTGACCATCCGGGCGCTGACGCCCGACGAAGGCTAGGGGAGGCTCCCCGGGCCCATGGACAAGCTTCTCATCACCGGCGGCAGAACGCTGTCCGGCAGCCTTCGGGTATCGGGTGCCAAAAACTCGGCGCTGAAGATCCTGGCCGGGACCCTGCTCACCGACGAGGCCGTCAGCATCGGCAACGTACCCCATCTGCACGACGTGACCACGATGATCGAGCTGCTCGGCTGTCTGGGTGCCGAGGTCGTGGTGGATGAGAAGATGCGGGTGGAGGTCGCCGCCAGGGAGCTGAACTCACTCAAGGCCCCCTACGAGCTCGTGAAGACCATGCGGGCGTCCTTCGTGGTGCTCGGTCCGTTGCTGGCCCGTTTCGGCAGGGCGGAAGTCTCCCTGCCCGGCGGCTGCGCCATCGGCGCGCGGCCGGTGGATCAGCACCTGAAAGGTCTGGCGGCGCTGGGTGCGGACATCGAGGTGGAGGAAGGCTACGTGCGGGCGTCCCGCCAGGGGCGGCTCACCGGCGCCGACATCACCTTCGATCTGGTCACCGTTGGCGGTACGGAGAACATCCTGATGGCCGCGACCCTGGCGGAGGGCATCACCCGTATCCACAACGCCGCGCGGGAGCCGGAGATCGTGGATCTGGCCAACTTCCTCAACGCCATGGGTGCCAGAGTGAGCGGCCAGGGCACGGATACGATCATGGTCGAAGGCGTGGAGCGCCTGCACGGCTGCAGCTTCGATGTGATGCCGGACCGGGTGGAGGCCGGCACTTATCTGATCGCTGCGGCTGCCACCGGCGGCAGCGTCCGTCTGACCGACGCCGCACCCGGCACGCTGGGTGCAGTCCTCGAAAAGCTCGAGCAGTCCGGTGCCAGCGTGGAACGGACGGAAACGACGCTGAGCCTCGATATGCACGGTCGCCGGCCCCGGGCGGTGGATATCGAAACGGATGTGTATCCGGGCTTTCCCACCGACATGCAGGCTCAGTATCTGGCCATGAACGCGGTGGCCGAAGGCACCAGCCGGGTCACGGAAACCATCTTCGAGAACCGGTTCATGCACGTTCAGGAAATCAACCGACTGGGCGCGCGGATCGAGCTTCAGAATGCCTCCACGGCGATCGTTCATGGCGTGGAGCGGCTCAAGGCGGCGCCGGTGATGGCCACGGATCTCCGGGCCTCCTTCAGTCTGGTGGTGGCTGCGCTGGTGGCGGAAGGCACCACATTGATCGATCGGATCTATCACATCGACCGGGGCTACGAGACCATAGAAGAGAAGCTTTCGCTTCTCGGCGCGGACGTGCAGCGCGTACGCTGACCCGCCGGATGTTTCCTGATTGAAGAGAGACGATGGGACTGACAATTGCACTGAACCGCGGCCGTATCCTGTCAGAGGTTCTGCCCATGATGCAGCAGGCGGGTATCGAGCCTTCGGAAGACCCGGAATCGAGCCGCAAGCTCATTTTCGAGAGTCGGACCGGCGGCCACCGGCTGGTGGTGATGCGCGGCTCCGACGTTCCCACCTATGTGGAATATGGCGCCGCGGACGTGGGGGTGACCGGCAAGGACACCATCATGGAGTACGGGGGTGGTGCGCACTTCTATGAACAGCTCGATCTGGGTATCGGCCGCTGCCGGCTGATGACGGCGGCACCCGCCGACAGCGCGCTGGCACAGGGCAGGGACGTGCGCGGTCCGCTGCGGGTGGCCACCAAGTTCGTCAACGTGGCACGTCGATACTTCGAAGCCGAAGGCAGACAGGTGACGCTGATTCCGCTGTCGGGCGCCATGGAGATCGCCCCTCTCATGAATCTGGCGGACTGCATCGTGGACATCGTCGATACGGGCAACACGCTGAAGGCGAATGGTCTGGTGGCGCTCGAAACCATCGCGGACATCTCTTCCCGGGTGATCGTCAATCGGGCGTCCATGCGGACGCGCTTCGGCGAGGTGCAGTCGCTGCTTTCCGTGCTCCGGGACGCGGCTGGGAATGATGAGGGCGGCTGGCGTGGCTGAACTCGCCATCGCCAGGCTCGAAAGCTCGGATCCGGACTTCGACGCGTGTCTGGATGCTCTGCTCGCCTGGGACGTCGCCGAGGACAGTAAAGTGCTGGAGATCGTCCGGGAGGTGATCGCCAGGGTCAGGTCCGACGGTGATGCGGCCGTGCTGGACTACACCCGGCGTTTCGATCGCCTGTCCATCCCGGCGATGGCGGAAACGGTGCTGACACCGGCAGACTTCGCGGCGGCCTGGGACCGGATCGGAGAAGCGGAGCGGGAGGCGCTCACGACGGCGGCGGAGCGCATCCGTGCGTATCACGAGCATCAGCAGACCGAATCCTGGACCTACACGGATTCGATGGGAAACCGGCTCGGGCAGAAGATCACCCCGCTGGATCGGGTTGGCGTCTACGTGCCGGGGGGCCAGGCCGCCTATCCCTCCACGGTGCTCATGACCGCCATACCCGCCCGGGTAGCCGGTGTGGGGGAGGTCATCATGACGGTACCCACCCCGGACGGTCAGCGGAACGATCTCGTGCTCGCCGCCGCCCATGTGGCTGGTGTGGACCGCGGCTTCACCATCGGCGGCGCCCAGGCGGTTGCTGCACTGGCGGTCGGCACCGCCACCGTTCCGAGAGTGGACAAGATCGTGGGCCCGGGTGGTGTCTTCGTCGCCGCTGCCAAGCGTCTCGTGTTCGGTGAGGTGGGCATCGACATGGTGGCCGGGCCGAGCGAGGTTCTCGTGATTGCGGACGGCTCCTCACCCGTGGACTGGGTGGTTCAGGATCTGTTCTCACAGGCGGAGCACGACGAGGCTGCCCAGGCGCTGCTGCTCTGTCCTGATCCGGACTATCTGGACGCCGTGAGATCCGCCATGGCCGTCGAGCTGGTGAACGCACCGCGGCGGGAGATCATCACCGCCTCTCTCAACCGGCGGGGCGCGCTGATCCGGGTTCGGGACGTCGAAGAAGCAATCCGGATCGCCAACCGGATTGCGCCTGAGCATCTGGAGCTCTGCGTGAGTTCGCCCGAACGCTGGCTGCATCAGATCCGGCATGCGGGCGCCATTTTCCTCGGCGCGCACTCGCCGGAGGTCATGGGGGACTACACGGCCGGCCCTAGCCACGTGCTGCCGACTTACGGGTCGGCACGCTTCTCGTCTCCACTCGGCGTCTACGACTTCCAGAAGAAGAGCTCGGTGATCCAGTTGTCCGCAGAGGGCAGTGATACGCTGGCCCGGGCTTCGGCAACCCTGGCGCACGGCGAGGGCCTGACGGCCCACGCCCGGGCCGCGGAAGCGCGAGTCGCCGGCGTGGGTCACAACGACCCGCAACCCTGAGCTTCCGGCGTCCGGCAAGCGCTTCGCAACCCCCTCCCGGGGAGTGGCAATTGCGTTGTCGACCATCGGGCAAGCAGCTAAAGTCGATCTGATGACTCCAGTAGAAAAATACCAGCAACTACTGGCCGACCCTCAGTTTTTCGAAGATCCAGAGCAGCGCCGGGTGGTCGATCTGCTCGAAGCCCTGTTCCAGATTCTGCGGGCGCGGGGGAGGCGGGGCCAGGGGCTGTTCGGCCGGTTCACCCGCAAGGCGGAAACGCCGGTGATGGGCCTTTATCTCTGGGGCGGGGTAGGGCGCGGAAAGACCATGCTCATGGATCTCTTCTACGAATGCCTGCCGCCGGCAGACAGGCTGCGCATGCACTTCCACCGGTTCATGCACCGGGTCCACGGCGAGTTGAACGGGCTTTCCGGTACCAGCGATCCGTTGAAGGTGGTGGCAGACCGGATCGCCGGGGAAACCCGCGTGCTCTGTTTCGACGAGTTCTTCGTCTCCGACATCGGTGATGCCATGATTCTCGGCGAACTGCTCGAATGCCTGTTCGAACGGGGCGTCACGCTGGTGGCGACCAGCAACGTGGCGCCGGATGACCTCTACGAGAACGGTCTGCAGCGGCGTCGTTTTCTTCCGGCCATCGAGGCCATCAAGTGCCATACCCGCGTGCACTGCCTGGATTCCGAAACCGACTACCGCCTCCGGGTGCTGGAAAGGGCGGAGATCTATCATGTGCCTCTGGATGCGGCCGCGGAGAAGAGCCTGTCGGCGAGTTTTCATGCGCTGGCGCCGGACACGCCCAAGGAGAAGGTGGCCCTCGACATCGCGAACCGGACGATCAACGCCAGGATGGTGGCAGAGGACGTCGCGTGGTTCGATTTCAGCGAGCTCTGTGAAGGACCGCGCAGCCAGAACGACTACATCGAGCTTTCGCGTATTTTTCACGCAGTGCTGGTGAGCAACGTACGCCGGTTCACGGGCCGCGACGAGGACGCTGCCCGCCGGTTCATCTCCCTGGTGGACGAGTTCTATGACCGGAACGTGAAGCTGATTCTGTCGGCGGATGCGCCGATCGAAGACCTCTATGCCGGTGAACGGCTCCGGTTCGAGTTCGAGCGGACCAAAAGCCGGCTTCTGGAAATGCAGTCCCACGAGTATCTGGGCCGTACGCACCTGGCCTGACGCCCGGATTCCGGGCGTTTCGACGGTATCAGGACGGACCGGAAGCCCCCCCTGGATTGTGTTGTAAATGGCTGGACGCTCCGCTAACATTCGCGCTCCCAAAAATCCGGGCCCGGATCCGGCGTTTTCAGCCCCTGTGGGGCTGGCCGCAAGAGAGCCTGGAACTTGTAAAACGACATTAAGTACACCGCATGAAGACTGTGAGCACCCGTCCACAAGACGTCGACCATTCCTGGTTCGTCGTGGACGCAGAGGACAAGACGCTTGGCCGCCTGGCGACGGAAGTGGCGCTGCGGCTGCGAGGCAAGCACAAGCCCGAGTACACCCCGCACGTGGATACGGGCGACTACATCGTGGTGGTGAACGCGGAAAAGATCCGGGTTACCGGGAACAAGTTCAACGACAAGAAGTACTACCGTCACAGCGGTTTTCCCGGCGGCATCAAGGAGATGAACTTCAGGGACATGCAGGAACGTCATCCTGAGCGGATCCTGGAGAAGGCGGTGAAGGGCATGCTGCCTAAGAATCCGCTTGGACGGGCCATGATCAAGAAGCTGAAGGTGTACGCAGGTGCCGAGCACCCTCATACCGCACAGCAACCGCAACCCCTGGAAATCTGAGTAGGAAGGGCATGCAGAACTACGGAACCGGTCGTCGCAAGACCTCGGCAGCGCGGGTTTTCATCACCCCGGGCAACGGCAACATCACGGTAAACAACCATCCGCTCGATCAGTACTTCGGGCGGGAGACGGCGCGCATGATCGTCCGTCAGCCGCTGGAAGTGGCTGAGGTCAGTGACCGGGTGGACGTGAAGGTCACGGTGCGCGGCGGCGGAAACTCCGGACAGGCAGGTGCCATCCGGCACGGCATCGCCAGAGCGCTGGTGGAGCAGGACGAGAACCTGCGCGTGGCGCTGCGGAGAGCCGGCTTCCTGACCCGCGATGCACGCGAGGTCGAGCGCAAGAAAGTGGGTCTGAGAAAGGCGCGGAAGCGTCCCCAGTACTCCAAGCGCTGATTTTTTCCCACCGGTCACATCATCCGTGATGGAGAGGCACGGAGTGGCCGGTCCGTAGCTGCCGCTGAGATCCGGTAGACAGTGGCTTCGAATTGACCGAAACCCCCGGCCAGAGGGGGTAGCTATGGTAAACTAGGGCGTTTTTCACCAATTGCGGGAGCAAGAAGCTGTGAGCAGCAGCGATCCAGTCAATTCTTCCCAGGAGTCTTCCCAGACCTCCACTCCGGATTCAGAACCTGGCCCGGCCAGTATCGACAAGACGGGCTTCAACAAACAGAGACGTTACTTCCTGATCGGTGCCACCTCGGTGGTCGGCGGCGTGGGTGTGATCGGCGCGGCGATCCCGTTCGTCGCTTCCTGGCAGCCTTCCGCAAAGGCCCGGGCGCTCGGAGCACCGATCACCATCGACATCTCCAAGCTTCAGCCGGGTGAGATGCTCGGTCCGGTACCGGCATGGCGGGGACAGCCCGTCTTCGTGATCTACCGCAAGCAGGAAGCGATCGAGATTCTCGAGCAGGAGCGGAACGATCTTGCGGATCCCAATTCGGAAAACACCGAGATGCAGCCGGGCTACGCGCAGAATCCCTGGCGTTCCAAGCGCCCGGAGATCGGTGTCTATGTCGGGCTCTGTACTCACCTCGGCTGCTCACCCAAGTTCCATGGCGAGGTCGTTCCGGAGCCCTTCGATCCGAACTGGCAGGGTGGTTTCTTCTGCCCCTGCCACGGCTCCAGGTTCGACATGGCGGGGAGAGTCTTCCGGGGCGTTCCGGCTCCCGACAACCTGCCTGTACCGCCCTATCAGTTCCTGAGTGACAGTGTCATCCAGGTTGGCGTAGACGAGGAGACGGCATAATGGCGGACCAGAGCGCGGGCAATTCCGGGAAGATGGTCAAAGCCTGGACCGAGTTCATGGGTTGGATGGATGAGCGGTTCCCGCTCACCGAGACCTTCGAATATCACATGTCGAAGTACTATGCGCCGAAGAACTTCAACTTCTGGTACTACTTCGGCGTCCTCTCCATGGTGGTGCTGGTCATTCAACTGCTGACCGGCATCTGGCTCACCATGAAGTACTCACCAGCCACCGCCTTCGCATCCGTCGAGTACATCATGCGCGACGTGGAATACGGCTGGCTGCTGCGTTATCTGCATTCCACCGGGGCGAGCGCGTTTTTCGTGGTGGTTTATCTGCACATGTTCCGCGGCATGATGTACGGCTCGTACCGTAAGCCTCGGGAGCTGCTCTGGATCATCGGCATGGCGATTTTCGCCGTCCTCATCATCGAAGGCTTTGCCGGTTACCTGCTGCCCTGGGGCAACATGTCCTTCTGGGCAGGACAGGTCATCGTCTCTCTCGTCGGGGCGATCCCCGTCATCGGTCCGGATCTCATGGAGTGGGTGCGCGGCGACTTTCTGATGTCGGACATCACGCTGAACCGGTTCTTCGCCCTGCACGTGATCGCGCTGCCTCTGATTCTGGTGATGCTGGTGTTCGTCCATATCGTGGCACTTCACCACGTGGGTTCGAACAATCCGGACGGTGTGGAGATCAAGAAGCACAAGGACGAGAACGGAATCCCGCTGGACGGCATCCAGTTCCATCCCTACTACACCATCGGTCACGACCTGCCTGCCATCGCCCTGTTCCTCATTTTCTTCTGCGCGGTGGTCTTTTTCGCGCCGGAGATGGGCGGTTACTTCATCGAGAAGCCCAACTTCGAAGCCGCGAATCCCCTGAAGACACCCGAGCATATCGCGCCGGTCTGGTACTACACCCCCTTCTACGCGATGCTGCGGGCGGCCACGTTCCCGCTGTTCGGCATCCCGGCCAAATTCTGGGGCTTCGTCGTGATGGCGGGTGCCATAGTGATTCCCTTCGCGCTGCCCTGGCTCGATCGCTCGCCTGTGAAGTCCATCCGCTACAAAGGCGTGCTCTCGAAGTTCATGCTCGGGCTGTTCGTGGTGACGTTCTTCGTGCTCGGCTATCTGGGCACCATCGCGCCTTCGCCGGTGGCGACCCTGATCGCCCAGATCGGCACAGCCATCTACTTCGCCTACTTTGTGCTCATGCCCTGGTACACCAGGGTTGAGAAGACCAAACCGGTTCCGGACCGGATCACGGTATCGCACTGAGCGGGGAGAAAGGCATGAACAGCACGATGAGAAAAACGAAAAACCTGCTCGCGCGAACGGCTCTGATGGCACTGATGATCCCGGGCGCTGCGATGGCGGCAAGTACCTCGGACTGGCCCATGGAACCCATGAAGCCGAATCTCCAGGATCTGCCGTCTCTGCAGAACGGCTGGCGTCTGTACGTGAATTACTGCCTGGGATGCCATTCGCTGGCCTACCAGCGCTATGAGCGCACGGCGGATGACCTGAGCGTACCTCACGAGATTGCGCTCGAGCAGCTGGTGTTCACGGGCCAGAAGATCGGTGAACAGATGACCAACGCCATGCCGGAAGATCTGGCCAAGCAGTGGTTCGGTGCCCCGCCGCCGGATCTCACCATGGTTGCCCGGATCCGGGGAACAGAGTGGCTGTATAACTATCTGAAGACGTTCTACATCGACGATTCCCGGCCTTTCGGAGTCAACAACAAGGTCTTCCCGAACGTCGGCATGCCGAACGTGATGGCCGAACTGCAGGGTGTGCAGCGCTCAGACTGCGTGCAGATGCCCAAGCTTGCTGCGAACGGCGGCGAGATGCGTGATCCGCTCACCGGCGCGCCGGTTACGGAAGAACGCTGTGGCCAGCTGGTGGTGGATGAAGGCACCGGTCTGTTCACGGAGGAGGAGTTCGACCAGGCGGTGTACGACATCGTGAACTTCCTCTACTACACCGGCGAACCCAGCCGGCTCGAACGGCACCGTACCGGTGTGTTCGTCATTCTGTTCCTGGTCATCCTCTACGTATTCACCTTCCTGCTGGGCCGTGAATTCCAGAAGGATGTGAAGTAGACGCTCCGTGCGGCGCCCGGCTCCCGGCGCGAACGCCGGGAAGCCCGCGGAATGAGCATGTGGAACACGCACTGGCGGTCCGCAACGGACAATTCAGAACCGGCCAACTCTTGGACCGGAAGAATCATAGGTAGAACATGAGCGTAGTGACAAAACGATCTTCCATGACGCTGTTTTCGGACGCGCGTGATCAGTATTCGCACCGGGTGCGGATGGTGCTGGCGGAAAAAGGTGTGACGGTGGATATCGTCGACGTGGACCCCGCCAACAAGCCGGAAGATCTGGCGGAGATCAATCCCTACAACAGCCTGCCGACTCTCCTGGATCGGGATCTGGTCCTCTACGAAGCCAACGTGATCATGGAGTATCTCGATGAGCGCTTTCCGCACCCGCCGCTGCTGCCCGTTTATCCGGTTCAGCGAGCGCTGTCGCGTCTGTGGATCACGCGCGTCGAACGGGAATGGAGCGGCCGGCTGGATGTTCTGATGGCCGGCAAGGGCCGTGAGACCGTGATCACCAAGGCGCGCAAGGAGCTCCGGGAGAGCATCATCAGCATCGCGCCGATCTTCGCCGAGAAGCCGTTCTTCATGAATGAGGAATTCACGCTGGTGGACTGCTGCGTAGCACCCATCCTGTGGCGGCTCAAGGAAGTGGACATCACCCTTCCGGAGAAGTCGACGAGACCGCTGCAGAAATACATGCAGATGATCTTTGAGCGTGACGGATTCAGAGCGAGTCTGACCGAGGCTGAACTCGAGATGCGCGAATAGAGGGCGACTTTCCAGCCCATGACTGCCCGGCCTAAACGCCCGTATCTCCTGCGGGCGCTCTATGACTGGATCGTGGACAGTGAGCTCACCCCGTATCTGCTGGTTGCAGTGGAAGGTGAGTCGATTCAGGTGCCCCGGGAATACGTCAGCGAGGGAAAAATCGTTCTCAATGTGTCCC
Source organism: Gammaproteobacteria bacterium (assembly GCA_030425195.1). Classification (GTDB taxonomy): domain Bacteria; phylum Pseudomonadota; class Gammaproteobacteria; order Pseudomonadales; family Azotimanducaceae; genus SZUA-309. Next base: position 5,808 of record JAUIAV010000005.1, on the reverse strand, counting down.
CCATGGCCGTCAGGGAGCTGGATCTGGGCCACGAGGCCGTTTCCTTCTCCGGCAGGTTCAGTGGCCGGCCGTTTCCCGTGTATGTGCCCATGAACAACGTTCAGGCGATCTACGCCAAGGAGACCGGCGAAGGCATGATGTTCGATCCGGAGCAGCAGGACTCTGATCGTCCGCCTCCGGAACCTCCGGAACCTCCGGAACCTCCGCACTCGCCTGGGCCGTCCGGCCACCTCAAAGTGGTGAAATAACAGAAGGCGCCAGGGGGCCTCTGCACTCTTCCAGACTTTTCAACAGGCGGCTAGTTCGTCGTAAAGGCCGAGCGGACCCATTTGAGCTCGTGCCGGGAGACGGTTCCACTGACCGAGACCACGTCGAAGCGGCAAGGGCGTCCGGCGAAGCCCGGGTTCCGCCTGAGCCAGCTGGCGGCGGCATTGATCAGACGCCGCTGCTTTCTGACCGTGACACTGGCCAGTCCGTCTCCCCAGCGGCTGCTCGAACGATAGCGGACCTCGACGAAGACCAGGGTGCTGCCATCCTCGAGAATCAGATCCAGCTCTCCACATCTGCGGCGGAAATTCCGCTCCAGCGGCGTAAGCCCCTGACTGACCAGATTCTGTAGTGCCTGGTCTTCCGCCCATCGGCCGATGCTGCTGCTCAGTCTCCCACCCCGGGCCTGTCGGGCCGGGAGGCGTGGTCGGGACGCACGGCGCCGCCGGAAACGACGCCCCAGGCCAGTTCCCGGGTAATGCGGCCGTCCGGATGCTGTTTCAGCAGTCCCGTGCTCCCGAGCAGCACCAGCGAACCGGGCGTTGCGTCCAGGCGCTCACCGATTCTGAAGGCATCCGTTCCCAGCGCCATCAGCGGAGCGAACGGGTTGTCCGCCAGCCCGAAGGCGGTTGCAAGGGCATCGTAGACCGCATCACCTTCGAGGAAAAACGGCAGTTCGCTGACATGGAATCCGTTCAGCTCACCGAGACTGCGGGTGCGCGTTCGCCGGGTGATCTGAGAACTCGAGTAGACGGGCAGCTGGTTGGCGAAATGGAACCTCAGGGCGGGGACCAGAGCGTTGGCTTCCGTGTTACTCACCAGTGCAACGACCGCGTCCACGTCCTCCCTGGCCCGTGGCAGGAACTCCAGGTCGGTACGCAGCAGTTGCGCCAGTTCCTCATGCCTGGCCTGGCTGCTCTCCACATGCATGGCCGTGCCCACCGCCTCGGTGATGGTTCTCAGATCGGTGAACGGCTGCACGGTAAGCGCGATATCCCCGCTGGCTGACAGCGCCCGCCGGGCCCGGAGGGACCAGTCTTCGTAGTTGTGAAACAGAAGCGCCCGCTGGACGCCATCCCGATGCAGACGGGAAGCGATGGTGGCAGCCTCGTCTTCGATGGCCAGACCGAACTGATTGAAAGCGCCGGCCGGCGTTCCGGTCTCGTCGAGGTAGTTCAACGCGAGCACGGGCAGCTCCGGATTCAATGCGGCGAGCTCGGTGACGGCCGACTTCTGCAGCGGTCCGATCAGAAGGTCGGCCCCATCGGCGAGAATGCGCTCATACAGCACGGGTATCGGTTCGGAGGCCGAGTCGTAGATGCTGATCGAGATCCGACCGGACGCGCCGGTCAGGAAGCTGGCTGCGAGGTAACCGTCCCGGACGGCTTCGCCGGCGCGCGCCAGCGGTCCGGAGAGCGGCAGCAGCAGCGCGATCCGGCGCGGGCCGCTCTCCCGCTCGAGCAGCCTGGAGACAGCCGCCGGAGGTATCAGGGCGGCCGGATGATCGGGATGCGAGGCAATCCAGCGCTGAACGGCCGTGCGACTCTCTTCGGCAGAGAAGGGTACGATGGCCGCCTGCTGGAGTGAGCGCCAGCCCGGAAGCTGCTGCGCATCGGCAGATCGGGCGGCGCCGGGCGGTATGTCAGCCAGAGTGAGTGAGGCACCCAGCAGGTGCCAGATCCGGTCGTTGTCGGCAGGATCTTCCCCTGCGGCGGCGACCAGATTCCGCACCGCACAGTCATAGTCGGCCTCCGCTTCGCACAGGGTGCTGAGGATACGCCGGGCTCGGTCGGTGCTGCGCAGATCGGCGGGCAGACTGTCCATGGCGGACCGGGCGAGCGGCAGATCGTCCTGGTGCATGGCCATGGTTGCCGAGAGCAGTCGATACTCGGGCAGCGCGTTCCCGTCCAGCCAGCCGGGTTCCACAGCCTGAAAGGCCGTGTCCGCGCTGTCCGGATCGTCTGCCTCGAGATACGCCCAGGCAGCCTGCAGATAGAGCTGGGCTGCTCTGTCCGCAGCTGACCGACGGGCGCGCTCCATGAGCTCCGCCGCCGAGGCGCTGCCTTCCGGGACTGCCACGGGTGCAGTGGTGACCGGCGGCGGCGCGCCGGCGCAGCCGGCAAGCAGCCAGATGAGCAGTGTGATGGCCAGCGATCCGGGCCGGAACGAACCGGAGATGGCAGTGAATCGGGTCTTCCCGTTCACCCGGAGGATGTGTTTACTGCACATGCTCATACTCTTTGCGTACTGCGTTTCCGCATGGCCGAAAAAACCGACAGCGACTCTGATACCGACATCGATACCGACATCGATACCGATATCAACACCGATACCGACACCGGAGTGCTCTATGTGGTTGCCACGCCCATTGGACACCTGGATGACATCTCCAGAAGAGCGGTGAATGTCCTGGGTACCGTTACGACAATCGCCGCGGAGGATACCAGACGGACGCTGTCACTGCTGAGCGCGCTGGGCCTGCCGCGCCGGAACCTGGTGGCCCTGCACGAGCACAACGAGGAGGCGGCCAGCAGGACGGTTCTTGCCCGGCTCCAGGCGGGTGAAGCGGTGGCGCTGGTCAGCGATGCGGGCACACCCGTGCTGTCGGATCCGGGTTACACGCTGATCCGGCACTGTTACGCGCAGGGGATTCCGGTCCGCCCCGTGCCGGGTCCGAGCGCCGTCGTCGCTGCCATGAGCGTCTGTCCGCTGCCCCTGTCCGGCGTTCGGTTCGCCGGCTTTCTGCCTGCCCGTTCGGGGCCGCGTGAGGCGGTCCTGAAAGAGCTGCTGGAATCGGGTCAGCCCACGCTGTTCTTCGAAGCACCGCATCGGTTGCGGGAGTGTCTCACCGCACTGGAGAAGCTGGCTCCCGATCGGCGCGTATTCGTTGCCCGGGAGATGACCAAACGGTTCGAGACTTACCTGGTCGACACCCCCGCGCGTCTGATCGACCAGATCGATCGAGCCGACCAGTGGCGGGGTGAAGTGGTGTGCATTCTGGAAGGGGAAGGCCGGAAAGGTTCGGACGTGGCGGAGCAGAAACGGGTCATGCGGATTCTCGCAGCCGAACTCCCGCCCGCTCAGGCGGCGCGGATCGGCGCTCAGATTCTCGGGGTTCGGAAGAAGGCGCTGTACGGGATGACGGGTGATGGTAAGTAGAGGGCTTCCCGGCCGGCGCGGCGTTATATAATGCGCGTGAGCTGGCCAGGCAGTCGCTGGCGTCGGGCGCGAGTCCGGCGCGGGAGGAAAGTCCGGGCTCCACAGGACAAGGGCGCCAGGTAACGCCTGGGGGGCGCAAGCCCACGGAAAGTGCCGCAGAAAGCAGACCGCCTAAGGCGCGATACCGGATCTCTGATCCGGATCGCGAACGGTAAGGGTGAAAGGGTGCGGTAAGAGCGCACCGCGCGTCTGGCAACAGGCGTGGCAGGGTAAACCCCGCCCGGAGCAAGGCCAAATAGGAATCCATCTGGTGTGGTCCGCATCGGATTCGGGTAGGCTGCTCGAGGCGTTCGGCGACGGGCGCCCTAGATGAATGACTGCCCTTTCCCGCCCCGGGCACGCCCGGAAGGGAGATGACAGAACCCGGCTTATCGGCCAGCTCGTTTTTCTGCACTTTTTATCTCGATTCGGTCTTCACAGCAGATTTCTTAGTCCGAAACGATCTCATAGTTAAAGTAAATTCTAGATATCCGCGGCTACTTGAGGTCTTTTAACGATTAACCCTGTCAAAGCCCCTCAGAACCACTAAAAAACCTTATGAATCCGAGAGTTATGGCTCTCTCGCTGGTTGACACGGCTTTCGGGCACCATATAGTGTCAAGAATTGGAATTTTGTGGGAAAAAGTGGTTTTTTCGGGACGATCGGGCGGGACCGTGCAGTCTGAGTATGGTCTGGCTGCGCTGACCGAGAGGTCCGGAAAACCGGTGGGCGGGGACCATGTTTCGCGGGATCAATTCAGCAACCCTGGACAGCAAGGGGCGCATGGCGCTCCCTGCCCGTTTTCGGGAGTCGCTCACGGTCGCCTCGGACGGAAAGATCGTCGTCACCATTGATACGGGCGAAAAGTGCCTGCTCCTCTACCCGCTGTTCGAGTGGGAAATCGTTCAGCGCAAGCTCGAAGGGCTGCCCAACATCCTCGAGAACGCGCGGCGCCTGCAGCGGCTCCTGATCGGTCACGCGACCGACGTGGACATGGACGCTCAGGGCCGGATTCTGCTGCCCGGCATGCTGCGCGAATTCGCGATGCTCGAAAAGAAGCTGGTTCTGGTGGGCCAGGGAAACAAGCTGGAAATCTGGAGCGCCGATCACTGGGAGGCGCGGAGAAACGAATGGCTGTCCGACGAGTCCGGGCTGGCCACGGATGCGGAAGAATTCACCGGTCTGTCGGTGTGAGCGATGAATCACACCGTCCGGTACTTTGCAGGGAGACGATCGAGCTGGTGACCGGCGGGGCACCCAACTCCGAGGCGGCTGACGGGCCTGCCGTTTATCTGGACGCCACGTTCGGTCGAGGCGGTCACGCGCTTGCCCTGCTCGAGCGGCTCGGTCCTGAGGATCGCCTGATCGCCGTCGACCGCGATCCCGAAGCAGTCCGTGCCGGCGAACGCCTGGCGGACAGCGAACCCAGGCTCCGTGTGCGTCGGTCGCGCTTCTCCGCGCTGGCTGAGGTGCTGGAGACGGAAGGGGTGACGGAGGTGCGCGGCGTCATCATGGATCTCGGAGTTTCCTCGCCGCAGCTGGACGAGCCTGCCCGGGGCTTCAGCTTCCGGACGAGCGGCCCCATCGACATGCGCATGGATCCGGAAGAGGGCGAATCCGCCGGCGAATGGCTGAACCGGGCGGACGAGAAAGAGATCGCGCAGGTGATCCGTACCTACGGAGAAGAACGTCATGCCAACCGGATAGCCGCGGCCATCGTCCGCGCTCGTCCGCTTTCGGATACCCGGGTGCTGGCGGACGTGATCCGCAGCGCCATTCCGGCCCGTCGCCCGGTTCGCGGCGAGAAGAAGAGCGACGAGGCGACCCGCTCCTTCCAGGCCATCCGCATGCATGTCAACGAAGAGCTGGCGGAAATCGAAACCGGGATCCGGGCGGCGTTCGGCGTGCTGCAACCCGGCGGACGGCTGGCCGTCATCAGCTTTCACTCGCTGGAAGACCGCACCGTCAAGCGCGTCTTCCGGGCGCTGGCGAGGGGTCCCGTGCTGCCGAAGGGGCTGCCCGTGCGGGCAGCCGACGTGGAACCGGCCGGGAAGATCGTGGGCGGTCCAGTGCGCGCGGGTGAGCGCGAACTGGCTGCCAATCCCCGTGCGCGCAGTGCCACGCTGCGGGTACTGGAGCGTCTGCATTGACCGGCCGCAGCTTCCTCGCTTTCCTCGTGGCGCTCGTGTTCCTGGTCCTGTCGGGGATTCAGGTGTCCTTCGCGACCCAGGACGTGCGTGAGCGTCATCGGGAGCTGCAGGCGCTGCAGTCCCAGCTCGACCGGGCGGCGGGAGAATACAGCCGGCTGCAGATCGAGCTCGCGGCGGTGGCGGCTTATCAGA
>JAUIAV010000004.1 GCA_030425195.1 Gammaproteobacteria bacterium | reverse complement strand
TGGCGCCCGGCTTCATCGATCCGCACAGTCATGGTGACCCCGAGCAGACCCCCGCATTCGAGAACTTTCTGGCCATGGGTGTGACCACCATCTCGCTCGGCCAGGACGGCAGCAGTCCGGCCGTGCCGGCATTGTCGGATTGGCTCGACGGAGTAGCCGGGCGGGGCATCGGCGTCAATCTGGCCATGTTCGTCGGCCACGGCACCCTGCGGACGCTGACCGGCATCGACCGTGAGCCGGACCCGGACCCGGAAGCACTGCAGCGGATGCTCGAGCTGCTCGATTCGGAACTGGACGTCTGCTTCGGCCTCAGCAGCGGGCTCGAGTACAACCCGGGACTGCACGCTTCCCCGGCCGAGCTCGAAGCGCTCGCCGAAGTGGTCGGCGCCCGGGACCGGCTCATCATGAGTCATATGCGCAACGAGGACGACGATCAGCTGGCCGCTTCCCTTGCCGAGCTGCTCCAGCAGGGAGAGTATGCGCGCGTGCACGTGGCGCACCTCAAGAGCGTTTACGGCCGGGGAGCCGAGCGGGCGGAGGACATTCTCACCCTGCTGGCTGCGGCCCGGGAGGCCGGCATTCAGGTCAGCGCGGACAGCTATCCCTACAACGCGAGCTACACAGGGATAGCGCTGCTGTTTCCCGTCTGGGCGAAAACGCCGGAGCAGTTCGAGGCGGCCGTGCGCACGCGCCGGCCGGCACTCGAGGACTATCTGCGGGCGCGGGTCAATGCCCGCAACGGACCCGAAGCCACGCTCCTGGGTATGGAGCCGTTCGTCGGCGACACCCTGGCGGAAGTCGCCACCCGCCTGGAAATGCCATTCGAGGACGTGCTCATCGACGTGATCGGTCCGGAGGGCGGCTATGCGGCCTACTTCGTCATGGATGACGAGCTGCAGAGCCGGCTGCTGGTGGATCCGGCGGTGTCCGTGAGTTCGGATGGCAGCCCCACCGGATTTCATCCGCGCGGTCATGGGACCTTCGCGAAAGTGATCGAGCGTTACGTGGTCGGGGAAGGGCGGCTCGGTCTGCCGGAAGCCGTACGCAAGATGACCTCGCTGCCGGCGGATACCATCGGCATCCGGGATCGCGGCCGGCTCCTGCCTGGTCTGGCGGCGGACATCGTGGTCTTCGATCCGGCCCGGGTTCGGGCCGTGGCCGACTACATCGATCCGCACCAGCTGGCAGAAGGATTCGACGTGGTCATCGTCAACGGCCGGGTGGCCAGGGAAAACGGTGAGCTCAGCCCGGTGCTCGCCGGAGCGGTGCTCAGACCACCCGAGACTTCCCGATGGCTGAGCTCCGGCAGTACCATGACCGGACACGTACAGGCCGACAGCAAGGGAGAAGGGCATGGCTTTTAAAGGTGTGGATCACGTGGTCGTTCGGGTCAACGACCTGCAGGCGGCCGTCGACGGCTACTCGAAGATGCTGAACATGACGCCGGAGTTGAAGCACTCGGACGACCTGAAGGCGGACCAGGCTTTCTATCACTTCGACAACGGGACGTTTCTGGAGCTGATATCACCGACGGATGACAGCTCGCCCATCGCGGGACCACTCGGGAAACGGGGTGAAGGGATCCACACGGTAGCGTTTGCGGTCGACAATGCGAAAGAAACGGTTGCCGACCTGGACGGGAAGGGCATCCGCACCATCGGTGGCGCCTTCGTACATCCTGCGGCCGCCAACGGCGTGCTCGTTCAGCTTTCCGAGCGCTGAACCGGCTCTGCTGCCGGCAGCGGCGGCAGCTCCACCCGGATCTCCACCCGGCGGTTGAGGGACCGGCCTTCGCTCGTGCCATTGTCGGTGATGGGTCGGGTATCCGCGTAGCTTTCCAGTCGGAGCCTTTCCGCGGGGAAACCCCGGGAGAGCAGAAAAGTGGCCACCGCGTTCGCCCGGGCAGCGCCCAGCGTCCAGTTCGATGCGTACGGTCCGCCATGGATCGGACGATCATCCGTATGCCCCTGCACCGCCACGTCCACCTCGCCGAACTCAGTCAGCAGGATGACGGCACGCTCCAGAACGGGTGCGGCGGTGGGCTTGAGCTCGGCCCGGGCGGAATCGAACAGGACCGCCTCGGCGATCTGCAGGGTCATACCAGTGGCGTCGCGCAGGATCTGCACGCCGTCCGTGGGTATGTCAGTCGCAGGCGCCGGTGGCGCAGGCTCGCTGACCGGCAGGGCTGTGACGGGGCGGAGGATGCCGGAGACGGGCGGCGGGGGCAGCGAGGTGCCGAGCGGTGCGAAGGGAGCGTGAGCGGGTGTCTCCTGTGTGACCGGCAGGGGTGCGGGTTCGAGACTGTTTTCCAGAGGAGCAGATTCTGGGGACGCCGTCGCCGGGGGCTGTGTCCTCAGTTCCGTGACCAGCAGCACGAGGACCATGGCCAGAATCACGCAGAGCACGTCCACATAGGAAAGCAGCCAGCTCTGTTCCTGCCCGTCTTCTCCCCAGGCGTACCAGGCGTCGTCTTCGACCGTGTCCGTCCGAACCGTCATCCGACTGCCGCGAGTCTGGGTGCGGCGTCGGTTTCCTGGTCCGTCCAGTCGGGAGTGAGCTGCTCCATGACCTCACGGATGACTTCCGAGTGATGCCGGTCATAGAGGAGCATGACGGCCTGCATCTGGGCCAGGCCCTCGTTCACCGTGAGCCGACCCACCTGCTCGAGCTTGCTGGCCAGCGGTTTGAGTGCCAGGTTGGAGAGCGTGAGGCCGTAGACGGTCGTGAGCATGGCGAAACCCATGGACGTGCCGATGGCCGTCATCTCTCCGGCGCTCAGACTGAACAGCATCTGCACCAGGCCGAGCAGGGTGCCGAGCATGCCGAGGGTGGGCGCGTAGTTGCTCATGGAACGCATGAGGTCTACGGGTCGCCGGTAGTGATCCCGCTCTTCGGCGATCTGTCGCTGCAGGGCCAGCATCACCTGTTCCCGGGGGAACCCGTCCAGCACGAGCTGGGTTCCGCGGCGCAGTACCGGTTCCTGGATGTGGCGGGTGACCGCTTCGGCCGGCCGGATCTTGCCGTAGCGGAAACATCTTGCCGCCTCGAAGAAGTGGGTGAGGTCCGTTCGCCTGCGCTCAGGCGTGCCTGCGGCCTTCTTCAGACTGCGGATGGCGAGCGCCATGGTCTTCAGCGCCGACTCGGAATGGCTGAAGCGGGCGGTGAGCAGCGTGCCGCCCAGCACCAGCACGAGGCCCGAAATCACGGCGATGAAGCCGGATCCTGGCGCCGACAGCTGTAGCAGGGTCGCCAGGGCGACCAGTGTGGACAAAGAAACCGTACTCAGACCTGCGAGCAAGGCCGCCTCCTGTGTGAGAGCAGTTCAGTCCGGTATCACGGTGCAAATCCCGGGCCAGGATTGTCAGGGAGCCTCGGGGAGAGCCAGCGCGATGAGCTCCGCGGGACTTCGTCCGTCACCCACCATCATGACGATGAACTGCCGGCCGCCGGACCGGTAGGTGCTGGGTGGTCCCGCCTGGGAGGCGGGCAATGGGATCTCGGCGATGATTGCGCCGTTGCGCTTGTCGTGGGCGCGGAAGACCGGATCGCCGCCGAAGCCTTCGCCGGCGAAGAGCAGCGTGTCGGTGACCAGAATGCCTGCCCGGGTGGGCTTTCCCGTCCGGGGCATTGTGATTCCCTGAAGCTCGGGATGCGACGCGAGCGATTCCGGGGTGTCGCCGTTGGCGATCTGCCAGACGATGCCGCCGTAGACGAGCTCCATGGCGGTGATCCGTCCCCAGGGTGGTTTCGCGGCCGGGATGTCGAAGATTTTCGGCGGCCGGGTATGCCCGGAGATGAAACGGATGTCCGAGGCGTCCGGCTCGTGCACGAGCTGCATCACCTCCACCTGGGTGCGCGAGGGCACGAACAGCAGACCGGTGTTCGGATCATAGGCGCTGCCTTCCCAGTTGGCACCGCCGGTGGAGCTCGGCAGGCGGAGGGTGCCTTCCGTGCCGTCTTCGGCGCTGGCAAGCGATGGCGGCTGGTAGAGCGGCCCCGTCCGGTAACGGGTCAGGAGGGCATCCACCTCGGCGCGGATGGCCGGGGTGTAGTCGATCAGATCGGCGCGGCTCACGCCCTGGCGATCGAAAGGCGGTGGTTTTCTCGGCACGGGCTGAGTCGGCGAGGTCCACTCGCCGGGCACGTCGGAGGCAGGCACCGGTACCTCGTCGATGGGCCATCGGGGTTCGCCGGTGGCGCGGTCGAAGACGAATACGAAACCCTGCTTCACGGGCAGGGCCACCACTTTCGATCCGTCCGGCAGGTCGGCCAGCACCGGTGCGGTGGGGGTATCCCAGTCCCAGATGTCATGGTGCGCGTGCTGGAAATGCCAGCGACGTTCGCCGGTTTCGACGTCCACGGCCACCAGACTGCTCGAGTACAGGTTGCTGCCCGGCCGATCGCCGCCGTACTGGTCGCCGGTTGCGGATTCCACAGGCAGATAGACGAGTCCCAGCTCCGGATCGGCTGACATGTGTGCCCACACCCCGGCATTACCCGTGAACTCGGCCGAGCCCTCGAGCCAGGTGTCGTGTCCGGGCTCGCCGGCCGCCGGAATGGTCCGGAAAGACCACTTGAGACGGCCGGTGCGGGCATCGTAGGCGCGCACGTCGCCTTTCACGTTTGCCTTGGACGGCGGCCGGAAGCTCACGGCATGGGCCGAACCCACCACGATGGTATCGCCTACCACCAGAGGTGGTGCCGTTAGGCCGATGTCCAGCGGCCGATCGGGGGCCCGGCGCAGGTCTTCGGTGAGATCGACCCGGCCACGGTCTCCGAATCCGGGGTCGGGGAGACCGGTTTCCGCATCCAGCTTGATCAGCGAGTAGCCGGGCGTGACCGCGACCACGTAGCCACGGCCCGCTTCCGAACGGTAGAAGGCGAGTCCCTTCCCCGAATCCTTGCGTGCCGCCTGGTCGAACCGCTCGCCTTCCCGGGGCCGCCACATCCACAAGGTCTGTCCGGTGGTGGCGTCTATGGCGACGACGTTGCGGGTCGCGCCGGCGCCGACGAAGAGCCGCCCATCGTGCATGATGGGCATGGAAACGTTGCGGATCTCCGGCGCGGGGCCGAAGTTGGCAGCACTCCACCGCCAGGCGATGGTGAGGTTCGCGACGTTGCCGGCATCGATGTCGGAAAGCGGGGCGTGACGGTTGGCATTCAGCTCGCCGCCGAAATGACGCCAGGGCACATCGGGCAGATGGGGTCCGTCCTGACGCGGACGGATGATGAGGCGCTCGAGTGCGGTTCCATCGACGTCCGGGTGGCCCGTCTGCCGGAGCAGTTGCCGGGTGACGAGTTCGTATTCCCCCTCACTCAGAGATCCCGGTGTCTCCGCCGGCATGGTCAACCGGATGCGCTCGAGCAGCTCGGATGCACTGCGACCCTGCCAGCCGTCGGCGAGCCGGGCCCGGATCTCGTCGGGTGCGTGGCAGCGGGCGCAATGCGCGCCCCAGGCGGCCTCACCGGGTGTGACGCCGAGGGCGGGTGCCGCGGCGGAGACAGCCCAGGTCAGCAGGCAGCCGACGCCGGCAGAAACGGGCCGGCGCATCTAGGCCTCCGGGACCAGGCGTACGATCCGAGACCCTGAGCCGTGCTCGAGGAGCAGATAGATGAGGCCGTCCGGGCCTGTTTCGATATCCCGGATCCGGGCCAGATCCCCGATCAGCAGCTCGCTGTGAACGAGCACGTCGTCCTCGATCACGAACCGGTAGAGCTCGGTGGCTTTCAGCGAGCCCACCAGGAACTGGCGCCGCCAGCCGGGAAAGGCTTCGCCGTCATAGATGATGAAGCTGGATACCGCCGGAGACGGGGTCAGATCGACGATGGGCTGATCGATATCCTCCAGGTCGAACTCGATTCCGAGCTCCTTCCAGTACTCCACCGGGGTACCGTCGTAATCCACGCCCTTCGAATAGAGCGGCCAGCCGTAGTTGTGGCCGGCGATGATCAGGTTCACCTCGTCGCCGCCACGGGGGCCCATCTCAGTGCCCCAGAGCTTGCCGGTCTCGGCATCGAACTCGAGGCCCTGGGGACTGCGGTGGCCGCGGGTCCAGATGCTCGGCATGGCACCGGCCACGTTCACGAATGGATTGTCCTCGGGGATGCGTCCATCGTCGTGGACGCGATGGATCTTGCCGTACGGCGTGTTCAGCTCCTGAATGCCCACATAGTTGCCGAGCCCCTTGAGACCCACGCTCACGTAGACGTAGCCGTCAGTATCGAAAGCGAGACGGCCGCCGGCGCCCAGGTCGGGAACGGGCGTGTAGAACTCGTTCGGAACGCTCCAGATCACTTCCTCGTCGGTCCATTCTCCGTCGACGATACGCCCGCGGATGAGCCGGCTCATGGTCCGGCTGATCATGGAATCTCCGCCGTCGTCGCCGCAGGTCTCACAGAGGTGGGTGTGTACCAGGTAGATCCAGCCATTCGTTTCGAAGTCCGGGTGCGGTGCGATGTCGAGCAGCCAGCCCATACCGTAATCGAGGCCCATCACCTCGAAGCCCAGGTTACCGGTGGCCGGTGTGCCGGCGACGGGCTCTGATCGCTCGCCATCGGGAGAGACGATCGACATACCCTCCGTCTTCTCCGTGACCAGGATGGAGCCATCCGGCAGCGGCGCGATGGAGAAGGGTTTGCTGGCGAGACCGTCGACCACGGGCTCTATCCGGAACCGGTGCATCTCGGAATCGATGGGCTCCGTGGGAATCTCCAGGGTCTGATCCGTCTTGAAGTCGGTGAACACCCGTCCCACCCGCTGCTCGGCAATCAGGATCGCCAGGCTGCGGATCTGTCCTTCATCGAGCACGCCTCCCCAGGGCGGCATGCCGCGCTCGGGAAAGCCTTCGGCGATGCTGCGGGTGATGTCGTTGACGGAGTCGCCGTGAATCAGCTCCCGGCCGACGAGGGCCGGACCCTGAGCGTTCCCCTCGAAGGCTTCCCCATGGCAGACGGCGCAGTTGTCCGCATACAGAGGCGCGAAAGGTTCGCCGACGCCGACGCCCGACGTGATGGCGAAGAAAGCGCCGACGGCTAGCAGAATCAGCACCCCGACGATGGCGGCGACGACAAGCAGTATCTTCTTCACTGGCTCTCCTCCAGTTCTTCGTTCCGAGCGGCGCCTTCTCCCCTGCGCGGCAGTGACCAGCCCCAGATCAGCGCCGATGATCTGACGAGAAAACAGACGGCGGCGCCCGTCCAGATGGACAGTGCGCCGTCGAGACCGACCGACGAAAGGATGACGTAGGTCAGAGCACCCGCGAAAGCCGCCGTTGCGTAGATGTCCTGGCGCAGCACCAGCGGGATCTCGTTGCAGACCACGTCCCGGATGATGCCGCCGAGCACGGCGGTCACCAGGCCCATGGCCACGGCGATTGAGGGTGATCCGGACAGGGCCAGCCCCTTGGCCGCACCCGCAACACAGAACACGGACAGCCCGATGGCATCCGCCCAGAGAAGACTTCGCTCCACTCGGCGGATCAGCGGCGCGGACAGAAAGGTGACCAGGCCGGCGGTGACGATGAGCCAGAGATAAACCGGGTCCTGCACCCAGAATACGGGTGCATCCAGCACGATGTCGCGGACCGTGCCGCCGCCGACGGCGGGCAGCAGGGCGATGGCGATGAATCCGAACAGGTCCATACCGCGCCTGTCCGCGGCGAGCGCGCCGCTGATGGCGAAGACGAAAACGCCGAACAGGTCGATCCAGTAGAGCATTCGCTTGTCGGACAACGAGGGAGAGCCGGCATCATAGCCGGAATCCGGCCGACCCGTTCACCGGGTTTTCACCCCGCCTGTTCGATACTCACCGGGTGAGCGATCCACAACAGCGTACAGACCTGCTGGTCGAAGAGACGAGGGCTCAGGTGGACCCGATGTTCCTCGCCGTCATCGAGGTGCTCAACGAGCACGGCAACTTCTATCCGATGGCGTTTTTTTCGGAACTCCTGATTCAGTTGCGGCAGATCGACAGGGAAGTTGATCTGCTGCAGCTGTTCTTCGAGCTCTCCACGGCCTGTTTCCAGGGTTTCAGCCTCTCACCGGAAGAGGCCAGGGTGATAGACGAACTGCTCGAGCGGTGCCAGATCATCGCCTTCACGCTTTCGGCAGAAACCGGCGAGGGCCCGCACTAGGAGTCTGGCGTGATAAGGTACACCGCTTCTTCTGGAACCGGATCCACCCGATGGGAGAGACCAGTCCGACCGGAGACTTCTTCGCGAACTTTGCCGACGTGCCTTTCCACAGATATCTGGGTCTGACGATCGAGGAAGCAACGGCCGATTTCGCGCGCGTGCGCCTGGCGATCAGCGAGAACACGCCCACGGGCATCGGCGGCAGCGTCAACGGCGGTGTGATCGCCACCCTGATCGACATTGCCGTGATTCCGGCGGTCTTTGCCGGCATGCGAGAAGGCAGTCTGCCGGCGGGCACCGCGGATCTGCAGGTGACCTACCTGCGTCAGTCGCACGGCAGGTGGATCGATGCGGAGGCCACCGTCATCAAGCGCGGCCGACAGCTCTGCACGGTGGAAGTGAGCGTGGTCAACGACGAAGGCGTTCTGAGCGCCCGGGGACGGGTACTCTACGCCTTGCGCAGCGCCTGAAAACCCGTCACCCGACCAGTCGTTGCGGCTAGAATGACGGGTTTTGATCCGGAGATCTCTGTGACCGACCTATTCGAGCCCCTGAGCTTCATGCGCGGACCCGCCATGAAGAACCGGTTCATGCTGGCCCCGCTGACGAATTCCCAGAGCCATGACGACGGCGTGCTTTCCGATGTGGAAGCCAACTGGCTGACCCTGCGCGCCCGGGGCGGCTTCGGGCTCACCATGACCGCGGCCGCGCACGTTCAGGCGGCGGGTCAGGGATTTCCCGGCCAGCTCGGTGTGTTCGAAGACCGGCATCTGCCCGCGCTCCAGGCACTCGCCGACGCCATCCGTGCCAACGGCAGCCTGTCCGCCGTTCAGCTGCATCACGCGGGCATGCGCTCGCCCAGGGCGCTGATCGGTCAGGATCCGCTGTGCCCCTCGGTGAACGAGGAGTTCGGAGCCCGGGCGCTGACGGAAGCGGAAGTGGACGGTCTGATCGAGGACTTCATCGTGGCGGCCGAGCGGGCGGACCGGGCCGGTTTCGATGGCGTGGAACTGCACGGTGCGCACGGCTACATTCTCTGTCAGTTTCTGTCGGCCGAGATCAATCGGCGCGACGACGCCTTCGGCGGCTGCCTGGAGAACCGGGCGCGTCCGCTCCTGGACATCATTGCCGGGATACGGACCCGCTGCCGGCCGGACTTTCAGCTCGGCGTGCGGTTGTCACCGGAACGGTTCGGCGTGGATACGCTGGAGATCCGCGACCTGGCCCAGACTCTGATGCGTTCGCGTGACGTGGACTACATCGACATGTCCCTGTGGGACGTGGAGAAGGAGCCGGTTGCGGAGGGGCTCCAGGGCAGAACGCTCATGTCCCTGTTCACCGAGCTGGACCGTGGCGACTGCCGGCTCGGTGTGGCCGGCAAGGTGTATTCTGCCCGGACGGCCCGATGGTGCCTGAATGAGGGTTGCGACTTCGTGCTGGCCGGACGTGCGGCCATCCTGCATCACGACCTTCCGCAGCGGATGGCGGAGGATCCGGACTTCCGGATGGCGTCGCTGCCGGTGACGGAGGCTTATCTGAAGGCGGAGGGTCTCGGTGATGCCTTCATCGGCTACATGAAGGGCTGGAAGGGATTCGTGGCGGAAGAGAACGCCTGAAGAGAACGCCTGAAGAGAACGCCTGAAGAGAACGCCTGAAACACAGGGGAGAGAGAGCATGGGTGAAGTCACTGACTACCGGGTGGAGGGCCACGCGGCCGTCATCACCCTGAACCGACCGGAGCGGCTGAACGCGCTGTCCGCCGAACTCCGGGACGAACTCACGGCCGCGCTCGAAGCCGTGCGCGGCGACGACGAGGTCCGGGTGGCCATTCTCACCGGCGCCGGTCGCGGATTCTGCTCCGGCGCGGATCTGTCCGGCGCGCCCGGCGAAGCGGCAGAGCCGGATCAGAATACGTTGCTCGACGAATTCGGCTGGGTCGGGCGTCAGGCCATGAGCGTCTACCGGCTGGACAAGCCGGTGATTGCCGCGGTCAACGGCGTGGCGGCCGGAGCGGGCATGAGCCTGGCCCTGTCCTGCGACGTGCGTGTCGGCTCGGAAAACAGCCGGTTCAAGTCCGTGTTCATCGAACGCAACCTGTCACCCGACTCCGGCCTCAGTTTCTTCCTGCCCCGGGTGGTGGGTCAGTCCCGGGCAGCGGACCTGATCTACACCAGCCGGGCGGTGGATGCGGAGGAAGCCTTCCGTATCGGACTGCTCGACCGTCTGGTGGCGCAAGATCAGCTGCTGGATACGGCGCTGGAGATGGCGGCACAGATGGCTCAGTGGCCGCCGCTGGCGCTCCGATCGTCGAAACGCGTGCTGCAGCACAATGTGGAGGTGGGTCTGGAGGACGCGCTCCGTTACGAGATGACGGGGCTGTCCTATGCCCGCAAGGCGAAGAACGATGCCCGGGAGTCGATGGCCGCTTTCCGTGAGAAGCGGAAGCCGGACTATACGGGCACCTGAAGAGGGAATCTGGAAGCGCTGGAGGGTGTCGTAGCAGCCTCCCGGGTTGTCTTCTAGACCAGCATCACTTTCGCGGTCGCCACGTCCTCGTGGTATTCCTCGAGCTCGGCGTCCTCGAAGTCCGGATCCAGGCCCACGTTTCTGAAGGCGGGAACTTCCGCCCAGTCGACGCTGCCGTGCGGATGTGCCGAGCCGAACCGGGTCTGCAGGTAGGAAACCATCACCAGGTCCACGAAGTCGGCTTCAGCCACGTGGCGCTCGAAGTCCATGTAGTGGCCGGGTACCAGAATCAGATCGTCGGAAAAATCCCAGTGTTCCAGAATCTTCGTGCCGATCTTTCCGTGCAGGTTGTCGATGATCTGATCCAGGGCGAAGCTGTCCCGGATCAGCGAAGGGTTGTCCTCGGCGAAGGTGAGGATGGGCAGCACGCCGATGGTGTGGATGAGACCGGCGAGCGTCGCCTGATCCGGTCGCAGACGGGTGAAGCTCTTCGCCAGGACGCCGCTGATCGCCGCCACCTCGCAGGCGTGGGCCCAGACGGCGCGCAGCTTGCGGTCGACCAGCTCCGAGGTGGCCTGGAACATGTTCTCGATGGCGAGCCCGGCGGCCAGATTAGCGGCGTACTCCACGCCGATGCGGCCGATGGCCTGCTGCAGGTCGTCGATTTCGCGGATCGCCCGGAACATGGGCGAATTCGCAATCCGGACGAAACGGGTGGCCAGGGCAGGGTCCTCGGCCACCACGCCGGCGAGCTCCCTGGGCGAGATGTCGGGTTTGGTCGCCGTATCCCGGATCTTCAGCGCCACTTCGGGGAGGGTGGGCAGCTCCAGCTGGTCCTTCGCCAGGGCGTCATCCAGCTCTGACTGGATGAGTTCCACGGTGTTCGGCATGGCTCGCTCGTCCTCTGCGGTAAGGGCGCAAGTATAAGAACGCGGCCCGCTTCCGCGACTTGCACTGAGTCTCAAAACCCGCGCCGGGTGGGCGTTTCGGGCGAATTCAGGGATGGGGATATCGGCAGTATCCCGTGAAACTTTAGGCCCTGGAGGACAAAAAAATATATGTAGTATTACTACATACTATTTGAATTTTCCTCCGTAACGGCTATGGTCTGCACTCGTGACATTGAATACGGGGAGCAGGAAATGAGTGAGTCGATCCAGCAGGCACGGGCACCGTCAGACCAGACACTCGAGACACTCGACGTGTCGGATCCGGGCCTTTTCGAGCACGACACCTGGCATGAGGTTTTCGCCCGGCTGCGTGCTGAAGATCCGGTCCACTACCAGGCAGACAGTCCGTTCGGCCCCTTCTGGTCGGTCACGACGTTCGAAGACATCCAGTATGTGGACAAGCACTTCGAGATCTTCTCGTCCGAGCCGACGATCCTGCTCGGCGATCAGCCGGAGGACTTCACCTTCGTCAATTTCATCCAGAGCGATCCGCCCATTCATGACGAGCAGCGTAAGGCCGTGCAGGACGTGGTGGCACCACGCAATCTGGCGGAGCTCGAGCCCATCATCCGGCAGCGAGTGCAGACCATTCTCGACGGCCTGCCGGTGGGCGAGACCTTCAACTGGGTGGATCGGGTTTCCATCGAGCTGACCACCCAGATGCTGGCGACCCTGTTCGACTTCCCGTTCGAAGACCGGCGCAAGCTGACGCACTGGTCGGACGTGGCCATCGCAACCCCGGAGCTCACCGGGTCCAATGCCATGAACGAGGAAGGGCGCCGGGCGGAGATGATGGAATGCCTGGAGTATTTCACCCGTCTCTGGAAGGAACGGGAGAATCTGCCGCCGAAGTTCGATCTGATCTCCATGCTGATTCACGGCGAGAGCACGAAGAACATCGTCAACAGGCCCATGGAGTATCTGGGCAATCTGCTGCTGCTGATCATCGGCGGCAACGACACCACACGGAACTCCATCTCGGGTGGCGTGCTGGCCCTGAACGAGAACCCCGCCGAGTACGACAAGCTGCGCGCCGACCCGGGTCTGATTCCGAACATGGTGTCCGAGATCATCCGCTGGCAGACGCCCCTGGCGCACATGCGCCGCACGGCCAAGGAAGACACGGTGCTTGGCGGGAAGCAGATCAGGAAGGGTGACAAGGTGGTGATGTGGTACGTGTCCGGCAACCGGGATGCGCAGGCCATTGACCGCCCGGACGAATTCCTCATCGATCGGCCCAGGGCACGCCATCATCTTTCCTTCGGGTTCGGCATCCATCGCTGCATGGGCAACCGGCTGGCCGAGATGCAGCTCAGGATCGTCTGGGAAGAGATCATGAAGCGCTTTCACACGGTGGAACTGGTTGGTGAACCCGTGCGGGTGCGTTCGAACTTCGTCAAGGGGTACTCGGAGCTGCCTGTCCGTGTGCATCCGCTGAGCTGAGTTCCGATCGTGGGTGCGCGGCTGAAAATGAAGGAACTGGAAGCGCGCACCGACGTCAGCCGTGAAGCCATTCATTTCTATCTGCGTGAAGGCCTGCTGCCTGAGCCTGAGCGGCCGAAGCGCAACGTGGCTCTCTATTCCGAGGATCATGTCAGCCGCATACGGTTGATCAAGCAGCTGCAGGAGGAGCGCTTCCTGCCTTTGTCCGTGATCCGGGAGATGCTGGAACGGGCGGATGTGGCCACGGCGGATGGCGGCGGGCTCGCCGCCTTCGAGCTGACACTGTCGTCGCTGCTCAACGGCGACGTGCCCGAACCGGATCAGCCGCTGCGAGTCGTGGCCGAGCGGGCCGGCATGGATCCGGCTGACGTCCGGAAGCTTCACGAAGCCGGTGTGATCCAGTGCGTCCAGCGGGACGGGGAGGCCTGTCTGGACTTCCGGGATGCGGCGATCGTCGAGCACTGGGGGCGTCTGCTCGATGCCGGTTACCGGGGTGAGCCTGGTTACGACCAGTCCTATCTCGCCCGGTATGCAGGCATCCTTCAGACGCTGGCGGAGGCCGAAGTGGATCTGTTCCTCGAGGTCTTCGGCCGGGATCTCACCGGGGAAACGGCCGCCAGGGCGACCCGTGGCATCGATATCACCAACGAGATCTTCAGCCGCATGCGCACCCAGGCGCTGCTGCGTGCCCTCGCTGCCCGGGTCGCGGAGGCGGAAGACCCGCCCTGACCGTCCGTCAGGGGCTGTCGTATCCGGGCGGTGCTACGAAGCCGCCGATCTCTTCGCCGATCTGACGGGCGAACTCGATGGTCCGGTAGTCCCGGTACGGCGCACTGACCGCCTGCACACCGATGGGCAATCCCTCCCGGGAAGGGCCGGTGGGGAAGACCGTGCTCGGCAGATAGCTGTTCACGATCATGCCGGCCCAGAAGAGCTGCTGGAAATAAGGCTGCTCCGCGTTGTCCACGGTCAACCTGCGGCCGATCATGGGACTGTGATCATGAGGAAAGGCGGGTGTGGCCATCTGCGGACAGAGCAGGATGTCCCAATCCTCGAAGAACGCACTCCAGGCCAGCCGGAGTTGCTCCCGCTGAGTATTGCTGCGGATCCACTCCCGGTGCGGCAGCACGCTGGCGCGGATCTGAACGGCGGTGAAGGAGTCGTCGGCGGGGTCCAGGGCGGCAGCGGCTGCTTCCGCTTCGGCCACCTGCTCGTCCGTCATGGCGGCCGTCATCACCGAGTTCAACAGGGTCTGATAGTTCCTGTGAGCGTCGAGCACGTCGAAAGCCGGCCGGGCGCTGTCGGAAACCCTGGCACCGAGCTTGGAGAGGGTCTGTGCCACCATGACGACGCGGTCCGCCACTTCCGAAGCCACGGGCGCTGCCTCGTCGGTCGGCCAGACGGCCACGCGGAGATCCTTCAACGCCTTGAAATCGGCTGCGGGCAGATGCAGCTGCCAGCCGAGCGCTTCCCGCTCGTCCGGACCCGCCATGATGCCGAGTGCGACTCTGAGATCGTCGGCCCCCCGGGCCAGGGGGCCGCAGACGGCCAGGTCCGCTTCCGGGATGTTCGACACCAGCTCGTGGCCGGACATGGGGATGACACCGTAGGTTGGCTTGTGACCATAGACGCCACAGAAGTGGGCCGGATTGCGGATGGAACCACCGATGTCCGAGCCGGCTTCCAGACCGCAGAATCCCGCGGCCAGGGAAGCCGCGCTGCCCCCTGAGGAGCCGCCGGGCGTGCGACCGGTGTCCCAGGGATTGCCCGTGGTGCCGTAGATGGGGTTGTAGCTCTGAAAGTCCGCCAGGTCTGTCGGTACGTTGGTCTTGCCGAGGAAGTGCGCGCCGGCGGCGCGAAAACGCCGCACGGCCAGACCGTCCTCGTCTGCCACGTTGTCGCGGAACGCCTCGATGCCCCAGGTGGATGGGGTACCGGCGATCACGTAGGACTCCTTGATCGTCATCGGCACGCCATGCAGCGGTCCCAGACTTTCGCCGCGGGCCTGGGCCTCGTCCGCCGCGCGGGCCCGCTCCCGGGCATCTTCGAACGTGCGCACGACCACGGCGTTGATGTCGCCGTCGTAACGCTCGATGCGGTCGATGAAGAGTTCGGTCAGCTCGCTGGCGCTGAACTCGCCGGCACGGATACCGGCGGCAAGCTCCAGCGCCGTCCTGTAGGCAATGGTCATGGTTTCTCCCCTTTCAGAGATGCCGAATCCGGCACCGCAAAATGCCATACTAAACCAGAATTGCGCGGCACGTTCCGATCAGTGCTCAAGGAGGCAGGAGAACGATGGATTCCACACTGAAGTGGCTCGAATTACTCAGTGAGATCATTCTGCTGGCACTGATCGGCCTGGTCCTGGTCGTGGTGGTGCTCTACGTCATCGATGTCCGCCAGACCCAGAGCACGGTGCGGCGGAACTTCCCCGTCATCGGACGCTTCCGCTTTCTCTTCGAGCATCTCGGCGAGTTCTTCCGGCAGTACTTCTTCGCCATGGACCGGGAGGAGATGCCGTTCAACCGGGCGCAGCGTTCCTGGGTCTACCGGGCGGCCAAGGCGCTCGACAACACGGTAGCCTTCGGATCGACCCGTGATCTCCGTCCCGCCGGAACGCTGCTGTTCGTGAACACGGCGTATCCGACCATGGAACGGGATGCGCTGGAAGCACGGGAAGTGGAGATCGGCCCCTACTGCGAGAAACCCTACCGGACCAATTCGATTCTGAACATCTCGGCCATGAGCTTCGGCGCGATCTCGGCACCTGCGGTCACCGCGCTATCGAACGGCGCGCGCATGGCGGGCATCTGGATGAATACGGGTGAGGGCGGTCTGTCTCCCTATCATCTCGAGGGCGGTGCGGACATCGTCTTCCAGATCGGCACGGCCAAGTATGGTGTTCGGGACGGGAGCGGCGGGCTGTCGGACGAGAAGCTCCGGGCGATCGCCGCTCACGATCAGGTCGTCATGTTCGAGCTGAAGCTCTCCCAGGGTGCCAAGCCCGGAAAGGGCGGCATCCTGCCCGGTGCGAAGGTCACCGAGGAGATCGCCCGGATACGACTGATCACACCCGGTGAAGACTCGATCAGCCCGAACCGGCATCCGGAGATCACCGATGAGAAAGAACTGCTCGACATGATCGACCGGATCCGCTCGGTCACCGGCAAGCCCACCGGATTCAAGGCCGTGATGGGCGGCTTCGTCTGGATCGAGAAGCTCTGTGAGGAGATCCTCGCGCGGGGGATCGAGAGCGCACCCGACTTCATCACCATCGACAGCGCCGACGGCGGCACCGGAGCCGCGCCCATGAGCCTGATCGACTACATGGGCCTGCCGATCAAGGAAAGCCTGCCGGCCGTGGTGGACATCCTGACCCGCTACGGGCTCAAGGAGCGGATCAAGGTAGTTGCCAGCGGCAAGCTGATCAACCCGGGCGAGGCAGCGTTTGCGCTGTGCACGGGCGCCGACTTCGTGCAGTCCGCTCGTGGTTTCATGTTCGCCCTCGGCTGCATCCAGGCGCTGCAGTGCAACCGGAACACCTGCCCGACCGGAATCACCACCCACGACCCGAAGCTTCAGCGCGGCCTGGATCCCACGGACAAGGCCACCCGGGTGGCCAACTATGCGAAGGGCATGCACAAGGAGATCGGCATCATTGCGCATTCCTGCGGGGTTCCCGAGCCGAGAGAGCTGCGCCGGCATCACTGCCGCATCGTCCAGGAGGACGGCCGTTCCCTGGCAGTGGACGTCATCTATCCGACGGTGGACAACCTGCGGGAGAGCCGCGGCTGATCAGTCCCCGGTCGTGGTGCTGAAGGTGAGCATCCAGCGGTAGATGTCCGAGTAGCGCTGGCCGTCCGCCCCGGTGTTCTGATCATCGTGCCCGGTCTCGAAGACCCGGCGCCAGGAGCCATGTCCGGCATCCTCGAGCACGGTGATGCGGGGTGCGGGCGCCAGCGCGGGTTCGCAGTGGCTGAGATCCTCGATGGGACGCCGACCGGCGCTCAGCCACACCAGTGGATCCCGGCTGCCGTGGAAGGCCCAGATCGCCATGCCCTGGAAGTCGTCACAGGATCGGCTCACATCGCCCGCCCAGGTGCTCACCGGCACCAGCGCGGCGAATTCCTCCGCATGGTTCTTTGCCAGCCACCAGGCGGACCGGCCGCCCATGGAAATGCCGGAAACGTACCGTCGAGCCGGATCGATACGATAGGTTTCCTCGATGTGCGTGAGCAGGGCGCGAACCGAACTGCCCCGCCACCAGGGCTGCAGGCCCGTGCTCTGGGGGCCGATCACGATCAATGGCAGATCCGGATCCCAGCGGCCTTCCTGCATCGCCCTGAATGGTCCGTAGCGGGCCACGCGTTCGAGCGCCCTGGTCGTACCATTGCCCCTCTGGGCGATGCCGTGCAGAAACAGCAGCAGGGGGTAGCGCTTCGCAGAAGTTTCATAGTCAGCGGGCAGGCGCAGCAGGTAGTTCAGCGTTCCCGGGCTCTCCACCGGACGGTAAGGGGCGCCGGCCGGTTCTGCCGCAGCAGCGGAGTGCAGACCGGCCTGAGCCATCAGGATCAGCCCGGCCAGACGCCCCAGGTGCCGATCCCGAATCAACCCGCGATCACTTCCTCGGCGATCTTCTGAATGCCTTCCGCGGGATCGGGACCGAACGCAAACAGCGGCGTGACCACGCGCGACACACCGACGGCTTCCAGCTCGCCGATGAATTCCCGGCCGCCATGGCCCGGCCACATGCAGGTGATCTCGATCCCGGCCGGATCCCGGTCTTCTGCTTCGCAGGCCGCCTTCAGACTGTCCAGGGCCACAGCCAGTTCCTTCGGATCCCCCATGGGTGCGAACCAGCCGTCGCCGTGACGGGCGATGCGCTGGTAGATCTTGCCCGTGGCGCCGCCGATCACCACGGGCAGGTGCGGCTTCTGAGCCGGCAGGGGATAGCTCTTGAACCCGGACCAGTCGAGGAAGTCGCTCTTGTGCTCAACCACATCCCCGGACCAGACCTTCTTCATCGCTTCCACGTAGTCGTCGAAGCGGGCACCGCGGCGCTCGAACGGCACCCCGAGCGCCTCGAACTCTTCCCGCAGCCAGCCGATGCCGACGCCGAGTTCGAACCGCCCGCCGGAGATGAAATCGAGACTGGCCGCCTGCTTGGCCATGTACAGCGGGTTCACCTGCGAAAGGATGTTCACGCCGGTACCGAGACGAAGGGTCCTGGTGGCGGCCGCTACGGCCGAAAGAGCGACGAAAGGATCGATGAAGATGGTTTCCGGCGGTCCGCCCATCTTGCCGGATTCGTTGTAGGGGTACTTCGACTGGTAGTCGACGGGTACGATCACGTGCTCGAAGGTCCAGACCGATTCGAATCCGCTGCCTTCCGCGAGCTGGGCCAGGCCCACCATCTGTTCCGGCTGAACGCCGATGTTGACCGGGATGAGTCCGAATTTCATTGCTGCCCCCTGCTGGTAAGTGTCCGGGCCATTGTCCCGGAGAGTGTGCGGCAGGGCAATTTCAGGATTCCTGGCACAGGTTATGCACACTTTGAGGTTGTCGTGTCAGCAACGGAAATGGACCCGGCACCGCACCGTCCCGGTGCGCAGTCCCCGGGTGCCGTTGGACACTGCTTCAACACAGGGCAGGTAACCATGAACAAGCTCGGGATCACAGATGCTTCCTTTCTTCACTTCGAACGGGATGGTGCCCCCATGGCCATCGCCTCGCTGCAGCGCTTCGCGGTGCCGTACGAGCGCTTCGACGCGCAATGCTACTTCAATCGTCTGAAACGCTATCTCGCGGCACGGGTTCAGGGCGTCGAGTTCATGACCCGGCGGCTGAAGCCCACGCCTTTCGACCTGGACCAGCCGGTCTGGGTGACCGACACGGACTTCGATATCGACCGCCACGTGTTCCGCAGCCGTCTGCAGACCCCGGGTACCGAACGGCAGCTCAACGCGCTGGTGGCCAAGCTGCACGAACAGCCGCTGGATCGCAGCCGGCCTCTCTGGGAGATGCACGTCATCGACGGCCTGTCTGACGGAACCTTTGCGCTCTACAGCAAGTATCACCACGCGGCCGTGGATGGCGTGTCGGGCCAGCAGGTGATGAAGCTGCTGTATTCGAACACGGCGGAGGCGGATCCGGCACCGCTGGCGGGCACGCCCGTGGAGCAGCCGAATGACGCTCAGCTCTTCGTCGATGCACTGATGAATCTGAGCCTCCAGCCCTTGGAACAGTTCACGAGAATGGGCGAACGGATGCGGGCCATGGCCAGGATGGGTGAGCTGATGCGGGGGACATCGGTGGAAACCGGCATGGCGCCGGAGACGCCGTTCAATGTGCGGGTGGGACCGTACCGCACGTTCACCACCACGTCCCTGCCGCTCTTCACGATGCGACAGGTCGGCAGGAAGCTCGACGCGTCGGTGAATGACGTTCTGCTTGCCGTCTGCGCCGGTGGTCTGCGGGCCTATCTGGAGCGGAAGGATGCCCTTCCGGATGCGGCTCTGCTCGCCGGCATCCCGGTGTCCCTGCGCCGCTCCGGTGACCGCTCGTTCTCCAACAAGGTGGGGCTGCTCAGGTCCACCCTGGCAACGGATGAGCAGGATCCCATCGTGCGCCTGAACGCCATCGTCGGCTCCACCCGGGCGGCCAAGGTGCTGCTGGAGGAGACCCGGGCTCTGATTCCGGACGACGTCCATCTGCCCGGGCTGGCGACCCTGCTGCAGGGTGCGATGGCGGTTTCCGAGCGGCTGGGCTGGCGGCGGATGATGACGCCGGCCTGCAACGTGGTGGTCTCCAACGTGCCGGGACCGCGACGGACGCGCTTTCTGCTGGGAGCGGAAATGCTCACCCATCACCCGGTGAGCATCCCGGCAGACGGCAACGCGCTGAACATCACGGTGCAGAGCTACGGCAACCGGCTCGACCTCGGCATCACGGCCTGTCTGGAGGCACTCCCGGATGCGGAAACGCTCCGGGACGACCTGGAGCAGAGCTGGCTGACGCTTCTGGACGCGGCCCGTCTGCCGGAGACGCTCGCTGCCGCTGCCTGACGGTCGGGTCAGTCGGCGTGCTCGGTCACCCGGCCGGCCAGCCAGAACATGGCGATGAACAGAATGCCGTACATGCCCGCAGTCAGCGCATACGGCAGCTCGGGCGCTAGCTGATAGAGAGCGCCGCCGGTCAGCGGTCCGATGGTGAATCCGAGCGGGCCGCAGGAACCGGCAACGCCGGCCACCGAGCCCTGCTCCTCCGGCGGCACCGCGAGCGACGCCCCTGCCATGAAGCCCGGTCCGGCGAGACCCATGCCGAGACCGAGCACGCCCATGGCCAGAGTGAGCCACATCTGTGTGGTGGTGGTTGCCATCAGCACGAAGGCGACGATCAGCAGCGGCATGGACAGACGCAGCAGGGTAAACGGCGCGATGTTCAGACGCTGCACGATGACGGCCTGTGCCAGCAGCGAGCAGCCGGCCGAGAGCATCATCGCGAGCCCCACGGCCTGAGCGGTGTCCGCTGCGGAGAGCCCCAGCGCGTCCTGCATACGGAAGCCCATGGTCTGCTGGACGATGCCCATGCCGGTGAACATCAGCACCCCGACGATGACGAACGGCAGAATTCTGGGATCGGTGTACTTCAGCCGCGGAGGCCGCACGGGTGAACGGTGCCGCGGCGGCTCCGGCAGAAACCGCCAGACGAACAGCGCGTTCAGGAAGGCCACCGCCGCCATGATCCACAGCGGTGCCAGCAGCGAGATGACCGCCAGGCCGCTCACCGCCGGGCCGAGAATCGAGCCCAGATTGTTCGCTGCCCCCGCGGCACCCATTCCCTTGGTCCGGTTGGCCGCGTCCGTGATGTCGGCCATGTAGGCGTTGGCCGCCGGCATGGAGGCAGCCATCACGGTAGCGTGCAGCATCCGGGCTGCGACCAGTGCGAAAAAGAGGGCAGTACCCGTCAGCATGCCGGTCAGACCGGTGAGCAGCACGGAGGTGAACAGCGCCGTGCCGAGCGCGACGCCGAAGATGCCGATCAGCATGACCCGTTTCCGGCCCCAGACGTCGCTTTTCCGGCCCCAGATGGGACTGGCGAGGAAGACGATCAGTCCGGAGGCGGAGATGATGGTGGTGATCTGGATTTCGCTGAGTCCGATCTCCCGGCCCAGCGGCGCCAGAACGGGAAACAGCACGGTAAAGCCCATGCCCACGCTGACCAGCGAGACGAGCAGAATACGGCGGGCATAGACAGGGGAGAAGTCGGACACGGCTCAGGCTCGGGCAAAGCCATGCAGTGTAACGTACTCGGTTCGCCTATGATGTTGGGGTAGATGTAACGGCTGTGGGGCCGGCAGGGGAAAAATGAGCGAGCGGACGGATCTCGATCGTCTGGACGAGCTGGAGAGCCGGCAGGCGTTTCAGGACGATACCATTGCGGCACTGAACGAGGCGCTGGTGCGGCAGCAGCAGCACCTCGCGCACCTGGAGAAGATGCTCGGACTCGTGATCGAACGGCTCCAGGATGCGGTCCCGGACGTCTCCCTGCCCGAGCCGCAGGAGGAGCCGCCGCCCCCGCACTACTGAACCTGAGGTAGACGCCCGCCGATGACGCGCAGTCTCAAAATCATTCTCCCCATCGCCTTTCTGGTGCTGGCGACGGTGGCGTCGTTCGTGATGATTCAGTCGCGTCCCAAGGCCATGCAGACGGCGGCGCCGCCTCCGGCACTGCTCGTTTCCGTGGCAAGCGCCGTCCGTGAGCCCGTCCGGTTCACCGTCCGCTCCCAGGGCGCGGTGACGCCGCGCACGGAGACCACTCTGGTATCCGAGGTGGCCGGTCAGATCGTCGACGTGGCGCCCGCGTTCGTCAGTGGCGGCTTCTTCCGGAAGGGGGACGTGCTGCTGAAGATCGATCCGCGAAACTACGAATCCGCGGTGAAGCGCGCGAGTGCGGGGGTTGCCCAGGCGCGCACCCAGGTCGCCACCGAGAACGCGCTGGCCGGTTACGCCTTCGAGGACTGGAAGCGCCTGCGCGACGTGGACCCGGACAGCCAGCAGGCGTCCGATCTCACCCTGCGCAAGCCTCAGCTTCAGGAGGCCCTGGCGGCACTGGAGGCCAGGGAAGCGGAGCTTGCGATGGCCCGGGAGGATCTCAACCGGACCGTCATCCGCGCACCTTATGACGGCATGGTGCGGGAGAAGATCGCGGACATCGGCCAGTACGTGAACGTGGGCAGTCAGCTGGCCCGGACCTTCGCCGTGGATCGGGCGGAAGTGCGTCTGCCGATCTCTCAGCAGGACCTGCAGTTTCTGGATCTGCGCGGTCTGGAGCAGGGGCAGAGGCTGCCGGTGGTCCTGCGTGCCGCCATAGGATCGCGCGTGCACGAGTGGAACGCGGAGCTCGTCCGCTCTGAGGGTGTGTTCGATGCGACCAGCCGGGTGCTCTACGTGGTGGCGCAGCTGGAGGACCCCTACGATCTGGCCGGCAGCGGCCGGGAACCGCTTCGCGTGGGCACGTTTGTCACAGCGGAAATCAGCGGCAATGCGGGCGGCCGGCTGTTCGCCATTCCCCGCCACGCTCTGTCCGGCGGAGACACCGTATGGGTGGTGGACGAACAGCAGAAAATTCAGCCACGGGTCGTCGAGATCGTACGCTCTGACGAGGACTACGCCTACGTCGCCGGCGGTCTGGCCGATGGGGAACGCTACGCCACCACGCCCATCGACCAGCCGTTGCCGGGCATGCAAATTCGGGTTCATGGCGGGGGCTGAGGCTGCCCCGCGAGGGCTGATCGGCTGGTTCGCCGCCAACCACGTGGCGGCGAATCTGCTCATGTGCTTCGTGATCGGCATGGGGATCTGGGCTGCCATCATGGTCAAGAAAGAGACCATGCCGGAATTCCGCTTCGACGTGATCACCGTGACGGTTCCCTATCTCGGCGGTGCGCCGGAGGAAGTGGACGAAGGGGTGGTGGTCAAGGTGGAAGAGGCCATCAAGAACATCCAGGGCATCAAGGAAGTCCGCTCGACGGCGGGGGATGGATTCGGGCAGGTCCGGATCGAGATCCAGGAAGGGTACGACCTGGGTGAGCTGACGGACGAGGTCAAGCTCGCGGTGGACGGCATCTCCACCTTTCCCGCGGAGACGGAGCGCCCGATCATCTCCAAGCAGGTGATGCGCAGGGGCGCTCTGAACCTGCAGGTTCACGGCAGTCTGAACGAGCGGTCGATGAAGGAGCTCGCCGAACGGATACGTGATGAGGTGACTCAGCTTCCCGGGATCTCCTACGCGGAGATCATGGGCGAGCGCCCGTTCGAGATCGCCGTGGAGATCTCGGAGGATACGCTGCGCCAGTACAACCTCACCCTCGGTCAGGTGGCGCAGGCGATCCGTTCCTGGTCCCTGGACCTGCCGGGCGGTGCCATCCGTTCGGAGGCGGGTGACATCCGGCTCAGGACCAAGGGCCAGGCTTACACCGGGGCGGAGTTCGAGCAGATCGTGCTGGTGACCCGACCGGACGGCACCCGGGTAACGCTCGGAGACATCGCCACCGTCCGGGATGGTTTTGCCGAGGTGGAGAGCTATTCGTTCTTCGACGGTGAACGGAGCTTCGGCGTCAACGTGATGTCCAGCGGCGAGCACGAGAACGAGCTGGACATCGCGCGTACGGTGAAGGCGTACGTGACGGAACGGCGGGCAACCCTGCCGGAAGGGGTGAAGCTCACCCACTGGGCGGACAGCACTTACTATCTCACCGGACATCTGAACATGATGCTCGGCAACATGGTGCTGGGGGCCGCGCTGGTGTTTCTCATTCTCGGCCTCTTCCTGCAGGTGAAGATCGCCGCCTGGGTGATCGTCGGTCTGCCCGTGGCATTTCTCGGCGCTTTCATGATGCTGCCGGTGGTGGGTGTCACCATCAACATGATGAGCCTGTTTGCGTTCATCCTGGTGCTCGGGATCGTGGTGGACGATGCCATCATCATTGCAGAGAGCGCTTACAGCTATACGGAAGAGCACGGCTACAATCTCAACAACATCGTGCTGGGTGCCCAGCGGATCGCGGTGCCGGCGACCTTCGGTGTGCTGACCACCATCATGGCCTTCATCCCCATGCTGTTCGTCACAGGCCCTACGGCCGCGTTCAACGCTGCCATCGGCTGGGTGGTGATCTTCTGTCTGCTCTTCTCGCTGGTGGAGTCCAAGCTGATTCTGCCTTCGCATCTGTCGCTGATGAAATCGTCCCACACCCGGAAATCGGCCATTGCGGACCGGGTAGACGGCTACCTGAAGCGCTTCATCGAAGAGGTGTACGGACCTTTTCTCAGGACGCTCATCGAGTACCGCTACGCGACCCTCGCCTTCTTCGTCAGCCTGCTCATTCTCACCGTGGGACTCGTGCTGGGCGGATACGCCCGGTTCGTTTTCTTTCCGGAGATCGAGCAGCCCTACGTGAACGCGACCATCGAACTTCAGGAGGGTGCGCCGGAAACTCTGGTGGCGGAAATCGTCGGCCGCATGGATGACGAGCTCAGAGCGCTGAACGAGGAGTTCAAGACCGAGTACGACACGGACATCGACGTGGCAGAGCATCTGTTCGCCTTCATCAGCGATGGCAAGAGCGGTTTTCTTCAGGTGGAGCTCAGCAAGGACGACGACCGTCCGGCGAACGCTAAGATCGTCGAGCAGCGCTGGCGGGACAGGGTGGGCGAAATCGCCGGCACCCGGGAGCTCCGGTTCAGCTCCGGCATGCACATGGGGGGAGGCCCACCGGTCTCCATCGCTCTGAAGGGCAGCGATTACCGGCTGGTGGAACAGGCGGCCGCGGAGCTCACCGCGCATCTGCGGAATTTCGAGGGGCTGTTCGAAGTGGAGAGCACGGCGAACGCCGGTCCTGAAGAGCTGAAGCTCTCCATCCGTCCGGAGGCCGAGGCGCTCGGGATCACGCTGGCCGATCTGGCCCGGCAGGTCCGGGAAGCATTCTACGGTGCTGAAGCGCAGCGGATTCAACGGGGTGACGAGGAAGTGAAGGTGATGGTCCGCTATCCCCGCTCGGAACGCTCCTCTGTCGGCAATCTGGAACGGATGTGGATCCGGCTGCCGGACGGGCGCGAGCTGCCGTTTGCATCGGTCGCCGAGTATGAGATCAGCCAGGGATACAATACGATCCAGCGCCTCGACGGCCAGCGCACGGTCACCGTCACCGCCAACGCGGATCTGAGTCGGGTGGAACCCATCGCCATCGTCGGCGAAATCACCCGGGATTATCTGCCTCTGCTCCTGTCGCGGTATCCCGGGGTGACGTATCAACTCTCCGGGAGCTCCGAGCAGGAGCGCTCGTCTCTGTTCCAGATGGCCTATGCTTTCATGGCCGGGCTCTTCGGAATCTACGCGCTGATGGCGATTCCCCTGAAGTCCTACCTGCAGCCGCTCATCATCATGAGCGTGATCCCCTTCGGCATCATCGGCGCGGTGGTCGGACACATGGCGCTGGGTCTGGCCGTGAGCTCACTGTCCATGATCGGCATCATCGCGCTTGCGGGCGTGGTGGTGAATGACAGCCTGATCATGGTGGATTTCGTGAACAAATCCGTGGCGCGGGGCGCGGACGCGGCCCGGGCAGCGGTGGAGGCGGGCAGTGCGCGGTTCCGCGCCATCCTGCTCACGTCGCTGACCACCTTCTTCGGCCTGATCCCCATCGCCACGGAAACCTCCGAATCCGCCCAGATCGTGGTACCCATGGCCGTCTCGCTGGCGTTCGGCATCCTTTTCTCGACGGTGATCACCCTGATCCTCGTGCCCTGTCTGTACAACATTCTCGGGGACTTCAAGAACCTCTTCGCCAGAAAGCCCGCCGAGCCGGCCATGCCGGGGAAAACCTGATTGGATCCGGAGTCTGACGTTGCCGGCATCGTGCTCTGCGGCGGCACGGGAAGCCGTTTTGGTGGCGCCGACAAGCCACTGATGCCGGTGCACGGCAGCCCCATGGTCGCGCACGTGCTCGAACGGCTCAGGCCGCAGGTAGCCGACATCGTCCTCAGCGCCAATCGGAACCCGGAACGGTACAGGGCATTCGGCCACCCGGTCATCCCCGATCTGACGCCGGACCAGGGACCGCTGGCCGGCCTGGTGGCAGCGCTGCCGCACACCGACTGCAGGCTGCTTTTTCTCTGCCCGGGGGATGCGCCGCTGCTCGGGTTGGACCTGGTCGGGCGCCTGCGCAACCGGCTCTCGGCAGATGTGGACGCCGTAGTGCCCCACGACGGGGAGCGGGTACAGCATCTGTTTCTACTGCTGAGGCGGCAGGCGGCGGCCATGGCAGCCGAATACCTCGCTCGCGGCGGGCGCAGCGTGGCCGGTTTCGTCGAGTCCCTGAACACGGCCGTTCTGCCTCTGGATGACCCGCGGTCTTTCGCCAACGTGAACACGCAAGCCGATCTGAGTGCGATCGAGGAGGGGTGGCGTTCGGGTCCGGATTGATCTAACGTGATCCGGCTATGGAAGCCCCTGGCAGGGCAAGGAGGCGTTCGATGACGGTTCTCTACACGCAAATCAGGCGGAACCTCCGAGCCTGACCTCGAACTGACAGTTCCGATACTGGCCCGGCCGGGCCGGATTTCTCCGCAATCAATGACCGACTGCCGGTACGTGGCGCTCAGCTGCGTGTGGCGGTCTGTGACTCGAGCAGTTTTCAGGAGAAATCATGGCGGACGATACTTCCATCGATCTCATGGGCGGTGGCTTCACCCGCGGCGAGCTCGCCGAGCTGGAGCAGCAGATGATCCTCGATGCGTTTTCCAGACATGTGGAGGACGTGGTCTACCGGGTCAACGACGGCAAGGAGGCGACGGTGTATCTGTGCCGGACTGTACCCGGCGAGGTGGATGCCCCCTTCGTCGCCGCCAAGGTCTATCGCGACCGGCGGTTCCGGGGCTTCGCGAACAACGCACAGTACACGGACACCAGCCGGATCGGCGACCGGCGCCTCGCGAAAGCCGTGCGCAAAGGCACACGAACCGGCAGAAAGGCGTCCCAGCAGATGTGGGTCGATCGGGAGTGGCAGGCGCTCAACCGCCTCCGACAGGCGGGTGCCTGCGTACCGCAGCCGTATGATCATGCGCCCTCCGCCGTGCTGATGGCGTTTCTCGGCGACGATGCGGGGCCCGCCCCCATGCTGTCTCAGGTGAGACTGTCCGCCGCGGAAGCGGCAACGGCGTACGGGCTGCTGCTCGACGAGATCGCCATCATGCTCGACTGCGGTCTGGTGCACGGAGATCTCTCTGCGTTCAACATTCTGTATCACCAGGGCCGGCCCTGGATCATCGACCTGCCACAGGTGGTGTCGGTGGACGAGGCGGTGGACGGCTGGTCTCTGTTTCACCGGGATCTGGTCAATCTCGCCGGCTACTTCGAGCACCAGGGGCTGACTCTCGATCCGACCGGGGACGCGATCGATCTCTGGGGCCGCTATGTGGGGTGAGCCTCTTCTGCAAGTTCCGGCCGGTGACCGAACAGCCGGTAGAACAGCTTGATCCAGAAAGGGGAGAAGAGGGTGGTGTAGGCGACCACGAGCACCACCGCGGCATAGGTGGGATCGTCGAAGATTCCCGAAGAGCGGCCGAGCTCGGCGAAGATCAGGCCGACTTCACCGCGCGGCACCATGGCCATTCCCACGGCGCTCTTCATCAGCCAGTGCTCGCGGACCAGCAGATAGCCGCCCGTGATCTTGCCGATGATGGCAATGAAGCCCACGGACAGGGAAAACAGCCAGATGAAGCCCGACGTCCACTCCACGGCGCGCAGGTCGAGCGACAGCCCGACGGTGACGAAGAAGATCGGCGTGAACAGCTGCACGATGGGCCGCATGTCCCGCTCCACCTCGTCGGCGAATTTGGGATTGCTCGCCAGCGCGACGCCGAAGGGCAGGAAGAACCGCCGCGACAGCGCGAGTCCGGCAGCGAACCCGCCGATCAGCTCCGGCGCGCCGATGGCATGGGCCAGCCAGGCGAACACGAGCACGAGAGAGATGATCGAGGTGGTCACCAGACCGGGGATCTCGGTGACGTTCGAGAAGTGACCGACGACGTAGGAGACCAGCTTGGCGGCGATCGGCGCGACCACGAAGAAGATGCCGATGAACACGGCGAGCTCACCGAGTCCCGTCAGACTGATTTCTCCCGTGCGGGAGAATTCGTAGAGCACGGCAAGCAGCAGCACGCCCAGCAGATCGTCGATCACCGCCGCGCCCAGCACGATCTGCCCTTCCCGGCTGTTCTGGCGGCCCACGTCCCGGAGAATACGCACGGTCACGCCGATGCTGGTCGCCGTCAGCGTACCGCCGATGAACAGGGCGAGGAGCAGATCGTGTCCGAACAGATAGCGGCTGGCCGTGTAGCCGAGCAGAAAGGGGACGATGAACCCGCCGAGTGCCACGATCACGGAACGGCTGCCGGAGCGGGCCAGGCGGCCGATGTCCGTTTCCAGACCGACCTCGAACAGCAGCAGGATGATGCCGATCTCGGCCAGCAGGCGGATGATCTCCGTCGCCTCGATCCAGCCCAGCACGCTGGGCCCGAGCAGAATACCGGCGGTCAGCTCGCCGATGACCGACGGCGCGCCGAAACGGTTAGCCAGCTCACCGGCCAGCCGGGCCGTAATCAGGATCCCTGCCAACTCGATGAAGAACTGGGCCGCTTCCATGGGCCGAGAGTACGTGCCTCCGAGAACAAGCCATATCCGTGACTCTACGTGGATGCCCGGGGGCTTCTGCGGGTCGGAGCTCCCGGGTCAGCGGGCTACAGCTTCCGGATGAAGGTGCGTTCCGTGTCCGTCTGCTCGAAGCCGCAGGATTCGTAGAGGGCCTGAGCAGGGTGGTTGAAGCCCGCCGTGGATACCCGGGCCCACCGCATGCCTGCCTCTCTGAGGCGTCTCAGACCCTCCAGGATGACGGCCCGTCCGGCACCCGTGCCGCGCCAGTCCGGACGGGTTCCCACCGGCTCGAAGTGACCGATGCCGGAGACCGGGTCCGCCCAGCACAGCGCGTAGCTGCCGAAGATACCGCTCCGCTCGAGCACCACATCCAGCTGCTGGTCGTACACGGAACGGGAACGGATCTGCGCATAGCGTTCGTGATCGAAGCGGCTGCCGACCCAGGCGGCCCGGTGCACGTCCACCCGGGCCGGGATATCTGCCTCCGTGACCGATCTGAGCACCGCACCGGAAGGTGCGTCGGGCTCAGGCAGAGGATGGGTGAGGTCCTGCAGATAAACGGGCGCATGGTGGGCACAGGCGCTGAACCCCTCCCTCTCGAGCACGCGGATCCGGAAATCGTCCGACTCCAGGGCAATCGTGCTCAGATACCGGCCGGGCCGGTCGTTCCGTGCAATCGGCGCTTCGATTTCCCGCCGCCAGGCATCCATGTCGGTGATATCGACGAACCTCGGGTAGGCGAGCGGCAGCACCGAGCGACGCTCGTATGCCCAGTCGAACACGGTGCGCAGCAGTGCCTCCGGTTCCCCAGCCGTCGCACGCCAGTCGAAATCGAAACCGGTGTCGGGCTCGAACCAGACGAAGGCGTCCAGAGAGTCGTCGCGATGGAAGAGCCTGAGATTGGTTTCCGGATCGGAACCCGGCAGGCGCCAGGCCACGTCACCCGGCAGGAGGATCGGCGGGCGCGGTAATCTGTATGCCGCATTCGAGGCCAGCAGAGCCATCAGCCCGTCGATGGCTTCACCGGTCCAGAGGGCCTGCCGTATCATCGGCGCCTCCCGTCGATCAGCGGCAGAGTCGGCACCTGGACCAGAAGGCCGAACAGCACTACACCGAATGCCATGGACTGAATGGTCCACCAGTAGTCGAGAGAGACCGGCAGCGAAAGGGCCAGCGCCACGGTGACGGCACCTCTGGAGCCGCCCCAGATGAGCACGCACTGATTCCGTGCACCCATCGGACTGGCGGCAAACGGACGCAGCGCCAGGAAGGCGCCACCGACCAGAAGCGCGCGGGCGAGCAGCGCCGCTCCGATGGCAATCAGCATGGCGAGCCAGCGATGCTCGAACATGGACAGGGTAACGGTTGCACCCACCAGCAGAAACAGCGCGCCGGAAGCCAGAAAGCCGCCAAGAGTCCAGAACCCGGTCGCGTCGGTTCCTCTGTTTCGATCCGCATGTCCCAGAATGAGTCCGGTAGCGAGAACGGCCATGGCTCCGGAGGATTCGAAGGCCAGTTCCGCGAGCAGGTAGGCGCCATAGGCGCCGGCGATAGCACCGGCGGTGCGGGTCGTGCCGGTCGGCGTCTTCGAGAGCAGGAGACGGAAGAGGCAGCCGCCGATGATCCCGGTGATCAGCCCGATGAAGAAGTTCCAGCCGAGCGCCCCGGCGATCGGTGACAGCTGTGGCTGCTCGTCGGGCATGGCTGCGAAGAGCAGAGCCGAGGAGAACAGCACGATGGCGAATGCGTCGTTGTAGAGACTTTCGGTTTCCAGAATCCGAACCAGCCGGTGTGAGCCGCCTCTGCGCCTCAGCACGTCTGCGGCCGCGGATGGGTCGGTCGCAGACAGCAGTGCACCCGTGAGAATGGCGGCTGCCCAGGGAAAACCGCTCGCATGACCGATGCCGTGGTAGACCAGCACGGCGCAGAAGACGGTGGTGAGGAGCACTCCGAAGACAGCCAGCAGGAGAGAGCCCGCGAGATCTCTGTACAGGTCCTGTGCCGTCAGTCCATAGGCCGACTGAAACAGTACGATGGGCAGAAGGACGTAGATGACCAGATCGTGGAAGTTTCCTGCCCGAAGTCCGGTATCCAGACCGAGGACCATGGTCGCGATGTGCACCGCGGCAAAGCCGAGCAGAATCTGTACCGCGCTCGCAGGTATCCGCAGTCGGTCCGCCAACGGCTGAGACAGGGCGGTGAGAGCGACGAGCGTCGTGAAGAACAGGGCTGTGGCGGGGATGTCCATGGTCGGCAGAGCATAGCGGTTCGATGCCGTTGCGGCATGGCTGCCGGGACCCGGATCGTCAGCCGGTGGTGGTCCGGGAAAACGCCGTCTCGTGAATGCCGCATTCCCGCTTCAGACCGAAGAAACGGGTCTCATTCTCGTCGTCCACCTCGTGCAGCGCACGGGTGGTGTGCACGTCGCCGATGGAGACGTAGCCCTCGTGCCAGAGGGGGTGATAGGGGAGGTCGTTGGCCTTGAGATAGTCGAACACATCCCGATCCGTCCAGTCCGCAATCGGGCAGACCTTGAAGTGATCGCCCGTGTACTGAAGGAACGGGGTATCGCTGCGGGACTCGGCCTGGCTGCGGCGCAGGCCGGAGAACCAGGTGCCCACTTCGAGCTCCTCGAGCGCGCGGGCCATGGGTTCCACCTTGTTGTCGTAGTTGTACTGCTCGATGCCTTCCAGGCCCTGGTTCCAGCGTTCGCCGAAACGTGCCTCCTGCCAGGCGGGGCTCGTAAGACCCCGGTAGACCTTGAGATTCAGGTTCAGGCGTTCGGTGAGCTCGTCGATGAACGCGTAGGTCTCGGGAAACAGATAGCCCGTGTCCAGGAGAATCACCGGGATGTCGGGCCGTTCGCGGGTGAGCAGGTGCAGACTGACCGCAGCCTGTGCGCCGAAAGAGGAGGTCAGGACATGGTTACCAGGCAGATGTTCGAGCGCACAGCGCACTCTGCCCCCGGCATCCAGCTCGCTGAATCGCTGGTTCCAGGTGGCCAGGTGACCGGCATCCGTGAAGGCCGGCTCCGGTAAGGCTGTGCAGGGCATTGCCTGAGTACTCCAGTACGACTGCCCGAAACGTTAATGCCCGGGGCCGGGACTGAGAAGGAACGAATGGCTATGTCCTAAAAAGAGCCCGTTATATGTGGCTCTGCGGGCATCGGCGGCTGCATGTGATTCAGTTCGCCTTCTGCAGGTCCTTGTTCCAGTCGGCCAGATTCTTGAGCGGGACCTGTACGTAACTGCTGATCCGGATGAGATAGACCAGAAGCCCGTTCACCAGACCGCCCACCCGGTCCATGGGCCGGTCGAAGTCGAGAAACAGCACCACCCGCCGGTCGGGCGTGTCGTTGCGTACCTCGTGCTCGTAGGTGTCGTCGAAGACGAGCACCTTGCCTTCCTCCCAGGTGCAGATCCGATCGTCTACCCGGATCCAGCAGGAGGCCCGGTCCTCCGGGACGACGAGCCCAAGATGCAGGCGGACCACGGCCCGGGTGGGGCCGTGGTGCGGCGGGATGTGATAGCCGGGTGCGAGAATGGAGAACCAGGCGTTCTGCAGTCCCGGCACCTGATCGATGAGCCGGGAGGTCTCCGGGCACAGGGCCCGGTTTTCCTCGATCCGGGTGCCGTAGGCATGGAAGGTGAAAACCTTCCAGTTGTCGCCCTTGGAGATCCGTTTCTGGTCCGGGGAAATCTCATGGAACGCCGGGATGCGCTCAGGGTGCTCCAGAAGCGCGTCGAGCTCCGCCCGGATTTGCGGGAATGCGGCTTCCACCGTGCTCACCCAGGGGAATTCGGCATTGTCGAGCACGGGGCCGGTGCCGACCAGCGAGTGGCGGGCCTGAAACTCGGAAACACCACGCATGAGCTTCACGCCCAGCTTCTTGATGGAAGGATACAGCTGCATGGGAGCATTCTACCGGTATCGACCTGGTGGCAATACGGCTACACTCCCGCGCATGCATGTTCAAACGGTCACTCTGGAGTCCGAGCGGGCCAATCTGGCCAACTGGCGTCTCCGGGAAGCACAGATCGAGGCGCCGCAGGCAGGGGAGGTCCTGATCCGTGTCGACCACTTTGCCCTGACGGCGAACAACATCACCTACGGTGTTGCCGGCGATGCCATCGGCTACTGGCAGTTTTTCCCGGCGGAGGCGCCCTGGGGCCGTATCCCCGTCTGGGGTTTCGGCGAGGTCATCGCCTCAACGCTGCCGGCGGTGCCGGTGGGCGAACGGCTCTACGGCTACTATCCCATGAGCACTCACCTGGTGATCCGACCGGAAAACGTGAGTCGGGGTGGCCTGGTGGATGGCGCCGCCCATCGTGCCGCTCTGCCGCCGGTCTACAATCAGTACACGAGAACGGCCGCCGACCCGGCGTACGATCCGGATCGGGAAGCGGAGCAGATGCTGTACCGGCCGCTGTTCACCACCGCCTTTTTTCTCGACGATTTTCTCGCCGACAACGGCTTCTTCGATGCCCGCAACGTGATCCTCACCAGCGCATCGAGCAAGACGGCCCTGGGGCTTGCGCATCTGCTGCACGGGAACCGGCGGGAGCAGTGCCGGGTGATCGGTCTGACCTCCGAACGCAACCGGGCCTTCGTCGAAAGCCTCGGCTGCTACGATCACACCTTCACCTACGAAGAGATCCCATCGCTGCCGAGGACGTCCTCGGTGATGGTGGACATGGCCGGCAGCGGCTCCGTTCGAGCGGCCGTGCACGGGCGTCTGGCGGACGAGCTCCGCTACAGCTGCGCGGTGGGCGCCACACACTGGGATGCGGCCACGGTGGGGCAGGGCGACCAGGACCTGCCCGGGCCGAAGCCAGAGATGTTCTTTGCACCCACGCAGATTCAGAAGCGCCTGGCCGAATGGGGACAGGAGCAGTTCAATCTCCTGATGGCCGGGGCGTGGCAGGGATTTCTCGAGGCTTCCGGGCGCTGGATTCAGGTGGAAACCGGTCATGGCATCGAGGCATTGACGGCAACCTACGAACGCTTTCTCGCCGGAACGGCGGACCCCGCCAGGGGGTACGTGATGAGCCTGACGTCCGACGGTTGATCGGCTGCTGAGAGAGGCGCCGGGAATGGGCCGGAAAATGGTCGGGAAGTGACAGTGCCGCTCATCTATCCACAGCACGCGCAATCGCTCTATGAAGCCCTCAGGCCGGATCCCTACTTCGCCGCCCTGGAACAATGGGCCGCCCATCCTCCCGGCCGGGAAGCCATGCTCGACTACTACGACTTTTCCATGCGGGAAGCGGCCGAGTATGGCCGGCTGTTTTTTCCGGAAGGCGAGGCCTCCGGCGTATCCGTGTGGCTGCTGCCTCAGACACCCGAGCGTGCTGCGCAGAGGAAGGCCGCCAGGGAAGAATTTCTGCTCCAGCGTTTCGGCACCCTCGCACTGTCGCGCTACCGGGCAGCGATGATTAACATGACGGCCAACGCCGGGCATCTGGTCGACGAGGCCGCCTGGTATCTGTCCATCGTCGGGGTGCTGCCTGCTCATCAGAACCGCGGCCTCGGAGCCGAGCTGGTCGGCGCGGTGCTCCGGGAAAGCGACCGGCAGGGGGTTGCCACCTGGCTGGAGACCTTCGTGCCTCGGAACCGGCCGTTCTATCGGCGCCTCGGTTATCGGATCGTGGGCGAGTTTTCCGAGCCGGTCACGGGATCGCCGTACGCGCTGCTCGTCAGACCGCCCGGGTAGAAGCTGCTGGCCCGTCCGCTGAGGATCGGGGATGATGGCGCCTGATTCCCTGACGAGAGGCAATGCGTGAGCGAAGATCTGTCACGGCTCGATCTTCCGGAGGACAGTGTCGGACTGCTGGAAGGGCTGGCGAGCACCCGTTCCATACGCCGCTATACCGACGAGCCCATCCCGGTCGAAGCGTTGCGGGCCATGCTGTTTGCGGCCACCCGGGCGCCCAGCGGCTCGAACCGGCAGCCGTTCCGGTTCATCGTGCTCACCGACGGCCCCAAGGCCCGGGAAGCGAAGCGTCTCATCGGCGCCGCGGCCCGGAAATCCTGGGCCGCCAAGCGGAAAAACGACGGCTACGATGAAGGGTCGGGCGCGAGAGCGGACTCTCCAAAGGCACGCATGGCCAGGACCATGGCCTACTACGTGGATCATTTCGAGCGCGCGCCGGCCCTGGTGCTGCCCTGTCTCGTACGCTACCGGGAGCCGACCACGTTCGAGGGTGCCTCCATTTATCCCGCGGTACAGAACCTGCTGCTGGCGGCCCGCGGGCTCGGCTACGGCGGTGTGCTCACCGGATTTCACGGTGCGGTATACGGCGAGCTGGTGGAGCTGCTCGAGGTGCCGGAGAACACGCTGATTGCGGCGACGGTGACGCTCGGGAAGCCGGCCGGCCGGCATGGTCCGGTCCGGCGCAGGCCGCTCAATGAGCTCGTTTTCGAGGAATCCTGGGGGCAGTCTCCTGAGTGGGCCGTGGATCCGCCCGGTACGCGCTACACCAGTGCCGGACCGCCGAAGCGACCGGGCTGACCGGCCGGCTACTCGAATTCCAGGATCGGCTGATCCACTTCCAGGCTGTCGCCTTCGGAGACCAGGATCTTCGCAATCTTCACGTTTTCCGTGGCGCGTAGACTGTTCTCCATCTTCATGGCCTCCACTGCGGCCAGCTCCTCTCCCGATTTCACCTCATCGCCTTCCGCGACCGAGAGCCGGACCAGCAGACCGGGCATGGGCGAGAGCAGGAACCTGGAGAGATCGGGCGGTTCCCGCTCGATCATGTGGCGGGTGAGCTCTGCGGCCGTCGGCGAGAGCACGAGAACGTCGACCACCGCACCCCGGTGGTGCAGCCGGTAGCCTGCGTCCGCCCGATCGATCTGCATGGTGACGGCGCGGCCGTTGATCTCAGCCTCCATCACCGGTCTGCCGATGCACCAGTCCGTGGTGACCCGGTAAACCATGTCGCCATGACTGATCTCGAAGCCGTGCGCCACGGATTCCAGGGTGACCGGATAGTGCTCGCCGTTGGCGATCACCACCCATTCGTCCCGATCCTCGAGCTCGAACCGTCTGGTCTGGCCGCTGATGTCGTTCGCACGGGTGCTGATGATCCGGTGCGCCACCGCGGCCATGGCGACGGGCAGGGCCGGGTCGGACTGGGGCACGTCGGCGGCATCGAAGCCGTTCGGATACTCCTCGGCGATGAAGT
The DNA here is from genome assembly GCA_030425195.1 of Gammaproteobacteria bacterium. Lineage (GTDB taxonomy): Bacteria > Pseudomonadota > Gammaproteobacteria > Pseudomonadales > Azotimanducaceae > SZUA-309. Next base: position 235,965 of record JAUIAV010000004.1, on the reverse strand, counting down.
TCGTGGTCAGCCGGCCTTCCCGGAATCTCGGGTGGGCGATCAGGGCGTTCAGAAAGCTGATGTTGTGGTTCACACCTCGGATGTAATACGCGTCCAGGGCGTCGCCCATGCGGTCGATGGCCTCCTCCCGGGTTTCGCCGTAGGTGACCAGCTTCGCGATCATGGGATCGTAGTACATGGAGACTTCACTGCCTTCCTCGATGCCGGAGTCCACCCGCACATGCTTCGTTTCCTGAGGCGCGATATAGCGGACCAGCCGGCCGATCGAGGGCAGGAAGTTACGGAACGGATCCTCGGCGTAGACCCTGGCTTCCAGCGACCAGCCGGTGAGAGTCACGTCCTTCTGAGCGAGGGAGAGCCGTTCACCGTCCGCCACCCGGATCATGTGCTCCACCAGATCCTGGCCTGTGATGAACTCGGTGATGGGATGTTCCACCTGCAGCCGGGTGTTCATTTCCAGGAAATAGAAGTTGCGGTTGGCGTCGACGATGAACTCCACCGTGCCGGCGGACGAATAATCCACGGCCTTTGCGAGCGCCACTGCCTGCTCGCCCATGGCGGCCCGGGTGGCCTCGTCCAGGAAGGGTGAGGGCGCTTCCTCGATCACCTTCTGGTGACGGCGCTGTATCGAGCATTCGCGCTCGCCGAGATAGATGGCGTTGCCGTGCTTGTCCGCCAGCACCTGAATCTCGATGTGCCGCGGTTCCTCCACGAACTTCTCGGCGAAGATCCGGTCGTCGCCGAAGCTCGAACGGGCTTCAGCCCGGGTGCTGTCGAAGCCTTCCCGGCATTCGGCGTCGTTCCAGACCACCCGCATGCCCTTGCCACCGCCACCGGCGCTTGCCTTGAGCATCACGGGATAGCCGATTTCCGCGGCGATCTTCACCGCGTGATCCGCATCCTCGATCACGTCGGTGTAACCGGGAATGGTGTTCACCCCTGCTTCCGCCGCGAGCTGCTTGGAAGCGATCTTGTCTCCCATGCTGGTGATTGCCCGGATGCCGGGACCGATGAAAGCCACGCCGGCCTTATCCAGCGCCGCCGCGAATTCCGCGTTCTCAGAGAGAAAGCCGTAGCCGGGATGCACGGCTTCGGCGCCCGTGCTCCGGATGGCATCCAGCACCCGGTCGATTCTCAGATAGGAGTCGGTGGAGGCCGGTCCGCCCACGTGCACGGCTTCGTCCGCCATGCGTACGTGCAGGGCGCCGGCATCCGCATCCGAGTAGATGGCGACGGTGCCGATGCCCATTCTTCTGGCCGTTCTGATGACCCGGCAGGCGATCTCGCCCCGGTTGGCGATGAGTATTTTCTTGAACATGCGTTGACCCGTATCTCTAGAGCGGAATGTTGCCGTGCTTGCGCCAGGGGTTTTCCAGCTGCTTGTCCCTCAGCATGGCGAAGGAACGGCAGATCCGCTGCCGGGTTTCCCGCGGCATGAAAACGTCGTCCACGTAGCCCCGGCTGGCGGCGATGAACGGGTTGGCGAATCGATCCTCGTAATCCTGGGTTCTGGCCTCGATCAGCTGCGCATCGCCGATGTCCTTGCGGAAGATGATTTCCACCGCGCCTTTGGCACCCATCACGGCAATCTCGGCAGACGGCCAGGCGAAGTTCACATCGCCCCGCAGGTGCTTTGAGGCCATCACGTCGTAGGCGCCGCCGTAGGCCTTCCGGGTGATCAGCGTCACCTTCGGTACGGTGCATTCCGCGTAGGCGTACAGCAGCTTGGCACCGTTCTTGATGATCCCGCCGTACTCCTGGGCAGTGCCCGGCATGAAGCCGGGTACGTCCACGAGCGTGAGGATGGGAATGTTGAACGCATCGCAGAAACGGACGAACCGGGCACCCTTCTTTGACGCGTCGATGTCCAGCGTGCCGCCCATCCACATGGGCTGATTAGCGACCACACCCACGGTGGTTCCCTGCAGGCGGATGAAACCGATGACGATGTTGGCTGCATAGTTCGGCTGCAGCTCGAAGAAGTCGCCCTCGTCGGCGACTTTCACGATCACTTCCTTGATGTCGTAAGGCTTGGTCGCATCCGCGGGCACCAGGCTGTCGAGTGACGGCTCCTCCCGGGTTGCCGGGTCTTCCGTCGGCCAGCGGGGCGGTTTCTCCCGGTTGTTCGGCGGCAGGAAGTCCATGAACCGCCGGGTCTGCAGAATGGCCTGAACGTCGTTTTCCATGGCCAGATCGGCAACACCCGACTTCTTCGAGTGAATGCTCGCGCCGCCGAGCTCCTCCGGCGTGACGATCTCGTGGGTGACGGTCTTCACCACGTCCGGTCCCGTGACGAACATGTAGGACGAGTGCTCGACCATGAAAATGAAATCCGTGATGGCCGGTGAGTAGACGGCGCCGCCTGCACAGGGACCCATCACCAGGCTGATCTGCGGAACCACGCCGGAGGCGAGCACGTTTCTCTGGAAGATCTCCGCATAGCCGCCGAGAGAGGCGACGCCTTCCTGGATTCTCGCGCCGCCGGAGTCGTTCATTCCGATCACCGGCGCACCCACCTTCATGGCCTGGTCCATCACCTTGCAGATTTTCTCGGCATTGGCTTCCGAAAGCGCGCCTCCGAACACGGTGAAGTCCTGACTGAACACGAAGACCAGACGGCCATTGATGGTGCCGTAGCCGGTGACTACACCGTCTGAAGGAATCTTCTGCTCCTCCATGCCGAAGTCCGTGCACCGGTGTTCGACGAACTTGTCCCACTCCTCAAAGGAGTCCTCATCCAGCAGCAGACTGATCCGCTCCCGGGCCGTCAGCTTGCCTTTGAGATGCTGCTGCTGAATGCGATGCTCGCCGCCGCCGAGCTCGGCGGCCTGGCTGGTGGCTTCCAGCCTCTCGATGATGTCCCGCTTCATAGACCTCTGATTCGTCTGTGTTTCTGGAAGATCAGGGAGCATACGTGGTGGGGTTCGGGGCGGCAACGCTGGTAGAATCCGCCACCCCGAGTACTCACGCGCGTGATCATGCAATACACAACCTTGAGCGGCCTGCTGCTGATCGTGATCCTGTCGGTGTCAGGATGTGACCGATCCCGAACCGGCCCGGACACCATGGATAACCCCGGCCCGGCGGAGAACGTGGACCTGGGGCTGATCGACTCCGCGGTTCCTCCCGGCGAGGACTTTTATCAGCATGCCAACGGGGCGTGGCTGGACAGCTACGAGCTGCCCGAAGACAAGACGGCCTTCGGCAACTTCTATGAGCTCCGGGACCAGGCTCAGGAACGGGTTCAGTCTCTCATCGAGGAACTGGCCGCAGCGCAGCCCGAGCCCGGCTCGGTGGAGCAGAAGATCGGCGATTACTACGCCAGCTTTCTCGACACGGAGGCACTCAATGAAAGCGGCTACGAGCCGATCCGGGCGGAGCTGTACCGGATCCGTGCCATCGACTCCCGGGAGGCGCTCGCCGAAGCCCTGGGATGGATTCAGAATCATGGTGGAAACAACCCGCTGGCGCTCGGCATCCAGATCGATCGGAAGGATCCGAGCCGGTTCATCGGCGCGCTCTACGCGGCGGGGCTGGGCCTGCCGGAACGGGACTACTATCTGGAGGACGGCGAACGGTTCCGTGCCATCCGCAGCGAATACGTCACGCACATCGCACGGATGCTGGCGCTCGTCGGGGCAGAGGATCTGGCCGCCCGGGCCGAGGCGGTGCTCGCGCTTGAAACCGAGATTGCCGCTGCCCACTGGCCGAGAGCACAGCGGCGGGATCGGGAGCTCACCTACAATCTCTCTGATCCCGAGTCCATAGCCGGGGCGCATCCGGAGTTCGACTGGAACGCTTATTTCCGTGGTCTCGGCACCACGCCCGCCGTGATCAACGTCGCCTACCCCAGCGCCACGGCGCCGATCCTGGCGGCGATCGATGCCACACCGCTGCAGGTCTGGCAGGCCTATCTCACCTACCACCTGCTGGTGGGTAACGCGCCCTATCTGACCACGGCCCTGGACGACGCCAGTTTCGACTTCTACGGCCGGGTGCTGCGCGGACAGCCTGAACAGCAGGAACGATGGCGGCGTGCGGTCAATCTGGTCAGCGCCGGGAATGGCCTCGGCGATGCGATCGGCGAGGTGTATGTCGAGCGGTATTTTCCACCGGAGTCCCGCCGGAAGATGCAGGATCTCGTCGAACACCTGCGCACGGCTCTCGGGGAACGCATCACCGAGCTCGAGTGGATGAGCGAACAGACCAAGGTCAGGGCCCTGGAGAAACTCGAGGCGTTTCTGCCGAAGATCGGCTACCCGGATGAATGGCGGGACTTCTCCGGGGTGGAGATCCGTCGGGATGATCTGATGGGTAACGTGAGGGCGCTGCGGGCCTATTTTCAGGTAGACGCCATCCGCCGGCTCGACGAACCCACGGACCGGCACGAGTGGTTCTCGCCGGCGCACACCGTGAACGCCTTCTACAACGCGCAGTTCAACGCCATTACCTTTCCGGCCGGCATTCTCGAGCCGCCTTTCTTCGATCCCGATGCGGACCCCGCGGTGAACTATGGGGCGATTGGTGCCGTGATCGGTCATGAGATGGGTCACGGCTTCGATGATCAGGGTTCGAAGTCCGACGGGCGCGGTGTGCAGGTCAACTGGTGGACCGAAGAGGACCGGTCCCGTTTCGAGGCGCTGGCAGCGAAGCTCGTGGCCCAGTACTCGGAATACGAAGCCGTACTCGGCACCTTCGTGGACGGGGAGTTCACGCTGGGTGAGAACATCGGCGATCTGGGCGGTATCAACATCGCCTATCACGCCTACCGTTCCAGCCTGAATGGCGGTGAGGCACCCGTGATCGACGGTCTGACGGGGGATCAGCGGTTCTTCCTGGCTTACGCCCAGCTCTGGCGCTCCCGGATCCGGGAAGAGGCACTGCTCTCCCAGCTGAAAGCGGACCCGCATTCGCCTGCCCAGTACCGGGCCAACGGCGTGGTACGGAACGTGGATGCCTGGTACGACGCATTCGATATCGGTGAAGACGCGGCCCTCTACCTGCCGCCTGAGGAACGGATCCGGATCTGGTAGCCCGGACCAGCTGAGACAGACAGACAGACAGAGAAGAGGAGACGACATGGCACACGAAACCGTAACGCGAGGCGCCGGACTCACCGAGGCGGATCTGAAAGGCGGCACGCTCGTCGTCACGTCCCCCATTGATGGTACGGAGCTCGCGCAGGTGGCTGTGCATCAGGCTTCGGATGTGGATGCCATGGTCGCGACCGCCGGAGAGGCCTTCCGTGCCTGGCGGAACGTCCCGGCCCCGCGGCGTGGTGAATTCGTCCGTCTGCTCGGCAACGAGCTCAGAGCGGAGAAGGAAGCGCTGGCCGCTCTGGTCAGCGCCGAGTGCGGGAAGATCCTTCAGGAGGGGCTCGGCGAAGTGCAGGAGATGATCGATATCTGCGACTTCGCCGTTGGCCTGTCCAGGCAGCTTTACGGGCTCACGCTCCCTTCCGAGCGGCCGGGTCATTCCATGCGCGAGCTCTGGCAGCCCATAGGGACCTGCGGAGTCATCACCGCATTCAATTTCCCGGTGGCGGTCTGGTCCTGGAACGCTGCCCTGGCATTGGTGTGCGGAAACCCGGTGATCTGGAAACCGTCGGAGAAGACACCGCTCACCGCCCTGGCGGTGCAGAAGATATTCGAGAAGGTGGCGGCCGGCTTCCCGGAGGCGCCGGCGGGTCTCAATCAGATCCTGATCGGTAATGCGGCGGTCGGCGAGGCCCTGACCCGGCATCCGTCGGTACCCGTCATCTCCGCCACGGGCTCCACCGCCATGGGCCGGCGGGTCGGACCGGTGGTGGCGGAGCGGTTCGGCAGAACGATCCTGGAACTCGGCGGCAACAACGCCATGATCGTCACCGAATCGGCAGAGCTCGATCTGGCGCTGCGGGCCATCGTGTTCTCCGCCGTCGGCACCGCGGGACAGCGATGCACGAGTCTGCGGCGGATCATCGTTCACGAATCCATCTACGACGAGCTGCTCGAGCAGCTCAAGACGGTCTACGGCAAACTGCGGATCGGCAGCCCGCTGGAGGAAGGGGTGCTGGTCGGTCCGCTCATCGACCGGCAGGCGTTCGACGCGATGCAGGCGGCCCTCGACAGAGCCGCCGCTGCCGGCGGTATGGTCACCGGGGGTGAGCGTGTGCTGGCGGATACCTACCCTGACGGATATTACGTGCAGCCGGCCATCGTCGAGATGTCCGAGCAGACGGACGTGGTCCGCACGGAAACCTTTGCGCCCATTCTCTACGCCATGAAGTATTCGCGGTTCGAGGACGCGGTCGCCGTGCAGAATGACGTGCCTCAGGGCCTGTCGTCCTGTGTCTTCACCACCAGCGTCAGAGAAACGGAGACCTTTCTGTCTGCCGCCGGGTCGGACTGCGGCATTGCCAACGTGAACATCGGTCCGTCGGGTGCCGAGATCGGCGGCGCCTTCGGCGGGGAGAAAGAAACGGGCGGCGGACGGGAATCCGGTTCGGATGCCTGGAAAGCCTATATGCGGCGACAGACGGTCACCGTGAACTATTCCGACGAACTGCCCCTGGCTCAGGGCATCAGTTTCGACGTCTGACAGGAGATCGAGCGTGTCCGGAAAGATTCAGAAGATTGCCGTCCTGGGCATCGGCGGGGTAGGTGAGCTGGCCGCCCGCCTGCTCACGCAGACGGGTTTCGAGGTCACCGGGGTGGACGTGGCGCCTCCGGAAGGCGATCTGCCCTTCCGGGTTGAGGCGGTATCCGCCGATGATGAGACCGCCCTCAGGAAAATCCTGGCCGATCAGGAGGCCGTGCTCTCCTGCCTGCCTTATCATCTCAACAAGGACCTGGCCCGGCTCGCCTGTGAGCTCGGCATCTTCTACTTCGATCTCACCGAGGACGTCCCGACCAAGGAGCTGATCCTGGCGCTGGCTGAGAAGAGCGAACGGCTGATGGCGCCGCAGTGTGGTCTGGCGCCCGGCTTCGTCGGCATCGTCGGTGCGCATCTGGCGGAGCAGTTCGACGAGGTCCGGTCCATCAAGCTCAGAGTGGGCGCCCTGCCTCAGCATCCCACGGGCCTGCTCGCCTATTCGTTCAACTGGTCGCCGGAGGGGGTGGTGAACGAGTACCTGAACGACTGCGAGGTCATCGAGGACGGTGAGCACAAGTGGGTGTCTCCCATGGAATGGGTGGAAACCGTGCATGTGAATGGCGTGCGGCTGGAAGCCTTCACCACCTCCGGCGGCCTCGGCACCATGTGTGATACCTACGCGGGCCGGGTGGAGAATCTGGACTACAAGACCATGCGCTATCCCGGCCACGCCAGTCTGATGAACTTCTTCTTCCACGAGCTGCTCATGCGGGACGACCGGGAGCTGGCGGGCAGGATCCTCAAGAACGCCAAGCCGCCGGTGGACGAGGACGTCGTGCACGTGCACGTGTCCGCGGAAGGTACCCAGCAGGGACGCCTGAACCGCCGGGAGTTCGTCCGTTCGTATTATCCGGTGGAGATCGGCGGCAGAATGTGGCGGGCCATCGCCTGGACCACGGCTTCCTCGGTGTGTGCGGTGATTGAGATGGTGTCGGCGGGTGTGCTGCCGGACAGAGGCTTTCTGAGACAGGAGTCCGTGCCGCTCGACAGGTTCTTCGAGACGGAAAACGGTGCCCGCTATGAGGCACACGGGAGACGCACATGATCGGCATTCTGCTCCGGACGGCCATCATCGGGCTCGGGATCTGGGTGGCTGCGTATCTGATTCCCGGAATCAGCACCCACGACACCCGCGCGCTCATCTGGGCGGCGATCGCGCTCGGCCTCATCAATGCCATCGTCCGGCCGGTGCTGGTGATCCTCACGCTGCCGGTGACCGTGCTGACCCTGGGACTGTTTCTGCTGGTTCTGAACGCCGCCATGCTGAATCTGGCCGCCTACTTCGTGGACGGGTTCGAAGTCACCGGCTTCTGGAGTTCGGTGTTCGGCGCCATCGTCGTCAGTCTCGTCTCCAGTCTGTGTGCGAATCTGATCGGTCCTCGAGGCCGCTACGAGGTGATGATCGTCAGGAACCGCTGATCGGCCCGCGGACAGTCGGCCGGCAGACGCCTGGTGTAGAATCCTTCCGCTCTTCACCAGTTCAACCAAGGGAGAATCCATGAACCGTATGCGTACCGCGGCAACCGTGGCAGCGACTCTGCTGTCAGTGTCTCTGACAGCGGCTGCACAGGCCGAAAACCTGGCCCCGAATCCTTTCCGCACCATCGAAGGCTGGGGGCAGCTGCCGGATGGGCGGGAATGGGGTTCCACCAGTGCCATTTATCCGACGAACGATGGCCGGCATATCTGGGTGGCCGAACGCTGCGGTGCCAACGTGTGTGTGGACAGCGACGCGGATCCGATCCTGCTGTTCGATCTCGAAGGCAATCTCGTCCGCAGCTTCGGTGCCGGCATGTTCGCCTGGCCCCATGGCATCTACGTGGACGGCGACGACAACGTCTGGGTAACCGACGGCAACGGTTATGCACCCATACCCGACGGCTGGGGCCATGTGATCTACAAGTTCAGTCCGGAAGGCGAGCTGCTGATGACCCTGGGCGAGAAAGGCGTGGGCGGCGACGGCAAGACGACGTTCCGCAAGCCCTGTGACGTGCTGGTGGCACCCGACGGCACCATCTTCGTGGCGGACGGGCATGGGTCGTCACCGGGCGAGCCGGTCAACAACCGGATCGTGAAGCTGGATGCCGAGGGGAACTATCTCGGCGAGTTCGGCGTTCCCGGCAGCGATCATGGCGAACTCGATGAGCCGCACGCGCTGGCGATGGATTCACAGGGCAGACTGTTCGTGGCCGACCGCGCGAACTCCCGACTGCAGATCTTCGATCAGGACGGCAAGCATCTGGATACCTGGTACCACTTCGGCCGTCCGAGCGGTCTGTTCATCGACGGTAACGACATCCTGTACTCGGCAGATTCCGAATCGAATGCGGGCCGGAATGTGGGCTTCAAGCGCGGCATCCGGATCGGTTCCGCCAGGGACGGTTTCGTGACCGCGTTCATTCCGGATCCGGAGCCCGATCAGGACAACTCCGGAACCAGTGCCGCTGAAGGTGTGGCCGTGGATGCACAAGGCAACGTCTACGGTGCAGAGGTGGGCCCGAAAGGGGTCAAGAAATACGTCCGCAGATAGGAGGCAGCCTCGTGAGCGAAGTGCTGATCGAAGACCGCGGCAACGTCCGCTGGATCATTCTGAACCGGCCTCAGGCCATGAACGCCATCACAGGCACCATGCTTTCACAGCTCAACGATGAGCTGAAAGCGGCGGATGACGATGCTGACGTGCGGGTTGCCGTGCTTACCGGTGCCGGCCGGGCCTTCTGTTCCGGCCTCGACCTGAAACAGGCGGCAGCGGGGGAGGGGATCGGCGGTGCGGGACTGGCCACGGCCGGTGCGCGCCACTACTCCACCCGGGAGATCTGCACGGTCACCCTGCAGCGGATGGATACCCCGGTGATCGCCGTGATCAATGGCCCGGCGGCAGGCTACGGGCTGGATCTGGCACTTGGATGCGACATGCGGCTCATGTCGGACAGAGCAGTCCTGATGCCCGGATTCGCGAAGATGGGTGTCATTCCCGAAAGCGGCGGCACCTGGTATCTGCCCAGGCTGCTCGGCTGGGCGAAGGCCTGTGAGATCTCCATGCTGGGTGATCCGCTGGATGCGGCGGCGGCGGAAGGATACGGCCTCGTCAACCGCGCGGTGGCGGCGGACGAGCTGGAAGCGGTGGCCGCCGAATGGACGGAGAAAATTGCCGGTAATGCACCGCTGGCGATCACGGAGATGAAGCGTCTCTTCCGGCACGGGCTGACTCAGGATTTCGAAAGCCACTCCCACCACGTGCTCATGAGCATCCTCAATCTGTTCAAGTCCGAGGACTTCCGCGAGGGCGTTCAGTCCTTTGTCGAAAAACGGCCGCCACAGTTCAAGGGGCGCTGATCATTCCGATCGACGGACGAGGCGGGTGAGTCGCACCGTGCCCAGAACCATCAGGGTGGAGACTGCGGTCAACGCGTAAAGGCCCGCGTTGAAGCCGCGGGTCACGTCGTAGATGAGGCCGAGACCGAGCGGGCCCAGCACGCCCCCCACCTCGGCGGCAGAGAAGAACAGGCCGCTTGCCGTGCCCGCCTGTTCCGGTCGGATCCCCGGCAGCTCCACCAGGGTCAGGATGAGGACGGTCATCAGCGAGGAGCGCACGAGCCCCTGCACGAGCAGGGCTGCCGTGGTGATTGCAGGCCCGGACAGGGTGAGCAGAAAACTGGAAATGGCCGCTGCCGCGCACAGCAGCCCCAGAATCACGAAACGACGCTGCGGCGTTGCGAGCCGGGGGATGGTGAGCGAGCCGAGAATGCCGATGAGCATGGGCAGGGCCGCCCAGTAGCCGGCCTCCGTCACCGTCATCCCCCGTTCGCGCAGCATTTCCGGCAGCCAGTTGTTCAGACCGTGATTGATGAGAAACACCCCCACGCTCATGGCGAGCACCAGCGGCACCCCGGGGATGGTGACTATCCGGCGCACGGATGTTTTCTCCCGGGTTTCTGCGCCGGCTTCCCCGGCGGACCCACCGACGCGCCTGCCGGCTGCTGTGGCGATCAGCAGCCAGACGCCGCCGGCCGCTACCGCGACCGTGCCCCAGAGCGTGAGCACGGCCCGCCAGCTCCCGTCGAACAGCGGCAGCAGGAGGGAGTGCGTGAGCGTCAGAGCCAGAATGCCGCCCAGAGTCGGTCCGGTCATGTAGATGCCCATGGCGAGGCCCCGGTTGCTGCCTTCGAAGATGCCGGTGACCACCTTGGGGGCCCCGGAAGAGATGATGGGGCCACCTACGCCGAAGAGCATGACCGCCAGGAGCAGTGACCAGTAGTCGTCAGCCCAGGCACGTCCGAACGCGGACAGGGCGATGAACGTCATGCCGATCAGCAGTGCATACCGGCCGCCGAGCCGGTCGAGAAGGAGGCCGCCGGGGATGGCGGCTGCAATGTAGACGAACTGCCAGGCTCCCATGATGCTGCCCATGGCCGCGTGGGAAAGGGCGAGCTCGGACTGGATCAGCACCACCAGCGGAGCCAGCGACGATGCGATGGCCCCGAATGAGAAATAACAGAACCACAGGCCGGAAAGCAGCAGCCAGCGCAATGAGTGCTCCGTGGCGGGCGGGAAGGTGACTATAGCGGACGGGAGACGGGGCGGTGAGTTCGACCTCATGGAGGTCATATAAAGGCAGAATAATTGACTGAAATTGCCACCCGGCCGGTCAGATCCTGACCCTCCGCGCCAGGTCCTCTACGGCCGGGTCGTTGACCCGTTCACACGATATTCATGGAAGGGGGCGCTATATGGTGCCGGATAACGGATGGACGAATCCGCTGTGAGTTCTGGTACGGAATATGCTGATCAACCCACAGGCGACCAAGCCGCCTGCGAGAGGTGAGGTATTGACGATGTACACCTACGAGCGACTGCGAGACGAGAACGAGGCGTTTGCCGGTACCGGCGGCGTCAGTGAAAACAACTGCCGTTCGCGGTTTCTACCGGCGTTTCAGGACGGCCTGACCGGCCGGGTAGAGCTGGCGAGAACCGAATCCGGAAGCTGTGCTGCCATGCACCTGCTCTGCTGCCTGCCCGACGAATGGGTGACGGAGCGTGATGCCGAGGATCGGATCGTGGCGCTCAGGGACAGCATCGTGGCGGGATTCGTCCGGGACGGCGTCTTCTACACCCGCGATGAGGCAGCGCGTTGTATCCGTGAAGAAGCACGGCGGGCCTGAAAGCAGCCCGCCGCCGGTCGCCGGTATCAGGCCGCGGCGACGGAGTCGCTGTGGTGCTCCAGTTGAGTCAGCGCCTGTCTGAGCGCCAGGTAGAAGGCCTCCGGCGGCGTATCGTCGGATCCCAGCAGCTCGGCAAGCTCCAGGTCCATTTCTTCGTGAGTCAGCTCGTCCTGGGCATCCCGGTTCAATGCATCCAGACTCATTGCATCCAGGCTCATTTCGTTCTGAGACAGCTGATCCTGATCGATTTGCGAAGACATCCTCTTTCCTCGTTGAAGTGGGCGTGAGTGAATCTAGATCCTGTGCTCCCCGAACACTGCGAAGTCCGTCACACTTTCGAATCAACTTCGTCACCCCGGATCCCGGCGACGGGCGTGAGATGAGCTCTATTCAACCCCTTCTTGAGCTTTAGATGAGCTTTAGATGAGCCTTAAATGACCTCTACATCAGCTCTACATCAGCTCTACATCAGCTCTACATCAGCTCTACATCAGCTCTGTACGAGTCAGCATGAGCCAGGGAGTCATCGGGGTCTGACCAGGGCTCGGGCCATCTCGACATGACGCTGAGAATGCCGCAACCTCTCCTGCCGGCGGACCGGAAAGTGCCGCCACAAACTGTGAGCGGCTGGAGGTCGCCATCGAAAAGCTGAGCGAATACATGAACATAGTGCTGCTGAACCTGGGTGGTCAGCAGCTGACGGTGGGCCAGCTGCTGACCGCACCCGTCGTCGTCATCATCGGTTTCCTGGTTGCCCGCTGGTGCGAAAAAATCCTGACCCGGCGTCTTGCCGCCAGCCAGACGAATCCCGATCTCGTGCATTTCACCCGCCGGGCGTTCTACGTGCTGGTGATCGTGCTGCTGGTGTTCACCGCGCTCGACCTGCTGAACGTGCCGCTCGGCGCCTTCGCTTTCGTGTCCGGCGCCATCGCAATCGGCGTCGGCTTCGGCGCGCAGAACATCATCAACAACTTCATCAGCGGCTGGATCCTCATGTGGGAGCGGCCCATCCGGATCGGGGACTTCCTGGAGATCGGCGAAACCAAGGGAACGGTGGAAGCCATCAACACCCGATCCACCCGCATCAAGCGCGTGGACGGAGTGCATCTTCTGGTGCCGAACAGCCAGCTGCTGGAGAATACGGTGGTGAACTGGACGCTGGTGGATCGCCGCATGCGCGCTCTGGTCCGTGTGGGCGTGGCCTATGGATCTCCGGTCCAGACGGTACGGCGTCTCCTCGAAGAGACGGTTCGATCCGATCCCGACGTCATGGAGAACCCCGAGCCCCTGGTGATCTTCGAGGACTTCGGCGACTCCGCGCTCGTCTTCGACGTCTATTTCTGGATTGATGCTTCCGGCGAGCGCGACCTGCGACAGGTGCGCAGCAACCTCCGGTTCGCCATCACGGAGCAGTTCGATTCGAACGGCATCGTCATCGCCTTTCCCCAGCGCGACGTGCACATCGACGGCGCCATCGAGGTTGTTCGGAGAACAGAGTCATGATCCGCTATCTGCAGTTCACCATAGAACGCCTGCTGCTCCGAGGCGTGCACTACCGCCTGCTTGCCGCGGCACTGATCGTGGTGCTGGTCGCCATGACCGGCGGTGTCATGGTGTGGATCCTGGATCCGGGATTCGGCGATTTCGGGGGTGCGGTGTGGTGGGCGTTCCTGCGCCTGACCGACCCCGGCTACCTGGGCGACGACGTCGGCACGGTCAGCCGGACCGTCTCCACGGTGGTGACCGTGCTGGGCTATCTGCTTTTTCTGGGCCTGCTGATTGCCATTCTCACGCAATGGATGAATCAGTGGATTCTCAGGGTGGAGTCCGGCATTTCGGATCTGCGGCTGAAGGATCACATCCTCATCCTCGGCTGGAACCACCGGACACCGTCCATCGTGCTGGAGCTGCTGAAGTCGACGGGCAGGGTGAGGCGGTTTCTCGACGGTCGCGATGCATCCGGCCTGCGCATCGTGGTGCTCGCCAGGGAGGTGGACGCGGAGCTTCGCAGCACGCTCAGAGAAGCACTGGACGAGCTGTGGGACGACCGGAAAGTCATCCTGCGCGCGGGTAATCCGCTGCAGATCGACAGCCTCGAGCGGGTTGCCTTCCAGTCCGCCGGTGCCGTCATTCTGCCCGGTGCCGATTTCGCCATTGCTCAGCCGGGCGTGAGCGACGCTGAAACCATCAAGTCCCTCGCGTCCATCTCCTACTACAAAGATGACGGCAGAAAACAGGCGGGTGGCCTGCCTCATGCCGTCGCCGCACTCTACAACAGCAATCGTCGGGTGATCGCCGAGTCCGCCTACGAGGGTCCGCTGTCCGTGGTGGACGTGGACAGAACCGTAGCCAGACTCATGTCCCAATCGGTACTTCAGCCCGGCGTCTGGTCCGCTTACTCGGAGCTGCTTTCGGTCAACGAAGGAAACGGTCTCTATCTCCGGCGGATGCCGGAGGGGCAACCGGCGAGCTTCGGTGCGCTGCGGGGTGGCAGCGGCAGAGCGCTTCTGGTGGGATTCATCGATTCCGACACCCGAACCGTGCGTATGAACCCCGGGGATGACAGAGAAGTGCACCCGGGTGACGAGCTCGTTTTCGTGGCCCGGGATTTCGACGACTGCCGGATTCAGGTCGGAACGCCACCCGCCGTGGACTCTGATGCCGGCAGGATGCTGAGCCATGCGGAAAGGAAACGGCGCATTCTGGTGCTCGGCTGGAGCCGCAAGGTGCCGCTGCTGATCGAAGAGCTGCTCTGCTACGAAGCGTCCGTGGAGTGTATTGATGTGGTCGGCATCAGTCCGCTGGAGGAGCGGACGGCAGCTCCCGAGCATCCGAAGGTTCGGCAGCTGGTGCTGAACTTCCTCGATACTGATCAGATGGCCGGGCTGGCCCCGGCGGGCTACGACAACATCATTCTGCTTGCCCGTCAGCGTCTCGGAGACGAGGCGGTGGCCGATGCGGCGACTCTGACCGCCTATCTCTCCGTCAGGCGTCTGCTCGAGCCGGAGGGCACTCATACCCTGGTAGAGGTGCTCGAAGAGGAGAATGAAGCGCTGTTCGATCATACGTCCAACGATGTCATGCTCAGCCCGATGGTGGTGAGCTACGTGTTTTCCCAGGTCGCTCTGAGACCGGAGCTCGGTCTGCTGTTCAGCGGTCTGATTCAGTCCACCGGCCCACGCATATCGCTGTGCGAGGTAGCCCCCAGCGACGCTGCCCCGGTGAGCTTCGCCGCCCTGAGCAGTGCCGCCCGCGCGGATGGCCGTCTGGCCATCGGCGTGCTCGCGCAGACTCTCAACGGCGGTCGCGTACTGCTGAACCCGGATGCTGGTCTGACCTGGACCCCGGCCGAGAACGATCGCCTGATCGTGCTGACGCCAGCGGATGACTGACAGGCAGAAACGTCTCTTACCGATCGCCGCGTTCCTCTGGGTATTCGTCGCGTACCCGGTGCAGGCGGGCGTTCGCCTGGAGGGTCTGGAAGACGCCCTGCGGGCGAACGTGCTGGCCCACATGCGTCTCGATGATGAGTCCTGTGATCAGGATCGGGTGCGGATCCGTCACCTGTTCGCCCGATCAAACAACGCCATCCGTTCGGCACTGAGGCCGTTCGGGTACTACGACCCCATCATTCGCTCCGAGCTCGAGGAGCCGGAGGACGGATGCTGGCAGGCGACGTTTCACGTCGATCCCGGAGAGCCGGTGCTGATCACGGCAACGAACATCGACGTGATCGGTCCCGGCGAAGACCTCCCGGTTTTTACCCGGCTGCTGGAAGAGCCGGGCATCGACCTCGGGGAACAGCTCCAGCACGATGCCTACGATTCGCTGAGAAACCGGCTGCTGGTCGCGGCGCTGGAATACGGCTTCTTCGAGTCGGAGCTCAGAAGCAGCGCGATCCGGGTGAACCGGGCAGAGCGGAGCGCTGAGATCGAACTGGTGCTGGACACCGGTCCGCGATACCGGTTCGGCGAGCTGACTTTCAGTGAGCACATCCTCGATGAGCGTCTGCTTCTGCGCTTCGTGAGATTCGAAGAGGGCGCGCCGTTCGAGCACCGTCGGCTGCGATCACTGCACAACGACCTGGTCCGTGCTGATTACTTTTCAGCCGTCGATGTCAAAGCCGTACCGAGAGAAAACGGTGAGCCGGTCGCCGATGTGGTGGTGACCATCGAGGAAGGCCGGCGCATACGCTACGGCGTCGGTGTAGGGTTCGGCACGGATACAGGCGTGGTGGTCCGGGGTGATTTCGTGCATCGGCGCCTCAACCGGAGCGGACACCGGCTGGAGCTCGATACCGAGTTGTCCCGCGTTCGCCAGAACGCCACGGCCGACTACCGGATTCCGGGCACCCGTCCGCAGAACGACTGGTATTCGATCTACGGCGGGGTGAACCGGGAAGACACGGAGGCAGTGGAACGGATCGCCTGGAAGCTCGGGCTTCGCGAAAACCGCTTTCATTCGCTGACCTGGAGCTCCACGCCGTTCATTGAGCTGGTCGTCGAGCGCTTCCTGCAGGACGGGGACTGGAGCCAGAAGCAGTCCCTGGTACCGGGCTGGGGCATCAACTTTCTGACGGCGAACGCCCCGGCCAGGCCAACGCGCGGCTTCCGGTTCCGCGGCGAGGTGGCGGGGGCCACCCGCGCGGTGGTGTCCGATGCGTCTTTCATCCGCATGCACGTCAGCGGCAAGACCATTCTGCCGTTCTCGGAACGGGGCCGGGTGCTGATGCGGGCAGAGACCGGCTGGATGGAAACCAACAACTTCGACAAGGTGCCACCCACCTGGCGGTTCTTCGCGGGGGGTGACCGCAGCGTCAGAGGCTATGACTTCCAGTCTCTGGGTCCGCTGGACGACGAGGGCCGGGCGATCGGGGGACGTGCCATCGTGACGGGCAGCGTCGAAGGGGACTGGCTCTTCCGCGAGCGATGGTCCGCTGCGCTGTTCGTCGATGCGGGAAACGTGGGACAGGGTGACCTGCTCGACGATCTGCCGTGGAGCCTGGGCGCAGGCGTGCGCTGGTATTCGCCGGTGGGACCCATCCGTGTGGATCTGGCGTTTCCGCAGACCGGCGATGGCAGCTTCCGGCTTCACGTCTCCATGGGCCCGGATCTGTGATCGCGCGCCTGACAGGGGTTCTGTTCGCAGCACTGGTGCTGTTTCTCGTGGTGCTGGTGGGTGTACTTTCCAGCACTGCCGGCAACCGGCTGATCGTCCGCTTCGTCGAAGAGCAGCTGGCACCCGCGCTCGAGATATCCGGTCTCAGCGGTTCGCTGCTCGGAGATCTCTGCGCCGACGGAGTGCGCTTCGAGACCGATGGATTCTCGGTGGTTCTGAGCGACGTCTGTGTCAATCCGGCGCTCTGGCTGTCGCTCGACTTCCTGAGAATTCAACTCAGATCGGTCCGGGCAGGGACCGTGATCATCGAAACCCGGGAGACTGATCAGCCGGCTTCGGAGCCCGGTGAGATCCGTCTGCCGGTGCCCATCATCGTCGACCGGCTGGAGGTGGGGCGCCTGGAGGTCGACGGATTTCCGCTGACGGCGATCGATGCCGCGGCGGCAATCAGCAACAGCAGCTATGCCGTCGAAGGGCGTTTTGCCTACGATGACATTGTCGTCGCGCTGCAGACCGGCGGGCCTCTGGCTGCCTTCCGGGTTGACGCGAGGGCCCTGGACGTCGAGCTGCACGGCCAGGTGGATCTGCTGGCAGAAGGACTGCCGTATACGCTGGAACTCGCGGCCGTTGAGCTCGATCTCGCCGGGTTCATCGAACGTCCGGTGCTTCTTCAGGACCTGCATCTGAATGCGGACGGTGACCTGTCCGGCTATAGATACGATGTCCGCGGCAGTGTGGTCGATCCGACGGTTCAGAGCCGGATTGAGGCCGAAGGGTCCGGGGACTGGCAGAGCATCCGGTTCTCCGCGTTCGAGCTGACCGGTGTGCAGCTGTCGGCCCAGCCCGACATCCAGGTGCACGCGGCTGCCGGGTCGGGCGAGATCCGCTGGCTGGAGACCTTCTCCGCGGTTTTCGAAGGTGTGACAGCGCGAGGCGTTGCGGCGGGTCAGCTGCTCGATGCCTCCGTCGCGCAGCTGACGCTGACCGACGCGGAGGTGGCCATCGAGTCCGGATCGGCCCTGCTGGAGGCGGGTGGGCGTCTGGATGTGGACGGTCGTTTCGGTTTCGACGGAGCCCTAGAGGGCAGGCTCGAGGGCAACGGTCTGCCGCTGTCCCTTGCGCGGGAGGATCTGGACGGAACTCTGTCTGTGCGGGTGAATTTCAGCGGAACGGCGGACGGCCCCTTCGTGGAAGGGGAAGCAGCGGTCTCCGGAATGGCGATCGCGGACCAGGCTCTGGGTGATCTGCAGCTGACGATGTCGGGCAACGCGGACGGCGGGAACGTGCAGCTGGTCCTGGATGCGGGCCAGGGCACTCTGGATACCGCGCTGCGCTACGTGATTCAGGGAGACAGGGTTGCGCTCACGGTCACCGAAGCCGTGGCTGCCTATCCCGCACTGGAGGCGACCGCCCGGCTGGAGAATCCCTCGACCGTGCTCATCGATGCCGGTCAGGTACGGGCGGACGACGTCTGCCTGCTGCTGCAATCCGGGCAGATCGACGCAGCGCCGGGCCGTCTCTGCGGCAACCTGGATTATCCCGATGGCGGCCTGGAGCTGGTGCTGGATGCCTGGACGATGCCCGAACTGCCACTTCCCGGGAGCGGGGCCTCCATGAACGGGCAGGTGGCGGTGCAGGTGGATGTGGAGACGTTCGACCCGGTTCAGGGTACCGCGCGGCTGTCGTTCGCCGACCTGGTAGCGAACCATCCCGATCTCGATCCGCTCCGGCTGGGCAGCCTGGAGATGAACGTGGACCTGGCCGACGATAGAGCGCGCGCACTGCTCACCACGCCGGGTGATGGCTCTCAGGAACTCACTCTGACCGGCAATCTGACGAGCGAGCTGGCGCCGATGCTTGAGAATTCCACACTGGCGGGAAGACTGCAGCTCGAGCTGAACGGGATCTGGCTGGCGGAGAGTCTGCTGCCCATGGACGTGGCCTTCGAGCTGGCCAGGATCCGAGGGGCCGTGTCGGTCACTGCGGACGTGGCGGGTACCATCGGTGAACCGCTGATCAACGGGCGTCTGAATCTCAAAGACGCGGGCTGGGACGTGCTGGCAGTGAACGCGCAGGTGAGCGATCTGAATCTGGAGGCAACGCTCACCGATACCACGAGCATTGCGTTCGAGAGCGCGGGCGCGGTGAGTCCCGGCCGGCTGGCGCTGCGCGGGTCCATCGACGGGCTTGGGACGGAATCGCCACGACTGCTGACGGACGTCACCCTGGACGGAGCCGGCCTCGTCAATCTGCCGGACTATGAGGCGGAGGTGGATGGCAACCTGTCCCTCTCGATGGGCGCGGAGGATCTCAGGGTGAGAGGGGAGGTCAGTCTTCCCCGCGCCAACATTCTGATCGCCGATCTGCCCGAGACCGCGGTCACCGCGTCCAGGGACGAGATCATCGTGGACGAGGAGGCGTCCCAGTCCAACCAGCAGGTGCGGACGACGGACGTGACCCTCAGTCTCGGCGACGAGGTTTTCCTGCAGGCGTTCGGACTGCGCAGCCGGCTTTCAGGCAGCCTTCGCCTGCGGGAAACACCGGGACGACTTCAGTCCGTGACCGGCTCGATCAATCTCCGGGAAGCGGAGTTCGAAGCCTACGGACAGGTCTTTCGCGTGGAACGGGGGCAGCTGACATTCGCGGGTCCCATCGACAATCCCGCGGTGGACGTCGTCGCCACCCGGATCGTCAGCCACCAGGACCGGGACTTCCGGATCAGCCTCGTGATCAGCGGCACGGCGCAGAATCTGGAAACCCAGATCATGTCGCAGCCGCCGCTGCCGGAAGAAGACGCTCTCGCACTTCTCATCACCGGCAGGACGTTTTCTCAGATCACCAGCAGTGAGCAGCGCTCGAGCGTATCCGGCACCGCGCTGTCCATGGGGATCCTGAGTGCCACGGGTATCACTCAGGATCTGGCCACCTCACTGAATCTCGAGGAGATCATCGTCGACCAGGATACGGAAGGAAACATGGAAGTGGGCGCCGCCGTCCGCCTGCGCAGAAACCTCTACCTCCGTTACACCTACGGTGTTTTCTCGAGGCTTGGAGGTGTGCTGCTGCGCTACCGGATCAACTCCCGTCTGAGTGTTCAGGCCACGACGGGAGATTCCCACTCCATCGAGCTGCGCTATGGGGTGGATGACTGAGCCGTGATCAGGTGACCGCGACCACGATGGCGATGAGCAGGAATGACACGCCGATCAGGGCGGCGACGTTGACGCCGATCTTTCTCAGAATCTGTGCGTCCACGGGTTCGATGTACTCGCTCATGAGGACTCCTTTCTACGGTCTGTCTTGCGGTCTGTCCTGCAGTCCGTCGTCCGACGATCTGTTGCCGTCCGGCCGCTGCATTGAGATCTGCTGAAGTTACTGAGCGTGGAGACCACGCAGATTGATCCTGATCAATTCCGCGTGCTTCTCTGCTCGACCCGACTGGCCTGGCCAGGGTCAGGGATTGACGCTACCCTGCGCCCTCATTCCGTATCCGGGTCAGAGGGGATTTGCACCGTGCGTATGAGGTTGAACCGCGGGATCCGCGGGCGATGGCTGCCGGTTGTTCTGCTGGTGGTGCTGGCCGGCTGCAGCGAGGAGACTCCGATCGAAACCGGCTACCAGCCGGTGGTGGATGAACACCAGATGATGAACTGGATTCTCGACCCCAATGCGGATGTGATCTGGGGATCGGCGGGCACCATCCATACCCTCGAAGGCGTAGAGGACCTGGCACCGACCACCCAGGAGGGCTGGGACGCGGTCCGCAACGCAGCGGCCACCCTGGCCGAAATGGGTAACGTGCTGCAGATTCCCGGTCACTCGAAGGGCGACGACTGGAATGAGTTCTCACAGGGCCTCACCCGGACCGCGGTGCTGCTGATCGAGGCGGCAGAGAATCAGGATGATCAGCAGGTGTTCGACTACGGCGGGCAGCTCTACAACGTATGTGTCGCCTGCCACCAGATCTACATGCTGCCGGATTCCGAGGACTGACAGTTGAACGCACGGAGCGCTGCCGCGCTGCCACTGGCGGTGTTCCTGCTGCTGTTGTCCGGACCGGCACTGGCGCACAACATTTCCGAGTCGAATGCGAGCTTCGTCGAGCAGCTCAACGGTCCCGCGGTGATCCCCTTCCTCTATCTCGGCGCCAAGCACATGTTCACGGGCTACGATCACGTGCTGTTCCTGATCGGTGTGGTTTTCTTCCTTTCCAAACCCAGGGACGTGATCCTCTATGTCTCGCTTTTCACCGCAGGCCACAGCGTCACCCTGCTCGCGGGGGTGCTCGCCGGATGGCAGGTGAATGCTTATCTGGTCGATGCGGTGATCGGGCTGTCCGTGGTGTACAAGGCGTTCGAGAACATGGGGGGCTTCGACGACCTCGCGTTCCGGATCGACACCCGGGTCGCCGTCATGGTGTTCGGACTGTTTCATGGTCTGGGGCTGGCCACCCGCCTGCAGGATCTGACGCTCACCGGGGACGGTCTGCTTACGAATCTGATCAGCTTCAACGTGGGTGTGGAACTCGGTCAGATCGCGGCACTCGCCCTGGTGCTTCTGCTGCTGCTTCGCTGGCGCCAGGGAGCGGGTTTCGAGCGCCAGGCGTTTGCTGCGAACTGGCTGCTCATGACCGGTGGTTTCCTGCTGACCGGCATGCAGCTGGCCGGCTACTTTCTGCTGGATGGACGGGTATGAACGGGTCCGGAAAAGCACTGCTGAAGATGCTGCTGCTGTCGATGCTGGTTGCCGGGCTGCTTCTGGTGACCGTCGTTCTGCCGGCAGAGTACGATGTGGATCCTCTCGGTACCGGTTCCCTGCTCGGTCTGACCGGCCTCTCCCGGACCGGCCCTGCCGCTCTGACGGAACAGGCGATTCCCCTGCGTCAGGACCGGGTCGCTTTCGAGCTCTCGCCGTTCGAATCGGTGGAGTACAAGTACCGCCTGGAAGCCGGCGCCGCCATGAATTTCACCTGGCGGGCAACGGGAGAGGTGGTCTTCGACTTTCATGCGGAACCGGTCGGTGCCGGGGAGGGCTATGCGGAGAGTTTCGAGCAGGGGCGCGGGTCGGCAGACAAGGGTACCTACGTGGCGCCGTTTCCAGGCATCCACGGCTGGTTCTGGGAGAACCGGGGTACCGGGACCGTGACGGTCATGCTCGATACCGCGGGCTTCTACGAAACCGCTACGGAGTTCCGGGACAACGACCGTGGCGAACGCCTGCCGCCGCTGATCGGCGAGCTCGACTGAGCCTGCTTCAGTCCGGCAGCGCGAACGCGATCAGGTGGTCTCCCGGCGGATTCAGTCCCGTCATATGACCGCCCGCGGCCACCACCACGTACTGACGGCCGCCTTCTTCGAGCTGGAACGTCATGGGCGTCGAGTTGGCTGCGGTAGGCAGCCGGGTGTGCCAGATCTCCTCTCCCGTCTCTGCGTCGAAGGCCCGGAACGCATGCTCCATCGGTCCGGCGGCGAACAGAACGCCGGAGCGGGTGATGGCCACACCGCCGATGGCCGGCACGCCTCTGATCCACCAGAAGGGGAACGGCGCCATGTCCCGCGTGGTGCCGAGCGGGACGCTCCAGAGAATCTCTCCGGCCACCAGGTCCACCGCGTCCACGGTCGCCCAGGGCGGTTCCGTGCAGGGTACTCCGAGCGGCGACATGACGAAGTCCGTGTCGGCACAGTAAGGTGTTCCGATCTGATTTTCGCGGCCGGCTTCCCTGCAGGCCTCGCGCGGAACCAGATAGAGAGAGTTCGGCGTGCGGATGGTGACCACATACATGATCTGGTCTTCCACGTGTATGGCGGGTGATCCCCAGTTGTTGCCGCCGCCGTTGCCCGGATAGAAGAGAGTGCCTTCCACGGTCGGTGGCGTGTAGATCCCTTCGTTTCGAAGCGCGGCCAGCCGGTCACGGCACTGAGCCCCGTCCCAGATCATGAGTCCCCAGGCATCGTTCTCGTCGATCCGGTTCAACAGATGCGGAAAATGCGTCGGGAAGGGCTGGGTCGGGGAAAGGTATTCGCCCGCGACCGGGTTCTGTGGCACGGGCCGTTCCTCCACCGGGTAGACGGGCACACCCGTGTCCCGGTCGAGGACGAACGTCATTCCCATCTTGGTCACCTGCACCACCACCGGTACCGTTTCCCCGTTGACTTCCAGATCCATCAGGGTGGGCTGTGCGGGTGTGTCGTAGTCCCAGATGTCGTGATGCACCATCTGATAGTTCCAGACCACACGGCCGGTGTCGCCATGCAGGGCAATCACGGAGCTCGAGTACTCGTCCAGCCCTTCCCGATGCCCGCCGTAGTAGTCGGGCGAGGTGTTGCCCGTGGGGACGAAGACGAGATTGCGTTCAGGGTCAACGCTGATGATGGACCAGACGTTCGTGGTGCCGCTCCGATAGGCGCCATCCGCATCGTACTTTTCCATACCTTCCGGCACCGGATTCCAGGCCCATGCCAGCTCACCGGAGATGACGTCATACGCGCGCACCACACCGGAAGGGATGTCCGTGCGCACGTTGTCCAGGACCATCGATCCGGTGATGACCAGATCGTTGAGAATGGCCGGGGGCGAGGTGACACCGTATTCATAAGCCTGATGGGGTGACAGTCCCGGGGAGAGATCCACCTCGCCGTCCGTACCGAAACCGGGGCAGCGGCGGCCGGTTCTGCCGTCCAGGGCGATCAGGCGGGCGTCCATGGTGCCGGTCAGAATCCGATGGCTGCAGAGACGTTCGTCGCCGGGCTGCCAGTCGGGCGCCTTCCAGCTGGACACGCCACGGCAGTTCGGCAGCACGCTGTTTGCGGGATGGTCGAGCTCGGGATCGAACGACCAGATCTCCTCACCCGTTTCCGGGTTCAGGGCGAAAACGCGGTTGAACGGTGTGCAGTAGAAGAGCGTTCTGTCCACCAGAATTGGCGTTGCCTGGAACGCACTGGGCCCCGACCATGCTCCATCCGTTGGGTTTCCTTCCGTGAAATCGCCGGAATTGTGCACCCAGACCTGCTTCAGGAAGCGCGCGTTGTCCGGGGTGATCTGGTCCGCGGCGGAGTAGTGCGTACCGCCCGGAGTGGCGCCATAGGCAGGCCATCCCGCGGCGGTTCCGGGACCGATTTCCGGGGGGCCGCAACCGGCGAGACCCGCCAGGGCGAGGGCGACGATGGCGGGTGTCAGAAGCTCCCTGAGTGAAAACAACGGCAGTTCCTCGCTGAGTGGCGTCATTGGCGCTATGATCGGTTCGTCCAGTTCACCGGGGAGAGAATCATGGGCCAAACCAGCAGTGGAACCAACCGCCGACGCTTTTTCCAGTACGCTGCGGCACTCGGTGTCGGCGGCCAGACGCTGCTGAGATCCGGGGACCTGAGTGCGGCCATCAGCGATGCGCGGGAATCCATCGGCGCGCCCTGGCCGGAAATGCGCTACCGCACGCTGGGCCGTACCGGCTTCGAGGCCAGCCGGCTCATCTTCGGCTGCGGTGCATCGCTCATGCGCACGAACAAGGACATGCTGCTCAACACCGCACTCGAAGCGGGGATCAACGTCTTCGACGTGGGCACCACCCATTACTACGACATGGCCGAACGGAACATGAAAGGTTTCCTGAAGGCCCATCGTGATGAGGTGTTTCTCATCACCAAGGCGAATCCGGGATTCGCGGATTCGGACCTGATGGTTCAGCCCGGCGATCCGGTTTCCGTCGACATGGCAAAGCGTGCGGCCGCCGCCTGGCTGGAACTGCTCGATCTCAGTCTTTCGGAGCTCGGCACCGAGTCCGTGGACGCCTACTACCAGATGGCCGCCAACAACCTGGACATGGTGGGATCCGAGGAAATGTACGGGGCGTTCGAGCGTGCGAAGGCGGCCGGCAAGGTGAAGTACTACGGATTGAGTACTCACCAGATCGCCGAAGACGTGCTCAACCGGGCCATCGAAACCGGCTTCTTCGACCTGGCGATGATCGCCATCACGCCTGGCGGCTGGTATGACTGGGAGGGCAAGAACATGCTCGAGGGCTCTCCGCCCATGGCAGAGCTGCGTCCGCTGTTCGACAGGGCGAGGGAGGCAGGCATCGGGCTGATCGGCATGAAGGCTGTCCGCTACTTCTCCGGCGGCTTCTTCGGGACCAGCAACAAGAAGGCGTTCGACGGCCATTATCCGGAAGCCCTGCTGAACGCCGGGCTGTCGGCTTTTCAGCGCAGCTACGCCTACGTGCTCGAGAACGGCCTCGATTGCGTGAACGCGGACATCCAGAACTACGATCAGCTCCGCGAAAACCACATCGCGGCCGCGACTTCCGATCAGTTCTTCCGGAACACCGCCTGATTCCACCCGACAGCCGGACAGGAGATACCATGAAAGTTGCCGACGGAATTGCGCAGGCTCTGAAGAAGGAAGGCGTGGAGATCCTGTTTGCCTATCCCGTGAACGCCATCATCGAGGCCTGCGCGGTTGCCGACATCCGCACCGTGATCGTGCGTCAGGAACGCGTTGGCCTGCACATGGCGGACGCCTACTCCAGACTGTCCTCGGGAAAGAAATTCGGTGTGTTCGCCATGCAGCACGGTCCGGGTGCGGAAAACGCGTTCGGCGGGGTGGCTCAGGCCTATTCGGAATCCGTGCCGATCCTCGTGCTGCCGGCCGGCTATTCGCGACGGCTCGCGCACTACTACCCCAATTTCAACAGCACGCTGAACATGCAGCACGTGACCAAGTGGGCAGAGCCGCTCACCATGGGCCGGGCGCTGCCCGAGGTGATGCGTCGTGCTTTCTCCCAGCTCAAGAACGGCCGGCCGGGACCCGTGCTGGTGGAACTGCCCATGGACGTGCTGAACGAGGAAGCGCCGGAGGACTGGGAGCACGAACCAGCACCTGCCACCCGATCCGCACCCGATCCGGCGGACGTGTCGAAAGCGGCGGCGGTGCTGTCCGCGGCAGAACGTCCGGTCATCTACGCGGGCCAGGGCGTGCACTACGCCGAGGCGTGGCCGGAGCTGAAAGCGCTGGCTGAAGCCTGGAACATCCCGGTCACTACCAGCCTGGAAGGGAAGAGTGCCTTTCCCGAGAATCATCCGCTGTCCCTCGGCAGCGGCGGTCGGGCGAATCCCCGACCGGTGAAACGGTTTCTCGAGGAGGCGGACGTCATTCTCGGGATCGGCTGCAGTTTCGCTCTGACCGCATTCGGGGTGGCCATGCCGCGGGGCAAAACCATCATCCATGCCACTCTCGATCCGATGGATCTGAACAAGGATGTGCCGGCGCAGCATGCGCTGATCGGCGATGCCAAGCTGAGCCTTCAGGCGCTGACAGACGCCATGGCCGGACACGACCGGTCTGCGGCAGCGGGTCGGAAGAACGTGGGGCAGGAAATCGCCGCGCTCCGGGAGGAGTGGCTCGCGGAATGGATGCCGAAATTGACAAGCGAATCCACGCCGTTGAACCCCTATCGTGTGCTGCACGAGCTGCAGCTGGCGGTGGACGTGGACAATACCATCATCACGCACGATGCAGGCAGTCCCCGGGATCAGATCACACCCTTCTGGACGAGCACGCAGCCGCTTTCCTACATCGGCTGGGGCAAAACGACGCAACTCGGCTACGGACTCGGACTCGCCATGGGCGCGAAGCTGGCCTGCCCGGACAAGCTCTGCATCAACGTGTGGGGTGACGCGGCCATTGGTTTCACCGGCATGGATTTCGAGACCGCCGTCCGCGAGCGGATTCCCATTCTGTCCATCCTGCTGAACAACTTCTCC
This sequence comes from Gammaproteobacteria bacterium, assembly GCA_030425195.1. Taxonomy (GTDB): domain Bacteria; phylum Pseudomonadota; class Gammaproteobacteria; order Pseudomonadales; family Azotimanducaceae; genus SZUA-309. Next base: position 209,297 of record JAUIAV010000004.1, on the reverse strand, counting down.
ATGGCCATCGAACTGCCCATCATGCAGGTGGCTACGGAGAAGTACCGCTCCACAGACATCTCGGGTAACTATGCGGACATGGCGCGGGCCTTCGGCGGCTACGGCGAGCGGGTTACCGAGCCGGGCGAAATCCGTGCGGCGATTCAGCGGGGCATCGAGGCCACGGAAGCCGGACAGCCGGCGCTCCTGGAATTCATCACGGACAAGGAAATCGAGATCTCGCACGGCTGATCGAGCCGATCCGATTACCTGCCGGGTAATTGTTGTGAGTGCCGGCCGCCCGTAGGGTCTCCCATACACAACCTGATGGGAGAACGATCATGTCCCTGCGTCTCACACTGCTGGTCACGGTAACCGTTGCCTTTGGCGCCCTCACCAGCGTCGCCCTGTTCGAAGTGGGGTATCTCGGCATCATCCTGCCGCACTTTCAGAGCCTGGGCGCCGCTCAGGTGTTCTTCGACCTGGTCATCGTTGCCGGGCTCGGCTGTATCTGGATGGTGAACGATGCCCGGGCACGCGGTCGGAATCCCTGGCCGTTCGTAGCTCTGACCCTCGCCGCAGGCTGCTTCGGTCTGCTCTTCTATCTGATCGGGCGTGAGCTCGGCACGGAAGAGAGGTCGGCCGCACGCGTGCCCTGACCGGACCTGCTCAGCCGCGTCCGGCGGCAAAGAAGACGAGGAGGGTCATGTCCTCCTCGATCTCGAAGAACGAATGTTCCTCGGTGGCTTTCACGTAGAGGATGCTGCCGGCGCCGACTTCCTTCATTTCCTCGCCGACCTGGATGCGGGCTCTGCCGTCCACCACGAAGTAGACTTCGTCCTCATCGTGGGGCGTCTGCATGTCCTTGGCCCCTTTCGGCAGGTGGTAGACGCCACAGGAAAGCGCGGGAACCCGGAGGAACTCCTGGTACTGAACCTTGCCGCCGGTGATCGCTTCCCGGATTCTGTCGATCTCGAAGATCTGCCAGCCGCTGTCGCTCATGCCTGCTCTCCCTTCCTGCCTGCTCTCTCACGATAGGGGCATCATAGGATCTCGAAACTGATTCTCAAACCCTGCAAACTGCGCAGGCACAGCGACCAGGGGAGAACGATCGAATGCCGGATCTGAAAACCGAATGGGCGAAACGCAGCTGGTGGATGAATCTGATCATGCTGTTCAGCGCCTATATGGTGATCATCTACACACCTTTCGATGTGGGTCTGAAACCGATTGCGGAAGATGAGGACGTCTGGTTCGGTTACACGTTCACCGGCGTGGCGGCCAAGGTGGGCGGTCTCCTCCATACCATCGTCTACGGCGCCCTGGCCTGGGGTTTGTGGAAGATGCGTCCCTGGGCCTGGTGGCTGGGCAGTCTGTATCTGACCCAGGTGGCGCTGGCCATGTTTCTCTGGCCGCTGTTCAACGACCGCGGCGGTATTCTGACCGCTGCAATCGCAGGAGGTCTCTTTGCCATTCCGGCCGTCGCGTTCTGGATGGCGCGTGATCAGTTCGGGGCATCCCGATGACGGAAAGACTGTACGAACAGGACGGGTATCTCAGGGAAACTGAGGCAACGGTGACGGCGGCAGGGCAGGCGGGCATCGTGCTGGACCGGACGGTCTTCTATGCCCGCGGCGGCGGTCAGCCCGGCGACAGCGGCGAACTGATCCTCGCCTCCGGAAGCCGATTACCCATCGTGGATACCGTGAAGGGCCAGGACGGCGCCGTTCTCCACCTGCCGGATCCGGCCGTGTCGGTGCTTCCGGCACCGGGAGAAAGCGTTCTGGCCCGGATCGACTGGAACCGTCGGCACAGGCACATGCGCATGCATACGTGTCTGCATCTGTTGTGCGCTCTGGTGGATGCACCGGTGACCGGCGGTAATCTCAACGACGAGAAAGGCCGCCTGGACTTCGATCTGCCGGAATCCACGGTAGACAAGGATTCGCTGACCGGGGCGCTGAACGCGCTCATCGCACGGAACATCGGGACTGCGCTGGAGTGGATCGCCGACGAAGCGCTGGCGGCGCAGCCGGAGCTCGTGAAGACCCTATCCGTCCAGCCACCGACGGGAGCGGGTTCCGTCCGGCTGCTCAGAATCGGTGATGTGGATCTGCAGCCCTGCGGTGGTACCCATGTGGCGAACACCGGCGAGATCGGCCGGGTCCGGGTCAGCAAGATCGAGAAGAAGAGCCGACTGAACCGGCGTATCAGCGTGGTGTTCGAGGAGGTCTGACAGCCTCAGTCGCTGACCGCTCCCGGCATGAGGGAGACGGGCAGCGGCGGGCGCCGGCCCCAGTCCGTCTCGTTGTAGTTGGAAGCCAGGTAGTCGATCAGCGCCGTTTCCTGGGGTTGTGGAATCTGCCAGAGATTCTGCGTCCTCTGCATCCAGCGCAGGGTGGAACGCCAGAAATCCGCATCGCCCCGCTGGGCGGTGACCAGCGCGTGGGAATGGCAGGCGCCGCAGTGCGCGGCAGCGAGCTCCCAGCCGGGGGCGATGATCAGACCGGTTGCAGGATCCTTTCCTGCGGCAGCGGCAGGTGTGCCCGTCGCTGTCAGCAGCAGCATCGGAATCATCGTCCAGCGCCGGAGGATCGGCCGGACGTCCATCAGGCTGCCTGCACCGCAATACGGTGACAGGCGTTGTTCAGATAGCCCTTCGGGTTCCAGCCGGGCACCAGCATGGGCTGGGAAACATCCGCATCGTCGGTGGCACGCGCCCAGATCTCGTAGTACCCGGGCAGCGGCAGCGTGACCGACGCCTGCCAGGACTGCCAGGCCAGCCGGTTCGGTGGCGGGGAGAGGGCAGCCGGCTGCCAGGTCTGTCCGAAGTCGATGGAGATCGCCACGGATTTCACGGCACGATCTCCCGCCCAGGCTTTGCCGCGCAGGGACAGCAACTGGCCAGCTCGGGTCTGGACGCCCGAGCGGGGGAAGGTCACCAGCGACTTGACCGGCATGCTTTCGATGATGCAGAGGTCATCGTCCGCCACCGTGCTGCCGGGTGCTACCGGTCGACAGGGAACCCGGTAGGAGGATCCGGTCATCTTTGCGCCGTCGTGCACGCGGTCGCGGATCATTAGTGCCGTCAGCCACTTGCCGGACACGGAGCCCGGCCAGCCACCGCAGACCAGCCGCAGAGGCGCGCCGTGCGAACCGGGAATGGGCTCGCCGTTCATGGCGAAGGCAATCAGAGACTCATCTTCCAGGGCTTTGTTCATCGGTACACCCCGGGAGATGACGGCCTTATCCGGATCACCGGACAGATGCCGGTCGGCGCTTCCGTAGCCCAGGTAGACGGCATTGTCGGCGATGCCGCAGGCTTCGAGCACGTCCCGCAGCCGCACCCCCGTCCACTCCGGATTACCCACGGCGCCCGTGGACCACTGATTCCCGGGCACCCGGGGACGGAACTCGGAGCGGCCGTTGCCGCCGCACTCGAGCTGCAGCTGATAGGTGTGCTGGTCGAACTCGCGCTTCAGATCGGCGATGGAGAACCGGCGCGGGCCGAGGCAGGCCTCGCCGGTGATGCTGAGCCGCCAGTCGGATGCCTCCGTGCGCTCCGGCGGCAGACCGTTGTTGCGGACGAACAGGCGTTCCGCCGGCGTGATCTGATCGTCCAGCAGGTGGGCGGGCGTCTCCGCGTTGAGCGGTCTGTCGTTCAGCACACGCAGCAGACCGTCTTCGCTTTCGATGCCACTGGCCTCGTTGGCCAGCGCCAGTGGCAGGTAGCCCGCGGGCAGGAAGCGCCCGTACGGGATGAGGCCGCCGATCCGTGCGCTGATGGCGAGCAGGGCGGAGCCTGTGAGGCTTCCTCGAACGAAACGGCGTCTGGACCACAGCAGTCCTTCAGCCCGTTCGGGATCGTCGAAGATTTCGCTGGTTCCCCGTTCTCTGCGCATCGCCGGCTCCGACATCGAAGGGCCCATGATGCGGTATTTCCGGGGTGCCCTGCCAGCACAAAACCCTGTGTTAGGATCGACGCACGCTGATCAGGGACGGGAGTCGGATGGACAGAAGCGCTACCAGTTGGCAGTCGTGGAAAGCGGCCGTGCCGCGAGATACACGGCGCCCGATCGTATCGGGCATCCTGTCCGTATTCTTCCTGTTGTTCGTTCTGTCCGGATGCACGGAAGCCCCACCGGCGCCGCTGGAGATCCAGCGCCTGGCGACAGGCGCGAACATATCCGGAGCGAACGGCCTCCACTTCGCACCGGATGGCCGTCTTTTCGTCGCGACCGTGATCGGCTCCGAGCTGGTCGTGCTGGATCCGGAGAGCGGCGGGATCCTCGAGCGTCTGAGCGAAGGGATCGATGGACCGGACGATGTGGCATTCAATCGGGCCGGCGATTTCTACTGGACGTCCATACTGACCGGTGAGGTGGCCGGCCTTACCGCCGCCGGGGAACGCATCACGGCGGCCCGGCTCACCCCCGGTGTGAATCCGCTCACCTTCTCCGACGATGGGCGCCTGTTCGTTTCCCAGTGCTTCTTCGATGACAAGCTGTTCGAAGTGGATCCGGCCGGTATCGCAGCGCCGCGGCTCATCTCGGATCAGCTGGGACCGGGTTGCGGCCTGAACGGCATGGACTGGGGTCCCGACGGCAGACTCTACGGACCTCGCTGGTTCCAGAATCAGGTGGTGAGCTTCGACGTGGACTCGGGGGAAATGCGCATCGAAGCCACCGGGTTCAATGTGCCGGCCGCGGTCAAGTTCAATTCCGAGGGCGTGCTGCACGTTCTGGACACCGGCGCGGGGTCCGTCATTCGCGTGGAGGACGGCCGGCAATCGGTGGTAGCCGTGCTGGAGCAGGGTCTCGACAACCTGGCCTTCGACGGGAACGATCGCCTTTTCGTCTCGAGTTTCGCGGATGGTGCAGTCTGGCGCGTGGATCCGGATGGCGGGATCACGGAGCTGCAGCCCGGCGGCATGGCACATCCCGGTGCGATCGCTGCACGAGCGACGGAGGATGGTATCGAGCTGCTGGTCGCGGACCTGCACGCGGTTCGCAGCTTCGACCGGAGTGGACGGGCGCTCTGGGTGGAACGCAACGTGCTGGGCGTAGGAGAGCTGGGTTCGGTGCTCTCCGTATCGGTGGACGGTGACAACCTGATCTTCAGTTCCTTCACCGATGCCAACGTGCGGATCTGGAATCCGGAACGTCGCCGGACCGTGGCTCGGATGGACAACCTGCAGATGCCCGTGAGCGCGGTGCGCTACGGGGAGACGCTGCTGGTGGCCGAGCACGGACCCGGCCACGTGCGCATCATCGGCGGCGACAGCGTCACCCGGATGGCGTCCGGTCTGCAGGCTCCCACCGACCTGCTCACGGACGGTGATCGGCTCTGGGTGAGCGATCGGAGTGCGGGTCAGGTTCTGCAGATCGGCGCGGGTGGCCGGAAGATCGCGCCGGTGATCGTTGCCGAGGGCCTGGATGCGCCGGAGGGTCTGGCTCTCTGGCGGAACCGCGTACTCGTCCGGGAGGGTGAGTCCGGCAGGGTCTATCTGCTCGGCGACAGCGGCCCCGAGCTTCTGGTGACCCTCGGGGCCGGATCCCCGCCCGCATCGGACGCGCAGCCACCGGCCATGGTGCTGAACGACATCACGGTGGTCGGCGACGTGCTCTACGCGACCAACGAGCTCAGCCGCGAGCTTGTGGCGGTAGATCTGTCGGGCAGGGTGGATCGTACAGACTGATCAGGACTGTGCGACGGCCTCCGCCGGTCCGGTCCGCTCCAGCTCGTCGAGCCGGATCCGGTGTTTCGCGAGGCTGAACCGGGTGAGCAGCACGGCGGCGGCTACGTTGAGAATGGCGATCATGTACAGCGCGTCCGCGCTGGTCGTACCGGCAGCGACGAACGCGAACATGCCGGCACCGGCGGAACGGCTCAGATTCGCCATGGACATGTAGACGGCGAACTGCGTTGCCGCCACGTGCTTTGCACACAACCCCATGAATCCGGCGATGACGGCGACGAACACCAGCTGACTCGCCAGCTGGCTGCCGACCAGACCGGCCAGGACCACGGGCAGGCTGTCCCACCAGGGCCTGGCCAGCGCGAAGCCTCCATAGGCGAGCGCAGCCAGGATCAGGCCGATCATGATGAATCGGGCGGCACCTTTGCGATCGATGAAGGGTCCGAAGAGGAGGCCGACCGCCGCACTGACGCCGCCCATCACACCCATCCAGTAGGAATAGCGGTCCGAACTGAAGCCCAGGTCCTCCACGGCAATGACCGGCAAGATGCTGATGGAGATGCCGGCTCCGGCCCGATGCAGGAATTCCACGCTCACGAGCAGGAGGCTCATGGGCAGGAACAGCACCCGGAACAGATCCCGGAAGATCCCGCCGAACGACTCGCTGACCGCGAAAGATCTCGGCGTCGCCTCACCCGCCGTCCAGGGCATCAGCCGCTCGCCTTCCCGCTCCCGGACGAGCGCCACGAAGCCGAATATGCAGCCCACCGTCGCGGTGGAGACGAGTGCGGTCACCGCCAGACCGAAGGTGACCAGCAGATACCCGTTCAGCGCGCCGAACAGCGAGAATCCGGCTGCCTGGCCGAACCCCATGAAGGCGTTGGCTCTTCCTCTTTCTCCTTCCGGCAGTATGTCGATGGCCATGCCATCCACCGCCACGTCCTGAAGTGCTGCAAAGGTGTTGGTGATCGTGCCGAGGACGATGAGCGTCCAGATGTGCTGAGCGGGATCGGCTACCAGAACGAGTGAGAACATGGAAAGCGTCAATCCGGCCTGAGCAGCCATCACCCATGGGCGTCGCCGACCCATGGCGGGAAACGAGAACCGGTCCATGAAGGGGCCGGAAATCAGCTTCAGTCCCCAGGGAAGACCGGTGATTGCCGCAAAGGTCGCAATGTCCTTCGTCGCCACACCGAGCTCCACCAGCCAGGCGGGCAGAGCAACCGTGAGCAGACCGATGGGCACACCCTGGGCGAAGTAGAAGAGTGTGAACGCGGCCAGTCTGAACGGCGTCGAACGGGTGAGAAACATCTTCGATTCCTTACCTAAAAACCCTGGGACAGCCGCAGGTACAGGTAGCCCAGCGTCGCTGCGGTCAGCAGCACGACGGCCAGCCGGTTCCAGATGAGGAGTCCGGACCCCGGACGGAATGCTTCCGGTACGTTAGCTCCGCTGATGACGAGCTGATTGGCCCAGGCGACGATCGGTGCCGCCAGGAAACCGGTGATGGTGACGATGTCGATGAAGGCAGCGAAGGCGTTGAAGAAGAAGTAGAGCAGTGCCGATGCCGCCGTTACCACCGTGATCATGGCGGGATAGTAGTACGTCTCGCTGTTCTCCGGCCGGTCCGGCGTGATCAGCTCGGCGCAGAACTCTCCGATCATCCTGGGAAACCCATCGACGATGGCAAGCAGCGTGGAGTACATCACCGCCAGTGCGGCCACGGAGACGAACAGGCTCGACCAGGTGCCGATGGTGGCCGTGTAGAGGCTCACGAAGCTGGTGACGAAGGGTCCGGAGGCACCCGGCAGCGCCTCCCCGCTGCCATGCAGGACGGCAGTCCCGACGACCAGAAAGCAGAGGGCGAGCACGACGCTCACCAGGTACCCCAGGTTGAAATCGAACCGGGCATCGGCAGGGGACCTGCCGCTCTCGCGGGTCTTCGCAAGAATCCAGGCCGCCAGCATGATGGCGGCGGTATTGCCGATGGGCATCCATCCGGATACGGCGATGGCGAACGACCAGTTTTCCGTGTTGAGCGGGAACGGAGGAAACAGAGGGGCTGTCCCGTCCGTCAGCGCCGGCAGACTCGCGATCGTCGTGATGACGGTCAGCACGCTGAACACGAGAACCAGGATTCCGGTCAGGGATTCGATGATGCGGTAACGGCCGATGGCCACCAGCGCGGCGGTGAGAATCAGCAGGCCGACGGCCGCGTTCACCGGCGTGATCTGAAAGTCGAAAACCCAGGCCGCGATGGAGGCGCTGACCAGACTGACCCCGGCCACGGCGGCGACCGCCTCGATGGCGGAGGTGACGAACATGATCAGTACCAGCAGCCGCCCCCGGCGTCCGTAACCCCGCACCAGGTTCTCTCCGGTGGCTGCGGCATAGTCGGCTGAAAAGCGGAACAACGGGTACTTCAGCGCGCAGACCACGAGAATGAGCAGGCCGAGGGTCAGTCCGTAACCCGCGCCTGCCCGGGTGGACTGAACGATGTGGGAAGTGCCCACGGCCGCCGCCGCGAATATGAGGCCGGGCCCGAATCGAGCCCTCAGGCGGGCGAAGCGGTCCCGGGCCGGGCTGTTGGCCGGGCTGCTGGACTGGCTGCTGGGATGGTTCATGGGATCTGTTGTAATTCTTGTTCTCCCCCGGCTGCATTTTCGGGTCGTTTGGAAGCGTCTACAATACGCGGCTGAACTATTTTCCTCACATGAACATCAGGAAGAACCCATGGAAGACGTCTATATCGTAGAAGCGGTCCGCAGTCCCATCGGACGGCGTGGAAAGGGCCTTGCTGGCCTCATGCCGGCGGATCTGCTCGGTGCCGTGCAGGCGGCTGCGCTGGAACGGAGCGGTATTCCGGCAGAAAAGATCGGTCAGGTCATCGGCGGCTGTGTCTCCCAGGTCGGGGAGCAGTCCTTCAACATCGCCCGGATCGCCTGGCTGTCGAAAGGTCTGCCGGAAGAGGTGGCCGCCACCACGGTGGATTCCCAGTGCGGCTCCTCGCAGCAGGCCACCTCCATGGGGGCGGCCATGGTGGCGTCCGGCATGGAAGACATCGTCATGACCTGTGGCGTGGAGATGATGAGTCGAGTGCCGCTGGGCTCGAACATGAAGGATGCGGTGCCCATGGGTGATTCCTACATGTCGCACTATCAGCCCACGAGCCAGTTTCAGGGCGCGGCGATGATCGCCGAGGAATACCAGATCACCCGCGGCGATACGGACGCTTTCGGCCTCAGGAGCCAGCAGAACGCCATCCGGGCCTGGGAAGAAGGCCGTTTCGACCGGGAGGTGACGCCCATCGAAGCGCCGGTGCTGAACGACAAGTGGGAGCCCACCGGTGAGACCCGGACCATCAGCCGCGACGAAGGGCTGCGGGAGACGTCCATGGAAGCGCTTGCCGCTCTGGATCCGGTACCGGGTCAGGAGATTCATACGGCCGGAACCAGCTCTCAGGTATCGGACGGTGCCGCCGTGGTCATCATGGCGAGCAGAAAAGCGGTGGATGAGCTCGGGCTCAAGCCCCGGGCCCGCATCGTGGCTTCCACCCTGGTGGGTGTGGATCCGGTAACCATGCTCAAGGGACCGATCCCGGCGTCCAGGAAGGTACTGGATCAGGCGGGACTCAAAATTGAAGACATTGACACCTTCGAGGTGAACGAGGCTTTCGCCTCCGTCGTGCTCGCCTGGGAGAAGGCGCTGAACCCCGATCCGGAGAAAGTGAATCCGAACGGTGGCGCCATTGCCCTGGGTCACCCCACCGGCTCCACCGGCGCGAGGCTGATCACGACCGCGCTCCATGAGCTCGAACGCACCGGCGGCCGCTACGGACTCATCGCCATGTGCTGCGGCGGCGGTCTCGGGACGGGCACGATCATCGAACGCCTGGACGGTTAGAGTGATCCGGATCGGCATGCACGCGGGCCCGCAGGACCTGACGGTCGACGAGCTCACGCGCCTGTGGCGGACGGCGGACGAGAACGGTTTCCACTGGGTGTCGGTCTGGGATCATTTCTACGCCAACCCGCTGGTGGATCGTCACAATCCCTGCTTTGAAGGGGTGGCGGCCATGTCCGCGCTGGCAACGCTCACCCGGAACGTCCAGGTGGGCTGCCTGGTCTTCTGCGCGCTGTTCCGCAGTCCCGGCCTGCTCGCCAAGGCGGCGGTGACCGTCGATCACCTGTCCGGCGGGCGGGCGCAGATCGGTATCGGTGCGGGCTGGCTCGAAGAGGAGTTCCGGGAATTCGGCTACGGGTTCCCACCCCTGGGCAGACGTCTGGATCAGCTGGAAGAAGCGCTGGCCATCATCCGCTCCCTCCTGCGGGATGAGGAGACGACGTTCCACGGGGACTACTATCAGGTCGAAGGCGCCGTCTGTGCCCCCAGGCCGGTCAACGCGAAGCTCCCCATCTGGGTTGGCGGTCGCGGCAAGGTGCGCACACCGGTGCTGGCCGCCCGTTATGCGGACGGCTTCAACATGCCTTATCTCCCGCCGGAAGCGGTGACGGATCGCCTCGATCGGCTGGCGACGGCCTGTGCCGCTGAAGGCCGCGGCGTCTCGGAGCTTCAGACGAGCGTGAACGTCGGTTTCTACATGGGCGACCGGGCACCCGAGGTGGATCCCAGGGGCTGTCTCACCGGTTCGGTACAGGCCGTGGTGGACCGGGTCGGCGAGTATCAGGAAACGGGCATCGGGGGGCTGAACATCGCACTCCGGCCGCCGGTGGACTGGGATGCCCTGGAACTTTTCATCGATGGGGTGATGCCGCACTTTCAGGCAGGATGATCCTGCCTACTGCACGTTGAGCCGGGTTTTCGAGAGCAGGGTCAGACGCAGCGCGAGATCATCCTGCCCATCACGGATCAGGGCTCTGACCCGTTCCTCCACATGTCGGTCCAGGACGATGGCCTCGAGGTCGTCGACGGATTTCAGCCTCTGAATTTCCGGGTCGTTCTCTATCTCGGTGCAGGCAAGCGCGACGAGCCGGTCCGTTTCGACTCCCTGCCACCAGGCGAGCGCCTTGGCCGTCTCGAAATCCACACTGTGCCGGCTGGCGCGAACGCCATCCAGCCGGTCGGTGAATGCCTCGAGAAATGCGGCCGTCGCGGGCTCGATGTCCGCTCTCGCGAAGATTCTCAGACGAACCGACAGCGCCATCTCGAGCGCCGGGCTCACGGGCGCCTCCGGGTGGTGGCAGGCGCTGGATTTCCGGTGCCGGAACATGGGAATGGCTCCTCAATCGGGTTCATGGACCGTTACACTAGGTCAACCCGTGGAGGCGCTCCGTGCCGCGCAGGTCAGCGACCGGTCCGGACGGGTCATCGATTCAGAGTCTGTTAGTTCTCTTAACCGTCTGATCTCAAAGGCTTTGTTCGACCGCTGCCGGGCGTGCTAGGTTTACACCATCAAGGGGGAGGGTGTGATGCAGCTCCTCGAGATAGACCGAGACACGGAAGACACCTACTACCGCTGCCTGCACGACGAGATCCCCGCCGATCCGAGGGTGATCGCCATGCGTAAGGCGTGGCGGGCGGCTTTCGAGCCGAGGGGACACCGGGCCAAGGTCCTGAAGGACGACGCCGGTGTGGTGGTCGGACTGACCAACTACATCCCCGTCGAACACTCGCCCTACGAGGGGCGGAATCTGATGGCCATCCTCTGCATGTGGATTCACGGCTACGATCACCTGGTCGGCAACCAGCAGTCGAAAGGCTATGGGCGCTTCATGCTCTCCGAAATCGAAGCCGACGCCCGTGCGTCAGGTTGTGACGGTCTGGTGGTCTGGGCCAAGGACTATGATGCCTGGAATCCGGTGAGTTTTTACGAGCACGCGGGCTTCGAGCGGGTCGATCAGGACGGACTCGACGTGCTTGCCTGGAAGCCGTTCAGCCCGGCCGCCCAGAAGCCATCGTTTCTGCGCCGCAACACGCTCATCGCGTCGGAGCGGCCGCAGGATGGCAGGGTGCAGGTGACCGTTTTCTCGAACGGTTGGTGCGGGGGCGGCTGTCAGCTCTGTGTCATGACCCGGGATGCGGTAGCCGGACTCGAAGCAGAGGTCGACTTCGAGGAAGTGCTCGCCTGGGAGAAGGAGGAACTGCGTTCGCGTGGTGAGAGCGTCGACATGCTTTATGTGGATGGCGCGCCGTTCCAGCCGGATGGTCCGCCGGTAACGCCCGAGGCACTCAGGCAGGCGCTCCGTGACAGGCACACGCGATGACGGACCCCCGTACGTTCTGAGCTGTCATGACGCGATCAGATCTTTGAAAAGGCCTCAATGCGCGCCGGGTTTCTGGTCGTCGATATCAGCCGCAGCCCCATGAGCCCGGCGACCACGGCCAGCCCCAGCGTCATTCCGATCCAGTAGCCCTTTACGCCCATGGGCGTCTGGCCGAACCAGCCGAAGCAGAGTGCCGCGCCGAGCGGCAGCGCCAGGAACCAGTAGCCGAGCAGCGAGTACAGCATGGGCGCGCGCGTGTCCTTGTAGCCCCGGAGGGTGCCGCCGATGGTGGCCTGGGTGTCGTCGACGATCTGGTAGAGGGCGATGAACACCATCAGCGAAGCGGCGAGTTCCAGGACCGCACCGTCCCGGGTGTAGATTCCGGCGATCCCGTAGCGGAAGGTGATCAGCAGCGCGGAAACGGCGACGGCATAGCAGAGCGAGACCACAAACGCGGTTCGTGCGACGAAGGCGGAGGCACCGTAGTTGCCGGCTCCAACGTAAAAGCCGACCCGGATGCTGGCGGCAGCGCCCAGCGTGCTGGGAATGACGTAGGTGGCCCAGTTCACGTTGCCGGCGATGCTGTTGGCCGCCAGCGCGGTGACCCCGATCGAGGCGATGGACAGGCCGATCACCGAAAAAACGGCCATCTCCAGGAAGATCGTGGCCCCGATCGGCAGTCCGATCTTCATCATGCTTCTGAGGATCCGCCAGTCCGGGAGGTCCAGCCGCTCCAGCAGCCCGGTCGCGGAGAAGTAGGGGCGCCGGAGCAGCAGCGAGATGAGTGCGAGCTCCAGCCACCAGACCACGGCCGTCGCCCAGCCGCAGCCTTCGCCACCGAGCTCCGGTGCGCCGAAGTGACCGTAGATCAGGATGTAGTTCATGACGGCGTTCACCGGGAGCGCGGCCCCCGCGATGAGCATGGGCGGCACCGTCCTGCCGAGGCCTTCCGCGGTATATCGGAGAACCACGTAGATCTGTACCGCCGGGATGCCCCAGGCGGTGGCATTCAGATAGTCCTGCGCCACGGCTGCCGTTTCGGCTTCCACGTCCGCCAGCGTGAACAGCATCCCCGCATTGGTGACGGCCAGCACGCACACCGTCGACGCGGCCAGCGCCAGCCAGACACCCTGGCGCACCTGGGCTCCGATCTCTGCCGGCGCACCCGCGCCGCGCAGCTGGGCGACGATGGGGGTGAGCGCCATGGTGATGCCGGTGGTGAACATGAACACGGGCCAGAGGACCGTGCCTCCGAGTGCCACGCCGGCCAGATGCGTGGAGTCGTAGCGCCCGGCCATGGCGGTATCGATGAAGCCCATGGCCATGATGAAGAACTGGGTGGCGACCATGGGTGCACCCAGGCGCGCGAGTGCTCTGAACTCGGTCGAAAAGGAGTTCACAGACGGCATCTCGGATGTGCCGCTCACGCGCCGGGGATACTCAAATGGTCAGTCCGTCCCTGAGCTTCGCGATGGCGTCTTCGTCGTAGCCGATCTCACAGAGCACCTGTTCGGTATGCTCACCATGCATGGGTGGCGGCAGCACGGTGTCGGGCCCGTCGGTATCCGCCTGATAGCCGGCCCGGACCAGGTCGACCTGGGTATCCGTTTCGCCGGGCTTGGGAAAGCGGATGAACGTGTGCCTGTGCCGGAACTGCTCGTCCGCCAGGACTTCCGGGAAGGCGCGTATGGCGGCGGCGGGAACCCTGGACCGGGCGAAGACGTCCAGCCATTCGGCGGTGGGTTTCGTCCTGAGGATGTCGGCCACGAGCGTGTAGACCTCGTCGTAGTGCTGCATCCGCGCGGGTGCGTTCTGAAACCTCGGATCACTCAGCAGGTCCGCACGGCCGATCGCCTCGAGCAGTGCCTGGACCTGGGGCTCTTTCAGAGCCAGTACGTTCATGAAGCCGTCCCGGGTGGCGAAACTGTTGGCCGTAGGCTGTCCGGTCGGTGAACGGTTCCCGATCAGCTCGGGTACGACGCCGTTCACGAGAAAATTGGAGATCTGGGGCGTCTGCAGAACGATGGCGGTGTCCATCATGGCGACGTCCAGGCGTTGACCTTCACCGGTGGCCAGACGTCGGTACAGGGCTGCCGAAATGGCGAACGCCGTGTTCAGCCCGGTCGCCATGTCCACGGGCATGTAACCGGTGCGGGTCGGTCCCGTTCCGGGGTGGCCTGTGATGGACATCATGCCGGAGTCGGCCTGAATGGCCCCGTCGTAAGCCGGGGTTCCCGCCTTCGGCCCCTCCTGGCCATACCCCGAAATGGAGCAGTAGACGATGTCCGGCCTGATTGCCTTCAGTGCCTCGTAGCCGAATCCCAGGCGGTCCATGACGCCGGCCCGGAAGTTTTCCACCACCACATCCGCGGTTCTGACAAGTCTGTGCACGATCTCTGCGGCGGATGGCGATTTCAGATCGAGCGTGATACTGCGTTTGCCCAGATTGCAGCTGAGAAAGGAGGGCGACATGCTGGGGTTCGCGCCGGGTGTGTCGTTGAGGAGGCCGCGGGTCTGATCGCCGTTCACACGCTCTTCGATCTTGATGACGTCGGCGCCGAGCAGGGCGAGCTGCTGGGTGGCGATGGGCCCTGCCAGAACCTGAGTGAAATCGATGATTCGGATGCCGCTGAATGCCTGAGCCATGCGGAGGTGATCCGGTCGTGTTTTCGAGGAGGGGAACCGCTGATGGTACCCCAAATCTCCGCAGTGCGCGGCATGTCGCACGGAAAGGAAAGTGCTTGCATTCGGACGTCCGTGAACTAAGATTTCCTCCGTGTCGGGCTGAACAGTTAAGGAGGTGATCGTGGTTTTACTTCAGGTAGGAGAAATGATCGCTTAACTTTCGAGATCATTTCTCGAACCTTCATTGTTGAGGCACGGATCTCCGGATCCTCGGCAGCACCGGATGCTGGCAGAGGGTCAAAACACGGTGCCGGCTCGACTAATGAAAAAGCGCACGGGCTCCTTCGGGAGCCCGTGTTTTTTCCGGGTCCCCGACACTGGGCAGGAGGCGTTCCGGTCAGTCTGTCACGGCGGAAGCGCCATTGCCGACAGTCGGCGAACGGCTGAGCCGGTAGACGCCCACGGTGAACAGCGGCAGCAGATAGACGATCAGAAATCCCCAGGCGATGCTGCCATAGCCGCTGGCGATCAGGTCGACGATTCCGATGTCCGACAGCACGCTGGCGAGAACGAGGGCGACGCCGGCGATGCTGGCATGATGGACGCGGCTCAACGGGGTCGAACGCCGTTCCTGCCACCAGCCGTCCACCCGCTCGATGAAACCCTGAATGTTGCCGGCCCCGGTTTCGATGAAGGTGCCGAACAGCACCAGCAGGTACAGGCCGTACAGTACCGGCATTCCCAGGTTCTCGAACTGGGTGTACACGGGAAGCTCGGCTTCGAGAATACCCGGATAGGCGCCGACGAAGCTCAGATGGAAGAGCATGCCGGGGATCATGGCGATGAGCCCGCCGATGGCGCCGGAGGCGTAGGCCTGCCCCTCAGTCTCGATGGCGCGGGCCGCATACAGGATGATGGGCACGGCGGAGACGTTGTAGAGCGCATACTGCAGCCCGCTGATCATCCAGTCGGCCTCGAAGGTCCAGTCCAGCTTTCCTGCCAGATCCGCCTCTGTAAGCCCGCTGGTCACGGCGACGAAGTAGGCGAGAAACACGGCGTACAGGAACACGCTCCAGGATGCGAGCACCCGGGTGATGAGATCCCGGCCGAAGAACGTCAGGACGACCACCAGAATCAGCATGATCAGCGCGCCCGCCCGCTCGGGGAATCCGAACGCGTCCTCCAGAATGCCGCCTGCCGCCGAACCCATCACGGCGAGCACCAGAACGAAGAGCACGACGAGCAGCATCTCGAAGAGGATCCAGGCCCGACCGAGCAGAAGCTGAAAGAAATGGCGGTAGTCATAGGCCTGGTAACGGACAGCCAGGGCCAGGGTCAGCGAGAAGATGAGCGAAACCAGCGCGGTGGCGAGCAGCTGGCCCGCGAATCCCTCCGCGACCCCGTGACGGGTGAAGAACTCCACCAGCTCCCGGCCGGTACCGTAGCCGCCGCCGATCATGACGGACTGGAGCACGGCGCCTGGCAGCAGGTAGATCTTCAGAAAACGCAGCATTCATCGCTCACAAGCCGGCCGAAGTGCCTCCGATGCTATGCCAGATTGCGCGGTGAGGACAATCGAGGGACACTGCCGGTCTGAACGCTGTGACTACCGGGAGAGTGGATGCATACGTTTGCGGATCCGATCAGAACGGCCGTACGCCTTGCCGCGGACAAGGTCGGCGTCATCGATGGAGATGCGACCTTCACCTTTGCAGAACTTCATGACCGCTGCGCGAAGCTGGCAGGTGCTCTGGCAGGGCTCGGACTGAATCCGGGGGATCGGGTGGCGATCCTGGCCGGCAACGGTCATCGATACATCGAGACCTACGTGGCAGTACCTGCGGCCGGTTTCGTGGTCGTCCCGCTGAACACCCGTCATGCGGAACCGGAGCTGATCTACGCCCTGGAGGATTCCGGGACCCGGGTGCTGATCACGGACCGGGACCCGGGCGCGCTTGCCGGTGTGGTCGAACATGTGGTGATGATTCCGGAGGCCTATGAGGCGCTCGTGGCAAGTGCCGGGGATACCGGGAAGGTGGAACTCGGTGAAGGTGTGGAAGAGAACGACCTGGCCGGGCTCTTCTATACCGGCGGCACTACGGGTAAATCCAAAGGCGTGATGCTTTCCCACCGGAATCTGATCGCCAATACGTATCACTATCTGGTTGCCGTGCCGCAGCGGGCGGAAGACGTGATGCTGGTCATGGCGCCCATGTTCCATGCTGCGGGATCGAACGGCATTCTCGCCAACATCTGGACCACGGGCCTGCAGGTCACACTGGACACCTTCGATCCCGGACACGCCCTGGACCTGATCGAGAAACACGGGGTGACGGAAACACTCGGCGTGCCCACCATGCTTGCCGCCATCGCCGAAGAGCAGCATGCGCGGCCGCGGAGAACCGATTCCCTCAGGATGATCGCCCACGGCGGGTCTCCCATTGCGACGGAAGTGCTGCGTCGGACCCACAGCGCTTTTCCGACCGCCGAACTGAACGAGCTTTACGGCGCCACCGAGCTGTCACCGCTGTGCACGGTGCTCATCGGCGAAGAGAACCTCCTCGACCAGGAGAGGGCCCGCTCATGCGGGCGGCCGGTTGTGGGAGAGGAAATCCGGATTCTCAACATCGACGGTGCGCCCGTGGAGCCCGGCTCCATCGGCGAGGTGGTCGTGCGGGGCCCGAACGTGATGCAGGGTTACTGGAACAAACCGGAACAGACCGAGTCGGTGCTGAAGGAGAGCGGGTACTGGACGGGTGACCTGGGCTACCTGGACCCGGACGGCTATCTCTATCTGGTCGACCGGAGCAAGGACATGATCGTTTCCGGCGGGGAGAACGTGTACTCCACGGAAGTGGAGGAGGTCCTCTACCGGCACCCGGCGGTGCTGGAAGCCGCCGCATTCGGCGTCCCGGATGAGCGATGGGGCGAAGCCGTCTGGGCCGTGGTGGTCCCGAGAGAGGCCCATCACAACGTCGATCCCGGGGAGATCATCGAGTTCTGCCGCGAGCGTATCGCCGGCTACAAGGTGCCCAAGGGCATCGATCTCAGAACAGAGCCGCTGCCCAAATCCGGTCCGGGTAAGGTGCTGAAACGGGAGCTCCGTGCACCGTACTGGGAAGGCCGGGACCGGGCGGTCAACTGAGCGCCTCAACAGAGCCGGCCCGCATTCCCTATCCGGACCTGCTGGCTTTCGTCACTGCCCTGTTCGAGGCACACGGTCTCGCGCCGGAGATGGCTTCCGTGGTGGCGAACGGGTTCGTCGACGCCGAACTCATGGGCTTCCGATCGCATGGCGTGGTGAAAGTGGCAACGAACCTGGCCTGGCTGGAAAGCGGCGAGACCCGCCGGGAAGGCCGGCCGGTGGTGCTCGTCGATCGGGCTGCCATCGGCAGCTGGGATGCGGACAGGCTGCCGGGCCACTGGGCCGTGCATCTTGCCCTCGAGCATGCCATCGAGCGGGCCCGGGAAGCGGGCGCTTTCACCATGACCGTGCGGCGCTGCCAGCACGTGGCCTGTCTCGCCGCCACCCTGCTCCCCGCGGTCCGGGCAGGTATGGTCGTGCTGATGACGGTCAGCTCGCCCGATGAGGCCTATGTGAGTCCCTTCGGTGGCAGGGGCCGGCTCTTCTCCAATAATCCGGTCGCCTTCTGCGCGCCGCAGTCGCTCCCGGGCGGCTGGCCGATCCTCTTCGATGTCAGCATGGCCATCACTGCGGGCAGCCAGGTGGTGAGGGCGGCCCGGCTCGGGCAGAAGTTGCCGGAACCGGCGATCAAACGTGTGTCTTCCGGTGTGTCCGATGATCCCGCCGATTTCCTTGCGGGCGGGTCCGTGATGCCCATCGGCGGGCTGACCCACGGCTATAAGGGTCAGGCACTGACGATGATGACCGAACTGCTCACCCAGGCGCTTACCGGGCACGGCAGATCCGGACGCCGACCGGAGAGCGAGCTCAACAACCTCTACCTGCAGGTAATGGATCCCATGGCCTTCACCGAGCCGGAAGCCTATGTGCGGGAAGCAGAGCATCTGGTTCGCCTGCTCGAGACCAGTGTGCCGGACGATCCCGATCGCCCTGTTCGGGTACCGGGGCGCCGGAGCTGGACGCTCCGTGAGTCACAGATCCGTACCGGCATCCGGCTCGATCCGGGCACGCTGGAAACCCTGGTACCCTATGCGGAAGGGGCCGGCGTGCCATTGCCGAAATGAGGCCGAAATGAGGCCGAACTGAGGCCGAACTGAGGCCGATCTGAGGCCGATCTGAGAGGGAACATGAGCGATCCAACAGACGAACTGCTGCTCGACGGGCTGCGTGTCATCGATGCCGCCAGCTTTCTGGCCGGCCCTGGCGCAGCCACGGTGCTGGCGGATTACGGTGCTGACGTGATCAAGATCGAGCCCTTCGCCGGTGACGGTTACCGGGCGCTGTCGAAACCCTGGCGGACGGACTACAACTGGCAGCTGACGTCCCGGAACAAACGCAGTCTGGCGCTGGATCTCTCCCGGGAAGAAGGACAGGCCATCATGCGGAGGCTGCTCGCGGATGCGGACGTGCTCGTGCTCAACTTCTTCGACGATCAGCTCGAACGCTACGGGCTGAACGCCGAGGCGGTCCGCGGCCTGAATCCGAGGCTCATCTACGCCCGGATCACGGCTTTCGGCAGTACAGGCCCGGAGGCGAGAAAGCGGGGATTCGATTCCACCGGCTGGTGGGCGCGGACCGGCCTCATGGATCTCGTGCGCGACAGAGGCGGGCCCCCGGTGATGGGGGCTCCCGGCTTCGGTGATCATTCCACGGCACTGTCGCTGTTCGGCGCCATCATGCTGGGACTCTATCGTCGGGAACGCACCGGCGAGGGTTGCGAGGTGGAGACGTCGCTGCTGGCCAATGGGCTCTGGGCCAACGGCATGCAGATTCAGGGTGCGGTCGCCGGTTTCGATCTCGGCGCCCTGCGCCAGGAGAAGGGCCTTCTGAATCCCCTGACGTCCGTGTACCGGACCTCGGATGACCGGTATCTCCTGTTCGCCATCATCAATGCCGCCCGGGAGTGGCCACAGCTCTGCCGGGCACTGGGGCGGGAAGCCTGGCAGACGGAGTACCCGGATATCCGCACGCTGATGAAGGCCCGCGAGCATCTGCGCGGGGAAATCGCCGGCATCGTGGCCGGCTGGACCCTGGCCGAAGCCCGTTCGGTGCTCGACACCGCGGAGATCACCTACAGCGTGGTTCAGAACCTGGAAGATGTCCTGATGGATCCCCAGGCCCGCGCTGCCGGATTCATCGTCGAGACCGGCTCGGAAGATCCGGACTATCAGCTCACCGTGGCGAATCCGGTGACCCTGGCCGGTGAAGCGCGGCGATCGCATGGTCCAGCACCCGATGTGGGCGAGCACAGCCGGGGCATTCTCGGTGAAGCCGGCTATTCGGAATCAGAAATCGACGCGCTCATCGAGCGGGGCGTGGTGGCTCAGGCAGACGCCGACTGACCGGGTCAGGCCGCGTTCACCGCCTGCTGCAGAGCCTGGCGGAAACGCATGAGCTGCTCGTCGTCGGGCCGAACCCGGAGGAGCCGGTCCAGATAGACGAGCGCCTCGGAGAACCGGCCCTGATCCCGAAGCATGGTGACGGCTGCGAACAGCAGATCCGCATCATCCGGCCAGCGTTCGAGGAGCGATTCGAGGACGGAGATGGCCTGCGCTGGATCGCCGCTGTCGTTCAGGGCGACTGCCCAGGTGTAGGCGTACCGCCGCTGATCGGGTGCCCCGCTGGCAGCCAGGGCCAGTTTTTCCAGCGCTTCTTCCCGCCGGCCCTGGCGGATGAGCCACAGAGCAAAGGCGTACGCCACCTCCGGTTGCGCTTCCGAGAGCGCGAGCGCCTGCTCCAGGAGCCGTCCGCCTTCCGGATCGCGACCGGTCACCCGGTAGAGATCGGCCAGCGAGAGCAGTCCGGGTATCCAGCTTGCCTGCAGGGCGAGAGATTCGTTGAGTGCGGCCTCTGCGGCCTGGGGATCGCCCATTGCGAGGTAGGCGCCCGCCAGATTGGTCAGGGTCTCCGGATAGTCCAGGTTGAACGACTGATCGGCGATCCACGCCTCGAGGTGGGGAGCCAGCCTGTCCCGGTACGCCGGGTCCGCGCCGAGCGTCGGCAGCAGGGCCATCACGGCTGCATGCCGGACGGCGCGCAGCTCGTCGGTGAGCAGCGGGGTGAGCAGCCGCCAGGACCGGTCCGGGGACAGGCTCGCCGCCGCCAGCGGCGCGGCATAACGCAGCAGAGGCTCATCACGCCGGGCCAGGCGGATGGCATCCAGCGTGTAGCCGCGGTCATAGGCGCCGAGCCGGGCCAGCGCGGATGCGCGGACCATGATCGGATTCGTGGTATCGCTCACCATCGCGGCAAGTGCCGCATCCGCGCCTGGTTCCGCTCCATCCGCTGCCGCAAAGGTCGCAGCGAAATGGTCGGGCCGCTGGCGGCCGGAATGCTCCTCCAGCACCGTCGCAGCCCAGGCGTGCGTTTTGTCCGTATGGCAGCCCGTGCAGGGTTCGGGTACTCCCAGCGTCAGGCTCAGATCCGGCCGGGGTATCCGGAAGCTGTGGTCCCGCCTGTCATCCACGCCCATATACGTCCGGCTCGGCATGTGGCAGGCAACACAGCGGGCGCCTTCGCTGTCAGGCGGGTGGAAGTGGTGGTCGGGAGAGGCGAAGTCTCTGCCGCCGGCTGCTGCGAATTCCGCCGGTGGTCGGACCTGATGACAGAAGGTGCAGGTGTCGTCGCCCGGACGCTCCAGTCGGGCGCTGTGCGGATCGTGGCAATCGGTGCAGGTGACACCGCTGCGATGCATGCGGCTCGAGAGGAACGAACCCCAGACATACACCTCTTCGAGAATCTGTCCGTCCACGTGATACAGACCCGGCTCGAGGAGCCGTGGCGAGTAGAAATCGTAGTAAGGCAGACCGGGCCGGAAGCCTTCCGCAATCTGGCTGCGGCGCGAATGGCAGCCTGCGCAGGTATCGATCTCCTCCGGCTGCGCGCCGGTGCGCAGCAGCGGTTGCGCTGCCGGGTCCGCCAGGTGAAGAGATCCGGGTCCGTGGCAGGCTTCGCAGCCGACGTCTTCCACTTCGAGGGTGGTCTCATAGCTGCGCTCGGCGGGATCGTAGTTTTTCGTCACCCCGGTGGAGTGGCAGTCGGCACACTGGCTGTTCCAGCGGTTGGCCCGCCCCTGCCAGTGCATGGGATCGCCTGCCGGGTAGACGTCGTCGTGCAGATTGAACCAGCGCTGACCGCCTTCGGAGCCGGGCCGGCTGTCCCAGGCGATGGGGTAGGTCTGCCAGGCGCCATTGTCACCATCGACCACATACTGCTGCAGCGGTGCAATGCCGAAGGTGAAACGGGGTGTGAGGCGCGTGTCCGGGTCCGGAGAGATGGTGAGCCGGCCTCCCTCGATTTCGAAGCGGGTGCCTTCATGGTTACCGGATCCCGTGGCGAGGATGGTGTCCGGCGTCGCCGGCTGCAGGGCCAGGTCGTGATGAGAATTCAACCAGGCGGCGTGCTCGGCGGCATGGCAGTCCCGGCAGGCTTCGCTGCCTACGTAGTCGGCGGCCACCGAGGCTGCCGGGACCGGTGGCGGTGCGGATGTCTGCTCCGGCGCCTCCGAACAGCCGGCGATGAGCATGGCGATCAGCGCCGTCCTCAGAGTGCGGCGGGTCTGGAGCAGTTGGGTGACGGGTCGCATGGGGGCGCAGGATAGCAGGCGCACGGGGGTTTTGGCGCCGGCGGCTGTTCGGTGCCAGAATGGGCCGACGGTCCGGTCTCTTCGGACCCCGTGGAGGCCCCATGAGCTCGCTGGCGATGGAATTCGAGGCACTGGAGAATGATCTGACTGCGCTGCTCGCTCTCCTCGAAGAGGCGGAGGAGCGGTTCTGGTGCAACACACTGGCCCGCGGGCTGACTCAGATCCGGGAACGGAAGCTGGCAGGCGCCACCTTCGTGCTCGGCTGCTACGGGGGGCAGGACACGTTTTCGGACCTGGTGATCGGCGGCCGGTACTCCGAGCGGGAACCGCTCAGGTTCAGGAATCTGAATGCCCGGCTCACCGAGCTGAGAACCCGCACCTTCGAATCGGCCAACGCCATCGCCGCCCGCAGAAGCTGGTAGGGCGGGGCCCCTGTTCAGCCGCCGGCGACTACCGGGTCGAGGCGGACGAAATAGCGGGGCGGAAAGCCGGTCAGAAAGCGCACGAGCAGCGGCAGCGGCTGCACCTGGGTGTCGAGACGCTCGTGCACGTCGTCGGAGACCGGTACCGCCACGAAGTCGCCCCGGGTGTCGCCGTGAATGATGGCGACCTCGGGATTCTCCTGCACCGCGCGGAACCAGGCTCTCGGCCAGTGATTTGCAGCTACATACAGCGTGCCTTCGTCCTCGATGGCGGACAGAACCCGGTCATTCTTCCGACCGTCCGCATCCGTGGTCGTGATGACGAGGGTGTTGCCATCGCTCGGCTGGAAGTAACCGATCAGGGATTCGAACAGGACCACGATGCCCACGTATACCACCAGCAGAATGCCGGCGATTTTCAGAATCTTCATGACGGATTTCCTCCTGTTGCGTCTTCGGGCGGCTGTTCCTCCACCGGGCTGAGCAGCGTGCCCAGCGGCGGACAGTCCAGCTCTATGCGGCTGCCTGCCCCGGCCTTCAGATCAGGAAGATAGTGGAGGAAGGCGATCATGTCGCCGCTTTCCAGAGAGCGTTCCCCGGCCAGGGCCAGCGCGGACTCCCCGGGCACGGGCAGCTCGAGTTCAGCGCTCTGATCATCCACCTGCACTCTGAGCGAGAATGTCTGATCCCCGGGCAGCGCTTCCGGCGTGGTGAGCCAGGGCCCGGCAGCAAGCAGAGCGGGTGACAGGTAGGTCAACAGGCAGAAGCCGAGAACGGCCATGTCTTCGTGCGTCGTGGAAACGGCAACCGCCACGCCGGCGGCGACAGGCTTCGTATCCCCCTCCGGCAGACGCAGAGGCCGGCCGTGACCCCGGATGAACTTCGGATCCACGCTCACCGGCTCATCCCGCGCGTCATCGAAAACGCACAGCAGACGCGCCGCATCAGGGAGGGGAGCGAGGAGGTCGACCTTGTCAAGACGGTAATCCGGCGAGACCTCGGCTGCAGTATCGAGCGCACGGACGATACCGTTCGCCTCGAGGAGCGCTCTGAGAGAATCGTATTCGGGCAGGTGTCGACCGAGATCGACGACGCGACCCTCGATCAGAGCACCGAAGGATACCTCGTCCCCGGTTCTGAAGCTGAGCAGCTGCAAGTGCCTGTGGTCCCCCTTCCATTTCCAGGCCCCGTTTGACCCTGTTCGGGTGCGTGGTGAGAATTAACCACCCTCTCAGTCAAGTCAATCGCAATCCCGCCTCCGGCGGTCCGCGCACATGGGGCCTGAATGCACACCATACTGAAGACCGCTCTGGTTCTCTCTGTCGTCCTTCCGGTGATTCTGCCGGCGCTCAGCCATGCAGCCGATCCTGCGCGAGGCGTGTTTGCGCATCCGGATCATGTATCGATAGAGGATTATTTTCCGCCCGTTGACCCGGATGTGGGCTACGACGAGACGGTTCCCAGACCGGAGTCCGTGCTCGGACACACCCTCGGCAGTGCGCTCGCCCGGCACGACCTGGTGGTGGCCTGGTTCGAGGCGCTGGCGGAGATGTCTCCGAAAGTCCGGCTCGTCGATCTCGGAAGAACCCATGAAGGACGGCGACAGATCACGGCCATCATCTCTTCCGTCCGCAACCTGGACCGGCTTTCCGAAGTGCAGCGGACCCATCTGGCCAACGAGCCCGATGCGCCCGTTTTCACCTGGCACGGCTACAGCATTCACGGTGACGAGGCCAGCGGGGTTCAGGCGGCGATGGCGGTGGCCTGGTATCTGGCGGCGAGCGGTGAGGAGTCGGTTCGAGAGCTGCTTCGGAACACGGTGATCATGATCGATCCCGCCCTGAATCCGGACGGCTATGGACGCTTCACCACCTGGGCCAATCAGGCGGCCGGGCGGGTGCCTGTTGCCGATCCCATTCACCGTGAGCGCACGGAAGCCTGGCCCACCGGTCGCGGTAATCACTACTTCTTCGATCTGAACAGGGACTGGCTGCTGCTCCAGCAGCCGGAAACCGTGAATCGGGTCCGCTTCCTGCAGGAATATCAGCCTCTGGTGATGACGGATCATCACGAGATGGGCAGTGACAGAACGTTTTTCTTTCAGCCGGGAGTGGAATCCCGGTGGCATCCCTATATCCCTGCGGAAAACCGCTCCCTGACGGAACGGCTGGGGGCGTTTCATGCCCGGGCGCTGGATCGGGCCGGACGTCTGTACTACAGCGGTGAGTCCTTCGACGACTTCTATCCGGGTAAAGGATCCACCTGGCCGGATCTGCAGGGAACGGTCGGCGTGCTGTTCGAGCAGGCGAGCACTCTTGGCCGGGTGCTGAACACGCAGCATGGTCGGATCACCCTGCCCATGTCCGTGCACAATCATGTCATCAGCACCCTTTCCACCCTCGAAGGGGTCCAGGAGATGGGGACCGATCTGCGCGCGTTCCGCGCCGATTTCCAGGAGCGGAAGCATGTGCCCTCCGGGCTTCCCGGCGCCTGGATCTTCGACGATGGCGGCGATCCCAGCCGCGCGGCGGCGATGGTCGATCTGATCAAGGGGCAGGGATTGTCCGTGTTCGGCCTCACCGAGCCGGTCACCGCCGGCGGCGTGAGCTATGCGCCCGGCAGAGCCTGGGTGGTGCCCGTGCTCGGTTCCCAGGCTCCGTTGACTCAGACGCTGTTTCAGAACGTCACCAGCTTCGAGGATTCCACCTTCTACGACGTGTCCGCCTGGTCGTTGCCGAGTGCGTTCGGCGTGCAGGCGAGTCCGCTGTCCCGCGTTCCATCCCGACTGGATACGGAGAGCCGGGTGAACCGCAACTACGGCGTCAGCGGTCGACGGGATGCAAAGGCCTGGGTTCTGCCCTGGGACGATTTTCACGCACCCATGGTCCTGGCCCGCCTTCAGTCCCAGGGGGTTCGGGGCAGGGTCGCGCTCCGGGCGTTCGAGTCCACCAGCGACGGCGAACCCGTCCGCTTCCGCCCGGGGGCCGTCGTCATTCACGAGTCCGACGTCCCGGACATGGAAGCGCTCAAGCGGGATTTTCTGACGCGGGTTGCCGCGGGTGATGCGCCTCTGGTGGGTCTGGACAGCGGCCGATCAGACTCCGGCCCGGATCTGGGCAGTCCGCGCCTGCGGCCGCTCATACCTGCCCGGGTGGCCATGCTGGCGGGCCGTCCGGTAAACCCTCTGTCTGCCGGGAGCATCTGGCATGCCCTGGATCGGCGGCTCGGTTACCCGGTCACGATGATAGACCCGGCACTGCTGGATGAGGCGGCTCTCAACCGCCACACCCATCTGATCATTGCGGACGGGGATTACGAGGAAGCCGGGGAATCGCTGGCAGTCCTCGGGGAGATGGTCGACCGCTGGACTGAAGCCGGTGGGGTGCTGATTCTGGTCCGGCGTGCCGCGGACCTGGCGCAGCGCATGGGCTGGCTGCCGGACCCCGGACTGCCCGACCCGGAAAAGAAGCAGTGGCCTTATGGTGAGATGGCAGCCAGGGATGGTGCTCAGCAGGTTGGAGGCGCGATCCTCAGCGTGAAGCTGGACGATTCGCATCCTCTGAGCTTCGGCATCCGGCCCGGCACGGTCGGGTTGATGCGGCGGGGGACCACGGTTCTGAAAGCACCCTGGGACAACCCGTTCACGGTCGTCGGTGCCTACACGGAGAAACCGCTGGTCTCAGGCTATCTGCCGGAGGGTTTTGCGGATACCCTCAGCGGCACCCCGGCACTGCTGGCGGTGCCGAAAGGCGAAGGCGTGATCATTGCTTTTGCGGACGCGCCGGCTTTCCGGGCAGTCTGGTGGGTGGGGCAACGGCTGCTGTCCAACGCCATCAGCTTCGGTGCGGTCATCGATCCTCCGGAAGGCAAGTATGGTCCCGCCGAGCGCAAGGTGCGCTAGCCGCCGGGCGTTGTCAGGGCTTCCAGGCGCCTGGCGATGGTCCGTGGTGAGTTCGTGTTCCGGGCCAGGAGCCTGTAGAACGCCGGCACGATGAAGAGCGTCAGCAGCGTTGCCAGCGAGACGCCGGAGAAGATGACGATGCCGAGCATGTTGCGGCCGGCGGAGCCTGCGCCGGTTGCGAGCATCAGAGGTATGGAGCCCATCAGGGTGGCGATGGTGGTCATGATCACGGGCCGCAGACGGATGCCCGCGGCTTCCGTGATCGCTTCCTCGAAGCCTCTGCCCGCGTCTCTGAGCTGATTGATGAACTCGACGATGAGCACGCCGTTCTTGGCCGCGATGCCGATGAGCATGACCACGCCGATCTGGCTGTAGATGTTGAGGGTGGAGCCGGTCACATACAGGCCGAGCAGCGCACCGGCCAGGGCCATGGGCACGGTGAGCAGAATCACGAACGGGTGGATGAAGCTCTCGAACTGCGCGGCCAGCACGAGAAATACGATGAGCATGGCGATCCCGAACGTGAATGCCAGACTGCCGGAAGCTTCCTTGTATTCGAGTGACTCACCCTTGTAGTCGATCTGCGCGAACTCCGGCAGCTCGCTCGCCACCACGTTCTCCAGGAAGGCGAGTGCATCACCGAGCGCATGGCCGGACGCGAGATTGGCACTGATGGTGATGGCGCGAAGACGGTTGTAGCGGTTGAGGTTGGCGGCACCCGCGGTTTCCTCCAGGTAGATCAGGTTGGCGAGCGGGATCAGGCCGCCGGTGGTCGTCGACCGCACGTAGATGTTCTGAAGGTCGTTGGCGGTGGCGCGCTGATCCTCACGGGCCTGAAGGATCACGTCGTACTCTTCCCCATCCTGGACGAACGTGGTGACCCGCTGCTCGCTCATCATGGCCGCCAGCGTCCGCCCGATGGTTTCCACTGAAACGCCGAGGTCGGCGGCCCGGTTCTTGTCCACCCGGACCACCACCTGTGGCTGTGTTTCCTTGAAGTCACTGTCGATCCGTATCAGCCCGGGATAGGACTCGGCCCGCTCAATCAGGATGTCCCGCCATTCCGCCAGCGTTTCGTAGTTGGGCCCGCCGAGGACGAACTGAACGGGCAGGTCGCCACCGCCACGGGAAAGGCCGGACCGCACGAAGGCGAAGGCACGCACACCCGGGACCTGCTGCCAGTACGCTCCGGCCCGATCCACGGCTTCCTGGGTGCTGAGGGAGCGTTCCATCCAGGGCATCATGCTGACGATGAACATGCCCGTGTTCGGCGATGAGCTGCCGAAGGCCGGTACCCGGGAGACCACCCGCTGAACCTGGCCCTCGTCCCGCATCTGCTGCAGCGGTGTCTCGAGATGGTCCATGTATTCGATCATGCGGTTGATGCCGGTGCCCTCCGGTGCAAGGACACGGGCGAAGAAGGCCCCCTGATCTTCTCCGGGTGCGTACTCCTGGGGGACATGGGTCAGGAGCCAGCCGGTGCCTGCCAGCACGGCCACGGTGATCACCACGGCGAGCCAGCTGTGGGCGAGAAACCGGTTCAGCACGGTCTGATAACCGGCCTCGAACCGTTCGAACAGGCGGTGCACCACCCGGGTGAACGGATTCACCGTCGTCTTCTGCGACAGAAACTTCGAGCACAGGACCGGCGTCAGCGTCAGGGCCAGAACGCTGGAGAAGATCACGGCGGCGCTGATCGTCACCGCCAGCTCACTGAAGATCACGCCCAGGTTGTCTTCCAGAAAGATGATGGGTGTGAAGACGGCCACGAGCACGGCAGTGGTGGCGACCACGGCGAAAGCGACCTGGCGGGCACCTTTGTAGGCAGCGAGCAGCGGCTCCTCACCCTTCTCGATCCGTCGGTAGATGTTTTCCAGCACGACGATGGCATCGTCAACCACCAGGCCGATGCACAGCACGAGCGCGAGCAGCGTGATCAGGTTCACCGAGAAGCCGAACGCCGCCAGGGCGATGAAGGCGGAGATCAGGCAGATGGGGATGGTGACGGCGGGAATCAGCATGGTCCGGAAGGTGCCGAGGAAGGCGAAGATGACGATGCTGACGAGCACGGTGGTCACGGCGATGGTCTGGTAGACGGAATTGATCGCCTCCCGGATGAACAGAGAATCGTCCTGGCTGGGGATCAGTTCCATGTGCTCGGGCAGGGTGTCCTGAATGCGCTCGATCTCTGCTTTCACCGCTTCCAGCATCTCGAGCGTGTTGGCGGTGGACTGCTTGGAAATGCGCATGCCCACGGTGGTCTGGCCGTTGGAGCGGAAGGTCTCACGCGTGTTCCGGGGCGCGAGTTCCACGTTCGCCACCTCCCCGAGACGGATCAGATGTCCGTCGTCGCCACGGCGGATGACCAGCGCCCGGAAGTCTTCCGGCGTCTGATAGCTGCGCTCCAGGCGGACGCGGAACTCCATGGAGTCGCTTTCGATGCGCCCCGCCGGCAGTTCCAGATTTTCCCGGCGGAGTGCAGTTTCGATGTCGGTGACTGTGAGCTGACGGGCGGCGAGCGCGAGCCGGTCCAGCCAGATCCGCATGGACGGTTTGGCGCCACCGCTGGCCTCCACGGTGGAAACTCCCGGAATGACGGCAAACCGGTCGACGATATAGCGCTCCACGTAGTCGTGCAGATCCATGAGCGCGAGCTCAGTGCTGGAGATGTTCAGATACATCACCGGCCTGGCGTCCGAATCGGCCTTGGCCACGATGGGCGGCTCCACGTCCTGCGGCAGCCGGCCGAGCACCCGGGAGACCCGGTCGCGCACGTCGTTGGCGGCTTCGTCGATGTTGCGGTCGAGCTGGAACTCGACGTTCACGTTGGATACCTCGTCACGGCTGGTCGAGCGGATGGTCTTGATCCCCTCGATGCCGCTGATCTGGTCCTCGATCACCTGGGTAATGCGTGTCTCGATCACGTCGGCCGATGCCCCGACGTAGGTGGTGCTGACGGATACCGTCGGCGAGTTGATGTCCGGATACTCCCGGAGCGGAAGGTAGTTGAACGACAGAGCGCCGAAGGCCACCAGCATGAGGCTGATGACGGTCGCGAAGACCGGACGCCGTACGGAGATATCGGAGAGCCACATGCTCAGCTGCCTCCGGGGCCTTCCGGCCCGGGCCTGCGGTCCGCATCCGGGCCGGTGGCGATCCGGTCCGTGGTGACGGGTGATCCATCCCGGATCTTGATCACGCCTTCGGTGACCACCGTTTCCGCTTCGCTGAGCCCGGACTCCACCTCCACCCAGCCATCTCGCCGGGCGCCGGGCTGGACCTGACGCATGCTCGCCCGGCCGTCTTCGATGGTGAAGACGAATGCCTGAGACGACCGCTGAAGGAGAGCGGCTTCGGGTACCATCAGCGCCTGGCGGGTTGCGGTGGTCAGGTGCACCGTGAGCAGCATGCCCGGCTTCAGCACCAGGTCCGGGTTGTCGATGTGGGCCCGAACAGTGGCGGCCCGGGTATTCTCATCGATGCGGGAGCCCACGGTGCGTACGGTGGCGGAAAAGGTCCGTCCCGGATAGGCGGAGCTCTGCGCCACCAGCGTCAGTCCGCGCCGAACCAGATTGAGATGCACCTCGGGGATCGAGAAATCGAGCTTGATCAGCGAGATATCGTCCAGCGTGGTGATCCGGCTGCCGGGCGTGACCAGCGTACCTTCGCTCACCTCCCGGAAACCCAGCAGCCCGGAAAAGGGAGCCCGGATCAGCCGGTCCTCCAGTCTGGCGACGATGGACTGGTATCTGGCGTCGGCAGCGGCCAGCCGGGCATTGGCCGCATCCCGCTCGGAAAGGGGGACCAGGTTGTCTGCGGCCATGGACTCCAGCCGGCGCGCCTGATTGCGGGCATCCTGAAGGTTGGCTTCAGCCTCGTCGAGCAGCGCCGACTGTTCCCGGTTGGTGAGCTCCACCAGCACGTCGCCGGCATTCACGAACTGACCGTCTTCGAAGTTCACCCGGCTGACGGTATCCGTGAGTTTGGCGGCAATGGTCACCGACTCGTTTGCCCGGGTCGTGCCGATGGCCTCCACTTCGTCCCGGATCTCGCGGATGGTGGCCGGCGCGGTAATCACGAACGTAGGCCCACGACTGAAGCCCGGCGCGCCGCCGGCTCCAGAGGAACCGGCATCGCCACAGCCGGTCAGCAGCAGACTGAGCGCGAGGCCTGGCAGTGAGAAGAATCGCAAGTCCGTCTTTCCCCAATGCAGCGGGTGAGGCTGGGTCCGTCAAGAGTACCTGTTTGGACCGCCGAAGTGGCAGACTGTTCGATGGCGTCTTCCGCACGGGCACCCTAAACTGACTACCCCGCCGGATGAACGTACCCCGATGAACGAAAACTTCTTCGCGCTGCTCAGTCATGCCTTTCAGCAGAAGCCGGAAGGCACGGCGCTGATTCTGGACGATGGCGAAGACCTGACCTACGGGGATCTGGAGCGTCAGAGTGCGGACTGCGCCGCGTTGCTCGCGAGCCTGGCCGTCGAGCCCGGTGACCGGGTGCTGGTGCAGGCGGGTAAATCCCCGGAAAGCGTCGCTCTCTACCTGGGCTGTCTGCGTGCAGGTGCGGTCTATGTCCCCATCAACACCGCCTACACGCCCACCGAGGTGGCCTACTTCCTGAAAGATGCGTCACCGCGCCTGTTCGTCTGCGATCCCGGAGCGGAGCAAGTTTTCCGGGATCTGGCGGCACAGGAGGCGACGGCGGTGGACATCCGTTCTCTGGGGGTGGACGGCCAGGGCTCGCTGACGGATGCGCTGGCAGCGCTGGATCCGGACCCGCGCCAGCCCATCCCGGTGGTCGAACGCAGCGGTCGGGATCTGGCGGCCATTCTCTATACCTCCGGTACGACGGGACGCTCCAAGGGGGCCATGCTCACTCACGAGAATCTGGCGGTCAGCGGAGTCGTTCTCGTCGACTGCTGGGGCTGGCAGGAGGATGACGTGCTGCTCCACGCGCTGCCGATCTTCCACGTGCACGGTCTTTTCATCGCCATGCACTGCGCCATGCTGAAGGCCACGCCGATGATCTTTCTGTCCGGGTTCGACGCTTCAAAGGTGATCGACGCACTGCCGCGGGCCACGGTGATGATGGGCGTGCCGACCTTCTACACCCGGCTGCTGGCCAGGGAAGACTTCGATGCGGGCCTGTGCAGCCACATGCGCCTTTTCATCTCCGGCTCCGCCCCGCTGACCAGCCAGACCTTCGAGGTTTTCGAAGCGCGCACGGGTCACCGCATTCTCGAACGTTACGGCATGAGCGAGACCATGATGAACGTGTCGAATCCGCTGGTGGGCCAGCGGATCGCCGGGACTGTCGGGTTTCCGCTCCCCGGCGTGCAGCTGCGTATCGCCACGGAGGATGGCCGGCCCGTACCGACCGGGGAGGTAGGGGTGATCGAGGTCAGAGGTCCCAACGTCTTCTGCGGCTACTGGCAGATGCCGGAAAAGACGGCAGAGGAGTTCCGTCCCGACGGATATTTCATCACGGGTGATCAGGCGTTCATGGATGAGACGGGCCGGGTGACCATCGTCGGCCGGGAAAAGGACATGATCATCTCCGGCGGATACAACGTCTATCCGAAGGAAATCGAAGTTCTGCTCGACGAGATGCCGGAAGTGGTGGAAAGCGCGGTGATCGGCGTGCCGCATGCGGACTTCGGCGAGGGCGTGGTGGCGGTCGTGGTGCCGGCAGGCGCGGAAGTATCGGTCGCGCAGACCGATACGGCGCTGGATGGTCGGATCGCCCGGTTCAAGCAGCCGAAGCGCGTCATCAATGTGCCGGAGCTGCCGCGCAACGCCATGGGCAAGGTTCAGAAGAACCAGCTACGCTCGATCCATGCGGCGTTGTTCGAGGAAGGGGCATGATGACGTTCCTGACCATAGCCACGGCGGTGCAGTTCATTCTGCTCATCGGCCTTGCCATCGTCGTGCTGAGCCTGGCCCGTCAGGTCGGAATTCTCCACGAGCGTCTGAGTCCCGCCGGTATGACGCGTGCCCGGGAGGGCATCCAGATCGGTCAGATGGTTCCCGCCCAGGCACTCGAGTCGCTGTCCGGCGCGCCGGTGGCCTTCAGCGGTGCGCCTTGCGCGCTCCTGTTCGTCTCCAGCGAATGTCCGATCTGCAGGAGCGTTCTGCCGGCCTTCGAAGACGCCCTCAGAGATTCCGCCTACCAGGGCTTCTGGGTGGCGGACGGTCTGCCCGGACCCAGCGGCGATCTGCCCGACTACGGACGCTATGCGGCCGATCATCATGTGGACCCGGACAGGCTTCTCGTTTCTCAGGCGCTCGGTCTTTCCCTGGACGTCCGGCAGATTCCGGCGCTGGTTCTGCTCGATGAGGAGCAGCGTCTGGTCGCCCGGGAAACCCTGACCGGGCCGAGACAGGTAGCCGCGCTGATGAACGCTCAGCCTGCCTGAGCGACGCCCAGACTCGAAAACAGCAGATACACGCCAACCATCGCCGCGAGCAGGAGCCCGGCAACCGGCCGTGCCCAGCGCCAGGGAGTCAGATCCAGGCCCGGTGGCGCCGGGGGCGGTATGGGCGCTCTCCCGGATCGCCAGGCGAATGCGGCCATGATGCCCACCTCGATGAGGAACAGAACGGCGTACAGGTGGATGAAGTGAATGCCCGTGTCGATCCGGAAGGTCAGGAGGCCGTAGGCGATCAGATGGAAGCCGATGGCGGTGAGTGCGCCCGCCGCCGGAACCCGGTGATGAGTGCGGCTGGTGAGCACGGCCATCACCACGATGGCGATGATGGGAATGTTGTAGAAGCCGGTGAATTTCCGTATCAGCTGCCACACGCCTTCCGGTGCGTACTGGAGCAGGGGGGCGATCAGAAACGAAGCCAGGGCCAGCACCGTGCCGAAGATTCTGGCGATACGGATGAGCGCGCCGTCAGAAAGCGTGCGCGTGAGCGGCGCGACCAGATCCACGGCGAACAGGGTGGACGCGCTGTTCAGCAGGGAATTGAAGGAGCTGAGTACCGCGCCCAGCAGCACGGCGAGGAAGAAGCCGGAAAGCCAGGCGGGCAGCACGTCGGCGGCCAGCCGCGGATAGGCGTCATCCATGCCCGTGAGGGATGGTCCGTACAGGTGAAAGGCGATGACCCCCGGGATCATCATGAGAAAGGGGACGGCAATCTTGAAGAAACCGGAGATCAGTACACCCTTCTGACCCTCCGCGAGGCTGGCGGCGCCGAGTGTCCGCTGTATCACGTACTGGTTCGTTCCCCAGTAGAAGAGGTTGGCGAAGACCATGCCGGTGAACAGGGTGCCGAACGGGGTGGGATCGTCTGCTGTGCCGATGGCGTTCAGTTTTTCCGTGTGCTCGGTCGTGAGTCTGGCGAGCCCTGAGGCCAGGTCGCCCCCACCCAGGCGGATGAGCCCGAGCACGGGCACCAGGACGCCGATGATCAGGAGGCCGACGCCGTTCAGCGTGTCCGACACAGCCACCGCTTTCAGACCGCCGAAGACAGCATAGGCAGCCCCGATCAGGCCGATGGTCCAGAGAGTGAGCACCAGGGCCTGTTCCCTCGGCAGACCGAGAAGCGCCGGCACGTCGAAGAGCTGCAGAACGGCCAGGGAGCCGGAGTAGAGCACCGACGGAATGGTGATGACGCCGTAGCCCAGTAGAAAGAGCACGGCGGTCGCCCGGCGGACCCGGGCATCGAATCGGGACTCCAGATATTCCGGCAGGGTAGTGAAGCCGCCGGTGAGATAGCGGGGCAGCAGCACCAGGGCCATGATCACGATGGCGACGGCGGCGGTGACTTCCCAGGCCATGCTGGATAGATTGAACGCGTAGGCGGACCCGTTCAGACCGATGAGCTGCTCCGCTGAGAGATTCGTGAGCAGCAGCGAGCCGGCGATGAAGGTGCCGGTGAGCCCGTGACCGGCCAGGAAGTACCCTTCCCGGCTGCGGGTCTGGCCCCGGGTCCGGCGATAGGAGATCACGCCGACCAGAGCCATGAAAAAACAGCAGGAGAGGATGGCGGTCATGGAACGACAGGGTAACCGGCCGGAACGTCGGGCGCGAACGCCCGTTCTCCGTCTGCTGCTCGCCGCGGGGTTCCTGACCGGGACGGCCGGTGCTCAATACCGGTACAGCCTCACGCTCCACGAGGATCTGCGTTCCGTGGAAGTGGAGATCCGACACCCCGCCGGTGATGAACGGCCGCTTGCGGCCGAAGGCGGACGCCTGAGCGACCTTACGGGTCTTACCGGCTGCCGGGGAGAACCGATCGCC
Source organism: Gammaproteobacteria bacterium (assembly GCA_030425195.1). GTDB lineage: Bacteria > Pseudomonadota > Gammaproteobacteria > Pseudomonadales > Azotimanducaceae > SZUA-309. Next base: position 174,470 of record JAUIAV010000004.1, on the reverse strand, counting down.
ACGGACGGGGGACGGATACTTCCGACTGGCGCCGGAGGCTGTCTACGCTACCGTGCATCCCTTCGTGCGCAATCCGGACGGCGCAGCCCGCCGGTCTCGGATGGCGTGCGCGTGGTGACCCCCGGCGAGTGGCTCTGGGTGCCGGAACTGCGTCCCGGCGAACGGCTGCTCATCGATGTGACCGCGGCGGATGCGCTCGCCCTGTCCGTGCCCTGGACGCCGCTCGGTGCCCGTCGGTTCGCGCTGTCACCCTCGCCGGGAAGCGCCACCGGCACCGCGGTCATCGGGCGCTTTCCGCATCCGACGCTGCGGGTGCCGGGCGGAGATCTGCGCGTCGCCGTGCTGGAGGGCCCGGGACTCCCCGTCGATGAACACAAGATACTCGAATGGCTCAGGGTCGCGGCGGCGGATGTGGCTTCCGTCGGCGGACGCTTCCCGAATCCCGACCTGCAGGTGATCGTGCAGGCCGTCCGCAGCCGGGGGCGCTCTCCCGTTCCCTTCGGATACGTGATCCGGGACGGTGGTGAAGCGGTGCGTTTTTTCGTCGACGGGTCACGCCCCGTGGGGGACTTTCACGACGACTGGACCGCCACCCACGAGTTCGCCCACCTGCTGCTTCCGTATGTCCGAAGCCGCGAAAAGTGGGTCTCGGAAGGATTCGCCAGTTATTACCAGAACGTGCTGCTGGCCCGACGCGGCGCCTACACTCCGACGGATGCCTGGGGCCGACTGATACGTTCGTTCGAACGGGCGGACCGGATCGACGAACCGCCGCGCCTCGACCGGCTCCACCAGCGTTCGTTCAGGGACGTGCGCATGCTCGTCTACTGGGCGGGGGCGGCCATGGCGCTCATGGCGGATGTGGAGCTGAGGTCGCGGACGGAGGGCAGACAGAACCTGGATACGGTTCTGGGCGCGCTCGGCCGCTGCTGTCTCCCGAGTGACCACACCTGGACCGCCGGGACGCTGTTCTCCCGGCTCGATGCGCTTGCGGATGCGGACGTGTTCGTTCCGCTGTTCGAGACGTTCATGGCCGAACGCGGCATGCCGGATCTCGAAGCGCTGTACCGGGATCTGGGCATAGACTCGAGCAGCGGTGACGTCCGCCTCCTTCCGGAGGGGCGACTCGTCCCGGTGCGCGAGGCTATCATGCAGCGAAACGGAAACTGAGGAGAAAGCGTGGCCACTTTCGAAACGCCTGATGGCGCTGAGATCTACTACGAAGTGCACGGGGACGGTTTCCCCGTCCTTCTGATCGCACCTGGCGGCATGCGGTCGGCCGTGTCCTTCTGGGAAAACACCCCCTGGAACCCGATCACCGACCTCGAAGGCGACTTCCAGGTGGTGGCGATGGATCAGCGGAATGCCGGCAGTTCCCGGGGGCCGGTAAGCGCGTCCGATGGCTGGCACACCTATGCCGGGGATCAGCTGGCACTCATGGATCATCTCGGTGCTACGCGTTTTCACGTTGCCGGAATGTGTATCGGTGGGCCCTACGCATTCGGTCTGATCGATGCGGCACGCGATCGGGTGACTTCTGCCGTGCTGTTTCAGCCCATCGGCCGGGACGACAACCGGCAGGCGTTCTACGAGATGTTCGACAGCTGGGCGGTGACTCTGAAGGACGAATTTCCCGGGATGAGCGATTCCGACTGGGCGAGCTTCCGGGGCAACATGTATGACGGAGACGACCGGATCTTCAATGTGGACGACGACTGGGTGCGCGGGTGCGCAACGCCCCTGCTCGTGCTCTGCGGCAAGGATCTCTATCACCCCGAGAGTACCTCGAGGGCCATCGCGGAGATGGCGCCGGAGGTCTCCTTCATCGAGAACTGGAAAGAAGGGGATGACCGTGAGGCCGCGCGCCGCGCGGTGGCCGACTTCCTGAGAACCCACACGCCCTGAGGAGACTGTCAGTGTCCGAGTCCAAGAAAACGGCCTTCGTCGGCCTGGGAGTCATGGGCTACCCCATGGCCGGTCATCTGGCGACGGCCGGCCACGGCGTCGCCGTCTACAATCGCACGGAAGAAAAGGCACGGGCCTGGCTCGAGGACCATGGGGCTGCCGGCACCGGCGGTCATCGGAGCGCGGATACGCCCGCGGTCGCTGCCGAAGGCGCCGAGATCGTCTTTCTCTGTGTCGGCAATGACGATGACGTACGCTCCGTCGTCTACGGTGATGCCGGGGTGCTGGCCGGGATGGCCGCCGGCAGCGTGCTGGTCGATCACACCACGGCCAGTGCCGATCTTGCCGAAGAGCTCGCATCAGCCTGCTCCGAAAAGGACATCGGCTTTCTGGATGCGCCGGTTTCCGGCGGTCAGGCCGGGGCGGAGAATGGTCAGCTGACGGTGATGGTGGGCGGGGAGCAGACGACGTTCGATCTGGCTGCGCCCGTCATCGACTGCTTCGCCAAATCGGTCCGGCTCATGGGGCCTGCCGGCGCGGGCCAGCTGACCAAGATGGTCAATCAGATCTGTATCGCCGGCGTGCTGCAGGGCCTTTCGGAAGGGCTGCACTTTGCAGAACGGGCCGGCCTCGACATCGAAGCGGTGGTGGACGTGATCTCGAAAGGGGCGGCGCAGTCCTGGCAGATGGAGAACCGCTATCAGACCATGGCCCGGGGGGAGTTCGACTTCGGTTTTGCCGTGAACTGGATGCGGAAGGACCTGGACATCACGCTCAACACCGGCCGCAGGCTCGAAGCCCGGCTACCGCTGACGGCGCTGGTGGATCAGTTCTATGCCGATGTGCAGAGCTATGGCGGCGGGCGCTGGGATACGTCAAGCCTCATCGAGCGTCTCAGAAAAACCTGAGTTGCCCTGACGCTATCTGACCGTCAGCTCCCGCGGAGTGTTGGTCAGGATCTCGCAGCCCGTCTCGGTCACGACGACGGTGTCGGAAACGAAGGCGTCACCTTCGCCCGTGCGCATCAGCCAGGAAAGCAGATGGAAGACCATGCCCTGCTGAAGCACCAGATCGGAACCATTCCGCAGGCTGCGGGGCACGCCTGAACCGGACCAGCTGGGCGGAAATCCGATGCCGACCAGATAGCCGCAGTGGTGCCGGTGGTAGTAGTCGAACCCGAACCTGTCGATGGTGCGCTTCCATGCCTGATAGACCTCATTGGCCGTCACACCGGGCCGTATGGTTCCGACCACGCTCTCCTCGGCCTCGATACAGGCTCTGGTTGCCCGCTCCGCACCTTTTGACGGCGTTCCGATGTGAATCAGTCTGCCGACCGGTGCGTGGTAGCGCCAGTAGCAGCCGGACATCTCCAGGAAAAGCAGATCCGCGGGCGTCAGAACGTCATCATCCCAGGTCCCGTGTTCGTGATCGAGCGTTCGCGTCGAGCGTATGAGCGGCACGAAGGCGGGATAAGTGCCGCCGCGCTGAATCATGGTGGCATAAACCTGTGCAGCGACCGTCCTGGTCGGCACACCTTCGCCGGCCATGGCAATCGCCGACATCACCATGGCATCAGAGATTCCGGCCGCACGCCGGGTGCACTCGAGCTCGGCCGGTGACTGGAGGATCCGGCAGTCATTCACGACGTCACCCGCATCGTCCCAGTGCACCTGAGGCATACCGGCCGTGAATTCTTCCGCGACCCGATAGGGCAGAAAGGAGCTGTTCTTCTCGAAGGCCACCCGAGCAGCGGACAGCCCGAGATCGGTCAGAGCCTGACAGGTCACCTTCGCCGGGTTCGCGTAGTCCATCGGTTCCTCATCGTTGGCCTGAACGGAAACTCCGAGACTCATTGAAGAAGGCCGCAGTCCGCTCAGTGAGGAACCCTGCCGCTCGCCGATCAGCGTCAGGTCCTCATCCCGGTCCCGCGGCGGCGGCAGGGGGTCGATGCCGTCTGAGTAGGGAAAGAACTTTACCGTGGGGACCACCATGTCCCTGACGATCATCTTCTCCATCTCCCGCATGATGAGCGTGGGAGAACCATCCAGGGGCAGGATCAGAGACGTGTACGCGAAATAGCCCTGATGGCTCAGCCCGGTGAGGTAGTAGATGTTTTCCGGGTTGGTGATGATACAGGCGTCCCAGCCGGCATCCTGAATGGCCGCACGGACACGGCGTATGCGATCGTTGAATTCCGTATCAGTAAAAAACCTCATATCGCACATGATGCATGATCAGACCGGTCGATCTCAAAGCCGTGCCTTTCTTCCGGGCGGCTTCGCGGCGTATCGTTGGTCTGAGCAGACGTCACGGGGAGCAGGAAGATGAAAATCGGCTATTTCGGATTCAACAACGGACCGTTGGGTACACCGGACGGGATCAGAAGTCTCCTGCAGTGCGCCGAATCGGCCGGCTTCGAGTCGGCCTGGACGGGCGAGCACGTGGTGGTGATCGATCCTCAGGAGCCGCCCTCACCGGTGCCGCCGGAGTTTCCGATGCTGGATACCGTTGCTTCGCTGGCTTACGCCGCGGCGGTAACCACACAGCTCAGGCTCGGCTCGGGCATCGTCCTGCTGGCGCAGCGCAATCCGGTGGTGCTTGCCAAGGAGCTTGCGAGCGTGGACGTACTGTCCGGCGGACGACTGATCTTCGGGATCGGGGTCGGCTATGTCAGGCGCGAGTTTGAGGTGATCGGCGTCCCCTATGAGGAACGGGGTGCGCGGGTCGACGATCACATCGATGCGATGCGCGCCCTCTGGGCCGAGGGCAAACCGGATTTCCAGGGACGTTTCAGCCGGATATCGGGCGTTCTGGCCAGACCTCTGCCTGCACAGTCGCCGCACCCGCCATTCGTGATCGGCGGCATGTCGCCTTCGGCCTACCGCCGGGCAGTTGCCCGCGGCGATGGCTGGTACGGATTCAATCAGACCGAGGAGCAGGCGGCGGCATCCATCGACGGTCTGCGTCAGGCATCTGAAGCGGCGGGAACGCCGGAGCGCTTCGATGCACTGGAGATCTCGGTCACGCCCCGAGGGCCAGTCGATGCGGATCGGGTGAAGCGCTTCGAGGATCTGGGTGTTTCCCGACTGATCCTGCTGCCGACGCCCCCTGCGGACGGCACATCCCCGCTGGATGGGGCGCGACGGTTCATCGAGGATACGGCCGCGGCACTGCTGACCTAGGGAGCCTACGCGCGCGGCGCCTTGCAGAGGAACACCTCTGGCCACGCAGCGTTGCGCATCCTTGTTCAGAGGCTCCCCAGACGCGTCTCTGTGCCGTCGACGCCGCCGAAGCGCGATTGCGGGTGGAGGAGCTCGTTCGATCAGGCTTCCGCCGCGTCCAGGTACTTCTCCGCATCGAGCGCGGCCATGCAGCCGAATCCCGCGGAGGTGATCGCCTGCCGGTAAACGTGGTCGGCCACGTCTCCGGCAGCGAACACACCCGGCACGCTGGTGGCGGTAGCGCCTCCTTCCGTCCCGCTGGTGATGTTGATGTAGCCGCCGTTCATGTCGAGCTGGCCGTCGAAGATCCCGGTGTTGGGGCGATGGCCGATGGCGATGAAAACGCCCGCCAGAGCGATCTCCGTTTTCCCGCCGCTGTGCTTGTCCACGATCCGCATGCCCGTCACGCCGGTGTCGTCTCCGAGCACTTCCTCGAGGGTGTGGTTCCAGACGGGTTCGATGTTCTCTTTCGCGAACAGTCGATCCTGAAGGATCTTCTCCGCCCTGAGCTCGTCGCGGCGATGCACCAGATAGACCCTGGAGCAGATGTTGGAGAGGTAGAGCGCCTCCTCCACGGCCGTATTGCCGCCGCCGATCACGGCGACTTCCTGGCCGCGGTAGAAGAAGCCGTCGCAGGTGGCACAGGCGGAGACGCCGCGGCCCTTGAAGGCTTCCTCGGATTCCAGACCCAGGTACATGGCGGATGCGCCGGTGGCGATGATGAGCGCATCGCAGGTGTAGGTGGCGGAATCGCCGGTCAGGGTGAAGGGTCGGTTGCCGAGATCCACGGCGGTGATGTAGTCGTTCACCACGCTGGCGTCGAAGCGCTCCACGTGCTCGGCCATCTGCATCATCAGTTCCGGACCCTGAAGCTCGGCATGGCCGCCGGGCCAGTTTTCCACTTCGGTGGTGGTGGTGAGCTGTCCGCCCACTTCCACACCGGTGATCAGCACGGGCTTGAGGTTGGCACGGGCGGCGTAGAGCGCCGCCGTGTAACCGGCGGGGCCGGAGCCGATGACGATCAGTCGATGGTGTTGAGCGCTCACGGTGGTTCCTGGTACGGGAATTCTGAAAGCGGCGTATCTTAGCAGCGCTCCCCGCTGTGCCAAAGACCGCTCGATTTTGACCTTATAAGCAAAGGGCTACATGATCGGCCTGTGCTGATCATATATCTGTCCCTCGCACTCGGCGTCTCCTTCATCTGCTCATTGCTGGAGAGCGTGCTGCTGTCCACGACGCACAGTCACGCCCACATGCTGGAGCGGGAAGGGCGCAGAAGCGGCGCGCTCTGGCTGAAGCTCAAGGACCACGATGCGGTGCAGCCGCTTACGGCCATTCTGACCCTGAACACCATTGCCCACACGGTTGGCGCACTGGGTGTCGGGGTGGAGGTGGCGGCGACCTTCCCGGGAGAGTACGCGGTCGCCGTGGCGTCCGCCCTGCTCACGCTCGCCATCCTGCTGCTGTCTGAGATCCTGCCCAAGACCCTGGGGGCCGCCTACTGGAAACAGCTGGGTTCCGCTGCCGCACACACGCTCGACTGGATGGTGAGACTGATGTGGCCGTTCATCGCCCTCATCCTGGTTCTGAAGAAGATGCTCCCCAAGGCGGATTCCAGCGTGATTACCCGGGATGAGCTCGCGGCACTCGCGGACATCGGCGAGGCCGAGGGTGCCATTGCGGAAGACGAAGAGGCGGTGATCACGAACCTGCTGCAGCTCAGGGACCGGCAGGTCCGGGAAATCATGACCCCGCGAGTGGTGATCTCCAGCTGGCCGGCCGACTACAGGGTGCGGCAGGCGCTGGAGAACGTGCCCAGAACCCAGTTCAGCCGGATGCCGCTGATCGGTGAGTCGCTGGACGATCTGCGGGGATTCGTCCTGCGCAAGGACGTCCTGCTGGCGGCGGCCGACGGCGAGTGGGAAAGGCCACTGACCGACTTCCTGCAGACGGCACCCATGGTATCGACGCGGGAGAACATCGAGCGGCTGTTTCACGACCTCATGCGCGAGCAGTCCCACATGGCCTTCGTGCAGGACGAATTCGGCGGCACGGCGGGCGTGGTGACGCTGGAAGATGTCCTGGAGACGATTCTCGGCGCCGAGATCGTCGACGAGCACGATGAAGTGGCGGACATGCGCGAGCTGGCGCGACAACAGGCAGGCGATCGCTCAGATGCTTGAGCGTCTGCCTCTAAAAATATTCATATAAAACAACTAGTTAATAACTATTTGTGATAATATGGATTACCTTTCCGCTACGGCGAGCCGCAGCGCGAGCGCGAAGAAGACGGTGCCTGCCAGCCGGTTCATGAGCGTCTGAGCCCGCACCGAGCGCCGCAGCCAGCTGCCGATATAGCCCGCACCCCAAGCGATGGCACCGAATATCAGGAGCGTGGCGGCAATGAAAACGCCACCGAGCAGAATGATCTGAGCGCCCACGGAGCCACGAGCCGGGTCTGCGAACTGCGGCAGAAAGGCCAGGAAGAAAATGGCGACCTTCGGATTCGTGATGTTCATGATCACACCGCGGGCATAGAGGGCCGCCAGGCTGATCCGACCGCCGCCGTTCGCCTCGATCGCCGTGGTGTCCGCGCGGAATGCCTGCCAGGCCAGGTAGAGGAGGTAGCCTGCGCCGACCAGCTTGAGTGTGTTGAAGGCGAGCTCGGAGGTCTGAAAGAGCGTGGCCACCCCAACCGCCACGGCGCTCGTGTGGGCCAGGAGCCCTGTGCACAGGCCGAGAGTCACCAGGAAACCGGCCAGGCGTCCGTGCAGACCGGACTGGGTGAGCACGAACAGATTGTCAGGACCCGGTGCGATGCACAGAGCGGCCGATGCAGTGGCGAACAGGATCAGCGTATCCGGTGATATCACTCAGACGTCGCCCCGGCGGGCGGCGTTCGCAATGTGCTCGGCAGCCCGGAAAGCCAGTGCCATGATGGTCATGGTCGGCTGACCGCGCCCGGAGGTGACCATGCTGCTGCCGTCACAGATGAACAGATTCGGCACGTCATGAGCCCGGTGATAGCGGTCCACCACCGAGGTGGCGGGGTCGTCGCCCATCCGGCAGGTGCCCAGGAGATGCTCGCCGCCTGTCGAGGCCTCCACGGGTGTGCGCCAGGCTTTCTCCGCCCCGGCTGCGTCGAACAGCGCCATGGCCTTGTCCTGAAGAAATGCAGCCATGGCCAGATCGTCGGGGTGGTCGTGGTAGGTCTCCCGGATCGCCGGCCGACCCCAGGCATCCTTGCTCTGCGGGTCGAGCGTGATGTTGTTCCGATCCAACGGCAGGGAGGTGGTGGAGCCCACCAGCGCCATCTGCCGGGTGAAGTTGTGGGCGATGGCGTCTTTCCACTCCGCCCCCCAGCGGGGCACGTCCGGCGGCATGCCGTTCATCGCATGGAGGATGGGGGTTGCCGAGAACAGCGGTCGGGCGTCGATACCGCCGCCGCCGTAGAAACCACGCGCCGCGTCCGTCTCGTAGAAATCGTGAATGATCCGGGACACCTGAGGCCCCTTGTAGTCGTTCAGCGGATGCTCGAAGACGCCGCTCGCCAGGGAGTGCGCGTTGTGCATGAGATTCCGTCCCACGAATCCGGACGAGTTCGCAAGTCCGTCGGGCTGACGGCTGCTCGCGGACATGAGCAGCAGGCGCGCGGATTCAGCGCCGTTGGCGGACAGGATCACCGCCCGTGCGGCCTGGGCCCGTTCCGTGCCCGATGCATCCAGGTAGACGACCCGGCTGGCCTTGCCCGCGTCGTCCGTCTCGATGCGGATCACGACCGATTCCGGACGGATTTCGCAGCGACCGGTGGCTTCGGCCAGCGGAATCATGGCCGCCAGCGTGGAGGATTTGGCACCGACCTCGCAGCCGAAGTACATGCAGTAGCCGCAGTTGATGCAGGGGGGACGGCCGTTGAGCGGCTCGGACAGGATGGCCAGCGGTTCCACCTGGGCATGCAGGCCCAGTTTTCCTGCCCCTTTCTCCATCAGCACGCCGGAGGATTTGATGGGCATGGGCCGCATGGGGAAGGGTTTCGATCTGGGTGCGTCAAAGGGGCCGGGTGCGCCGGAGACGCCGATCTCCCAGTCCACCCGGGTGTAGTAAGGCTCCAGCTCCTCGTAGGTGATGGGCCAGTCGCTGAAGTTGGTGCCTTCGATGGAACCCAGCAGGCTGCGCTCACGGAAGTCCGATGGCCGCAACCGCCAGAAGTTGGCGGTGAAGTGAACGCTGCTGCCGCCCACGCCGCGGGCGTAGCGGACCGGCTGGACGGCCGGGCGCGTCGCCGTCTCGTGCTCATGGTGACGGAAGGTCTGACCGTGGACGTCGTTCCTCCCGCCGAGCAGTTCCTGGCGCATGACGATGGACAACTCGTCGTGGCCGAACTCGTGGCTCCGTCGATAGGGACCCTGTTCGAGCACCACCACGTCGAAATCGGCGGTTGCGAGCTCTTTCGCGAGGATGCCGCCGGCAGAGCCGGCGCCGATGATCACGAAGTCGACGGGCTCCGTTTCCGGGAATGCGGGCTTATCCGCCATGGCCGTTCGCCTCCCTGTCGTAGAAGCCGAACGGAGCCGTCCAGGCCCCGTGGCCCTCGAAGCCGATCAGATCCCAGCTCAGATGGTCCCGATTGCCGCCGTGGGCGGACATGGCGAAAAATCCGAGAATCGTCAGCTCACGGATGCGTTCGAAGAAGCCGCCGCCTTCCTGGCTGGCGAGGAAAGCGTCCTGGGCTGCCGCCGGCAGATCCTGGAAATCGACACCCGCATGTTCCGCCTGAAGTGCCTGCCGGAACCCGGCAAGCTCTGCGCGGGTCTGTGTCAGCGTGTCGGCAAGCACGTCGCTGAAAGCCCGATCGATGAAGTGGATGACGCCGGCTTCCCTGGCACCCGGCGTATCGGTGGTGGGAATCAGGCGCGCCGTCATGGCTTCCATGGTCGCCGCCTCGTCACGGTCAAGCACGAGGAAAACCGCACGTTCGTCCCGTGCAGAGCAGGCGGAGGCAGTGAGTGCTGCCAGCCCGGGCGCGGACAGTCGCAGCCAGACGCTGCCGCCTGCGGAACCACCGGCAACAAGAAATCGGCGTCTCGTGAGATCTGGGTTCATCGCGTTCGGTCCCGGCAGGTTGCAGCGGGTGAGCATAGCCTCTGCGACCGGCAGCCGCGAGCGGACATACGTCAATCGGGTTTCAGCACTTCAGCACTTTTGCGCCTCGCACCGGGTCGCGCTTGAGCGACACCAGCGCCTGATTGGCGTCTTCGAGCGGATACACCTCCACGGTGGGTCGGATGGGAATCCGCGCTGCGATGGGCAGAAACTCCGCGATGTCCCGGACCGTGATGTTGGCGACAGACTTGATCTCCCGTTCCAGCCACAGGTGGTCGTGATAACTGAGATCCAGCAGCGCGCGTTTGTCGCCGTCCTCCTTGCGGATCGCGTTGATGACCAGTCGTCCGCCGGGTTTCAGATTGGAGAGTGCCGCGATCACGGGGATCCAGGCCGGCGTCGTGTCGATGATGGCGCTCAGGGGTTCGGGTGCCTGATCGGTGGTCTGGCCCACCCAGTCGGCGCCCAGCGATTCGGCGAAGGCCCGGGACTTCGCATCCCGGGCGAAGACGGCGATCCGGCTGGCCGGAAACAGATGTCGGCTCAACTGGAGGACGATGTGGGCGGAGCCCCCGAAGCCGGTGAGTCCCAGTGACTGGCCGTTCTCGAGCCCGGTGAGCCGGAGCGCACGGTAGCCGATGGCGCCGGCGCAGAGCAGAGGGGCGGCCTGCTCGTCGCTGAACGGGGCGGGGATGGGCACCGCGTAGGCCGCGGGTACGGTCATGTACTCGGCATAGCCGCCATTCGCATCCCGGCCGGTTGCCTCGAAGTCTTCACTGAGGTTTTCCTGCTCCCCGCCGCTGCTCCGGTGGATCCACCCCACACCGAGACGGTCGCCGAGCGCATGACGGGTCACGCCGGCGCCCAGTGCGGCGACGGTGCCTACCACCTCATGTCCTGGTATGACCGGCAGGCGGGGCGGCGGGGTGCGGCCTTCGATCTCATCGAGTTCCGTATGGCAGACGCCGCAGGCATGGACTCTCAGCAGAACCTCACCCGGTGCGGGTTGTGGAGCAGGGAGGTCGGTGAGCGTCAGCGGAGCGTCCTCATCCAGAAGCGAGACGATCCGGTTCATCTGCATGGCGCGCATGGGGTTCTCCTCCGGCTGCGGGATCAGGGTGCGTCGTCCGCCGTGTGACAGTCAATACACTGCCGGACGGGACCGCCGTCTTCCCCGCTTCGCTGATGATCCAGGTGGCAGCCGCGGCAGAGGTCGTGAAACTGCACTTCGATCAGGGCGTTCACCGCCGGGTCCGTCTTGTGACAGTCGAAGCAGAGTCCCTGCCCGGTATCGTCGACGAAGTTGTGATGACACTCGACGCAGTTGACGGCGCGATGATCGATATGGGCGAAGGTGACCTCCAGCATGGGCCGTTCCGCGCGCAGGCTCTGCTGCCAGGTGTGCCCCAGATAACCCGCGGCTGCGACTGCCGTGATCAGCAGCGGAAGGATCAGCAGGCGTCGCATGCCGCCAGCTTGAGGCCCGCGAAACCGAACGAAAGCGCCACCATGGCCAGTCCTGACAGCAGCGGGTGGAGGTCCGCCGCCGCCTCAGTGCCGGGTCCCCGGTCGAGAGGCGGTGGCCTGTCGAAACGTCTGGCCGCATAGGCCAGCAGCGGTACGCCCACCAGGAGCGCGAAGAGCAGGACCGCCTGCCAGGGACGGCCGAGTGAGAACTCCGTTCCGAACGCGTGCCAGCCGGTCGCCGCCAGCAGGGCGACGTACAGACCCCGGTGCCAGCCTCTGAAAGCGGCGAACCCGGCATAGGTGCGCTGACGAGGACCCGGCAGGGACGACCAGGTGGTGCCTGCGAGCAGCAGCAGGGCGGCCAGGCCGCAGAGCATGTAGACGGGTGCAGCGGGCTTGAGGTGCTCGATGACGGTAGTGTCGATGACCAGATAGCCCAGCCCGTGGGCGGCGGCGATGACGGTGGCCAGAAGGGCCAGGTTGCGATGCTGACGCAGGCGGGGATTTCTCGCGGGGGACTCGGAATCCCAGCCCATGAAGGCGACGAGCACGAAAGCGCAGAAGCCGAGACCGGCAAGCAGGTCCCACCAGAAGCCGCCGCTCGGCAGACCACCGGCGGCCAGGCAGACGCCCAGCACGACGACGGTCAGCGCCAGGAGTGTCCTCAGTAGGTGTACTCGGGCGTCGGTCCCAGATCCCACAGCACGACCGTCGCGCCGAGCAGCGCCACGAAGGCCACGAGCGCTACGGCGAACACGGCGGCCGCATAGAGAAACGATCGTTCCGGGGGAACTTCCATCACCGGTCCTGTGCCGAGGAAAAGCAGATAGATGCAGTAGCAGGCGACGATGGTGCCGATCATGATGTCCAGCCAGAGCACCGGGTAAAGGCCCAGGATACCTGCCAGGAAGAACGGACTGGCCGTATAGCTGATGAGGGCCACACCCTTTGCCACACCGCCTTCGGTGTCATAGGTGGCGGCCATCCAGCTGACCATGTAGCCGAGGAAGATCACGCCGAACACCATGGCGAGATAGAACAGTACGCACATGGGCAGCGCGCTTTCCGGCGTGAGCTTCACCGGGTCTCCCATGATGGTCCAGCCCTGTGTCGTCACCCCGAAATACCAGCACACCGCAGGGATCAGCGCAAAGGGGATGGTGTGTAGAGCCAGGGTCTGCACGAGCCCCGGACGGCCCTCAGCGATCCGTGCCCAGCCCTGCTTGGGGTTGAACACCACCAGAAAGCCGTTGACTACACTATTCATTTCTCATCTCCCGAATCTTCCTCAAAAATATCGAAACCGTGTTTGTCCAGTTGTTCGAATTGGTCGTTGTTCACCGCCCACAGGAAAATCGCCGCGGCGATGCCGATCAGCACCACGGATACCGGAATCAGCACCACGAGTATTTCCATGTCAGGCCTCCATCCCCGGAGCTGCCTCCGTCGGTGCGACCGACAGCAGGCGCGTCGCGTTCAGCATCACCAGGGTCGAGCTCGCCGCCATTCCCAGGGCCGCGAGCCAGGGGGGCATGAGGCCGAGCGCTGCCACGGGAATCGCGGTCAGGTTGTAGGCAGCCGCCCAGATCAGATTCTGCAGGGTGATCGAGCGGGTCTGCCGAGCTACCCGGAACAGATCCGTGAGCGGTGCCAGCCGCCTGCTGAGCAGCAGGACGTCAGATCGGGACTTCACCAGGTCGCTGGCTTCCACCACGGCGGCGGAAACGTCGGCGCCGGCGAGCACCGGCACGTCATTGATGCCGTCGCCCAGCATGAGCACCCGGGCGCCGCGCTGCTGATCGGCATGGATGGCTGCGAGCTTGGCTTCGGGAGTCTGTCTTGCCAGGAAATCGATCCCGAGGACGGCTGCGGTCTCCGCGCAGCGTTCCGGGGAATCGCCGGACAGCATGACGGGCGCGATCCCCAGGTTTTTCAGGGCAGTCACCGACGCCATGGCGTCAGGCCTCACCTGATTGGAAAGATCGAACCGGGCGATGACCCAGCCTGCACGGGCGAGATAGACGGACCGGTCGTCCGCCTCGCCGGAGGCACCGGCAAAGGACGCGCTGCCGATCCGGAATTCCGCCGACGGGCCGCCGGCGTCTGCCGAGATCCATCCGCGTACGCCGCCGCCGGTCACGGTTTCCACGTCTTCGACAGTCCACCCCGGCCCTGAATCCGCTCCGGCGTGTTCGAACGCGGTCGCGTACGGGTGACTGGAGTAGCGCTGCAGGGCCGTTGCCAGGGTCAGGCACTCCGCCTGGTTCATTCCCGAATCGAGCACCTCGGTGTGGAGAATCGCGGGCCGGCTGGTGGTGAGGGTGCCCGTCTTGTCGATGTAGACCCGATTGACATCGAGTACGCGTTCTAGCGCCTCGCTGTTCGTCAGCACCACGCCGAGCTGCCGCAGGCGTGTCATGGCGGCCGTGAGCGCCGCGGGCGTGGCCAGCGACAATGCGCAGGGACAGCTGACCACCAGCACGGTGAGCATGGCCATGAGCGCTCGGGATGGGTCCACGAACTGCCAGATCACGAAAGTCAGAGCGGCGAGGGCGAGCACCGAAGGAATGAAGATACCGGCAATCCGGTCCGTGATCCGGGTGATCCGGGCCTGGCCGACTTCGGCCTGTTCCGCGAGCTGAGCAATATCGGCAATCCGCGACTCATCCACCGTGCGGGTGGCGGTCAACCCGAATCCCGCGCCCCGATTCAGAGTTCCGGCGTAGACGGTTTCAGCCGTCTGCTTTTCCACCCAGTCGGATTCTCCCGTGAGCACGGCCTCGTCCAGCAGGGCCGTGTTCCCATCGAGCGTGCCGTCCACGGGGATCTGCGCACCTTCCGGCACCCAGATCTGATCTCCCGGGGCCAGTTCTGCGACAGGAACCGGCTGCCGTTCCCCGGCTTCGATACGCAGCGCGGTACTGGGCAGCGCCGACAGAAGCTGTCCGGTGAGATCGAAACGGCGCTGGAGCCGGTTGTCGATGTAACGGGCACCCAGCAGCAGAAAGGTGAACATCACCACGGAGTCGTAAAACACGTCACTGCCGCCCGTCAGCGTGGCGTGCAGGCTCACGGAGAAGGCGATGGAGATGGCCAGCGCTATGGGCACGTCCATGTTCAGACCGCCGCCGCGAATGCTCGACAGCGCGCTGGTGAAAAAGGGTACCGCGGAGTAACAGACGACGGGAATGGTGAACAGCAGGCTGGTGAACTGCAGAAGCCGTTCGTAGGCGGGTTCGATGCCGTCGAAACTGCCCGCATACAGCGCGATGGCGGCCATCATGACCTGCATCATGGCGAGGCCGGCGATGCCGAGGCGCTTCAGCAGGTCCCGCTGACGCTCGTCGTGATCGTCCAGACCTGCCAGCGTCGGCGTGAAGCCCGCGGACTCGATGGTGTTCAGAATCTGCAGCGGGTCCGTCGCTCTGCCGTGTTCCACCAGCACCTGGCGGCGCACCGGGTTGATGTGGGTGGCTTCGATGCCGTCCAGTGTGGTGAGCGCCCGTCGTATCTTCCCGGCACAGGCAGCGCAGTGCATGTCACTGACACTGATGGTGCAGACGCTCACTGCTGAGGCTCCGGCGTGCGCCAGCTGGTCTTGGAGAGCGGCTCTCCGTCCATGCGGATCTCCTGATCCGGACCCTGAAAGGCCAGATACATGGTGATGAGCCCCATGACCACCGCGGCAGCTGGAATGGCGATCACCAGGATGATGGGCAGACGCTTCATCATTGCATGGGTCCGAAGAAGGTGGTCTCTTCGGTGTCGCAGTAACTGGTGCCCGTTTCACAGAGCTCAACGGTTACCGGCACGCTGGGCAGACTGACGGCTTCCCGGGCAACCTTCAGGGTCAGCGGGAGATCGATCACCTCTCCCGGCAGGCTGGACAGCCCGCGTTCGAGCCGTTCGCTGCGTCCGACGCTGATCGGAAGGTCGGATATCACGCGCATGGTGTAGGACTGGGGTCGCTGGGTCTTGTTCAGGATCTTCAGGCTGTACTGGTTGGTCACCTCGCCGGCAGCGTTGATCCCGGACAGCGCGCCCCGTTCACGGAGCACGTCCACTTCGAAGGCGTTCCGGGAGAAGAGGGCGATGCTGAAGGCCGTCATCATGACGAGCAGAACCACCGCATAGCCGATGGCCCGCGGACGCAGCCAGTGGGTTTTCCCGCCTGAAAGCTCGTGCTCGGTGGTGTAGCGGATCAGCCCCTGCGGGTAGTCCATCTTGTCCATCACCTGATTGCAGGCATCGATACAGTGTGCGCAGCCAATGCACTCGTACTGGAGGCCGTCCCGGATGTCGATGCCCACGGGGCACACCTGAACGCACAGCTGACAGTCCACGCAGTCGCCGAGCTCCGTATCCTCGGCTTTCCGCTTTCTCGGACCTCTCGGCTCGCCCCGTGCGGGATCGTAGGAGACCACCAGTGTGTCCTTGTCGAACATGGCGGACTGGAAACGTGCGTACGGGCACATGTAGATGCACACCTGCTCGCGCATCCAGCCGGCATTCGTGTAGGTGGCGCCGGTGAAGAAAAGACTCCAGAACACGGCCCAGCCGTTCGCTTCCAGGCCGGCGAGATCGGGCACCAGCTCCCGGATCGGCGTGAAGTAGCCGACGAAGGTGATGCCCGTCAACGCGGCCACACCGAGCCACATGCCGTGCTTCATCGTCCGCTTGCGGAGTTTCTCAAACGACCAGGGTGCGTTCTCCAGACGGATCCGGGCATGGCGGGGACCTTCGGCGACCTGCTCGATCCACATGAAGATGGCGGTCCAGACCGTCTGCGGGCAGGTGTATCCGCACCACAGCCGTCCCACCAGGGTGGTGATGGTGAACAGCCCGAAGGCGGCAATGATCAGCATCCAGCCCAGCAGCCAGAAATCCTGGGGATAGAAGGTCACCGTGAAGATGTGAAACTGCCGGGCGGGCAGGTCGAAAAGCACCGCCTGGCGACCATCCCAGTTCATCCATGGCAGCAGAAAGTAGCCCATGAGCAGGGGCCAGCCGGTGAAAAAACGCAGACGCTGAAAGAATCCGCCGACGAAGCGCGTGAAGATCTTCTCGCGCTTCTGGTAGAGGTCTTTCGGCCCGAACCCTTCGAGCCGGACCGGTTCTTCTGTGACTTCCGGACCGTTCACTGCTGCGCTGCCTGTTCCGCTTCTCTGCTTACTGGCTGAGGCTGGTCACATAACCAGCGAGGATGTGTGCTTTCTGCTCATCCAGCACGTCGGCGAAGGAAGGCATGTTGCCGTTCCTTCCGTTCTTGATCGTGAACGCGATCTCATCCGCGCTGCCGCCGTAGAGCCAGATGTCGTTGGTCAGATTCGGCGCGCCCAGAAGCGGGTTGCCGCTGCCATCGGCGCCGTGGCAGGCGACACAGAGCGTGTTGTACTGCGCCTGACCGCGCTGGGCGGCTTCCGCGTCATGCTCACGGCCTGCCAGCGACAGGGTGTACTGCGTGACGTCGGCAACGCCCTGGTCGCCGAGCGCTGCACCCCAGGGGGGCATGATGCCGTTGCGGCCGTTCAGCACGGCATGCTTCACCTTGTCGAAGCCGCTGTCCCATATCCACTCGCCATCGGTGAGATTGGGGAAACCGAACCCGCCCTGGGCGGTGACACCGTGGCAGGTGGAGCAGTGGTTGAGGAACAGGCGCCGGCCGACCTGCTGCGCGACCCGATCGGAAGCCAGCTCCTCCGGACTCATGGCAGCCAGCCTGGCGTAGATCGGCGCGAACCGCTCGTCGTGACGGTCGACTTCCGCCTGCCACTGGCCGAGCGACGTCCAGCCAGCCGTACCCTGGACGTTGCCGAGGCCCGGGTACCAGACCAGGTAGCCGATGGCGTAGACGATGGTCAGCACGAACATGCCCACCCACCACATCGGCAGGGGGTTATCCAGCTCCTTGATGCCGTCGTAATCGTGACCCGTATCCTCGCCACCGGACGTGCGGCGATTCGCAAACAGCAGCACGGCGAAAACGATCAGGCTGCCCAGAGTGCCGACGATGACGAACCAGCTCCACGCGCTACTCATTGGTTTGCTTCCTTCTTTACGTCCGAATCGGAATCCAGCGGGATCTCACCGAGTGCCTCCAGCCGGTTCTTGCGTGATGGCCAGTAGACCCAGGCGATCAGGGCCGCGAATCCCACCGTGACGGCGATCAGAGAGAACAGCGTCGCGTTCATCGGGCGCCTCCAAAGCCTTTCATGTCCTGCCCGAGGCTCTGCAGATAGGCGATCAGCGCCTGGGCTTCCGTGGTGCCCTGCACGGCTGCCTGGGCGCCTTCCACATCCGCGTCCGTGTAAGGCACGCCGAGAATTCTGAGCGTCTTCATCTTGGCGGCCGTATCCTCCCCGTCGAGCTCGTTCTCGAACAGCCACGGGTAGGCGGGCATGTTGGAGACGGGGACCACACTGCGCGGGTTCATCAGGTGGGCCACGTGCCAGGCATCGCTGTAGCGGCCGCCGACCCGGGCCAGATCCGGTCCGGTTCGCTTGGAGCCCCAGAGAAACGGATGCTCATAGGCGTCTTCGCCCGCCACGGAGTAGTGGCCGTAGCGGGCGGTCTCGTGCTGCAGAGGTCGGACCATCTGCGTATGGCACACCGCGCAGCCCTCCCGGATGTAGATGTCCCGGCCCTCGAGCTGCACGGCCGTCAGCGGCTTCAGCGTCTCGATGGGTTTGGACAGCTCGCCTTCGAAGAGCAGCGGGAAGATCTGGACCATCCCGCCGAAGCTGACGGCGACCAGGATGAACGCCATCATCAGGCCGACATTCTTTTCCAGTACTTCATGCTTCATGCGTTCGCTCCTCCCGGGCTGACCAGCGGCGTCGCGGGGGCAGGTTCTTCCGTGCGCCGCTCACCCCGAACGGTCTTGTAGACATTGAAGGCCATGATCAGCATGCCGAGCAGGAAGATCGATCCGCCGATGAATCGGACGTAGTAGCCCGGGAAGCTCGCTTCCACAGCCTCCGCGAAGCTGTAGGTGAGAGTGCCGTCCACGGAGGTGGCCCGCCACATCAGACCCTGGAGCAGTCCGTTCACCCACATGGAGGCGATGTAGAGTACCGTGCCGAGCGTCGCGAGCCAGAAGTGCAGGTTGATCAGCTTGACCGAGTACATCTGGCCCTGGTCCCGCCCGTACAGCAGCGGAATCAGGTGATACATGGCGCCGATGGAGACCATGGCCACCCAGCCGAGCGCTCCGGAATGCACGTGGCCGATGGTCCAGTCCGTGTTGTGTGACAGGGCGTTGATGGTCTTGATCGACATCATGGGCCCTTCGAAGGTGCTCATTCCGTAGAAAGACAGGGATACGATCAGGAATTTGAGGATCGGGTCCGTGCGCAGTTTGTCCCAGGCACCGGAGAGGGTCATGATTCCGTTGATCATGCCGCCCCAGGAAGGCGCCAGCAGAACCAGCGACATCACCATGCCGAGGCTCTGGGCCCAGTCCGGCAGAGAGGTGTAGTGAAGATGGTGAGGCCCGGCCCAGACGTAGATGGCGATCAGTGCCCAGAAGTGGACGATGGAAAGCCGGTAGGAGTAGACGGGTCGGCCCGCCTGCTTGGGCACGAAGTAGTACATGATGCCCAGGAAGCCGGCGGTCAGGAAGAAACCGACGGCGTTGTGGCCGTACCACCACTGCATCATGGCATCCATGGCGCCGGAGTAGATGGAGTAGCTCTTGGTGAGGGTGACCGGCAGGGCCAGGCTGTTGAATATGTGCAGCACGGCCACGCCGATGATGAGCGCGCCATAGAACCAGTTGGCCACATAGATGTGATCGATCTTCCGCTTCATGATGGTGCCGAAGAAGACCACGCCGAACAGCACCCAGACCACGGCGATGAGTATGTCGATGGGCCATTCCAGCTCCGCATACTCCTTGGTAGTGGTCAGGCCCATGGGCAGGGTGATGGCGGCCAGAAGAATGACCAGGTTCCAGCCGAAGAAGACCACCTTGGCCAGGCCATGCGATATCAGCGGGGTCCGGCAGGTGCGCTGCACCACATAAAAGGCCGTTCCCATGAGGGCACAGCCGCCGAAGGCGAAGATCACCGCATTGGTGTGCAGGGGGCGAAGCCTGCCGTAGGACAGCCAGGAGGTATCGAAATTCAGCGCCGGCCAGGCGAGCTGTCCGGCGATCAGCACGCCTACCGCCATGCCGACGATGCCCCAGACTACCGTCATCACGGCGAACCAGCGCACTACCTCTAAGTTGTAGGGGGTTTCCTCCGTCACATCTCTTCCTTAACGATCGTTTAGCTTTCGTATAGCTTCTGTTTAGCTTATTCAGCGTTTAGCGTTCTGGCGCACCGCCGGCCTTTCCGGGGCCGGAGGCGTTCCGCGAGTTCGGTACGGCACCACCAGCGGACCGAGGCGCCCCGATGGCACCCGATGATATCTCTTCAGTTCTGTGATTGCCTCAGCCGGTCCGGGTCTCGATGTAGCTGAGCAGGTTCCGGTGCACCAGGGGCTTCTGGTAGACCTGCTCGATGCCGGCATGCCTGGCAGTTTCGACCATGCTCGGATTGCGTCGGCTGACCAGCAGGATGAATGGTGTTCCGGCTCTCGATTCACGGATTCTGTTGAACAGATCGATGCCGCTGCCATCCGGAAGATCGGCCTCGCAGACGACCCAGTCCCTGTCACCGTCGGCATCCGACGCGTTGAGCCGCTTCAGAAAGGCGCTGCCCGTCGCATAGCTCGCCACTCTGAATCCATTGAGATCCAGAAGTGTCGTCAGACTGTCGCGAACCGCCGGGTCGCCGTCCACCACATGTACCACTGAGGCAGAATGACCATCCATGCGCGCACCCTAATGGGGGCCGGGATTCCGCGGTATACGCGGTTTCACGTAAAGGCAGGGTCGCCTGGTCGGGGTGAGGTCAGCCGTCGTTGTCCAGCAGGATCTTCATCTTGACGAGGTCGGCCAGATTCCGGGCTTCCATCTTCTGCATGACCTGTGAACGGTGGATCTCCACGGTCCGTTCGCTGATTTCCAGATCGATGGCCACGACCTTGTTGGCCTGGCCCTCGGCGACCCGTTCGAACACCTCCCGCTCCCGCGGGGTCAGGCTCGATGCGCGGCTGCGCACCGCGTCGAGATCGGCATGATGCTCCCGGTTCCGGGCGTCGAAGCTCAGCGCTTCCTGAATCCGGTCCAGCAGCTCCTGGTCCCGGAACGGCTTCCGGATGAAGTCCATGGCACCTTTCTTCATCGCCTCCACGGCCATGGGAATGTCGCCGTGGCCGGTGATGAAGATGATGGGCAGGGGATCGCTGTTGGCGAGCAGCTGGTCCTGAAGCTCCAGGCCACTCATGCCCGGCATCCGGATATCGAGCACCAGGGCACCACAGCGCCGGTCCTGATAACCATCCAGGAAAGCGGTGGCGCTTTCGTAGCACTCGTGAGGGATGTCCACGGTATCGAGCAGCAGCCCGATGGCGTCGCGAACGGGTTCGTCGTCGTCGACGACGAAAACAGTGGGCTCGGAATCACTCATGGTCGACGGGCAGGGAGAAATAGAAGCAGGCGCCGGCGCTTTCGTTGTTCCGGAAACGCAGCTCGCCACCATGCTCTGAGATGATCGACCGGCAGATCGATAATCCCATGCCCATACCTTCCTTCTTGGTCGTGTGAAAAGGAGTAAATACCAGTTCAGATTGGTCGTCGGCAACCCCGGGACCCTGGTCGAGTACGCATAGCTCGGCGGCTTTGCCCTTCAGACGGGTCTCCACACGGATCCGGCGGCCGTTGGCGCAGCCGATCTCGTTCATGGCGTCTATGCCGTTGCGGATGAGATTCAGGATGACCTGCTGGATCTGCACCGGATCCGCGAACACGGGGGGCAGGTCCACAGCCAGGTCGAGCTCGAGCTCGATGTCGTGCATACGGGCGTCGGAGTCCGCCAGCTTCAGAAGATCGGTCACCAGGTCGTTCAGGGCCACCAGCTCCTTGGTCGTCTCCTGGGCCCGGGCAAAGCGCTGAATACGCTCGATCACCGCACCTGCCCGCAGGGACTGCGTGTTCAGCTTCTCCAGAGCCTCTTTCACCTTCTCCAGGCTGCCGCCGCGCTCGATCAGCTTCAGACTGGCCTGGGCATACATGGATATGGCCGTCAGCGGCTGATTGATCTCGTGGGCGATGCTGGCCGTCATTTCTCCCATGGTGGAAAGCCTGCCGACATGAGCCAGCTTTTCCCGCTGGCTGGCCAGCGCTTCCCTGGCGGCATACTGCTCGGTCAGATTCCGGACGACGCCCGCGAAGCGCCTCCGGCCCCGCAGGCGGATGTCGGAGATGGCGAGGTAGACGGGGACCCGTTCACCGCTGGCGGTGACCCCCACCAGCTCGCGGCCGACGCCGATGATCGAAGCCTTTCCGGTCCGCAGATAAGTGCGCAGGTAACCATCGTGCCGGCTTGCATCTCCCGGCGGCATGAGCAGATTGACGCTCCGGCCGATGATCTCTTCCGGCCGGTAGCCGAACAGCTCGCTCGCCGCCTGGTTGAACGTATGAATGATGCCGGTCTCGTCGATGATGATGATGCCGTCCACCGCCGTATCCAGAATGGCGGTGGTTTCGGCGAGACCCACGGTCTGCTCTGTGATGTCCACGAGCGCACCCATGATCTCCGGCGCCCCATCGGCGAGCACGGGCTGAAGAATGACCTCGAAAAAGAGCGCTTCCCCATTCCGCCCGGCCGCCGGCGAAGTGAGGTTGACCGGTTCACACTCCTGCACGCAGCGCTGCCAGAACGCTGCCGCACTGTCGGCGTCGACGGCGGCGAAAGGAACATGCCAGTCCTCACCGGTTTCGGCCGCAAGCTCGCTTTCCCAGGCTTCGTTGACCCAGGAGATGCGGCCGGAGGCGTCGGCGCGGAACAGCGGCACCGGAAGGCGGTCGATGGCCGGATACTCTATCAAGGCTTACTCCGGGTCGGACGGGGACAGCCTGTCCAGCAGGCGCATATAGGTGAGTCCCGGGGTGAGCGCCCAGCGCCAGGCAAGCTCCGTCGCCTGATCGCATTCCGGATCGAATTCGCGCACCGCGCTGATCAGCGCGTCCAGCCAGAGGTCGTAGTAGCTGCTGTCGATGCCGATCCTGTGGTGGAGATGTGCGATGCGGGCGAGCTCCGCGGAAGGTTCGTGGCTGACGTAAAAGGCTACCAGATGGAAGAACGACTTGCGCAGCATGGATACCTGCCGGTTCATGTCCGTCTGGCTGAAGGCGTCGGCGATCGGCTGGTCTTTCAGGAAGTGGCGGTAGAAGGACTCGAAGAAGGGCGTTGCCGCCTCGGACAGCCCGACGCCGCTGCCGAAGACGCGGGCATAGCTCTCATCGAACAGCGGATTGCCGCTCATGACCGCCGCCGGGCCATAGGCCGGATTACCCCAGCGAGAGGCATGGGCCGCGCATCAGCCGGAACGCCAGTCCTGCTCCACCGTGCCGGCGAAATCGGTCCAGATCTTCGTGGCCGGCAGGCACTCCTGCTGGACCAGCTCGCCGAACTGATGGAAGCCGGATGCGATGTGTTCCGAGCGGGACTCGATGAGCGTGAGCAGGCTCGAAGGATCACCGGGCCTGGACACGCTGTCCCGCATGAACTGCCCGTAGTCTTCGAACAGCCAGCGTGTCTGCTGCAGCCAGATGGCCGCGCTGCGTTCCATGGTCTCGAAGACACCGCCGGCGGCTTCCGTCAGCTCCTTGCCGGCGACGATCTCGGCGCCGAGAATTTCTTCACCGATGGTTCTGGCGTTCAGGCTCATTCGGGCACCCTCATGGTCAGGACGTTGACAGGCGCGTCGTGCAGGACGGCGTTGGCGGTGGAGCCGAGCAGGCGGCGGAGCCCTTTTCTGGCATGGGAGCCGATCAGAATGGTATCGATATCCTCCGCCTCGGCCGCTTCGTGGATCCGCTCGGCGGGCCGGCCCAGGGTCACCAGCTGTCTTTCCGGTGGAATACCGCTGCCGCTGAAGATTTCCTTCATCCTGGCCCGGGCCGCGCTGATCGCATCCTGCTCCATGGCCCGGGTCAGGGCCCCGGTGAAGGTGGGATCGATGCTGTACTGAACGAACTGGGGCTCGACGACGTGGATGGCCCAGACCTCGCCGCTGCCGAGGCTCTGAGCCTTCTTCAGCAGCAGCTCCGCACCCTCCGGATCGAGGTCGACGGCGACGAGAATTTTGTCAAACATCCTTGAATATCCACCTGAGCTGAATCTATGGTGACAGAGTGTAGCAGGCGCCAACCTAGGGGTTTCCCGAGGGGGTGCCCAGGGGTGCCCCGAGTAGTCGTCCGCATGGGGTCGCGTACTCTGCCGAAACTACAGCAACAGTTGTTATAGCAACAGTCACAGCAACATCAGAAACGCTACGGCGTGATAGGAGAGAACACAGATGGCTTACAAGCACGTGATGGCGGCCGTAGATCTGTCAGACGAGGCCGGCCAGGTGCTCAAGGAAGCACAGCGCGTCGCTGAAGATCACGGTGCGAAACTGTCCCTGATTACGGTGGTCAAACCGCTGACTCAGGTCTACGGCGGCCTGGACATGGCGGCCTACACACAGGCCAGCGTGAACTTCGAGCGTGAAGCCCAGAACCAGGCGCAGGAGCATCTGAAGTCCGTCGGCGCGGGCATCGGTGTGGCGGCCGAGGACACCCATGCGGCGATCGGCGCACCGGCGCCTCAGATCGTGGATACGGCGAAGGATCTCGGCGTCGATCTCATCGTGGTGGGGTCACACGGAAAGCATGGTCTCGGGCTGCTGCTGGGCTCCACCGCAAACGGCGTCCTCCATCACGCGGAGTGTGATGTGCTGACTATCCGGATCAAGGACTGATTTGACAGGCGAATGAACGCGAAACTGAAAAAGGTGCTGATCGCGCTGGATGCGACCGACGAAGCCGAAGACGTGCTGGAAGGCGCCACGGCGCTGGATCCGCGGGGTTCCGTGGACTTCCAGGTGATCACAGTGATCCCGCCGCTGCTCGGCGGCGTCAGCGGCATGGACGGCGCTTCGTTCGCCGCGTCATGGCCGCTGCGGGACATGGAGGAAACCGTCGCCAAGGAAACCGCCAGGAACATCCGTGAAAGGGTGGCTGCCTTCGGCATAGAGCCTGAGCGGGTGGCAGTCCGGATCGGCCGGCCGGCGCTCGAGATCCGGGCCTACGCTGAGGAGATCGGTACGGATCTGATCGTGCTGGGCACTCACGGGCGCCACGGTCTGACCGGCGTGATGCTGGGTTCCACCGCCAATGGCGTCCTGCACGGAAGTCCGTGCGACGTTCTCACCGTTCGCATCGGAGACGCATGAGCATGGTGAAGCGTATTGGTGCTGCGATGGCGGCCATCCTGCTGGCCGTTGTGCTCGCAGGTTGCGCGTCGTCCGGGGAGATGGATCTCTACGTGCCTCATGCCTGTCATGGCGCGGCGGAGCCTTTCTCCACCTATTCGCTCTCCTTCGTGGAGGTGCCCGGATTCATCGAAGGTGTCATCGAATCCGCTGCGCAGGGCGCGCTGGCCGCCCAGGGACTCTCGGAGGCGGAGAATCCGGACGAGGCGGATGTGGGGGTGATCAACACCTTCTATCTCATCGATCGGAATCCCCCACGCCCGCAGGGCGATCCCATGGGTGAGCCGGTCCAGACGGGCACGACCAACCGCTTCGTCACCCATCTCGAGGTGGATGTGATCGATCAGCGCACGGAGCAGATCATCTGGACAGGCGCCATGTACCGGTCGCACGCCATTTCCGGCGGAGAGACTTTCCACGATGAACGTGCCGTGCTCATCATCCGTCAGGCGTACGACGACATGTTCGTCGGCCTGACCACGCCCTGTGAGTAGGTAACCGACATGTTGAGCCTGCGCCGGTACGGAGTCCTCGCAGGTGTGCTGCTGCTGCTCGGCTCTGCCATGACCGTCGCCGGGAGCGAAGCGTCCCGGTCCGGGCAGGTCTGGCTCGTGGAACTGGATGGTGCCCTGGGGCCCGCGACAGCCGATCTGATCATCCGCTCCATAGACGCGGCGGCTGAGGCCGATGCGGAAGCGCTCGTGATCCGGATGGATACGCCCGGCGGGCTCGACAAGTCCATGCGGGGCCTGGTGCAGGCCATCCTCAGCGCCGAGCTCCCGGTGATCACCTTCGTCGCACCCAATGGTGCCAGGGCGGCCAGCGCCGGAACCTACATTGCTTACGCCAGCCACATTGCGGCCATGGCGCCGGCCACCAACATCGGGTCTTCAACCCCCGTGAGCCTTGCACCGACGCCCGGCCCGCCGCAGCCTGCGCAGGCGCCGGATGATGGCGCGCAGCAACCGGCGGCCCCCGCCGATGC
Source organism: Gammaproteobacteria bacterium (assembly GCA_030425195.1). Classification (GTDB taxonomy): domain Bacteria; phylum Pseudomonadota; class Gammaproteobacteria; order Pseudomonadales; family Azotimanducaceae; genus SZUA-309. Next base: position 148,424 of record JAUIAV010000004.1, on the reverse strand, counting down.
GATGACCCGCAAAGTGGTCAACGACGCGGTGGCCTATCTCGAAGGCCTGGCGGAGCTCCGGGGCAGAAACATCGAATGGGCGGGTGAAACGGTTCGCTCCGGTGCGAACGTGCGTGCTTCCGAAGCGCTCGAGCTGAACGTCATCGACCTCATTGCCGACGACGTGGGCGAACTGCTCGAGGCTGTGGACGGGATGGAGGTGCCTCTGCCTTCCGGCCGGGTCACCCTCGAAACCGCGGGTGCCGGAATCTACCGGGTGGAGGCGGACTGGAAGCATGAACTGCTGGAGCTCATCACCGACCCGACCATCGCCTACGGTCTGCTCATCTTCGGCATCTACGGCCTGATTCTCGAGTTCTACAATCCGGGCATGATCTTTCCCTCGGTGGTGGGCATCGTCTGCCTGCTGCTCGGGGCCTACGGGCTGCAGATGCTGCCGGTCAACTATGCCGGGCTCGCGCTCATCGTCGTCGGCATCATCATGATGGTGGTGGAGGTGTTCACGCCCACCATGGGCGTGCTGGGTATTGCCGGCGTGGTGGCCTTCGTCATGGGATCGGTGATGCTGCTGGACACGGAGTCACCGGAGTTCGGTCTGCCGGTGGCCGTCATCGCGGCATTTGCCGTGACTACGGCGGGTCTGACCCTCTTCGCGGTGGGTGCGGCCGTGCAGGCGCGGAGGGCAGCCGTGCGAACGGGCTGGGAAGGCATGATCGGAAAATCCGTGGAGGTGCTCGAGGACTTCACGGGTACCGGCCGGGTGCGTGGTTTCGGCGAGATCTGGCAGGCACAGACGCAGGTGCCCGTGCGCGCAGGCGAGCGGGCCCGGGTGGAGGCCGTGGACGGACTGGTACTCCGGATCGTTCCGGAAGCCAACAGGGAGACATAGGATGGAGATCTTCACACTCATCATCATCACGCTGGTCGGCGGCCTGCTGATCAGCGCGTTCCGGGTGCTGCGCGAGTACGAGCGCGGCGTGGTGTTCATGCTGGGCCGCTTCTACAAGGTGAAGGGGCCCGGTCTGGTGATCATCATTCCCATCATCCAGCAGATGGTCCGGGTCGATCTCAGGACGCTGGTTCTGGACATCCCCAGCCAGGATCTCATCACCCGGGACAACGTCTCCGTGAAGGTGAATGCCGTGCTCTACTTCCGCGTCGTGGACCCGGAACGGGCCATCATCAACGTGGAGAACTACATGGAGGCCACCGGGCAGCTGGCCCAGACCACTCTCCGCTCGGTGCTGGGCCAGCACGAGCTCGACGAGCTCCTGGCCGAACGGGAACGGCTGAACTCCGACGTCCAGACGATCCTCGACAATCAGACGGATCAATGGGGCATCAAGGTGGCCAACGTGGAGATCAAGCACGTCGACATCGACGAGAGCATGATCAGAGCCATTGCCCGGCAGGCGGAAGCCGAACGGGAACGACGGGCCAAGATCATCCATGCGGACGGCGAGGAGCAGGCGGCTCAGAAGCTGGTGGAAGCTGCCGAGTCTCTTGCCCGGCAGCCGGAAGCCATGCAGCTGAGGTATCTGCAGACGCTCACGGAGATTGCAGGGGAGAAGAGCTCGACCATTGTTTTTCCGTTGCCGGTGTCCCTCATTGGTACCATGCAGCGGATTCTGGAGTCTTCCTCAGCAGACGGCCCGGACGGGCAGTCCGGAGGCTGAGCCGCCGCTCAGCTGCCCGGTTCCCTGACGGTGACCAGGTCTCCTTCCAGGGAGCCGATGATGGCTTCGGCCGTATTCCCGAGAATCAGCTGGGAAAGCCCGCGGCGGGCCGCCGTGCCGAGGACCGTGAGGACCGCATTCATCTCGTTGGCAAGTGCCGGAATGGTATCCCGGGCATGTCCCTCGAGCAGGTGCACCTCGCTCACCGGCGCCTCCAGCTCTCTGGTGAGTGCCGCGATCAGCCTGCTGCGCGTTTCCCGCATGTCCGCCTTGATGCCGTCGTAGTCCATGGCCACCTGCAGATCGTTCACGGACTGGCCGAGGCTCGGATAGGCGCAGACGACCTGCAGATCGCAGCCCAGAATGCGGGACATGCTGGCGGCAGTATCCAGAATGGCCCGATTCAGCGTCTGATGGGACTCATCTCCCGCGTCCAGTGCCGCCAGCACCAGATTCGGCTGAGGCCAGGCTTTCTTGGAAATGAGCACCGGGCAGGGGGCGGATCGGGTGAGTGCCCAGTCCAGCGGAGCGTGCAGCCGGTCGAGCAGGGCCTGGTGTCTGGAGATGGGTTTGATCAGAAAATCCACGCCATCCAGCTGACTCAGGATGCCGCTGGCCGGGTTCTTCTCCCACAGCACCCGGGCGCTGATGTCGGCGACCTTATCCTGGTAGGGCGCTATCAGACGTTTCAGTCCGTTCCGCTCCGCCGCTTTCAGTCCTTCGATGAGGTTCGCGCGTTCGGCCGCAGGCAGAATGGTATCCGGCTCCTCCGCGATGGTGTCGTAGACCACACCGAGGACCTCCACGGCGGCCCCGCTGTAGTGCTCGATCATCGCGGCCTTGGGCAGGGCGAGATCCAGGCCATCGAGCCTGTCGTTGGCGATCAGTACCTTTTTGAAAACCGGCTTCTTGCTCATCGGATCCTCTCTGGTTTCGCTTCATGCCGGCGCTCCCGCAGATGTGCCGGCTTCCCGTCATTCTGCCCGAATGCATGAACCGTCATGGTACCTTCCCGGTAAGTACATTCCGAAACCCGGCTGGAAAACTACGGATTGGCCTCTGTTCACCAGTCCCTAAGCTTAGCCGGAAACACCCTGTAAGCTGGAGGCCTGGTGATGGTGGATAACTCAGCGGCTCGCGGAGCCGGAATCAACAACCTCCTGGTTGTCGTGGACGATGCCCTTTCGGTGCCCTACCTGATGGAGAAGGCGCTGAGGATCGCCGGAACCGACACCCAGGTTCACGTGGTGCACGTGATCTACGAGGGAGTGGCGGACATCAGCACGTCTGCGGTCGAAGACTCGGCCAGGCTCAAGACGTTCATTCTCGAGGCGGCCGAGACTGAGCTCGAGGACGAGCTGGAGAACTGGCGGGGCCGTTTCAGAAAGATGGAATCCGCGACGCTCTGGAATCCCCGGACCTGGGAAGCGGTTCTGCATGCGGCGGAAAACAGCGGAGCCGATCTGATTCTGCGGGCCACGAGCGAGCAGGCGGGTGTCGGTGACCGGGTCGTCAGCGTGCTGCGCACCCCGGATGAATGGAATCTTCTGAGGCATGCGACCGTGCCCGTGATGCTGGTCAAGGCTGCCGCATGGCCGAAGGAGCCGGTCGTGGTCTGTTCGCTGGACGTGTTCGACGACAGCCATGAGGGGTTGAATCGCAAAGCGCTGAGTGAGGCCCGGATGCTGGCAGATCTGCTGGGCGGTGATCTCGATATCGTCTACGCCTATCCGCTGTTCGAGCCCTGGGTCGGCGAGCTGGGTGCCATCAAGAGCTACGCGGAGATCAAGGCTGCGGTGGAGGAAGACGCCCGGTCGCGCACGAGTGAGCTGACGGATGCTGCAGGGGTGAGCTACCGGCACCTGCATCTGGAAGAAGGCCCGACCGCTCCCGTGCTGGCGGCCCTGGTGGAAGATGCCGAGGCCGCCCTGCTCGTGGTGGGCACCCATGCAAGGGAAGGGGTCCGTGGTGTTTTGCTCGGCAATACGTCAGAGCGTATTCTTCACGCCGTCGACTGTGACGTGGTTACCGTCCACGCACCCTGAAACATCCCGAAAGGAGAACCGATTGAAAACCCCGACTTCCGTGCTCGTCATTCTGGACAAGCCCAAACACGAGCAGTCCGCACTGGCCGAGGCGAAGTCGCTGCTGCTCAGACATCCGGAGATGCATCTGCAGCTGGTGTCTTTCGTGTGGCATGCCATGGTGGAACAGAAGAACGTCTTCGATGCGAGTCAGCGTCGGGCGATCAAACGGGAAATCGTGCGGGTGCGGGAAACCTGGCTGAGAGACCTCGTCCGTGATGAAGGTCTTTCTGCTGCATCCATCTCCATCGAAGTCGTCTGGACCGGCGACATTGCCGCCTGGGTGGCACAGGCAGCAGGGAATTCGGATCTGGTGATCAAATCGGTGCACAAGTCCCGGACCCTGATACACACACCGCTGGACTGGGCCCTGATCCGTACCTGCCCCAGACCGCTCCTCCTGGTCGGTGGATGGAAGGGCAAGAACCGCAGAAAGAAGAAGCGGTCGGAGTCCGACGTGATTGCCACCATCGATCTGAGAAACGAGGATCGGAAGCACCGGATGCTGAATCTGAAGGTGCTGGATGCCGCTGCCCGGTTTGCCGAGCTGCGTGGCGGGCGGCTTCACTGCGTTTCCGTGGTCGAATACTCGGAAGTGCTCAGCGATCTGGAGGTCATCGATCCGCGCAAGGTCCGCAAGGAGGCGGTCGCTGCGAGCGCCGATTTCCTGGAGGCGCTCATCAAGCCGTACGGGATAGCCCGAACCCGCATTCACCGTCCCGCAGGCAAGGTGGGCCACATGGTGGCTCAGACGGTGCGCAAGACGGGCGCCGGCCTGGTGGTGGTGGGCAGCGCGGCCCGACGTGGTCTGGGTGCTACGCTGCTCGGCAACTCGGCGGAAAAGATCCTGGAGCGTTCGCCGGCCGACCTCCTGGTGGTGCACCCCTGAGAACAGACGCGGAGGGCAGCGTGCCCGGTCACTGTCAATCCATGATCTGCAGCGATGCCAGGAACTCGACGATCGCGTCGATCTTGTCGGTGACCCGTTCCTGAGCTTTGTCTGATGTGCCTTCGCCACGGGAGAACTCCGCGCCCCACACCGGCATGCCGGCAGGACCGTGTGCCGCCCGTGATTCTCTGCCGTCGATGATCTGCCGGACGAAATCGGCGGGGAAGACGCCGCCGTTTCTGGCGGCCATGTAGCGCAGGTCGAGCAGAACGACGGAAAGGTCCGGAGTCACGGCACCGTCTCCTTCACCGTAGATGCCGTGGCAGTTCGAGCAGTTGAGCGCATAGAGTTCCGCGCCATCGTACTCCACGGGCTCTGCCCGCAGAGGCTGCGGCATCAGCGCGATCAGCAGGATCGCGACGGCCGGTATCACTTCCTTCATGAGTCTTCCTCGTCAGCCGTTCAGGCAGCGTCGGGCGGTGGATGCCAGGTTTCCTGGAGCTGATCGTGCAGAGTCCTGCAGGCGTCCATGGCGGTGAAGATGCCTGCCAGACGCCCGTGACCGGTCACCAGAGCAGCACCCAGATGATGCTCCACCATGGCGGCCAGCACTTCCACCAGCGGTGTTTCGATGTCCACCGCGTAGCAGTCGGCGATGTAAGCGTCCTCCACGGTCAGCTCTCTGGGATCCGGAGAACCGAGCTCGGGGCCGAGCAGCAGCTTGATGTCCCGGTCGCTGATGATGCCCGCAAGCTCTCCGTTCCGGGTAACCGGAAGATGATGTACGTGATTGTCCAGCATCAGCTTTCTGGCAGCCCCGATCGGCGCCTCGACGGCGACCGAGTAGGGAAACGGCGTCATCACGGATTTGACCTTCGGCTCGGCCATGGGATCAGTTCTGCTGCTGATCGGCTTCGCTGGCGCAGTCGATGCACTGAACGCTGGTCGGAAGCGCCTGAAGACGTTCTTCGCCGATCGGTTCCCCGCAGGATTCGCAGTTGAGATAGTCGCCTGACTCGATCCGTGCAAGCGCCCGGTCGATTTTCTTCAGCTCCTGGTTGAGTTCCTGGTCCAGCGCCACCAGGGTCTCGCCATTCTCCAGCTCCACCGCCTGCTCTGCGAAGTCCTGGGGCAAGGGGTCCTCCCGGTGGCGCGTGTGGCGGGAGACCCGCTCCTGTCTGTCCGAGAGCTCCCGCTTTCGTGTGTTCAGTTCGGCGCGTGCGGCTTCGATGTCGAGCATACTGAAAAACCTCGATAGTTCCTGGCGATTAACCCCCGCCGCCCGGCCCCTGTCACTAGGGGTTTCCCGAAGACGACCCGGCGGTCATCCACGAATTGTGCGGGCAGCCGGCTCTCCCTAAATTCAGACGTCTGGACGTTCCGATATCCAGAACCCGAGGGAGCACAGGATGATGATGTCGTGAGCTACGATAATATTCTCGTTGCCGTCGATCTTTCCAGCGAGTCCCGCGCCGTGCTTGACAGCGCCAGGTCCGTGACCGCGAGAACGGGAGGGCGGATCCATCTCGTGACGGTGGTGAAGCCGCTGACGCAGGTCTACGGCGGTCTGGACATGGCGCCGATTGCCAGCGGCGCCATCTCTTTCGAGGAGGAAGCCGGTACTCAGGCCAGGCAACAGCTGGAGAACCTGGCGGAAGAATACGGGATCGACAGGAACGACGTGCACGTGATCCTCGGTGCGCCCGGCCCGGAGATCCGGGAGCTGGCCCGTTCCACCCGGGCGGACCTGATCGTGATCGGTAGCCACGGCAGGCACGGACTCAGCATGCTGCTGGGGTCCACGGCGAACGCGGTTCTGCACGACGCCGGCTGCAACGTGCTGGCCGTGCGGCTCAACTTCGATGAGGAGTAATGAGGCACCGTGAAGGGCTCGGGCCTTCTGTCCGTGCTGCTGGAGCGACTGAGCCGCGATCACGCGAGGATCGCCGGGGTAGTCCAGCAGCTTTCAGAGCTGGCGGATGCGACGAGTGGCGAGCCGGACTGGGAAGGGCTAGATGAGCTGATCGGATTTCTGGATTACTATGCCGATCGGGTCCATCACCCGCTCGAGGACAGACTGTTCGATCACCTGATGAACAAGGGCCTGACTCCGACCGAACGCTATCTGCTGTTCCGAAATCTCGGTCAGCACGAGGAGCTAAGTTCCATGACGGGGCAGCTGTCCGATCAGGTGGCGGAAGGCAGAGAAGGGCGGGTTGTGGATCCGGCCGCTTTCCTTGAGGATGTTTCGGCCTACATCACGCTGCAGCGCCGCCACATGAGAATCGAGGAAGATCAGCTCTTTCCGCTCCTAGATCAGACGTTCGACAATGACGACTGGAATGCACTGATGGGTATTGCGGACATACCGGAACAGGAGCAGCCGTCACGGTCTTCCGTGAAGGATTGAAGATCATCGGAGATATCATGAGCAAGTATCAGCATGCCAACGCAGCAATAGAGCAGGCCGTATCTGCAGGCGTCGCCGAAGGCCTGGATAAGGGGGAGGTTCTGCTTGCGCTGATCGTAGCCAGTGTGGCCGCCTACCGTTCGGAAGCCGGGAGCAAGGCCACCCGTGACGCTCTGCTTTACGAGCTGGGCGAAGTGGAAGGTGCCACGGACACCCAGTTCATACGTTCCCGGTAGCGCCTGGACTCAGTTCGAACCGCCGCTGGCTCGCGCCAGGGTGCCGAAGACTTCCTGGAGCATGGCCCGGGCGTCCTCGCGGGTAGGACCTTCCCAGGGTTTGGGCCCCGGGAACTCGGGGGGACGGAGCTGACTTCCGACGCTCGGATCCTGCGCAGCCACCCTGCCGCGGTAGTCGTTCAGGGCAACGGTGAGCGCCGCCTTCGCGTCCTGCCAGTAGGGAATCGCTTCCTCCGCCAGATACTTCCGTTCTGACCAGAGCCTGAGAACCCTTTCGTTGTGTTCTTCCGTGCTGAGGCCCTCGTCCCGATAGCCGCCCCAGTACTTCTCGAGCTGTCCATCCAGTTCCCGATGCCTGGCCTCGGCCGTCGTGAGCTGGCTGCCGGCAGCGCTGACGGCAGAGGTGAAGGCATGGAGCTCGCGTCCTTTCTGATAGGCGTCGAGGAATGCCGCTTCATCGTGATCGACACAGACGCCGTTGTAGCTCTGGCCCCGTTCGCCGAGCTGGTAGCCGGTTCCTGCCACGCAGTAACCGGCAAGGCCGTCGTTGCGGCCCGCATCGTATCGCGCTCTGTCCATCACGATATCGTGCCTCAGACAGTCACTGGCGCGCCGGTCAGCCCGGGCTGGCATCTGGCCTGCGGCGCCGTCGGCCTCGCCGACGGCATACCAGTCCGCCAGGCTGCACTCGTCCGCGGACATGGTGGCGCAACCGCCGGCCAGTCCGAAGAAAATCAGGCAGAATCCGATTCTGAAAGTCCGCATGCGTCTGTTCCGAAGGGTTCGGTAGGCACGCTAGCAGTTTCCAGCCGGGGTTGATGTGACCGGGTGCCGCGGGCGTCGTCGACGGCTCCGCAAAACCGGCCGGTGTCCCTGTTCAGATGGCTTTCGAGAAACCCGACGTCTGTGACGGCAGATAGCGGTCGAACGCCATGGCCACGTTCCGGATCAGATAGCGGCCTTCCGGCGTCACCTGAAGCCTCTCGTCACTGAGGGTGATCAGCCCGTCCTCAGCGAGTGCCTCGAGCTTCGGCCACGCGTCGGGAAAGGCCTCGGACAGCCCGATCTGCCAGTCTGTTTCGAAGGCCGGAATGTCCAGTCTGAAGTGGCACATGAGCTCGCCGATCAGAGCCCGGACCATCCGGTCGTCCTCGGTCAGGAGCAGACCGCGCTCGGTCGGATGCCGCCCGGCGTCGATCGCCTGGGAGTACCCGTCCAGGGTCTTGGCGTTCTGACAGTACAGGTTGCCGACACTGCTGATGGCGCTGATACCCAGCCCGATCAGATCGCAGTGGCCGTGCGTCGTGTAGCCCTGGAAGTTCCGGTGCAGACCGCCGTTCTGCTGGGCCACCACCAGCTCGTCCGAAGGCTTGGCGAAATGATCCATGCCCACGTGCACGTATCCCGCATCGGTCAGTCGTTCCACGGCCAGCTGGAGCAGCCGGAGCTTGGTTTCCGCATTCGGCAGATCCCCGGTCCTGATCTGGCGCTGAGTTTTGAAGCGTTCCGGGAGATGGGCGTAGCTGTAGAGCGATATCCGGTCCGGTGAGAGGTGGATGATGCGATCGAGCGTGCGACCGAAGCGGTCGGGCGCCTGCTTAGGCAGCCCGTAGATCAGATCGACGCTGAGCGACGTGACCCCGTTCTGTCTGGCCGCCTCCATGATGGCTGCGGTGTCCGTTTCGCTCTGAAGCCGGTTCACGGCCAGCTGCACATCCGGATCGAAGTCCTGGATGCCCAGGCTCATACGGGTGATACCGAGACCGGTGAGAAAGGCGATGCGGTCCGGGTCCACTGTTCTTGGATCGATTTCGATGGAGTAGTCGCGTTCGGCGCCGTCCAGAAGCGTAAACGAACGGCCGAGGTTCTCGAACACCTCTGCGAACTGCTCGTTGCTGAGGTAGGTGGGTGTTCCACCGCCGAAGTGGAGCTGTTCGATCCGATGGCCGCCGGGCAGTCTGGGTGCCAGCATGGCCATTTCCCGGTACAGCCGGGTCAGATAGGCCACGGCATGCGCCCGGTTGGCAGTGATGATCTTGTTGCAGGCGCAGTAGTAACAGATCGTCGCACAGAATGGGACATGCAGGTACAGCGACAGCGGCGCGTTCTCCGGCAGTCCTTCCAGCGCACGATCGAGGGCGTCTCCGGGCAGGTCTTCTGTGAACAGATTCGCCGTTGGATAGGACGTGTAACGCGGGCCGTTCACGTCGTAGGCGCGTATCAGGTCCGGGTCGAAATGGCTTGTCATGATTCCGTATCTCTTCAGGCGGCGAGGTGGTAGGCGGCGGTGGCCAGTGCTGCGGGCTCCAGGATCCGAACGGTCGTGCGGTCCGTGTCGATCACGCCGGCTCTGCGCCATTTCGAGAGGACCCGGGACACGCACTCCAGCGTGAGCCCGAGATGATTGGCCAGATCCGTGCGGCTCATGGGCATGGGCAGTGTCTTCGGATCGAAGCCGAGGCGTCCGGTGCGGTCCATGAGCAGCTTCAGAAAACCGGCGATCCGGGCATCCGCCCGCGACTGACTCAGATTGATACGCAGCAGGGCCTCGTTGCGCTGCTGCTCGGCGATGAGCCGCAGGAGAGAATTGCCTGCCCCAAGGGACCAGATCTCGGGGAGGTCCATCAGCGACAGCGCGCAGGCGGTGGAAGAGGCGATGGCGACCGCCGTGCTGCCGTGGGCGCCGTCCGCGGGACCGTCCAGCCCGAGAATCTCACCGGGATAATAGAACCCGGTCACGTATTCCTCGCCGTCCGGCGTAACGGTGACCGTTTTGAAAACGCCGGAACGCACGACAAACCAGGCCTGTGCCGGGTCTCCCGTGCGGTAGAGAAAGTCGCCCTTGTTCATGGGCTGCGTCACCGAGATGCACTGCCCGAGCTCCGTGAGTGCGGCCTCGTTCAGATCCCTTGCCGCACAGAGCTGCCGGGTGGGACAGAGGGCACAGCCTTCGTGAATCCTGGATATCCGCCTTCCTGTGTTCATGGGCAGACGATGCCGGCCGCGCGGGAAGCGCGAAATACGGGGATTCACCTACCGCCCGTCTTGCCGCGGAAGACCCCGATCAGTACTGCCGTGCGGGCATCTGGACGCGCATGCCCTCCATCTCCTCGGTCACGTCGATCTGGCAGGACAGCCGGCTTGAATCGTTCACATCGTAGGCGAACTCCAGCATGCCCTGTTCCAGCTCGTCTGCTTCCCCGCAGAGTGCCCGCCATGCGTCAGGTACGTAGACGTGGCAGGTGCCGCAGGCACAGAGGCCGCCACAATCCCCCTCGATGCCGGGTACCAGATGATTGACGGCCCCCTGCATGACGCTGGTGCCCACCGGCACATCCACCTCATGCTCGGTGCCGTTGTCCTCGATGTAGATGATCGTAGGCATCAGGCAGGTGGCCTCTAAGTGCCGCTGTCCTGATCGAGCAGTTCCCGGGCCTCGGCGATGATGGCGAACGGCCTCCCGGCGTCGAGGACGGGGGTCAGGGAAAAGTCGAGGCTGCGTCCGCTGCCGTCCGGCAGCGTGATGGTGGTGTTGATCCGGTAGGGATTTCCGGCAAGACAGTGCGCCATTGCCGTCTGCAGGGTCTCCTTGGTTGCGGCGGGATCGGAGGACCAGAACGGGAGTGTCGTGAACTCGGCACCGATCGCCTCCGTGCCCTCCGGCAGAAGCCGTCTTGCAGCCCGGTTCATCTCTCTCACTCTGCCGTCAGGATCGATCACCGCCATGGCCTGAATGGCGTGTTCGAACACGGCCGCAAACGATGCGCGGGTTTCAGCCAGATCCCGCTCTGCGGCTTTCCTGGGTCTGAGGTCCCGCAGGTGGGCGCTGAAAAACAGCTCTCCGTCCAGCGTCACTTTGGTGATGGAGGCCTCCAGTGGAATCTCTTCTCCGTTTCGGGTGAGTCCCAGGACTTCCGAGCGCTCGCCCATGAGTCGGGCGGGACGGGGTTCGGCACCGAAGCGCTCGATCTGTTCACGGTGACCGCGCCTGTAGCGCTCCGGCAGGAGATCCGCCAGGGGTCGCCCGACCAGTTCGCCGCTCCGATACTCGAACAGTTTCTCGGCGCTCGGGTTCGCGTAGCTGATGATGAGGTCCGGGTCGGTGGTGACGATGGCATCTGCGGAGATGGCCAGCACTCTGGCGGCGAGCCGGTGAGCGGAGCGCGTCTGCTGCTGACGGTTCTGATCCCTGGTGACGTCCTGAAGCATCACGACGTAGAGCGTCTCTGTACCCTGACGCAGCCTTCCGACCCGGACCCGGGCGGGAAGCTCGCGGCCGTCGGCCGCCCGCACCGTCAGATGAACGAAGTCCATCTCCGGCGCATCGGGGGTTTCCGCCCAGCGCTGCAGCCAGGCCAGGGGATTGAGGCGCGAGCGTTCGTTTTCCGGCAGAAAGTCGGTGATCCGTCCGCGGGGGGCGGCGGGTTCGACGGACAGCAGCGTGCCGGCTGCTTCGTTGAGAAAAACGAGTGTGCCATCTGCCTGGATGACCAGCATGGGCTCCGGAAAACCGGACAGCAGGCTGGCCGCCGTCACATCAGCCAATGGCACACTCTTCCCCCGCCTGCCGTTTCTAGTAGACCGCTTTTTCCGCGTTCAGCACGTTCAGATCGGACTTGCCGTCCTCCATGGCTTCGAGGACCGTGAGATCCGCGTTGACGGGCACGCCGATCCCTTCGAAGAGCGCCTTCGTGCGCGGTGTCACCAGACCAGCCCGGACCAGCGCCGGCATCATCAGATCGTTCAGCGAATGTATCTGACCGGGCGGCAGCTCACGGGTGATTCCGAGCTCGGCCGCTTCCTGCATGCCGGCCATGAAATCCTGGGGGTCGATGCCGCTGACCTCGAGCACCTTGAGGAAGCCGGCGTCCGTGCCTGCGGATTGCCCCTTGACGAGAATCTGTACCGCGTCGAAGGCGAACTGGGCCAGGTCTTCCCGCTCGTCCGGGTGCAGGGCCGCCACGGTCGGCGCCAGATAGACGTGACCGAAGGAAACGTGCCGTGACTCGTCGCGCATCACGTTGAAGGTGATGGACTTCAGCAGAGGCTCTTCCGTCTGTTTGTACATGTTGTTGAAAGCACCCAGGGCGAGGCCTTCGACGATCATGTTCATGCCGATCATGACCTTGCAGAAATTGTTGGTCCCGAGCGTGGCGTCGATGAGCTCCTTGAGCCACGGGACCATGGGGTAGTGGATGGCGATCTTCTCCACGTAGCGGTCATAGGCTTCCACGTGCCTGGCTTCGTCGATGGTCTGAGTGGCGGCATAGTACTTGGCCTTCATGTCCGGCACGCCATGGGCGACGGTGGCCGCCGTCAGGAGCGCGCCCTGCTCTCCGTGCAGGAACTGGGACAGCATCTGGGCGGTGGAATGGGCCATGAACGTCTGCTGCTGGGTTTCCGACAGCTTCTGGAAGAACGGCATCTTGCCGTACTGGCTGTGCTCCACGGCGATGATGGGATTGGAGGGATCGATGGGGGTATCCCAGGCGAGCTCCGCCGCATTCCACTGGTTTTCCTTGGCGCGGTTGTAGAGATCGTCGAGCTTGGCCACCTGACCCTGATAGTCGAAATTCCAGGAGACCTGCATGAGAGTTTCGTAGGTTTCGGAATGGACGGTGTCTGCCTGGTTTTCCTTGACGACGGCTGCCATGTGAGTGCTCCGATGTGCTTGAGAGACATCACAGACTGCCAGCGGCAGAGACGGTCTCATTGACCCGGATCAATATGGCGCCATGATGAATTTCGCGCATGTCGGTAAAATTCCCGGAATTCAGGGGCTTAGAGGTGCTCTCTGGAGACCGCGGGATCCGGCGCCCGTTTGTCCACAGGGTCATGCCCACGTTAGCCACAACATATCCACACTCACTTGCGGCGGTTTCACTGGTCAGCCCGACCGGGTTCCGTACACTGATTCTCGAGGTTGAACGAGGCGAAGGACACTGGAGACAGCGCCACTTCAAACCGGAAAGCCGAGAAGACCCTCGCCGGGGTCGCGGTCAGCGTCAGGCGGCGCTGGCTGAAGGGAAAAGCTCATGTCCGGCCGCCAGTGGCCAACTGGCAGGGCGGACGGGCGGCGGAGTCGCACACGGAGCGGCTTCCCGGTTCGAGCGAAGCACGGCGCCTGCGGGTGACGTGCGGATGCAGAACGGCTCCCGCAAGGGAGAGGGGAGAAGCTTCGCGGATGGCAACGGACGTCGGGCGGATTCCGACTTCGAGACGGCCGATCAGCCGGATCGGAGCGACGTAGCAAGGCGTCGTTAAATAACGACTCTTGAGTCCTTGAGATCGGGACGACGCCAACCGCCCACGAGGCGGTTCGGCAGAGAAACGATCACAGGTCCGGACCGACCGGACGGGGATGCCTCAAGCGGGCGGACCCACCGGCCAGGTCCCGGCACCTGAGATTGGTCCGCTTCCGCCGTCCTTGTGGACGGTCAGGAAAGGTCCGGTTGGAGAACCCCGCCCTGGCGGGGTTTTCTTTTGGGTGCTTTTCTTTTAGGTACAATGCGCCGTCCCCATGCTGCCCAAAGGTTCGAAGATGGCTACGGCCGAAGAAGAAGAAGCCGCGCGCGAACGCGACGATGTACGCTGCGACGCGACGCTGACGACCCTCGCCGACGTGCTGTGGCGGTTCAATGAGACCAACGAGGGCACCCTGTCGGTGTACGACGTGCTCGGGTTTCTCATCGAAGATCTCGTGAAAGCCGGGTTCTGCGCCGCCTGTGTCAACGAGACCGTCGCGTCAGCGCTGGAACGGACCGGCGTCGACGTGCAGCGGCATCGGGAAGAGGACGAGGGACCGCTGCGCAGTCCCGACGACGTGTTTCACTGATATTCAGATAACCGAGCCGCTGTCGAAGTCCGGGTCCCGTTTTTCCCGCAGAGCCCGCACGCCTTCCTTCGCATCCGGACTCGTGAACCCGAGCATCTCCAGAGCGGTGGAAGTATCGAAGGTCGGACCGGCCATTCTCAGCCAGTTGTTGAGCGAGTACTTGGTCCAGCGGATGGCGCTCTGCGCGCCGCCCGCCAGGCCGGCTGCCGTCTCAACCGCTCTCGTCTGCAGGTCGTCATCGTCCACGCACAGTGAGACGAGCCCGATCCGCTCGGCTTCCTCCCCGGACAACCGCTCACAGGTGAGCAGGTAGTACTTGGCTTTTGCCATGCCGCACAGCAGAGGCCAGATGATGGCCGCGTGATCGCCGGCGGCCACACCGAGCCGCGTGTGGCCGTCTGTCAGGCTCACCGAGCGGGCGACGATGGAGATGTCCGCCATCAGACCGGCAACCAGACCCGCGCCAACGGCAGGTCCGTTGATGGCGGAAACGATCGGTTTGCCGCAGTTGATGATGTTGTAGACCAGATCCCTCGCTTCCTTCCAGGTCCTCGCCCGCACGTCGAAGTCTTCGATGGTCTCATCGATCATGTCGAAATCTCCACCGGCGGAGAAGGCCTTTCCGGCACCCGTGAGCACCACGGCGTTGACCTCGGGGTCATCGTCGACTTCACGCCAGACGTAGGTGATCTCCCGGTGCCCGACGGCGTCGAGGGCGTTGTACCGCTCCGGACGATTGAAGGTGATCCGGAGCACCCTGGGCGCCGGATAGTCGAATGCCAGCCGCTGATAGCCTTCGTATGCCATGTGAATCTCGGGTCTGATTTCAGAGGAGGGCGAAGAGAATGAGCAGAGTGCCCACCAGACCGATGGCCCAGAAGAGCGGACGTATCCACGGCCACCCGGCCAGGTAGACGACGGCATGGGCGACCCGGCTGTAGAAGAACAGCTGAGCTCCGAGAACCGTCAGTTCTGTCGAGATGCCGGCTGCGGCGGCCACCAGAACGAGCGGTGCGAAAACGAGCAGTCCTTCCTTGTGGTTCTCCGCCACCCGCTTGCTCCAGGCCTGAAACGTGGAGGGCTCGCCGAGATTGTCGCGGGCGCCGGCCATGGCGGTCAGCCCCTGGGCCAGAACGCCCGCGGTTGCCTGGATGGCAATCAGGATCACAAGCAGAGCCACGCTGTAGATGAGCATGGAAAGTTCGATGGTCACGTCGTTCTCACCCCCGGGATTGCACGAGCGTTCACTTTAGACGAAGGAGACCCCGGTCGGCCAGGCTCAGCGGACGATCGCCTCGCCATAGACGGGCAGGGATGCGCTGCCGCCGGTGTGCAGGAAAACCACGCTCTCAGACCCCTCGAAATGTCCGGCTCTGATCTTTCCGATCAGTCCGCTCATCGCTTTTCCGGAATAGACAGGATCGAGCAGAAGTCCTTCGGTGCTGCCGACCAGGCGCAGAGCGTCGAGCGTGGCGGGTGTGGGCAAACCATAGCCGTCGCCGAAGAAGCTCGAGTCCACGCGGATCGCATCGCGATCCAGGGTAATGCCCGAGCCGAGCAGCGCGAGCGCGTCGTCTGCCAGCTCGCCGATCCGGCTGATGAGGGCGGGAACGGCATCTGCCGGTTCGGAAACGTTGATGCCGTGTACCCGTATGTCTTCCAGCCTGCCGGCCAGAGCCAGGCCGGCGAGCAGACCGGACTGAGTGCCGGCGCTGGAGGTGGCGTGGAGGATGTCCGTCAGCTGAAGTCCCGCTTCCGCCGCCTGCTCGATGAGCTCCAGGGCGCAGGCGGCATAGCCGAGCGCACCGGTGCCGTTGGAGCCGCCGGTGGGAATGACGAAGACACGCCGGTTCGCCGTCGCCAGTTCCGATTTCAGGGACTGATAGGTCGAATTCACCGCGTCCGCTTCCACCAGGTGAAGCACGGCACCGAACATCCTGTCGAGCAGCACGTTACCGAGACGCTCGTAGGTGGGGTCCTGCCATGGAACCTTTCTGGCCAGAATCAGGTGACAGGTCAGGCCACGGGCTGCGCAGGCCGCGGCAGTCTGACGCGCATGGTTGGACTGAACGGCTCCGAAGGTGATCACGGTGTCTGCACCTTCGGCCTCCGCCCGGCCGATCAGATACTCCAGCTTCCGGGTCTTGTTCCCGCCGGTACCGAGCCCCGTGCAGTCGTCCCGTTTCACCCAGAGGGCGGGTCCGTTCAGCGCTTCCGAAAGCCGGGGCATGGACGCCAGTGGTGTCGGCAGGTGGGCGAGCGGGGTTCGTGGCAGATCGTCGAATGGGGCTGTCATGTTGGCTCCTCGGGGAATGGGCACTTTACCGCAGTGCCGGCGGAGGAACAGCGCTGCAGGCTGATCGGCGGGCCTGGTGGAGGCTTGTAATTAAACGACCAATTAATTAAATTGGCGGGCGTTAATGGACGGTGGCCCTGCAGACATGCCGAACAGAAAATCTCCCGGCCGGCCCCAGGCGTCCGATCGGTCGGACGGAGAAGCCAGGGACGTGCTGATCCGGGCCGCGGCGAACCGCTTCGCGGCCCAGGGTGCGGAAGGGACCAGCCTGCGTCAGGTGGCCGAGGATGCCGGCGTCACCCCGGCCATGGTCGCCTACTACTTCCGGGACAAGTCGGGACTCCTGGAAGCCGTGGTGCGCAAAGGTCTCGGCACGCTGCTGGAGGTCATCGACGCGTCCGCGGCGACCCACGAGCCGGGCGCTTTCCTTTCCGGGCTCGTTCGCCGCTATCTGTCGGCGCTCGCTGCCGATCCCTGGATTCCGCAGATTCTGATCCGGGAGGTGATATCGCGGGAATCTCCGTTGCGGGATCTGTTCGTCGAGGAATTCGCCAGCCATGCGGTGTCCGTGGTGCCGGACAGAGTGCTCGAAGAGATGAGGCAGGGGATGCTGCGCGACGATCTCGATCACCGGTATTTCATTCTGTCCATGCTCGGCATGTGCCTGTTTCCGTTCATCGCCCATCCGGTGCTCGGTCCGCTGCTCCATTTCGACGTGGATGAGGTTTTTGCCGACGACTATGGAACGCACGTGCTGGAGCTGATCGCCCGCGGCGCACAAGGAGGCGCGTCATGAGCGCGTTCGTGAACGGAAGGGCACGGTGGCCGGTCGCTGGACTGATCGTCCTGGTCCTGCTGGCGGGGTGTGACCGCGATGACCTGGACTACGCCGTGGGTACCGTCGAGCGCTACCGGATCGACCTGGCCGCGGATTCGGGGGAGCCGGTCATGGCCCTGCACGTTCTCGAAGGGGACAGCGTGGAGCCCGGCATGGTCCTGCTCGAGCAGGACCCGGGCAAGCTGGAGGTCGCGCTGGCCAGAGCAAGGTCGGAAGAGACGCTCGCTCTGGCCCGCCTGAAGGAGGCGGAAGCGGGGCCTCGCGCTCAGGAGCTCGACATGGCGCGCGCTCAGCTCGCATCCGCGGAGGCCGCTCTGGCGACGGCCGAACACGAGCTGGCACGGCAGCGATCGCTCATCGAGCAGAAGTATGCCTCCGAAAGCACGGTGAACCTGCTGCAGGGAGAGGTGGATACCGCGGCGGCAAAGGTCGAGGAGACCCGGGCCCGCCTCGATGAACTCGTGGAAGGGACGCGATCTGAGCAGATCGATCAGGCCCGCGCGGCTTACGCTGCCAGCCGCACGACCGTGTCGGATCTCGAGATCGACCTGGAACGGACGAAGGTCCGTGCCCCGGTCCGGGGCGTCGTGGAAAGCCTGCCGTTCCGCATCGGTGAACGTCCGGTCCGGGGACAGACCGTGATTTCCCTGCTGTCTGCCGAAAGGACCTTCGCCCGTGTGCACATTCCGGCGCCGCTGCGCATGCAGGTGGCGACCGGGGACGCTGCAGACATACGGCTGGACGGTCACGACGCTGCCTATCGGGGCAGGGTACGCTGGATATCCAGCGAGGCAGCCTTTACGCCTTACTACGCGCTCACTCAGCACGACCGCAGCCGCCTGGCGTACCTGGCGGAGATCGATATCGATGAAGGAAATCGGCTGCCGAGCGGGGTTCCCGTGGAAGTGCGCTTTCCTTCTCCGGGACAGCACTGATGACCGCGTCCGGGACGGATCCGGCCATCGAGGCCCGTGGTCTGACCCGGTGTTTCGGTGACCTCAGGGCAGTCGACGATCTCGATCTGGTGGTGCCCAGGGCCTGTATCTATGGTTTTCTCGGGCCGAACGGCTGTGGCAAGTCCACGACCATCCGGATGCTGTGCGGTCTGCTGACGCCGACGTCGGGCAGCGCCCGTGTGCTTGGTTGTCAGGTCCCGGAAGAGGCGGAGCGGCTCCGCCGCAAGATCGGCTACATGACGCAGCGGTTCTCGCTGTACGAGGATCTCACCGTCCGTGAGAACCTGGCGTTTCTCGGTTCGGTCTACTCGTTGCGGGGGACCGGGCTCGAGAAGCGTGTCGACGGCCAGCTTGAACGTTTCGCCCTCGACGACAGAGCAGACCAGGTCAGCGGCACCATGAGCGGCGGGCAGCGGCAGCGGCTGGCTCTGGCCGCGGCGACTCTGCATGAGCCTGAGCTCCTGTTTCTGGATGAGCCCACCAGTGCGGTGGATCCGGAAAGCCGGCGGACCTTCTGGGAACATCTGTTCGAGATGGTGGATCAGGGTACGACCATCCTGGTGTCCACGCACTTCATGGACGAGGCGGAGCGCTGCCACCGGCTGGCGATTCTGGATCAGGGGCGTGTGGTGGCGGACGGGGTGCCGGACACGCTCATGGAGGAACTGGGGGCCACGGTCGTTCAGATCGAAAGCGACCGCTCCCGCACCATCCGCGGTGCGATCCTGAAGCTGTCGCAGGTCTGGCACGTCGCTCAGCTCGGTAACCGTCTGCATGTGCTGGTGCGTCCGGATCTCGCGGATCCGGTCGGCCTGATCGAAGCCCGGGCGAACGGGATCGATGCCGCCGCACGGGTCAGCATCGTCCCCGCCAATCTGGAGGACGTATTCGTGATGGCGACCGAAGGCGCTCCAGAGACCGCCGATGCGGGATAGCCTGGGGAGAATCGCTGCCGTGGCCGGCAAGGAGCTGCGCCACCTGCGCCGTGACGAGCTGAGCCGGGCCATGATCCTGGGTATCCCGCTGATCATGACGCTGCTGTTCGGCTACGCCATCAATCATGATGTCCGCCATCTGCCGGCGGGCGTCGTGGATCTGGCCGGAACCTCTGCCTCCCGACTGCTGATCGCCGAGGTTCAGGCCAGCCGGGTCGTGGACGTCGTCGAACGGTTCGACGCTGTTGACGCGCTGGAGACGGCCATGGCCCGGGGCCGGATCTCGGTCGGCATCTTCGTGCCTGCCGACTTCGAGCGTCGACTGGTGCACCGTGACAGGCCCATTGCGCAACTGCTGATCGACGGCAGTGATCCGGTGGTGCAGAGCGCGGCCCGGTCCCTGCAGCTTCTGCCTCTCGCACAGGCTCAGCGCTCAGGCCCGCGCTTCGAGATGCGCGTCTACTACAATCCGGAACGCCGCTCGCCCGTGTTCATCGTCCCGGGTCTGACCGGTGTGATTCTCAATCTGACCATGGTGCTGTTCACTGCCGTGGCCATCGTGCGTGAACGCGAACGGGGAAACATGGAGCTTCTCATCACCACACCCGTTGGCGCGCTCGAGCTGATGGTCGGAAAAATACTTCCCTACATGGCGATCGGTTACGTCCAGGCCGTCATCATCATGAGCCTGGGAGTCTGGCTCTTCGATGTGCCCATCCTGGGCAATCCCGTCGATTTCGCTGCAGGCGTCGGCCTGTTCATCCTCGCCACCCTGTCCCTCGGACTGGTTATCTCCACCCTGGCCACCAACCAGTTCCAGGCGTTCCAGATGACGTTCATGAGCTTTCTGCCGCAGCTGCTGCTGTCAGGATTCATGTTTCCGTTCGAAGGGATGCCCGTGCCTGCACAATGGCTGGCCGAGCTGTTTCCGCTCACCCACTTCCTGCGCATCGTGCGCGGTATCGTGCTGCGGGAGGCGGATCTGCTGCTGCTCTGGCAGGATGTATGGCCCCTGGCGGCCTTTTTCGTGGTGTTCCTGATGGCGGCGACGATACGATTTCAGAAGCGGCTTGATTGAATGCCGGAGAACTCACCGTTTCTCATCGCCCTGGGTGCGTTTCTGCTCCTGGGTCTGGCCGCAGATGCGGTAGGTCGGCGGACGGTCATTCCGCGCGTCACGCTGATTCTGATCTGCGGCATTCTCGTGGGCGATCAGGTGCTCGATCTCGTTCCGGCGCCGCTGCACGACCGCTTCCCGCTCATCGCCGACATGGCGCTGATGATGGTCGGTTTCCTGCTCGGCGGCCGGCTGGAGCTGAGCGCGCTCCGGGAAGACGGGCCGCAGGTGGTCTGGATATCCGTGCTTGCGGCAGTGGGGACCGCGGCCGTCGTGATGGGCGCACTTCTGCTGGTGGGACTTGCGTTGGCGCCGGCGATTCTGCTCGGCTGCATCGCTGCGGCCACCGCACCCGCAGCCACGCTCGACACCATTCTCGTTTATGGCGGAGAAGGGCGTTTCAGCCGCCTGCTTGCGGCCATCGTTGCCATCGACGATGCGTGGGCGCTGATTCTCTTCAGTCTGGGCCTGGCCTTCGTCGGCTTCCTCAACGGTGACAACCATTTTGCCGGGACCTTGATGGAGGTGGGATGGGATCTGGGCGTGGCGGTGCTGCTGGGTCTGACGATCGGCGTGCCGGCCGCCTATCTGACCGGTCGGATCCGACCAGGCCAGCCCATGCTGATGGAAGCGCTCGGACTTGTCCTGCTCTGCGGCGGTCTGGCCCTGCTGCTCGAGGTGTCCTACCTGATCGCCTGCATGAGCATGGGTGCTGTCATAGCCAATCTTGCGGCCCATCACGACTATCCCTTTCATGAGATCGAGAACATTGAATGGCCGTTCATGGTCGTTTTCTTCATGCTCGCCGGTGCCACGCTCGAGTTGTCCGCGCTGGGGCAGGTCGGGGTCACGGTCATCGTGTTCGTGGTCGCCCGCGTGTTCGGCAAGACGTCGGGGGCAGCGATTGGTGCTGCGCTGAGCCGGGCTGGCCGACCCGTCAGGCGCTGGATGGGTATCGCGCTGCTCCCTCAGGCCGGGGTTGCCATCGGGATGGCTCTGCTGGCGGGCGAACGCCTGCCTGACCATCAGGGCCTGATCCTCACGGTCGTCATCGGGACGACGGTCCTGTTCGAGCTGACCGGGCCGGTGGCCACCCGCTTCGCCCTGGACCGGGCCGCACGCGAGGAGGCGGCCTGATGTCAGGCAGAAAAAAGCCGCCCGAAGGCGGCTCGAGTACGTCCCGTTGTGATTGTTTTTCGGGACTTGATTCGCTTTCCCCTCCCCTATTTACCGGGCCCGTGTGCACGTGCTCGGCAGGGCAAAACGAGCGAAGAAGGTACCAGTAACTTCGCTGGCAATCAACAAGTTATGCGAACTTGTTAATCCCCGTTAAGATTGTGCAAACCTCGCAGGGAGCTTCTCATGACCGATGTCGCCGGATCTCTGACCGATGCACCACTCGCTCTGAAAGGCGCGCCCGGATCACCGTATACGCGCAAGATGCTGGCGCTGCTTCGCTACCGCCGTATCCCGTACCGGCTTCTGATCGGCGATCAGGCGGAAGCCATGGGCATGCCGGCGCCGAAGGTCTCACTGCTGCCGACTTTCTATTTTCCCGGTCCTGCCGGAGAGCCGGAAGCGGTGGTGGACTCCACCCCCATCATCCGCCGGCTGGAAGGCGAGTATGCCGGCCGTTCTGTCATTCCCGAGGATCCGGTGCTCGCGTTTCTGGACTGCCTGCTCGAGGACTACGGAGACGAATGGCTCACCAAGGCCATGTTTCACTACCGGTGGTACTACGCGCCCGACATCGAACGGGCGGGGCAGATCCTGCCCCGATGGCGCAACCTCACGGCCACCGACGAGGAGATCGAACCCCTGTCCCGTTTCATCGCCGACCGGCAGATCTCGCGACTTTACGTGGTCGGCAGCAACGACACGACCGCACCCGTGATCGAGGAGAGTTATCTACGGTTTCTCGATCTGTTCCGGGCGCATCTGACCCAGGGCGGTTACCTGCTGGGTTCACGGCCGGGATCGGCCGACTTCGCAGTCTACGGCCAGCTCACCCAGCTTGCCGCGTTCGATCCCACACCCATGGCGGCAACGCTGGAACGCGCGCCTCAGGTCTATGCCTGGACGAGCGTGGTGGACGATCTGTCCGGTCTCGAACCCGACGGAGACGGCTGGTTCGAACCCGATGGTCTGCCGGCGACCCTCAAGGCGCTGCTCGAAGAGGTGGGTCGCACCTACGTCCCTGTGCTGCTGGCGAATGCCTCGGCCATCGAGTCCGGAGCGGAAGAGGTCAGTACCGAGATCGGCGGCCGGTCCTGGATTCAGAAACCCTTCCCTTACCAGGCCCGATGTCTGCAGTGGCTGCGGCAGGCCTACGTGGCGCTGGAGGCGGAGGAGAGGGCGCGGGTGGACGATCTGCTTCAGGGTACCGGTTGCGAGGCTCTGTTCGTCAGGCCCTGATGCCGTCCGGGGGCCTCAGCGCCGGTTGACGGCCTTCATGGCGGCTTCCGCGCTCAGCCAGAACATCAGCTGCAGCCGGCGGTGAAGGGGCATGCCGCTGCTTTCCCGCCAGCGCAGACGCCAGCTGCGCCAGGCCGGATGACGGTCCAGCCGGCGTCCGAAGCGCGGTGAGAGCGCGCTGACACAGACGGCGGCCAGAATCAGGAACAGAAAGCCGGGCAGGATTGGCACGACGAGGCCGATCAGGCCGAGACCGGTGAAGGCGATGGCGAGCAGAATCAGCAGGGCACGTTTGATCATTCTCGATATTTCCTGTCCGGATCGGTTCGAATCACCAGGGTCATGCAACCATCGAGCCAAAGATAACTCATTGATTTATAAAAGCTAAATTCGGTGTCTCCTGGCGGCTCAGACCAGAATGCGGTGAATCTCGCCGAACAGTCATTACAACCCCATAACCCTACCGTCATGCGGGCTCTCTATGCTGCGGGTGTAGTACTTGCGCATCGAGGACATCATGCAGGACATACTTGGACGCACTTTCTCCGTCGGCGACGGAGAGTACCGGGTGGTCGACGTTCGCCAGCTTTCCGGTGAAATGATGGTCTATGCGGAGCAGACCGCGCCGGCCACCGAGGAACCCAGACCCCAGAGGGCCGCCTTTCATTACGGGGACATCGCTGGCCGCCTGGAGGCGGGAGATCCGCGGATCTGAGCGTCGTGTGCCGTTTTTGGGTGACGTTAAAGGCACACAAACTGTCATATTCCGATCATCTCCGCGTCATGCCCGGGCTCTAGACTGCCGCCCGCGAAAAGACAGCACGACACAAAGAGCGAAGCATCCATGGAACTGGAAGAACTGACCGAGCCGGACTGGGCCGGTGAAACGCCCGGCAGCCCGCAGGACGCGGCCCCGGACAATGACGAAGAGCCCGTCTGGGTGGACGCCTACGAACTCTAGCGTCCAATCTCAGGAAGACGGCTATCCCACTGTTTTCGTGATGGTTTCCTCGGCCTGAAACGCCAACTCCTGCTTTAATTCCGACTTCCGGAAACTATGGATTCCGGTCACGGTAAAGGATGACGGAAGGTCGTGACTGAGCAGGATGGATACGAGGAGGTCGTGTTGCTGTTCGATGCGGATTTGAGCGGCATCGACTCGGAATACACGGCCTCGGATTTCGAAGCACTGATTGGCGGCGGTGCCGATCTGAGCCAGTTTGCCGCCAGCGTGGTCAAAGCTGCGTTCGCGGTGGTGGGGGCCGCTCTGTCCGTGCGTGCCATGGTCTTTTTCTCCTTCAAGGTGGACGAGAACGGCCGGGCAGACCGGAACTTCAATCTTCCTCTCCGTTATCTGGCGGACAACGCGGGTCCGGGCCCCGACCTGGGTGCGGGACCGATCCGTCTCGCCTGCCGCGGAAAATGTCCGGTACCCTGGCATTCAGTGAATATGTGGGAGCCCGTGGCCGACTCCGAGCACGGCTCCATCGACCTGGTGCAGAAGATCGTCTGGCGCAACCGGCTCGGGCTGAAGCCTTCCGGCGCGCTCAACCGGATGACGGACGACGACCTGGAACTGGTGGAGAACGGAAAAGGCAGCGTTCAGATGATGGAAGCGCGCCTCAACGAGACGTTCGGCGAAGAAGGGAAGCTCGATCTGCAGAACCTGATCCGGCAGCACAATGAACGGCTCTCGGAGGTGTCCAGCAAGTATCGAGAGGAAATGGCCGAGCAGCAGCAGACCTACCTGACTCAGATCAGATCCTGCCGCGAGGAGATCCAGGCACTCAAATCCGAGCTGCGCCAGGAACAGCAGAAGAGCCGTCGTCTGCAGGCACTGCTGCGCGGAGATCCCTGACCTTCAGAACAACCGGCAGCGGGCGCGGTCGTCTCAGGCGGCGGGTGCAGGACCTTCCGGAACCTGTCCGGTCGCGGTCAGATACAGTGCCGTGAGCATGATCAGCACGAAGAACAGCGTGGTCCCGGTCAGAAATCCCACCAGTGCCGCACGCACGCTCGAATGCATCCGGCCGCCGTGGCTCATGTGGTAGGCAATGGCCGCTCCCTGCAGCCGGTCCACGAGAAAATACGCAATCAGTGCCTGTACCACGCTGAGCAGCAGCGCCACGCCCAGGGTCTGCGGGACCAGAAAGGTCAGACCGATGAAAGCGAGGAACACGGCGATTCCGGCAAGCCCCACGGATCTGGCCAGGTTTGCGCGTCCGAGCGCGAGATAGTTCAGCGAAATCATCAGCACGCCGGCGGCCAGAGAGCCGAGAATGGTGCCGATGATGATTCCCCGGGGACCGTAGAGCGGTGCGTCGCCGGTTCCGGCGGATGACGGTTGATCGAGATCAGACATGGTCGGATGATGATACCCGAACCCGCCTGTGAGGACGTCGGCCATGAATCTCGAGATTTTTTCCGACCTGATCTGCCCCTGGTGCTTCATCGGCAAGCGGCGGCTGGACGAGGCGCTTGCGACCGGAGTCGGTGAAGGCGTCAACATCATCTGGCGGGCCTATCAGCTGTATCCGGGCATTCCGGAAGCGGGCATGGACAGGGCCGAGTTCGTCCGCCAGCGATATCCGGGCGGTGGCGCAACGGCCGGCCGGCAGAGGATCGAGGAGGAAGCCGGCAGCATCGGCATCGATATGGATTACAGCCGTATCGAGCGCATGCCTAACACCTTTCTCGGTCACAGACTGATTCACCACGCACGTGAAGCCGGCCTCCAGCACGAGCTGGCGGACCGGCTGTTCTCTGCCTATTTCGAGCGCGGTGAGGATGTGGGTACCGCCGATGTGCTCCTCGACGCGGCGGAAACGGTGGGCATGAATCGCGCCGGGACGGCAGCGTATCTGGCGTCGGATGCCGGTACCGTCGAGGTCCGGCGGGAGATCGAGCGGGCATCCATGATCGGAGTCACCGGTGTGCCCTGTTTCGTGTTCGCCGGTACCTACGCGCTGCCAGGCGCTCAGGAACCCGGCGTGATCGCACAGGTCATCGAGCGGGCCAAGGTCAGGCTGGCGGCGGCACCCGCCTGAGGGCCTGCTCAGCAGTCCCGGAAGCTCAGAGGCCGGGCAGAGTCAGCCTGGGAGTGACGGGCTGGCTGAACGTATGTTTGGCCAGCACACCGTAGACGTGCCCGCACTGGTCGCAGTGGACGACCAGAAACCAGGGCTGCTTGGTCTTTGATCGCTCGGTGCTTTCCTTCGAGACGATGTGACTCATACCGGCCACATCGCACTGTGGGCATCGGGGATCCGCCATCAGACCTCCCAGTTCTGATTCATGTCATGAGAGGGGATGGCCTCGGCCGTGCGGCCGACGATCTTCGCCGGAACACCGGCAACCGTCACGTGGGGTGGAACGTTGTCCAGCACCACGCTACCGGCACCGACCTTCGCGCCTTCTCCCACCTCGATGTTGCCGATGATCTTGCAGCCGGCGGCGAGCAGAACACCGCGGCGGATCTTCGGATGACGGTCGCCGCCCGTCTTGCCCGTACCTCCGAGGGTGACCGAGTGGAGTATCGACACGTCGTCTTCGATCACCGCGGTTTCCCCGACGACGATGCCGGTGGCGTGGTCGAGCATGATGCCGGAGCCCACACGGGCGGCCGGATGAAAGTCCACGCCCAGGGTGACACTGATCTGACTCTGGAAAAACTGGGCCAGCGTGCGGCGCCCGTTCTGCCAGAGCCAGTTGGCGATCCGATGGGCCTGAAGGGCATGAAAGCCCTTGTAGAAGAGGAAGGGCGTGGTCAGATCCTCACAGGCGGGGTCCCTGGAGAAGATGGCGAGCATGTCGATCTCGGCCGCCCGCAGAATGTCGGGGTCGTCCGTCATGGCCTGGGTGATCACATCCCGGATCAGCATGGTCGGCAGCATGGGATTGTCGAGCTTGGAGGCGAGCCGGAAGCTCAGCGCGGAGCCGAACGTCTGATGGTTGAGGATCGTCGCATGGAAGTAGCTGCCGAGTATGGGTTCCTCCTGAGCCCTGGCATCCGCCTCCGAGCGCATGAGGTGCCACAGATCGTCCGTGTCGGCCACGGGGCGTTCCGTGGGAATTTCCCGCAGCAGCTGTTCGTACCGTTCCCTGATGTTGGGCGTGAGCACGCTGCTCATGCTTCCTCTCCTCGTTTCTCTCGCTGGCGATGTCCCCGGCGATGGGCGGGCATTGTCCCGCCAGGCCGCGCAGGGTAACGTGCCGGCAGGTTGGATGGTACTTCTCTTAGGACACCCGGGCGATGACAAGTTCATTTTCCACCGTTGGCCTGATCGGCCGCCGTGGCACGGCCACCATACGCGACTCCCTCGAGATCGTGCTGAAGCTGCTGCTCGAAAAAGGCGTCAAGGTGGTCGTGGAAGCAGATACGGCCAGGATCATGGGCAACGGGCGGCGCAAGGATCGCGATCGCTACGAGCGGGCAGCACGTCTAGAGCTCGGCGAGCGGGCGGATCTGATCGTGGTGGTGGGCGGCGACGGCAGCCTGCTGGGGGTCGGCCGGGACCTGGCCCACTGCGGTGTGCCGGTGGTCGGTGTGAACCGCGGCGGCCTGGGATTCCTGGCGGACATCGCCCCGGAGCAGATCGAGGCGGCGCTGGGGGACGTGCTGGCCGGACGGTTCCGGGAAGAGGATCACTTTCTGCTGCATGCGCGGGTCATGCGGGACGGCGCCGAGGTGGCACAGTCACCGGCACTGAACGATGTGGTGGTGCATCAGGGCGGCATGGCCCGGATGATGGAGATCTCGCTCTGGATCGACGACGAATTCGTTTACGACCAGCGCTCGGACGGTCTGATCATCGCATCGCCCACGGGGTCCACCGCCTATGCGCTGAGTGCCGGGGGACCCATCATGCACCCGAGCCTGGACGCCATCGTCGTGGTCCCCATGTTTCCCCATACGCTTACCTCACGGCCCCTGGTGGTTCGGGGGCGATCGGAGATCCGGGTCAGCGTGGGTGGCTCGGATCAGAACGCCAGAATCAGCTGCGATTCGCAGGTGGACTTCCGTCTGGAATCGGACGACGACGTGGTGATTTCCAAGTACGAGACACCGCTGCGGCTGATCTATCCGCTGGAACACAGCTTCTTCGAATCCTGCCGCAGCAAACTGGACTGGGCGTCCCGGCTCGGTGGCGGCAGCGAGTAGGGTCGGCCTCCGGCCACGCAGCGTTGCGCATATCTGGTCAGAGGCTCCCTAGAGCGGGGTATCCACGTCCTCCAGCACGCCGGGATCGTCGACGGCGTAACGGATCACGCGTTCGGCCTCGAGGATGATCCCGCGCGCTCCCTGATCTCCCTGGAGTTCCGCCATGGCGGAAAAACAGCTGGCCGGAAAGGTGACCGGGTGTCCGGGTCTCCCGTCGTATTCGGGCACCACGATGGTGTCGGCACCGGCGCTGAAGAACCGCTCGAGCAGTGCGTGCAGTGTTTCTCCCCTGACGAACGGCATGTCACCGAGGGCGACGGATGCCCAGCGCCAGTCGCCGCGGATGGACCGGATTCCGGCAGCGAGCGAGTGTCCCATGCCGAGCGATGCCTCTGCTGCGTGGGCTATCCGCAGCGGTGCTGAGAGATCGCGCAGGGTGGATTCGAGCGATCCGTCATCCGGCCGCAGCACCACGCAGACGTCCGGATAGACGGACGTGTAGCGTTCGATGGTGCCTTCGAGGAGCGTGCGTCCGTCCGGGAGCCGGAAGATCCGCTTGTCGCTGCCGAACCGGCGCCCGAAACCGGCTGCCAGAATCAGCGCGCCGCCGGCCGGGTGCTTGGAGGCGTCAGCCGGCACTCAGAGCCGCAAGACGTTCAGTGGCCGCGGCGTGGCTTCCGGACTTGACGGCGGTGATTTCGGCAAGAATGGCGATGGCGATCTCCGGTGGCGTCTTGCTGCCGATGGGCAGACCCACCGGCGCGTGAAGACGATCGAGCTCGGCGTCGCTCAGGTCCAGGGCCTTCAGTCGTTCCCGCCGGTTTGCGCTGGTGCGGCTCGAGCCGAGCGCACCGACGTAAAAGGCATCGGTTTTCAGCGCCTCCATCAGACCCATGTCGTCGATCCGTGGATCATGGGTGAGGGCGACGATGGCAGAGCTGGCGTCGCTCGCCATGGCCCGAACGGCATCGTCCGGCATGTCGCAGACCCGATTGACGCCGGCGACGGGAAAATCGTCCAGCATCTGCTGGCGGGGATCACAGACGGTGATGGCGTAGTCGAGGTTCTGCGCCATGCTCGCGAGATACTGGGAGACCATGCCGGCGCCGATGATGAACAGCTGCTGCCGGGGACCGTAGGTATGCTTGAGGCGCTGGTTCACCTCGTCCCACTCGAGTGGCGCATAGCCGTCGGCGTCCGCGGTGAGTTTCACCTGTTTTTTCAGATCCACGGTCCGCTGCACGTGTCGCCGCCCGGTAAGTCCCGTGCACAGGTGATCCACGTGTGCGCGGGTATCCGGGTCCGGTGAGAGCGGTTCGATGACGATGCGCAGACTGCCGCCGCAGGGCAGCCCGAATTTCTCCGATTCCTCATCGCTCACCCCGTAGGTGAAGAACTGAGCCTGATCCCGGGCGAGCTCTCCTCGCGTCAGCTTCTCCAGCAGATCGTCTTCCACGCAGCCGCCGGAGAGCGAACCGACGATGTGGCCGTCCGGGTCACAGGCGAGCAGGGAGCCCACGGGTCTCGGAGAGGAACCCCAGGTGCCGATGACCGTGGCCAGCCAGCAGTTGCTGCCTGCGTTCAACCAGGCCTGGACTTTACGGATGACTTCTTCGTCGACTGCATGCATGAGTGCGGGTGGTGCGAACCGTAGTGATTTATAGTGCCCATTCTACTACCACTCCCGCAGCCCTTCATGCGCGTCATCGAAACCTCCCTGGAAGAGGATCTGTCACTGTTTTCCCGCTATCTCTGGCAGAACCGGGTGGCACACAGGATCTACGAGGAGCGCGGTGCGCAGATCGTGGAGGTGGCCGAGGCGCATTCCGTGGATCCGGTGCGCAAGGCCTATCAGGACTGGCGTGCCGGAACGCTGGTCCTGGAGTCCCGGCCGGCGGTTCGCGCTGACCCGGGAAGCACCGGCCGGCGTGTGGCCGATCTGATCCGGCGGTATCCGGTGCTCGCGGCTCTGCTGGTGACGTCCCTGGCGCTGTTCCCATTCTCCCTGCCTGTGGCGGACGGAAATCTGACCGATGTGGCCGCCTGGCTGACCATCGTCGACCTCAGACCGCCTGCCGTACCGGGCTGGGAAAACCTGCTGTCGGCGCAGATCTGGCGCTGGTTCACGCCGGTATTTCTGCACTTCTCGGTGATGCACATCGCGTTCAATCTGGCGGTGACCGCGGAATTCGGCCGGCGGGTGGAGCTGGGCGCCGGATCCACGGGCTTTCTCGTCATCGTGCTTGTCGTGGCGCTGGCCAGCAATCTCGGACAGTTCCTGGTTTCGGGGAACCCGGTCTTCGGCGGTCTTTCAGGTGTGGGCTACGGCCTGCTGGGGTACGTTCTGGCACGCCGGCGGCAGGCACCGGACGAGCCCGTCTGGCAGGTGCACATGGGTTTTGCCTGGAGCCTGCTGATCTTTCTCGTGCTCTTCAGCACGGGGATGACCGAGCCGTTCGGGCTGCATGTGGCGAACACCGCGCACTGGATAGGTCTGGTCACCGGCGCGCTGCTCGGCTGGCTTCCGGTGCTGAGAGTCGGCAGGTCATGAACGGACACTGGTCCGGCGCTCTGGCGGGTCTGGAGATTACGGCCGGTGACGACGGCCGGCCGGCCGGATATGCGCTCGCCTTCGCCGATGACCGGCGCATTCCGCTGAATGACCGGGTCGGCGCGGGTGTACGGATCACTTTCACGGGGGTGGTCCAGTGCCGTCACTGCGGTACCCGCTCGGCAAGAAGTTTCGGCGGCGGATACTGCTACGACTGCTTTTCCACACTGGCCCGATGCGACCTCTGCGTGGTCAGCCCGGACCGCTGCCACTATGATGCGGGCACCTGCCGGGAACCGGCATGGGGCGAGGCGTTCTGCATGCAGCCCCACCGTGTTTACCTGGCTAACTCCAGTGGCCTGAAAGTCGGGATCACGCGCGCCGGACGGGAGCTCGGTCGCTGGCTGGACCAGGGTGCCATCCAGGGTCTGGTGGTTCTGGAAGCCGAGACGCGCCGGGACGCCGGACTCGCGGAGGCCACCATCGGAACGCTGCTGGCAGACCGCACCGACTGGCGCCGGATGCTGCGCGCCGACGTTCCGGAACTCGATCTCGAAGGCGCCTGGTCCCGACTGAAAGCGTCGGATCTGGTGCTGCCGGATGGGGTGCGGGCCGCCGATGGTCGGACGGTGGTCCGGCTGCATTATCCGCTCGTCTCCACCACGCCGCCCGAGGCCGTCCGACGGCTGGACCAGGGTGATGTGAGCGGTAATCTGAAGGGCATGAAAGGGCAGTACCTGCTGCTCGGCAGAGACGCCTTCAACGTCAGAGCGCATGCGGGTTTCTGCGTGGACATCGAGTTCGGTATGCCGCTGGACGAGTCCGGGGACACCGAGCAGCTGGGGTTGTTCGGGTGAACGGCCGACGACAGACGAATACAGACAGGAACATCGTTCAATGAATGCACAGGAAACGCCCGAGGCCATCTTCCTCGCGGACTATCGGCCGCCCGCCTACCGGATTCTCGAAACCGATCTCCGTTTCGAGATCGGCCGCGGCGAAACCCGGGTGGAGAACCGCATGCAGCTGGAACGGTCCGGCGGGTCCGAGCCTCTGGTGCTTCAGGGAGAAAGACTGCGGCTGGAGTCGGTGAGCGTGGACGGCCGGACGCTGAGCAGCAACGAGTACGCACTGGACGACAGCTCGCTGACGATTTTCGATCTCCCCGCGCGCTGCGAGGTCGACGTGGTCACGCGGATCGAGCCGGAGAAAAACACGGCGCTCGAAGGGCTGTACCAATCCAGCGGAATGTACTGCACCCAGTGCGAAGCGGAAGGCTTCCGTCGGATCACTTACTACCAGGACCGCCCGGATGTGCTGAGCGTGTTCACCACCACCATCGTCGCCGATGCCGGCTATCCGGTTCTCCTGTCCAACGGCAATCCGATTTCGGAAACCGTGCTGGAAGACGGCCGACGCCAGGTCACCTGGCATGATCCGCATCCGAAACCGAGCTATCTGTTCGCGCTGGTTGCCGGAGACCTGGCCGTTCTCGAAGACACCTTCGTGACCGCCTCCGGTCGGAAGGTCGAGCTCAGGATCTATTCCGAACCTCACAACATCGGTCAGTGCGATTACGCCATGGATGCGCTGAAGCGCTCCATGCGCTGGGACGAGGAGGTGTACGGCCGGGAGTACGATCTGGACATCTACATGATCGTTGCCGTGGACGACTTCAACATGGGCGCAATGGAAAACAAAGGCCTGAACGTTTTCAACACCTCCTGCGTCCTGGCCACGCCTGACACGGCGACTGACCAGGCCTATCAGCGGGTGGAGGCCGTCATCGCGCACGAGTACTTCCACAACTGGTCCGGCAACCGGGTCACCTGCCGGGACTGGTTTCAGCTGAGCCTGAAAGAGGGCTTCACCGTCTACCGGGACGCTCAGTTCTCGGGCGACATGCATTCGACGACCGTGAAGCGGATCGAGGACGTGAATCTGCTGCGATCGGTTCAGTTTGCCGAAGACGCCGGGCCGCTGGCCCATCCCGTGCGCCCGGCCAGCTACATCGAAATCTCGAACTTCTACACGCCGACCGTTTATGAGAAGGGTGCCGAGGTGGTCGGCATGGTGCGTACCATCGTCGGACCCGAGTCCTTCCGGGCGGGATCCGATCTCTACTTCGAACGGCATGACGGTCAGGCGGTGACCACGGAGGATTTTCTGGCTGCGATGGCCGATGCCTCGGGAAGGGATCTGAGCCAGTTCC
This sequence comes from Gammaproteobacteria bacterium, assembly GCA_030425195.1. Classification (GTDB taxonomy): domain Bacteria; phylum Pseudomonadota; class Gammaproteobacteria; order Pseudomonadales; family Azotimanducaceae; genus SZUA-309. The sequence continues at coordinate 115,813 of JAUIAV010000004.1, read as the reverse complement.
AGCGCTGGTACGATCAGGCGGGCACGCCGGTGGTAACGGTCACGACGCAACATGCAGAAGGTGTGTTTACGATCCGTTTCCGGCAGCAGTGTCCGCCGACGCCGGGACAGGACAAGAAACAGCCGTTCCACATGCCCATCGCACTGGGTCTGATCGGCTCGGATGGCAGCAGCCTGGTAACGGACGGTCTGCGCTGGGAGTCGGATCAGCTGGTCGAACGGCGTGGGGATACGCTCGTCTTCCATCTCTGTTCCAAGACCTCCGCGCTCGCGTTCCCCGGCCTGGAACAGGCGCCACAGGTCAGCCTGCTCCGGGGGTTTTCGGCGCCGGTAAAGGTCGAGTTCGACAGGCCCGATGCGTCCCTCGCGCTGCTGGCCATGAAGGACCCGGATGGATTTGCTGCCTGGGATGCCCTGCAGACCCTGCTCGTTCGGGAAATTGCGCGGATTGCCACCGGTGCCGAAGTGTCTCGAACCGTCATCGGGCTTTTCAAGGCGATGCTGGGGAAGATACCGGCGGATGCGGAGTCCCGCTTCCTGCTTGCGACCAAACTTGCAGTACCGAGCGAAAACTATCTGTTCGAGCAGGTTGAGAGGATCGACGTGGACGGGATCTGCGCTGCCCGGGATACGCTCCTCGATGCGCTGGCACTCGAGAACGTCGATGGCTGGGAGGCACTGCTCTCCCAGTGTGACAGCACGGCCGCTTACTCGCCCGACGCGGATTCCATGGCGTCCCGGGCGCTCAAGAACTGTGCGCTCGGGTATCTCGGCCGGGTGCTGGAGACGGACGAACTCGAATCCCGTCTCGCCGAGCGGATGGCACGGGCCGACAATCTGACCGACCGGCGCGCGCTGCTGCAGATTGCCGTCGACCGGCTGCCGGCAGGCGATCTGACAGAGCGTCTGCTGCGCGAATTTCATGACCGGTGGCAGTCCGAAGCGCTGGTCGTCAATCAGTGGTTCGCCGTCCAGGCGAGCGGTACCGGTTGTGATCTGGACACGCTGAAGGCCCTGGTGGCGCACCCGGCCTTCGAGATCACCAATCCGAACAAGGTGCGCTCGGTACTCTCCACGTTTGCCGGCGCGAATCAGCGGAACTTCCACGCCGCTGACGGCAGCGGCTATCGATACCTTGCCGAGCGGATCGTGGAGCTGAATGCGATCAATCCCCAGATGGCGGCCGCGCTGGCGAAGCCGCTCACCCGCTTTCGTCGTTATGCGGGTGAACGGAGCAGTCTGATGCGTAAAGCGCTGATGGACATCGCCGGTAGGGACGGGCTGTCGACGGACGTGTTCGAGGTGGTCACCAAGAGCCTGGCCTGAGCAGAAGGGAGCCCGGTGGTATCCGGTGATAAATGGCGCTCGGGTCAGCCGTACAGACCCGGCAGCAGGGGTTGAGCGCGTTCCGCGGCAAGACGCTTCGACTCGGCACGTGCCATGGCGGTCAGCTGAATGAGATCCGGCGGTTCTGACTGTTCTGTACCGGGTGCGTATCCGGCCCGTTCGAGTGCATCCAGGAGGCGTCCGGCTTCCGCGTTTTCCCGGAACCGGTGCAAGGCCTGGCTCGGCGGCAGGTCGTACAGATGACAGAGGTAGTCCACCAGAGCCTGCCGGTACGCGCGGAGTTCCCCCTTACCGGCGGCATCGATCAGGGCCCGGGTCAGCTGACGTCGAAGCCTGGCCGGCCGCGGGTCGAGTGCCGGGTAGCGTGCCAGGGCGGTGTCAAGCTGGTGTCCGTAACGCTGCCGCAGCCACACGAGCAGACTGATGACCGTCATCACGACCAGGGCTGAAACGATGAGCGGGCCCCAGAGCGGCGTCCGGCGGCTCGAAGGCTCCGCCGGTGAAGGGTTGACATCGCTGTCTTCCGGCGCAGCGCTTTCCACGGTCTGTTCGGCCGGGCCGGGTGGCTCCCCGGTAATTTCCAGCGGCGTGACGGTGACGGCCGTCTGCCGCAGCCGGTCCGCCTCCGTGTCCCACCAGGTGATCGACAGCTCGGGTACCGACAGACTGCCAGGCGCGGTGGGAATCAGCGCGAAACGCTCCGTACGGCTGCCGACCACGGTGCCCGCATCCGCGGCCTCGTCCATTTCCGGTGCCTCCGGATAGACCTTGAACTGATCGACGGGCAGCGGCAGCGGTATGGGGGGGATGGCGCTGCCCCGATTGCCTTCCACGCGTGCGGCCACTTCGAAGGTCAGGGGCTCGCCGATGTCGATGGATGCCACGGACGGAGACCATCGCTGGCTGACGGAGACGTTCCTGGCGGGCAGCCAGGCCGCATCCGCCGGATACCCTTCCGGGATCGGCAGCACTTCCAGAGTGATCTCCTCGGTGCTGACGCGGATCCCCGAACGCCGCGAACGTCCCTGGCTCTGCAGGCGGACGCTGGAGGTGACGGAGATGGCGGGAATGGTCAGCGGACCGCTTCTTTCCGGGAACAGCGCGAAGCGCTGCTCGATGACGCCGTAACGCCGGTCGTCCCTCAGCACGGACCGCGACTGCGTTTCCCCGAGAGGAATCACCACCGCGTTTTCGATTTCCGGTACGCCAGGCAGGTCGCTGTAGATCTGAACGCCCTGTGAATAGAAAAGCCGTCGGGTCAGAACCGTTTCGGCCTGCACGTAGACCGGATTCCGGTCCAGCTGCGTTTCGAAGAAAACCATCCGGGCGATGGCATCCTTCACAACCGGATCCAGGGCGCGTACCTGGATAACGATTGCCTCGGATTGTTCCCCGCCGATGTCCAGGCTCGGAATGGTGAGCTCACCCGTCCGCTGTGGTCGAAGGCTGATCTGATACTCAACAGACGCCATCGTCCGGCCGTTGATGCTGCTGATCCGGCTGGACGTCTGGCTGCCGAGGACCTCGAAGTCTTCTGCCAGCGGTGTGAGGTCCGGTGCCTCGGACTGATTGCTGCCTTCCTTGCGGATCGTCAGGCGGATGGTCTCCATCTCGTCCACGAGCCTCGGTTCCACGAAGGTGCGGAGAGTCGCCAGGGACGGCAGGGCCGTCAGGAGACCGATCAGACAGATCAGGCATCGGGCGGTGCGGACCATCACCAGATCTTCTCCGATTCGCGGCTCGAGTAGTCGCCGCGGCGCAGACGCTGGTTGGTCTCGTACTGGAACTTGCGCCGCAGCAGACCGCCGGGATCGTCCGGTACCCGGCGCAGCCACTGCTCCATGGCGTCCTGGCGCTCGTCCCGGTTGCTGTCTCCTTCCTCGGTTTCCTGCGGCTCGTCGGAACTGTCTGCGTCTGCCTCCTGCTGCTCGCTGGGGTCCTGTTCCGGTGGCTGATCGTCCTGCTGTCCGTCGCCCTGCTGCTGCTGCTGAGCCTCATCCGGCTGCTGACTGGTGTTCTGATCCTGTGGATTGGTGCCGTCGTCGCCCTCGCTTTCCGAATCCTGTTCCTGCGAGCGCTGCTCTTCGAGCAGACGTTCCACCAGTTCCCGGTTGTACCGGGCGTCCTCGTGGTCGGGCACCGACGCCAGCACCTGATCGTAGGCGGCGAGTGCCGCCTCGTAGTTGCCGGCCTGAGCCAGCGCGTTGCCGAGGTTGTATGCGCTTTCTGGACCTGTCTGGCTGCCGAAGCCGGCAGCGGCACCCGAGTAGTCACCGGCACGATACTGGGCGACGGCCCGCCAGTCGTCACGGTCGAAGAGCAGTGCGGCGACGCCGGGAGATCCCTCGGTCAGTGCCTGGTGGGCCTGCTGGTCCGGGCGGCGCCAGAGATCGTCCCACAGATCCGCCTGTGCAGGCGGTGGGAGCAGGCAGAGCGCCAGCACGGCGAAGGCACCGCGCCGGAACCCGAGCAGCAACAGGGGCAGAACCAGGATGCCGGCCAGATAACCCATGTCCGCCCAGGTGTCGAAGTCGCGCTCCACCTCCTCGGATGCTTCCTCGCCCGGCAGTGGCGTGTCGAGCAGCGCGGTGATGTCCTCGTCTCCCAGCTCTAGCATGCGGAAGCGGCCATGGCAGGCATCCGCTGCTTCGGTGAGACGCCGGACGTCCACTCTCGCGGTGATCGGGTCACCGGCGTCCGTGCGCAGCACCTGGCCGGGTTGATTGACGAAGTCGAGAGGAATGGTGCCGCCGCGTTCCGTGCCGACGCCCAGAATGGAAAGCGGGAAGGCGCGCTCGCAGAACGTGCGTACGTCCGAAGGCGTGTCGATGCCATCGGTGACCAGCAGGATGCGTCCCTGTGTCACCCGTGCGTTCTCCAGCAGTTGTCTGGTGACCTCCAGCGCGTTCTTCAGATTGCTGCCCAGCACCGGCATCATCTCCGGGCTCAGGGAAGCCAGCAGATTCTCGATGGTGCGGACATCGTCAGTGAGCGGGGCCACGGCGTGTGCATCACCCGCGTATGCCACCAGCGCCGTGTAGCCCTCCTCACGCATGCGGAGAACGTCCGTGATCTTCTGCCGGGCTCTGACCAGACGGGAAGGGCGTACGTCCGTGGCGAACATGGACAGCGAGAGATCGAAAACGATCACCAGCGCATCCCGCTTCTCCTCCACGGGCTGAGGGAGTTTCTGCCAGGCGGGACCGGCCAGACCGATGGTGGTCAGCGCCAGGGCGCCTGCCACCACCCAGGCCATCCGGCGGAACCCGCCCCGGCTACCCGGTTCCAGGAGCACGCGCAGCAGCACCGGATCGATGCTGCTCTCCCAGTGAGAAGCGGCCATGCGGCGCCTTGCCCAGAGCACGGCCATCACGATCACGGGGATCACCCCGATCAGCCACCAGGGACGGATGAACACGAGCCCGTCCACGCTGCTTTCAATCACCGCCCCAGCCCCGCCAGTCACAGAGAATGAGCACCAGGAACAGCGCCCAGGCGATGCCCATGGGCCAGTGGTAGAGCACGGCGATGGGCCGGTAGGTCTCCGACTCCTGCTCGATCGGCTCCATCTCGTCGATGATGTCGTAGATTTCCACCAGCTTGGCCGTGTTCTGGGCCCGGAAGTACCGGCCGCCCGTGGTCTCGGCGATGTCGGTGAGGGTGTCCTCGTCGAGCTCCGCCGATGGATTGACCACCCGGGCGCCGAAGACGCCGCCGAGCAGACTTGGCAGGCGCATCTCGTCGGCACCCACCCCGATGGTATAGATCCGGATACCGTCCTGAGCAGCGAGCTCGGCCGCTTTCACCGGCGCCACTTCGCCCACGTTGTTGGCGCCGTCGGTGAGCAGGATCAGAACCCGGTCGCCGTCAGGCCGCTGCCTGAGACGCTTGACCGCCAGACCGATGGCGTCGCCAATGGCCGTTTTGCCGCCGGCGATACCGACCGGGGCCTCGATGAGCAGGCGGTTTACGGTTTCCAGGTCGAAGGTGAGCGGGGCCTGGAGGTAGGCGTTGGTCCCGAACAGAATCAGTCCCACCCGGTCACCTTCCCGCGCATCCACGAACTGGCTGACGACGTTCTTCACCACGGTCAGGCGGTTGACGAGCTGACCACCGAGCTGAAGGTCTTCCGTGCCCATGCTGCCGGAGATGTCGACGGCCAGCATGAGGTCGCGCCCGGATGTGGGCAGAGTGACGGGGTCTCCCGTCCACTGCGGGCGCGCCATGGCCGTCACCAGAGCGAGCCAGATCAGCCAGAGCAGAAGGATCCGCCAGGGAATCCGGGCGCCTTCCCGTCCGGTCCGTCCGTATCCTTCGTATCTGAAGCTTGCGAGATCCGGCACGGTCAGCGCAGCCTGCTGACGTTCGACCGGACGGACGAACAGGCGCATCAGCAGCGGCAACGGCGCCAGTGCGAACATCCAGGGCCACACCCACTCGATCACGGCCTGGCCTCCCGGAACAGCCGGACCACGAGTGGATGAAGCGCTTCCGGGTCGGCGTCGGGCTCCGGGCGAAAGCGCTGGTTGCCGAGCTGGCGGCCGGGTCCGCTGGAGAATCCGGGCGTCCCGAGCTTCCCGTCCAGGTACTCGAGCCACTCGGCGTCGCTGGCGCTTCGTGCGCCGTCATCGCCGATGCCGTGAATATAGAGGCGCTTGAGCAGCTCGTTGGTTCTGTTCAGATAGGTGCCACCATCGATGTCACCCTGCTGGAAGGCGGCGTACACGTCCGCATAGTAGCTGCGCGCCAGCTTGATCGGCTGGCGGCGGCGCCAGGCGTGCCGGAGGGTTCGAATGCCCCAGAAGACGAGGATCAGAACCAGCAGAGTCACGAGCCACCAGCCCGGCGCCGGCGGCCACCAGGAGGGTTCGCTGGGGAGATGGATGTCCCGGAGCTGCTGAAGCAGGTCCTGCTGCATCAGTTCCACCCCGGCAGCCGCGTCAGCGGCTGGTTGGTGGCGATCGCCCGGTATTCCACCAGTGTCTGCCGGCAGATCTCCTGGAGACGTGATTCCGAGCTTTCGAAGCGCTCGTGGTAGCGGCTTCTCAGCCCGGGATTGCCGGCATGAAACTGCAGGCGTGCGTTGCCGTCCGTCACCGTATAGCTGTCTGCCGGCGGCAGGTCCTGCTCGAGCGGGTCGTAAATGCGGATGGCGACCACTTCGTTGTGGCGCGACAGATTTCTGAAAGCGTCCCGCCAGTGATCGTGGGCCGGCAGATACGGCTGAAAGTCACTGACGAAGTAGATGCGGTAGTTGCTGTGCGCGAGTCTGAGCACCTGCGAAAGCGCCCCGGTGAAATGGGCGCCATCGGGATGCGGACTGCCGCGCCGGAGTCCCTGATTCATGCTGGCCAGATCATTCAGGAAGCGCGCGACGGACTTCACGCTCCGGTATGGCTTGTGCACCGCGTAGCCGTCGTTGCCGATCACCATGCCGCCGACCCGGTCATTGTGGTTCAGCGCCTGCCAGGCGCCGAGACCGGCGAGCTCCGCCGCCGCCACCGATTTCAGCCGGATCTGCGATCCGAAGAACATGCTCTGGGACTGGTCCACCACGATCAGCGTGCGCCGTTCCCGTTCTTCACGGAACACCTTCGTATGCGGCTTGTTCTTCCGCGCGGTGACCCGCCAGTCGATGGTGCGTACGTCGTCACCCGGCTGGTAGGCCCTGACTTCCGAGAAATCGATGCCCCTGCCGCGCAGCTTGGAGAGCCGGTTACCGGCCTGACTGCCCATCACACGGGCTGACTGGGCAGGGGCGGGCAGGCGCCTGTAACGGAGTCCGAGCAGGTCGCCGAGCTCCACGTAGGCTCCCTGCAGTATGGGCTCGTCCATCGTCGCGACCGGTGTGCCCGTACTCGTCAGGGTACGGGGACCTGACTGATGAGGATGTCGATGACGTCGTCGGCGGTCACGCCCTGGGCTTCGGCATCGAAGGAGAGGATCAGCCGATGGCGGAATACGTCGTGGGCGATGGCCTGGACGTCGTCCGGAGAGACGAAGTCCCGGTTGTCGAGCCATGCCAGGGTGCGCGCACACTGATCCAGTGCGATGGTTCCCCGGGGACTGGCGCCGAATTCGAGCCACTTGGAGAGCTCTCCCCGGGCTTCCCGGGAGGCCATGGTGAGGGCCACGATGTAACGCTCGATGGGCTCGGCCATGTACATGTTCAGGATCGACTGCCGGGCGGAGAAGATGTCTTCCTCCGTCAGGCGGTACGGGGCCCGTGCCTCGGTGCTCCGTTGCGTGGATTCCGCCCTGACCAGATGCAGGATCTCCGACTCCGCCGCTTCGTCCGGATAGGAGACGTTGACGTGCATGAGGAACCGGTCCAGCTGGGCTTCGGGCAGCGGATAGGTGCCCTCCTGCTCGATGGGATTCTGGGTGGCCATGACGAGGAAGAGATCGGGCAGGCGGAACGTCTGCCGGCCGACGCTGACCTGGTGCTCGGCCATGGCCTCCAGAAGGGCGGACTGCACCTTGGCGGGAGCCCGGTTAACCTCGTCGGCCAGCAGCAGGTTATGGAAGACGGGCCCGCGCTGAAATTTGAAGGAGCCGTCCTCGGGCCGGTAGATCTCCGTTCCCGTGACATCGGACGGGAGCAGGTCGGGTGTGAACTGAATGCGATGGAAGTCGCCTTCGACAGCGCTTGCCAGCTCCTTGATGGCTCGGGTCTTGGCGAGCCCGGGCGCGCCTTCAACGAGCAGGTGGCCGCCACACAGCAGTGCCGTCATCAGACGTTCGAGCAGTACCTCCTGGCCGATGATCCGTTTCGACAGCCACTGGGTGACCGCGCTGACGCGCTCCTGCTGGACGGTTTCCACTGCTTCCATCTTCGTTACTGACAACCCGTTCGCCTGCCAAGCGGCGCACTATACTCTATTGGCCCCGTTCCTGCCTGGACGCATGGAGGGCCCGTACCGGGCCCGCCCGGACCCTGAATTCCGCCTCTGAACGCACCAAAGCAGTGCAAATTCAGGGCTTGCCGACGCGAAGGCGCCCGAGTGCCTTCCAAGCCTCCGGAGTCTTCAGTACTCTCGTGCGCGGGTACAGGGAGACAACTCTAAAGGGGAGAGAACTGATGCTTGATGGCGCGAATACCGCGTGGATCCTCACGGCCACGGCGCTTGTGCTGTTCATGACGATTCCGGGCCTGTCACTGTTCTACGGCGGGCTCGTTCGGGGCAAGAACGTGCTGAGCGTGCTGATGCAGTGCTTCGTTCTGACCTGCCTCATGTCCATCCTCTGGGTGCTGGTCGGCTACAGCCTCGCCTTCGACGATCAGGGCCTGGGCGTCATCGGGGGCTTGAGCAAAGTCTTCATGAACGGCGTGGGTGAGGGCGCGCTCTTCGGCGACATCCCGGAGACCGCTTTCGCGCTCTTCCAGATGACCTTCGCCATCATCACGCCGGCGCTGATCGTCGGCGGCTTCGCCGAGCGGATGCGATTCTCCGCCGTCCTCATCTTCTCGGCCCTCTGGCTGCTGCTCGTGTATGCGCCGGTCTGTCACTGGGTCTGGGGCGGCGGCTGGCTCGGTCAGATGGGCCTCATGGACTTCGCCGGTGGGACCGTGGTGCACGTCACGGCCGGTACGGCGGCCATCGTCGCAGCCATGGTCCTCGGTAACCGCCGTGGTTTTCCCGAGCAGGCGATGATGCCGCACAACATGTCGCTGACCATCGCCGGTGCGGGCATGCTCTGGGTGGGCTGGTTCGGCTTCAACGGCGGTTCCGCGCTGGCGGCCAATGGCGATGCCGCCATGGCCATGTTCGTCACTCATACGTCCGCGGCCGCGGGCGCCTTCACCTGGATGATGTGTGAGTGGATCCGCTTCGAAAAGCCCAGTGCTCTGGGCGCGGTCACAGGAATGGTGGCCGGACTCGGCACCATCACACCGGCTTCCGGTTTCGTTGGTCCGGGTGGGGCCCTCGTCATCGGGATTACCGCCGGTATCGTCTGCTTTCTGGCAACCAACTACCTTAAGCGGACGCTGAAAATCGACGATTCCCTCGACGTGTTTCCCGTCCACGGCGTGGGCGGGATCCTGGGGACGCTGCTGACCGCCGTGTTCGCCAGCAATGCGCTGGGGGTTTTCTCGGGCCAGGAAGACATCAGCATCGGCAGCCAGTTCGGCATCCAGGCCATCGGTGTTGCCTCGACGCTGGTCTACACCGCCGTCGTCAGCTTCATCCTGCTGAAGATCACCGACGCCCTGGTCGGAAACCGGGTGGCTGAGGAGGAAGAGGTGGAGGGCCTCGACATCACCCAGCACAACGAGAGGGGCTACGACTTCTGAGCAAGGTCTGTGACGCTCAGGCGCCGTCGCGGGCCCGGGTCAGCGCGCTCTGCACCAGCTGATCCATGAGCGCCTCGAATTCTATCCCGATGGCCCGGGCGCCATCCGGATAGAGGCTGGTCGGCGTCATGCCGGGGAGGGTGTTCACCTCGAGCAGCACGATCTCGTCTGCGTCGGTGACGATGAAGTCGGCCCGCGACAGATCCCTCAATCCGAGGGCGACGTGCGCGTCGACGGCGATCCGCTGCAGCGCTTCCGTCAGTGCCTCCGGCATGGGTGCAGGAATCACGTGGTCGCTGCCGCCCGCCGCATAGCGGTTGGTGAAGTCGTACCACTGATCGGCGGCGGTCCGGATTTCTATGACGGGAAACGGGCGAGGTGCCTGCCCGTGCAGATCCAGGACACCGACCGTGATTTCTCTGCCGAGCACGTAGGGCTCCACCAGAATCCCATCACCCAGAGCCAGCGCGGCCGTGAGTCCGGGGACCAGATCGCCGCCGTTGGCGATCGGCGTCACACCGATTGCCGAACCCTGACTGAGCGGTTTGATCACCACCCGGTCTCCGAACTCGGCCAGCACGCGGGCCTCGGCCTCGGCCGGCCCGGTACCGGCGGGAAAGAGCAGGTCTTTCGCGATCGGCAGATCCGCCCGGGCGAACACGGCCTTGGCGATGGATTTGTCCATGGCCACCGCACTGCCGTGAACACCGCTGCCGACGTACGGCAGGCCCAGAATCTCGAGAAATCCCTGTACGGTCCCGTCTTCACCGGGAGGGCCATGGAGCGCGGGAAAGACTGCGTCCGGTGCGAGCTCACGCAGACGATCGACGGCCTGGGTGTCCAGTTCCACCCGTTCGGTGCGGTAACCGGCACGCTCGAGCCCGGCGGCGACTTCGGCGGCGGAGTTGCGGGAAACTTCGGCTTCGGCGGAAGGACCGCCCATGAGTACGGCGACGAGCGTCATTGGCTGGCTAGTTTTTCCTCATTGTCTATGACCAGCGCCGGCAGGGCGTCGGCGGGTTCGATGTGAAACACCCGGGAGAAGAAGGCGTATTCAGACTGGATGGTCCGGATGATGTTGTCCGCGTCGCGGAATCCATGGCCTTCCCCCGCGAATTCCAGATAGGCCACGGGAATGCCTTTATGCCTCAGCGCCTCGGCCATGGCCTGAGACTGATTCGGCGGCACCACCCGATCCTCGCTGCCCTGGAAGAAAATGACCGGGCAGTTGAACCGATCGAGATGATGGATCGGCGAGCGATCGACGAGGGCGGCCTCCTCGCCCAGAAGCCCGTCCAGATAGCGGGATTCGAACTTGTGAGTGTCGGATGCAAGAGCGGTGAGGTCTCCGATACCGTAGTGACTGGCGCCCGCCCGGAAGGTCGACGTGGTGGTGAGTGCGGCCAGCGTCGTATAGCCGCCGGCACTGCCGCCACGGATCGCGATGCGGCTGCCGTCCACCCGTCCGTTGCTGACAAGATAACGGACGCCGTCTTCGCAGTCGGTGACGTCCAGGATCCCCCAGTGGCCGTCCAGAGCCTTGCGGTAAGCCCGGCCGTATCCGCTGCTGCCACGGTAGTTCACGTCGAGCACGGCCCAGCCCCGGCTGGTATAGAACTGGATGCCGAGACTCAGACCCGGATCCGTCGCGGCCGTGGGTCCGCCATGGCTGAGCACGAGCAGTGGCGGCCGCTCGCCTGCCGGTGCTTCGAGCCCGTCGTTGACCGGCGGATAGAAATAGGCGTGCGCCCGGGCGCCGTCACGGGTGGGAAACGTGACGGCTTCCGCCGCAGAGAGACAGTCGTCCGGGATCTCCGGCCCCCCGGCTGTGCGGAGCACCCCGGTGGTGCCCGTCCTCAGGCTCATGCTTGCGATGGCCGGCGTGCGGTCGGGCGAGGTGCCGACGAAACAGAGGTCTCCGTCGTGCACCACGGGGCTGCCGTAGCTGAGCCAGTGAGAGGCGCTGGCTCCGCTGAGCGATGTCCCCAGCGAGGTCCGGGTGTTCAGCAGAACGGGTTCTTCTCCCCCGTCTCCCTGCCGGAGGACGATCACGTGATCCACGTCCACGAGCGCCATGCTGCGCGAGTCGAACATCCACGGCGGCCCGGCATATTCGGCGCCATCTTCGAGAACGCAGTAGGTGCCGCCCGCATCGAAGCGGTACAGATTCCAGAATCCGTTGAGATCGCTCAGGAACAGAAGGGCTTCGTCTGTCTGCCACAGCGGCTGCTGGACGGACTCGGCCGCACCGCCGGCGATGGTATGCACGCGGGTCAGGCCTCCGTCAGCGCCGATATCCGCGATGTTGAGCATCGTGCCATCCCAGGGCATGTTCGGATGGTCCCAGGCGACGAACGCCAGACGCCCGCCGTCCGGAGAAAGGCGCGGGCTTGCGTAGAAGTCGTGGCCGCCCGCCAGCGTGGTGAGGACACCGTTGTCCAGATCGATGGCACCGAGGCAGTTGTCCGGCTCCCTGTCCGGGTGATGGGCTTCCACCACCGTGATCAGGCGATTGCGGGCGGGGTCCAGCACGAAATCGGCGAAACGGACCCCGGCACCACTGTCCGTGAGCCGCTGAATGTCGCCGTCCGTATCGATCCGGTAAAGGTCCTGGTCGGTGAAGTTGACGAAGAACAGACCGCGGTCCGTCGCTGTGAAGGCGCCGCCGCCGTATTCGTGGACCCGGCTGCGGACGTTGAACGGCGCCGGTGTCAGATCGCGCCGGATGCCGGCCTCGAAGGCCACCAGCACCGTCCGTCCGCCTTCCTCCGGCCGGCCTTCGAGCCAGTAGAGCGTCCCGGCCCGGGTGCGGAGACCGGAGAGCGAAACCACACCGGCCACCAGCGCCTCGGGACTGATCGGAGACGGCCAGCTGCCGTAGGGCACGGTGGACGTGGACGTCACGGTCTCAACGCCCGGCGATCGTGAACGGCCGTCCAGCGCTCGTGGTCGCGCCACTGTCCGTCGATGAAGAGGAATTCCGGGGACAGGCCTTCCCGTTCGAAGCCGCACTGCTGGACGAGCGCGATGGAGCGGTGATTCTCGGGCTGAATGTTGGCCTCCAGACGATGCAGTCCCAGGGTGTAGAAGGCATAGCCTTTCACCAGCTCCAGCCCTTCCCGCATCAGACCCTGACCCGCGAAAGGCGCCCCGGCATAGTAGCCCAGAGACGCGGACAGGAACGAACCGCGGACGATGTTGTTGATGTTGATCACCCCGACGATGGCATCGTCGGATCGGGTGCAGACGAGCAGGCCTTCGTGATCGTCCCGGCGCGTGCGTGCCAGGTAGCCGTTGAAGGTGGCATCGGTCAGCGGCGGCGAGATCCAGGGTTGATGCAGGTGGCGGCTGCCCCGCATCAGCTCGAGAAATTCCGTCCTGTCGTTACCGTCGACCGTCCGGAGGTAAACCCGGCCGGCGGCGGGTGCCGCCCGGCTATCGATCATCGCCGGACTCCCGATTCAACGGGTTCTGCATCTCGTTTTCCAGCACGAAGATCTCCCACAGCGACGGCGGGATCATGGCGAGACCGAGAATGAGCACATGCAGCGCATGGGGACGATACCCGTTGTCCACGAACCAGATGCCGTCGAACGAGAACCCGACCGAACGCCACATCATGAGCCCGGCGGTTGTCAGCGCGAAGCCGATCAGCAGCAGCAGAAACCGGGTCAGATATTTCATGGGCAGAGAATATACACAGCGCCGCGGTGTCTGAACCAGGCACGACCGAACACATCCAGCGGATACCTGCGGGCGACGCTGCCGTGCACGGGTGCTGCAGGGTCGTGAACGAGGACATGGTCCGCTTCGATCCCGTGCACGACCACCAGATGTCCCCCGGTGGCGTTCATCGGCGCTCCAGGCAGCTCTCCGGCGCCGTACCGGATACTGGCCACCAGCGGCAGGCCTGCACGCAGACAGACGACAACCGGCTCCCAGCCGCTGAACAGCTCCACCGCACCGATCAGACCCGCGCCGGCGGCGCTTCTGACAGCCAGGGGCCAGAGTCCGTACATGCCGGTCAGGGTGTCGTGACAGTCGGCGATGATCTGCTCGGTGATCAGATTGCGCCGATGGGTGCCCATCACCATGGCGGTGCCCACCGGCGAGCAGACGCGGCCGGCGATGCGGGGATTCTGCAGCATCTGACTGATGGTCGGTGGCCGTTCCGTCCGTATGTCCGGGAGGGAACCCGCAGCTTCCGGTTCCAGGTCCGTGGGTCGGATGGAGACGGTGAGGAGATATCGATCGGGACGCCGGACCCCGGTCAGGTGGCAGTGCAGGGTCGCATTCCGAACCGCCCGGTCCACATGAAAGCAGTCGATGGCCGTGCGCACTTTCTGCCGTCGACCTGCGCTTCCTGCCTGTGCTTTGGCGGCCTGGATGGCGTCGGGATCCGATGGCGGGGGAACTGCCGCGAGACGATGCTGTCTGCCGTCGGCCTCGAGCGTGAAAACGAATCCATGCACAGGCGCATCGAGCAACGAGAGGCTGGGAGCGATCATCTCACCGGCCGGCAATGGGCCGAGATCGATGTGGGCTGCCCAGCCGTCGCCGTCCGCCTGCCAGTCCGCGGCCGATGAGATCTCCAGCGGGTACTGGGTTACAGTCTGGGGGTCAGCAAACCTGAGGCTGGGCATGGAGTTGATCCTTTACAGCACCGATCATTGCACGCTCTGTGACCAGGCGCTCGAGCTGCTGTTCAGTATGCCAGAACTCGCCGGGTTGCCTCTCGAGGTGGTGGATGTGGCCGCGGACCCCGTGCTGCTCGATCGGCTGGGTGAGCGGTTGCCCGTTCTCGCGCTGCGCAATGGGGAGCAGGCGCTGGACTGGCCTTTCGATGCAGCCGGTGTCGTTGCCCTGCTCAAGGGTGTCAGCTCAGGTTGAAAACGGCTGCCGCATTGCGGCTGGTCGCGTCGACAATCTCGCTCACGGGCACTCCGGATGCCTCTGCGATGCCCTCCGCCACATAGCGGAGCAGCGCAGGCTCGTTGCGGCGCCGGCTAACACCGGGTGCATGCTCCCGGTGCCAGTGGCGGGGTGCATTCTGAGGCAGCAGAAACGGTGCATCCGTTTCGATCATCAGTCGTTCCAGGGGAATGCGGCCCACCAGATCCCGGAGTGCCTGGCCCCGCCGGCGGTCACAAATCCATCCCGTGATGCCGATGAGACAGCCGATGGCCAGATAGCGGTCCAGGTCTGCCTGCGAGCCGGTGAAACAGTGCACGACCATGGCCGGAAGCCTGTGTCCGTGGAGCTTCAGAGCGCGGTAAACGGCACCGTCGGTGTCCCGGTCGTGAACGAACACGGGCAACCCGAGCGCTCCGGCGGCGGTGAGCTGCGCATCGAACACCCGCTTCTGCGCCTCGGGGGGAGAGAAATTCCGGTTGAAGTCCAGGCCGGTCTCGCCGATGGCACGCACCTCGGCCGAGGCCGCGAGGTCCTGAAGCCGGTCGCCCAGGTCGTCCGGTGCATTCCGTGCATCGTGGGGGTGAATGCCCGCCGTGCAGGCAAGATCTTCCACCTGCGTGCACAGTGATATGGCATCCGCCGTCATGTCGAGATCGGTGGCGGTCACGAGCATGGCGCTCACGCCGGCGGTTCTTGCGCGTTCGATGACGGCGGGTCGGTCCGGGTCGAACTGAGGGTGAAGAAGATTGGCGCCGATATCGATCAGGACAGATCTCCCGGCGTGTCAGGGGAGACGCGTTTCGTGAGCTTCCAGCATGGGCCGGGGGCTGCCACGACGCTGGCCGTAGACCTGGGTGAAGGCCATCACGTTCTTCACGTAGTTGCGCGTTTCCCGGAACGGAATGCTCTCGATCCAGACGTCCATCCATCTGCCCGGCGCGTCTCTCATCCAGCGATCCACCCGATGCTCGCCGGCGTTGTAGGCAGCGGCCGCCAGAGGCCGACGGCTGTCATATCTGACGAGCAGCGAGGCCAGGTGGTGGCCGGCCAGCTCGATGTTCAGAGACGGATCGTAGAGATCCGACGTGGTCGGCTCGGTGATGCCCACGCGCCGGGCCACGCGCTCGGCGGTGGGGTGAATCAGCTGCATCAGCCCCCGGGCATTGGCCGAGGACCTGGCGCGCGGGTCGAACAGACTTTCCTGCCTCGCAATGGCGAGCAGAAAGTCGTCGGGTACCGTGGTGGAGTGGCTCACCCGCTGAAACTCGTCGGTATAGGGTTCCGGAAATCTGAGCTCCAGCGCATCACGCAGGGAGGCGGCATTTGCGGTCCGGATTGCCTGGGAGGTCCATCCGATCCGGTTCGCCAGGGCGGCGGCGATGGCCTTCTCCCGCTGGTCCAGTTGCGGGAGCAGGTGGTACCACTCCCGACTGGCGTTGATCTGATCACCGACCGCATAGAGCTCCGTTGCCCGCTGCACGGCCGGTCGGTTTCTCATCCGGTTGATTTCGATGGCGTTCGCCGGACTCGGTTGATGATTGAGGCGCACGGGACGGCCCAGCTGCTCGGCTGCCAGAAAGCCGTAGTAGTCGCGACTGTCGGCGAGAGCGGCATAGGTGAGCTGGGCGCGCTCCGAATTGAGAGTGGTTTCGCCGAGGGACCGGGCGAGCCAGTACTGCCAGCGGGCATCTGCCCGATCCCCGGTCGGCAGCTGCTCGATCCAGAAGCCGAGGTCCTGCCAGCTCTCCCGGATCAGCGCCGCCAGGGCCAGATCGGCGACCGGCGTATCGTCCGCAAGCGGTTCGCGGGGAGGAAAGGTCCCGTCCCGCGCCAGACCGACGAGCAGCGCGTTGTCGATCGCCCGCGTGTCCTCGGGGGTGAAGCTGTGGCTGTCCTGATAGCTGAGCCAGGCGCGTGAAGCCGCCTCGGGGTCCCGTCCGGCGAGACGGATGAGCCCATGGGCGATCACCTCTCTGGAATAGCGGGTATCGGTGGTGAATCTGGCAGTCTGAGTGACCGTGGCGGGCGTCACATGCACGTTGTAGTAGCTCTGCGCCCAGGGTTTCACGTTCGGGCTTTCGAAGAAGCGCTGCAGGTACCGGGCGAGCGTCCGGCTGTTGGCCTTCAGCGCCAGTCCCAGCCGGTCCCAGACCATGGACTCCGTGAGATTTTCGCGGTCGATCCAGACCTCGAACAGCGGATCGCACGCTTTCGGCTGTGACGTGGCCACCAGCCACAGATCGCCCACCTGGCTCATGGCTTCGCGCTCATTGCCTGTGCCGATCAGCGCCCGGAGGTGATAACACTTCAGCTCGGAGTTGTCGGAAGGTTCATAGTGGTCGAGGAAGGTCTCCCATCGACGCTGCTGTCCCAGCCGCTTCATCCACCGGACGTAGATGATGTCGGCGACGGGCAGGTCCGCGTGCTTGCTGCGAAAGGCAGCGATGCGTTCTGGCGGTGCGGAGGAGATCTGGCTCTGCAGCGCGTAGTAGTCGAGATAGGGCTGCAGCGGATAGTCCCCGAGGGAGTCCCTGAGGCTCTGGAAACTGTCCATCCGTCCGGCAGTGAGGTGATCGAGCGCTTTCTTGTAGGCGGCGCGCTGCTCGTACAGGCTGAGGGCGTGGGTCGGAGCGGCCGAGAGCGCGCTGATGAGCGCGGCCGCAGAGACCATCGACCTGCACGCGGTCTTCCAAGTGATGCACGAGAGACGTGAGGAGCGTCTCTGTGACCGGCCCGAGCCCCGGGTACTGCGTCGAGGGCTTATTCTCACGATTCAGCCGCTGTCGCTTTCCGCGTCTTCCGCTGGGGGCTCTTCGCCGACCCTGACGGCCAGCACATCGCAGGTGGCGCCGTGCAGGACCCCGTTCGCCGTGGAACCGAGCAGGAGCGCGAGGCCGTGACGGCCGTGGCTGCCCACGACGATGACGTCAGCACCTTTGGCTTCCGCCGCGCGCTGAATCTCGCTCTCCGGACGTCCGAAGATCAGGTACTGATGCTCTGCGGGCACGTTCACGCTGGCGGCGAATTCCGCCAGATGGGATTTGGCCTGATCGTGAATCTGCTCCTGGACGGACGAGAGGTCCATGGGGATGTCGCCGCCATAGGCCAGGCTCAAGGGCTCGATGACGTGGACGATGTGGAGTTCCGCCTGGTACGCGCGGGCGAGGGCGACGGCGCGCT
The DNA here is from genome assembly GCA_030425195.1 of Gammaproteobacteria bacterium. Lineage (GTDB taxonomy): Bacteria > Pseudomonadota > Gammaproteobacteria > Pseudomonadales > Azotimanducaceae > SZUA-309. The sequence goes on along the minus strand of JAUIAV010000004.1, from coordinate 98,077 downwards.
CGGCGACTCGCTTGGATTCTTCGGTCAGGTCCACGGCCAGCATGATGCGTTGGTAACCGCCCTGAGCGTCCGCCATGTTGCGTCTCCGTCCTGATTGCGGCGACGATACACCTGTCCCGGAAATGGAATCAACTATGACCTGGGTCATCATCGGACTGGTACTGGTCGTCGCTTTCGGCCCCATTCTCTGGCTCGTTCCGAGCAAACGGGACAAGCGTCTTTCCGCCATGCGCGCCCGCGCGCGCAGTGAAGGCCTCGTGGTGGAAGTACGGCGCATCCCCAAGCCCGATCCGCAGCCGGAAGACAGGGTCAATGCGGGCGGAAAGGTGCGCAGTCCCATGCTCGAGTGCGCCAGTTACGGGTTGGCGCTGCCGCGTTCGCTCAGGGTGCTGCCGGCCTGGCGCATGGTGCGAAGGGCGGCCGAGCGCTCGCCCGACCCGTTTCCCGACTGGCAGTACGACCTGCGTCCGAAAGGGGAAGGGCGGTCGTATCTGGATGCGGTTCTCACCCTGGCTGCCGAGGCGCTCGGCCGGCTGCCCGAGGACGTGGTTGCCCTGGAAGTGAGCCCCCGGATGGTGCTTGCCTACTGGCTCGAACGACCCGGCAGCAACGAGGCGTCGGTGCCTGTGCTGGCCGCCACTTTGAGGGATCTGGCGGCAGCTCTCGAGCGTCTGGAGGCGGACATCGAAGCGGCCCGGGCGGGTGACGATTCTTGACAGGCCTTTCTGGGAACCCTTATAACGGCGCCGAATTCAACCCGGGAGGCCTATGGCCCGCTCGCTCGTCATCGTCGAATCCCCGGCGAAAGCCAAGACCATCAACCGGTACCTGGGGAACGACTACATCGTCCGGTCCAGCGTCGGCCACATTCGCGACCTGCCCGTGGGCGGCAAAGCGTCCGACCCGAAGGCCCGTGCGGCCGAGGCCGCCAAGACCCGCAAACTGCCGCCGGCAAAACGGGAAGCCTATAAAAAGGAACGGGCCCGCAAACAGCTGGTCCGGCGCATGGGCATCGACCCGGACAACAACTGGGAAGCGACCTACGAGATCCTGCCCGGCAAGGAGAAGGTCATCAGCGAGCTCTCCAAGCTCGCGGAGAAAGCGGATGCGATCTATCTCGCCACCGACCTGGACCGGGAAGGGGAAGCCATTGCCTGGCACCTGAAGGAAACCATCGGCGGCGATCCCTCCCGTTATCGACGGGTGGTTTTCAACGAGATCACCCGCAAAGCCATTCAGGAAGCCTTCGAGCATCCGGGCGAGCTCGACATGAATCAGGTCAATGCTCAGCAGGCCCGCCGGTACCTGGACCGGGTGGTCGGCTTCGAGCTCTCGCCGCTGCTCTGGGCCAAGGTGGCCAGGGGACTCTCGGCAGGACGTGTCCAGTCCGTAGCCGTCCGCCTGGTGGTCGAGCGCGAACGGGAGATCCGGGCGTTCATTCCCGAGGAGTACTGGGAAGTCTTCGCGGACCTGAAGCGCGATGGTGCGGCCGAGCCCCTGCGTTTCCAGCTGGTCAAGGATTCCGAGGAAAACTTCCGGCCGAACAACGGTGAAATCACCGAGGCGGCGCTCGGCCGGCTCCGGCAACGGAACTTCACGGTGAAATCCCGGGAGGACCGGCCAACCCGGACCAAACCGAACGCGCCTTTCATCACCTCCACGCTGCAGCAGGCGGCGAGTACCCGGCTCGGGTTCTCCGTGAAGAAGACCATGACCATGGCCCAGCGTCTTTACGAGGCGGGCTACATCACCTACATGCGGACGGATTCGACGAATCTGTCCACCGAAGCCGTGGCAGCCTGTCGCGATTACATCGGCGAGAAGCACGGGGACAGATATCTGCCCGAGAAGCCGAACGTGTACGCGGCGAAGAAGGACGCCCAGGAGGCACACGAGGCCATCCGTCCCTCGAACGTGGGGACGGTCTCGGAGTTTCTTTCCGGCGTGGATGACGATGCCGTACGCCTGTACGACCTCATCTGGCGTCAGTTCGTGGCCTGTCAGATGACGCCGGCCGAGTACCTCTCCACCACGGTTCTCGTGGAAGCCGGTGAGTTCGAACTGAAGATCCGCGGCAGGATCCTGCAGTTCGACGGCTACACGGCCGTGCTGCCGCCCATGTCCCGGAAGGATGAGGACACGTCCCTGCCGGACTACCAGGTCGGCGAGGCGCTGGAGCTGGTGAACTCGGAGGGCGTGCAGCATTTCACCAAGCCGCCGCCGCGCTACGGTGAAGCCAGTCTGGTCCGGGAGCTCGAAAAGCGGGGTATCGGCCGTCCTTCGACCTACGCGGCCATCATCTCGACCATCCAGGATCGGGGCTACGTGACGCTCACCAACAAGCGCTTCCACGCGGAACGGATCGGTGAGCTTGTCACGGACAGGCTGGTGGAACAGTTCGAGAACCTGCTGGATTACGGTTTCACCGCGCAGATGGAAGGCGAGCTGGACGAGATCGCCGAAGGTGAGGCGGAGTGGCGTTCGGTACTGAACGAGTTCTACGGGGACTTCTCCGGCAAACTCGCCATTGCCCAGAAGGCGGAAGGCGGCATGCGTCCGAACGAGCCTACGGATACGGACGTGGTCTGCGACCGCTGTGGCCGGCACATGCAGATCCGCACCGGCAGCACGGGGGTTTTCCTCGGCTGTTCGGGGTACGCCCTGCCGCCGAAAGAGCGCTGCACCAACACCATGAACCTGATTCCGGGTGACGAGGTGGTGGACGTGGAAGCGGATGACGAAGGGGAATCCAAGCTCCTGCGTGCCAAGTGGAAGTGTCCCATCTGCCAGACGCCCATGGACAGCTATCTGATCGACGAGCAGCGGAAGCTGCACGTGTGCGGCAACAATCCCGACTGCGCCGGGTTCTCGGTGGAGGCCGGCAGCTTCCGCATCAAGGGCTATGACGGTCCCGTGATCGAATGCGACAAGTGCGGCGCCGAGATGCAGCTCAAATCCGGCCGCTTCGGCAAGTACTTCGGCTGCACGGCGGAAGACTGCAAGAACACGCGCAAGCTGCTGCGCAATGGTGAGCCGGCGCCGCCCAAGGCCGACCCCATCCCCATGCCGGAACTCAGATGCGAGAAGGTGGACGACTACTACCTGCTGCGCGACGGTGCATCGGGCATCTTCCTGGCCGCCAGCCAGTTCCCCAGGAACCGGGAGACCCGGGCGCCGCTGATCAGTGAGATCAGGCCCCATGCCAACGAGCTGGACCCGAAGTTCAAGTACCTGCTCGACGCGCCGGAGACGGATCCGGACGGGCTGCCGGCCGTGGTCCGCTACAGCCGCAAGACCCGGGAGCAGTACGTGCAGTCCGAGGTGGAAGGCAAGGCTACCGGCTGGAAGGCCTTCTACGTGGACGGCCGCTGGGTAGAGGAGGCCAAGCCGGCCAAGAAGCCGCCGGCCGGGAAGAAAGCGGCGGCAAAGAAGAAGGCGCCGGTAAAAAAGAAGGCGCCGGCAAAGAAGAAGGCTGCGGCGAAAAAGCCTGCCGGGAAAGCACCGGTCGAATGAGCCATAATGGCGGTGTCGGTGGCCGGCCTGGGGCCGGACGGTTCAGCAACCATGAGGTGAAATGAGCATCTTCCTGGAAATCACTCAACTCGAAAACGGTGACATCGTGCTTCGCGAAGCCGAAGACGAAAAAACCCAACCTGGAGCGATGGCGGTGAACGCCGTCGACGCGGCGGCGAGAGCAGAGCCGCAGCACGGATCCACCGCCGCTGCCCGCGATCCGCTGGTGCGTATCAGTTTCTCCGATGAGGTGCGGGACATGCTGGGAGGCGATCTCGTCGGTGTGGCGGAAGCCATGATCGACGCCGCTACAGACTATCTGGGCGGAGAAACCGTGGAAGTGGATGGCGAGGAGTCGAATCTCGACGTGTTATCGCCGTCGCCGGTGATTCACTGAAGCACGTCTATCGTGTTCTTGCTGTCTCTTTCTCACTGTCTCTTTCTCGCTGTCTCTTTCTCGCTGTCTCTTTCTCACTCCCACTCTCTCCGTCTCAGAACGTCCTCGTACGATCGCTGGCGTGATCACAGATTCTGGCGGATCACGCCCACCGAAAGCCCTTCGATCTGGAAAGGCTGCTCTTTGAGATCCACCTCAATCGGTTCGTAGTCCTCGTTCTCCGGCAGCAGCAGGACCCTGCTCCGCTGGCGCGTACGCTGGAACCGCTTGACCGTCACCTCGTCGTCGATTCGGGCGACCACGATCTGCCCGTTGGCCGCTTCCGGCGTCTTGTGCACCGCCAGCAGATCTCCGTCCAGAATGCCGGCATCCTTCATGCTGTCACCGTGCACGCGCAGCAGAAAGTCCGCCCGCGGCTGGAAGAATCCGGCGGGCAGCTCCACCCGCTCTTCGATGTGTTCGGCAGCGAGGATCGGACTGCCGGCCGCCACCCGGCCGACGACCGGAAGACCTCCATCGTCCGGGAGCCGGATGCCGCGGGAGGTGCCCGGAATCATCTCGATGGCCCCCTTGCGGGCCAGCGCTTTCAGATGCTCTTCCGCCGCGTTCGGGGATCTGAACCCCAGCTCCCGGGCAATGTCGGCCCGGGTGGGCGGGTAGCCCGTGTCGCCGATGTACTGCTTGATCAGATCGAGCACTTGGGCCTGGCGGGAGGTGAGGTTTTCCATGTGGGGGTTCTCTCTGAAAATTCTCAGTTGGGAATTCAATTGCTTGCAGACAGGAGCTGAGAAGTACGCTCAGAAAGGGCGTCTAACTGAATCATGCTGTCTGCATATACAGTGATCTGAAAGTATATACAGTAGTCGGTAGTTTGCACACCCCCCGGGGGTTGCATACTATCGGCCGCGAAATTGCCTCAGGAATCCGCTTTTTGACGTTCCGCACCTTCGCGTCACTCTGCCAGGCAGTCCTCCTCGGATCTGCCGCCGCAGCAACCGCTGTCGCTGCTGCGGCCTCTGCTGCTGCCGTGGCGGCCGGATTCTCGATTACCGGTCTGGACCCGGAAGCCGCCGGTCTGGCGATCTTCAGAGAGGCCGACCGCCGCGCCTCCGGCTACGGCGATCTCACGGTGGATCTGGAGATGCGTCTGAAAACCGAGAGCGGCAAGGAGTCCACCCGGGGGCTCGGCATCCGTCAGCTGGAAATGCCCGACGACGGGGACCGGCTCCTGGTGGTATTCGATTCGCCCAAGTCATACCGGGGGGCGGCGCTGTTGAGCTACGCGCACAAAACGGAACCGGACGATCAGTGGATCTATCTGCCTGCGGTGAAGCGCGTCAAGCGGATTGCCAGCCAGAACAAGTCCGGACCGTTTCTCTCCAGCGAGTTCGCGTACGAGGACATGGCGCTCCAGGAAGTGGAGAAATACAGCTACCGGCTGCTCGACACCCGGATGGAGGACGTGGGTCTGGCCTACGAGGTCGAACGCATACCGGCAGACAGGTATTCGGGCTACGCCCGGGAGGTGGTCACTCTGGATGCGGCCGAGCTCAGAATCCAGAGCATCGAGTACTTCGACCGTCAGAATCGGCTGCTGAAGACGCTGGTGGTCAGTGATTACGGGCTCTACGAGGGCCGGTTCTGGAAGCCGACCCGCATGCTCATGACCAACCACCAGACCGGTAAATCCACGGAGCTGATCTGGCGGAACTATCAGTTCGGTACCGGCCTGGACGCCGACCGGCATTTCTCGACCAACAGCCTCCTGCGCGCCAGATGAGCGGCCTCCGTCAGCTCGGTCCGGCAATTCTGTTCTGTGTCGTGGCAGGTGCCGCGCAGGCCGATGATGCGCTGGTGTTCGGCAGCTTCAAGAACGCGTCGAACGCGGAAAACTGGTCGAGCAGGATGCGCGTGCTGCTGAACGTGGACGTGAACGTGGTGCCGGCGCGGGGCGGAGACGGAACGGACATCTACCGCGTGGTCACCGCTCCGCTGGCGGAAGCCGAATCGGTGCGGGTACGGCGGATTGCCGACAACCGGCAGCTCAAATACTGGCGGCTGCTCGACGTCGGAACCGAAGATGCCGCGGTTGCCAGGGCCGAGCCGCCCGCTGCGCTGCCGCCGCCCGTGCGAGCGGAGAACCCTCAACGACGACCCAACGATCAGCCGCCGGCCCGCCCGGTGGAAGTCATCGAGCCCGCCGCGGTGCGCTCGAGTGACGTGGTTCAGATGCTGGACATCGATCTCGGGGCTCAGGCCCGGGCGTTCTTCGAGGAAGGCCTGGACGGTCAGTCGAAGTTCCATCCGTCCGTCAGCGTCACCGTGGAGTACTACCGCGCCTGGGACGATGAGCGCCAGAGTCTGACCTTCACGCCGTACTACCGGTACGACTCGGAGGACGACGAGCGGACGCACTTCGACCTCCGGGAGGGCTTCTGGAGTCTGGTGGGCAATGACTGGGACCTGCATCTGGGCGTCAAGCAGGTGTTCTGGGGGGTCACGGAGTTCAATCATCTCGTGGACATCATCAATCAGACAGACCAGGTGGAGAACATCGACGGCGAGGACAAGCTGGGTCAGCCCATGGCGCACCTGTCTCTGGTGCGGGACTGGGGCATTCTGGATTTTCACCTGCTCCCGGGCTTCCGGGAACGTACCTACCCCGGACCCGAAGGACGTCCCCGGTTCTTCGTGCCCATCGATACGGACGATGCGACCTACGAGTCCGGCGCAGGAGACAGCCGCGTGGACGGGGCGGTCCGCTGGTCCCACCACCTCGGCGGCTTCGAGTTCGGGCTCTACCACTTCAACGGCACTTCCCGGGCGCCGCTGTTCGATACGGTCGTGGACGGCGACGGGACGCTTCTGCTGCGGCCGCACTACCCGGTGATCGATCAGACCGGACTGGATGCCCAGGCGATTTTCGGTGACTGGGCCTTCAAGCTCGAGACCATCTATCGAACCAACTTCCCCGACGACTACTATGCGTTCAATGCCGGTTTCGAGCGCACCCTGGTCGGCGCCTTCGGGACCCGCGCCGACCTGGGACTGGTGGTGGAGTATCTGTACGACGACCGGGGGGACGCCGCATTCGATACCTTCTTCGAGAACGACCTGGCCGTGGCCACCCGGTGGGCGCTGAATGATCTGGGAGACACCCAGGCACTGATCGGCGTGGTCTGGGACCACGACTCCAACGAAACCATCTTCACCCTGGAAGCCAGCCGACGTCTGGGCGAGACTTGGCTTCTCCTGCTGGAAGGCAGGGCGTTCGCAGGTGCGGCCGATCTGGATCCGGACAACCCCTTCGATCCAGCCAACAAAGGGGCTTCGGTCGCCCAGGACGACTACATCGAACTGGAACTGACGAAGTTCCTCTAGGAAGACTCTGATGCCGGAACTATTGACCTCGTACCTGGGTGATCACGCCTGGGCAGGGCACGTATTCGCCGTGGTTCTCGCCACGGCCATCGTTCACTGGCTGGCGCGCCACTTCCTCCACCGGCTGTCCGGCCAGCTGGAGAAGACGCGAAACCTCTACGACGACGCCCTGCTGGAAGCGGCACGGAAGCCACTGGCCTGGGGCATCTGGGTGATCGGCATCAGCTGGGCTGCCGAAGCCACCGGCGGTGATGCCGCGCAGGCGGAAATCTTCGAGTACGTCGGCGAAACCCGTCAGGTGTGCATCATCGCGCTGCTGACCTGGTTTGCCGTCCGCTTCGTCCGTTTCGTCGAAGAGCACATCACCGAAGGTACCTACGGGGAGAGTCCCGCGGACCCGACCACGGCCAACGCCATCGGCAAGCTGGTCCGCGCCAGCGTCATCATCACCGCATCACTGATGATCATGCAGACGCTCGGCTTCTCCATCACGGGCGTGCTCGCATTCGGCGGCGTGGGCGGCATTGCCGTCGGCTTCGCTGCCCGTGATCTGCTGGCGAACTTCTTCGGCGCCCTGATCATCTTTCTGGACCGGCCGTTCTCGGTAGGCGACTGGATACGCTCACCGGACAGGACCATCGAAGGCACCGTGGAGGAGATCGGCTGGCGTCTGACGCGGATCCGGACCTTCGATGCCCGGCCGCTGTACGTGCCAAACGCGGCTCTCACGTCGATAGCGGTGGAAAATCCATCCCGGATGACCAACCGGCGGATCAAGGAGACCATCGGCATCCGGTATCAGGACGTGGGCGTGCTCGAAGACGTCGTCGGGGACGTGAAGAAGATGCTCGCGTCCCATGAGAGCATCGATCACGACATGACTCTGATGGTGAACTTCAACGAATTCGGAGCCTCTTCACTCGACTTCTTCATCTATGCGTTCACCAGAACCACGGTCTGGGCGGAATACCATGAGATCAAACAGGACGTGCTGCTGAAGATTGCCGGCATCATCGAAGCTCATGGAGCCGAGGTTGCCTTCCCCACCCGCACCGTCCTGCTGGAGGAACCGGAAGCGGTACCGGCGACATGAAAGCGCCAGCACGCGTCATCCGGGCGCGGGAGCGTGCCGAGCTTCTCTTCCCGAGGGCGCAGGTTCTGGCGGCCATCGACCGTCTGGCCGTACGCCTGACGGTGGCTCTGGCAGAAGAGAACCCGCTGCTGCTGTGTGTGCTGAACGGCGGGCTGCCGTTCACGGGCGCCCTCATGCAGAGACTGCTGTTTCCGCTGGAGCTTTCCTGCGTACATGTAGGACGGTATGGCGATGCGACACAGGGGGGAGAACTGCAGTGGCATGTGAGACCGGGTGTGCCGGTGGCGGACCGGCATGTGCTGCTGGTGGATGACATCGTGGACGAGGGTGTCACCCTCGCGGGGCTCGAGCGCTGGTGCCGGGCGGAAGGGGCCCGTGAAGTCACCACCGCGGTGCTGCTGGACAAGACGGCCCGGAACGAGGCGAACGTCCGCTTCGCCGCGCTGGTCTGTCCCGACCGCTACGTCTTCGGCTGGGGGATGGACTACGAGGGTTACTGGCGCAATCTGCCGGACATCTATGCGCTGACAGACGACGATGAGGAGCAGGTGGGCTGATGGCACGGATCGGGTTGATCGTGGGTTCCGGCGCTCTGAACCGGGATCTTGGCTGGCAGACGACGGGCGGACGCGAGACAGTTTTCGGAGAAGCCGCCGCGCCGCTCGAGCGCGGGCGGGCGGGTGCGCACGAGATCTTCGCGCTCGCCCGGCATGGCCGACCGCACCGCTACGCACCGCATGCCGTGAATTACCGGGCGAACCTCAGGCTCCTGGCAGACGCCGGCGTCGAAGCGGTGATCGCTCTGAACACGGTGGGCGGCATCAGCGATTTCGCCGTCACGGAAGCGCTCCTGCTTCCGGACCAGATCATCGACTACACCTGGGGCAGGGCCCTGACCTTCAGCGCGGAAGACGATGTCCGGCACATCGATTTCAGCGAGCCCTACGATGCCCGGCTGCGTGCCGGGCTGCTGGCAGCCGGGCAGGGAGCGGGTGTGGATCTCCATGACGGCGGTGTCATGGGTGTCACTCAGGGGCCACGGCTCGAAACCGCCGCAGAAATCCAGCGGATGGCGCGGGATGGATGCGCCATGGTCGGCATGACGGCGATGCCGGAAGCCGTGCTGGCCCGTGAGCTCGGACTGCCGCTGGCCTGTGTGGCCATGGTCGTCAATCCTGCAGCCGGCCTGGCGACACGGGTCATCGATCTCGAAGAGATCCGCCAGGCATCGATCAACGCCATGGTCCGGGTCGCCGGACTACTCGACGTTTTCTTTGAAAGCTACGTAGGCCTCGATTAGCGAATCCGGAATCCTGACCGGATCGATGCGCACCACGAGCCCGAGCTTCGGATGATCCAGGTAGTGCAGTTCCTCTGAGCGCATCCGACGGCTTTCGAGCAGAGCCATGTAGCCGGACGGGGACAGCTCGGGCTGACGCAGATCGACGCTGCCGTCCGCCCGCATGGTCGCGGTGGCCGGCAGAAGACCGAGTCCCGGACCGTGAAAGAACAGCTCTGCCCGGAAATGCAGGTACCGGCCGAGGGTGACGCCCACGGTTCCGATCAGCTCATGCGGCGGCAGCGGTGGCGGCAGGGCCTCACCGCCGGTCACCAGGATCGGATCCGGCTGCGCCCTGGGCGGGACTGCCTGCAGCCAGCGGCCGTGAAACAGAATACGCCCCAGACCCTGCCGCTCGATGCGTGCCGCTTCCCTTCGCAGCTGAAAGCGATCGGGTGGTTGCCAGCGCTGCCCGCTGTCTCTCAGCGACGTCTCGAAAGCACCCATTGCCGCCAGAAAATCCAGATGTGGATCGGGTTCGAGTACCGGTTGGATGTCGGGTACCGGCCTCGGTTCGGGCGGAGGATCGAGCGCCGCCGGCATCTGCTCATCGAGACCCTCTGCGGGCAGAAGCTCATAGCGGACGGTGGGAAAGGTGAGGCATGCCCGGGTCAGACGCTGGATGGGCGTGGTCCAGAGGGCGTCGGCAGGGAGCACCTGGGTCCGCATCTCCTTCGGCAGTGCCCGCGCGCGGTCGAGAGTGAGGATCTCCTCTGTTGCGAAGTCCAGCACCGCGGGGCGTTCGAACACGAAAAATTCCACTTCGAAGTAGCGGTCCTGCAGGAAGGCTTCCACCTCGGCCGGATCGGGCGGTTCCGGCGTGGCGGCACGGACACAGAGCGATGGCAGGAGGATGGCCAGGAGAGCCAGGTACAGCGTTCGGCACTTCATGCGATGGCGGCCCGTTCGGATTCCTTGCTGTTGTCGAGGCGGTCGAAGAGCGTGTAAGCGTACTCAATCCGCTGATCGAAATCTTCGAGCTTGCGGGTGACGCGCAGCGTGGTGGCGCCTTCCAGACGATAGGTGGAAGGCGCCGCCTGCACCAGTCGGATGATGCTGATGGGATCCACCGGGGTCTCCCCGGAAAATTCCACCCGGCCGCCGTTCTCTCCGAGATCCAGCCGGATGATGCCGAGAGGCTGAGCGCGCAGCTTGAGCGCCGTCACCTTGAACAGGCGCTTCAGAGGATCCGGCGGCAGGCCGAACCGGTCCACGAATTCCGCGTAAAGATCATCGAGCTGTTCGGCATCGGTGGCGTTGGCGATCCGTTTGTAGAGGATCAGACGCCCGTGAATGTCCGGCAGGTAGTCCTCCGGAATCAGGGTGGAGGTATGAAGATTCACCTCCTGGCTGACCGGTACCAGCGGTGCATCCAGATTCGGCGTTTTTCCGTCCTGAATCGCTTTCACCGCCCGATCGAGCATGTCCATGTAAAGCGAGAAGCCCACGGACTCGATCTGGCCGGACTGGTCCTCGCCGAGCAGTTCACCCGCGCCCCGGATCTCCATGTCGTGGGTGGCGAGCGTGAAGCCCACCCCCAGCTCGCCGGCAGCCTGTATGGCATCCAGGCGCTTGAGCGCATCCCGGGTCATGGCCTTGGGGTGCGGTGTCAGCAGATAGGCATAGGCCTGGCGGCTTGAACGGCCCACCCGGCCCCGGAGCTGATGCAGCTGTGCGAGTCCGAATTTGTCGGCCCGCTCGATGATGATGGTGTTCGCATTGGGAATGTCGATGCCCGTTTCGATGATGGTCGTGCAGACGAGCAGATTCAGCTGCCGATGGTAGAAATCGTTCATCACCCGTTCGAGCTCGCGCTTGGGCATCTGCCCGTGGCCGACGCCGATCCGCGCCTCGGGGATCATTCCGGCGAGCTCCGCGGCGGTCTGATCGATGGTGCGGACCTCATTGTGCAGGTAGAAAACCTGGCCGCCGCGCATGAGCTCCCGGGTGATGGCTTCCTTGATCACGTGGGAGCGCTTTTCCTGGACGAAGGTGTTGATGGTGAGCCGCTTGGCCGGCGGGGTGGCGATGATGGAGAGATCCCGGATGCCGTTCATCGCCATGTTGAGCGTGCGCGGGATGGGCGTCGCGGTGAGCGTGAGCACGTCGACTTCCGCTCTCAGAGAACGCAGACGTTCCTTCTGGCGGACGCCGAACCGGTGCTCCTCGTCGATCACCACCAGGCCGAGATCCTTGAAGCGGATGGCCGGATTCAGCAGCTTGTGGGTTCCGATGACGATGTCCGCCTTTCCGGCGGCGAGACGGGCGCCGATGGCTTCCACCTCGCCGTCCGAGCGCATCCGCGAGACCACCTCGATCTGCACGGGCCAGTCCGCGAACCGGTCCCGGAAGGTCTCGAAGTGCTGCTGGGCGAGCAGCGTGGTGGGCACCAGAACGGCCACCTGTTTGCCGCTGGCTACCGCGAGAAACGCGGCGCGCATGGCCACCTCGGTTTTGCCGAAACCCACGTCGCCGCAGATCAGCCGGTCCGTCGAGCGTGTGGAGCAGAGGTCCGCCACCACCTCGTCGATGGCCGTCTGCTGATCCGGCGTCACCTCGAAGGGGAACTGATCGGCGAAGCGCTGATAGTCCTCCGCCGGTTCGGTGAACGCGAAGCGATCGGCGGTCTCCCGGCGGGCATAGATGTTCAGAAGCTCGGCGGCCACGTCGTAGACCTTCTCCTGGGCCCGGCGCTTGGCCTTCTCCCACTGATCGGATCCCAGCCGGTGCAGGGGGGCGTGCTCCGAGTCCGCACCGGAGTAGCGGCTGATGAGGTCCAGCGAGGTGACCGGGACATAGAGCCTCGCCTCGTCCGCATATTCCAGGGCCAGAAATTCATTGGCGCTGGCGTCGATGTCCAGGGTCACCAGGCCCAGATAGCGGCCGATGCCATGCTCGATGTGGACCACCGGCTCGCCGACGTGCAGCTCGGTCAGGTTCCGGATGATCTGCTCCGGATCCAGCACCCGGGCGGCCCGGGCTTTCCGTTCCGTCACCTGGTGCCCGAAGACCTGGTTTTCCGTGACGATGGCCAGATCGTCGAGCCACAGGCCCTGCTCGAGGGGGGCGATCGCGAGTCCGAGGGCAGTATCCGAGCGCCGGAAAGCCACCAGGTCCGCGACCTCGGACGGCCGCAGATCGGCCCGGCTCAGATACTCATAGAAAACTTCCCGCCTGCCCGCCGTATCGGCGACGAACAGCACGGGCATCTCGGTGTTCGAGACGAACAGGCGCAGTGCCTGGGCGGGGTCCCTGGCCCGGGGTCTGGCGGTGAGGTCGGGCAGGGGGCGGCTGGCGAAGGTGAGTCCGTGCCGGCTCTCCCGGATCAGGTCGACGAGCGCATGCCGTTTGAGCGCGGCGCCGAGCTCCTCCTCCCGGAGCAGCAGCCGGGCCGGAGGCAGAATGGGCCGTTCCACGTCGTGGCGGAGGCTTTCGTACCGGCCCTTCACTTCCTCCAGATAGGTGCCGGCGGCGGGGAGGAGATCCGCATCCGCGATCAGCAGCGCATTCTCCGGCAGATAGTCGAACAGCGTTGCCAGCGATTCGAAGAACAACGGCAGGTAGTACTCCACGCCATTCGGGGCGATACCCTGGCTCACGTCCTGGTAGACGCTGCACCGGCGCACGTCCACGTTGAAGGTGTTGTGCCAGTTGTCCCGGAAGCGGGCGATGGCGGCTTCGTCGAGCGGGAATTCCTTGGCGGGCAGCAGCTCGAACGCAGACACCTTCTCGAGCGTCCTCTGTGTGTCCGGGTCGAACGTGCGCAGGCTTTCGATCTCGTCGTCCATCAGATCGATGCGCAGCGGCGCGTCGGTGCCCATCGGGAAGATGTCCATGAGAGCGCCGCGAACGGCGAATTCGCCACGACCGGTGACCGTCTCAACCGCTCGGTAGCCGGCCGATTCCAGCACCCTGCGTTCCCGGTGCATGTCGAAAGGCTGGCCGACCCGCAGCTCCATGCTGAATCCTTCCACGTAGGACCGCGGCGGCAGCCGGGAAAGCAGCGTCTGCTGCGTGATCACCAGAAGCCGGGCGCCAACCGTCTGGCGGGGCAGCCGGTACAGGGTGTGCAGCCGCTCGGAGGTGATGTCCTCGTGGGGTGAGAAGGCGTCGTAAGCGAGAGTTTCCCAGTCCGGGAAGTGCAGGGTTTCGAGATCCGGGGCGACGAACGAGAGCTCGTTCACCCAGCGCCGGGCGCCGGCGCTGTCTGCGGCTACCACCAGGGTGAGGTTCTGCCTTGCTCTGGTCGCGGCGGCCACCGCAATGGCCGCCGCGCTGCCGTGCAGCTCACGCCAGCTGACCCGCTGTCCGGCCCCGGGCGCGGCAGGCGGATCGAACGGCGAATACGTGCGGGCCGTCGAGCCTCTGGTGTGATCGGGCATCGGTGCAGGGTTGGTGGTGGAAGAGGGGCTGGTATTCTACCGTCAGTGAAACGAACTGCCATCATTGCTGCCTGGCTGGCTTCCCTGATCGTCGCTTATCTGGCCGGCCAGGCAGGCGGCGGCAGACCGTCGGCCGGACTGCCGGACTCCCTGGACCGGACGCCGGACGCTGACTCTGCCCGGATTCAGTCCCCGACGGACCTTCCCCGCGTCTCTCCCGTATCGGATGCGGCAGAGGATCTCATCACCCGGGCGGAAGCGCTGGTGACACAAGGACGCCCGTACGATGCACTCGAGGTGCTGACCGGCTATTTTCAGGCGACGCATGTGGAAGCGACGGAACGCCATGGCCGGGCGCTGTTCCTGCTTTCGGATCTCCGGCAGATGACGGGCGAAGTGGAGGCGGCGCTGACGCCGCTGTTCGAGATCCTGCGCTATCCGCCTTCGACGGAGACGGCGGACCGGGCCCGCCGGCGTCTGGATCTGCTCATCAATGCCCGGGAGCAGCAGCTCATCAATGCGGGCGATCTCGTGGGGCTGGTGGCGTATTTCGAGGGCCTCGTGCGGGAGGATCCTGCCTACGACGGCTATCGGCTCAAGCTGGCCCGCTGGCTGCTGCGCAGCGGCGAAGTGGACGAAGCAGCCCGTCTGACGCGGGAGATCGGGCTGGTGGGGGTGACTCCGGCAGAACTCGAGGCGCTGGAAGGGGAGATCCGCCTGGCCGAAACGGCGCTGCCCGTGGAGCGGGAAGGGGGTGCCATGTACACGGCGGCCACCGTCTCGGGTCAGGCACGGCGCTCGGAGCTCCGTTTCCTGATCGACACGGGGGCCACCATGACCGGACTGTCAGAGTCGCGTCTGAAGTCGCTGGGCGCCGTGCTGATCGACGAAGGCATTCGCGTGCATACGGCCAGCGGGGTCGTCACGCTGCCCGTGTACCGGGTCCGGGAACTCAGACTCGGTGCGCTGGTGCTCGAGGATCTGAACGTGCTCGGCTTCAACGATCTGCCGCGCAGGGCGGACGGTCTCCTGGGCATGGATGTGCTGTCCAGGCTGTCGACCTCCCTCCCGGGTGCTGTTGGCAGGCCCTGAAAAGCGGGTTAAAGTCCAGTAGTTACGCTGTGTCGGCGGCAAGGAGCCGGGACCCAAGCAGTTAGAGGCCTGGGAAAACCAGAGGCCGTAGAAGAGGGAAGCCAGAGGAGAGTATCTGCCGATTGGCGCCGATCCGGTGGGCGTGTCCGTGCCTGCAGCAGGCGCTGGCGACGCGGCAGACAAGCATATGAAAGCCACCAACATTTTCGATCCCAACTACTTTCACAAGGTCGTCGATTGTCAGTGGGCGTGCCCGGCCCATACGCCGGTGCCGGAGTACATCCGGCTGATCGCGCAGGAACGTTACACCGAAGCCTACATGCTGAACTGGGACTCGAACGTGTTCCCGGGCATTCTCGGCCGTACCTGCGACCGTCCCTGCGAGCCCGCCTGCCGGCGTGTCCGCACGGAAGAGAAGCCGGTGGCCATCTGCCGTCTGAAACGGGTCGCGGCGGACAACAAGGGCGAGATCGACGCTTACCTGCCGAAAGTACCGACCCGGAAAAACGGAAAGAAAGTGGCGCTCATCGGTGGCGGTCCGGCGTCCCTGGCCGTTGCCCGTGACCTGCTCCCGCACGGCTACGAGGTGCATCTGTTCGAGAAGGATCCGGGCGGCGGCGGCATGATGCGCTCGCAGATCCCTGCGTTCCGGCTGCCCATCGAGGTGCTCGAGGAGGAGGTGGATCGGATCCTGGACATGGGCGTGATCACTCATTTCAACCACGAGATCACCAGCATGAAGTCGTTCCTCGAAGCGGAAGACTTCGACGCGGTGTTCGTCGGCACCGGGGCGCCGCGGGGACGCGACCTGGAGCTCCCGGGCAGAACCGAGGCGGACGCGCACGTTTCCATCGGCATCGACTGGCTCTCCTCGGTGGCTTTCGGTCATACCACGAAGATCGAAGGCAAGGTGATCGTCATGGGCGGCGGTAATACGGCCATGGACTGCTGCCGGACGGCAAAGCGGCTGGGCGCGGAATCCGTGACCGTGGTGGTCCGATCCGCATTCGAAGTGATGAAGGCATCGGACTGGGAGAAAGAAGATGCCATGGCGGAAGGCATTCCCATCATCAACAACCGGCCGCCGAAGGAATTCGTGCACGAGAACGGCAGGCTCAAAGGCATCCTGTTCGAGTGTGTGGAGCCCGTGGAAGAGGACGGCCGGCTGAAATACGTCCCGAGCGGCGAGCCGGACGTATTCATGGAAGCGGATCACGTCCTCATGGCCATCGGTCAGGAAAACCACTGTCCCTGGATCGAGCGGGATCTGGGCATCGAGTTCGACAAGTGGGACTGTCCGGTGCTGGACGAGGACACGCTGCAGTCCTCCAACCCGAAGATCTTCTTCGGCGGTGACTCGGCTCTCGGCCCGGAGAACATCATCTGGGCCTCGGCGCATGCGCACAAGGCGGCCATCTCCATACACCTTTACTGCCAGGGCAGAGATCTGAAAGCCGATCGTCCGCCGGAAGGCGTGAACCTGATCAGCCAGAAGATGGGCGTGCACGAGTGGAGCTACGACAGCGCGCACGACCCGGCCGAGCGTTACCTGGTACCGCACGTGGAGCTGAAAAAGGCGCTGTCCAACATCAAGACTGAGGTGGAGCTCGGCTTCGACCAGGCGCTCGGTGCCAAGGAAGCCCAGCGCTGTCTGAACTGTGACGTGCAGACCGTGTTCACGGAGAAACTGTGCATCGAATGCGATGCCTGCGTGGACATCTGCCCCATGGACTGCATCACCTTTACCGAGAATACGGAGGAGGAGGCGCTCAGAATCAGGCTGACCGCACCTGCCGCCAACCTGGAACAGGACCTGTACGTGTCCGAAGAACTCGGCACGGGCCGTGTGATGGTGAAGGACGAGGACGTCTGCGTGCACTGCGGGCTGTGCGCCGAACGCTGTCCGACCAACGCCTGGGACATGCAGAAGTCCGTATTCCACATTCCCCAACTGGGTTCCTACGCAGAATGACGACGTACAACGACTTCGTGATCCGGTTTGCCAACGTGAACGGGTCCGGATCCGCTTCCGCCAACGGCATGTTCGCGAAAGCCCTGTTCCGGATGGGGGTCCCCGTGGCCACCCGGAACATCTTCCCGTCCAACATTCAGGGGCTGCCCACCTGGTTCGAGGTTCGCGTCAGCGAGCAGGGTTACCTGGGGCGCCGGGAAGGTGTGGACATCATGGTGGCCATGAACGCGGAGACCTTCGAGGAGGACGTGGCCAGTCTGAAGCCCGGTGGGTTTCTGCTTTATGACAACACCAAGCCGCTGGCGGGCCATCTGCGCCGCGACGACATCACGGAGATCGGCATCCCGCTGACGGATCTGCTGCTGCCCGTGTTCACGGACATCAAGCAGCGGGGCCTGTTCAAGAACATCACCTATCTCGGGGCGCTTTCCGCCCTGCTCGACATCGAGTTCGACGTGATCACGGGCATGGTGGCCAAGCAGTACAGGGGTAAGGACGATCTGATCGCGCCGAACATTCAGGCGCTGGAGATCGGCCGCGGTTACGCCCAGGAGTATCTGCCCTGCCCGCTGCCCATCCGGGTCCGGCGGATGGATGATCCCGGCGAGCGGATCATGATCGACGGCAACACGGCCGCCGCGCTCGGCGCCATCTATGGCGGGGCCACCGTCTGTGCCTGGTATCCCATCACTCCGTCCACGTCCGTGGCGGAAGCCTTCGAGCAGCATGCCAACCGGCTGCGGCTGGATTCCGAGTGCGGCCGGCGCAAATTCGCCATCGTCCAGGCGGAAGACGAGCTTTCGGCCATCGGCATCGTCATCGGCGCGGGCTGGAATGGCGCCCGATCCTTCACGGCCACCAGCGGCCCGGGAGTCTCGCTCATGACCGAGTTTCTCGGGCTGGCGTACTTCGCGGAGATCCCCGCGGTGCTGATCGACGTGCAGCGTTCCGGCCCATCCACCGGCATGCCCACGCGTACGCAGCAGGGGGACCTGATCTCCTCCGCCTATGCCTCCCATGGGGACACCAAGCACGTGCTGCTGTTTCCATCGACCCCGAAGGAGTGCTTCGATTTTACCGCCGATGCTTTCGATCTGGCGGACCGCCTGCAGACGCCCATCATCCTGATGACGGATCTCGAGCTCGGCATGAACGACAACCTGTCGGAACCCCTGGAGTGGGACGACGGTCGGACCTACGACCGCGGCAAGGTGCTGCATGCGGAAGATCTCGAGAAAATCGAGCGTTTCGGCCGCTATCTGGACGTGGACGGCGACGGTATCGGCTACCGGACTTACCCGGGTACCCATCCCGAGAAAGGCGCTTTCTTCACGCGCGGCACCTCCCGTGACGAGTACGCGGCCTATACGGAGTCACCGGAGATCTACGAGCAGAACATGCAGCGTCTGCTGACCAAGTGGAAGACGGCGGCCACGCTGGTACCGAAAGCGGAAATCGAGAGTTCCGGACAGCGGGCCGGGATCCTGTACTACGGCACCTCGGCACTGCCCATGCAGGAGGCGCTGGATCTGCTGGGCGACGAGGGCATTCACCTGGACACCCTGCGGGTCAGGGGCTTTCCGTTCGGAGAGGAGGTCTACGAGTTCATCGAGGACCACGACTTCGTCTTCGTGGTGGATCAGAACCGGGATGCTCAGATGAAGACCCTGCTGGTGACCGAGGGTGAGCTGGATCCTGCCGGTCTGGTCTCGGTGCGCTATTTCGGCGGCCTGTCCATATCCGCGGATACGATCCAGGCCCAGGTTTCCGACTATTTCACGGCGCAGAAACTGCCGCGCCTGACAGAGGTGAAGTCATGACCTTCGTTGCCAAACCCCGCGTTCATCATCCGAAGCTGCCGGTCAACGACCTGGGGCTGACCCGCCGGGACTACGAGGGCCCGGTCTCCACCCTTTGCGCCGGCTGCGGCCATGACTCCGTGAGTGCCGCCATCGTCCAGGCCTGCGCTGAGCTGTCGCTGCCGCCGCACAAGTTCGCCAAGATCTCCGGCATCGGCTGCTCGTCCAAAACGCCCAGCTACTTTCTCTCCAAGTCCCACGGCTTCAACTCCGTGCACGGCCGCATGCCGTCCGTGGCCACCGGAGCCAACCTGGCGAACCGGGAACTCTACTGCATCGGCATTTCCGGGGACGGAGACACCGCGTCCATCGGACTCGGCCAGTTCGCGCACATCGTGCGCCGGCGCATCAACATGCTCTACGTGGTGGACAACAACGGCACCTACGGGCTCACCAAGGGTCAGTTCTCGGCCACCAACGACAAGGGCTCCACCAGCAAGAAAGGTCAGCCCAATCTCTATGAGCCCATCGATGTGGTCTCTCTGGCACTGCAGCTCGGTGCCAGCTTCGTGGCGCGCAGCTTCTCCGGCGACAAGCGGCAGCTGGTGCCGCTGATCAAAGCCGGTCTCATGCACAAGGGTTTCGCCTTCATCGACGTCATCTCCCCCTGCGTCGCCTTCAACAATCACAACGGCTCCACCAAGAGCTACGACTACGTGCGCGGACACAGCGAGGCGGTCATGGCCTCGGACTTCTTCCTGCCTCAGGACGAGATCACCGTGGACTACGATCCCGGCACCTCCGAGGAGGTTCGGATGCCCGACGGATCCATGCTCCGTCTGCACAAACTCGATGACGGATTCGACGTACACGACCGGGTCCGCGCCCTGAACTACGTGCAGACACACCATTCCCGGGGTGAGGTGCTGACCGGGCTCCTCTACGTGGACCCGAATGCCTCCGACTGTCACGAGATCCTGGACACGGTGCAGCGCCCGCTGAACGAGCTCGACGTGGCGGAGCTCTGTCCCGGCAACGACGCCCTCCAGGGCATCAACGAGTCGTTCCGCTAGAGGTGCCCGGCTGCAGGATCGCTGTATCACGTAGCAGAGCGGGAAAACACAAAGGTGTTTTCAGTAACGTGAGAGCGAGGCCGAAGGCGCCGATTTGACTGTCTGGTGGCGAAGCCACCGGGCAGGCAACATCGGCAACTGAGGGAAGCGCGGAGCGCCCGAGCGGGAGTGAATGAAAACACCTTTGTGTTTTCCCGCTCTGCGGCAAGATTGTGAAATCGCACCAGCCGGGTGTCACTTCGGCGAAACGGCCCCTGAATTCGAGTCCCTGTGAGCGGATGGCGGGGACTTACATCGAAATGCAACTCGTTGCACCCTGGATGTTGCCCCGCACAAGGCAAATTCCGATAATACGCGCCCTCAAATCCATGAGGACTGGCTGTGGCCCTACCGAGTCTCGACGACTATTTCCCCGACTGGAAAGAACGTGAAGCCCTGGCAGAGGCGATGATCCCGATCATCGGCCGTCTGTACCGGCGTAACGTGGTGACCTACTGCTATGGACGCGCCCTGTACAACCAGAGCGTCATCCAGATCATGAAGACTCACCGCTACGTCAGGCAGCTCGAGCCGGGCAACGAGCTCTCCGAGTTCGAGAGCTACCCGATCCTCGAAGCGCTGTCCCAGCTCGATCTCGGACCGTCGCACCTGGACGTGGGCAAGCTTGCCGCCAGATTCATGGAAGAGTCCGAATCCGGCGACATCACGCCGCTGGAATTCTGCGAGCGGGAATGCGCCGAGGTCATCGGCCGGCACGTGCCGCCGCTCGAGAAGCCGCAGGACGTGGTGCTTTACGGCTTCGGCCGGATCGGCCGTCTGCTGGCCCGCCTGCTCGTCGAGAAGACCGGCAGCGGCTCCCAGCTGCGACTCCGGGCCATCGTGGTCCGGGCCGGAAAAGACGACGACCTGGTCAAGCGGGCTTCTCTGTTGCGCCGCGATTCGGTTCACGGCAGCTTTCAGGGCACCATCCGCATCGACGAGGAGAACTCCTGCATCATCGCCAACGGCAACGTCATCCGGGTGATCTATGCCGGTTCCCCGGCCGAGGTGGATTACACCGCCTACGGTATCGACGATGCCATCGTCATCGACAACACGGGTGCCTGGCGGGACGAGGAGGGCCTCGGGCAGCACCTGAAGAGCAAGGGGGCGAAGAAGGTCATCCTGACCGCGCCCGGCAAAGGCTCGATCAAGAACATCGTGTCCGGCATCAACTCCAGCGATGTCCTGCCGGACGATTCGATCCTGGCAGCGGCCTCCTGCACCACCAATGCCATCGTGCCGGTGCTGAAGGCGATGAACGACGAGTACGAGATCGTTTCCGGCCACATGGAAACGGTCCACGCCTACACGCCGGACCAGAACCTGCTGGACAACTATCACAAGAAGAACCGTCGTGGCCGTGGTGCGCCGCTGAACATGGTGATCACCGAGACGGGCGCATCCTCTGCGGTCGTCAAGCTCCTTCCCGAGCTGGACGGCAAGCTCACGGGTAATGCCATCCGGGTGCCCACACCGGACGTCTCCCTGGCCATTCTGAACCTCACCCTGGGCCGGGATACGAATGTGGAGGAGATCAACGATTATCTGCGCCACGTGTCCATGCATTCGAACATGCAGCGGCAGATCGACTTCACCACGTCGCCGGAGGTGGTTTCCAGCGATTTCGTCGGCAATCGACACGCCTGCATCGTCGATGGCGGTGCCACCATCGTCAAGGACAAGCAGGTGGTCCTCTACGTGTGGTACGACAACGAGTTCGGATACGCCTGTCAGGTGGTCCGGGTGGTCCAGAAGGTGGCCGGCATTTCCTACCCGCTCATTCCGAACGATGTGGTGAAGCAGGGCTTCTGATTCCGAAATCCGCGGCCAAGCGTTGGCAAGGGCAGGGCACGACACTATAATTCGCGTGGCCTGCCGAGGTACGCATGCGGTCGCGCTGACCGCGCCTCTTCGAGCCTTTAACTTCTCGCCGCCTGTGCCGGCTTTCGGGTTGCACGTGTTCGGCGTTTTCCGAAGACGGAACTCGATCAACAGAACTCGATCAAGAGCTCGATCATGATAAAAATCAAGAAAGGTCTCGACCTGCCCATTTCCGGCACGCCGGAAGCGGTGGTCGAGGACGCGCGCGCCGTGCGCACGGTGGCCGTGCTCGGCGAAGACTACCCCGGCATGAAACCGACCATGCTGGTGCAGGAAGGCGATACGGTCAGCCTCGGTCAGCCCCTGTTCTCCGACAAGAAAAACGATGGTGTCGTCTTCACCGCCCCGGCAGCGGGTCGGGTGAGCAGCATCAATCGCGGCGCCAAGCGCGCGCTGCTTTCCGTGGTGATCGACGTGGACGGTGACAGCGCCGGGGATGCTCTGCTGTTCGAACCGCCTGCGGGTGGCATCGGCAGTCTGTCAGCCGAGACCATCACCGAAACGCTGGTGGATTCGGGACTCTGGACGGCGCTGCGCACCCGACCCTTCTCCAGAATTCCCGCCATCGGTTCGAAGCCACACTCGATCTTCGTCACCGCCATGGATACCAGTCCGCTGGCCGGCGATCCCGCGGTGGTCATCGCCGAAGCGCCGGAAGCCTTCAGTGCCGGCCTGGACGTGCTGGCGGGTCTTACGGACGGGGCCGTGCATCTGTGCAAGGCCGAAGGCGCCAGCATCCCCGGCGGCAGCGCGTCGAGCATCCAGACGCACGAATTCGCCGGCATCCATCCGGCCGGGCTGCCCGGCACGCACATCCACTTCATCGACCCGGTGAGCGAGTCCAAGACGGTCTGGTTCATCGGCTATCAGGACGTGATGGCCATGGGTCATCTGTTTACCACCGGACGGCTGTCGAGCAGCCGGATCGTGGCCCTCGGCGGCCCCGGGGTGGAACGTCCGCGGCTGCTGCGCACGTTGCTCGGCGCAAGCCTGGAAGAGCTGACGGCAGGCGAGCTGGACGGTGGCGCCAACCGGGTGATCTCAGGATCCGTATTCTCCGGACGCACGGCGGAGTCCCCGGTGGCCTTTCTGGGCCGCTACCACGTGCAGGTCTCGGTGCTGCCCGAAGACACGGAGCGTCGCTTCATCGGCTATCTGACCCCGGGTCTCGACCGTCACTCCGTCTTTCCGATTTATCTGTCGAAGTGGCTGGGTGAGAAGGGCATCCGCTTCTCCACGACCACCAACGGCAGTCAGCGCGGCATGGTGCCCATCGGCACCTACGAGGAGGTCATGCCTCTGGACATACTCCCGACGCAGCTTCTGAGAGCCCTGCTGGTGGGTGATCTGGATACGGCCATCGCGCTCGGCTGCCTGGAGCTCGACGAAGACGACATCGCGCTGTGCACCTATGCGTGCCCGGCCAAGTACGAATACGGGCCGGTGCTTCGCTCCGTGCTCGACACCATCGAGAAGGAGGGTTGAAGTGAGCATCCGCTCGATGATGGACAGCATTGCCCCGCACTTTGAAAAGGGGGGCAAGCTGGAAGCGCTGTATCCGGCTTTCGAGGCCATCGATACCGCCCTCTACACACCCGGACACGTCACGCACCGGGCCTCGCACGTCCGCGACGGCCTGGACCTGAAGCGGATCATGATGACGGTGTGGCTCTGCGCGTTCATACCGGGTCTCGTGGGCGCCTACTTCGTCGGCCTGCAGGCCAACCAGGCCATGGCCGAGCTCGGCATGACCAGTGCCGACAACTGGCGGGCCATATTCCTGGACGTGCTGATCAGCTACGACGCCACCAGCGCCTGGGACAACCTCGTCCACGGGCTCGCTTATTTCCTCCCGCTGTACGTGGTCGTCTTCGCTGCCGGGATCGCCTTCGAGATCTGGTTCGCATCAAAGCGGGGTCACGAGGTGAACGAAGGCTTTTTCGTCACCAGCATTCTGTTCACCCTGACGCTGCCGCCGGGTACGCCGCTGTGGATGGCCGCGCTCGGCATCATCTTCGGTGTGGTGATCGGCAAGGAGGTCTTCGGAGGCACGGGTAAGAACTTCCTGAATCCGGCGCTGACCGGCCGTGCGTTTCTCTATTTCGCCTATCCGGCACAGATGTCGGGAGACGCGGTCTGGGTTGCCGTGGACGGCTTCACCCGAGCCACGTCCCTCGGTACCGCCGCGCTCGGCGAAGGCTACGGGGTGGAATGGTGGGATGCCTTCATCGGCAACATTCCCGGCTCGCTCGGCGAGACGTCCACACTCGCCATCATGATTGCCGCCGTGATCCTGATGGCCAGCCGTATCGCCTCCTGGCGGATCATCCTCGGCTGCGTGATCGGGCTTTTCATCGGTTCCGCCCTCTTCACGCTCATCGGATCCGACACGAACCCCATGTTCGCCATCCCACCCGAGTGGCATCTGGTTCTGGGTGGCTTTGCTTTCGGGGCCGTGTTCATGGCAACCGACCCGGTATCCGCCGCCATGACCAACCGGGGGCGCCTGGTCTACGGCATTCTGATCGGATTGATGTGCATGCTGATCCGGGTGGTCAATCCGGCCTTTCCGGAAGGCATGATGCTGGCGATCCTGTTCGGCAACCTGTTCGCACCCCTGATCGATCACTTCGTGGTGCAATCCAATATCAAACGGAGGCTGGCTCGTGGCTGAATCCAACGACGACCCCGGTTTCGACAAGGAAGGCCTGAAGAATGTCCTCATGGTGGCCATCGGCGTGTGCCTGGTCTGCTCGGTGATCGTTTCGACCGCCGCGGTGGTGCTGAAACCCATGCGCCTGGCCAATCAGGAGCTCGATCAGAAGCAGAACATCCTGCGTGCTGCAGGGCTCCTGCCGTCGGATGCGCTGGTGGACGCCCAAGGCCGCAGCGTGGACGAGATTTTCGCCGAGTTCGAAGTGCGCGCCGTGGACCTGGCGACGGGTGAGTTCGTGGACGACGTGGATACGGCCACCTATGACCCGATCAAGGCAGCCAAGGATCCGGCCGCATCCATGGCGCTCACCTCTGCGCAGGACATCGCCACCATCAAGCGCCGGGAAGACGTTTCGCTCATCTATCTGAAACGAACCGACGGCGAGCTGGACAAGGTGGTGATTCCCGTCCGGGGCTACGGCCTCTGGGGGACGCTGCTGGGGTATCTGGCCTTCGAGGGTGATCTCGAGACCATCGCCGGGCTCGGTTTCTACTTTCACAAGGAAACGCCCGGCCTCGGCGGCGAGGTGGACAACCCCAACTGGAAAGCCCTCTGGCAGGGTGTGAGCGCCTTCGACGAGGACGGCGATCCAGCCGTGGAGCTGGTCAAGACCCGCTCGGCACAGGGATCGCCGGCCGCGGATCACGAGGTGGACGCGCTCTCGGGCGCTACGCTCACCACCAAGGGGGTTGAGAACCTCGTACGCTTCTGGACAGGCGAGATGGGCTTCGGCCCGGTGCTCGAAAACCTGAAAACTACCGGCTGACGCATCATGAGTACGCAGAAAGAAGTCCTGGTCGATCCGATCTTCAACAACAACCCGATCGCGCTTCAGGTGCTCGGCATCTGCTCCGCGCTCGCGGTGACCATCAACATGTCGACCACGCTGGTGATGTGCGCGGCGGTGATCTTCGTGACCACCATGTCCAACGTCGCCGTCTCGCTGGTCCGCAACCGGGTGCCCACCAACATCCGGATCATCGTGCAGATGACCATCATCGCCTCGCTCGTGATCGTGGTGGATCAGGTGCTGCAGGCGGTGGCCTATGACATCTCCAAGAGCCTGTCCGTGTTCGTCGGACTGATCATCACCAACTGTATCGTCATGGGTCGGGCTGAAGCATTCGCCATGCAGAACGGTCCCTGGCTTTCGGCGCTGGACGGTTTCGGGAACGCGCTCGGCTACAGCGTCATTCTGATCGGCGTCGCACTCATCCGCGAACCGCTCGGCTCGGGGACGCTGCTCGGCTTCGAGATTCTGCCGAAGATTACGGAAGGGGGCTGGTACAACCCCAACGGCATGATGCTGCTCTCACCCAGTGCCTTTTTCCTCATCGGCCTTTTCATCTGGGCGATCCGTTCCTGGAAGACCGAACAGGTGGAGGAGCCGGAGTATGAGATCTCGCCCAATGCGCACTACAAGGAGGCCATGTAATGCTCGAGCACTATCTGGGCATCTTCGTCACCGCCGTGTTCGTGGAGAACATGGCGCTGGCCTTCTTCCTGGGCATGTGCACGTTCATCGCCATCTCCAAGAAGATCAGCACGGCGTTCGGACTCGGTGTCGCCGTGGTCGTGGTGCTGGCCATCACGGTGCCGGTGAACAATCTGATCTACAACTATCTGCTGAAAGACGGAGCCCTGGCCTGGGCCGGACTGCCGGACGTGGATCTCAGTTTCCTGAGCTTCCTCTCGTACATCGGCGTGATTGCGGCCATGGTGCAGATCCTGGAGATGTTCCTCGACCGCTTCGTGCCCGTGCTCTACAACGCCCTGGGCGTCTTTCTGCCGCTGATCACGGTGAACTGCGCCATTCTCGGCGCGAGCCTGTGGATGGCGGAGCGCGATTACACCTTCGTGGAGTCCACCGTCTTCGGGCTGGGTGCCGGTGTGGGCTGGGCGCTGGCGATCACCGCGCTGGCCGGGGTCCGGGAGAAGCTCAAATACAGCGACGTCCCGGAGGGGCTGCGCGGTCTCGGCATCACTTTCATCTCCGTCGGCCTGATGAGCCTCTGTTTCATGTCCTTCGGCGGTATCGACATCTAAGGAGCAACTGAAGTGGATATCACGATCATTCTCGGTGTCGGCATGTTCACGGGTACCGTGCTGTTCCTGGTCATGGTGATTCTCTTCGCCCGATCCAGGCTCGTCAGCACCGGCGATGTCACCATCGAGATCAACGACGACCCGGACAAATCCATCGTCGTACCCGCCGGCGGCAAGCTGCTCGGAACCCTCGCCTCAAAAGGCATCTTTCTGGCCAGCGCCTGCGGTGGTGGCGGCACCTGCGCCCAGTGCCGGTGCCGGGTGACCGACGGCGGCGGTTCGATTCTCTCCACGGAAGAGGGCCATTTCACACGGGGAGAGATCGCGGAAGACTGGCGCCTGTCCTGTCAGGTGGCCGTCAAGCAGGACATGAAGATACAGATCCCGGAAGACGCCATCGGCGTTCAGCGCTGGGAGTGTGAAGTCACCTCGAATCCGAACGTGGCCACCTTCATCAAGGAGCTGAACCTGAAGCTGCCGGAAGGTGCGGACGTGGCCTTCCGCGCCGGCGGCTACGTGCAGCTCGAGATCCCGCCGTATGAGATGCAGTACCGGGAGATCGACGTGGAGGACGAGTACCACGAGGACTGGGACCGCTTCAACGTCTGGGACAACTTCTCCAAGGTGGACGAGACCACCATCCGCGCCTATTCCATGGCCAACTATCCGGAAGAGAAAGGCATCCTCAAGTTCAACATCCGGATCGCCTCGCCGCCCCCAGGCATGGACGTGCCCGCGGGCAAGATGTCGTCCTATGTCTTCAATCTGAAGCCGGGTGACAAGCTCACCGTGTTCGGACCCTACGGCGACTTCTTCGTGAAGGATACGGACGCGGAGAAGATCTGGATCGGGGGCGGTGCCGGTATGGCACCGCTGCGCTCGCAGATCTTCGATGAGCTGAAGCGCCGGGGCCGGACCACCAAGATGAGCTACTGGTACGGCGCCCGATCTCTGCGTGAGATGTTCTACACCGAAGAGTTCGACGATCTGGCCGCGGAGTACGACAACTTCGACTGGCATGTGGCCCTGTCGGATCCGTTGCCTGAGGATAATTTCGACGGCCACATCGGCTTCATCCATCAGGTGGTCTTCGACAACTACCTGAAGGACCATCCGGCACCCGAGGATTGCGAATATTACCTGTGTGGTCCGCCGCCCATGGTGGCCGCCGTGCTGCAGATGCTCGAGGATCTGGGCGTGGAGCCTGAGAATATCCTCCTGGACGATTTCGGCGGCTAGCCGGAATCGTCGCGTTCGGGGCGCTCAGACGACGTTCCGTTCCCGGAAGCCTTCGATGTCCTGCTCGCTGAACCCGTAGCGCGCCAGGATTTCGTCCGTGTGTTGTCCGAGCGCAGGTACGTCGCCCGACGGCTGTAGTGGTGTCAGGCTCATGCGGATGGGCGCTCCGACGATCGTGCGGGGTTCTCCGGCCGCATCCGATACCTGCTGGAAGTAGCCGTTCTCCCAGGCGCCCGGATCGGCTGATGCTTCAGCGTAGTCCCGGACCGGTGCAAAGCGCACGCCCAGCGCCCTCAGCGCCGCACACCACTCGTCCGTCGTTTTCGTCCCGAAGACCGGGTTCAGGCGTTCCGAGAGCTCGGTCAGATCTTCCCGATGCGTGAGTAATCCCTGGTAGCGTTCGTCGTCGGCCAGCTCGGGATGCCCGACGGCCTCGAAGAAGGCCTCCCTGCAATCGGGCGGCACACCGACGATGCCTATCCAGCCGTCCCGGGTTCTGAAGATGCCGTACACGCCACGGAGCAGCGGGTGGCTGTAGTGGCCCCTGCCGGGGAGCTCGTCCGTCATCAGGTAGTGCGTGTACTCGGAAGCCTGGGCCCAGATCTGTCCACCCAGCAGGGACCCCTCGATACGCTGACCTGTTCCCGTTCTTTCCCGATGGAAGAGGGCGGCCAGTACGCCGCTCAGCAGATTCTGGGCGCCGATGTGATCGGCGATGGTGACACCCACCGGCGTGTACGGCGTGTCGTCGTAGCCGATGGTGCTGATCAGCCCCCCTGCGCATTGCCCGGCGAGATCCGCGCCTTCCAGCTCCGCATCGGGGCCGATGGGGCCGAAGGTGCTGCCGCACGCCAGAATGATTCCCGGATTCACGCGCTGGAGGTCTTCGAATCCGAGGCCCCAGCCTTCCAGCGTGCCGGGTTTGAAGTTGCTGATGACGATGTCGGCGGTTTCCACCATCTTCAGGAAGATGCCGGCACCTTCTCCGGTGCGCAGATCGAGCGTCATGCCCTTCTTGCCGCGGTTGCAGGCCACGTAGTAGGCGCTGCGCGTATCCTCCGCGGCACAGAAGACCCAGCGGGACAGATCGCCGACCATCGGCAGTTCGATCTTGATAACGCTGGCACCCATGTCGGCCAGTGTTGCGCCTGCCTGGGGCCCCTGAACCAGCTGACCGATGTCCAGAACGGTGATTCCCTCAAGGGCTCCGGCCATATCGCTCCTCCCGAATACGCATCCACCTGAACCCGGAGTATAGAGCGCTCCGGGTGTAACGGCGGTCGGGATCGATCAGTACGCGTAGTCGTACGCCCGGGTATTTTCCTGCGAGATCTGGTCGTTCAGCGTCCAGTAGTCGTAGATGATGCCGATCAGGAAGAAGCCGCAGGTGAACAGGTACAGAAGGCCGGTGACCCACTTACCCAGGTAGAAGCGGTGGACGCCGAAGATTCCGAGGAACGTGAGCAGCACCCAGGCGACGGTGTAGTTGGTCGGTCCCGGTGTAAACACCGCATCGGCTTCCGCCTCCAGCTTCGGCATCAGGAACAGGTCGACGATCCAGCCGATCAGGAACAGTCCCAGCGTGAAGAAGTAGATGGTGCCGCTCACCGGCTTGCCGTAGTAAAAACGGTGAGCGCCGAGAAAGCCGAAGATCCAGAGGATGTAGCCGACGGCCAGACTGTGGGTGCTCTTGGTCATGAAGGTTCCTGTGACTCGATCAGTACCGGAAGCCATGCAACCTTCGGGCCGCCTTGTTGTAGCTCATAAATATCAAATAGTTAGATAAATTATCTTTGGAATTAGATTAAGTAGATCCGGTGAATTTCACCCCGGGCTGGCGGAATTCACCAGCGCCGTCTAGAGTCCCACGGCTTCCAGTGCCGCCTCGAAACGCGCCACCGCCTGATCCACGTCGTTGAGCTTGTCGAGGCCGAACAGGCCGATCCGGAAGGTCTTGAAATCTGCGCCTTCGTCACATTGCAGCGGAACGCCGGCCGCGATCTGCACGCCCGCGTCGAGAAAGCGTTTTCCGGATTTGAGCTCGTCGTCTTCGGTGTAGACCACCACCACACCGGGGGCCTCGAATCCGGGCGCTGCGACGCTCCGGATACCGCGTTCGGCGAGCAGGGCCCGGATCCTCGCACCCAGCTCCAGCTGAGCGGCTTTCACCTTCTCGAAGCCGATCTGCGCGGTTTCCGCCATGACGTCTCTGAGGACCCGGAGGCCATCCGTGGGCATGGTGGCGTGATAGGCATGGCCACCGCTCTCATAGGCTTCCATGATCTCGAGCCACTTCCTGAGATCGCAGGCGAAGCTCGAGCTGGTCGTGCCGTCGATGGCATCCCTTGCGCGCTGGGAGAGCATCACCAGACCGCAGCACGGGGTGCCGCTCCAGCCTTTCTGGGGCGCGCTCACGAGCACGTCCACCCCCAGAGCCTCCATGTCCACCCAGACGGTGCCCGACGCGATGCAGTCGAGCACGAACAGCCCGCCATTTTCGTGCACGGCATCCGCCGCCCGGCGAATGTAGTCGTCCGGCAGCATCATGCCGGAGGAGGTTTCCACATGAGGCGCGAAGACCAGATCCGGCTGCGCCGATTCGATGGTGCTCACCACCTCTTCGATCGGTGCCGGGGCGAAGGGCGAGCGGGGCTCGTTGCCCACGGGACGGGCTTTCAGGACCGTGCTTTCGGCGGGAATCTGTCCCATCTCGAAGATCTGAGTCCAGCGGTAGCTGAACCAGCCGTTGCGGATCACGAGCGTCTTCCTGCCCGTGGCGAACTGACGCGCAACGGCCTCCATTCCGAAGGTGCCGCTGCCGGGAACGACGATGGCGCTGCGGGCGTTGTAGACCTGCTTCAGTGTCCCGGAGAGGTCCTGCATGGTCTGCTGAAAAGACCGGGACATATGGTTGAGCGCGCGGTCGGTGTAGACCACGGAGTATTCGAGCAGACCGTCTGGGTCGACGTCGGGAAGCAGGGCGGGCATGTTCGTCCTCAAAGGCTGGCTGTGTTCGGATCCGCGAGTTTGAGGAATGTGACCGGATCCCTCAAGGGCGTATGCTCGCCGGATGGTCTCCAGAACGGGCATCACTCGGCTGGTACGCGGTTTCGACGCGGCCGGGGTCCGTTCGGCGTTCGTCGCCAGACCCGAACTGCTGGATTACCGGGACGAGCGTGGGCGGAACTGGCTGCATCTGACGGCCAGCATCAGCATTCCCGATCACCCGGAGCTCGACGTGGCGGAAAGTCTGGCCATCGCGCGGTGCCTGATCGATGCCGGTCTGCCCATCGACGAACCCGCCTTCGTGGAAGGTACCTGGGAGGCCACACCGCTGTGGTACGCAGTGTCCCGGGGCCGCAACGGGCCGCTGGTCCGCTGGCTGCTCGATGAAGGCGCTTCCCCCGAGCATTGCCTCTGGGCGGCCGCGTTCCGTGATGACGAAGACCTGCTGCGGCTGCTGACCGCGCGAGGTGCGTCCCTGGAAGCCGTGGCGGAAGGGGAAACCCCGCTGCTCGGGGCGGTGAAAGTGAGTCGGTTTCGAGCGGCGGCCGTGCTCCTGGAACTCGGTGCCGATCCCGATTTCGTGGACGATGCAGGCATGACGGCCCTGCACTACATGCTGAAGAAAGGCAGCGATCCGGCGCACGTGGCGCTCTTCGCGCGACAGGGTGCGAGGGGGGACATTCCGGGCCCCGATGGCCGGACGGTCGCGGACGTGCTGCGGAAGAAACGGGATCCGGCCTACCGGGCTCTGGCAGACCGGCTGGCCGTGCGAGCGGTCAGCTGACCGGTTCGAGGACCACCACCGGAATCTTCCGGTCGCCGGCGTATTTCTGATAGTCCAGATACGGCGGATAGATTTCCGCGAGCTGGTTCCAGAGATCTTCCCGCTCGGCCCCTTCGGCCACCCGTGCCCGGGCCCGGGTGATATCCCGGCCGGCCTGGACTTCGCAGTCCGGATTGGCTTCCAGATTCAGGAACCAGACCGGATGCTTCGGCGCGCCGCCCTTGGACGCGATGATCACGTAGTCGTCACCCACCTTCTTGTAGATCAGCGGCAGAGGACGGGGCTCGCCGGACTTTCTTCCGGTGGTGGTCAGCAGCAGGGTCGGCAGCATGCCCTTACCGCCGGCCATGCTCGAATCCCACATGTGGGCTTTGTCGGGATCTTCCCGGTACAGTCTGATGTGCTGGGTGATCCAGTCGGGCAGGTTTTCGGGCAGGTCACTCATGGCATATCTCCATGGCTGTCGGACCGACGGAATGATTGCAGGGAGTCTGTGTTAAAACAATGCGCACCGCACGGCGATGCGCGGACAGGGAAATGGGAGGTTCCAGATGATCGAACTGACAGTCAACGGCGAGCACCACGAGCTGGACGTGCCGCCGGAGATGCCGCTGCTGTGGGCACTTCGGGACGTGCTCGGCCTCATCGGCACCAAGTTCGGCTGTGGTATTGCTCAGTGTGGCGCCTGCACGGTGCATCTCAACGGCGCACCGGTACGCGCCTGCATCATGCGTGTGGGGGATATCGCGGGCCAGAAAGTCCGCACCATCGAGGGCCTGGCCGAAGGCACCCGGCTCCACCCGCTTCAGCAGGCCTGGATATCCGAGGACGTGGCTCAGTGCGGGTACTGCCAGTCCGGGCAGATCATGTCCGCGGCAGCGCTGCTCGAACGGTCGCCGAATCCCACGGATGCGCAGATCGACGACGCCATGGCAGGTAACTTCTGCCGTTGCGGTACTTACAACCGGATCCGGAAAGCCATCCACGCTGCGGCCGGATTCCAGAGTGCTCAGTTCGTGGACGCCGCGGCAGAGGTGAAGGCATGAGCGTGCAGACGACCGTGTCCATGAACCGCCGGACGCTGCTCAAAGCCTCAGGGCTGCTGGGCGGCGGATTTCTGCTGGGCCAGCTCCCTGCGGGATCGGTGCTGGCGGAAGAAGCGGTACAGGATCTGGTGGTCACCGGAGAGATGAACGCCTTCATCCGGGTCACCAGCGATGGCCGGATCACCATCTACTCCGCCAACCCGGAGATGGGGCAGGGGATCAAGACGGCGCTGCCCATGATCATCGCCGAAGAGCTGGGTGCTGCCTGGGAAGACGTGGAGGTGCTGCAGTCGCCGGTGGACGAGTCCAGGTTCGGCCGTCAGCGCGCCGGCGGATCCACGACCATTCCGCGCAACTTCGACAGCATGCGGGAGATGGGCGCATCGGCCCGGGAGATGTTCATCAGTGCCGGATCGCTGGTGATGGAGGTTCCGGAGGAGGAACTGGACACGGCGGAAAGCAGAGTGGTCCATACCTCAGGCCGTTACATGACCTTCGGACAGCTCGCGTCGCTGGCCGCGAAGCAGGACGTCCCGGATCCTGGCAGTCTCAGCTTCCGGGAACGGGAAGACTACCGGATCATCGGCACCTCCGTGTCCGGCGTGGACAATCTGTCCATCGCCACGGGTCTTGCCCTGTTCGGGATGGACACCCGGGTCGAAGGCATGCTCTACGCGGCCTACCAGAAGTGTCCCGCCATCGGCGGCCGGGTGGTCAGCGCCAATCTCGATACGGTGAAGAAGCTGCCGGGCGTGACCGATGCCTTTCTCGTCAGAGGGAACGGCAACCCCCGGGAACTGCTCGACGGTGTTGCCATCGTCGGCACCAGCACTTGGGCGGTGTTCAACGCCAAAGAGCAGCTGAACGTGACCTGGGACGAAGCGGATGCCTCGAAGGACAGCTGGAGGGCGCTCACCCGCGATGCGCGAGCCCTGAAAGGCAGCCGGGGAGCTGAACTCACGCTGGAGAAAGGCGATGTCGACGGGGTGTTCGCAGATCCGGACAACACCGTGCGGGAAGCCTTCTACGAATTCGCGTTCGTTTCCCATCTGTGCATGGAACCGATGAACTGCACGGCCCACTACCGGCACGGCGCTGACGGTGCGCCCGATTCGCTGGAGCTCTGGATTCCCACTCAGGCCCCGGGCCGGAACATCAGCACGGCCAGCGCGATGTTCGATCTAGATGAATCGCGTATCACGGCTCATCAGATGCGGCTGGGCGGCAGCTTCGGCCGACGGGTCTACAGTGAATACGTCTGCGAGGCGACGGCCATATCGAAGCGCGTCCGGGCGCCCGTCAAGCTCGCCTGGACCCGTGAGGACGACATGCATCACGACTTCTTCCGGGTCGGCGGTTTCCAGAACGTGAAGGCGGCCGTCAATCCGGATGGCCGGCTGGTGGGTTTCGAGCATCATTTCATCGGCATGTCGACGGACGATCAGCCGGTGATGGGTGCCTGGTTCCGTGACACCGAGTTTCCCATGCAGAATATTGACCACGTACATGCGTCGAAGACGCTGCTGGAAATCGCCACGCCCTGCGGGCCCTGGCGTGCACCGGGGTCGAACACCAACGCGTTCGTGGTGCAGAGCTTTCTCAACGAGATGGCCGTGGCTGCCGGCCGGGACTACGTGGATTTCCTGCTGGAGATCCTGGGCGAACCGCGCTGGTTCGAGGAAGGTAACATCCGTTCGCTCAACACGGGCCGCGCTGCGGACGTGATCCGGCTGGCCGCCGGGAAGGGCGGCTGGGGCCGCCGGATGCCGGCGGGCTCGGGTCAGGGCTTCTCATTTTACTTCTGTCATGCCGCCCACGTGGCCGAGCTGGCGGAAGTGCGGGTGACGCCCCGGAAACAGCTGATCGTGGACAGGGTGACGGTGGCCATCGACGTGGGCCCGATCATCAACATGAGCGGCGCGCTCGCTCAGGTGGAAGGGTCGGTGATCGACGGCCTGTCCACCATGCTCGGTCAGAAGATCACCATGGAAGGCGGACGCGTGCAGCAGACCAACTTCCACCAGTATCCCGTGCTGCGGATGCCCCAGGCGCCGAAGGTGGACGTGCATTTCATCCAGAGCGATTACGCTCCCACAGGGCTCGGGGAACCGGCGCTGCCACCGCTGGCCCCGGCAGTGGGGAACGCGGTGTTCGCCGCCACCGGCGAACGGGTGCGGACCCTGCCGTTCTCGGAGGCAGGCTTCGGAGCCTGAAGAGGTTCAGTAGGCGTAGGCGAGCGTCTGGCGCAGGTCTTTCAGACGCTCGCTCTTCAGTGCCACCTCCACCTTGAGCGCCTGGATCTCTGCTTCCAGCACGCCCTGACGAGAGGCGAGTTCCCGGGTCCGGTCCAGCAGGTGGACGCGATCGAAGGTGCTGGTGTCTTCGGCAATCAGCGCCGCTTCGGTGCTGCTGAGCTCGTCGTCCAGCTGCTCCAGCCGATGCTGCTTCTGTGCGATCTGCCGGTTCAGCGAGTCAATCTCGGCTTTCGCCAGGTGCAGCTGCCGTCCTTCCTGATACGCCTCGTAGAACGCATCCTGCATGGGTTCCGGGCAGACGCTGACGAAACTGCGCCCGGCTTCACCCACGGCGAATCCGTTGTTCGGCTGACAGAACTGACGTACGCCGTTTTCCCAGCCCGCAAGGTACTGCGTGCGATCCGGGATCACACCGTGCCTGACGCAGGCGTTCTGGTGGTCGAGCAGCTCCGCATTCGGCTTTCCGGCCAGACCGTCGCGGTAGCCGACCGTTTCCCAGTCACCGGCCATGCACTGGCTTTCGCTCAGCGTGGCGCAGCTGGAAGTCAGCAGAACGGCAACCATCAGAACAGGAAGAGTACGACTGAGAGGGGATTCGGCAGACACCTGAAACCTCCGGTGTTTCGCAGGCTCTGCCGAAGATAGTCGAAGACGGGGCAACGCTGCGGGCAGAGATCACGAATCGGACCTCCGAGCGCCGTTTCTGTGACGTTCGTTGCCTTCTACCCGGGATGACCGCGTTTCAGGGTGCCTCCGGATAGAAGCAGCCGGGACAGTCGTCTTCCCGGACTACAGCCAGCCGGTCTGCCTCCAGCTGGTACTGCGGACTGTCGTCGCGCCCGGTGCGGTCATCGCTGTGGGCGCCGCGCTGATCAGGGCGCATGACGCCGTCTTTCCAGTCGTCGGTCTCGGCCCAACGGTAGTCGAGCGTGCGGATGGTCCCCGGCGCCTGTATCGAGTCCAGGGCGCTCAGCGTATCGATCATGATCCGACGCTGTCCGGCCTTGTCCCGCGCCCGCCCGGCCGTATGACCGAGGGGAAAATCCAGAAAAACCGCCCGGGGCGGATTCACCGCCTGCGTGATCGAGAGCGCGGAAGACATGCAGAGGGTGGGAATGCCTCTGGATTCCACCTCACGAGCGATCAGTCCTACGGACTGATGGCAGACGGGTCAGGCAGGCACCATGATGGCCACGTCCACCTCATCGCGGATCAGCCGCTCCGCCAGCGCCGGCGCGAGGATCTCGCGAACCTTGCGTGCTGAGTAGATGCCGCCCATGAAGGTGTATGCCTGGCGGGCGAGCTGGCCGATGCGCCCGAGACGGGCCAGGTCGGCCAGCGTCTGATAGGGGAACACCACGTTGACGTCGGTCCGGGCATCCGTGGTGTCGTAGGCGAAGTGGGAGACCCTGAGCGCATCCGGTGGTGTGGCAGTGTCGATGGCACGGAAACTCGTGTCGTCGCGGAAATGAAACGCCGTCTGGCCTACCCGGTAAATGCCCCCGGAGGCGATGAGGCCCACGGTGGACTCTGCCAGGGGCCGGGCCAGCGGTGTGAACGGGGGAGGGTCCTCATTGACCACCCAGCGGTACGCCGGATAGCCCAGAGCGTCGTACTGCTCGCGTGTCCGCTGAATGTAGTCGATGGGTGGCTGGCTCATTCCGTCCAGCCCGGACCGTCGTCCGCCACCGGCTCACCGTTGACTTCGAGCGTGAAGCGATCGGTGTAGAACGCCACGTGATCCATCAGCGGCTCGCATTCCCGGTAAGGCGTCCGGTAGCCCCAGATACTGTTCTCGAGCCGGGTACCCGCTGCGTCGACCGTCCAGTAGCTGGCGTTGCCCTTGAACGGGCAGTAGGTCTGGTGATCGGTGGGTTCGATGAACTCGGCATCCAGGTCTTCGAGGGGCACGTACCAGACGGGGCGATGACGTGATTCGGTCACCCTGAGCGGCCTCTGAGTGTCGGCCAGACAGCAGTCGCCGACCAGAATCCGGATGCGATCGTCTGTGGGTGTGATCTCGACCTGGTAGTCGGGATGCTTCAAGAAGCCTGGGGCCGGTTCGGACACGGACAAACTCCCTCGGTGGGCTCAGGGATACGGTATTGGGGAAGAGAAGCCCGGACAAGGGGCCGGCGGAAAAATGTCAGGCGGCGGCGAAGGAGAGGTCGGCGGCCAGATGCTCGTCGATCAGCTGCTGTGCCAGTTCCTGACAGCGTCCGCAGCCCGTGCCCAGGCCGCTGCGGGCAGCCAGATGCTCCACATGCACCGCACCGTCTTCCACGGCTTCCCGGATCTCGGAATCGGTGACGGCTTTGCAGAGACATACGTACATGGCGCTTATTTAAATGCAAATCTTTCTCGATTGCAAATAGGGAAGCGTTCTATTCGTAATTGCTGACGATTCACGCCTGCTAGCAATTTTTATTTAAATTTCAATGGGTTATGAGGCGCTCTTCTTGCCTTGAGCGGTCATATGAGGCACATTGCGCGTCATCCCCATCAAATGGATACCCAATGCAGCCGAATGACAGCGAAATCATCGCTCATCTGAACCGGGCTCTGCGTAATGAGCTGACGGCCATCAATCAGTATTTTCTGCACGCAAAGATGCTGAAGGACTGGGGCCTGAAGGAGCTCGCCGAACACGAGGAGCACGAGTCCATCGATGAGATGAAGCACGCGGATGACCTGATCGAACGGATCCTGTTTCTGGACGGTCTGCCCAATCTGCAGGACATCGGAAAGCTGCTGATCGGCCAGAACATCCAGGAGATCTTCGAATGTGATCTCAAGCTCGAGATGGCTGCAGTGCCTGATCTCCGGGAGTCCATCGAATTCTGTGAGAAGACGGGGGACTACGGGAGCCGGGAGCTCTTCACGAAAATTCTCGTGTCAGAGGAAGAGCACATCGACTGGCTGGAAACTCAGCTCGAGCTGAT
Source organism: Gammaproteobacteria bacterium (assembly GCA_030425195.1). Taxonomy (GTDB): domain Bacteria; phylum Pseudomonadota; class Gammaproteobacteria; order Pseudomonadales; family Azotimanducaceae; genus SZUA-309. The sequence goes on along the minus strand of JAUIAV010000004.1, from coordinate 60,079 downwards.
CGGCAGGGTCGGCGTCGAGCGCTACACCCAGCGCCATATCGCCACGTAGGAGCGCCACTGCGCCCGGGTGGCGCGCGGGCCAGCTTTCCCCGCCATCGCCCGTCGCCTAGAATCAGTCCATCCCTTCAGCTGGACGGCAAGCTTGTTTTCAGGAGCCAATCTGCCGGCGCGTGCGCGCCGGCTTCAACAGTCAGCGGCGCTCGCTCTGATCGCCTGCCTGTGCGCAGGCGCAGGGGTCAGCGCCGAACTTCCCCGGACCATGGCCTGGTCGGCCTACAACCTGGGCACCACGGGCAACAGCCAGGCCGTCGCCATCGGTAAGATGCTGAAGGACCGCTACGGCGTGAATCTGCGGATTCTGCCGGGCAAGAACGATGTATCCCGGTTGCTGCCGCTGGTGAAAGGCCGGGTCCAGTTCTCCGCGAACGGGGTTGCGACCTTTTTCGCCTCTGAAGGGGTGTTTCAGTTCGCGGCCGACAACTGGGGGCCGCTGCCGCTGCGACTGGTGATGACGTCCAACGGCGACAGCAATCAGGCACTGGCGGTGGCCGGTGATCTGGGGATCCGGACGTTCGCAGACCTGAAAGGCCGTCGTGTTCCCTACGTGCGCGGGGCGCCGTCGCTGAACGTGGGCACCGAAGCGCTGCTCGCCTGCGGCGGGATCGGTTGGGAAGACGTGGAACGGATAGAGTTTCCCGGTTATCAGGCCATGTGGGACGGCATCATCAACAATCAGGTGGACGCGGCCTTCGCCACCACCGTATCCGGACCGACCCGTCGGCTGGAAGCCTCTCCCCGCGGGATCTTCTGGCCGCCGGCTCCGCACGACGATGCGGACTGCTGGCGCGGGATCCATCGAATGGGGCCGTATTTCATGCCGCACATCGGCACCCGGGGCGCCGGTATTTCCGCCGATGACCCTCACGAGGGAGGTACCTACCCCTATCCGCTGCTGACCGGGCTCGACCGCAGTGATCCGGCCGTCGTCGGTGCCCTGGTCAGAGCCCTGCATGAACACTTTGCGGACTTCCGGGACGCGGATCCCGGCGCCATCGGCTGGGCGCTGGAGAGACAGATCTTTCAGTGGGTGGTGCCTTATCACGATGGCGCGGTCGCCGTTTACCGGGAACTGGGTGTGTGGACCGAGGCCGATCAGGCACACAACGATGCGCTGATCGAACGCCAGGCGGTGCTGGCCCGCGCCTGGCAGACGATGTCCGGATCCGGACTCACGGATGAGGCTTTCCGGGCAGCCTGGATGGACAGACGGGCCACGGCACTTGAAGCCGCCGGATTCGATCCCATCTGGCGCTGACCGTTGCCGCCACTCTCCGGGACAGCGCCTGATTCCGAGGCCGCAGAAGGTAACGAACGACGGTTCGTCGACGTTCTCACCGCGACGGCGGCGGTGCTGTCACTGTTCCTCGCCATGGACATGCTGCGGATGTTCGGCAGCGTGCAGCTGCTCGGATCTCTGATCAGTCTGGAGACCCACTATTTCTTTGCGCTTCTCGGACTCCTGCTGCCGCTGGTCTTCCTCAACTTCCGGCGGTTTCCCCTCCTGGACGGCCTGCTGGCGACGGTCGTGGCCGGTGTCTGCGTGTATTTCTTTGTTCAGGCCGAGCACATCCTGGACGAGGGCTGGGAGTTCGGCGCGCCTCAGACCGCGACTCTGCTTTCGATTCTGCTCTGGATCCTGCTGCTGGAAGCCGTGCGGCGTGCTGCGGGCTGGTCGCTGTTCTTCATCGCTGCTGCTTTCTCCGTACTGCCGCTCGTCACGGAGTACCTGCCGGGACCGCTGGCCGGACTGCCATCCACGCTCGAAGAAACGGCGGCTTATCACGCGCTGAGCATCGAGAGCATTTTCGGACTGCCGTTCCGGGCGTTTGCCAACCTGGTGGTCGGATTCCTGCTGTTCGGCATCGCGCTGCAGTTCACGGGTGGTGGCGCCTTTTTTCTGAACCTCGCGTTCGCGCTGCTCGGACACGTACGCGGTGGTCCCGCGAAAGTCGCCATTTTCTCCAGCGGTCTGATGGGTTCCATGAGCGGCAGCGTTGTCACGAACGTGCTCACCACCGGGCAGCTCACCATCCCGGCCATGAAGAAGGTGGGCGTACCCGCGCCGGTAGCGGGCGGGGTGGAAGCCTGCGCGTCAACGGGCGGTGTGCTGCTGCCCCCCATCATGGGCTCCACCGCATTCGTGATGGCGACCTTCCTGGAAATTTCCTACTACCAGATCGCCCTGGCTGCGGCGCTGCCTGCTCTGCTCTACTTCGGCGGTCTTTTTCTGCAGATCGATGCGGCAGCCGCCCGTGACGGACTGACCGGAGTGCCTCGGGAGGAACTGCCGAGCGTTCGCGCGGTCATGAAGGACGGCTGGCACTATCTGGGCGCGTTCGGACTGCTGGTCTTCCTGCTCCTGGTGATGCAGCGGGAAGCGGTGGCGCCGTATCTGGCGACGGCCGCTCTTCTGGTGCTCAACCAGATGACGCCCGCCCACCGGTGGACACTCAGCCAGGCAGGGGATTTCCTCGTCGCCACCGGCCGGCTGCTGGTAGAGCTGCTGGCCATCCTGGCGGGCGTGGGGCTGATCGTCGGTGCCCTGTCCGTCACCGGTCTGTCCGGAACCCTGGTGAACGATCTGCTGTTCATCGCCGGTGACAGTCTCTGGCTGCTGCTCGGTATGGGCGCGCTCACGAGCTTCGTGCTCGGAATCGGCATGACGGTAACGGCCGCCTACATCTTTCTCGCCGTGATTCTGGCGCCCGCGCTGGTCGGCGGCGGTCTGGATGCCATCGGCGTGCACCTGTTCATTCTCTACTGGGGCATGCTTTCCTTCATCACGCCGCCGGTGGCGCTGGGTGCGTACGCCGCGGCGAGCATCGCCGGCGCGAGCCCGATACAGACGGGTTTTGCGGCGATGAAGCTCGGCAGCATCATCTACTTCATCCCGTTCATCTTCGTTCTGGACACCAGTCTGCTGCTCCAGGGGAGTATGGTCGATATCCTGCTGGGGCTGGCGAGAGCGGCGCTCGGGATCTGGCTGATCGTGGCCGGGCTGCAGGGTTATCTGCAGGGTGTGGGGGTGATACGCCAGCCGCTGATCCGGATGGGTCTCAGCGTTTTCGGACTGGCGGTTTCCTTCTCCTTCCTCGTCTTCTGAGGCCGTCTCAGCCCATGTCCCTAGGCGTGACGATGGGATAGCGGCGAAGAAACTGATCGAACAGCCCGCTCAGTGTCAGCAGCGCATCCGTGTCGCCGTCCACCTGGAGCCGGCCTTCACCGATCAGTTCCACACCGTCGGTCAGGCCGACCATCAGCGCTTTGAAATCCGTGGAGGTCAGCGTCAGCGTGGCGGTAGGCGCGTTGCTCTGCCGGTTGGAGAATCCGTGCAGGACGCCGTTGTCCACCGTCAGCAGCCAGCGCTCGTCCAGATCGGTGAAGGACAGATTGATGGACAGACGCACGCCCTGTGCCCGCTCTCCATTCAGACGCACGGCCATGGCGCGGAATATGTTCTCCAGGGGGATGCGCAGGGCCATGTCCGGGCTGGGCGTGTAGGTGGTGCTGCTGTGTGCCGGCTCTCTGAGCTCCAGGGCGCCGCACAGATAGAAATTGCGCCAGACGGCGGACTCCGACTGGTAGCCGAGCTGCTCGAAGGCATCCGCCAGCAGCGCTCTGGCTTCGACATGCTCCGGATCGCTCATCATCACGTGATTCAGCACCTCGGCCACCCAGCGGTAATCTCCGTCTTCGAACGATTTCCGGGCTTTCTCGACCACCGCGTCCGCGCCGCCCATGAAATCCACGTAGCGCGTGCCGGCCGCAGCCGGCGGATGCCGCTGGATGTTGGCGGGGTTGCCGTCGAAAAAGCCGAGGTACTTCACATAGACGGCTCTGGCGTTGTGATGCACGGTGCCGTAGTAGCCCCGGTTCGAGAAATTTCTGCCCAGCGAATCCGGCAGTCGGATCTGTTCCGCGACTTCCTCCGCGTTGAACCCCTGATTGGCGAGCCGGAGAACCTGATCGTGGATGTACTTGTAGAGATCCCGCTGTGAGCGCAGATAATCACAGGCTTCCTCACGGCCCCAGATCGGCCAGTGGTGGCTGGCGAACTGAATGTCCAGCACGTCGCCGTAACGGTCGATGGATTCGTTGATCTGTTCGCTCCAGGCCAGCGCGTCGCGAACCTGCGCGCCGCGCAGGGTGTAGACGTTGTGCAGGTGGTGAGAAGTGATTTCGGACATGCACAGGGCTTTGAACTGGGGCAGGTAGAAGACGAACTCCGCCGGTGCCTCGGTGCCGGGCGTCATCTGGAACTCGAAGACGATGCCGTCCAGCGTCCGTTGCTCACCGGTTTCGCGGACGATGTCGTTCGGCACCACGAAGCCCGTGCTGCCCATGGAGAGCGCGGCCCCCAGTCCGGTGGAGACGAAGCCGGTGGGAGAGGGCGTCAGCAGATTGCCGTACATGTAGGTGGCTCGGCGGCCCATGGCATTACCGGCCAGCACGTTCTCGGACAGGGCCTCGTCCACGAAGTGCTCGGGTGCCACCACCGGTACGCGCCCGCTCTCGACGTCATCCGCGTCCACCACGCCAAGCACGCCCGCGAAGTGATCCACATGAGAGTGGGTGTGCACCACGGCGGTCACCGGCCGCTTACCGAGATGCTCGTTGGCAAGGGCAAGGGCGGCGGCTGCGGATTCCGCGGAGGTGAGCGGATCGATGATCACCCAGCCTTCATCACCCCGAATGAGCGTCATGTTGGCGATGTCGAACGAGCGGACCTGGTAGATCCCGTCCGTCACTTCATACAACCCGTTGTGCAGGGCGTTGAGCTGGGCCTGACGCCACAGGCTCGGATTGACCGTGTCCGGGCAATTGCCGTCCAGAAAGGCCAGCGCCGGTGCCAGGTCGTAGGCCGGACGCCGACCGTCGGTGCGCGGGATCGTCAGTGGATCCAGCGTGGCGATGAAGCCCCGGGCGGCGTTTTCGAAGCTGCGTACATCCTCGAAGGGGAGCTCGTCGCGCAGTTGTGCGTTGGCGGCGATGGTGTGCTCGGTGGCCGCTTTCGGGGCCTTCTGTTCCGGGCTCAACTGAGACATGGGTCCTCCTGAAGGGTGAGTATCAGACCGGAATCACATCCACCGCCACGTCGAGCTGCTGTGCACCGCCGCCGTGGATGTGTCCCCGGGTGGGGCTGACGTCGCTGTAATCTCTGCCCCAGCCGATCGTGATGTGCTCCGCGTGGGTCTTGAGATTGTTGGTGGGGTCGAAGTCCACCCAGCCGAATTCAGGACACCAGACGGAAAACCAGGCATGGGAGGCATCGGCCCCGGTCAGCCTGGCCTGCCCTTCGGGTGGCCGGGTGAGCAGATAGCCGCTCACGTAGCGGGCAGGCAGACCCCAGGCCCGCAGGCAGGCAAGACCCAGATGGGCAAAATCCTGGCAGACGCCAGCGCGAGATGCCAGCACGTCGGGGACCGGCGTGTGTACGTCGGTGACCCCACCGCGATATTCGAAGTCGGTATGGATCCGTTCGGTCAGCTCCATGGCCAGCCGTAGGAGCGGTTTGCCGGGAGCCATGAGCGGGCGCGCATAGTCGCGGGCGCCGGCCAGCTCCACATGGGGTGACGGGAAGCAGAACCGGCCGGCTTCCCGCGCATCATCGGTCAGGGCGCTGCGTGCGACCTGGGTGGTGGTTTCCCAGCTCGGACTGAGATCCAGCAGCACGCCTTCGTTGGCGGTGACCACCACGTTCGACTCGGAAAAGATGGTGAGCTCGTCATGCGGATTCCGTATGAACAGATCGGTGACCGAATTGCCGAAAAAATCGATCCGCGTTTCCTGGCTGAGCGGTTCCGGTGTCACCCTGACAGCGGCACGATTCACCAGCTGCCGGTCGAACGATCTCGGCGTCAGATGAAGGGTCTGGTAGGAACTGCCGACGGGCTGCTCGTAGGTGAATCGTGTGGTGTGCTGAATCTGATATTCCACGGCCGCTGCTCAGTGACGCTGACCGATCACCGGATCGAAGTAGGTCCGGGTCAGCTCGGCCTGAAGGTCCGACAGGCTCACTTCCGTTCGCTTGAGCAGCCGGTTCAGATGGGTGCGCAGTCCGGTCTTGCTCAGGACGTTTGCCAGCTTGTCAAGATCCGCCAGGGACAGGTCCGTCTGTGCCGCGAGCAGCAGACGCTGGGCAGGGGCGAGGCCCCGCTCACCCTCCCAGCCCGGCATGGTCGCCAGGTGCCGCTTGAGGGTTTCGATCTGAAAGATGAGACCGCGGGGATTGGATTCGTCGATGAGCATCAGGTCCAGCACCGTCGTCAGCGTGGGATTCGACTGATAGCGGGACCGGTGGGTCAGGGTGCTGTCGCAGAGATCCAGCAGCAGAGCCAGGGAGCCGGGCGGTTGAGGCTCACGGGTGCAGAGATCCCGGATCACCCGCACGAGGAACTGCCCCCTTTCCAGGCGCCGGCCCGATTCGAGCAGCCGCCAGCCGTAGCCCCGGGTCATGTTCTCGTGGATCTGCCCGTTCACGGCAGACAGCTTCTCGATGAGATCATCCAGCAGGCGGACCACGTCGGCCGCCGTATGCACGCGCCAGCGCAGCTGAGGTGCCTGCCGCATGCTTTCGAACAGGCGCCAGGCATCCCGTGACAGACGCTCCCGCACGTGCTCGGCGGTCCGGTTCACGTTTTCCAGCACCCGGGCCAGACCGTCTTCGCTTTCCGGGTCGAACAGAATGCTCCAGAGCTCCTGTTCGACGGCCATCCGGCCGGCCCCCGCGGCCCGCCGGGCCCGATGGGTGGACAGATAGTCCATGGACGAGAGCAGACGGGTGAGTATGTTCAGCGCCACCGGCTGATCGGAGATCTGGCCTTCTCCGGCTATGTAGCGGAACAGGGACCGGTACAGACGCACGGCCCCTTCGGTCCGCTCCAGGTACCGCCCAAGCCAGAACAGATGATCCGCAGTCCGGCTGGGCAGGTCCCGGTCGCTGCGCCGGGTGGGCAGCGCGGTGGCGGGCAGACGGGTGATTTCGTCGCCGCGCAGGCGCGGCAGCCAGACGTCTTTGCTCACATCCCCCTGACTGGTGACCACTCTGACCAGGCCACCGGGCATCACCTGATAGCCGTCTTCGGTGGCGGCCACGTACATGCGCAGCGTCATGGGTGCGGCTTCCCAGTGCCCGGCGGGGTTCCAGCAGGGCACGGTGGACAGCGCGATGGATTCCCGGCCGACATAGGCGTACGGCATCTCCCGGATACGTTCGGCAACGGGCAGGGGATCGCTCACGTTCACGTCGGACGACAGATATCCCTCCACGCTGGTGGAGAGCAGAGGCTTACGTTCGAAGGCATCACGGAGGACGAGCCTGTCGAGATTCGAGACGACGTGCTCCAGCGCGTCCGGTTGCCCGCACCACCAGGTTGCCAGGCTCGGCAGCGACAGGGTCTCGCCCAGCAGGTTCTCACAGAGTCCCGGCAGGAAGCTCATGATGGCATCGTTCTCGACCACGCCGCTGCCAACCGCATTGGCCACCATGACGTTGCCGTCACTGGCGGCCCGAAGCACGCCGGGGGCACCGAGCATCGATTGAGCATCCAGCTCCATCGGATCCATCTCCATGGACTCTATCTGGCGCATGATCAGATTGACGGGCTTCAGTCCCTCCAGCGTCTTCAGATAAACGCGTCCACCCTGCACCGCGAGATCCGCGCCTTCAACGATGGGGAATCCCAGGTACCGGCCGAGAAACACCTGCTCGAAGTAGGTCGACTGGTCGGGTCCGGCAGACAGGATCACCGAGAGGCCTTCGTCGGTGCCGATCCGGCGTGCCGTCTGCTGCATACCGGTGCTGTAGCTGCGCAGGAAGTGAGCGAGTCGGGCGATGCTGCCGCGCTCGAACAGGTCCGGCACCGATCGGGACATGATCATGCGGTTCTCGAGGGCATAGCCGAGACCCGACGGGGCTTCCGTCCGATTCGCCAGTACCCGCCAATGACCGTCGGGCGTGCGGCCGAGGTCGAACGAGAGCAGACTCAGAAATGTCTGTTCCGGTGCCCGGTAGCCGACGCTCGGCAGCAGGTAGTTCGAATTGGCGAAGACGAGGGATTGGGGCAGTGTTCCCTTCAGCAGATTCGTCGGACCGTAGAAGTCGGCGACGATCCGGTTGAGCAGGTTCGCCCGCTGCACGAGGCCGGTTTCCAGTGCCGCCCATTCACCGGGTTCGAGCACGAAGGGCAGCCCGTCCAGCTGCCAGGGTCGCAGAGTGCCGTCCGCGAAGTAGGTCACCGCGTTCTCGTTCAGCAGGCGGCGGATGCTGGCGTCCTGCTCCTCGGCCCACTGGCTGGCCGGGTCGTTCAGCACCTCCTCCAGAAAACGCCAGTGGTCACGCGTCCGCCCGTTGTCGGTGAACTCGTCATAGACGCCGGCAGGCGGCTGGTAGGCGGCTGTCAGAGGGACGGAGGTGGTCTGGCTCATCGACAAATGAATTGCAGTGGAGGAGCCACTCTAGGCAACCGCCGCAGCTTTGTCACGGGGAGGCCGTATGGGTCGGAAACGCCCGTGGTCAGGGGCTTTCCGCCGCATCCAGACGACGGAAATAGTCGCTGGCGGCTGCTTTGACCTTCGGCGCGAGCAGCAGGGCGGAGGTCATGGTCGGAATGGCCATCATCGCGTAGGCGCCATCGATGATGCTGATGGCCGCTTTCAGCGACACCACGCTCGCCACCACGATGAAGCTCACGTAGATCCAGCGATAGAGGTTCTGTGAGCGGGTGCCGAACAGAAAGCTCGAGCATTGAGTGCCGTAGAACGAATAGGTGAGCATGGTGGTGATGGCGAAGCAGATCGCACAGGTGTAGATGGCGATCAGTCCGGGCGTTCCCAGCAGGGCGCCGAAGGCGGCCGCGGTCAGCGTTACGCCGGAACTGTTGCTGCCGTCCTGCCAGACGCCGGAAATCAGAATCAGCGAGGCGGTGGCGGTGCAGATCAGCAGCGTATCGACGATGGGGCCGAGCATGGCGACCAGGCCTTCACGGATGGGCTCCTTCGTTCTGGCAGCACCATGCGCCAGAGATTCGGTGCCGAGGCCAGCTTCGTTGGAGAAGGCGCCGCGCTGCACGCCATAGAGGATGACCGTGAGCAGCGCGCCGCCGCCTACCGCCTCGCCCGTGAACGCATCGGTGATGATCAGACTGATCACGCCGGGAACCGCTTCCAGATTCAGGAGGAGAATGATCGCGGTGGTTCCGAGATAGAGCAGCGACATGGCGGGTACCATCCGGCTGGCGACGCGGGCGATCCGGCTCAGTCCCCCGAAGATCACGCTGGCAGTGATCAGGGTGAGAACCAGCCCCACGCTCAGGTTGAACAGGAAGGGGTCGGTATCCGCGGGTACCAGGCTGCCTTCGGTGATGAGCAGGTCCCGCAGCACCTGAGTGAGCTGATTCGCCTGCAGCGCAGGCAGGGAACCGATCAGTCCGAAGAAGGCAAACCAGTAGGCGAGAAACTTGAGGCGCGGGTGCAGGGCTTCGCGGATCACGTACATGGGCCCGCCCTGCAGGTTGCCCGCATCGTCACGGCCCCGGTACATGACGGCCAGGGAGCAGGTGAAGAACTTGGTGGCGATGCCGAGGACGGCCGTCACCCACATCCAGAAGATGGCGCCCGGACCACCGATGCTGATGGCCAGGGCCACACCGGCGATATTCCCCATGCCGATGGTGCCGGCGAGCGCCGACGACAGGGCCTGAAAGTGGGAGATCTGCCCCGGATCGTTCTCATCGTCGTAGCGGCCGCGGATGAGTTCCCAGGCATGGGGAAGGTGCCGGAAGGGTGCGAAGCGGGTGTAGACGAGGAAGAAGAAGCCGCCGCCCAGCAGCAGAACGAGCAGCCACGGTCCCCAGGCCCAACTTGAGAATGTGGTCGCAAGTGATTGAAAAGTTTCGAGCATTTATTGTTCTTGTCTCGGAAGGTCGCCGGCCACCGTATACTTTTTCAATCCTGGGTGCATCTTTTGGCCGGCCGGGATGCCGCCAGGTGCTGTGAACTTAGATGACAGATGATTCCCATCACAGCCGCCGTTCACCCCGAACGCGGCTCCGCTCATCGGCGCGACGTTGACATCGGGATGCCCATGCGGTGAATTGGCCGATCCGGAATCGGGACACTCCGGAGTTGTGATCGGCCGCGGGTGCATCAGGCACGCCGACCGGCCCCGAAACGAGAGAAACGCCATGATCCTCGACAGCCCGCTCGGCAAGCAGTCCGAGTATGTCGACACCTACACACCTTCACTGCTCCACTCCATCGAGCGGTCGGCCGCCCGCGCGGAAAACGGCATCGACGACCAGACGCTCCCGTTTCAGGGTGAAGACGTCTGGATGTGCTACGAGCTGACCTGGCTCGGCGAGCGCGGCAAGCCGGAGGTGAGCACCATGCGGATCAAGGTTCCGGCGAGCTCTCCCTGCATCGTGGAGAGCAAATCACTGAAGCTCTACCTCGGATCTCTTGCGCAGACCCGGTTCGCCAGCCGGGCGGAGCTGCTGAACACGCTGAACTCCGATCTCGGCCTCGCCTTCCGGGCCCCCGTGATGCTGGAGCTCATCGATCTGAGCCGCGTTCCCGAGATCGTCTCGCAGCCGCCGGGTACCTGCCTGGACGGACTGGACGTCAAGATCGGCGAGTACGAACGGAATCCGGAGCTGCTGGTGCTGGAAGCCGGTGAGGAACGGATGGTCAGGGAGACGGTGCACAGCAATCTGTTCAGGAGCCTCTGTCCCGTGACCGGCCAGCCGGATTTCGCCACCGTGGTGATCCGTTATCTGGGCCGGCCCATCACCCGATCCTCCGTGCTCGCTTATCTGGTGTCCTTCCGCAACCATGCAGCCTTCCACGAGGCGACCATCGAGCAGATCTATATGGATCTCGAGGCCCGATGCGCACCCGAGCAGCTTTCGATCAGCGGCCGGTTCCTGCGTCGCGGCGGCATCGACATCAATCCCTTCCGTTCGAACGTGGACGATCAGATGGAGTTGATCCGGCTGCCTCGACAGTAGTGGTCAGTCGCCCCGTCCGGGGTTGATCAGGCTTCGCAGCCAGCGCAGCCAGCTGTTCGAGGCGAGCAGATATCGATCCAGATCGTCGATCTGCCGGTCCAGTGCAGAGCCGTCCTTCAGCAGATCTTCCCGTCTGGTGAGCGCTTTCCCGGGATCGAGTTCCCTGATGATCCGGGCCGGATTGCCGGCCGCGATCACGTTGGCGGGAAGATCGCTGGCCACGACCGCACCGGCACCGATGACGCTGTTCTCGCCGATCGTCACTCCCTTGCAGACGATGGCGCTGTCTCCGATCCAGACGTTGTCCCCCAGCACCACCGGCGCGCGGTTGCCGATGGGACGGGAACGGTCGTAGATATCGTGCCAGTCCGCATCGGTGACGTAGGCGGAGGCCGCGAACATGGTGTTGCTGCCCACCTCGATGCCGATGGCGGAGTCCAGGCGCACACCGGGGCAGAGCAGGCAGTAGTCGCCGATGTCTATCCGGCCGGCGTCGTCTCCATACTGCCAGGTGGTCAGCGTCACGCGGCGGTCTCGGGCCGTGATGATGTGCGGACTCTCGCCGATGCGGATGTTCGATCCATGCACCTTGAAGTGCCAGGGCTTCATGATCTGGTAGTGACTGCCGAGCGCGTCGAGCTGCGGGGCGATGAAGTGGTTCACGTACGCCCGTTCGATGAACCGGTGCAACCGCTTGACCGCGTAAGGGCGGAGATCCTGTCTCATGGACGCAGTGTAGGTGAGGGGGCCGACGAGTGGGAGGGCTGCATGTATGGACGGGCCGCTCTGCTATACTGCCGCCCGATTGAAGCTGACTCACCTGAGCGGAGCCCGTTGCCGATGAAGGATCTGATCCTCAAGTTCGCACTGATATCTTTTCTCTGCACCAGCCTCTCCGTCCCCGCGGCCGAGGCCAGGGTTCTGACCACGGAAGAGTTTCTCGGTGCCGCCGACCGTGCGGCGCACATCGAGACCGTGAATGCCGTTCTGGCGCAGGAATCGGTGCAGTCGCAGCTCATCGCCCTCGGAGTCGACCCTGCCGACGCGGCGGACCGCGTGGCGCAGCTGTCCGATCAGGAGCTGTCGCAACTCGCGGCACAGATGGAAGACCTCCCGGCCGGCGGATCGGCGCTTGCCCTCATCGGTGCAGTCTTCCTCGTCCTCATGATTCTCGAGCTGACGGGCGTCATCAATATCTTCAACAGTTTCTAAGCTCGCGGTCTGGGTGCTGGCGCTCACAGCGCTGACCCAGGCCTGCTCGACCCACCCGCCTGCGGTTGTCGATGCGCCGGCCTCCGAGCTGGCCTGGGTGCCATTCTTCCCGCAGAACCGCTATCAGTGCGGACCGGCCGCACTGGCCACCGTTCTCGTGGCCAGCGGAGTCTCGACGACTCCGGAGGCGCTGGTGGGGGAGGTCTATCTGCCGGACCGGCGCGGCAGTCTGCAGCTCGAAGTCATGGCGTCCGCCCGCCGGCACGGCCGGTTACCGGTTCCACTGCCCGGCGATCTGACGGCACTGCTGGAAGAGGTCGCGGCAGGATCGCCGGTGCTGGTACTGCAGAACCTCGGGTTCTCCTGGTGGCCCCGCTGGCACTATGCAGTGGTCGTGGGCTATGACCCGACCGCACGCAGGGTGCTGCTGCGCTCCGGCCGCCAGGTGCGACGCCAGGAGCCGATCGACCGCTTCGAGCGTTCCTGGGCGCTGGCCGATCGATGGGCATTGCGGGTCGTGAAACCGGGGGAGGTGCCTGCTCGAGGAGAAGCACACGCCTATCTGCGCGCCGTCATGAGCAGCCGTCAGTCATTCACCAAACAGGATCTGGGGCGGGCGCTCGTGGCGGGTGCGGCCCGGTGGCCAGGTGCCGCGGATCTCGCTTTTGCTGCTGCCAACCAGCTGCGGGAAGACGGCGACACGGAACAGGCGAACACTCTGTTCGTGCAGGCGCTGGCGGCAGATCCGGATCACGCAGGTGCGCTCAACAACCTGGCCGATCTGCTGCTGTCGCAGGGAGATGTCACCCGGGCACGCGAACTGATCGACCGGGCGCTGCGGGTGGTTCCCGGGGATTCGCCGCTCAGGCCGGTCGTCGAGGCCACGAGTAGAGAGGTGGATGCGGCCCACTGACAGGCTTGCGGTTGCGCCACTGATTGTCGGATTCTCTCCTTCGGGATCGTACCGGGAGGATTGAGGATGAGCAGCGCCAGATGGCAGGAACCCCGCAGCTTCTGGACCTGGGGCTTTGCCTCGGATGAGCCGGACGAGGCAGCGAGAAAAAGCGCGGCGGAGAGTGTGTCCAGGCGTTTCGGACGCGAAGTCACGCCCCCGCCCATACCGAAGATCGCAGACATCGTCCTTCGCGGCTCCCGCCTGGAGGTGCCGGATGCGCTCGGTGGCTTCGTGAGCACGGATCATGCCGAGCGGGTGCTTCACACCCATGGCGGTCATCCCCTCGAGCTGCTCAAGGCTCTGCGTGGCGAGTTCGAGCATCCGCCGGATGCGGTGGCTCACCCCCGCAATGAAGACGAGCTGGAAGCCGTTCTCGAATGGTGCGATTCGAACGGACACGCTGCCATACCCTATGGCGGCGCGACTTCCGTGGTCTGGGGTGTGTGCGTGCCCGAATCCTCGGAAAGCGCGGTGACCATCAACCTCGACCACTTCCATCGGGTACTGGAGATCGATCCGGTTTCCCGGGCGGCCAGGATTCAGGCCGGCGTGTTCGGTCCGGACCTGGAAGATGCGCTGCGCCCGGAAGGGCTCACGCTGAGGCACTTCCCGCAGAGTTTTCCCTGGTCCACCGTTGGCGGCTGGGTGGCCACCCGATCCGGCGGCCACTACGCCACCAACCATACGCACATTGACGATTTCGTTGAGAGTATCCGGATGCTCACCCCCGCCGGCTGGTGGGAGTCCCGCCGGTTACCGGGAAGCGGGGCCGGACCCAGCCCTGACAGAATGGTCATGGGCTCGGAGGGGATTCTCGGGATCATCACCGAATGCTGGCTGCGACTGCAGAAACGTCCGACGTTCCGGGCAACCGCCGGGCTGGTGTTCGACGACTGGGCCTCGGGTGCCGATGCCGCCCGTCAGGTGGTGCAGGCCAAACTCTGGCCCGCGAATCTCCGTCTGCTCGACCCGGCCGAGGCGCAGCTCTCTGCCGGTCTGAACGGAACTCAGAGTCTCTTGATCATCGGCTTCGAGTCGGCCGATGTGCCTCAGGGTGAGTACATCCGCCATGCGGTGGAGATCGCCCGCGGTGCCGGCGGCCAGGTGGAAGACGGGGCGATCCGCATCGATGACGGCTCAGGCAGGGCCACGGGCCGGGAAGGCGCGGTCGGTGCCTGGCGGCAGGCCTTCATCGGTGTGAACGCAGGGGTGACGAGCGGGCTGGGCCTGCTGAGCGATACCTTCGAGACGGCCATCACCTGGGATCAGTGGCCGGAGTTCGATGCCGAGGTTCGGTCCCGGGTAGGGAAGGCGCTCACCGAGACCCTGGGCGAGGGGCATCACCTCAGCTGCCGGTTCACCCATGTGTATCCGGATGGGCCCGCACCCTATTACAGCTTTTCCGGTCCGGTGAGCATCGGCTCGGAGCAGACCGTCTGGCAGGAAATCAAGGATGCCGCCACCGACGCGGTGGTCTCGGCCGGGGGCACAGTCACCCACCATCACGCGGTGGGGCGGATGCACCGGAGCGGGTATACGCGGCAGGTGCCGGACCTGCACCTGGAAGCTGTCAGGGCAGTGAAATCGACGCTGGACCCGAACGGAATTCTCAACCCCGGTGTGCTGATCGATTGAGGCTGGTGGGCCGATGGACTGCGTCGATTGCCGCCCGTCGGTAATCGCGGGCCGAAGGGTTCCGATTCAGGTCAAGCCCAGACAGCCGGCAATCGCAGTAAGTCGTTCCGTGACGTTCTGTGTTTCCAGCAGTGACTGCATGACGTCTGCCTGGAACTGAAGCACCTGAAAGATTCTGAAGCTGTATTCCGCGGGTGTCAGATTGACCCAGTCGGAACCCTTCAGGCGGAGGGCCAGTTCCTCATTCTCCGTGCGGACCAGCTCGATCAGACGTGCGTGGATCAGCTGCTGAAGCAGGTGGTTCCGATCGTTCTTCAGGCTCGCCCCGTCATCTTCCACCGGTGTGCAGGCGACGATCCGGTACGGTAGAGACTGGACCTCTTCTACGAGCTTCAGCCGCTGGCTGATCGTCACTGTTGCGAGGATGCGCCCGTCCGGCGTGGTCTCGACGATGTCACAGGTGCCCGCGGAGAAGACGGTGTGCGGCTGGTAGGTCGCCTGATTCGACCGCAGCGCGTCTTCTGCGCGTTCGGGGACCGTTGGCTGGTGGATGACTTTCCGGGTGTGGCTGACTGCGACCATGCGGCCGTCGTTCACGCAGTCCTGAACCAGTTGCCGATACCTGGGTTCAAACACATGGAGGGGCGGAATCGTGCCCGGAAACGCCACGACGTTCGGAATCGGAAAGAGGGCAACCGAGACCGTGTCCGGCTCAGGCGACATGCGGGACCCTCGACTGGGCCTGGCCTGCCAGACGATCTGAAATGATCCGGTAAGCCTGGGGCGAGAACCCGAAACCCACATGGGAGCTGGTGATCTCCACGTGCTCCACATTGGGGCTGCGCTCATCGATGCAGGCCTGCCAGGCGACCACCCCATCGAGCTTCGAGTAGATGGCCGTCACGGGTACGTTCAGCCGCACGTCGTAGCGTTCATCCACCAGACGTTCGATTTCGTCCACGGAAGTGCCCCGATCAGAAAATGCGCCTGCCACCGCGGTGTATTTGGGACCGCCGACGACCGGGCTGCCGAGGGTGATCACCTGTTTCACCCGATCGGGGCAGTCGCGGGCGACTTCCCGGGCCAGATAGCCCCCGAGGCTCCACCCGACCAGCGTGATGGGCTCGGGATCGTCCCGCGATTCGAGGCCCTGCTTCAACCGGTCCAGCAGATTCAGCACGTCCCCGTCGTTGGTACCCTCGGACCACCCTTCCACCCGATAGCCGAGATACGAGAGGAAGCCTCTCAGAGTGGTCGTCGATGCGTTGCCCGCACCGAATCCGGGCCAGACCAGCACGGTCCCGCGGCCGCGCGGGGCGATTGCGAGTGAGGGGAGCTGCAGCAGGAGCAGGGAAAGCTGCAGCGGTGTGAAGGCTTCGTTGAGCAGGGCCGTTCGAGATGGTGGTCTGATGTTTCTCTTCATGACGGGATTAACCGATACCAGACGTCAATGGCGGGTGAAAACGTCAGGCTGGAGAATCGACGGTGTTCTAAGGCGTCGCGACAGAACCGGCAAACTCTGCCTGGAGAAATTCCCGAAACGCTGCGACGGACGCAGTATAGCCACTTCTGCGCGGCAGGATCAGGCTGAGATCGGCTTGGCCTGCATGCCACTCCGGCAGCACTCTGACCAGCGTTCGCGACGCCAACTCGTCGCGGCAGGTGTACGCGGGTAGCGCGACGATGCCCAGACCTTCACCGGCGGCTTCTTTCAGGGTGCTCATGTCTTCGCTCTTCAGTCGAGGTGCAATCTGAATGTTCTCGATCGTTCCTGATCTGTGCGCGAGCCTCCAACGGTCCCCATGTCCCTGCCAGCCGAGGGAGAGTGTCTGATGGTTTGTGAGGTCTGCAGGACTCGCAATTTCATTGATCGGATAGTCGGGAGAAGCGAACAGGTTCCATTCAACCGTAGCCAGTGGTCTCTGTATCAACGTCGAATCCGGGAGTGGGTCCGTATGCCCGCGTACGGACATGTCGACACCGGCCGCGATCAGATCCACGTTCTGGTTGGTCACCTGTTGCAGAACGGTGATCCGCGGGTTGTCGGTCACAAAGCGAACGATGAGCTTCTTCAAAGCGAACTGGGCAACACCCACCGAGCAGCTCACGGTAACCTGACCGGATAGCGTGTTTTTCTTCCTTCTCAGCTCCGCCTCGGCAAGTTCCACCTGGTCGACCGCCGCACGCGCCCGCTGGTAGAAGACTTCGCCGGGCTCGGTGATCTTCGACTGACGCGTCGTTCGCTGAATGAGGATCGTATCCAGGCGCTCCTCCAGCTGTGCAATGTGTCTGCTCAGCCGTGACTTCGGAATTCCGAGGGACTCCGAGGCACGTGTGAACCCGCCTTTCTCGACGACATGCACGAAGTAGTAGTAGTCGTTCAGATCGATGGACGTCATGGCGGGCCGCTATTGTTTCGAAAATGGAATTATATATTCGAATATTGTCTGTTTATACGATTATTGTTCCGCTCATATACTTTTTCGAAGACGGTCAACGAAGAAGAGGTAGGAAGAATGAACAGGATCGACGCATGCGCCAACGTCCCTCAGGGCGTCACCCCGGCTGACAGGACTTTCGTATCTGGACCACTGACTGGCGCTGACGTCACCGTGGGGAGGGGTTTCAGGGCGGAGAGCTTCCGCGCGGGAGACCTCTCAGAAGCCATGGATCCACTCGTGATGGTCGATCACTATGTGATGACGGAGCCCACCTTCGGTGCGCATCCCCACGCAGGGATGTCCGCCGTATCTCTGCTGTTTGAGGACAGCGAGGGTCTTTTCCGCAATCGGGATTCACTGGGGCATGACTTCGATCTGCAACCCGGAGATCTTTACTGGCTCAGCGCCGGGAGCGGGGCGGTTCATGACGAGTCCCCTCGGGGGAATGCGCGGATCCACGGACTGCAGGTATTCGTCAACGTACCCCAGGCTCTGCGTTTCGAAACGCCGACGTCATGCCTCGTGCGATCGGAAGACATGCCCGCGATCAGCACCGCAGACTATCGTGTCAGGGTCGCACTGGGTGAATCGAATGGCGTTTGCGGCGCAACCTCGCCGTCGATTCCAATGACCATACTCGATGGCACGGTCCAGCCGGGCGGTCGCTTTTCACATGGAACAGCCGCCAATCGAGGCGTATGGGTTCAGAATATCGAGGGAATCCTGGACGTCGTCACTGGTGAGGCCACAAGGCGTCTGGCACCCGGTCAGGCCGTTGCAATCAGAGCTGACTGCAACGCGACAATCAGTATCCGCAACGCAACCCGTGAATCTCTGCACTTCGCCCTGTTCGATGGTGCGCGGATCGCCGAAACCTATGTCCAGGATGGTCCTTTCGTCATGGGATCACTGCAGCAGATCGCCGACATGAAAGCGGCTTATGAAGCCGGGCAGTTGGGCGTCATCGCAGACAGCGCAGCGGGGGGTGTCTGATGGAAGCCGTGCTTCTGGATTCGCTGGCCTGGATCATGGCGCTCTGCGCCGCATTGGTGGCAGGCATCTACGCGGCATTCTCCGGCTTCATCATGCGCTCATTGGCGACGCTGGATACAGCCAGCGCCATTGCTGCGATGAATGCGATCAATACGGTGATTCTGAAATCCTCGTTCATGCCCCTGTTCTTCGGCTCGACGATCGTCGCGCTGCTGATGGTCCTCGTCGGCCTGTGGCAGTGGGGTGAACCCGGTGCCCACATGGCGTTCGTCGGCGGGGGAATCTACGTGGTCGGAATGTTCATCGTCACGGCTGCTGGCAACGTGCCCCTCAACAACGCGCTCGCGAAGGCGGGCGGCGACGGTGAGGAGGCAGCGCGGATCTGGGCGCACTACCTCGAACGATGGACGCGCTGGAACACGCGCCGCACGTTTGCGTCACTGGCGACGCTGGTCGCCTGCATCGAAGTGATCAGTCGCTGAGACCGGCGCGGGGAGATGGCGGAGAGGGAGGGATTCGAACCCTCGATACGTTGCCGTATACACACTTTCCAGGCGTGCTCCTTCGACCGCTCGGACACCTCTCCGGGTGGCGACCCAATCCAGCCACACCCCGGCACACGAGTCAGCTGCTACCGTTGCTCCCTTCCGGGCCTGGCGGGGTTTGCAACCTGTCGTTGCGGGGGGACCGGAAAGGGCCACCATTGAGGGCGCGAAGCTTACCGATTTTCGGGATGCTTGGATAGGACCTGTGACAATGCCGCCGCCGTCAGGCCATCTGCTTTGCGGAGTCCAGATCCGCCTTCAGAGTCCGGCCGGCGGCCAGGTAAAGGAGTGCCGAGACCAGATTGAAGATCAGGCTGATGACGAGGGCCCAGCGCAGCGATTCGTCGCCGAGGTCGGTGAAGCGGTTCAGCACATCGGAGGTGATGCCTGTGAACTGGGGCCCGAGCCCGAGACCGATGATGTTCAGAATGAACAGCGAAATGCTGGCCGCCAGAGCCCGCATGCGCAGTCCCACCATGCCCTGGACCATGGAGAACGTCGGGCCGAGATAGTAAGCACCCAGAAAGTAGGAAATGGAGAGGACCCACAGCGCCTGATAGGGCTCTCCCCACAGATAGACGAAGGCGGAGAACGGCAGGCTGAGCATGGTGGCCAGGCCGGGCAGCCAGACGTACCAGCGCGGGTCCCGTTTTCCGAACCGGTCGCCCAGAAAACCGCCGAGAAACGTACCGGCGATGGAAGCGAAACCGAGGTAGAAGAGAGCCAGTCCCATTTCAGCGGTACCCAGCCCATGGCTGCGGGCGAACATGGCCGGGATCCAGTAGCTGACGCCGTAGCCGACAAAGGCGTGCAGGGCTCCGCCGACGGTCAGATAGCGGAAGGAGCGTCGGGCCCAGAGATAGCGGAACACTTCCGCCACCGGCGGTGCTTCGCCGGCGGCTACTTCCACACCTTCGGCCAGGCCCCGCGGCGGTTCCCGGAGCGTCAGTCTGAGCACGACGGCGAGCGCTACGCCGGGCAGGCCGACCACCACGAAGGCCGTACGCCAGTCGAAAGTCTCGTTGATCCAGCCGCCGCCCAGATTTCCCAGCATGGTGCCGATGGGAATGCCCAGTGCGTAGATGGCGAGCGCCGTGGCGCGGCGTTCCGGCGGGAACATGTCGGAAATCATGGAGTGGGAGGGCGGGCTGCCGCCCGCTTCTCCGACCGCGACACCGATCCGTGCGGCAAGCAGGTGGAAGAAATTCTGCGCCATTCCGCAGAGTGCCGTGGCCCCGCTCCAGAGCACCAGCGAGACCGTCAGCACGTTCACCCGCGAGCCCTTGTCGGCGAGGCGGGCGATGGGAATACCCATGAAGGTATAGAAGATGGCGAAGGCGATGCCGCCAAGGAATCCCATGGCGGTATCGCTGACCTGGAGGTCTTCCTTGATGGGCTGTACCAGAATGCCGAGGATCGAGCGGTCTATGAAATTGAAGACATAGACCACCACCAGCAGCACGAGCGCGTACCAGCGGTAGGCGCCGGAGTATGGCCTGGCTGTTTGCGCCATCAGGATGCGCTCAGGCGACTTCCTCGAGTTCGACCAGGGTGCCGAGGGCGTCCTTCGGGTGCAGGAATACCACGGGCAGGCCGTGGGCGCCGATGCTGGGCTTGCCGTCGCCGAGCACCGTCATGCCATCGGCCGTGAGCTTCTCGATGGCGGCTTCGATATCGGTAACCTCGTAGCAGACGTGGTGCATACCGCCCCTGGGATTGTTGGCGAGAAATTTCGCCACCGGAGAGCCTTCGCCCAGCGGGTGGAGGAGCTCGATCTTGGTATTCGGCAGATTGACGAACACGGTGGTCACGCCCTGATCCGGCAGGTCGACGGGCTCGGAGACGTCCGCGCCAAACCCGTTCCGGTACAGTTGAGCGCCGGCGGCGAGATCCGGCACTACAATGGCGACGTGGTTTAGTTTTCCTATCATTTCAAATAGTTACCTGTTCTTTCCTGGAATTAGCTTTAGGATTGAGCTGGCGGCATCGAGAATGTTCGTGCCGGGTCCGAAGATGCCTGCGACGCCGCAGTCGTACAGGAACTGATAGTCCCGCTTCGGGATCACGCCGCCGACCACCACGGTCACGTCTTCCTGCCCGGCATCCTTCAGCGCCGCCATCAGTTCCGGGACGATGGTCCGGTGGGCGCCGGCGAGCGTCGAAACGCCGACCACGTGCACACCGAGCTCTGCCGTGCGCCTGGCCGCTTCCTGGGGGCTCATGAAAAGCTCGGACAGGGTGACGTCGAAGCCGGTATCGCCAAAGGCGTTGGAGATGGCTTTGGCACCCCGGTCGTGCCCGTCCTGGCCGATCTTGACCACGTAGATGCTGGGGGCGCGGCCTTCGAGCTCCGTGAAGAGCTTGATCTCTTCCCGCACGTCTGCGAATTTCGGATCGTCGCCGTAGGCCTCCTCGAAAACGCCCTTGCGGATGGGGGCGACGGTGCGGTGGCGGTTCCAGCGGCTGGCGAGTGCCTCCGATATCTCACCGACACTCGCCCGGTGTCTGGCTGCTTCCACGGCCAGGGCCAGCAGATTCTTCGTGGGATCGCCAGTGGCTTCGCTCAGAGCTGTGAGCGCGCTCTGCACGGCAGCGTCATCACGTTTTTCCCGGATTTCTCTGAGGCGGCGGATCTGGTTCTTCAGCACCTTGGAGTTGTCGATGTCGAGAGCGTCCACCTGCACGTCCTCTTCCACCGGATACTTGTTCACGCCGATGATCACGTCCTCGCCGCGCTCCACCCGGGCCTGCCGGCGGGCGGCGGATTCCTCGATGTAACGCATGGGGATCCCTTCATCGAGGGCCTTCGTCATGCCGCCCACGTTTTCGATCTCACCGATCAGCTTCCGGGCCTCCACCACCATGGCGTGAGTAAGGCTCTCAACGTAGTAGGAACCGCCCAGGGGATCGATGACCCGGGTGATCTGGGATTCCTCGGCGATGATCGACTGGGTGTTCCGTGCGATGCGGGCCGAGAAAGGCGTGGGCAGGGCGATGGCTTCATCGAAGGCGTTGGTGTGCAGGCTCTGGGTGCCGCCGAGCACGGCTGCCATGGCTTCGATGGTGGTGCGCACCACGTTGTTGTACGGATCCTGCTCCTGCAGAGAGACGCCTGAAGTCTGGCAGTGGGTACGGAGCATGCTCGAGGAAGGGTTCTGCGGATCGAACTGGGCCATGACCTCGTGCCAGAGGATGCGCGCCGCCCGGAGCTTGGCGATCTCCATGAAGAAGTTCATGCCGATGCAGAAGAAGAAGGAAAGCCGCGGCGCGAATTTGTCCACCGGCTGGCCGGCATCGATCGCCGCCCGGACATACTCGATGCCGTCGGCGATGGTGAACGCCAGCTCCTGCACGCAGTTCGCACCGGCTTCCTGCATGTGATAGCCGGAGATGGAGATGGAGTTGAAGCGCGGCATGTGCTCGGCGGTGTGGCCGATGATGTCCGAGACGATCCGCATGCTCGCCGCTGGCGGATAGATGTAGGTATTGCGGACCATGAACTCCTTCAGAATGTCGTTCTGAATGGTGCCCGACAGGTCCGCCTGAGCCACACCCTGCTCCTCGGCGGCGACGATGTAGCTGGCCATCACCGGCAGCACGGCGCCGTTCATGGTCATGGAGACGGACATCTGATCGAGCGGGATGCCGTCGAAGAGGATCTTCATGTCTTCCACGGTGTCGATGGCCACGCCTGCCATGCCCACGTCCTGGGCGACCAGGGGGTTGTCCGAGTCGTAGCCGCGGTGGGTGGCAAGATCGAAGGCGACCGAAAGGCCTTTCTGTCCTGCGGCCAGATTGTCCCGGTAGAAGCGGTTCGATTCCTCTGCGGTCGAAAAACCCGCGTACTGGCGGATGGTCCAGGGCCGGTTCGCATACATGGAGGCGCGGGGGCCACGCATGTAAGGCGCCATCCCGGGCAGACTGTCCGTCTGCTCCGTCGCTTCCAGGTCTTCCGCCGTGTACAGCGGTTTGATCCGGATGCCTTCCGGCGAAGTCCAGTACAGGGCTTCCAGCGGTTTGCCGCGAAGCTCTTTTTCCACCTGTTCCTGCCAGGCGGCCAGGGATTCGGGGGCGGGCGTGCTCATGCCTTCTCCGTGGTTCGTGCGGTGCAGCAGGGCATTGAATCCGCGTCGGTCGGGCGCGTCAAGGTCGAGGTGCGGGCTTTGCCCGCCATTCGGTTTACTCTGATACGATCCGCCCATGGCGTTCATGAGGGGGAGGCTCGCATGCAGCCGTTGAGAATCGGCGTGGCCTACGATTTCCGGAACCCGCCGGATTCGGGGGTGTCGGACCGGCGCCTGTACGAGGAGGTTCTGGACCAGGTGCGCTGGCTCGACCAGATCGGCGCGGATCTGGCCTGGTTCACCGAGCACCACTTTGTCGACGACGGTTATCTCCCGAGCTGGGTGCCGGTGGCGGGAGCCATGGCCGGCATCACCGAACGGATGCGGTTCGGCACGGACATCTGTCTGATGCCTTTCAATCACCCCATCCGGCTGGCGGAAGATCTTGCCGTGCTCGACAACCTGTCCGGCGGCCGGGTGGAGCTCGGCCTCGGCATGGGCTACGCGCCCCATGAGTTCAGAGGTTTCGGTCTGCCCGTGAGCCGCCGGGTTTCGCTCATGAACGAGGGGATCGAGGTGCTCAAGGCCTGCTTCACCGGCGAGCGGTTCAGCTTCTCAGGCAAGCGCTATCGGTTCGAGGATGTGCAGATCACGCCGGGCTATGTTCAGGAAGGCGGCCCGCCGCTCTACGTTGCCGCCATGTCCGAAGCCGGTGCGATGCGGGCCGCCGATTACGACACCCATTTCCTGCCGCAGGGCCTGAAGGCCCGCTCCTATGACACCTGGGCGAACGCGCTCGTCGCATCGGGCCGTAATCCGGCCGACTACCGGGTCGGCATCATCCGCAGTGTGCTCGTGACAGACGACCGGGAGTCCGACTGGCAGCCGGTTCGAGCCGCCGAGCGCTATCGGATGGCGCTCTACCAGCGCTTCTTCGAGGAGAGCGGCGAAGGCCTCGGTGAACGGGGAGAGCCCGTGCCGCAGACGTGGATCGTCGGAGACGCGGCGCACTGCGTGGAAACTCTGGTGGATTTCATCCGGACCTTCGGGATCACGGATCTGGTGAGCATGGCCGTTCCACCCGGAATGCGGGCCGAGCAGATGAACGGCTCTCTGGAGCGTCTGTTCCGGGACGTGGTGCCCGAGGTGAAGCGAATCATCGCCGGACCTTCGGCGGACTAAGACTCAGATCACATCAGCATTCAGGCCCCGGCAGCACAATGGCGCCGGGACCTGAAACTCAACCAACGAGAGATGTGATGTACGCAGTCGAAGAAATCAAGAAAACCTCGGGCAAGAGCGCCGTGGTCGTCAAGCGCAACCAGAAGCTGGTGGGCGCGGCGTCCGTGCCGTTCATACGCTGGATGCACAAATATGTGCCCACCAGTCAGCTGTCGCCGGAGCAGGTGGCGATGGTGAACTGGTTCGAGAAAAACCGGGTGCACTGAGCCCGCACCGATCCGGACCGGACCTGATCAGCGCGACGCGACCCGGAAGGACCACCAGCCGTCCTGTCGCGGAGTGTCCGTGGGCTGGCCGCGCTTGGCCGCGCGGGCAGCCCAGGCCCGGTCCAGGGTCTCCGGATCGGTCACCCGGGTGACCCGGACCGGGTAGACCACGCCGCCTGCACGCAGCCGGGCTTCGGGATTGTCGAGCACGGCCGTGGACCATCGCTTGCCGTCACAGCTCGCGCAACTCAGGAACAGTTCGCCGTCATCGCTCATGCAGTTGAGATTGATGGAATGGGGCAGAAGGCCGGCATCGACCTGGATCTGGCAGAGCGGTACCTGGGCCATGTCATTGGCGAAGGACCAGTCGGTGACCGGACCTTCCGGGGTGTCGCCGAGCAGGTATCCGCCGGAGGTGCGTTCGCAGGGGCAGTAGAAGAACCAGGTCAGGAACCCCGCCACGACGATGGCCAGGAGCACCATCAGTAAAGTTCCGATGGCGCCACCGCCGATCGTGCGAGTCGTCCTCATGCCGCATCTCCTTACGCTCAGATGCCGGAAGCCTAACTGATTCACACCCGGAAGTTTCCATCGCTCGGTGCCTTCAGAGGCCTTATATGTCATATAAATTGATGATAGATACCGATGTACCCGGGAAACGAGCCTGCCTGGGAAGTACTTAACATTGCCGCAAACCCTGATCTCATACACTGGCAGGGCCTTAGGTCATTACCCCCGGAAGCCGCATGGAAGCTGAAGCGAGCCTGACAGGGCTCAAGAAAACGGCCGTCGACAATCTCACCATCGGGATGTACGTCGCTCAGCTCGATAAGAAGTGGGAAGACACCGATTACCCGGTGCAGGGTTTCTATATCCGTTCCCGCCAGGGTATCGATCGCCTGGCCCGGGAATGCGCCTACGTCTATGTGGATCCACGCCGGTATGATTCCAGCCTCACGGACGTGAAACTGCAGGTGATCTCCAGGGTCCGCAGGACGCCGGAGGAACCCGAGGCCAGCAACGTCACCCGGATTCAGCCGCGCAAACCCCGGGTGTATCAGGACAGCGTGGAGCTCGGCAAGGAGCTCGAACCGGCCAGGACCTCGCTGGAAGACGCGGTGGACATCATGCGCGGCTGCGTGGGCAAACTTCAGGCCACGGGCGGTTTCGATATCGACGAGATCGAGCGGGCCATCAATCCGCTCGTCGCGAGCGTGATGCGTAACAAGTCGGCCATGGCAGCCCTTTTGAGAATGCGGGCGCTGGATGACTACACCTTCTCCCACGCCATCTCCAATGCGGTCTGGGGTGCCATTCTCGCCCGGCAGCTCGGCTTCCCGCCGCCCGACATCGATGCCATCGCCCTGTCCTGTTCGCTGCTCGACATCGGCAAGGTGAACCTGCCGCCGGAGCTGCTCGTTCAGCCGGGTGCCCCGACGCCGGATCAGTGGGAAATCCTCAAGAGCCACGTCGGCGAAGGGATGAAGCTGCTGGAAGAGAACGGGATGAAGAACAACAAGGTCCTGCTCGCCGTGCAGACCCATCACGAGCGGTTCGATGGCTCCGGCTATCCGGACGGTCGGGTCGGCACGGAGATTCCGCTCTATGGCCGGCTCGCTGCCGTGGTCGACAGCTACGACGCCATGATCAGCGAGCGCCCCTATGCGGAAGCGAGGTCGAGCTATGGCGCTGCTCAGGAGCTGCAGAAGCAGTCGGACGTGCTCTATCAGCGGGAGATCGTCGATCACTTCATTCAGGCCATCGGGGTATTTCCCGTGGGCGCCATCGTCGAGCTCAACACCGGCGAGGTGGGCGTGGTAGTGGCGCAGCATGGCAGTCGGCGGCTGAAACCGAAAATCATTCTGCTCCTGGATGCGCAGAAACAGCCGCGCTCACACCTGGTGGTGGTGGATCTGGCCTCGCAGGACACGGAAGAGAACGCCACCCTGAGCTGGTGGATCACCAAGGAGCTGCCGAAGAACGCCTTCGGCATCGATCCCGCCAAGTACTTTCTCTGAGATCGGATTAGGGATGAACACAGCGCAACATGCCGTGCCCGATCTGGAGGCACTGATCAGACAGACGACGGGAAATGCGGCCTTCGCCGTCGTGAGCCTGCGGAACGTGGGCGAGCTGTCCGGGCAGCACGGGCTGAGCGTGGCCACCGCGGCGCAGCAGTGCTTTCAGGAACGCGTTGCGGCGTCGCTGCGCGAAGCGGATCAGTTCCTTCCGCTCGGAAGCGACAAGGTCTGCGTGGTGTTCGACCAGCTCATGGATGACAATCACGTGCTGCTCGCGGGTCTGAAGCTCGAGCGCGCTTTCGAGGAGCCGCTCCCGGTCGCCGATACGAGCGTCCGCCTCCAGGTCCATGCGGGGCTCGTCTACTACGGTCGGCGTGAACGGCTGGACGGCATGAACGTGGACGATCTGTACCGCTTTGCCGAAGCGGCGCTCAGTCGTGCCGTGGAGAAGAACGCCTGCTTCGAGATCTCGTCCGAAGAAGCGTTCGCCAAGATACAGCGCGACTGGCAGACCAACCACGAGCTCGACAAGGCGCTGCAGGACCACGAGATCTCGCTGGACTATCAGCCCAAGTACCGGCTCGAAGACGGTGAGCTCGTCGGCGCGGAGGCCATCGTCCGCTGGCGGAAAGGCGGGCAGATCATACCGCCCCAGGATTTCATGCCGGTGCTCAACGAGACCAAACTCTGGGATCTGACGCTCTACAGTCTGCGCCGGGCCATCCGCGAGATGGAAAACTTCAATACCGCGGTGCCCATTGCCATCAGCGTGGATGGACGGGTGCTTCAGCATCCGGAGTTCTTCAACGCGCTGCGCAGCGAGCTCTCCATCTGGGGCGTGCCCGAAGGCCGTCTCTCGCTGGAGGTCCGGGAATCCCGATTCGACGATGCACATACCATCGGGGCGCTGGAAGAGCTGCACGCGCTGGGTGTCTCGGTGGTGATGGATGAGTTCGGCCGCGGCAGTGCTTCACTCGAGAAGCTTCGGGACCTGCCCGTTGACGAGATCAAGATCGATCGATCGTTCATCACCAATCTGGTCGAGGACGAACAGGACCGGCAGATGACGGCGGCCATCATCGATCTCGCGCACCGCTTCCACAAGACGGTGACGGCGGATGGCGTGGAAGACGCCGAGACCTTTCTCTTTCTGGCCGAAGCCGGCTGCGACGTGGGGCAGGGTTTTTATATGGGCGCGCCTCTGAACGAATTGCAGTTCGCGGAGCTCACGGCTCTCGCCTGATCCCCACTGGACGCGTCGCCCTTCAACCGGAAGAATGGCGCACGCATTCGGTGTAGAGGGGATGGGGCTTGATCGAGCATCTTTCGTTCGGTTCTGAGACTGAGGGCTTTGCCGACAGGGTGAACTCCGCCCGCAGATGGATGCTCGCGCTGCTCCTGACCGCCGGGCTGCAGCCATCGGTGCAGGCGACCGACTGGCCGAGCTACGGTAACGATCCGGGCTCGACCAAGTACGCGCCTCTCGATCAGATTCATGCGGGCAATGTGCACCGGCTCCAGGTGGCATGGGTCTGGGAGTCGCCGGACAACGCCATGGTCCGGCAGGACCGCAAGCTCACCCCCATCGGCTTCAAGTCCACGCCGATCAAGGTGGGCGATGCGCTCTACATCAGCACCTCGCTCGGTCATGTGGCCGCACTCGATCCCCGCTCCGGTGCCCAGAAGTGGCTTTTTGATACGGAATCCTACCGCCAGGGCCGGCCGACGAATCTCGGCTTCAACCATCGAGGCGTGGGGTACTACGCCAGCGGCGGCAGGCGTCGGGTGCTCATGCCGACGAACGATGCACGGCTGTGGAGCCTGGATGCGGATTCCGGTCGCCCGGATCCCGCTTTCGGCGAGAACGGTGTGGTGGATCTGACCGTCGGTCTCGGGCGGGAAGTGGACCGCCGGCAGTATTCGGTGATGTCGGCACCCATGGTGGTCGGCGGCACGGTGGTGGTGGGTTCATCGATCTGGGACGGACCGCGCACGCTGCAGATGCCGCCGGGGCACGTTCGCGGCTTCGACATCGAGTCCGGCGAGCAGCGGTGGATGTTTCACACCATTCCTCAGAAGGGCGAGGCCGGCGTCGAGACCTGGGAGGGCGATGCCTGGGTGTACTCGGGCAATTCGAATGTCTGGACGCTGATGAGCGCGGATCCGGAACTCGGCTACGTTTATCTGCCCACCGGTACGCCGACCAACGACTGGTACGGCGGACACCGGCCCGGCGACAACCTCTATGCCGAAAGCCTGGTCTGTGTGGATGCCGGAACGGGGGAGCGGGTCTGGCACTTTCAGATGGTGCATCACGGGCTCTGGGACTATGACCTGCCGGCAGCGCCGAACCTGGTGGACGTGGTGGTGGACGGAAAGCCTGTCCGGGCGGTCGCACAGGTGTCCAAACAGGGCTTCATCTACGTTTTCGACCGGGTCACCGGTGAACCCGTCTGGCCCATCGAGGAACGGCGCGTACCGCAGAGCTCGGTGCCCGGTGAGCGATCGTCTCCCACTCAGCCATTCCCGACCCGTCCCGCCGCGTTCGATCTGCAGGGGATCTCCGATGAGACGCTGATCGATCTTACGGAAGAGCTGAAAGCGGAGGCCTGGGACATCGTGCGCGAGTACGAGCACGGGCCGCTGTTCACGCCGCCTTCCCTGAAAGGGACCATCAATCTGCCGGGCTGGGCCGGCGGCGCGAACTGGACCGGTGCGGCGGTGGACCCGGAGACCGGCATGATCTACATACCGTCGCGGACCTCACCCATGGCGGTGAAACTCACGAAAGGAGATCCCGAGAAGACCGAGTTCGACTACGTCAGGGCACGCGGCCTCGGCGGTCTGCAGGGTCCGAGGGGGTTGCCGCTCACCCGGCCCCCGTTCTCGAGGATCACGGCCATCGATCTCAACACCGGAGACCACAGGTGGGTGGTGCCCTTCGGTGACGGTCTGCGTCAGACGATAATCGACAAAGGCTTTGACGACCCCGGCCCGGTGGGCGGCAACATGCCGCAGGGACCGCTTCTCACGAAGACGCTCCTGTTCGTGCCGGAAGGCGGGCGTGAAGAGGCGACCTGGCGCCTCCAGGTGTTCGACAAATCCAGTGGAGAAACGATTGCCGAGGTGCCACTGCCCGGACCCGCCACGGGTGCGCCCATGACCTATCTGTCCGGCGGTAAGCAGTACATCGTGCTGGCCACGGGCTACGCGGACGGCGCGCGGCTGGTTGCGCTCAG
Organism: Gammaproteobacteria bacterium; assembly: GCA_030425195.1. Taxonomy (GTDB): domain Bacteria; phylum Pseudomonadota; class Gammaproteobacteria; order Pseudomonadales; family Azotimanducaceae; genus SZUA-309. The sequence continues at coordinate 30,460 of JAUIAV010000004.1, read as the reverse complement.
TCTTCCGGACTGAGGCTGCGGATCATCGGATCTAGAAAACGCGGCCTTCGAGAGGACCGATCACGGCCCAGTCGACGAGAAAACTGATGATGGCGAGCACGAGAACCACGCCGAAGATGAAGCCGATCAGGCGCCAGCCGCGGAAGCGCTTCTCGGCGAACTCGTCGGTCTCGTAGCGGGGTGTTTCCTGAGAGTTTTCAGCAGGTTGGGGAAATTCTTCGCTCATGGGCGCATTGTAATCGCCTCGCGCCGTCAGCGGAATGCACTTCCTTGACGGGCCAGGGTGCGATCCAGATAATAGCGCGCCTTCACGGAACGCCTGACGTTCCGCCTTCACGCACCCGTAGCTCAGTTGGATTAGAGCACCGGTCTACGAAACCGGGGGTCGTAGGTTCGAATCCTACCGGGTGCGCCAGTTCCTGATGGTCCGCACCGGTTAGATGGCTTACAGATAGCCGTTCCAGGTCAGGTAAGCACCGATCAGCGCCCACAGACATCCCACCCAACGTGTCACACCCTCCCACTTCAGCATCTCTTCGCCGAGGTCGCCGACCAGGCCGGGTGCCAGCACCCTGAGACTTCCACCGATCAGAAGTGCCCAGCCGAACAGTGTGATCACTACCTCCCAGCTCCACAACCAGACGTTGTGCAGGTTGACGATGGAGAGTCCGGCCAGGGTCGCCAGAACCCCACTGATGAGAATGAGTGGTCTGTCCACGATGAACTGGCGGGATATCTCGAGGAGACCTCTGGGATTCCAGATCATGGAGAGCGCCAGCAGCAGGATGATGGGCCCCATCAGTTTGGCGAGCCAGACGGACATGCCGGTCTCCGTTCGGACGTTTGTGAAGTCTAACCCGGTGGGGTGCCCGCGTCAGGCTGTATCCGCAAGGGCGGCGCGCGCCATGGCCAGCCGGTCACGGCACCGGTCCGGCATCGTCTGCCAGTAGTAGCTGAAGCACATGAGGGCGATGCCGAGCGCCCAGGCCCGGCCCCTCAGCCAATCGGTTTCGCTCACCCCCATGGTGTCGCGGAAGTGCTTCAGCGCGGGTGGATCGAACAGTTCCCAGGCGCCATGCAGGTCGATGGTGGGATCGCCGATGGAGAGTCCTCCGAAATCGAGCACGGCGGTCAGTCGTCCGTTCTTCAGCAGCAGGTTTTCGGCGACCAGATCGCCATGGAACCACTGCCTGGTCGAGGCGGGTTCCGGGTCCGGCAGCTTCAATGCCTCGGACCACACGCGGAGCGCGTGCGCCAGATCCAGATCGAGTCCGTCGAGATTCCGGCAGCGCTCCACCACGCGCCGGAAGGCTCCATCGAACTCGATCAGCGGACGCCCGCGGTAGGATTTCAGCATCGGATCCGCATCTGCCGCGTCCGGCACGGGTATGTTCCGCAGAGCCAGGATGACTTCCGCGAGTTCCGCCGCCAGCATCCTGCGTGCCGGGTCCGCCTCTGCGTCAGGCCCGCAAGCCGGGGGCAGCTCCCCGTCCATCCAGCGGACGATTGACCACCGCTCGGGGTATTCGAACGCCGGAGCTCCGATCGCCAGAATCTCAGGCACGGCAACGGGCAGGTGGCGGCCAACCCGGGCGGTCCACCGTGCTTCCTTGTCCACAGTGACGCCACCGCCGGGCTGTCTCGGCAGGCGTACCAGCAGATCATCACCGAGGCGGAACAGCCGGTTGCTGGATCCGGTGGCGGCGAGCGGATCCAGCGGGCGGCTGACATACTCAGGAAACTGTGCATCGACCAGACGCCGGACCAGCCCCGTGTGGACGTTCAGTTCATCCTGGTGCAGGCGTCCGTCCATGTCCGGCTACTGGCGCGGAATCAGGTGCAGCTCGGTCTGTCGGCCGTCGATGTATCGCACCGTCTCGCCATCGAAGAAGGCGTCTTCCTCCAGCTTGATACGCATGGGACCGGACCAGCCCGGCAGTTCGAGGATGGCTGCGAGCTCGATGGAATGGGCGGTGTCCGGCCTCAGGCGATAGTCCCCTTTGCCGGGTACGCCGTCCTGCTGATCCCAGAGGCCGATGGTGGGACCGGCCGCGTGGCCGTGATAGCCGATGGGGTGGGTGTAGATGGATGGCTCGATTCCGACGGCCTCCGCCTGCCGTCGGGTGGCCGCAAGGATCTCGTTGCCCGTCCGGCCGGTGACGAAGTTTCCGGTGAGGATGTCCTGAAGCCGATTGCCGGTGGCCATGGCTTCCCGCAGAGCATCGGGTGCCGAGGATTCGCCGGGCTTCAGCACATAAGCGTGTTGCTGGGTATCCGTGTTGAGCCGGAGGTAGGTGATGCCGAAATCCACGTGGAGCAGATCGCCTGGACGGATGACGTCGTCCTCATCCTCGCTCGTCTGCGGCCGCTGCAGGGAGACGGAAGGATGAAACCAGCTGGTGAGCTTTAGGCCGCGTACCCGTTCCCGGAACCACCATTCGAGATCTGCGGTCGTTGTGATGCCCGGCTGAACTGCGACCTCCGATAGGCCTTCGTCGATGATGCGGTGGGCGATGGCACAGATCTGCTGATAGACCATCATCTCCTCGGGTATGCGGGTCTCGAGCCAGCCGATGGCGAGCGGTTCTGCTGAGACCAGCCGGGACCGGTACGCTTCCGGCAGATTCTCGAGCAGCAGGGCATGTTCCGTATGGGCGAGCCCGTCGGCGAGCGCGAAGTCTTCTGAGACGTTGATGCCGATCCGGGCCGGATTCCGGACCCTGATGAGTTCCGCAAGCCTGCGCCACTGGTCCGGCTCGGCCTCCGGATCCCAGGCCCGACTGAAGACACTGCCCACGTCGTAGCGGGCTACTGCCAGCGTCTCGAGCGACTGACCGCGACCGGGGTCGTGGATCAGCAGCATGGTCCTTCGACGGGCGGAGAGCCAGGTGGCCGGAATCATCGTTTTCAGCACCGGGTCCTCGTTGTACTCGCGGCCGATGATGAGCCAGGTGTCGATGCCGGATTCGCGCATGAGCTCCGGGAGCAGAATTTCGACACGCCTCGCCAGCCAGGCATCGATCACTTCAGCCCGGCGCTCCATGTCGAGAATCAGGGGCATGGTGGGGTCCGCCCGTGCCGTACCGGAAGCCAGTGCGGCAGCGGAACACAGGGCAATGGCGAGTATCTTCATGAGCTCTCCGGGGAAAATCAGGCGGTTCGAAACGGTTGCGCGAGCAGGCTGCTCAGGTGCTGATCGGACGCGGTGCCGAGATCGCCGGTGCCGATGGTCATGCGTTGGTGACCCTGCCTCGGCTGATTAATGTAGGTGCCGAAGAGCCTGTCCCACCAGGGCAGATTGAAGCCGAAGTTGCTGTTCTGCTCATGACGCAGCACGGAGTGATGCACCCGGTGCATGTCGGGCGTGACGAGGAACCAGCGGAGAAAGCGATCGAACCGGTCCGGCAGCTTCAGATTGGCGTGATTGAACAGGGAAGTGCTCGACAGCAGCACCTCGAAGGTCAGGAAGGCGAGGGGGCTGACACCGAGCAGGAGGATCACGGCTGACTTGATCAGCATGGACAGAATGGCCTCGAAGGGATGAAAGCGCACTGCTGTGGTGACGTCGAAATCGGGATCCGTGTGATGCATCCGATGCAGGCGCCACAGCGCCGGTATCTGGTGGAACAGCCGGTGCTGGACCCAGATGGTCAGATCCAGCGCGATGACGGCCAGCGGCAGGCTCAACGCCCCGGGTACTTCCAGGACATGAAACAGTCCCCAGCCTTCTGATTCGGCGATTGCCGCGAGGCCGATTCCCAGCACGGGCAGCCCGAGTTTCAGAATCGCGATATTGAGCGCGCCCACGCCGAGATTGGGCAGCCAGCGGCTCCCCCGCGTGAGCAGGAGTGCCCGGCGCGGCGCCAGCAGCTCGCCGAGCACGAGGAGTGCCAGCAGCACCGCGAAGAAACCGGCACGCACTGCCGCGTCATGACTGGGGAGGATCTCCATTGGTGGTGCATAATGCGCGCCCGAACTCAGCGATGCCAGCCGATGTCAGCCGAACAGCGAACGCTTCTGGGCGTCAGTCTGATGTCTCTGGCCATGCTGACGGCCGCCGGTATCGACATCTCGGTGAAAGCACTCACTGGCGGCTTCGATACGCCGCAGATCGTTCTGCTGCGCTCGCTGTTTGCCCTGCCGATCGTGCTGTGCATCTGCCACTATCAGTCCGGCATCCGCTCGCTGGCCACACCGCGCTGGGGCTGGCAGATCTACCGCGGCCTGCTCACCGCAGGCGCCAACTTCGGCTTCTTCTACGCGCTCGCCCATGTGCCCATCGTCACCGCACTGCTGTTGAGCTACATCGGTCCGGTGCTCATCGTGCTGCTCTCCCGGCCGCTTCTGAACGAGCGGGTGGGGCTGCATCAGTGGCTCGGCATCGGCGTCGCGTTCGCCGGCGTCGTCCTGGTGCTGCGGCCCACGTCACTTTCTCTGCCGCCGCCCGCACTGGCCATTCTCGGCTCCGCTCTCTGCTGGGCGCTGCTTTCGATCAGCAATCGACGGCTCGCTGGTGTGGAGCCCCCCGGGGTGCTCGCCTTCTATACGATCCCCGTCAGTGCGCTGCTTGCGGGCCTTCTGACGGTCGGTCACTGGGTGCCGCCGCAGGGAGGGGACTGGGTGCTCTTCGCCACGGCCGGCATCTGTGGCGGCACGGCACATCTGCTGGTGGCCATGGCCTACCGCCATGCGAATGCGGCCGTGATCGCGCCATTCGAATACACGGCGCTCATCTGGATTTCTCTGGCTGGCTATCTGTTCTGGAGCGAACGGCCCGAGCCTTTGACCTGGCTGGGTGGCGCAGCCGTGATTTTCGGCGGCTGGCTGGCCATGCGCAGCAGAGAGTAGACCTTGGGCCTCTCATCGGGGAAGCGGCCTTGGTTCAGGCGTCGAACCGGTGTACTTTCATGGGCGTGTGCGAAGTATCGGATGAACAGCCGTGAGCAGTGAGCTGCTCCAGCAGGGAGTTGAACTCATGCTGGCCGGCATGGGTACGGTCTTCGTATTTCTGACGCTGCTCGTCTTCGCCACCTCGGGCATGTCCGCGCTGGTCAGACGGTTCGAACCGGTGGCCGATCCGGAATCCGCCGGTGTGAGCGAAGAGGAAGTCGCCGCCATCACTGCAGCCATTGCCCTGCACCGTACCAGGCACCGTAAAAAGCATTCCGGATGAGGAAACCATGAGCGAAGCCAAACCGCTCGGCATCACCGAGCTGGTGCTGCGAGACGCCCACCAGAGCCTGCTGGCCACCCGCATGCGCGTCGACGACATGCTGCCGATCGCGGAAAAGCTGGACCAGGTTGGATTCTGGTCCCTGGAGTCCTGGGGTGGCGCCACCTTCGACGCCTGCATCCGCTATCTGGGCGAAGACCCCTGGGAGCGTATCCGGCAACTGAAGGCGGCCATGCCGAATACACCGCAGCAGATGCTGTTCCGGGGCCAGAACATTCTCGGATACCGCCACTACGCCGACGACGTGGTCCGCAGGTTCGTGGAACGGGCAGCAGTCAACGGCGTGGACGTGTTCCGGATCTTCGATGCCATGAATGACATGCGCAATCTGAAGACGGCCATCGCCGCCACCATCGAAGTGGGCAAGCATGCGCAGGGCACGATCTCCTATACGGTGTCGCCCGTGCACACCATGGATCTCTGGATCGACCTCGGCAGGCAGATCGAGGACATGGGCGCGCACTCCATCTGCATCAAGGATATGGCCGGCCTGCTGAAGCCCTACGTGGCTCATGAGCTGGTCAGCCGCCTCAAGACCGAAACCGATCTGCCCGTTCACATGCAGTGCCACGCGACCACGGGGATGTCCACGGCCACCTATCTCAAGGCCATAGAAGCAGGCATCGACAACGTGGATACGGCGATCAGCTCCATGAGTATGACTTACGGTCACTCGGCCACGGAATCGCTGGTGGCGATTCTGGAGGACACGGAAAGGTCTACCGGGCTCGACATCCACCTGCTGGAAGAAATCGCCGCGTATTTCCGGCAGGTCCGAAAGAAGTACGCGAAATTCGAAGGCAGCCTGCGTGGTGTCGACTCGAGGATCCTGGTCGCCCAGGTGCCGGGTGGCATGCTCACCAATCTGGAAAATCAGCTCCGGGAGCAGAACGCCACGGACAGGCTGGACGACGTGCTCGAGGAGATTCCCCGGGTCCGCGAGGATCTGGGCATGATTCCGTTGGTCACGCCGACGTCCCAGATCGTCGGTACTCAGTCGGTGATCAACGTGCTCACCGGCGAGCGTTACAAGAACATCACCCGCGAGACGGCCGGTGTGCTGAAGGGAGAGTATGGTGCCACGCCGGCACCGAGGAACGCGGACCTGCAGGCCCGCGTGCTGAACGGCGCGGCTGAAATCACGGGCCGGCCGGCGGACGATCTCAACGACGAGATGGAATCCCTGACCACCGAGCTGGAAAAAATCTCCCGGGAGAAGTCTTTCGCGCTCTGCGATGAACCGGTGGACGATGTGCTCACCTATGCGCTGTTCGCCCAGACGGCGCTCAGGTTTCTCGAAAACCGCGGAAATCCGGATGCCTTCGAGCCCGCGCCGGGAGCGGAGCCGGATACCGCTCCCGCGCCTGTGCCCGGTGCTGCAGCTACGGCGGGACCGAGCACCTACGATGTGCGGGTCAATGGACGATCCTTCACGGTGGAAGTGGCAGAGAGCGGCCAGCTCTCGGGCGTTGCGCCTGCCTCCACACCCGTGCCCGCGTCTGCGCCGGCTTCGGGAGAGGGTGAACCGGTACCCGCTGCGCTTGCGGGTAACGTCTTCAAGGTGCTCGTAGCCGTCGGCGATACCGTGCGCGCGGGCCAACCCGTTCTCATCGTTGAAGCGATGAAGATGGAAACCGAAGTGGCCGCACCCCGCGATGGCACGGTGACCGCCGTCCACGTGAAGCAGGGAGACGCGGTGGCCGTCGGCGAGCCGCTTCTCAGTATCGGCTGACGGTTTGGAGCTCATCCGGGAAATCTGGCAGGGGTCCGGCCTCTATCAGCTGACGCCGGGTCAGGCGGTGATGATCGGCGTCGGTCTGCTGCTTCTGTATCTGGCCATCGTGAAGAAGTTCGAGCCGCTGCTGCTGGTCACCATCGGCTTCGGCGGGATTCTCAGCAACATCCCGGGTGTCGAGATCGCCACCGGCGATGGACTTCTGCACCTCGTCTATATGGTCGGTATCGAGACCGGAGCCTTTCCGCTGATCATCTTCATGGGCGTTGGCGCCATGACGGACTTCGGGCCATTACTCGCCAATCCCAAGACTCTGTTTCTGGGCGCGGCCGCTCAGTTCGGCATTTTCGCCACGCTGCTTGGCGCCCTGGGGCTGACAGCGGCGGGGGTGTTCGATTTCAGTGTCCGAGAAGCGGCCGCCATCGGCATCATCGGCGGTGCGGACGGGCCGACGGCCATCTACGTGGCCGGTCTCCTGGCGCCGGATCTGCTCGGTGCGATCGCCGTGGCCGCTTATTCCTATATGGCGCTCGTTCCGCTCATACAGCCGCCGATCATGAAGCTGCTCACGACCGAATCCGAGCGTCGTATCGAGATGATCCAGCTCCGGGAAGTGTCCAGAACCGAACGCATCCTGTTTCCGTTGCTGCTGCTTCTGCTCGTCGCGTTGCTGCTGCCTTCGGCGGCACCGCTGCTCGGTATGTTCTGCTTCGGCAACCTGATGAAGGAGTGCGGGGTGGTGGATCGGCTTAGCGATACCACCCAGAACGCGCTCATCAACGTCGTCACGATTTTTCTCGGGTTGGCAGTCGGCTCGAAGCTCAGCGCCGAGCAGTTTCTGCAGTCGAGCACGCTCGGCATTCTGCTGCTCGGGATGGTGGCGTTCGCGATCGGCACGGCCAGCGGCGTCCTCATGGCCAAGCTCATGAACCGGCTTTCCGCCACGCCGATCAATCCGCTGATCGGTGCGGCCGGCGTTTCCGCCGTGCCCATGGCCGCCCGGGTTGCAAACCGGGTAGGGCTCGAGGCCAATCCACACAATTATCTGCTCATGCATGCCATGGGCCCGAACGTCGCCGGTGTGATCGGCTCGGCGGTGGCTGCCGGGATCATGATCATGTTCACATCCTGACGTAACCTGTTAAGATTTCGAACTTTTCTCCACCGGATAACTATCGGGAAACGCATGTTCCGTCGAACCTTGGCGTACGGTCTTGGCCTGCTCGTGCTGTTATCGGCCGGCATCAGCCAGGCAGCCTCCGAATACTGGGTAGCCGTGGGCAGCTATCGTGAGCTCAACGAAGCAGAGGTCGCCCGAAGTCAGGCCAGCGCACAGTTACCGGAATCCTTCAGTATTGCTCAGGTCGAGCTGGACAGCGGACTCTGGTATCGCGTGCTGGCAGGTCCCTATCTCACCCGGGAGATCGCCGATCACATCCTGAGCGAAGCAGCCCGGAACGGCTTCGAACGTGCCTGGATGCTGAGTACCGAAGCTGCTCTGGTGAGTGACTCCGACTACACGCTGAGTGATCCGGCTCTGACGGACGAGTATCGTGCCGACGACTATGCAACGGACCTCCCGCCGCTGGAACCCATGGGCACGGACTCGGAACGTTACAGTGTGCCGGCCTCCGAGCCTGTCGACATCCCCGGCTTCAACGCACCCGTGCGACCGGACCGGACCCAGGACCACAAGCTCATCGACGAAGCCCCCGAGGGTTACCAGCTGCACGAGCTGAACCGGGATCAGGCGGCGCTGGACTGGTCCAGCCCGTTTCTCCTGGCGGGCAATGAGGCGGGGGTTCTGGCCGCGGCACTGGCCGCGCAGAGTGCTGCGCCCATGGCCGCAACGGTTGAGGCGCCCGTCACCGTGGCCATAGCCCGGGATGAGCCCCTGGTGCTGCAGCAGTGGGAGCACAAGCTGGCAGACATAAGAATCGACGGGCACCTGGAAGAGACCGCCTGGCAGCAGGCCATGGCGATCCGACAGCTGAAGGTGACAGAGCCGGATACGCTGGTGACCCCTGCGTACGATACCGAGGTCCGGCTTTTCTACACCGAGCGTGGTGTCTATGTTTCTTTCGACATGGAACAGCCGGCGGAGACGCTCGTCCGGCGTCTGTCGAGTCGGGACAACCGGGATGTGCAGCGAGATTACGTGTCCTTCACGCTGGATACCTCCGGTTCCGCGCGCTATGCCTACTGGATGACACTGGCGCTCGGTGATACGCAGATGGATGGTACGGCGCTGCCGGAGCGACAGTTCTCCTCCAACTGGGATGGTGCCTGGTGGGGAGCGACCGCGGAAACGGAGCGGGGCTGGTCGGCTGAATTCTTCGTACCCTGGTCGCAGATGACCATGCCCAGGCAGGAGGCGGACGGCTCACGGCAGATGGGGTTCTACAGCGCCCGTGTGGTGGCTCATCTGGACGAGCGCTGGGCCTGGCCGGCGCTGCCGCCCTCGCAGCCAAAATTCATGAGCGCCTTCCAGTCTCTGGAGCTGGCGGACGTGAATCCACGTCAGCAGTGGAGTCTCTTCCCTTATGCATCGGGCACCTCTGACCTGATCGAGAACGAGACAGATGCCAAGGCGGGTGTCGACGTATTCTGGCGCCCATCGACCAACACCCAGCTGACTGGGACCATCAATCCGGACTTCGGTACCGTCGAAGCCGACGAGGTCATCGTCAATCTGACCGCCTTCGAAACCTTCTTTCCGGAGAAGCGTCTTTTCTTTCTCGAGGGTAGGGAGATTTTCGAAGCCACGCCGAGAACGACCAGCTGGGATCCGATCATGCTGCTGAACACGCGCAGGATCGGAGGCAGCCCGAGAATTCCGATCGAAGACGAGGACCTGGATTTTCCCGCACAGGAGAGCGGCCAGCCCTCTGAACTGTACGGCGCGGGCAAAGTGACCGGTCAGGTAGGTAGTCTGCGCTACGGGCTGATGGGCGCAGCGGAACAGGATACCGATCTCGTCTCCGATGACGGTACGCCGGTGGAAGCCATGGGGCGTGATTTCGCCGTCGCCCGGATACTGTACGAAAACAACCGGGGTGGTGCCTACAGGGCGCTCGGTGCCATGAGCACGTTGACGAGTCACCCCGAAGAAGATGCTGCTACTGCCGGTATCGACTATCACTTCCTCTCCGCGAGTGGAGCCTGGAAGGCGGACGGTCAGTTTCTCTATTCGGATCTGGATCTGGAAGGCACGGGTGGAGGCGCCTTCGTGGATGTGGCGTACACACCCCGGCAGGGGATGAAGTACCTGCTCGAGTACAACTACTTCGATCGCGGCCTGGATCTGAACGATGCGGGCTTTCTGAGCAGGAACGACCTGAACGGCGGCCGGATCGGCACGGAGTGGATCAAGTCCGGTTTCGAGCGGATCCGTGATTTCCGGATCGAGACCTTTCTGCGCTACGAACAGAATCTGGACGGCTATGCCGTTCGCAGCGGTCTGGGCGGCGAAGGCGAGTTCACCCTGAACAATCTGCATGTGGTGGAAGTGGGACTCAGGTATTTCCCTGCCCGATACGATGACCGCAACAGTTTCGACAACGGTACCTTCCGGGTGAACGACCGTCCGTCTCTGGAGGTCGGCTACAACACCGATCACGCCAAGCCATTCAGCGGCTGGGCGCTGGCCAAGTGGGAGGGCGACGGCGTGGACGGGCAGAGGCTCGAAACCGGGCTGGGCGTGAACTGGCGCCCCGTGGACCGGATGAGTCTTGCGCTCGGTACCATGTATCAGGTCCGGGACGGCTGGCTGCTGCATCAGGAGGACCGCTACATGACGGCGTTCGATGCCGAGGAGTGGCGGCCCGAGCTGAAGATGGATTTCTTTCTGAGTGCCCGGCAGGAGTTGCGCCTGAAGCTGCAGTGGGTGGGCATCAAGGCGCTGGAAGACAAGTTCTACCAGATACCGGAGAAGCCGGGTGATCTGGAGGAGATCGACAAACCGGATGCGGAGTCCGACGACTTCAACATCTCCAGCATGAACTTCCAAGTGCGTTACCGCTGGCAGATCGCGCCGCTCTCGGATGTCTTTCTCGTGTACACCAAGAACGGCTACGACGATACCGTGGATGCGAATTTCAGCCGTCTGTTCCGGAATGCCTGGGAGGATCCCATCAGCGACCAGGTGGTGCTCAAGGTGCGCTACCGCGTCGGCACCTGATCATGACTGGACTGGCCCGCCGATAGCGGGTAGGTTCAGCCCCTTCGCCCCGGTGGCACAACTGGATAGCGCGGCCGCCTCCTAAGCGGCAGGTTACAGGTTCGATTCCTGTCCGGGGCGCCAATACCTGCCGCTGCAGGGTTTGCGACTTACGACAACTACTCTTCTCGTTCACTCACGTAGATGTCACCGCGTCCAACATAAAGCCGCTGCAAATCTGCGGACAGCGAAGCCCTGGTTTCGTTCGCCAGGGTGTTTACGTTGGGACCAGCGTTCCGGGGCTTTGACCACCAAAACGGCAGGACGCGTGCTTTCGCCCAGTAGGCATCCTGACCGCCGTAAGCTGGATCCTCATCTGTACCCGGCCGATCCGAGTTGAAGGTGATTTCGAAACTCCAGGCGCTGCGCTTGCGAATGGTGGGCATCTGGTCCTGATAACCTGGTGTGCTCAATCTGCGCACCAATCTGCCCGGACCAAAGCTGCCATCTGCTCTCGCGGTGCTCACGAAAATGTCATCGTCACCCGCCTCACCAGCCGAAGAAAAGAACAGAAAAGTGCCTCGTTTCGACTCGATGATAGACGGGCTGCGCTCAGTCGCTGCAGTGTTGGGCCCCTCAGGCGCGCATGGCAGATGCTCTGGTTCGGACCAGTCACCTGCCGGGCTTTGTCGAGACATATAAATGTCCGCGCCACCACAAGCACCAGGGTGGACGCGCGTAGAAACAAAGAGGAGGGTCCGGTCGGTGGGCGAAGGACAGAAATCGGCCGCATCCGAATTTACGGGTTCTGACAAGTTTTTTGCATCACTCCACTCGGCACCAATTTCTGTTCGATCGACTGTCCAGATATCAATGTCACCGAGACCGCCCGGTCTGCCGGATGCGAACATGAGACTTCTGGCATCGGGTGTTTCGATCGGACAACCGCCACCTTGCACAGCCAGGTGCCCTTGTCCCCACGCGGGACCCTTAGAGGAAGAGGCGTCTGCCAGTGCAGGTGGAGTTTGCAGTACAACAACCGCCATGATGCTCCCCGTCAGGAGCGACAGGCTCCGCTTACACGACGGATAGCCGGACGGTCGATTAAGACTCTGTATGAACGTTTTCATCTCAACTCCATCATTGGTGGTCCCTAGAGACTGCCGATTGGAGTGAGTGCAATCCTTCGCGTGATCGGAAAAACTTCGGAAAAAGACCGGAATCCTATGCAGCGTGCATTTCCTGCGGTTCGAATCCGATGCGCTTGAGAAATGCCTCGAAGCGAGCATCGTCACGCAGGTCGTCCCAGATGGGCTCAATTCGCAGGTAGATCATGCGGAAATCCCGCTCGCCATATGCCCGCTCTAGCCAGGTGAACGCCTGGTCCGAGTTGCCAAGGCCATGGAGTACGAGGGCAAAACCATACGCAGTGTCCCTGCCTTTCAGAGCCATCGACTCCAGAATGGTAAGTTGCGTCAGGGCATCATCGGTCTGTCCGGCGCGGGCATAGGCGTATCCAAGCTCGCCGACAACCCCGGGGCCACCGCCCAGTTGGTGAGCCAGTTTCAGCGCCACGATTGCTTCCCGAGCCTTACCCGTCTGCAGATATACCAGTCCAAGCACCCGATGCGCTTCCGGGTAATTCGGATTCAATGCCAGCGCATGCTCCAGTTGCTGCACTGCTTCGTCATACTGCCGAGCGTAGTGAAAACGCTGCCCCAGGGCCACGTTCAGGCTGGCTGACACCGGATTGAGCCGCAGTGCCTTGCGGGCCCATCCGATACTCTCGTCGAACCGCCCCTGAGTCATCAAACTATAGGAGTAGCGATGGATCGACAGCGTGTTGTTCGGGTTGAGTTCCAGCGCCTGCAGATAGATGGGTTCTGCTGCTTTTGCATCGAGATCATGGCAGAGCAACGCTCCCGCGCGCACAATCAAAGCCTCCGCGTCATTACGATCCAGTGCGATTGCTGCATCTGCGGCTGATCGTGCCTTTGGCCACAGTTCCCGGCTGGGCCCCTGCCAGCTCGCGAGCGACAGATAGGTGTCGGCTTTTGCCGCATACGCACGCGAGAATTCTGGTTCAATCTCAATCGCGCGATCGAAATATGCAATCGCCTGCTGCAGCGATTCGACCGTTCTCTTATTCTTGAAATGGCGGCCCAGTAGGTAGGCTTCATGTGCAACCTGATCTATCGGGGCCCGCCGATTGAGCCGCAACTCCTGCGCGGAAGGAAGCTCGATGCCGAGCTGATCTGCCAGCTGCACGACGATTTCCCCGTGCATGGAGAAAGATTCGGAGGCCTCGCGCTCGAAGCTTGCGGACCACAACGACCGGTCAGATTCAGCATCGATCAGTCGGACTGACAGCCTGACCTGGTCAGCGGATCTCACTACGCTACCCTCGACGATGCCACGGACGCCGAGTTCCCTTGCGATTGTGGGCAGTGCCTTTTCGCTGTTGCGATATTGCATGGAGGAAGTGCGGGAGGTCAGATCCAGTTCCCCAATGCTCGCCAGAGTTGATATGAGTTCTTCCGTCATGCCATCAGCGAACCAGTTCTGGCCGGGATCACCGGAAAGATTCTCGAACGGCAAAACAGCCAGCGAACGTATCTGTAACGCGATCCGTGAATCGGCCGTGCTGTCGGGTTGAGAGGGGGTTGTAAGGAGCGTGGCTGCGGCAACAACGCAGAGGACCAGGCCCGATACCAAAAGCGCGGTGAATCTTGACCCGCTGTTGCTGGACGCTGGTTCTGGTGGCGTGTTGACAGAGGTTTCAGCTGCTGCTTCTACCGATACGTCGGCGACAAACCGATACCCTCTACCGGCGGCAGTTTCGATGTACCGCGGATGCTGTGCATCATCCTCCAGAATCTTGCGGAGATTGGACACGTTTCTGGATAGATTCCCTTCCTCGACCACACGCTCTGGCCACACCCGATCCAGGAACTGCTGCTTAGCGACGACCTGTCCCGCGTCCTCGACGAGAGTCAGCAGTATCTCGAGCAACGTCGGTGGCAGTACGACGCAATGGCCATCGGGGATACGGCGCAACCGACCATCGTAGGCGTGCAGCTGGAAGTCGCCGAATACGAAATTCGTGCCCTTGTAACTACTGTTCACCTCTCCTGCCTCCTGTTCCCTGGACTGCTGTGGTAAACGGTATCCGTCCCTAATCTATGCCCTTTTCTTGGATGTTTCTATACGCCGTGCTGCCGCAGCCAGCGCTCTCCAGCGGTAGCGGCGGCGCCACAGGCAGACGCAGGAGCTGGTAAGTAGAATCCCGACTTGAGAGATCAGACAGGTAGGTTGAGTCTGCATCGTGAACTCTTCTGTTGAGACAGAGCTGTGAGCAGATTTGCGGGTGGGTTGATGGTCTGTCTGTGCCTTGTTCTATCCGGCTGCGCAAGCACAAGATATCCGACACATCTCGACTCGAAAGGGTATGGGCAACTCTGCGCATCAACCGACCCTGGTCCGGGGCAGAGAAAACCGGCTGAGAAGCGGAAGAATCACACCGTGGCGATTCTGGTTGGTATCGCGATAGTTGGTCTGCTTGCATGGGGATTCGCGGAATATGGAGTCGATGACGGTCCTCCGTGATCCATCACTTCCCTGAAGGCACAAGCATCACCGTGCCAAGACTGATTCCGACCACCAACCGACGTTCGATCGTTATCTGGTCGCTGATCAGCGCAAGGCGCGTGTTGCGCCTTCTCAGTTTTTACGCAATAGCGCCCAGCTGTGTGTCTTGGCCAGTTCTCTGACCGGATGCCGCCGAAAGCGCTTGGGAAGTTCCGGCTGCAGCCGCTCGATGGCCGCAAGATGATTGTCGTCAATCAGTCCGGTCTCTTCCAGGACTGTGAAGCCGGCCGACTCGAAAAGATCTCTGAAATCCGGCCACAGCAGCCGATTCTGGTACTTCAGTGAGCTCTCGAACAGCAGCCGGTATGTCCTGTCTTCGAACCGGTAGTAGCTGAAAGGCTTCACACGCTGGTCGTAGAAGCTGAGATGGTCCTCGTAGCCGATGAGGTGCAGCATGTGCCCTCCCGGTCGCAGGCACCTGTGCAGTTCCCTCAACTCCTCAGTGAGCAGGGCCAGCGGCACGTGAGGCAGCACGCAGTAGCTCGATATATGCGACAGACTCTCATCCCTGATCGGCATGCAGTCTGCAGGACCTACGATTCGTTCTATCCCGGCTGCGGTCAGAAGCGATTCCAGCTTATCGCAGCGGCGCCAGTCGTCGAGCCGTTCTCTGATCGGCCGCACGGGTAACTCCCAGGCTTGCCCGATCTCGTCGGCATGAGCTGCCAGCAGATCGAGGTAGTTGTGAACATAGCCCATACGGGCCAGATCCCGAACGTCGTAGGCAACCACCTCGAAGCGTCCGGCCAGCGCATACAGCAGCGCATCCTTGAAGTACCAGCCGGTCCCCAGATCCATGATGCGATCACCCGGGTCGGTCAGCTCGAGTGACTGCTGTACGGTTCTGATCCCCGCCCGGAGGAGGGGTAGCTCGTAACCGCGACGTTTCGCCTGAGTCAGCTCACCAAGCCGGCGATAGATCCGCGTTCCGCCGGGGATTCTGTCCAGCAGCGCAATGCCGGTTGCGGCGGCGAGATAGCGGATCATGCGTTGACGCTGACGTCGCGATACACCGCGATCAGTCTGTCCACCACCACGGGTGCCCAGAAGTACGTGCGGATCCGCGCACTGGCCCGTCGGGAGTAAGTCAGCCAGCCGTCGCGCCAGATTTCCATGATCGCATCGGCGTATTGCTTCGCGGTGGCGCTGACGGGCAGTACCCTGCCTGTGTCGGCAATCACGTCGACATTTGCCCCGTGATCACTGGCAACGGGTACCAGACCCTCGGCCATGGCCTCATTGAGGGCATTGGCATGGCCTTCGCCAATGAACGTCGTCGGGAACGGGAAGAAGTGGGCCGCGCGCAGATGCTGACGGACGTCGGGATGGGCAACCTCACCATGCCAGACGATTTCCGCTTCCGGCCACTGCACCTTCAACTGGTCGATGTAGCCGGCATCACCGGTGCCGATCAGATGCAGGAAAACGCGTTCGCCGCTCCCGGCAAGCAGACGTCTCGCCTCGAGTATGGTTTCCAGTCCTTTTTCTCTGATCAGAGAGCCGGCGTACGCCAGCGAGAGGGGCGCTTCCGCTGCCTGTTCCGGTCTTGGCCGGGGCTCGGCGACCACGAAGCTGGGAATCAGAACGGGTTCGATCCCGAAACTCCGGGCCTTCGCCATCAGGCTTTCGCTCTCGATGAGCACACGACTGGCGATTTTCATGAAACGGCGGAAACACCAGCGGTAGAGGAAGGATCTGCTCTCGTACTGGTACCACCAGTCACCCGGCCGCAGGTGTACGACGACGGGCCGCCGCTGGAGATGAACCAGACAGGCGATCAGAAACTCGGGATAGAGATAGCTCCGGTAGAGCGAGGTGAGATGCAGAACATCGAAGCGGCGCGCCGCCAGAATCACCCGGGCCGCGAGCCATGGCAGGTTGAGGGCGTAGTGCAATCCTTTTCGTACTCTGCTCCAGTAGCGATCCGGCGCAGGGTAGGCGTACTCGAGCGCTTCGAATTTATCGGACACCAGGCAGTTGATGATTTCACGCGTCCCGGACTCAACCCCGCCTTTCGCGGGTCGGTCCGGCTCCGCGATCGGACCGAGAAATGCGACACGCATCAGCCTGCGCCGGCTGCAATGAGATCCGCTTCGGGCATGCGCGGCCACGCCCGATCGGACTGGCCGGATGTCGTGCTGTTGGGTAGATCCGGCTCGATCACCTGCCGCGGGGGGTAGGTGGTCAGGCTCTGTTCGTTGAGGCCGGTGTGATCGCCGTTGAACGCGCTGAGTTGCAGGAGCGCAGGCTGGGTTTTCCTCACCATCCGCCAGGTCGCCAGTCTGTCGGCCGGGCGCTCATCCGGATCGGCGACGATGATCGACATGGCGACGTTGATGCCGTGCCGGCGGGCGAGGTCGCAGCACCGATAGATGTCGGACGAGGTCGCTTCCTTATTGTACTTCTCCAGCATGCGGTCGCTGCCGCTTTCCGCGCCGATGTAGAAGCCTTTGCAGCCTGCCCTGGCCATCAGCGATACGAGCTCGGGCTCCGCACCGATGTCCACACGTGTTTCGCATGCCCAGGCGAGTTTCAGATTTTTCCTCAGGATCCGCTCACACAGTTCAGCAACCCGATCACGTTGGGTGACGAAATAGTCTTCCCGGAAGTAGATTCCCCTGGCGCCGTAGTCGGTCATGAGCCAGGCGATGTCTTCGACCACGCGCTCAGCACTGTGGGCAACCCACAGCCTGCCCCAGATGTCACGAACCGCACAGAAAGTGCAGGCGAACGGACAGCTGCGGGACGTGTGCACATTGTAGTAGGGCGCATGATTCGAATACGGCGTCGTCAGGTCGTAGGCGTCCAGATGCGGCATGAACAGTTCAAAGTCCGGACGGGGCAGGGCGTCCAGTGACTTGATTCGAGGGGCACGGATCAGAGAGCCCCGCGGATAGTGCCCGTCGACCAGGTCGGCGATCAGGTACTCTGCTTCACCCTGAACGACGTAATCCACCTGCGGCGGGATGGTTTCCGGCTGTAGCGTGGTGTGGGGCCCGCCGAAGGCGACAGGCCCTGAGTATCCTTCCTGGTCCAGTCGGGCAAGGATATCGAGACTGTCCTGAAAGTAGGGCGTACTGACGTGAACGCCGACGAAGTCATACTCTCGAATCGGTCGCCTGGCCCACGAATCCGGCAGCACGAATCTGTCGACCAGTTCCACCTCCATCCCTTCCTGCTTGAGCATGGCTGACAGGTAACCGATACCGACCGGAAACCGTCGCTCCAGGCTGAAGCCGCGCAGCAGCCAGGCCAGCATCGGTTTCGGGATGCCGAGTGCCGCCGTGTTCTTCAGCCGATCAGCGAAGTTGGGTAGAAACTGCCTGATCAGGGTGCGGGGGCTGGTTTTGGGACGGGTCCCATTGGTTACGAGAAGAACGCGCAAAACAGTTCCATTGTTCAGACTGACAACCAGTCTGACGCGATCGGAGGGTGATTACGTGAGCGTTTTGTATGAAGCTGGTGTGGACTATGGGCTGCCGAGTTGAGAACAGTCGGTGAAAGATGACCTGGGTTTCAGTTTCCATGCTGCCAACGGCGAATGTGTCCTTTTCCGCCGTGGAAAGAAGGTGACCACCCTGAGGGGGCAGAAAGCCGCGGAGTTCGAGAGCGCGGTCGGCGGGATGACCTTTGCGGAACAGCAGCAGCTCATGGCGCGCGCTACAGGGAACTACAAACGCGGGAATGAGCGGAATGCGAGAAATCACCCGAGAAACAGAAGGTAGGACCTGGTTGCGGAATATTGGTGCTCTTTCGGGCCTGACAGGTTGTTTGATCCATCGCCTCCAAGCGGGCAGTATGAAACAGGCGGCGAAACACGCCGCTGAGGATACTGAGGAAGCACCGCAGTACCGATGGAGTACGCAGGTGGTAGTAGCGCGATCATTCGAAGAGGTATTCAGAACGCAGTAGTCGCGACGTATCGGGCAGCTTTCCCTGGATTGTTTGAACGAACACCCAATAGCAGAGGGAGACTGGGATGTTTTTGATACGCACACTGTTCACTGCGCTCGTCATGGCGCTGCTCACTCTTTCGGCCCCGGCCGGTGCCGAGGAGGCGGAATGGCCCGGGTTCGCCGTGGTCAGAAATACGACGGTACACGTCGGCAGGAACCTGGAATACGAAGCCTTCCTGAAGGAACTCGCTGCGGCTGACAAAGCTGAGGATTCGGCGACGACCCGCATCATCGAGAGCGGAATTATCGCCGATGGCGGCCTCTACACGACGATCAGCTTCCACACGGACTTCACCGACCTCAACGATCCGGGCTCATACGCACGAATGCATGGCAGCAGCGCCTGGGACAATCGTCTGGCTGGCCTCAGTGGCGTGGTCGCTCATACGGAGCGCAAGCTGTACTACCGCAGACCCGATCTCGGCCGTGCCAATCCGGAGTTGAACACGGAGAACGTCGAGATCTGGTACACCTACCATGTTGAAGTCCGTTACGGAGCCAATGCCCAGTTCGAGGAGTGGATGCAGAAGCTGGTTGAGGCAACCGACAAGGTGGACCCAGGTGCCTTCTGGTACACGTACGCGCCCTGGCTGAATACCGGCAATGTTTATCGGATTACCGCAGCGCTGACCCTGGAACAGATGAACAGTCCGGTCATGAGTCCTGCGCAGCGCATCGCCGCCGCTTTCAGCCAGAGCGAGGCGGATCGGCTGGCCAGGCTGAATGCCTCAGCCGTAGTGTCGGTCGATATGACGATGCTCCGCAATCGGATGGATCTGAGCTACCTGGCACCCTGAGACTGTGTCAACGCGGGCGTCGATTCCGGCGTCCCGCAGTCCGCCGGTGATGTAACCGCGAGCAGGGTAAAGCGCAACTTGCCGCGCCAGACTGCCATGTGGTGCCGATTCTTACATTTCCGGCGACAGTCCTTACGTCTCAACTCGCCAGTTCGATTACCTTCTGAATCGTAAACAACCCTGAATGGATGCGGGGGTTCCTTAGCTGTAAATGGGGGCCATTCGTGAGAAGTTCAGGAATCAGACTGTACGCTGCAGGGCTTTTGCTCGGCTCGCTGTCACTCGCATCGACGGGTAACGCCGGGCTCATAACGATCTACGGTGACTACAGCCCGGGACCGTCCGGGCCGGAAATCTACTATGACGCCACGGTAGCCAGAGGCACGCTGGAGTGCTCGATCAGCTGCGAAGGGCTGACCTCGTCGCTCGTCAGTGGAGAATACTCAGCCAATGTGCCTCAGCTGAGCACCGCAGATGGCTGGAGTTCGGGTTCGGCCGATGTTTTCTATCTCGGCAACAACGGAATCAGCACCGAACTGTCGCTCATCAACGATTACTCCAGTGAGGTCTTCGAGAGCGCTGTGCAGGCCGACACCGGCGGTTCCAGCACCTATGGGTTCATATCCGTCGCCGAGCTGCTTCTGTTCAAGATCGGTGCCTCTCCGGACATGTTTCTCATCCGGAACACCAGCGGTTTGGAACAGACATACAGCTACACGGGGTTCAGCGGTCTGGGATCCGGTCTGAGCCATGTGACCACCGCTTCGGTGCCGGAGCCCGGATCGATGTCGCTGCTTGCCGCAGGCTTGATCTTCATGGGTCTCATGCAGCGCCAGAGGAAGAGACGGGACGCGGCTGCTCGGGCTGCGTAGAATGAAGAGGGTCTCAACGGACCCTCTCGCTCTGTAACGTGCGGGCTTAGTTCAAGTAGAACATCTACCGTCCAGGTAGAAGATGTCGTATCGAATCGACGGCCCGCTCCACTTTCCTGTGCCTACCAGCTCAGCCAGTCGCGGATGGACTGATCCGGGTTGTTGTAGGATGGAAACTGAGCTCGCGCAGTGACTACATCGTATCCACAGGGTTCTGCCTGCCCGTTGCAGCGCGGACTGTAGGCGATATAGAGGTGACCCCGAAGCAGGGCTTCGAACAGCGAAGCGATGTTGTTTACCACCATGCCGCACGCGCCCTGGCCATCGGTCGGGACGATGTCGGAGCCGGAAAGCTGGCCGCGTCCGCCCGGTGGGTCCAGGTGTGCAACGATTTCGCCATCGATGCCTGCCGGACCGCAACGTAACGTCATGTCCAACCCCCAGTAAGCCCGGTAGTAGGCCGCCCAGCGTACAGTGTCCAGGGTTCGCTGCTGCGTTCCGCCAAACCACAGGGCGGTTGCGGACACCGGGGTGGAGTAGCTCGAGCTGGACAGAAAGCCGCCGGGATTCAGCAGGCCTACAGATTGCGGCGAGAGCTGGCCGCGTTTGCGTACGCCGTCGCGTACGTACTCGATGTAAATGAGCCGTTTCCGAACCGCGGCCTGCAGTGACTCCATGTCGTTGATCGTCACATCGCAGCCTGAGGCAGGATCCACCGGCTGGATGTCCGACTGTATGAGACGTGCCAGGATGGCATTCGGATAGATGATCTCGAGATCAGCCGACCATACGACGGGCCCTTCGACGCCTGCGGCGCCGCAGTGAAGCGCCATGTTGTCGATGGCTGGCTGCATGTAGACGTTGGCCCGACGATCCTCCGGATTTGTGAGCGCGTTCCAGCGTTCAAAAGCAAACATCAGCGTGTCGGGGCGACCCGTGGAGATACCCTGTACGCCTGGAACCTGAGATGGTGTGGGATTCGCCCGCCACGGTGTGTCCGGATCTATCGGATCCCATGGAGCCGGGAAAGCCGGGGCGGACAGCAGAATCGAGACCATCAGCGTGATGAATGAGCTGATGATCCTCAGCGTGTGGTTCTGTTCGTCGGACAGCGAGAGCATCGGACTCCCCCATGAATCTGATGGTGTTCAATCATCTGACTCCGCGCAGGGAATAGAACTAGGGACATGTACCTAGCCCGACGCCGTCTGAAACGAAGGGGCGTTCTCCTGGAAACACCTGCCCGTGATCATGGTCTAATGCCCCGACCCCCCGGAACGGCAGTTTCAATGCGCAATCTACTGATTTCATTCACCATCCTGCTCGCCGTGAGCTGTGCAACCAGTCCCACCGGCCGGCACCAGTTCATGCTCATCTCACCGGACGCGGCCATCGTCGAATCACGCAAGGCGTACCTCTCCACCGTGAACGAGCTCGCCTCGGAGCAGAAGCTGCTGCACGATCCTCTGCTGGCGGATCGGGTGAGCGTCATCACCGGCCGGCTGGTCACCGAGGCCATCCGGCTTCGTCCGGACAGCGCCGACTGGGAGTGGAGCGTGGCGCTGATCGACGACCCGGAGACGGTGAATGCCTGGTGCATGGCTGGCGGACGCATGGCCGTGTATTCAGGCCTGTTCTCTCAGCTGGAGCTCACGGATGACGAGTTCGCACAGATCATGGGCCATGAAATCTCACATGCACTCGCGAACCATACCGCCGAGCGCATGTCACGAGCGCTTGCCATCAATATCGGCGTGATCGGCGCCGCGGTGGCGTCCGACCGTCCGGCAGTGGCGGCGGGGGGTGCCGCCGTGGCCGCCAAGCTCGCACTCGAGCTTCCGAACTCGAGGACGGCGGAGTCGGAAGCCGATCAGATCGGCATCGAGCTGGCCAGTCGGGCCGGATATGATCCTGCCGCAGCCGTGACCCTCTGGCAGAAGATGGGTTCGCTGAGCGGGTCCCGTCCACCGCAGTTTCTGTCCACGCATCCTGCGCCGGAAAACCGCGAGAAGAAGCTGGCCGAACTGGTGCCCGAGATGCGCGCTCTGCAGACGCCGGGCACGATGGCGGCCGTCCATCCGGTTCAGATCGTCCAGAATCCGGAAGATCAGACCCGCGGCTGAGAGCGGCGCGTGCGGGGTTCAGGCCAGCGCGGTGTCGAACAGAACCAGCAGACGGGACCAGGCGCGTTCAGCCTGTGCCTCGTTGTAGACGCGGGAATCCAGCGCGCACCAGCCGTGCATGGCCCCCTCGTACACTTCGATTTCGGCCGGAAGGCCGGCGGCCTCGAAGCTCTCGCGGAGAATGTTCTTGGCCTCCGGTTCCCGCTCGTCGTCGTTCTCGGCAATGGCGAACAGAAAGCTCGCGTTCATCTGCGGAACCAGCAGGTGTGGACTGTCCGGCCCATCGGTGGCGAGACGGCCGCCGTGAAAGGAGGCACCGGCACCGATTCGGTCGGGAATCGCGGCTGCCGTGCGCATGGTCATGGGTCCTCCCATGCAGTATCCGGTGGTGCCGATCGGGCGCCCGGTGTCCACGGCATCCTGTGCGTCCAGCCAGGCGACGAAGGCCTTCGCGTCCGTCACGTTGGTTTCCGCACTGAGTGAGCGGGCCATCGGCATGACGTTCTCCCGGGTCGAGGCGTCCTGAAAGCTCTCGCCCGGTTCGGTGACGGGCGAGCGTGCCACGCGGTAGTACGGATTCACCACCAGGACCGCGTAACCGGACTCTGCCAGACGCTTGCCCATGAGTCGGTAGGCAGGGCGCAGGCCGAGGATGTCGGGCCAGACGATGACGCCCGGATGTCTGCCTTTGCCGGGATGGACGAAATAGCAGTCCGCCTCACCGTCCGGCGTGGTGACGCTGACGTCTGCCTCGGCAACCTCCATGGCGTTGGCCGCCCTGGGCAGGGACAGTGCCATTGCGGCAGCCGTGGTCAGGGTGCCGAATCGCCGCCGGCTGATCCCGGCCCGACCGGCTGCGGTGTTGAGGTAGCGTTCGCTTTCCTCGACGGTGTTTTCATCGCACATGGTGTCCTCTCCTCGATCTTTCCCCCAGGGACTGGGGCATCAGTGTACACGGCCTTAGAGTGGCGGGAACGACGTCATCGGTGTGGCAGCAGTGGTTTTCCCCAGCTCACCCGTGCCTGGTTGCGCCCTTTGATGACGCCATCCGGATGATGCGCCCGAAGCAGTGCGCGTACCTCGGCATCGAAGTCCGCGGCAGCCGCTGCCGGCATGCGGTCGCGGGAAAAGCCGTTCCGGGCGTGTATCGATTCGATGTAATCCGCGATGGTCTGACTGAACCGCACGGGCCAGGTGGACTTGCTGCCTCTGAGATCGAACAGCCCGCGGTCCGTGAGTTCCTCGATCAGATCGTAGCGGCGGAAGTCCTGATTGGTCGAATAGCGCGGAATGATTTCCTGCAGCTCGGCCTGCCAGGGCAGATCGTCGAGCGCGTTCTGGCCGATCAGGACCAGCCATCCGTCCGGATCCAGCGCACCGACCAGCCGCTGATCCCATGGCGGCGGACGGCTCCACAGCGTCGATCCGGGTCACCCGTGCGGCGAGCGGGCGGGCGATCTCACCGGTGCCGGTTCCCAGCTCGAGCACCCGTGCCCGGGACGGATCAGGCAGCCGCTCCAGGATCAGATCGAAGGTTTCCGCAGGGTAGGGTGGCCGGTTCCCGTAAGCCGCGGCGACGGTAGCGTCCTCGAACTGGGCACCGTACCGGCGGCTGAGATGCTCGGGCTTCGGCTTCATGGTTGGCAGCGTACCCGAACTGACGCCTGGCGCACGGAGTTTTCACAGGGGTGGGTCTAGAATCCGGCTATATGCACCTTCCAATACTCAAGACGGTTGTATATAAAATAACGTATGGTGGTTGAGTGTTATATACATCTCTAAAAGGTAATTTCAGTTTTTTATGCCAAGACAGTCTAAATCCTACAGCGTACTGAGCGATGCCGCGCTGGGCAGTCTCTCGAATCTGGGCGCACGGCTGAAAGAAGCCAGACTGCGGCGCAACTGGTCCCAGCAGCAGACGGCGGAAAAGGCCGGGCTCTCCGAGAGCTCGGTGAAGAAAGTGGAGTCCGGCAGCCCGCGTATCACTGTAGGCGCTTACCTCTCGCTGCTGGACGTCTTCGGGTTACCGACGGCGTTCGATCGGGTGCTGGCACCCGGGACCGACAGCTTGGGTGAGTCACTGGCCAGAAGTGCCACCCGCCGTCGCGCCGGTACTTCACGGCGCCAGGCCGCCGATGACGAGGAGTGGGAAATCTAGTGGCAGAGAAGCTCTTCGTGCACGTGGACCTGGGGACCGGCGAAAAAGTGCTGGCCGGGCAGCTCCTCGTGGACAAATCCCAGGGCCGGTTCAAATACGCACGGGCGTACATCGAGCATCCCGACGCCTTCCCGCTGGATCCGGTGAACCTGCCGTTGAACGGGGAAGTGCATCTGAACCCCCGCACCCGTGAAACTCCCGGGGTGTTCGGCGTGCTGATCGATGCAGGCCCGGACGAGTGGGGCAGACGTCAGCTCACCAAGACACGGCGCCCGCCGCCGGTCACCGACGTGGAGTTCCTGCTGGCCGCTTCCGGCGAAGGGGTGGGGGCTCTGCATTTCACCGCCGAGATCCGGGATACGCCCAGACCCACGCCCGAGCGGCCGTTCGAGAACCTCGTGCACCTCCAGCAGATCGCGGAAGACATCGAAGCGGGGCGGGAAGTGGACCGGAATCTGGAGCCGTTTTTCTTTCACGGCAGCGGCCTGGGTGGCGCCCGGCCGAAAACGCTCATCGACCACGAAAACCGCAGCTGGATCGCCAAGTTCAACCGCGAGAGCGACCTGGTGGACATGTGCAAAGTGGAGTGCGGGACCATGCGCATGGCGCGGGACGCGGGCATCGAGGTACCGGACGTGCTGCTCACGGAAACTGCCCGGGGCCCGGTGGTGCTGGTGGCCCGATTCGATCAGGACGAAGCGGGCCAGCACCATCTGATCTCCGTGGCGAGCCTGATCAACAAGTTCGACATCACCCAGTTCGACGAGTCCGCCATGTCCTACCCTGGGATCAACCAGCTGGCCAAGCGCATCGGCGGCCACACCAGCAGCCTGCCGGCCGTCATCTTCCGCAGGATGCTGTTCAACGTGGCGATCGGTAATACGGACGACCACCTGCGCAACCACGCGTTCTTCAGGAAAGTGGGCGCCGGAGAATACGAACTGACGCCGGGCTACGACATCGTGCCGAATACGGGTCTGCAGGGGTCGCATGCCATCGCTCTGGGCGAATTCGGCAGTACACCCAGCCGTGACAATCTGGAAGCCGCCCGCCATCGGATGGGCCTGTCCGAAAAACAGGCCCGCAGCATCGCGGAGGAAGTGCTGGCCGTGACCGCCGACTGGCGGGACACGCTGGCCGATCTGGGGGTCTCGGACTCCGATCTCGGCGTTCTGGAACGCTGCTTTACCTATCGCTCCGTGCTGGAGTCCTTTGTCTCCGCCTGATGGCCGGTTTCAACGCTGGCTCGGCGAGACGTGACCGTACTTCGGGCCTTCTCCCTTGCTGCGCCAGCCGACCCTGTTCTGTCTCGGTTGCCGGTTGATGACGGTCCAGACCGGGCCACGTGCGCTGGATGACCGGGGTAACGCCTCCGGTACGTCCATGCCGTTGGTTGGTGCCATGGATAATCGGGTCGCATCGTCCGGTGCGAACTGAACGTTGCCGAACTGGGTAACACCATCAGCGTCCACCCAGCGGGCGATGGACTCGTCTGCGGCGAGCGGGGTGCTGACGGCGAGTGCGGCGGCGAAGCAGAGTACTGATGCCCGATCCAACCCTGTCATGCGTTCCTCCTTGGTGAGGTGTCCGATGTGGTTTTCTGTGTCCCGGATGGCACTCTCGGTCAGGCAGCTGGGGATGAGTAGCGCGGAACTGTGATGGAGTTCTAAGGTTTTTGTGACGCAGCGCACGTTTTCGAGGTCGGCCCGCCGCAACCCTGTCCTCGGAAATGGATTATAAAATATCTATATCTAATTGATATATATAGAAATAAGCCCTCGTACTACCGCGACTGTGACTTACGTCTCACCGCAACCGTCCATTATTTCTCACAACTCATCCCTTGCCTTGATCTGGGCACCGGCGCAGGATGATCAGGCTGAAATGAACGAGGGGGTTCCTCATGCAGAATTCACTGAAGTACATGCTGGTTGCCGTCCCGCTGACGGTAGTCCTGATGGCGATGAGTTCGTCGGCATGGAGTGACTGCGCCTGTTTCTGTGTCGATGGCGACCTGGTCACCATGTGCACCGACGCCACGGAAGCACAGGACAATCCTGATCTCTGTCCGTCCTCGGCCAGCGCCAGCTGTCCACAGGATTCGGGTGGCGGCGCGAGCGCCAGCTATGAAGCGCCTTCGAGCGAAGCCGTCGACTGCCGGAACATACGCGTCTACGACGCCATCCGCGGGGAGTACGTGACCGCCAAGGCGTGTAACGTCATCTGACACCGGATCCTTCAGCGCGCCCTGCGCTCAGCATCGTCGTTCCCGTCCTGAACGACGCAGAACCGCTGAAGGATCTGCTCACTCATCTGCGTGCCTCGATCGAGGCGCGCCATTCAGAGGCTGAGATCCTCGTGGTGGACGGCGGCAGTCGGGACGACAGCCCCGTCATCGCCGCGGCGTCCGGCGCAACCGTCGTCCGGTCCCCGCCCGGGAGAGGGGCACAACTCAACACCGGTCTGCAGTTGTCGCGAGGCGACCTGATCTGGATGCTGCACGCGGATGCGATCCCTTCCGCCGAAGCCTGTGCCTGGGTCTCGCGATTCCGGAGCATAGGCTGGGGCAGATTCGATGTGACTTTCGATGACGCCGGCCTGGACATGCGGGTGGTGGCCGCTCTGATGAACGGACGTTCCCGGACAACGGGCATCTGCACCGGCGATCAGGGCATCTTTGCGCACCGGCGTCTGCTGGAACGGATCGGCGGCATTCCCGAACAGCCTCTCATGGAAGACATCGAGCTCAGCCGCCGACTCTCGCACCTCTGTGCGCCGACCTGCCCGAGGCTTGGTGTGCGCACGTCCGCGCGGCGCTGGCGCCAGCAGGGCTGGTTCTCCACGGTGGTGTCCATGTGGGGACTGCGGCTCCGTTACTGGTCCGGAACGTCTTCAGACACGCTGGCACGGGAATACTATGGCCGGCGTGGCTGAGCGGCACCTCTGCCTGTTCGCCCGTACGCCGCGCATGGGAAAGGTCAAACGCCGGCTGGCAGCGACGCTGGGCGCTGACGGAGCGCTGGCCGCCCACGAAGCGCTGCTCCGCGGCGCCATCACCCGCTGTTTCGACGGGAAAGGCCGGCAGGAACTCTGGCTCACGGAGGTTGAGCAGATGCCCGACTGGCTGATCGCGGCGGAAGCGGCCGGGCAGTTTGAGATCCGGGAGCAGAGCGCTGGCGATCTGGGCGAGAGAATGTGGGACGTGCTGCGACAGGGTCTGCTGCGCAGCCGGCGCTGTGTGCTGTTCGGGAGCGACTGTCCGGACATTGACGCCGGTTATGTGGCTGCCGCCTTCGAGGCGCTGGCGGATTCGGATCTGGTCATCGGACCCGCGGAGGATGGCGGCTATGGGCTGATCGGTCTGAGGCGACCGCTGCCGGGGCTGTTTCTGGATATGCGCTGGGGGGACGCGGGTGTGCTTCAGCGTACGCTCAATCGCGCAGCAGTGGCAGGTGCGTCCGTGACCCTGCTGCCGGTGATCTATGATGTGGATCGGATCGACGACTGGCGCCGGTACCGGTCGACTAACCCCGATCCGCCGACTGGGACAGGGATTGAATGAACCGCTCGAGCCGGCGCCGGTCCGTCACGTGCATGGCGGTGAACTCCAGGCCGCAGATCACCTTACGGGTCAGCTTGTTGTAGCTCGCGTGCCGGATGGTCGCCTGCACGCTGATGTCGAACAGGCTGGGAATACGGATGCTGGCGGATTCCAGTACCTCGCCCGATTCGAGCGGCGGATGCACCGGGCCTGGCACCGCCACCCGGCAACCACCGGCGGAGATGTCGAGCATCCGGCCTTCCAGGGTATCGCCGTGATCCCGGTCGGTGGCTACGGACCGGAACAGCGTGACGGTAGCCGGGTTCGAATCCGTTCGCAGCGCCAGCTCGAACCGGGCGGCGCGCCGGCGCTGCTGGAACAGCGCGTTCCTCGGCAGGGGGACCCTGAAGTAGGGCACGCCGCGGTCTTCGTCGATCCGCCGTACCTGATTGCCTTCGCTGTAGAGATACAGTCCGTTGGCCCGTCCTGAGAACGCAAAACGCCGCCGGCTGCCCATCAGCTTGAGCCCGGCGCGTGGCTGCAGGTCTTCGAGCAGGAACTCGTCACCGAGCACGTCGAGAATGCGGGCCGTATAGATCGTTGTATCGTTCTCGAAGGTGAGTTTCAGACCGATCCGCTGATTGCGCAGCGTCTTCAGCGCCTCGCCGATCTCGGCCGGTTGTTTCAGGTAGGTGGTAAAGATGGCATTGGAACGATCGTCCTCCGCCTTATCAGTCCGTAACGCTTCTGCCATGCCTCGAGGAACCTCTGGCTCAATCCATCAGCTACAGCTCGGCATCCGTTCCGGAAACTGTGTACATCCCAAGTTCGAGGCTATTGTCCGGTCGTTGCCGGTCTGAATTCCGTTCTGTGGGTCGCAACTTCGGCGCGGCAATCCTCCCGGAAACCGGGAGTGTGACGGAGATCACGTTATCCGGCGGGATCAGCTGGCTGAGAGCGATCGGATCCGGCCGATCATGGCCTTCAGACCGTTTCCGCGGGTCGGGCTCAGATGCTTCATCAGGTCCAGCTCGTCGAACAGACCCTCGATGTCGATGCCGGAGACCGATGTCCGCGGCTGCCCGTCGTAGGCGGCGAGCACGATGGCGATCAGACCCCGGACGATGTGGGCGTCGCTGTCCATGGTCAGATGCAGGCGATCGTCCGGATCGAAGGTCGCGGTGAGCCAGACCTGGCTCTGGCATCCGCGCACCAGATTTTCGTCGCGCTTCTGATCTTCCGGCATCTGCGGCAGTTCCCTGCCGAGATCGATGATGAAGCGGTACTTGTCCTCCCAGTCGTCGAAAAACGAGAAGGACTCGCGGATCTCTTCCAGCGTCGACATCTCAGAACAGACCGAGCTCGAGCTGGGCTTCCTCCGACATCATCTCCCGGGACCAGGGCGGATCGAATACCAGGGAGACATTCACGCTCTTCACGTTCGGCACCTCGGCAACCCGCCGCCTGATGTCCTCCACGAGCACGTCACCCATGCCGCAGCCCGGTGCGGTGAGGGTCATCTCCACGTTCACGGCGCCGCTGTCCCCGGCGATGTCCACCGCATAGATGAGACCGAGATCCACCACGTTCACGGGGATCTCCGGGTCGAACACGGAGCGCAGGGCTTCCTGCACCTGGTTTCCGTCGATCCTGCCGTCGGCTGGCGGCTCGAACGTGAGCCGGGTGGGCTCGAATCCGAGCGCGTCCGCGTCCTCGCTGTCGATGCGCGCCATGTTGCCGTCGAAGATGATGGTGTAAGTGCCGCCCAGACTCTGTGTCAGGGTGACGAAGGTATTGCCGGGAATGGTGATCGGATCGCCGGTGGGAACGAGCCGGGCCGGGCAGTCACGGGTCGTCGCGATGAGTCGTCTTTCCAAGCCGGACCTCAGTCCCCGCCGATGGAGAAGCTTTCGCCGCAGCCGCAGTAGCTCTCGGCACGGGGATTCTTGAACTTGAGACTGGCATTCAGACCGTCGATGGTGAAGTCGATTTCGGTCCCCCGCACGAGGGGCAGATCCTCCCGGTGCACGTAGACGTCCATGTCCTCGAACTGAAAGCGCTCATCGTCCGCATCCGGTCCATCGATGTAATCGAGCGTGTACATGAAGCCGTTGCAGCCGCTTTCTTTCACACCGAGACGCAGATAGCGGCGGCCGGACCTGGCGATCTGGCCGACGATGTGCGTACGTGCGGCGTCTGACACGGCGATCGCCGATTCGCTGGGGTCGTAGGTGGTGA
>JAUIAV010000039.1 GCA_030425195.1 Gammaproteobacteria bacterium | reverse complement strand
AAACCCCAGAGTGTGAACTGCAGCACGGCCAGCGCCAGCAGACCGGCGACGAGATCGTCCACCATCACGCCGAATGCGCCGGGCACACGCCGCTCCAGAACACCCACGGGCCACGGCTTCCAGATGTCGAAGAGCCGGAAAAGGCAGAAGGCAGCCAGCCACGCCCATACCGACATGGGCGCGAACAGCAGCGCGACCCACTGGCCGGCAAACTCATCGATCACGATCGCGCCCGGATCCTTCACCTGGTAGCGGGCCTGCACCCGGTGAGTCAGCCAGGTTCCAAGCACCGTCACGGCAACGATGAGCCCGATCTGCCAGAAATGGGACAGGTTCAGAGCCAGCAGCCACCAGAGGGCAACCGCAGCCAGACTTCCGAAGGTGCCGGGTGCTTTCGGTGCAAATCCGGAGCCGAACCCGCAGACGAGCACCACCTCGGGATCCCGCCACTGCTGCCAGCCGAGTCTGCCCGCGCCTGCCTTCACAGGAAGTGCTGGTAGCCCTTGATGGCAACCGGCTCGCCGTCGAGCAGGATCCCCGGTGCCGATGTGACAGTACCGATACGAACGGCATCGAGCGCGGCGGGGACGGACGCTGCCGTGAACAGGAGCTCGTAGTCGTCCCCTCCGTGCAGGGCGTGCTCCAGATCCGCGCCTTCGCCGACGGGGATCCCGCCGGATTCCAGAGCCGCGCCGAGGCCGCTGGCTTCGCCGAGGTGAGCGAGGTCCTGCAACAGACCATCGGACACATCGATACAGCTGCTGGCGACGCCGCGCAATGCGAGTCCGGCTTCGATCCGGGCACGGGGACGGAAATAGCGACGGGTACGCGGATCGTCCAGATCCGACAGACATTGCGCGGCAACGGCTGCTGCGGCGCTGCCGAGCGGTCCGGTCACGTAGATGCCCTCACCAGCCGCAGCACCCGAACGGCGGAGCACCCGATCGGCAGGGCAGCTGCCGTGCACGCTGACAGTGATGCTGCGTGGTCCGCGGGCCAGATTACCGCCCAGAATGGCGCCGCCCGTCTCCTGAACCGCATCACGCATGCCGCCGGCCACTGCAAGCGCCCAGGCCTGATCCTTCTCCTCCAGCGCCATGGCCACCAGCATCTGAACCGGTGCCGCACCCATGGCGGCCAGATCGGACAGGCTCACCATCATCGAACGGTAGCCCACCGGCTCTCCGGGTGCCGCCTCCGGGAAATGCACGCCGCCGATCAGGGTATCGATGGAGGAGATCAGCAGCTCATGAGGCGGAAGGGAGATCGCAGCACAGTCGTCACCAGGGCCGATCTCGCCGCCCCGGGCCGAAGGGCCCAGAACCTCGAGAATCGCGTCGATGAGCTCAAACTCGTTCACGGGCCGCAACCTCCAGCGGCCGCAGGGAACCGGCAAGCTTATCCAGCACGCCGTTGACGAACTTGTGTCCGTCCTCTGCGCCGAAGAGCTTGGCCAGCTCCACGTACTCGTCGATGATTACCGGATAGGGGATGTCTTCCCGGGTGCTGAGCTCGCGAACCGCGAGCCGCAGCACGGCCCGCTCGACGCTGTCGAGCTCATGGATGGCACGATCGAGAACGGGGGCGAGCAGCGCATCCAGGTCGCCCGCATTCAGCAGCACGCCGCGCAGTATCTCCCGGAAGAACGCGGCATCCGCCTTGTCCAGCGAGCCGTTCGACTCGAACTCCGCTTCGATGTCGGCCGTGCTGCCGCCGGCCATCTGCCACTGATACACCGCCTGCACGAGTGCCCGCCGCGCCTTCCGGCGCGCCCATTTGCCCGTTGCTGACTTACCGGCGCTCACTTCGTATCTGCCCTGAGTTGAGATTGGAGTGCTCAGGCCGGGATCAGGCGCAGCCTCAGATCCCCGCCCAGCGTTTCGCGATGGGCGATTTTAGCCTCAATTACATCCAACATGCGTGCAATCGGCAGATGGGCCAGCGGCCGGGCATCGCTGCCGAGAAATTTCGGCGCCAGGTAGAGCAGCAGCTCGTCCCACAGACCCGCTTCGAGGAAGGCGCCGATCAGCGTGGGGCCGGCTTCCACCAGCACCTCGTTGCACGGGCGCTCGGCCAGCGCGGGCAGGAGTGCGGCAAGATCCACACGGCCGTTCGCAGCCGGCAGCTTGAGATGGTCCGCCTGCCCGTTCACCGGCTGGCCCGCCGTGTGCACGATGAGCGTCTCGCCGGGCTCCGAGAAAAGCTTCGCCGTTTGCGGAACCCGGAGCTTCGAATCCAGAACTACCCGGATCGGCTGCCGGATGGTCCCATTCCGGGCAAAGCGTTCGTCGCGCACGGTCAGGGCCGGATCGTCCACCAGCACCGTTTCGGCGCCGGTGACGATGGCACAGCTCTTCGCCCGCCAGGCCTGCACGTCCGCCCGGGCTGCGCTCCCCGTCACCCATCTGCTCTCACCACTCGCCATGGCCGTACGTCCATCGATGGAAGCGGCCACCTTGAGACGCACGAATGGCCGACCGCGGCGGATGCGGCTGAGATAGCCGGCGATGGCGGCTTCTGCCTCAGGCAGCTTGATCACGTCCACGTCGATCCCGGCTTTGCGCAGATCGGCGAATCCTTCTCCGGCCACCTTCGGGTGTGGATCCGTCAAGGCGGCCACCACCCGGGAGACGCCAGCACGAATGAGCGCTTCGGAGCAGGGTGGCGTGCGGCCGTGAAAGGCACAGGGCTCGAGGCTGACATAGGCCGTGGCCCCTGTCGCCAGCTCGCCTGCATCGGCCAGCGCATTCACCTCCGCATGCCCTTCACCGGGGGAGTGCGTCCAGCCCCGGCCGACGATGGCGCCGTCGCGCACGAGCAGACAGCCGACACTGGGATTCGGGGGTGCGAGGTGCCGCCCCTTCGTGGCCAGGGCAAGCGCGCCGCGCAGAAACAGCAGATCGGATGCCGCCGTCATCCGCGATCGGATCCGGCGTCGTCACCCGAGCCGGTCTCGCCCGCCGCACTCTTCAGCCGCTGAATCTCTTCCTGAAACTCGCTCACGTCCTGAAAGTCCCGGTACACGGAGGCGAAGCGGACGTAGGCGACGCCGTCGATCTCCCGGAGCTCCCGCATGACTTCCTCGCCGACCGCCCGCGACGGCAGCTCCCGCTCTCCGGTGGAGCGGAGCCGGTGCATGATGTGGTTGAGCGCCGATTCGATGTCTTCGATGCTGACCGGACGCTTCTCCAGCGCCCGGGTCAGCCCGCGGCGGAGCTTCTCTTCATTGAAGGGCTCCCGGGTGCCGTCGCTCTTCACGACTCTGGGCATCACCAGCTCGGCGGTTTCGAAGGTGGTGAACCGTTCTCCGCAGGTCTGGCACTCCCGGCGCCGGCGCACCGACTCCCCTTCAGCGACGAGCCGGGAGTCTATGACCTTGGTGTCATCGGCGCCGCAGAAGGGACAATGCATGGCTTGAGTTTCGGATCAGGCCGCCCGGTAGACGGGGAAGCGGGCGCACAGCTCCTTCACCTTCTGCTGCACGGACGCCACCATGTTGTCGTTTTCGATGTCGTCGAGCACGTCGCACATCCAGTCCGTCAGCGTCGCACACTCGGCTTCCTGGAAACCCCGGGTGGTCACCGCCGGCGTGCCGATCCTCAGACCGCTGGTTACAAACGGCGAACGGGGATCGTTGGGCACCGCATTCTTGTTCACGGTGATGTTGGCACGGCCGAGCGCCGCATCCGCATCCTTGCCGGTGATGCCTTTATCGATCAGATCCAGCAGGAACAGGTGATTGTCCGTGCCGCCGGAAACCACGTTGTAGCCCCTGGACTGGAAACCGGTCGCCATGGTCTGCGCGTTGACGATCACCTGCTTCTGATACTCGATGAAGCCGGGCTCTGCCGCTTCTTTGAAACAGACGGCCTTGGCGGCGATCACGTGCATGAGCGGACCACCCTGGGAACCGGGAAACAGGGCCGAATTCAGCTTCTTCTCGATGTCCGGATTCGCCTTGGCGAGGATGATGCCGCCCCGAGGGCCGCGCAGGGTCTTGTGCGTGGTGGAGGTGGTGACATCGGCGATCTGGACCGGGCTCGGGTACAGACCCGCCGCCACCAGGCCCGCCACATGAGCCATATCCACCACCAGGTAGGCGCCTACGGAGTCGGCGATCTCGCGGAACTTCTGCCAGTCGAGCTGACGGGAATATGCGGAGAAACCGCCGACGATCATCTTCGGCTGGTGTTCCTTCGCGAGTGCCTCGATCTCGTCGTAATCCACCTCGCCGGTGTCGTTGTTGAGCCCGTACTGAACGGCATGATAGGTCTTGCCGGAGAAGTTCGGCGCTGCACCATGGGTGAGATGGCCGCCTGCATCCAGGCTCATGCCGAGAATGGTGTCGCCGGGGTTCAGCAGGGCCAGATACACGGCCGCGTTGGCCTGGGAGCCGGAGTGGGGCTGAACGTTGGCATAGTCGGCGCCGAACAGGGCCTTTACCCGCTCGATGGCGAGAACTTCCACCTGATCCACATATTCGCACCCGCCGTAGTAACGCTTGTGCGGGTAACCTTCGGCGTACTTGTTGGTGAGCACACTGCCCTGAGCTTCCATGACCCGGGGGCTGGTGTAGTTCTCCGAGGCGATGAGCTCGATGTGCTCTTCCTGGCGGCGGTTTTCCTCACGGATGGCGGCCGCGATCTCGTCGTCGTAGCCGGCGATGGCCTGGTCGGTGGCAAACATTCGGGGTGATCCAGATGTGTGGGTTGGAAAGGCGGGCATTCTACCCTACGGTTGGGTTGGGTCGAAGCGAATCCCTTTCAGCTGGTCGTTGAATTTTGTTGGGTTTTGATGGGGTTTCAGGGGTGCGGGCGCTCGGGAAAGCGGTTTTCGGGAGACGCCGGCAAGTACGTCCCTGTAGGCTCGACTGCGGCCATCCCTGGCCGCAGACGCTCCCGAAAACCGCTTTCCCGACCACCCACACCCCTCAAGGCTCATCCAAGCGCAACGAGCTTCAATCTCAGGAAAGTGGTCGTCGCTCGACCCACCTTCCGAGGGTCTGAGGGTGGCGGATAGTCCATCTGCACCATCGTGGATCACCCCAGAATCATGGAAGATATCGAGGCGTGCGGGGTTCTGGCTAAGTCCTTACCGGGGCAGTCTGTGGCCAGGGATGGCGACAACTCGCCCTCCGGGCGAGTTGTTTAGCTGTTCGCGGAGCGAACAGCCCACAGCCTGAGCGCACAGGGATGTCTTGAGCGTCCCCGGGAAGGACTTAGCCAGAACCCCGCGCGCCACGGATACCTGCCTCATTCCCGAATTGATCGCCCCCAGGATTCTGGTAGGGTCCCTCTCCCGAATCCACACCAGCTCCAACTACCACCATGGCTCAATACGTCTACACCATGCAGGGCGTCACCAAGATCGTCCCGCCCAAGCGGGTCATCCTCGAGAACATCAATCTGTCCTTCTTCCCCGGCGCCAAGATCGGCGTGCTGGGTCTGAATGGGGCCGGTAAGTCCAGCCTGCTCAGGATCATGGCCGGCGTGGACAGGGAATTCGAAGGCGAGGCGCGGCCGCAGAAGGACATCAACGTGGGCTACCTGCCCCAGGAGCCGGAGCTCGACGAGTCCAAGGACGTGCGCGGCAACGTGGAGGAGGGTCTCGGCGAGGTGATGGAATGGGTGTCCGAGTACAACGCCATCGCCGACAGGTTCGCCGAGCCCATGGGCGATGACGAGATGAACGAGCTGCTCGAGAAGCAGGGAGATCTGGCCACGAAGATTGACGCGGCGGACGGCTGGGACGTGGACCGGACCCTGGAAATCGCCGCCGACGCGCTGCGCCTGCCGCCCTGGGACGCGGACGTATCCAAACTCTCCGGCGGTGAACGCCGACGTGTGGCGCTGTGCAAGCTGCTGCTGTCCAAGCCCGACATGCTGCTGCTCGACGAGCCCACGAACCACCTCGACGCGGAGAGCGTGGCGTGGCTCGAGCAGTTTCTCGCCAGCTACACGGGCACGGTGGTGGCCGTCACCCACGACCGCTACTTCCTGGACAACGTGGCCGGCTGGATCCTGGAGCTGGACCGGGGACGCGGCATTCCTTTCGAAGGCAATTACTCCGCCTGGCTGGAAAACAAGGAAAAGCGCCTCGAGCACGAGGCTTCTCAGGAAAAGGCCCGGCAGCGCGCCATCAAGGGCGAGCTGGAATGGGTGCGTTCAAATCCGAAGGCCCGGCAGGCCAAGAGCAAGGCGCGCCTGCAGCGCTTCGAGGAGCTGATGAGCCGGGAAACCCAGGAACGCATGGAGACCGCCGAGCTCTACATTCCGCCGGGCGAGCGTCTCGGCGAGAAGGTGATCGACGTGCGTCACGTCTCCAAGGGGTTCGGCGACCGGCTGCTGATCGATGACCTGGACTGCAGCATTCCCCAGGGGGCCATCGTCGGCATCATCGGCGGCAACGGTGCGGGCAAGTCCACGTTCTTCAAGATGCTCACGGGCACCGAGACCCCGGATGAAGGCAGCGTGGAGCTGGGCGATACCGTGGACATGGGTTATGTGGATCAGAGCCGGGATTCCCTGAACGGAGAGAAGACGGTCTGGGAAGAGGTCTCTGACGAGCAGGACATCATCCGGATCGGCAAGTACGAGATCCCGTCCCGGGCCTACGTGGGCCGATTCAACTTCAAGGGTTCCGATCAGCAGAAGCGGGTGGGTGATCTCTCCGGCGGTGAGCGCAACCGGGTACATCTGGCCAAGCTCCTGAAACGGGGTGCGAACGTGCTGCTGCTGGACGAGCCCACCAACGATCTGGACGTGGAGACGCTCAGGGCGCTGGAGGAGGCGCTGCTGAACTTCCCCGGCACCGTACTGGTGATCAGCCACGACCGCTGGTTCCTGGACCGGATCGCCACCCACATCCTGGCCTTTGAAGGCGATTCCCACGTGGAGTGGTTCGCCGGCAACTTCTCGGACTACGAGGCAGACCACAAGAAGCGTCTGGCCGACGCCGGCGTGGACACGTCACCGCATCGGGTCCGCTACAAGCCGGTCACCCGGTAATCCCTGAGGCAGGCTCACCCGGCACGGATCTGTCAGAGGGTTTCGAGCACGTCCAGGGCAGCGGACAGGCTCTTCACGCCGTGCACGACCATACCCTGCTGAACTTTCTTCGGCCGGTTGGCGAAGGGGACGATGGCCTGGCGGAAGCCGTGCTTGGACGCTTCCGACAGACGCTGCTCGCCGTTGGCCACCGGGCGCACTTCACCGGTGAGACCCAGCTCACCGAACACGATCAGCTCCCGCGGCAGCGCCCGGTTGCGGAATGAGGAGAGCACGGCCAGCAGCACGGACAGATCCGCGCCGGTCTCGCCGATCCGCACCCCGCCGACCACGTTGGCAAACACGTCCTGATCGGCCAGCGTCACCCCGCAGTGCCGGTGCAGCACCGCCAGGTGCATGGCCAGCCGCTGCTGATCCATCCCGACGGCAATGCGTTTCGGGTAGCCGCCCTGGCTCTGATCCACCAGCGCCTGCAGCTCCACGAGCAGCGGCCGGGTGCCTTCCCAGGTCACGGTCACCACGCTGCCCGGCGAATGCACGTCTCCACGCTGCAGGAAGATGGCGGACGGGTTGGCCACCTCCTTCATGCCCTGATCCGTCATGGCGAACACGCCGAGCTCGTTGATGGCACCGAACCGGTTCTTCACCCCGCGCAGGGTCCGGTAGCGGCTGCCGGCGGGGGAATCGAGCATCATGAAACAGTCGATCATGTGCTCGAGCACCTTCGGGCCCGCCAGATTACCTTCCTTGGTGACGTGACCGACCAGCACGATCACGGTACCCGTCTGCTTGGCCAGCCGCGTGAAAAACGCTGCCGTTTCCCGTACCTGGGTCACGCTGCCCGGTGTGCTCTCCACGGATTCGAGCTGCATCACCTGAATGGAGTCGAGAATGACGACCCTGGGCTTGGTCTGGTCGATGAGGCCGGCAACCGCCTCCGCCCGGGTCTCTGAGGCCACCTGCAGCCGGTCCATGGGCAACGCCAGACGGGAGGCGCGCAGCGCAAGCTGCTGCAGGGATTCCTCGCCGGTGACATAGAGGGTACCGTTTCCAGCCGCGAGCCCGCAGCATATCTGCAGCAGGAGCGTGGACTTGCCGGCGCCCGGGTCGCCGCCGATCAGCACCACGGAGCCAGGCACCAGACCACCGCCGAGCACGCGGTCGAACTCCGCAAAGCCGGTGACGATCCGGGGCGCCTCTTCCGCGGCCACGTCCGCCAGACGCTTCACTTCGGAGCGCGTGCCCGCATAGCCCACACCAGGCTCGGCAACCGGCCCGATGCTCACACGGGAGAGAGAGTTCCAGGCTTTGCAGGCCAGACACTGGCCCTGCCACTTCGGGTAGTCCGCCCCGCATTCGTCACAGACGTACGCGGACTTCGTCTTCGCCTTAGCCAAGGTGCTCTGAGATCCTCAACTACTCGAATGGCTCGAAATCCCGGTACCGATCCGGCGCCAGGTTTTCGAACTTGGTGAGATTGCCGATGAACGAGAGCCGGACCTTGCCGATGGGTCCGTTGCGCTGTTTGCCGACGATGATCTCGGCCGTGCCCTTGTCCGGCGATTCTTCGTTGTAGACCTCGTCCCGGTAGATGAACAGGATCAGGTCTGCATCCTGCTCGATGCCGCCCGAGTTGTGGCTGACGATGCCGTCGGCGAGCCAGCTGGCCGGGCCGGGCACGGTGAGGTCATAGACCGCCTCCTCGCCGGCCGGCTGAATGTCCACCACCCGGTCCCAGAAGAGATCGGACTCGGCCCACTTCCTCAGTTCATCTTCATCCAGCAGCTCCGCGTAGCTCGACAGCGTCGCGCGGCTGGGTGAGAAGGAAAAGTGCGCGGCGCCGCCGTAGGAGGCACCGCGCATGGACGCCATCCGGCGCTGGCTGATCTCGGCTTCCCGCATGGCCGCTTTGACGCTGGCGAACACCTCCGCAGGCAGGGTGTCCACGTTCGGATTCGTCTGCCTGCCATCGAGAAAACGCTGAAGCGCTTCCGCGTCTGACGCTCGAGGGCCGAAGCCGCCCACCTTCTCGAGGAAGAGAAGCTGATCGGCGCCGCCGGATACGTCCACATTGAACCACTCGCTGCCGCGGTGAGTGACTTTGCGGATGCGGGCGATGATCCCGAGACGCTGCAGCAGTGCCGCCACATCGTCCGCAAGACGACGGCTGGCCGTCGCCAGATACACTCGACCCTTCTTCTCGAGATGAATGCAGCCATCCGTCGCCCAGAGATGCTTGAGCAGGTGGGCGATCCTGCCCTGATCGAGACCGAACACCGATTCGGGCAGATGTTTCTCCGCAGACCGCTGATTGAACAGGCCCAGCTCCCGGAGCCACCTGTTAATGCCTCGATGGTGCCAGCGATTGCTGTTGCCGCTGAACACCAGCTGATGCCAGTTACCCTTGCCTTCATGCCGGTTGACCTGAACGCCGAAGCGCTCTTCGGCGATCCGTCGCACCAGGGCGCTGTTCTCCTCTGAGGCCGTGGTGTAACGCAGGGGCTGACCAGACAGGTAGCCGCCATCCCCCACCAGATGGCCGAGCAGCGCCAGTTCGTCCTCGCTCCAGCCGTCAGA
The DNA here is from genome assembly GCA_030425195.1 of Gammaproteobacteria bacterium. Taxonomy (GTDB): domain Bacteria; phylum Pseudomonadota; class Gammaproteobacteria; order Pseudomonadales; family Azotimanducaceae; genus SZUA-309. The sequence goes on along the minus strand of JAUIAV010000039.1, from coordinate 448 downwards.
AACCGGCCGAACGGGCAGCTTACTGGCCAGGGCGATTCGATCGCCGGGTTGAACGGCGTCCAGACGCTGCCATCCATTGCCGGTAAAAAAACGGTGCTTGCCGGTCGCCGTTATGGTCCGGCCACTGGCGAGCTTCAGCTCGAAAACCGACCTGGTGCCCACACACCAGACCTTGTCCGCCCGCGCCCGGATGATCTTCTGATCCTCACTCATGGCGAGCACTTCCGGGGTGGTCCCGACCAGCGATCTGATCGGCACCCTGCGGCCATTTGACAGGTTCACGAGCGTATCGCCCACGACACATTCACGAAGGTCGCTCATCACCGGTCGCCGGTCCGTGCGGCTTTCCAGACTCCGGTTGAGCTGGGAGAGCGCAATCACCGGGCAGCCCATTTCCTTGGCGATGGACTTCAGCGACCGGGAGATCTCGGCAATCTCGTTGGTCCGG
>JAUIAV010000003.1 GCA_030425195.1 Gammaproteobacteria bacterium | reverse complement strand
GACGGCCCGGTCCCGCAGCCAGCCGCGGGTGGATTCGAGTTCGTCCTCCGTGAAGCCCTCGCCCGCCCAGCCGAGCCCCTGCGTGCCTCTGATCTCCGCCTTCAGCTCCGAGCCGTTCTTCGACAGGGTCGAGCCCACGTATTTGAAGATGGACGTTGCCGCACCCGGAGCACCGGACTCCTTGCTTTCTTCCATCACCCGGACACCGGTGAGCTGCATGCTCCGTTCCTGCATCACGTGCTGGAGCACCCGGTCTCGCAGTGCGGAGTCTGCAATCCGTCCGTTCTCTTCGCCGATGTATTCCTTGGCAATGGCGGCATAAGGATTCAGGCGTTTTTTCGCTTTCGGGGAAGGGGCCTCGCCGGTGCCGGAACGTTCGTACTGGAGCAGACGCTTGGCCACCGTCCAGCCTTTGTTCATCTCGCCGATCAGGTCTTCCTTCTTGGCGATGGCATTGTCGAAGAAAGTTTCGCAGAACGGGGAGGAGCCGGAAATCAGCGGGATGGGCTTAACGGTCACACCGGGCTGATCCATGGGGAGCAGCACGAAGCTGATCCCGTCGTGCTTCGGCGCATCGGGATCGGTGCGTACCAGGCAGAACATCCATTGGGCGTGGTTGGCGCCGGAGGTCCAGATCTTCTGCCCATTGATCACGAAGTGATCGCCGTCCAGAACGGCCTTGGTACGGAGACTTGCCAGGTCGGAGCCGGAGCCCGGCTCGGAGTAGCCCTGGCACCAGGTGACCTCACCGCTGGTGATGCGCGGCAGGTGGCGTTTCTTCTGATCTTCCGTTCCGTACTCGAGCAGGGTCGGGCCGATCATGGCGATACCCATGCCGGTGGCGGGCGGCAGAGCCCGGATGGCCGTCATCTCCTGCCGGAGCACGGCTCCTTCCTCTTTGGAGAGCCCGCCGCCGCCGTACGCTTTGGGCCACATGGGGGCGGTCCAGCCCCGCTCCGCGGCGCGTTCGAGCCAGAGTTTCGCATCGTCGGTGCTGTACACCTCGTGGGCATCCTCGAAATGGATGCTGCCCTGGCGCATGCTCTCCGGGCAGTTGTCCGCCAGCCAGGCGCGGGCCTCTTCTCTGAATGCTTCCAGGCTCATTCCTGCACTCCTCAGGTCAGTTCGCAAACGGTGAATTATCGCAGACCGGCCCTGACCGTGCGACCGGACAGTCCCTGGGAATCAGGGCTCGATATTAAGAGAGACGGTACCCAGCGTGTCTCCGAAATCGCCCGTCCAGCGTCCGGGCGCGGGCTGATTCTGCTTTCCGAAAGCACCGGTGATGGCCCTGTCACCGGCCTGCAGGCGGCGATGGCGCTCGAGAAGCTGATTGGCCAGACGGGCCAGGGTTTCGAAGTGGTCGTCGATGTGCCCGGCGGCCGGCACGCTTTCCAAGGCTTCAGCCTCATGCCGGAGCGTCACGGTCATGGTCCTGGGCTGCCAGACTTCCGGCAGCGGTCGCACGGGACCGACCACGATGCCCCAGTTGGCCAGGCCGTCCTCGATCCGGTCCGCAGGTGCGGAGGTTTTCGGAATTCTCCGTTGATTGATCTCGAAAGCCGGCGCGACGCCCGCCAGGTGGCTGCGGACCGTTTCCGCGGTCACCGGCCGGTCGATGTCCCTGCCGATGATGAAGCAGACCTCGTTCTCGATGCCGCCGTTGCCCACCTCCGACCAGGACAGGCGGGCACCGTCCTCCAGGATCCGGGAGGCGAGGATGAACCCGAAGGGGCGCACGCCCGGGCCGAACGCATCGCGGGACTCGCCGGAAGTCTGGCCGAGCTTCCAGCCCCCCACGGACTCCCCGGCTGCTTCCAGCCGCGCCAGACGTTCGAGCTGCCGGTGCTGGGCGGACTTGAGTTCCTCGTTCATACTCCCGGGTCCCGTTTTCAATGCGCTTCGGGTGAAGCGCGCATCTTAGGAACAAAACCCGGTCAAAAACAGGCTGGTGAAGGAGAGGAACAGAGAAATGAGCGACCATGCCAATGGCAGACAGCTTCAGTCCACGGTCCGCGCGGACGGAACCCTGAAGCTCGAGATCGTCACGGTGCCCACCCCGGAGCCGGAGGCGGCGGAAGTCGTGGTCCGGGTCGAGGCCTCGCCAATCAATCCCTCGGACCTGGGGCTCCTGTTCGGCGGTGCGGACATGACCACGGCGCGGATCGAAGACGGTGCGGTGATTGCGGACATCCCGGAGGCCATGCTGCGGGCCATGGGCCCGAGACTCGATCAGGCGCTGCCCGTCGGCAACGAAGGGGCGGGTGTCGTGGTCGCTGCGGGTGATTCAGAGCTGGCCCAGTCCCTCATGGGCAAGACCGTGGCCATCCTCGGCGGCGCCATGTATTCCGAGTACCGGGTGATCAAGGCCAAGCAGTGCCTGGTGCTGCCGGAAGGCACCACACCGGCGGAAGGCGCCTCCTGTTTCGTCAATCCGCTGACTGCACTCGGCATGACACAGACCATGCGGCTCGAAGGCCACAAGGCTCTGGTGCACACGGCGGCAGCCTCCAACCTGGGCCAGATGCTGCAGAAGATCTGTCTCGCCGACGGGATCGACCTGGTGAACATCGTCCGCAAGCCGGAGCAGGTGAAGATTCTCGAGGACATCGGTGCGAAGTACGTGTGTAACTCCAGCGAGCCGGATTTCATGGAGAAGCTGATCGACGCGCTGGCGGAGACCGGGGCGACCATCGCCTTCGATGCCACCGGTGGCGGCAAGCTGGCGAGCCAGATTCTCACGGCCATGGAAGTGGCGGCCAGCCGCACGGCCACGGAGTTCAGCCGCTATGGCTCGACGACCCACAAGCAGGTCTACATCTACGGTGGTCTGGACCGCAGCCCCACCGAGCTGACCCGGGGATTCGGTATGGCCTGGGGGGTGGGCGGCTGGCTGCTGACGCCTTTCCTGCAGAAGATCGGCTTCGAGGAAGCGGAGAAGCTGCGTCAGAGGGTCGCCCGGGAAGTGAAGACCACGTTCGCGTCGAGCTACGTGGCCGAGGTTGCTCTGGATGACGCCCTGACCCTCGACGCCATCGCCGTCTACGGCAAGCAGGCGACCGGTGAGAAGTATCTGATCAATCCGAGTCTCTGATCAGCGCAGCGCTTCAGTCGACCCGGCGGGACATCCTCACACCGTTCATGATGAACGAAACCGGGTCGTCCCCCGGGTCATTGAACAGAATCAGATTCCGATCCAGGATCGGGTTGCCCGTCTGCAGCCGGGCGGCGTTCCGGTCCACCAGCTTCAGCAGCGATTTCTCGAGCGGTGCCGCGAGACCGGTGGGTCGGATTTCCATGAAGAGCTCACCACCCTTCGCGCTGACTTCGGTGATGCCCTCGATGTTCCGGTAGCAGCCCGTGTAGCGGTCCAGTGACTCCGTCATGCGCGCGTTCAAGGCCTCGTCCACCTCCGGTGTGGAAGGCAGCTTCACCCGGGCCAGTCCTTTGAGCAGGGTGCCGTAGAGCGCTTCGTAAAGTCCGCCGGCATCGCCGCCGTTGGTGAGCAGGGCGATGGCCAGATCCTCCTCGGGCAGAATCCGGAGGAACGCGTACTGGCCCACGGTACCCCCATCGTGGCCGATCACCCGTCTGTCCGACCAGCGCATCATCATCCAGCCGAGCCCCCAGGCATTGATACCGCGTGCGAAAGCGCCGCGCATGCGGAACTGCGCCTGCTGCATCTGCCGTGCGGACCGGGCAGAGAGGATCCGCTCGCCGGAGGCGCTGCGGCCGCGCGCGATGTGCATCACGGCGAAACGGATGAGGTCGGATGCCGACATCATGGGCGTGGCGCCTGCCGCCTTCTGGCCGTGTGAGAGCCAGGGCATGGGACTGATCCGCTGACCGCCTTTACCGTCCGGCACATGGCCGATGGCAGACCGATAGCGGAGCGTTTCCTCCGGAAGCGTCAGGGCGTGATCCATGCCGAGCGGCTCGAACAGGCGCTTCCGCATGACCTCATCCCAGGTTCTGCCCGTGAGCACCTCCGTGATGCGTCCGAGCATGGCGAACCCGAAGTTGCAGTAGGAGAGCCGTTCCCCCGGCGCGAAGAGGCAGGGCAGCAGGGTGCCCATGTCCTGGAGCCGGGCGATGCTGTCCGGGCCGTTGCCCGTATCCACGAACAGGTCACCCTCGATGCCGCTGGTATGCGAGAGGAAGTGCCGTGGCGTCACCGTTCTCGTCGCCTGCCGGTCAGCCACCCGGAAGCCGGGCAGGTACCTCTTGATCGGGACATCCAGATCGATCAGTCCCTCGTCCACCAGCTGCATGATGAGCGTGGTGGTGAAGATCTTGGTGATGGAGCCGATCTGGAAAACGGAGTCCGGGGTGACCTTCACGCCGGTATCCAGATTCAGCACACCGGCGGATGTTTGATAGCGGCGGCCCCGTCGATGGATGGCGAGCGACGCGCCGGGAACGTCATAGCGGCGGATGCCGCTCCTCAGAAGCTTCGGCAGATCCTTGAGTACAGACATCCTTCCCCCTTATTGTCTGGCAACGAACTTATCAGAAGGGGGTAGGGAATGTCTGATTCTGACTTCACGGACAAAGTGGTGGTGATTACGGGCGCCGGCGGCGGTCTCGGCAGAAGCCACGCGCTCGAGTTCGCCAAGCGTGGCGCGAAGGTGGTGGTGAACGATCTGGGCGGCTCGGTGGACGGCACCGGTGCCAGCGACAGCGCGAAGCAGGTGGTGCAGGAGATCGAGGCCATGGGCGGCACGGCCATCGCCAATGGCGACTCCGTCGCCGACAAGGAGGGTGCGAAGCGCATCATTCAGGATGCGGTGGATGCCTTCGGTACCGTGCACATCCTGGTGAACAACGCCGGGATTCTCCGGGACAGAACGCTGAAGAAGATGGACATGGCGGATTTCGATCTGGTCATGCAGGTGCATATGAACGGCAGCGCCTACGTGACCAAGGCCGCCTGGGACATCATGTACGAGCAGCGCTACGGCCGGATTGTGCTGACCAGCTCGGGTTCCGGCATTTACGGCAACTTCGGTCAGTCCAATTACGGTGCCGCGAAGATGGCCATGCTCGGCTTCATGAACGTGCTGGTGCTGGAAGGCCGGAACCGGAACATCCGGGTGAACTGTCTGGCACCGGGTGCTGCGACCCGGATGATCGCCAGCATCCCGGGCCGGGACATCGATCCCGACAATCCGGATCCGGAGAATCATCCCCGGCTGGTGAGCCCCGCGGTGCTGTTCATGTGCCAGGAGGAGGCGCCGAGCGGGGTGGTGATCAATGCCGCCCGCGGCAACTACAGCCGGGCTCAGATATTCGTCAACGAAGGCGTGAAGCTCGGGGTGGATGCCACCTATGAGGACCTGGCCGCCGTGGGTGAGCGGCTGCTGGACATGACGGGTGCCGCGCCGAGGGAGCGGTAGTCCATTCATCGGATGAGTTGCCCGTTGCAACTCTGAAACATTTCCCCGGGACGTCGTCGGTTCGGAGGCGCAGACCGTTCTTTGGTCTGCGCCGGGAGCCTCTGCGTGGGTCTGGTCCCGTCCGTCGTCTCGCGCACTTTCGCGCATCAGCTCACACTCTAGCGCTTAATCCTGTCCGACAATGTGCGGTTTCGGGGCCGGAAATCCCGACCGCTACGTTCTCCGGCGGCCTTCCAGCCAGCGGCCTGCTTTGAACGGTGCTCATCATGAGAATCTAACTATCTGAAAAACAAATAAAAAGTCTCTGCTATTTCTGAAAAACTCCTCTAACGTTTTCCTTAGACCGGTTACTTTACGGAAAGAGTGGAGGGAATCTGAATTTTTCCCTTAGAAAACTGCTGCAAATTGTTTCTTGCTCGTTACAATGCGCCGCCATGGGGTCATTGACTCCGCATAAATCAATCCAATCAAGGGATCACTCATGACTAAGAAACTCCGTTTCTCTGCCACGATCTCCGCCCTGCTCGCCATGGTTGCCGGTCTTCTGCCGGTGAGCGTGTTTGCGCAGGAGGGCGCGGTCGTGGAAGAAATCGTGGTCACCGGTTCCCGTCTGAAGCGTTCGGACCTCAACAGCATCAGCCCGATCACGGTGCTGAGCGAAGAGGACCTGAAAGCTTCCGGTAACCTGACCCTGGAAGATTTTCTCCAGGATCTGCCCGCTGCCAGCGGTGGCGCCGACTTCGGCTCCACTGTGAACAACGGCAACCCCGGTCTTGCCACCGTGCAGCTGCGCGGCCTCGGCCCGAACCGGACTCTCGTCCTCCTGAACGGGCATCGCCCGGCCCAGGCAGGCACCGATGGCATCGTTGACCTGAACATGATTCCCACCGCCATCATCGAGCGTATCGATGTGCTGCGGGACGGCGCATCCACCGTCTATGGCTCCGACGCCATCGCCGGTGTGGTCAACATCATCACCAAGAAAGACTTCGAAGGTTTCCAGCTGGACCTGGACGGTCAGATCACCGGCGAAGGCGACGGTGAGCAGTACGGCGTGTCCGGTACCTGGGGATCCAACTTCGACCGCGGCAACATCGTCCTGAGCGCTCAGTACACGCGTCGCGACACCATCTGGCAGAAGGACCGCTCCTTCTCCGAGTGCCCCCTCACGGACGGCACCGGCGGTTTGAGGACCGTCTGCTCCGGCAGTGGCACCACCACCCCGGCACAGATCGTTGCCGACACCGGCAGCTTCGTGGTCGATCAGGGCACCGGTGCGGTACGTCCGTTCGACAGCAATGCGGATGCCTACAACTACGCGGCGGCCAGCTACATGGTCACCCCGCAGAAGGTCTGGAGCCTCTACGGTTCCGGTAACTACATGCTGGTGGAAGACTCCAACTTCACCACGGTGGACGCCTACATCGAAGGCGGCTTCACCAATCGTGAGTCCGAGCAGCTGCTGGCGGCCGTAGGGACCTTCTGGTCTCCGAACGTGCCGGCGGACAACCCGCTGAACCCCTTCGGCGACGTGCTCTGTGCCACGAATCCGAACTGCACCGGCCCGCAGGATGTGGCCATCGCTCGCCGTCTGGCCGAGACAGGAGGCCGTGACTTCCTGCAGGACGCCAGCTCCTGGCGGTTCGTGACCGGACTGCGTGGTGATTTCACCAATGGCTGGTCCTGGGACGTCTCCTATAACTACGCGGACTGGACCGACTCCCAGCGGGATGGCGGCCGGGCCGTTCAGCCCCGCATCGAAGCCATGCTGGACCCGGACCTCTGCGCGGCGGATCCGCTCTGTGATCCGACCCAGGGCGGCGTCGGCCTCTGGGACGCGTTCAACCGGGACAGCCTGACGCAGGCACAGCAGGCTTACGGCACCGTGGCGGTGAACACCATCGAGCGTTCCCGCATGCGCGTCTTCCAGGCCAACTTCAACGGCGACTTCCTGGGTGCGTTTGAAACGCCCGGTGGCGAGTGGTCGTGGGCGGCGGGATACGAGCGTCGTTCCGAGAAGGCCTCTTCTCTGCCGGACGGTGGCTCTGCGCTGGGTGCGGTTTACTCCACACCGGGTAATCCCACCGAGGGTTCCTACCGGGTAGACGAATTCTACGGTGAGCTGTCCATGCCGCTGCTGGCGGACATGACCCTGATCCACCAGCTGACGGCCGAAGTGTCCTTCCGCTGGTCGGACTACGATTTCGTGTCCGATAGCAGCGACAACTGGAAGTTCGCGGTGGAGTACGCGCCGATCCAGGATCTGCGTCTGCGCTACACCTACTCCGACGGCTTCCGGGCCCCGAACCTCTCAGAACGGTTCCTGGGTCAGCAGCAGACGGCGGCCAGCTACAGCGATCCCTGTAACCTCTGGGATACCATCGGCAGCGCCACCATCCAGGCCAACTGTGGTCCGGGCGGTGACAACCTGCCGGCAGGTTTCCAGGCCAACGCTCCTCAGGCTACCACCATCGAAGGCGGTAACCCGGATCTGGAGCCGGAGACCTCCGAGTCTCACACCTTTGGTGTGGTCTGGACTCCGACGTTCCTCGCCGGTCTGTCCGTCACCCTCGACTGGTACGACATCACGATCGATGACGCCGTCGGCACCGCCGGTACCGGTAACGTGATCACGCGCTGCTACAACAGCCCGGGCTTCACGGATCCGCTCTGTGCGCTGCTGCTCGGACCGGGGTTTGTCGGCGAAGGCGCCAGCAACCAGGCACCCGATCGCCGGAACGCGATCAATCAGGTGACGGGTATCGCACTCACCAACCAGAACCTGTCCAGCTTCGAAACTGCCGGCCTCGACTTCACCGTCGACTACAGCTTCGATACGAACATCGGCAACTGGCTGCTGCGGTTGACCGGTACCTACATCGACAAATACAACTACCTGCCGTTTGAAGGCGGCGAGGAAGAGCAGCTTGCCGGCAAGTTCGGTATCGATCCGTACAACAAGAACGCGATCGCCGCATTCCCAGAGCTGGCTATGAACGTCAGCGCGACCTGGACCCGGGATTCCTGGGGCGGCACGATCATGTTCAAGTGGTTCGATGAGACCGAAGACGGCTTCGACGGCTCGGCCTGTGGCAACGTCTGTGTTGCCAAGGATCGCGTTTACGTCGACCTGCAGGGCTACTACACCTGGAACAACCACCGGTTCGTTCTGGGTGCGCGGAACCTCACCGACGAGGACCCGCCCTACATGACGAACTACGACGACATGAATACCCTGCATTACTCCTACGAGACGGCTGGCCAGTACTGGTATGCCCGCTGGCAGATGAATCTGTAATCTGTCTGCGATCGTATGAGACCATGAGGCCGCCGGATTCCGGCGGCCTTTTTTTTACGGGCACGCTTTTCGGGCAGAAAATTCTGGGCAGGATGATGAACAACTCGACGAGACTCGGTGTATCGGTGCTGCTGTGCTTGCTCACCGGCGCTGGATACGGCGAAGCGGAAGATCTCCCGGGCGCCCTTCAGGACTGCAGGATGCTCGCCGGGCGGGATGCCCGTCTCGCGTGCTACGACGGGCTGGCGGATTCGCTCGCGATCCGTCGGACGGTGCCGGAGACCGCGCCTGAAGTGGTTGCTGCGCCGACGGTCGCCTCACCCCCTCCGGCACCGGCGGTACCGGAGAAGACCGTAGAGCAGCCGGCCGGCGAAAGTGAGTTCGGACGGCCGCCGGAGAAAACCGCTGCACCCGACGCCATCGTCGTCGGCATCCGGGCCATAGACAGAACGGCCTTCGGAAAGCTCATTCTCACCCTCGATAACGGCCAGGTCTGGCAGCAGCTCGATTCCCGACGCACCACGCTCCGGGCCGGGGACGAGGTGCGGATCGCCAGCGCCATGTCGGGTTCGTTCCTGCTGCAGAAAGCATCCGGCGGAAGCAGCATCCGCGTGAAGCGCATCGACAGCTGAGCCCGATCGTCCCGATTTGATCCGGATTCGTTGCCCCGGAGCGCCCTCGTGATATAACCCTGCACTGGCCGGTTTGAGGGAAGCGGGGGAGCAGGCTTGAGCGGCAGCAGCAGCAGGGCTAGTCAGGAAGTCAGTCGCAGCAGCATCTGGATCTACGGATCCCTGGGATTTCCACTGGCTCTTCTCGGGTATCCGCTCGGCATCTGGCTGCCGCGTGCCTATGACACCTACATCGGCATCGACACGGCCATGGTGGGCGTCATCATCAGCGTTGCCGCCATCTTCGACGCGATCACGGACCCGGCCATGGGTTATGCATCGGATTCGTTCCGTTCCCGCTGGGGACGGCGCAAGGCCTGGGTTCTGGTCGGTGCCCCCTTTCTCGCGCTGGCACTCTATTTTCTCCTGAATCCGGAGAAAGGCAGCACGGTGCTCTATCTGGGCGCCTGGTTCGTGTTCCTGCGACTGGGCACCACCATGCTGGGCGTGCCTTATGCGGCCTGGGGCATGGAACTTTCCGGTGAGTACAACACCCGGACCCGGATCCAGTCCGCGCGGGAGATCTTCGTGCTGATCGGTCTGATCGCGGCCGCCGCGGTGCCGGCGGTGGTGGAATCGATCTACGGGGACGCGGCTACCGCCGTGCTGGTGCTGAACGCCTATACCTGGCTCGCGGTGCCGCTGCTGCTGGCGATCACCGTGCTGGTGGTGCTCAGGGTGCCGGAGCCGCCGCCGCGGGCGAGAGAGGGCCAGGTGAAGTTCCTGCAGTCCCTGGGTCTGATGTACCGAAACAAGATCTATCTGCGCGTGATCAGCATCGAGTTTCTGGTGGGCGGTGGTGAGGCCTTCCGGAATGCGCTGTCGCTCTATTTCATGCAGGACTACATCGGCGCGCCGCGGGCGGGCACCCTGTATCTGGTGTACTTCGCCATGGGTCTGGCCGCCATTCCGGTGTGGAACTGGCTCGCCCGACGGTTCGGCAAGCACCGCTCGCTGTCTGCCGCCATCATCCTGGTGGGGATCGTCAGCATCGCCATCTTCACCCTGGAGCACGGTCAGGTCTGGGAGTTCTATTTTCTGTTTGCAATCAAGGGCTTCTGCTTCGGTTCCTTTGCTTACCTGCCTCGCGCCATGCTGGCGGACGTGATCGACCTGGACACGCTCAAATCCGGCGACGCTCGGACGGGGGGCTACTACTCCATCTTCGGCTTCATGACCAAGGTCGCCCATTCCATCGGCGGCACGTCACTGATCGCGCTCGCCGTCGTCGGCTACGACACGTCCATCGGCGCCACCAACGGTCCCACGGAACTTCTCCTGCTCGGCGTGCTCTATGCCATCGTGCCCACCGTGCTTTTCTGCCTGGCGCTGTATCTGTGCTGGACCTGGCCCCTCACCGCCACCAAGCACGCCCAGCTGCAGCGGCTGCTCGAAGCCCGGGAGGCGAGGCGGAGCGCCCAGCCGGCGGTGGCTGCCTGAGCGGGCTGGACGGGCGCCGCCGCGAGGGCCGGCGCGCGGAAAAGGTTGCTCTTCGTCTCAGAACGGACGGGACGAGCTAGACAGTTTCCCTGAAATCGTGAGCATCTCTCTGAAGTCTAAGGATTTTCATCTCAAGGACTGGCTATAATGCGCAGCTGGTAGGCCTGAAACGGACGCATGGATACCTGGGCAAGGACACTATCGGTCGCGATTCTCTCGCTCGTGATCGGTTTCATCATGAGCAAGCTGGCGGTGGAGAAGCCCGTCGATACGGCTGCGCCTGCCTATTCCGATCTGGTCACCGAGATCGCTGAAGCCCCGCTGATCGTAGCACCCGTCCCGGTGGAGGTGCCGCCGCCGGAACCGCAGCCGCTTCCGGTCGTGTTCCCGTCGGTGAGCTACCGTTACGAACCCGTGCCCGTGGTGGCCATGCTGCCCGTGACCCCCGAACCCGATGCCATGACCGAGCTGGAGAAGCAGGCGGATCGCGAGGTGGTGAGCGCAGCCGAGCTTCCGGTCGAAGAATGGCCGCCCGAGCGCGAGTACGTGGCGACGCTGCGCGAAGCGGATACGGATGTGGAAGACGGCTTCGATTCGCTGGAGCCGGGCACTCTGACGCGGATGACCTGGCGTGCGGGCGAATCTCTGTACGGCTCCTCGATCCCCACGCCCATTCTGGTGGCCGAAGGTGTGGCACCGGGCAGAACGCTCTGTCTCACCGGCGCCGTGCATGGCGACGAGCTCAACGGTATCGAAATCGTCCGACGGGTGATGTACTCACTGGATCCCGAAAAACTGACCGGACGGGTGATCGGCGTGCCTATCGTCAACCTGCAGGGCTTCGAGCGTCATTCGAGATATCTGCCGGACCGTCGTGACCTGAACCGGTTCTTCCCGGGGAACCCCCGGGGCAGCTCCGCGTCCCGGATCGCCTTCAGCTTCTTCGAGAAGGTGGTGCGCCGGTGTGATGCGCTGGTGGACCTGCATACCGGCTCCTTTCACCGGACCAACCTGCCCCAGCTGCGGGCCAATCTGCTGGACGAGAACGTGCTGACGCTGACCGAAGGATTCGGCGGCCTGGTGATTCTGCACAGCACGGGTGGCGTAGGCACTCTGCGTGCTTCGGCCGTCCGTGCCGGTATTCCCGCGGTTACCCTGGAAGCGGGCGAACCGCTCCGGGTGGACGACAGGGCGGTCGATCATTCGGTGAAGGCGCTGTACAGCCTGCTGGACGACATGGAGATGTATCAGCGGCGGAGTTTCTGGGGCACACCCGAGCCTACTTATTACGGGTCGCTGTGGGTCCGTGCGGACAAGGGCGGCATGCTGCTCGGCGAAGTGAAGCTGGGTAAGCGGGTGAAGGAAGGTGACGTGCTCGGCACGGTCACGGATCCCATCACCAACGTCAAGCAGGAGATCCGGGCGTCTCACTCGGGCCGGGTGATCGGCATGGCGCTGAACCAGTTCGTGATGCCCGGTTACGCGGCCTTCCACCTGGGCGTGGAGACATCGGACATGGGGACGCTGCCCGAGTCTCAGAGTGCCGAAGACATCGATCATTCCGTGGCGCTGGCAGACGGCGTCATGGACGAGCGGGACGACTCGGACGAATGATGCGTCCGGCAGCGATCGGCCTGTCGGCGATCCTGACGAGTGGATGTGCGGTTTCGACAGAACCCCACCAGCCGATCAGCTCACCCCGGACGATCGAAACACCGGATGGATTCGAGCCCAGCACGGCCGTTTACCGGTGCGAGACCGGGGAGGGCGAGATCAGACTGGTCACCCGCACCCGACCCAACGGTCTGCACGTCTTCCTGCCACCGGAGATGAACCAGGCCTACCTGAACTGCGAGCACGATCGCCGCGCATCCATCTGGGAGCATGCCAAGCTGTCGGGCGTGGACTTCCGGGCCGTGGGCAACGAACCCGGCTGGGTGCTGGAAATCCGGGAGGGCAACCGGCTTTCGCTCTCCTACGACTACGGCCAGTCGAATCTGGAGGCGGACATCAGCGTTTCTCGATCGGACGCCGCGACCCGTTCGACCCGCTATGTCGGGTATGCAGGCGAACGACGGATCGAAGTCCTTCTGGTCGGTGAAAGCTGCCCGGATACCATGGTGGACGAGACCTATCCGACCCGGGTGGAGGTCACCTTCGACGATCGGCGTCTGACCGGCTGCGGCCGGCCGCTGCACTGAGTCGGGAGCCTGTCTTGCCCGGGATCCCCGAACTCTGCGCCCTCACTGCCATTGCGCAACGGAAGCTGATCCTCGATCGGGAAGTGTCCAGCCGCGAACTCACCCAGGCTCACCTGGACTGGATCGGGCAGATCAATCCTGCCGTCAACGCGATCTGCACGCTGGTCCCGGAGATGGCGCTGGCACAGGCGGATGCGGTGGACGCGGCCCTGTCGGGCGGTGAAAACCCGGGCGCGCTCTGCGGCCTCCCGACCGCGATCAAGGATCTGGTCAACACGGCGGGAATCCGCACCACCCACGGTTCTCCCCTGTTCGCCGATCACGTGCCTGACCAGGATGCCCTGCATGTGGCGCGAATGAAGCAGGCGGGGGCCGTGGTTCTCGGCAAGACCAACACGCCGGAGTGGGGGGCGGGCTCTCAGACGTTCAATACGCTGTTCGGTGCCACGGCCACGCCATATGATCTTTCACGCACCTCGGGCGGCTCCAGCGGCGGGGCCGCCGCGGCGCTGGCGGCGAGGATGCTGCCGGTAGCCGACGGCAGCGATCTCGGCGGATCGCTCCGGAATCCGGCGGCGTTCTGTAACGTGGTGGGCTTCAGACCCAGCAGTGGCCGGGTACCGGCACCCGAGCGCCTCTCCGGCTGGAACCCCATGGCCGTTCTCGGTCCCATGGGCCGCACGGTGGAGGACGTGGGTCTGCTGCTCTCCGTCATGGCAGGGGCCGATCCCGGAGACCCGCTGTCCCGTCCGGAAGATCCGGGCGTGTTCGCGGAACCCCTCGAGGCCGATCAGAAAGGGAAACGCATTGCGTTCACGGAAGATCTCGGCTTTCTGCCGGTTGCCGGGCCGGTTCGGGCGGTGTTTCGCTCGGCGGGATCCCGCTTCGAAGAACTGGGCGCCCGGGTCGAGCCGGCGTGGCCGGACCTCATGGATGCGCCGCACATCTTTCAGACGCTGCGCGCTCATGCGTTTGCCGGTTCCTTCGCTCATGTTTACGAATCCGATCAGCGGGACCAGCTGAAGGACACGGTGCAGTGGAACGTCGCCCGTGGGCTCGCTCAGAGCGCCGTGGATGTCGCCCGTGCGGAGACGGGCCATACGGCCGTCTATCGCCGCATGCTCTCCTTCTTCGAGGATTGGGACTTTCTCGTTCTGCCGTCCACGCAGGTGCCGCCATTCCCGAAAACTCAGGACTGGGTCCGGGAAATCGAAGGCACCCGGTTCGAGAACTATCTGCAGTGGATGGAGATCTGCTCGGTGATCACGGTTACCGGCTGCCCATCCATCTCCATGCCCTGCGGTTTCACGGATGAAGGCCTCCCCGTGGGTCTCCAGATCGTGGGGCCGCCGCTGGCGGATCTTGCGCTCCTCCAGATGGCTCGGGCCTTCGAATCGGTGACCGGCTTTGCGGACAGAGTGCCGCAATTCACTGGAGATGCGGCAGCACGGACCGGTTGAGATGCTCGATGGCGGCCACGGCGTCCGGGTCCCGGGCGCTGACCGTCGGGCCTGAGACCGCCAGCTTGTCGAGACCCAGGCCGGCCAGCGCTTCGATTCTCCCGAGCACTGTGTCCGGATCACCGGCGATGGCGTAGCGGTCGATGAACCCGGGCGTGAGCACCTCCGCCTGCTGAGAATCCGCCCGGGTGTGCCGGTTCATGTCATACCGGTCATGCAGCGCGTGCAGCACCCGGCTCTGGCCTTCGTCTACCGGTCCCGAGATGTCACCGTGCATCACGGAGAATCGGGCGAAGGTGGTCAGTCCACCCCGGACCAGATTCCGTGCCGTCCCGGGATCCGGATGGCAGGCCAGATTCACGTAAGCACCGAAAGACAGGGACTCCGGATCCCGTCCATGAGCGGCGGCCGCCGCTTTCGCCGTTTCGATGCCCCAGGCGAGACGTTCCGGATCCGCGCCGAGGGTGAACATGATCCGCTCCGCGTGCCGGGCACCGATACCGATGACCTTCGGTCCGGTGGCGGCCACCTCCACCGGCACCTTGTCCGCATCCGTCGTGCCGGCCAGCCATTGAATGCGGCTCTGCGCCGGTGTATCGGCCAGGCCGAGATCGTCCACGGGTGGCGCAATGGCAGGGTCGACGGCGGACTCGGCCAGCGCCACAGCGCCGCCGGAGAGATACGTCTGCAGGTGCTCGATGTAACGCTCGAAAGGCCTGAGTCGGGCCGGTGCGCTGCCGAGATGGGCCAGCGCTGAGTCACCGCGGCCGATGCCGAGGCACGCCCGACCGCCGGAGATCTTCTGAATGCTGGCGATGGCGCTGGCGGTGACCGCCGGATGCCGGGTCGCGTTGTTGGTCACACCGGTGCCGAGACCGAGCCTCTCGGTGACGCTGGCCGCCATCGCCAGCGCGACGTAGGAATCCCCGGACAGGTTCTGTGAGTCCACCACCAGCATGCCGTGCCAGCCGGCTGCCTCGGCACGGCGGCCGAAGTCGGCGCTGCCTCGGGGTGACGCCACCCCCAGAGCCCAGAGTTGCATCTGCCCGGTCTCCCTCTCAAACTCATCCGGCTGTGTATCACATAACGGAAGGGGGGACGAGCCATGGCCTATGAAACCATTCTGACCGAGAACGTCGACGGGATCCTGCGGATCACTCTGAACCGTCCGGAAAGGTTGAATGCCTGGACCTACCAGATGGGGCGCGAGCTGTCCCAGGCGGTGCAGGCGGGCAATGAGGACGATGGCGTGATGGCGTTCGTCGTCACCGGCGCGGGCCGGGGTTTCTGCGCGGGGGCAGACATCGGCGATGTGTTCAAGGCGCAGGCGGAAGGCGAAAACGTTCGCGGCGACAACGATGCGCCGCGGGACTGGGTGTCGGAAATCCGCGCCGCCAAGCCCATGGTCGCCGCCATCAATGGTGCTGCCATCGGGGTGGGTCTGACTCAGGTGCTGCCCATGGATTACCTGATCGCTTCCGACGACGCGAAACTGTCCGTGCGCTTCGTGAAGATGGGGCTGGTTCCCGAGCTCGCAAGCTCTCACTACCTGGTGCAGCGGATGGGTTTCGGTCCGGCCAGCGAACTCATGCTCTCGGGCCGGACGGTCAGCGGGAAGGAGGCGGCCGAGCTTCGACTGGTGGACCGCGCCGTGCCCGCAGATGAGCTTCTCGAGACTGCGCACGCGGTTGCCCGCGGCATGGGTGACAATCCGCTGGCGTCGCTGCTCGCCATCAAGGATCTGATCACGCAAAACGCTGCGGAGACGGACGTCGCCTCGGTACAGAAGCGGGAGATGGCCGCCCTGCAGGTGGCCTATCAGTCCCCCGAGCACAAGGAAGCCATCGCCGCCTTCATGGAAAAGCGCGAACCGGATTTCCGCGCCGCGCGGAGCAACCGGGAGTAGGGCATGGCATTCACGGAACTCAGCTACGAGGTCAGCGATCACATCGGCGTCATCACCCTGCGCCGGCCCGAGGCCATGAACTCGCTCACCTATACGCTCTACATGGAGCTCGAGGATGCGGTCCGCGACTCCGAAGCCCGCGTGCTCATCATCACCGGCGAGGGGCGCGCGTTCTGTGCCGGTGATGACGTCAAGCAGATCCTCGGCGGCAGCGAAGGCCCGCCCCGGGAATCCATCGAACGGGGACGGAAGACGGGCGGACTGACACCGGCGGCGGATGCGCTGCTCTACTCGGACATTCCCATCATCGCCGCCGTGAACGGTCCCGCGGTGGGCTGGGGTATGGAGCTCGCCATCATGGCAGACATGCGTATCGCCAGTACGGCGGCGAAGTTCGGCGAGCTGTTCGTGGTGCGCGGGCTCTGCTGTGATGCACCCGGACTCGGCCGGCTGGCTCAGCTGGTGGGCAGAGCCCGGGCAGCGGAGCTCCTGTTCACCGGCGAGGTGATCGATGCGGAGAAAGCGCTCGCGCTCGGTCTGGTCTCGGACGTGGTGGCGCCGGAAGCGCTCATGGACAGTGCTCTGTCGCTGGCCGGTCGGATCGCTGCCAATCCGCCGCTCGCCGTGCGGGCGATCAAGGCGGGCCTGCGCAGAACGCTGGATCCCGACTGGCGGGATACCGGCGCCTGGGCCATCGAGCAGATCCAGCGGCTCCGCCAGACTGAGGACTCGAAGGAGAGCGTTCAGGCCTTCCTCGAAAAACGGGAGCCGAGGTTCAGCGGCCGGTAGCGTCCGCAGCCGGCCCGGAATCGGTCCCGACGGCTACTGCAGACGCTTCAGCGCTTTCACCTCCTTCTTCAGCGATTTGATGGCTGCCTTGAGGTCGGCCAGCTCGGAAGCGGAGGCGGAAGCGGACGGAGCTGCGCCGTTGTCCTGCCGGCCACCTGCCTTCTCGAGCACGGCTGCATAGGCAGCCTGCAGGCGTCTGCCGCTGTCCCGTTCCTCGGCGATATAGCGGCCGAGCAGAGCGCCGGTATCTGGATCGATGCTGGTGTCTTCGAAGAACCGGCTGAACGGGTCTTTCCGCTCGCCCCCATCGTCATCGCCCGTCGCCCCACTGACCAGGGCGATTTTGTCGGCGTCCGATGCGTTCGAGCAGACGCAGTCCAGCAGCCCGTCGAAGTCCCTGAAGACCTGATAGGCATCCTCCTCGGAGACCGCATGGCCGAGTTCACACATCCGCTTGGTGAAGGCCCAGGCGTGCTCACCTTCGCGGATGGCCACGAACCTGAGCGTCGCCTCTAGGTCCGCGTCGTCCGTGGCGTCGGCCCAGGCAGACAGAAAGATCTCGCCCTTCTTCTCGTTCACCGCGATCGTGTTGAGCAGCGGTAGATAGCTTGGTTTTCCCATCTTCAGAATCCTCCCTCCTTGATTTCGCCACTAGGATACACTGACCGGTCGATGGGGTTCATGACGAACGGGAGACAATCACATGGCAGGGGACGAGTATCTGTTCAGCGGCCTCAAGGTGCTGGACGTGGGGACCTATATTGCCGGTCCGGTGGCCGGAACCATCCTCGCGGATTTCGGTGCCGATGTGATCAAGGTGGAGATGCCGGGCGTGGGGGATGCCTACCGCATGCTGTCCGCGCTGCCGGTCTTTCCCGACGCGGATGCCAACTACATGTGGCAGATGGATGCGAGAAACAAGCGCAGCCTCACGCTCAATCTGAAAAGCGCGGAAGGCGTCGAAATCCTGCATCGGCTGGTGGCGGATTGCGACGTCTACATCACCAATCATCCGTTGTCGATGCGCCGGGCGCTCGGGCTCGACTACGGCGATCTGGCGCCGCTCAATGAGCGGATGATCTTCGCGTCGCTCACCGCCTATGGGGAAGAAGGCCCGGAGAAGGACCGCGAGGGTTTCGATCTGGTCGCCTACTGGGGCCGTGCCGGTCTGATGGATCTGGTCCGGACCGGTGATTCGCCGCCTGCTCAGTCCCTGCCCGGCATGGGGGACCACCCCACGGCCATCTCGCTGTATGCCGCCATCGTGACCGCCCTGCTCAAACGGGAGCGCACGGGAAAAGGCGGCCGGGTTCACACGTCCCTGCTGGCCAACGGACTCTGGTCGGCTTCCTGTATCGCGCAGGCCGGATTCGCGGGCGGGAACTATCAGAATTACCGCATCGCCCATCAGTCCGCGGCCTTCGGCCGCAGCCTCTATGAGACGAAGGACCTGCGCTGGATTCAGATCAACATGATACGGACCCAGGAGGAAGTGGAGCAGCTGCTCGGGGCCGTGGGTCTCGGCGGCCTGCTCGAGGACGAACGTTTCGCGACACCGGAGTCGCGGGCCGCGCACGGTGAGGTGCTGGTCAGTCTGTTCCAGGACCTGATCCGCGATCGGGACTCGGACGAGTGGATGGCCCTCTTCGAGCGCGAAGGCATCAACGCCAGCCGTATGAGCATCGTGGAAGAGCTGGTGGACGACGAGCAGGTGCGGGTGAACGCGATGGTGGTCCCACCGGCGGAGCCGGCCGTCGGCATGCCGCACGTGATCAACCATCCGGTCAACGTGGACACCGTCCCGCGGGTGGGCCCGAAACGGGCACCCGATCTCGGTGAGCACACCGATGAAATTCTCGGCGATCTGGGCATGGATGCGGCACGAATCGCGCGGCTCAGGGCGCAGGGCGTGATCTGAGCCACCCTTTCCCGCACCCGCCATCGTGTAAACTGCCGGCATGCAGTTTACCCATAAGTCTCTGATTCTACTGGCACTTGTGCTCATCGCCGCGGCTGGCTGCGGTGGTGGTGGCGGCTCGAGCGGCAACCGCAATGTCGTGGCAGCAATACCGCCGGTACCGAGCCTGCCGGCGGCGCATGCTCAGTGCTCTCTTTCGGAGGCGCGCAACGACGTTCTCGCGATCATGGAAGATTTCTACTTCTTCAATGAGTTTCCAGAACAGGCGGCCAAGTACGCGGACGTGCGCAGCCGCCTGTCCTCGTTCGGCAGCGTGGATGCGTTGCTCGACGAGCTGAGATTCAGACCGGGCTCCTATGATCGCGGCTTCACCTACTACGCCACGGTGGAGGAGGTGGATCAGTACTTCAGTGCCGGCGAGTTCTACGGATTCGGATTCAGTGTCGGCGTGGAAGCGGGTGGTGCCTGGCGTCTGATCGACGTGTTCGGCGGCTCTCCGGCGGATGCTGCCGGCCTCACCCGGGGCACCACCATCCTGGCCGTCAACGGCACGCCGACTTCCAGCCTCAACGTGAATGCGGAATCCACCTTCGGGCCCTCAGAGGTCGGCATACAGCGGACCCTGGATGTGGAGCTGCTGGACGGCACGCCACAGACGGTCACGCTGACCAAGCAGGCCGTGGGTCTGGATCCGGTGCCGCCGGAGCGGGTGCGGGTATTTGAAGTGGCCGGCCGTATGGTGGGCTATATCTTCTTCCGCACGTTCATCGAAAACGCGGACGACCTGCTGAGAAATGCCATGATAGAGCTCGTCAGCCAGGCACAGGCGCTTGGCGGGACCGGCATCGACGACCTGGTCATCGATTTCCGCTACAACGGCGGCGGTCTGGTGAGCACGGCGGAAGTGCTCGGCTCCCTGATGGCCGGCCCCGCGCGGCAGGACAACAACACGCTGTTCTTCCGCTATGAGTACAACGACTTCGTCACCGCGAACTACGGTGACGCCAGCGATTTCCGCTACTTTCACGGCGAGCCCGCCTCGCTCGAAGGCCTGGAGAGCGTCTACTACATCACCGATGCGGGCAGCGCGTCGGCCAGCGAGCTGACCATCAGCGGCATGGCCCCGTACATGACCCGATCGGTCACCGTCGGCGGCAACACCTACGGCAAACCGGTGGGGCAGTGGGGCGTGGAGTACTGCAATGATTCGATGGTGCTGTTCGTGGTGACCTTCCGCACGGTGAACGCGCTGGACGAAGCGGACTACTACACGGGCATCCCGGAAAACTGCTCGGTGGCGGACGACTGGGACCACCTGCTCGGAGATCCGTCGGAAGGACGGCTCGATGCCGTGCTCGATGACATCGAGACCAATGGCAGCAGCTGCAATCCGCCTCAGCCGCTGATGCGGGCGGCGGCACAGAGCCTGTCCGGAGCGCCGGTGGTGGAGCTGCCGGAAGCCATTGCGGGACCCAGCCTGGCGGCGAAGATGATCCAGGCTTTCTGAACCGGGTCGGATCAGTTAGCCTTCGCTGGCCGATTTTCAGGGAAGCTACCGTTATGTTCCGCTCTCACGCACTCGTCCGCGGCGTGCTCGCCGTGCTCCTGGTTCTGTCTACCGGCCAGGCGCTGGCCCGCGAAATCCCCTCTACGGCACCCGCCCGGGTCGGGCTCGATGCGCAGAGGCTGGAGCGGATCGGTGAGTACATGAACAGCGCCGTCGATGACGGCACCATGATCGGCGGCATGGCCGTCATCGCCCGCAACGGCCGCATCGCCTACACGCAAACCTGGGGCATGAAGGACCGGGAAGCCGGAGAGCCCATGGCCGAGGATGCCCTGTTCCGTATCTATTCGATGACCAAGCCGATCACCGGCGTTGCCCTGATGATGCTCTATGAGGAAGGCAGGTTCTTCCTGAATGACCCGGTGGCCAAGTACATACCGGAGCTGGCGGATCTCGTGGTGGCGCGTTCCACGGCAGACGGCGGCAACACCCGGATCGTCTCCGACGGTACCCAGAGTATGACTCTGGGAGAAGGGAACGAGGATCTCACCGGACAGACCCGCAAACCCATGCGGCAGCCGACGATCCGTGATCTGCTCACGCACACGGCCGGCTTCACTTATGGCGTTTTCGGCGATACGGAGGTCGACCGGCTCTACCGGGAGGCGGGCATCATTACCGACGACGTGGATCTCGAGGAGTTCGTCACCCGGCTCGGAAAGATTCCCCTGCAGTACGATCCCGGTACGCGCTGGCACTACAGCGTCTCCGTGGACATCCAGGGACGTCTGGTGGAAGTGCTCTCCGGCATGTCGCTCGGTGAATTCCTGAAGACGCGTCTGTTCGATCCGCTCGACATGAAAGACACCAGCTTCGTGGTGCCGGCAGACAAGCTGGGACGGCTCGCCCAGCTCTACACGCCGGAAGGAACCGCCGAAGGTGCCGATGGCTTCCGCAGTCTGGGCAGCGGTCCGCTGGTCGTCGCTCCCGCATCCGTGAGCGACGGATTCATGGAAGGCGCGAAGTTCGAGAGCGGCGGCGGCGGGCTGGTCTCCACGGCGAGAGACTATCTGCGCTTCTCGCAGATGATGCTGAACGGCGGTGAGCTGGATGGCGTCTACATTCTGTCACCGAAGACGGTGGAGCTGATGACCATGAATCATCTCGGCGGCATCAGCATGGGCTTCGGCCGCACGGGTGTCGGTTTCGGTCTCGGTTTCGCCGTAGCGCTCGATCAGGGCGAGATCGGCGAGATCGGTTCCGAAGGCGAATACAACTGGGGTGGGGCGGCAGGTACCCGGTTCTGGATCGACCCGGAAGAGAACCTGATCGGCATCTTCATGGTTCAGAGCATTCCCCACCGAACCCGGCTGGCCGACACGTTCAAGGTGCTCACCTATCAGTCCATCGTCGAGTAGCGTACGCGCCGCTGCGGTCGTCTGGTGCCTGATCGTCCTCGTCCTGCCGGCGGGGGCCCGGTCGGCGCCGGCGGACGACCTCTACCGGCTGGTGGCCGAGCGCCTGTCCCTCATGCAGGACGTGGCCGCGTACAAGTGGCGCAATGGTCTGCCGGTGGAGGACGCGGAACGGGAAACGGTCGTTCTGGCCGCCGCCCGCGAGCAGGCACTGAATGCGGGTCTGAGAGCGGATAACGCGGAAGCGTTCTTCCGGGTTCAGATTGAAGCCGCGAAGGACGTTCAGCGTTTCTGGTTCGATCGGTGGTCCCGGGCAGGTTCTCCCGCGGAAGCACCGGATCTGAATGCCCACATCCGCCCGCGTCTGCTCGAACTGGGTGATCGTATTCTGTCCATGCTCGGGCGGACGACGGGTCACGATGCGGTGGCCTTCGCGGCCCTGGTGCAGGTGGCGGGTCTGGGTGACGGACGTCGTGACGAGCTCTTCGCCGCACTCCGTCGTGTGTCGGCTTATGAGAGCCGCCTGGCACAGATTCTCGACACGGGCACCCTGCGGGTCGGCACTACCGGCGACTATGCACCGTTTTCCCTTGCAGCCGATTCCGCGGACGGAACCTTCGAGCCGGTGGGGCTGGACATCGATCTGGCCGGAGATCTGGCACAGGCGCTGGGCGTGGCGCTGGTGCTGGTGAAGACCAGCTGGCCTGCGCTCACCGGGGATCTGCTCGCCGGACGTTTCGATGTGGCGATGAGCGGAGTTTCCAGGACCCTGGACCGGGCGCGGGTCGGCAATCTGTCCGTGCCTTACTACATCGGTGGTAAGATGCCGATTGCCCGCTGCGAGGACAGAAGACGGTTCAGTCGCCTCGACGGCATTGATCAGCCCGGGGTACGCGTGATCGTGAACCCGGGTGGCACCAACGAGCGCTTCGTGGACGAGCGGCTGACGCGGGCGGAGAAAGTCCTGCACGGGGACAATCGAACCATCTTTCTCGCCATCCTCGCGGAAGAAGCGGACGTGATGATTACGGACAGTATCGAGGTGGCGCTGCAGGCTCGCAGAAACCCGGGTCTGTGCGGCACAATGGGCCAGACGCTGACCTATCAGGAAAAGGCGTATCTGATGCCCGTCGATGCACCGCTCAAGGCCTTCGTGGACACCTGGCTGTCGCTGCGGCTGGGTGACGGCACCGTCGGTGCTTTACTGGAAAAACATCTGGAGTAGCGCGTGTCCCGACTGATCGCGGCACCTGCATCGGAGAGATCGCGCCGGGCGGTCGCCGTCATCTGCGTATCCCTGGCCCTGCTGCTTCAGAGCCTGGCACCACCCGGTTACATGGCCGGCAGCCTGGATGGTGGCTGGCCCGTCGTACTCTGTCCGGAAGGTCTGCCGGCAGGCTTCCTGGCCCATGGGGAACATGCGCATCATCATGAGACGGCCGGCGCCGGAGAAGACGTTTCACTGGACGGCCACTGCCCACTGGGCAGCGTCATGGACACGACCGCCGGTGTGGCGGCACTGCCTTCAGAGCACCGGCTGCCGGAACCGGGCAGCCGTACGGATGCATACGCCGCACCGGCGCGGCTGTGGCCTTTACTTTCTCCTCCCTCCCGGGCACCGCCCGCCTGAATCTCACGAGCTCCCTGTAACAGACTGATAGCCGCGTCCGGCTGCGGTTCCCCGTGTCCGTGCCGACGCAACCGCCATGAGATGGCGGCAAGTGAGATGAGAACATGAAACACAGAAGAACAAGGCAATTGTGCCTGGTGCCGGCTTTCGTTGCCGGCACCCTGGGGCTGACGGGCGCTGCCCGGGCAGCAGAGACGGTTGAACCGGCGACCACCATCGTCGAAGAAATGGTGGTGACGGGTGAAACCGATCGACGTATCTACGAGCTGGCGGAAACGCTGAACATCGTCCCGGACTCGGCCACGCTGCTGAAACGGGCGGTTGGAGCCAACGTGGTCAGCAATGGCCCGCTGACGGGCATGGCCCAGTACCGGGGAATGTCGCGCATGCGCGTGAGCAGCCGCATCAACGGGCAGCACATCAGCCCGGGCGGACCGAACTGGATGGATCCGCCCCTGTCCTACGCACCGGCGGCCCATCTCGAGTCCCTGGAAGTGCACCGGGGGATCGCGAGTGTCGGTGCCGGCATGGAAACCATCGGCGGTGTGGTGGACGCGAACACCTGGCAGGGGCGGTTCAGCGAATCGGACGGTCTGATCGAAGGCCGTGTGCGTGCCGGCGCCCATTCCGTCAACGACGCGACCCTCCTCTCCGGCGCGGTCGTGGCCTCGAACCGGAACCATCGTCTGAAGCTCTCCGGACTGACCGAGCAGGCCGACGACGCAGAGTTCGGCGAGGGTCTGATTCTGCCCACGGAGTACGACCGTTCCCGGGTGGACGTGGGCTACGGCTTCCGGACCGGTCAGCACAGTTTCCAGCTCGACTACGGACGCAACGAAACCGGAGATACCGGCACCCCGGCCCTGCCCATGGACATCGAGTACATCGATTCGGACCTGGCCGGATTCGGCTACGCCTACGGCGGCGAGCGCTGGACGCTGGAGAGCCGTGTCTGGTGGAGCGAGATCGATCATGGCATGACCAACTACCACCTGCGGACGCCGCCTGCGGCAGGCGCCAACTACCGGCGCAACATCACGGACGTGGAGAACCTGGGCTTCTCCGTGGTGCTCGAGCTGGATGGCTGGCGATTCGGCGTGGACGGGCACAACGAGGTGCACAACTCGAACATCGACAATCCGAATGCCCCGGCCTTCTTCGTGGTCAATTTCAATGATGCGGAACGCCAGCTGCTCGGTATGTTCGTCGAGAAGACCTTCCGTCTGGCGGATGCCTGGAGCCTGGAACTGGGTGGACGTTACAACCGGATCGAGTCGGACGCCGATGTGGTGAACGGCACTCCGGCAATGATGGGCATGCCGCCGGCGGTGGCGCTCAGGGACAGCTTCAACGGCGCCGATCGCAGCATCACGGACAACAACGTGGACCTGGTGGCCAAGCTGCGTTACGAAGCCGGTCCCGACCTCAGCTACTACGTCGGCGCGGCGCGCAAGACCCGGGCACCCTCCTATCAGGAAAGGTATCTGTGGCTGCCGCTGCAGGCGACGGCCGGCCTCGCCGACGGACGCACCTACACGGGTAATCTGGATCTGGATTCCGAGATCGCCGCCGAGATGGAAGTCGGGCTCGACTTCGAGCGGGATGGACTCCGGCTCTCACCGAGGATCTTCTACCGGGACGTGAGCGACTACATTCAGGGTGGCGTCTCCACCAACACCGCCGCCGTCATGTTCGTACGCATGATGAACATGATGAATGGCACCAGTGCGCCGGATCCGCTCGAGTTTCAGAACGTGGACGCCGAGTTCTACGGCTTCGATCTGGACTGGGGCTGGAAGCTGGCGGAACGCTGGTCCCTGTCCGGCGTGCTGAACTACGTGCGCGGCAAAACCGATGGCGACAACGTCTACCGGATCCCGCCGCTCAACGGACTGGTGGCGCTGAACTACGGCACGTCCAACTGGGGTGTGGGGGTCGAGAGCTTTTTTACCGCAGAGCAGGACAAGGTCGCAGCCTTCAACGGCGAGCCACAGACGAGCGGGTACGCGCTGTTCAATCTGAACGGATTCTGGCAGGCAACGCCCATGCTCCGGGTCTCGGCCGGTGTGGAGAACCTGGCGGACAAGGTGTATTCGGATCATCTGTCCGGTATCAACCGGGTGGGCGGAAATCCGGACATCGCCGTCGGTGATCGGCTGCCTGGTTACGGCCGGAACTTCTTTGCCCGCGTTGATGTGACCTTCTAGGCTTCTGCGGCCTCGGCTTGAGCCTGGGTGATCGCCTCATCCAGGCTCATGCTGCGGCCGGCTTCGAACTCTGCGCTGAAAGTCTCGTCGCCGGCACCCGCGCGCGCTCTGGCGACGTCCTGGTCATACCGCGCCTGATTGAAGGACTCCAGCGGTGCATTCAGCACCTCGCGGAGCCGGTCGGCGGCGCCGAACAGCCGGGCCGCTGCGGCGAATCGTGAGCGGTCCAGTTCGATGCCCGCCAGCATCTCCAGACAGTAGGCGATGGCATTGCGTACCCCGAGTGCCTGGAAGATCGCCAGGCTTTCCTGCACGCGCCGCGCCGCGCCGTCTGCATCTCCCTTGAGGGCCAGCACTTCGCCGATGTTTACGAGTCCGGTGGCGATGTAGTTCGCATCGCCGAGTTCCCGCCCCAGCGCCAGGCCTTCCTGGTAGTGGTCGAGGGCCTCATCCAGCTGCTCCCGCCCCTGCTTGAGTGCGCCGAGCACCACCAGGCTGAAGGACAGGCGGCCGCGGGAACCGAGCGCGCGCAGTTTCTCCACCGCGAGGGACGTGTGTTCTTCTGCGGTATCGAGATGACCCAGGTAGTGGTGAATGCTGCCGAGCTGGCTGAGCGCATCGGCAATGCCTTCTTCGTCTGCCGCGGACTCGAAGCCGGCCAGCGCCGCCTCGCAGTGCGCCCGGGCCGCTTCCGCGTTGTTCTGCACGCGTTCCAGGTTGGCCAGACCCAGCAGGCTCCGAGCCTTTGTCGACGCGGGCGCTTCCGAACCGATGACTTTCTCGAGCCAGTCGCGGCCCTCGCTGAACTGGCCGCGCTGGTACCAGTGGAACCATAGACCGCCTGCCGTGCTGGCGGCCAGCGACGGTTCGTGCCTCAGTGACCAGTGCATGGCACTGCGGAAATTCGCCTGGTCCGCGTCCAGACGCTTCAGCCAGCCGCCGGAATCCGGTCCGCGCAGATCGGCTGCGGCGCGTTCGGCGTAAGCGCCGAACCAGCGGGCGTGCCGTTCCGCCAGGCTTTCGGTTTCTCCGGATTGCTTGAGTTGCACGAGCGCGTAGTCGCGCAGTGTCTGCAGCATGCCGGCCCGCTGGCTGAAAGGCAGATCGTCCTCTTCGTCCTCGAGACCCGAACCATCGAAGGAGAGATTCAGAAGACTCTTGCTGACAAGGCTGTCCAGATCGAGCGGAAACACGTACTCGTCGTCCGGATCGCAGACGGGCCCGATGGCAGGCAGGGGCGCACCCCCTTCAAAGACGGCCAGGCGCCGCCAGAGCAGCTGCTCCCGCTCGTCCAGCAGGTCGTAGCTCCAGGCGACCAGATCCTTGAGTGTCTGCTGATGGTCCAGAAGGTCCGCGGAACCGCCGGTGAGCACGGCCATCCGGTTCTTCAGGGCCTTCAGCAGGTCACGGGTGGTCATGGAGTACAGGCGGGCGGTGGCCAGTTCGATGGCCAGGGGCAATGCGTCCAGCTTGCGGCAGATCTCGATCACATCCGCCACGTTGTCGGCAGTCAGCTCGAAATCCCACTGTGCATTCCTGGCCCGGTCCACGAACAGGCGGACGGCCTCGAAGCCGGCCACGGTATCCAGGTTGTCGAGCGCGGTACCTTCCGGCGGAAGCCCCAGGGGCGGTACCGGATACACCCGCTCGCCGGAAAGCCGGAGCGGCTGCCGGCTGGTCGTCAGAATTTTGAGCCCAGGGCTCGAGGCCTGGAGCTCGCCGATGGTTCTGGCCGCCTGACTCACCTGCTCGAAGTTGTCGATGACGAGCAGCAGCTCCCGTGTGCTGAGATGGGTCCTGAGTGATTCAAGCAGCGGACGGCCGGGCTCCTCCCTCACCTCCAGGCTGGCAGCGATGGTGGGAAGCACCAGGGCCGGGTCGCGGATGGCGGCGAGGCCGACGAAAAACGCGCCATCCGCCATGGCGTGGATCACCTCGTCCGCCACACGCAGAGACAGGCGGGACTTGCCGGTGCCGCCGGGACCGAGCAGCGTGACTGCCCGGGTCTGGGGATTCATGAGCAGATTGCGTACCTCCGCCACCTCTTTCGCACGGCCGATGAATGGCGTGAGCGGGACGGGGAGGTTGGACGGTCTGGATTCCGTCGAGCGTGGCGGCGGAAAGTCGGACGGGAGCTCGGGGATGACGATCTGGAACAGATGCTCCGGAGTTTCGATGTCCTTGAGCCGATGCTCGCCCAGATCCCGCAGCGTGATGTCGTCTTTCTCGAGCCGTTCGACTGATTCCCGGGCCGCTGCCTCGGAGAGGAGAATCTGACCGCCATGACCGATGGCGGAAACCCGGGCGGCGAGATTCACCACCAGGCCCACGTAGCCTTCCTCAGTGGGTTGCGGCTCTCCTGCATGCATGCCCATCCGCACCCGGATCTGGTCGCCGTGGCTGAACGGGTACCGGGCCAGTGCCCGCGTGCCCTCGACCGCTCCACGGGCACAGCTCGGCGCATCGTGGAACGCGTAGAAGAACGCATCACCCTGGGTGTCCACCTCCACACCGCCGTGCCGCGAGAAAGCGTCGCGCAGCACATCCCGATGTTCCGCCTGGGCCCGGGCGTAACCTTCGGCGCCGAGTCTGTGGAGCAGACGGGTGGAACCCTCGATGTCTGTCATCAGAAGGGCGACGTGGCCGGTGGGTAGATCTTCTCGCATGCTGGCGGATATCAGGCGACGCTGCCTCCGGAGTCCGACAGTTTCCGCGCGACGGCGGCGGAACGCCCGGCAGGACGGAGCGCAGCCGCCACCACCGGACGATCAGTTGTCGTCGACGCAGTCCCGCGGATGGTCGTGGTTCGGGTCCTTGTCATCACAGGAGCGGTTGGAAATGGTAATGGAATATCCCCGGCTCGTCTGGCTGGTACCGTCGCTGGCGCTTACCGTGAATGTTCTGGTTTCCCGCCGTTCCGCGCGTCCGGAGATGATGCCGTCGCTGCTGAGCGAGAGCCCTCTGGGCAGCTGCCCGCCGGTCAGGATCCACTGATAGTTGCCGAATCCACCTTCGGCTTCCAGCGCCACCGAGTACTCCTCGTACCGGACCCCGTCAGGCAGGATCTCTGTCACGATCTCTAGTGCGGCAGGCGCGATCTCCAGAGTCAGGGTGACACTGATGCTGGCCACGTTCGGATCCGGATCAGTCAATACGAAGGTCAGGCTCGCCGGGCTCCCGGTGAAGGTCAGCGGCGTGCCGCTGATGCGTGCGGTCGTCGCGTCCACACTGGTGAAATTGAGCCCGTCGGGCAGCGCGGAGCCGGGAGCGAGCTGCCAGATAGCGCTGCCGCTGCCGCCGGTCGCCAGGATCGTCGCCTCATAAGGATCTCCCACCCGACCATCCGGCAGCGTCGTCGTCTCGATCACGATGGGGGGTGGATAGATCTCCAGACTGAGGGCTTCCGAGGTGGAGACTCCGCCGGCGTCCGTCACGGTCACCGTGAATGCATAGGGCGAGCCGGAAAACTCTGTGGGTGAACCGGAGATCACCGCGGTTTCCTCGCCTTCGTTCTGAGCGAGAGAAAGACCGGCCGGCAGGCTGCCGGAGGTGATTGCGAAACTGTAGCCGCCTAAGCCGCCGGTCGCCGAGAAGGTCTGATCGGGATAGAACATACCCACGGTACCCGAAGGCAGCAGAGGCAGTTGAATCTGAAGAATTTCCGGTGCGAAGACTTCCTCGGTGTCGGAACCCGCCGCACCAATCGCGCGGATTTCGATGGTCAGCTCGGCACTCTGCCCGTATTCGGTGATCGGGAAGACGATCCCGTCCACGGTGATCAGAACGTCGCATTCGCCGCTTTCGTTCAGCGTCAGGGTGATTCCAACCGGTGGATTGTCGACTGGGAAGCTGCCGTACTCTTCACTGTTGATGCTGTAGGAGATGACGGGGCTCTGCAGCCTGCAGAAGTCCCCGATGAACAGTGTGATGCTGCTGTCACCGGCGATGTCGATCTCCGTCTCGATGATTTCCACGTCCACCGCTTCGATCAGCGTGCCTTTCTGGCTCTTCACCGCCAGGTTGCCGGCGCCGTCGATGTACTGAAAGGCCAGACGCTGGTCCCGGGCATTCTCGAGCACGAAGGTATGTCCGAAAGGCTCAGCGGTGAGCGAGCCTTCCGGTCGGATGCTGTAGGACTCCACCACACCGGTTCCGGATGCGTTGTCGGCCTCGTTCCAGTACACCAGCGCGATGATCTCTCTGATGCCGCTGCCGCCGGTCAGTGCATCCGTTGCCTGCACGGTGGCCGTGACGTTGCCGCTGACGGGATCGGCAATCACGCTCTGCACCAGGACCTGAGGCGGATCGTAGTCATCATCGATGGCGCGGGCTTCGGCGCCGGTGTTGCCGACAGGGTGGGTGGCCACCAGACTCAGGGCGGAGTAGAGGCGCTGCTGTCCGATCACGGTTTCCATTGCCAGCGCGCCTTCACAGCGGAACTGACCCGCACCCACGACCAGGCTCTGACTCACCGACTCGCCGGTATCCAGCGTGCTGGCGATCCCGAGCTGAGTGGGTACCATGGCCTCCACGCAGCTGAAGGGTTCCTGACCGGAGTCCGGACTGAGATCGTTCTCGTACACCACCCAGTCGTGCTGAGGCAGGGGCAGGACCGGATCGAAACCGAACAGGCCATCTGCATCGGGACCACCGAGGTCGGTATAGTTTGCCGCGATGAAGCAGGCGCTCTCGCGATCGTCGATGGGACAGGGACTGACGGGTATCCGGGATACCATGGCGACGCCGTGAACGCGGGTCTGATCGGGTGCATCCGCAAGCGACCGGTCCTCGAAGGGCAGCGTCACCGGCTGCAGGGGGCGCCCGTAGGTGGCCTGAGCATCGCCCGGGAAAATCTCGAACCAGCTGCCACGGAGATTCAGGTCGTCGTACCGGATGAGCTCATAGGATTCAGGGCCGGATGCGGAACCCACCAGATAGGATTCCGTACCGTCCGCATTTCCTTCCCTGACCGTCAGCGCCAGCGTGCCGGCAGGGGCTGCAGCTGCATTGCTGGTGCTGGTGCCGAAGGCCACGTGCAGCGCCCCGATGCCGCCGGGCGGGAAGGTGAGCTGAGGCGGCGCGAACAGAGCCAGGTTGATCAGACTGTCCTCGTCGTGCACATCCAGCTCTCTCAGTCCCATGACATAGCGCCGCTTGGCGTTGACGAGGGCCTGACCGAGTGCGTGGCCGGCGTTCAGCTCTTCGACCAGCAGGATCATGATGCCTTCAGTGCCACGATTGGAGACCGTGTTGTCGCCCAGGCCATAGCCGCGCGGAGCGACCATGAATCCCAGAAGCTCGACCCAGTCCCGGGCGGCTTCGAACGGCAGACCGAGCTCGTCGCCGATGGCCCAGGCGTCCGGAATGTTCAGGCCGCTGTGGCAGCCGATGGTGGTCGTGAGCGTGCCGTTCAGACAGGCGGCTGCCGCCGAAGTGGGCAGCACGTCCTCGTAGTTACCGGTGGCCAGACCGTCCAGGAACCCGGCGGCGGACAGAGCGCCGTAGGTGGTCATGTGGGCGTTCACGTTGGCGATCTCGAGCGGCAGGGTGACAGCCGACTCGGTGCACATGGGCGCACCTCCGCCCAGCCAGTCCCTGGCAAGGTCACTGGCGGTCCAGGGCGTTTCAGCGGCGCAGGGCGGACCCACATCGACCACGTCCGCTCCGAGCAGCTCGGCGACTGCCGAGGTGCCGTCACAGAAGAAGTCGTAACCGTAGGCCAGCCTGCCGCTGTTGCCGGCGGTACCGGCCTGAATGGCGAAGAACGCATCCAGGTCGCCGGTGATCTCGGCCGGTTTTTCCACAAGGCGGGCAACGGGGCGATCCTCGAGATAGAGCGCGCGGCCCCGGAATGGTGTGAAGCTGAGGTCGGTGTAGAAGGCGTCGGTGAGATTGAATCCTTCAGCGGTGGCAACGGCCAGCGGTGTGCCGGGACGGACCCAGAGGTCGGTGGTGAAATCTTTTTCGTTGCCGACGATGGTCTCGTCCGGGACTGCCAGGGAAGGCACGATGTTCTGACCGCCGACCAGAACGACGGCGGTGAGGCCGGTATTGCGCCAGTCACCGCTCACCGGGTCGGCGATATAGGTTGTCCGGATCGTTTCGGCCAGCGCATTGCGGGTGGCCACCGAGCAGGGATCGTTGTCCGCTGCCTGGTAGTGGCTGCCATCGATGGATACAACAGTGCCGTCGACAGCGGTGGCGTAGGCCTCGATCTGCGCCCAGAAATCGGCCCAGAACGCAGTGATGGAAGCATGTTCGCCCGACGCGACGGCTGCGGCAGCGGCGCCCGCCTGCTCGATCTCATAGCGTTCCCGCTGGGTCAGGATGAGCACGGTCCCACCGGTAGGATCACCGCTTGCCGGTGCGCTCCAGCTGGCTGCGTAGAGCGGATTGCCGCTGGCATCGCTTTCCGGCGCGCAGAAGCCCGTACCCTCCAGAAGCGCTTTCTGAGACGGCGGCGTGGAGGCTTCGAGTGTCAGTGCGTAGGGCTGGCCGGCGGAGAAAGCGAGATCGTTTCCGACCACCGCCACGTAGATTTCCGTTTCCCCGGGTGCCACGGTGACCAGCACCTTCTCACTGTCCAGTCCCGGCTCGGCCGACATGGCTTTCAGCGAGATTCCCGGCGACGCCTGGAGGCTGCGCAGGCTCAGGGAACCCACCTCGGAAACGCCGATGTCGCTGCCGGACACATTGCTGCCGTCGGGTGCTGCCAGTCCAACCTCGGAAAGCGGCAGTTCCGTGAACGCACGATTGAAGGTCTGGCCCGGGTCACCGGCATTGAAGAAAGGACTCTTCTTGACCGGCGCATTGAAGAACGGCGCGTTGAAAAAAGGTGCATTGAAGAACGGCGCATTGAAGAAGGGCACAGAATTGAACTGGGCGTTGAAGAACGGCGCATTGAAGAAAGGCGCATTGAAGAAAGGCGCGTTGAAGAAGGGGGCGTTGAAGAAGGGCGCGTTGAAGAACGGCGAAGCTTCCGTGGAGCCCCCGTCGGAGAACACCAGCAGATCGTAGTCGGCCGGCTGACCGGACAGCGTGATCACGAGCTCGGCCCCCGGCGCCAGCGGAAGACCGTTTTCGCCGACCACCCGGTAGACGTCGATGTCCTGTGGATCGGCGATGGTCGCCAGATATTTCCAGTCGACCGCGAGGGTGTAAGCGGTGCCGATGGTGTCGTTGCCGCCCAGACCCTCCGTGCGGGTCTCGTCTCCGAGGCGGCTGGCCAGACTGAGCGGATCCACCTCCAGAACGAGGAAGGCATCCGAGCCGATGTCGGTGCCGTCGCTGATCACGCAGGTACCATCTGCCGCGGCGATTCTGAAGAAACCGCTGGAAAAAGAAGCCTGGGATTCCTGGGCCCATTCGATGGGCGTGCCGCTCTGGAGGAAGTGGCGCTCCTCCGTACCCGGAATCAGACCGTCGTCGTCGTAGCGGCCTATGCCGGCATCGGCGAAACGGCAGAGGGTCTCCGCGCTGCCGTCCCCCGGCAGGACTTCCACGTTGAGCGCATTGACGACCGGCTCCGCATTGATCAGATAGATGGGCCGGCTGACGGACGCGGTCTGCCCGTCCGCTGCGGTGACCGTGAGATCGAGGGTGACCGGCTCATCATCCGGAAACCAGAAGAAGGCGATGTCGCCGCTGGCGGTTCGTGGCGTGGCCCAGCCGCCGCCGGTAGCCGTCCAGTCGCATCGGATTCCGAGGCCCGCGGACTGCAGGCAGTCGGCCACCACGAAGTCGCCCTCCAGCGCAGGCAGCGCCGGCGTGTCGCCGGGATTCACGCGGATGACGGGCTCGGGCGGAGGCGCCTGAACGTCGTCCAGATACATCCAGGTGGCTTTGGAGCTGTTGTCTCCGGTGAATACGGATACAGCCA
This sequence comes from Gammaproteobacteria bacterium, assembly GCA_030425195.1. GTDB lineage: Bacteria > Pseudomonadota > Gammaproteobacteria > Pseudomonadales > Azotimanducaceae > SZUA-309. The sequence continues at coordinate 248,373 of JAUIAV010000003.1, read as the reverse complement.
GCTGGACGGGCTCGCCCACGGGCAGTCCCGAGACCTGCACCTGCTGGACGCCTGAATCGAACAGCGGGGCGTTGTTCTTACCGATATCGATCACCAGGATGCACTCCGGGCCACTACCGCACAGTGTGGTGACGGCCTCGAGCGGCAGCGTGCCCGGGCGTTCCGGATCGGCTGCGAACGACCAGGTCACGGCGCTCAGGTCGAGGTTGCCGGCCGGATCCAGAATCCGGAATTCCAGGGTGTCGTCGCCGCGCCCTTCGAAGCTGAATACCCGGATCGAGAACGTCAGTGTGTCTGAAGTCGTGGTGAACAGGTCCGAGGTGGCCTGGTTATGCCCCCGGACCTGCTGTCCTCTCGCCACGTCCGGTCGACCGAGCAGAAGGGACTGCTGTTCTCTGAGCGGGGGGACACTGAGACCGTACTCGAGATAAACCTCGTACTCACTGCCGTCGTCGCCATCCGTGACCACGGCGAGTTCCGTTGCCGACAGGGTCCAGCCGGGTGCGTCGGTTCCGGTCGGTCCGAGCTCGAAGCCCGCATTGGCGGGATCAGCCGCTGCCGGTGCGGAGCCGAGGGCGATACCGAGCAGAAGGCCGAATGCCGGGAGCAGGCGCGTCCGCTGCCGTGAGATCAGAGTCCCATACCGCATGATTGTGTCCCCGAAAAATGTTCGCGCCATTCCCCCAGAATGACGCTCGATGAATTTAGCACAGAAACCTGTCAGGAATCTGTCGTATCTTCACTCGGTTTGTAAGGACGTCCGGCCACTGAAGAGCTCGCGATTCGCCCGTTTCAGGAAGATCAGCCCGATACCGGCATTGAACAGCAGGAAGAAATTGTGCTGAACGAATCCGAAGATCGCCATCTCCGCCACGTGCTCGGGAAACAGGGTGGGCCACAGGGCAACGGCGAAGGCGCGGAAAGGCCCCGGGATCAGGGTGCCGAAGAAGATCAGCGGCAGCACGCCGATCATCTGGGCGAAGGAGATCTCCACGCCGAACAGGCCCGCGGCCATGGAGTAGACCCAGACCGCGCCCAGAAGGGCCGGCGAGCGGATCAGAATGATGGTCGGGTAGTAGTGCCACTCGGCTTCGTGGAAGGACTTCAGCAGCGGTTTCTTCCGGATGGAAACGTTCGCGAATCGATCCGAGCGGAAGAAGAAGATGAACAGTGCCAGGAAGATGGCGGCACCCAGGGCGATGTAGGGAATGTTGTGGAAGATCTCCGGAACGATGTCCCAGGACACGGAGACGCCGATCAGTGCCCAGGTGGTCAGATAAAAGAATTCGCAGAACATGATGAACAGCATGCTGGATGCCACTTCCCAGCCGGGTACGCCTTCCCGGCGGTTCAGATACAGCGCCATGGCACCTTTCCCCACCTGCTCGTTGAGGATGGAGATGATGTAGGTACTGGCGCGCACCGGCAGCAGATCACGGTACGGCGTCCGGGCGTTGAACCACCGGATCACGCGCCATAGCACGGCGGTGTCGATGAGCAGATAGAGAAAGGAATAGGGGATCATCAGGCCGAGCCAAGCGATCCAGTTCACCGAGGCGAAGATCGTCCCCAGATAACCGACCACCGTCTCTCCTTGTGGCGTCTGCCCGGCGATCCGGTTGTACAGATAGGCGAAACAGGCAACGGTGATCAGCCAGGGCAGCAGCCGCTGCCAGAGCGGTGCCTTCTTTTTTCCGGGTGCCGGCGACGCTTCCGGCGTTTCTTCCTCTTGGCTCATGATCCTCTCCGTCTCACGGCCAAGCATACTGGCAGGGGTTCCTTTAGAATAGGCCGCTTCCTTTTATCTGTAGAGAGAGATCGGATTTTGAGAAAAGTTTCTAGGCTGGCCTCGAAGGCCGCTGCAGGGTTGTTGGCGGCGTTCGCCGTCATGGGTGCCGGCGCAGGGGAAATGCCGGGCACCAAGGATGGACGCTGGCACTATCTCGGCGGTGATTCCCATCACACGCGCTATTCACCGGCGGCTCAGATCGATGCCGAAAACTTCGAGGATCTGGAGGAAGCCTGGATCTGGGACGGCGCCAGCTTCAATGCTCAGAGCGGCCGTTCCACGCCGTCCTACATCGACGGCGTTCTCTACACCGTTGCAGGGCCGCGGCGACACGTGGTGGCGCTCGACCCGGCCAACGGTGAGCTGCTCTGGTCGTACCGGGAGCCGCACACGTTCCGACACGAGTACTCCATGCGCAAGGACTACGGCAAGGGCGTCGCCTACTCCGAAGTGGACGGACGCGGGGTCATCTACATGGTCTCGCCCGGGTTCTTTCTGACCGCGCTGGATGCGAAGACCGGCAGACCGCTGGAAGGCTTCGGCGGCAAAGTGCCCATCGAAGGCTTCCCGGAGACGGGTGTGGTGGACATGCTCGCCGATCTCGGCCATCCCTTCGATCCTTATGACGGGATCGATCTGAAGAAGGGCTATATCACCTCCTCGTCACCGCCCATCGTGGTGGGCGACGTCATCGTGGTCGGAAACTCCGCGGAGCAGGGCTACAACCAGTCCCGGATCGAGAACATCCCGGGCGACATTCTGGCGTATGACAAGCGCACGGGTAAGTTTCTCTGGAAGTTCAACGTTCTGCCCGGCCCCGGTGAATTCGGTCACGAAACCTGGGAGAACGATGCCTGGAAATGGACGGGTGACATCTCCTCCTGGGCGCCGCTGTCCGCGGATCAGGAGCGGGGTATCGTCTACATTCCCACCAACGGTGCCACCGTGGATTTCTACGGCGGCTTCCGCCCCGGCGACAACCTGTTCAGCACCAGTCTCATCGCTCTGGACGTGAAGACGGGCAAGCGTCTCTGGCACTACCAGCTGGTGCATCACGACATCTGGAACTACGACACGCCTACCGCACCGGTGCTGATGGATGTGGAGATCGATGGCAAGACGGTGCCGATCGTTGCCCAGGCGACCAAGCAGTCGTTCGTCTTCGCCTTCAACCGGGTGACCGGAGAACCGCTCTGGCCCATCGAGGAACGGCCCGTACCGGCTTCTCTGGTGGCCGGTGAGCAGCTGGCGGAAACTCAGCCGTTCCCGACCAAGCCGGCGCCTTTCGACATTCAGGGGCTGAGTGAAGACGATCTGATCGATTTCACGCCACAGCTGCGGGCCAAGGCCGTGGAGGCACTGAAGGACTTTCAGCTCGGACCGCTGTTCCATCCGCCCCTGCACCGGGACAACGACCTGGGCTATGTCGCCGCCATGTGGTGTCCGGGTGACAACGGCGGAGCCAACATCTACGCGCCGGCGGCAGCAGATCCGGAGACCGGCGTCTTCTTCGTTCCTTCACGGTCGGACTGCACGTCCAGGATTCTGGCTCCCGGTGAGGAGCGTGACGGCATGCTCGAGTTGCCCACCGGTGAGACCATTGCGGACTACGCGGTGCTCCGGGCGACCGGCGTGCGCAACATCGACGGTCTACCCATGTTCAAGCCGCCCTATGCGCGGATCACCGCCATCGACATGAAGACGGGCGAGCACGTGTGGCAGATCCCGACCGGCGAGACTCCGGACGTGGTTCTCGAGCATCCGGATCTCAAAGGCAAGGACATTCCGAATACGGGAACGCCGTTGCATGCACCGATGCTGGTCACCAAAACCCTGGTCATGTACACCTCCCTGCGCAGCGATGGAACGCCGGCTCTGTTCGCGGTGGACAAGGCCACGGGTGAACAGATCGGTGTGGTCGAGATCGAAGACCGGGCGTTCTACGGCAACATGACTTATGTGCATGGTGGCCGTCAGTACGTGGTGCTGCAGACCGGGCCGAAGCTCACGGTGCTGGCGCTGCCGGAAGACTGATCTTGTTCCGTATGAGCAGACTCAGGCGACTCGCCTTTGTGGTGGCCGGGGCCCTGCTCCCGGCCGCCCCGGCCGCACTTGCCGGCGGCGGGGGGGTGACCACCGAGGCCGGTGTTTATACGAAAGGGCAGGCCAGATCCGGGAAGGCGCTCTATGAGCAGCACTGTCTGATGTGCCACGACAACAAGTACTTCCGACCGGTGCTGAAGCGCTGGCACGGGCAGAGTGCTGCCGTGCTCTTCGATGTGATGGCCAGCTCCATGCCGGAGTCCAATCCCGGTGGCCTGATGGATGACGAGTATCTTGACATCATGGCCTACATTTTCTCCCGCAGCCGGTATCCGGACGCAGAGACGGCGCTCACCACCGACGCTCTGTCCTCCATCACCATCGAAGACCCCTGATCGATCGGGCAGCCTTGAATTCCGGGATGAGGGAACCCATTTCCCGGAGTGGAATCTGAGTTCTGGGTAAACGACGAGGAGCCATCGGGCATCTGACATGAAGCGAATTCTGCTGTTTCTGGGAACGAACCTGGCCGTGGTCCTGCTGGCGAGCATGACCTTCCGGCTGCTTGGTTTCGAAAGCATCCTGTACAACAACGGCGTGGACCTGAATCTGCAGGCGCTGCTGGTTTTCTGCGCGCTGCTCGGTTTCGGCGGTTCCTTCGTGTCCCTGCTGATGTCGAAAGCCATCGCGAAGTGGTCGACCAAGGCCCAGGTGATCGCCGAGCCCCGGACGGAAGGCGAGCGCTGGCTGGTGCAGACCGTTGCCCGTCAGGCGGAGAAGGCCGGTATCGGCATGCCGGAAGTCGCCATCTTTCCGTCACCCGAGCCCAATGCTTTCGCCACGGGTGCAAACAAGAACAAAGCCCTGGTAGCCGTGAGCGTGGGCCTGCTGGAAAACATGAGCGCCGACGAGGTGGAAGCGGTGCTGGGGCACGAGATCGGCCACGTCGCCAACGGTGACATGGTGACGCTGACGCTCATTCAGGGCGTGGTGAACACCTTCGTGCTCTTTCTCGCCAGGATCGCCGGCTTCTTCGTGGACCGGGTGCTGCTCAAGAATGAGCAGGGTCTCGGCATCGGCTACTGGGTGACCACCATCATTGCGGAGATCGTGCTCGGCATTCTCGCCAGCGCCATCGTCATGTGGTTCTCCCGGCAACGGGAGTTCCGGGCGGATGCCGCGGGTGCGGAGCTCGCTGGCCGTTCAAAGATGATCGCCGCGCTCGAGCGGCTGAAGCGCCACCAGGAAGCGCCGAGCACCATGCCCGATGCCCTGGTCGCTTTCGGAATTTCCACCGGGGCCCGGCAGGGTTTGAGAGCCATGTTCTCCTCGCACCCGCCGCTGGAGGAGCGTATCGAAGCGCTGAAGCGGGGCTGATGGGATTTTGACGGACGTTCCGCTGCCGGCGCGGCCATTCCAGCACGACCGGGCCATCGCCGCCTGGCTGCTGATCTGCTGCACCACCATTTTCTGCATGGTGGTGCTCGGAGGGGTGACCCGGCTCACCGGCTCCGGGCTCTCCATGGTGGAGTGGGAGCCCATCATGGGTGTGCTGCCGCCGCTGTCGGAGGCCGAGTGGGAGGAGACCTTCTCGCTCTATCAGCAGTATCCGGAATACCGGCTGAAGAACAGTCACCTGGATGTGGAAGGGTTCAAGAACATCTTCTGGCTCGAGTACTTCCACCGGTTGCTCGGCCGCGGCATCGGCCTGCTGTTCGGATTGCCGTTCCTCTACTTCCTCGTGCGCCGGCAGATCGATCGCCCTCTGGTACCGAAGCTCGCCTTCCTGTTCGTGCTCGGCGGTCTTCAGGGTCTGATGGGCTGGTACATGGTCCAGTCCGGGATGGTGGACGATCCGCATGTCAGCCAGTACCGGTTGACCGCGCATCTGATGCTGGCCATTTTCATCTACGCCTACATGCTCTGGCTGGCGCTGGATCTTCTCCGCGGACGCGATCGCGTGAAGATCGCCAGGGGCTGGGTCACGGGCGCTTTCATCCTCACGGGACTGATTCTCCTGACCATCACCTCCGGCGGTTTCGTCGCCGGACTCAAGGCCGGCTTCACCTACAATACCTTTCCCCTCATGAACGGTCAGTGGGTGCCCGACGGGCTCCTGCTCATGGACCCGGCCTGGCGGAACCTGTTCGAGAACATCACCACGGTGCAGTTCAATCACCGGCTGCTGGCCGTCGGAACCGCAGCGGTGGTGGCCGGATTCTGGTGGGCGGCAAGACGAAGAACGGAAGACCGTCCCGTGCGCCTGGCGCTCGACCTGCTGCTGGCAGCCGTGGTGCTGCAGGTGGCGCTCGGAATCACGACGCTGCTCATGATCGTACCCATTCCACTCGCTGCCGCGCACCAGGCGGGTGCCGTGGTCCTGCTCACGGCAGTGATCAATGCGGCCGATGAGCTGAGGCGCCCGAACGCGTTCGCTTAGGGCGCCTCGAGAACGATGGCGCCGACCCGGGCTTCCGCTTCCACCTGCCGGTGTGCTTCTGCCGCCTCTGCCAGCGGGTAGGTCCGATCCACGATGGATCTCAGCCTGCCGTCATCGATCATTCCGGCGAGCTCCTTCAGGGCCTCTGCCGTTTCGGGTGCGAAGGCAAAGCTGGCCTTTCTGTCCGTGAACCGGTTTGTGAGCGGTGTCCGGATCATGGTCGTGAGCCGGGGATTGCCCGAGAGGTAGCGGCCGCCCTCGTTCAGCACCCGCAGACAGGCGCGGTACGAACTGCCCGGCACCATGTCGAAGATCACGTCGTACCGGTTTCCACTCCGGGTGAAATCGGTGGCCCGGTAGTCGATGAATTCATCCGCACCGAAATCACGCAGCGCGGCTTCCTTGTCGGCGCGGTCCACCGCGGTGACCCTCGCACCCGCATCCCGGGCAATCTGGATGGCGTGGGTGCCGATGCTGCCGCCGGCCCCGTTGATCAGCAGCGAGCTGCCGGGTGCAAGGCGGGCAAGACGCATGAAGTGGAGGGCATTGAAACCGCCCAGCGGTACGGCGGCCGCATCCGCGAACGACATCCCCGCCGGTTTGGCCGCGATGGGATACCGTACCGGCACGGTGAGATATTGCGCGTAGGCGCCGAGTCTGAGCTGAGAGGAGCCATAGACCGCATCGCCGACGGAGAAGCCGGTCACGCGGGCGCCGATGGCGGCGACTTCGCCTGCAAAGTAGAAGCCGAGCACCGGCCGTTTCGGTTTTCTCATCCCCAGGACGATGCGCATGGGCAGCCAGAACCACTTCACCGGGTAGCGGAAGCTGCGCATCTCGCAATCGGATTTGGTGGCTTCCGCCGCCCGGACCCGGATGAGCAGCTCGTCGTCCGCCGGAACGGGCTCGGGCAGCTGTGAAAGGGTGAGTACCTCGGGCGGCCCGTAGGCGGAGTATGTGATGGCCTGCACGGGTCAGCTCCGATTGACCAGCACGAGCCCCGCACCTACCAGGACCAGGGCGGCGAAGAACGGCGGGGTCAGCGCGTCGTCGAAAATCAGCCAGCCGAAGAAGACGCCGAACACGGGGGTCAGCAGACTGAACGAGGCCATGCTCGTGGCGGGATACACCGACAGAATCCAGAACCAGACCACAAAGCCGATGGCGACGATCACGAGCACCTGGAAGGCGAACATGCCGAGAATGGCCGGCGTCGGCGATCTGATGGTGTCGCCGAGCCAGAAAGCCAGTGGGATCACCACAACGGCCGACACTGCCAGCTGGTAGAGCAGGTTCATCTCGGGTGACGTGTCCGCGAGGCGCGTGGTGCGGGCGAGCAGGGCAATGCCGGCCCAGCACAGGGAGGCGAGCAGGGCGAGCGCGTCACCCAGCCACTGCTGCGTGCCCATCCCGGTCCCGCTTCCGTCGCCGGAGAGCAGAGCGAGGGCGATACCACCGAAAGCGATGGCGAGGCCGAGCGCCTTTCGGCCGGAGAGCCGTTCACCCGGAAGCAGAAAGTGCGCGCCCACCGCTACCCACAGAGGCATGGTGTAGAAGAACAGAGACACCCGGGAGACGCTGGTCAGATCCAGAGCGAGGAACAGAAGGCAGAATTCACCGGAGAACAGGATTCCGTTCATGAGTCCGGGGCCGAGCGTGCCATCGCGTATCGACAGTCGCTTGTTGGCCCAGATCGCGTAGAGCAGCACGGGCAGGAACGCACAGGCGGAGCGCAGCCCGGCCTGGAAGACGGGTGAGAATCCCGCGTTGACCAGCTTCACCAGGGCCTGATTGAGACCCAGCAGCACGTTGAAGCCGATCAGCAGACCGGCACCGAAGGCGTCCATGTGCGGCCGTCTGTCGGTGGACGCCGGGCGCTCGGCCCCGGGGGAGGCGGTGCTCAATCGTCGGACCGGGTGATGGGCACGAACTGCACGGGCAACACCTGGGTACGCTCGATTCCGGATTCGGTTCTGTCGATCACCGTGAGATTCTGGCCGCCATGCCGCGGACCGATGGGCATCACCATGCGCCCGCCCACGGCCAGCTGTTCAATGAGCGCGGGCGGGATCTCCTCACCGACCGCGGTGACGATGATCCGGTCGAACGGCGCCGCTTCCGGCCAGCCATGCCAGCCGTCACCTGCCCGGACGCTGACGTTGTCGTAGCCGAGCGCCTCGAGCAGGGACGCCGCGCTCTCCGCGAGCTCCGGGACGATCTCGATGGTGAACACTTCCGCGGCGAGCTCGGAAAGCACGGCAGCCTGATAGCCGGATCCGGTTCCGAGCTCGAGCACCCTGTGTCCGGACTCCAGATCCAGCAGATCGGTCATCAGGGCGACGATGAACGGCTGGGAGATGGTCTGTCCGTAGCCGATGGGCAGCGGCCGGTTCTCCCAGGCATAGAGCTCGGTGCCGGGTGCGACGAACCGGGAACGATCGACCCTGCGCATGGCGTCGAGCACGGAGTCCTTGAGGTGGTCGCGGCCCGTGTAGTGCCGGGTTTCCCGGGCATCCCGGCGGATTTCGGAGATGAGGTTTTCCATGGCCGTCCCCCCTTCTGCGGCAACCGCCGGTGTGGCCAGCGGTGACAGACACAGGATAACGGAGAAGCAGAGCGCTGAAAGCCCTGCCGGTCCCCGTGCCCGGGCTATTCGATGGCGCCGAATGTGTATCGATGGCTGGAAAATGATGCCTCCAGCAGAAGCCCGCCACGCACCTGGGTGAACAGGGCGATCTCATCGTTGAACGATGGATCGGCCGCATACCCGACGATGGCGGCTGTGGCGTTGAGCTGGCCGACGAACTCCGCCGGCGAACGGCGGAACTTCTCATAGACTGCCCGGGTTTTGAAGAACAGTATCTGACGGTAGGCCTGGGCGCCGAGCTGAGGGCCGCCGCTGATCTGGTACATGCGCGTGTAGCCGATGGGCGTCTCCGCCCGGTCGAACACCAGGCCGCTGCCGTAGGCGAGGCCGACGCCCGAGGCACCCCGGAAGCTCCAGGGATATACGGCAATCACCTCGGCTTCGTCGAAGAAACGCGCGAGGCGCGCTTCTTTCCTGAACTCGGTCAGAGAGGTGAGCACGCCGCTCACCTTCTCGTCCGCGAGCTCCTGCCGCGGAATGGTCTTCATGGCGCAGCCGCCGGCGGCCAGAACGGCGAGCGTGATACAGAGCAGGGCGGGGTGGCGGCCCATCAGAACTTGCACTCCACGTGACCGTTGAGAATCTCCGATCCGCCCTGGGTGGAGTTGAACATGTCGGCGCGTCCGAAGATGCCGGAGCGGTGAATGAGCGAGAAACCCAGATAGCAGTCTTCCGTGCCCCGTTGACCGAACAGGGTCCGGAAGGGGAAGTCCACCATCGCTTCCATGTAGTTCAGCCAGTGGCTGGTCTGTTCCCCGCGTTTGCCCTGCTTGTACTGCTCGACGGCCGGTACTTTCTCCGCGTAGGACACGCCCAGACCGAAACCGAACCGGAATACCTCTCTGTTGGTCCAGGGTGCGTAGCCGGAGCCGATGGCCATCACATAGGCCACATACTCGTTGAAATCATCCTGGAAGTCGTTCTCCAGCCGGCGGTTGATGGAGAAACGGGCCCAGACGTCTCCGCGCTTGCCGTCCTTGAGCAGCCGTCCCAGAGTGAACCCCACCGCATAGGTGTCGATCTCATCGTGCTGCTTGAAGTTGCCCACCAGCACCTGGGAGAAAGTGTCGTCCACCGTATAGCCGGCGTTCACGCGCCAGCTCCAGAGCTTGGTGCCCTCCTTGCGCGTCTCCACATGTTTGGCGTTGCCGAGCGACCAGGAGATTCCGAAGTAGGCGGCGAACAGCTCGCTCCTGTCAACGATGGGGCTGTCTTCGATGTTGCCGTCCAGCCACTCGTAGGAGAGATTCGCGAACAGATGCCAGCTCGGCATCCAGTGGTAGGTGACGTTCAGTCCTGCCCGCCAGTTGTAGGCACTGCCGGGCGCATAGGCCGGACGGTCAGCTGTCGCTTCCTCCGGGCGGACCCCGTAGTAGTAGTCGGTGAGATCGGCGCTCTGATAGAAGAAGCCCACGGAGGGTGCCAGCGTCCATCTGCCCCGTTCCCAGGAATAGAGATACGTCAGCTCCAGCTCTTCGCCGTTGTGGCGATCCATCAGGTCGGTGACGGCGGAGAAGTGCAGCTCACCCCAGCCACCCTCGATGGAGGCGGCGATGCCTCCGTCCACGGTCTGTTTGCGGTCCTCCATGCCATCGAAGATCTCGCTGGAGTCCACCTGCAGCCGGTCGAACCGGTACCGGCCGATCAGATCGACGTTGAAGACCGGATGATCCCGCAGGAGGTGCACGCCCCACTCGGTGCCGTGGGCGAACAGATAGTCGCCTTCGTACAGGTACAGGGGGACCAGGTCGTACTTGTATTCGTTGTAGGTGCTGCCGATGTTGTCGAGGCCCACGTAGGGGCTCTGACCGAATCTGGCCGCGTAGCCGATGCCGACGGAGCCGGGCTCGGCGTCATGGAAAGGTGTCTGCGTCAGGAGCCAGTTGGACCAGGCAGAAGGGGACGCAAGCAGCGAAGTGAGCAGGGAGATCAGAAGCGTCGCGGGCAGGGCGATGCGTACCCAGCCGGCCTGAGTTCGACGAGTCATAGGCGATATCTATCCGTTGCCGCCCGGTCGCACCCGATCTCTTCGTGCAAATCTTCGTGCAGAAAAGTGCAAATTGAAAACCCCTCTGCGCCGTCGATGGCGCGGTCGGCATCATACTGGGTTGCTTCGAAAACGCCAACGCCGCACCGGTTGCCGGAATAGACATCGAACAGGCGTTGAGGTCATGTCCAGTACTTCTCGCGCAGCACGCGTTTGTACAGCTTCCCGGTAGGCAGCCTCGGCAGCTCCGAAATGAAATCGATGGACCTCGGCACCTTGTAGGCGGCCAGATGCTCGCGGGCGAAGACGAGGAGCGCGTCGGCAAAGGCACCATCTGCCGTGACCCCGGGCGCCGGCTGGACCACGGCTTTCACCTCTTCGCCGAAGTCCGGATTCGGGATGCCGAACACGGCAACGTCCGTCACCTTGTCGTGCAGGATGAGGGCATCCTCGATCTCTCTGGGATAGATGTTCACGCCACCGGAGATGATCATGAAAGCCTTCCGGTCGGTGAGGTACAGATAGCCGTCTTCGTCCAGATAGCCCACGTCGCCGAGCGCAGTCCAGTTCTCGTGCTCGGGGTGTGCGGACTCCGCTGTCTTTTCCGGCGCGTTGTGATAAACGAACGGACGAACGGGCTGCTCGAAGTAGATGAGGCCGGAGTCCCCGGGCGACAGCTCGGTACCTTCCTCGTCACAGATATGGATCACACCGCTCCTGGCTCTGCCAACGGAGCCGGGGTGGGCCAGCCATTCCCGGGGCGAGATCACCGTGGAGCCGTTGCGTTCCGTACCCGCGTAGTACTCCCAGATGATGGGCCCCCACCAGTCCATCATCTGTTTCTTGATCTCCACCGGGCAGGGCGCGGCGGCGTGGATTGCGCACCGGTGGCTGGAAAGATCGTAGCCGCTGCGGACCGCCTCAGGGAGCTTGAGCATGCGCACGAACATCGTGGGCACCCACTGGCTGTGGGTGATCCGGTACCGGTCCAGATATTCGAGGGCCAGCTCCGGGTCGAACTTCTCCATGATCACCACGGTGCCGCCGAGGGCCAGCGTGCGCATGCAGTAGCCGAACGGTGCCGCATGATAGAGAGGCGCGGGCGACAGATAGATGCTGTGCTCGTCGAAGCCGTAGGGACCGGCCTGATCCACACCGGGAATGCCCTGTGCGACGCTGAGTCCGGAGAGGGGGCGTTTGATGCCTTTCGGCCGGCCGGTCGTCCCGGAGCTGTAGAGCATCGAATCTCCCATGGGCTCTTCCGGCAGCGGCTCTGCATCCATCGCGGTAACCGCGGTTTCGAACGTCCTCCAGCCCTGTGCCTCGCCGCCGGCGAGAAACCGGTTCGGGCAGTTGGGGATCTCCGCTGCCAGCTCGGCCGGGTCGATGACGGCTGCCGATGCGATCAGGACCCGGGATCCGGAGTCCTCGACGATATAGGCCGCCTCCTCGGCGGTGAGATAGCGGTTGATGCAGGTGATGTAGAGGCCGGAGCGGAATGCAGCCCAGCCCACGGCCAGGTAGTCGATCCGGTTCTCCATGATCAGAGCCACATGATCGCCGGTGTCGAGCCCGCAGTCGCGCAGCAGCCGGGCGATCTGATTCGAGCGGTCGTCCAGCATCTGCCAGCTCATCCGCTCACCCGTACCGGCCATGATGAGGGCGGGCGAGTCCCCATTGATTTGCGCCCAGTGTCCGGGATACATCGACGCATCCTACCTCCACGGCCTGCCGAGCGCACTGATGCGGCGCTTGCGCTGCCGTGCGCCAGGGGTCAGAGTCGTTGGTCGGGTATCTGGGGAGTTCAGGGATCATGACGCAGGCAGACACCGGCCGGACCGGCCCGCTCAGCGACGTCACCATCATCGACTGCACCATGGCCCTGGCCGGGCCTTTCGGAACCGGATTGCTCGGCGATCTGGGTGCGGATGTCATCAAGGTGGAGCCGCCCAGAGGGGACGCAGCCCGCAGCGTTCCGCCGCTGCCACAGGACTATGCAAATCCGGGCACCGGGGAGTCCGAGTGTGATTTCGGCGGCTACTTCGCCAGCATCAACCGTAACAAGCGCAGCATCGTTCTCGACCTCAAGGTCGCGGAGGACCGGGAGGTGCTGCTGTCCCTGTGCGAGCAGGCGGACGCCATCGTGGAGAACATGCGGGTCGGTGTGATGGACCGTCTCGGACTCGGTTTTGAGGCGATCCGGGCGCGCAACCCGGCCATCGTCTACGGCTGCATCCGGGGCTTCGGGGATCCGCGCACGGGCGAGAGCCCCTATGCCGAGTGGCCGGCTTACGACATCGTCGCTCAGAGCATGGGCGGCATGGCGCATATCACCGGTCCCGAATCGGGCCATGGCTATCCGGCCGGGGTCAGCGTCGGGGACATCTATCCCGGCACTCTGCTCGCTCTCGGCGTGGTCAGCGCCATCCATCACGCCAGGCAGACGGGTGAGGGTCAGTTTCTGGACGTGGGCATGTACGACGCCGTGGCCTTTCTATCCGAGACCGTGATCGCCAACTACGGATTCGAAGCCAAGAGCCTCGGGCCGAGAGGCGAGCACCACCCGAACCTCTGCCCGTTCGGATTGTTTCCTGCCAGTGATGGCGCCGTCTCCATCGCCGCACCCGGGCAGGGCCACTGGCAGGCATTGTGTGAAGCCATGGGGCGGGAGGAGCTGATTCAGGATCCGAGGACCCGGAACACCTATGTCCGGCGCCAGAACCAGGAATTCGTGCTCGAAGTCATCTCCGAGTGGACGGCCGTACGCACCAAGGCGGAAGTGGTCTCGGTGCTCGGCGGCAGAGTGCCCTGCGGACCGGTGAACACGGCGGCCGACATCTTCGCCGATCCGCACGCCAGGGCGCGGGGCATGATCAGCGAGTTCGACCTGCCCGGCGACAACGGCCGGGCGGCCATCGTGGCCAACCCCATCAAATTTACAGCCACCCCCACCGGTTTCCACCGTCGGGCGCCGACGCTCGGAGAGCATGGCGAGGAGATCCGTGAGATGGCGGGGCGAAAACGCAGCAGCGACCAGGAGCACGAATGAGATTCGAAAGCAGGCGGGTGATCGTCACGGGCGCGGGATCCGGGTTCGGAGAGGCCATAGCCCGCCGTTTCGCCGGGGAAGGCGCACGCGTGCTGCTGGCTGATGTGAATCTGTCGGGGGCCGAGCGGGTTGCTGCCGCGATCGGTGCCGATGGCGGGACAGCGCTTGCGGTTGAGGTGAACGTGGCGGAGGAAGCGCCGGTCGCCGCCATGATTCAGCAGGCGGTGGACGCCTGGGGTGGTGTGGACGTTCTGGTGAACAACGCCGGCTATTCGCACCGGCAGAAACTGCTCTGGAAGATCAGCGTGGAGGAGTTCGACGACGTCTTCGGCGTCAATGTCCGCGGCGTGTTCCTGGGCTGCAAGCACGCCATTCCCGTGATGATGGAGGCGGGGGGCGGGGTGATCGTCAACATTGCCTCCGTGGGTGCCATCGCCCCCCGGCCCGGGGTGACCCCCTACAACGGCACCAAGGGTGCGGTGCTGACCATGACGAAGGGGCTGGCACTGGAATGCGCCCGGCACAACATCCGGGTGAATGCGGTAAACCCGGTGGCCGCGGACACCGGCTTCATGAAGACGGCGACCGGGCAGGACGAACTCTCCGAGGAGCTGCAGGCCAGCCTGACCGCATCCATCCCGAGAGGACGGCTGGCGGAGCCTGCCGACGTGGCGGCGGCCGTGACCTTCCTCGCCTCGGACGACGCGGACTTCATCACCGGCACCGCCCTCAACGTGGACGGCGGCCGAAGCGTGTAAACTACCCGGTTTGGACAGGATTGAGGCAGAACAGTGGAGACAGACAGGTGCAGGTAGACATAGAGGATCTCAAATCGAAATACCTCAACCTGGAATTCGACCGTAAGGACTTCGTGCTCGATCCGGAGAAGGTGGTGATGGTGGCGAAGATGTCCGGAGAGACCCTGCCCCAGTTCTGCGATCCCGATCATCCCGACTTTCAGGCACCGCCCGCGTTCATCGCCAGCCTGGCTTCGGGCCGGCATCTGCCCGTCGATTTTCCGAAGATCGGCGGCGTGCCCATGGACGGCGGCAAGGCGGTCACCGTGCTCAAGCCCGTGCGCCCGGGCACCCCGCTTACGGGACGGACTCACCTGCACGACATCTACGACAAGTCCGGCCGCTCCGGTCGCATGATCTTCCTCGTATCCCGCATGGAGATCTTCGATGACAGCGGCGAGCACGTGGCCACCAGCGATTCCCGGCAGGTGATCAGGGAGAAGTCCCAATGAGCGCCACGGTCGACAATATCTCTCAGGTGGAATTCGGCACCGAGCTCGAACCTTTCGAACCCGACACCTCCCTTTCTGCCACCAGTGCCTTCGCGGAAGCCGTCGGCTGGGGCACCGGCCGGGGCGGGCGTTTCAGCGACCACGAAGCCGCCCGGAAGGAGGGATTCCCGGGTGCGCTGGTACCCGGAATCATGAACATGGGTTTCCTCACCAGCATGATCCACCGCTGGTCACCGGTGGCGGAGGTCATCTATGTGGACACGGTCTTCCGCGCGCCGGTGGTGGCCGACGAGCCCTGCACGATCAGCGCCGTGATCACCGACGTGGATGAGGATGAAGGTATCGTCGAGCTGGATCTGACGGTGAAGAACGCCAAGGACGAAACCCGCGTGTTCGGCACCGCCAGAGTCCGGCTGCCGGCCGCCTGATCTTTTCGCAACTCGAGGAACGCTGCATGAGCGACTATCAGACCATTCGTATCGACAAGGAGGGTCCGGTCGACTGGCTGACGCTGAACCGCCCTGAAATGCTGAATGCCATCAACACGCCCATGGTCACCGAGCTCAGGGAATACTTCGGCGGGCTGTATGAGGACGACAGCGTCCGCATCGTGGTGATGCGGGGTGCCGGCCGGGCATTCTGTGCCGGGCTCGACATCAAGGCATCCGAGGCGCGGGAAGAGACGCCCTGGGGCGGCGGGATGGGTTTTCAGGGTTACCTGGCAGAGGTCTACATCCGCATGCGCCGCTGTCCCCAGCCCATCATTTCCCTGGTGCATGGGCCGGCCTGCGGCGGCGGCTTCTCTTTCGTGCTGGCCTCCGACATCCGCGTCGCCGGCGAAAGCGCGAAGATGAATGCCGCCTTCATCCGCCTCGGCCTGTCGGCCTGCGACATGGGCTCGAGCTACTTTCTGCCCCGCCTGGTGGGCACGTCCGTGGCCTCCGAGCTGATGCTCACGGGCCGGTTCATCCACGCGGATCGCGCTCTGGCTACGGGTCTGGTCTCCGAGGTGGTGCCGGATTCGGAGCTCGCGGAGGCAGCCAGGCCTTATCTGCACGAGATGCTGACCACGTCCCCCATGGGCCTCCGGCTGACCAAGGAGGGGCTGAACATGGCCATCGATGCGCCCGGGCTGGAGGCGGCCATGGCCATCGAGAACCGCAACCAGCTGATGTGCTCGAAGACAGAGGACGTCAAGGAAGGCATGCGGGCATTCATCGAGAAGCGGGATCCCGTCTACACGGGCCGCTGAGCACAGTAATCGGAATCAGGATACGACGTGGACCGAATTGAGACTCTGACGGACGCCTATCGGCGGATCATCGAACAGGTGGACGACACGAGCCGTCCCGGTGTGGTGGACACACCCAAGCGGGCCGCCGTGGCCATGGACTTCATGACCCGGGGCTATGGTCAGACGCTGGACGAGGTGGTGAACAACGCCCTGTTCGATACGGACAACCGGGAGATGATCATCGTTCAGGACATCGAGCTCTACAGCCTGTGCGAGCACCACATGCTGCCGTTCATCGGCCGTGCCCACGTGGGTTACATCCCGGACGGCAAGGTGCTGGGGCTTTCCAAGGTGGCCCGGATCGTCGACATGTTCGCCAGGCGGTTGCAGATCCAGGAACAGCTCACCTTCCAGATCGCCACCGCGCTCAAGCAGGTGACGGGTGCCGAGGTCATCGGCGTGATCATCGAGGCTCAGCATCTGTGCATGATGATGCGTGGCGTGGAGAAACAGAATTCGCGCATGAAATCCTCTGCCATGCTCGGCGCTTTTCAGGACAATGCGTCGACCCGAATGGAGTTTCTGAACCTGCTCGGGCGTTGAGAGGCATCGGCGGTTGAAGCGGAGGGCAGCCGGAGGATGAACCATCAACGCTGAGTTCCGCGCCTATCTCGGCGCCACCGCTTTTTCCGGCTTTGCCTTCGCCATGCAGCAGCTGCTCGTCAGCTGGCTGCTGATCGGTGTCCTGCTGCTCCCCGCCGATCAGGTGGGCCCGCTTCAGGCTCTGATCGGCGTGCCGGGCATTTTTCTCATGCTCTGGGGCGGTGCCAGCGCTGACCGGGCGGATCCCCGCTCACTCCTCATCCGCGTTTATGCCTTCTCCCCCCTGCTGCCCCTGTTTCTGCTGGCAGTGGATCAGGTGAACGCGCTGTCCGTGATCGCCGTGTCGGCCTGGGGTCTCGGCATGAGCGTGGTGACCTCCTTCTCCATGCCGGCCCAGCAGGCAATCCTGAACCGGGTTTCAGGAGCCGCCCTGCAGCAGGGCGTGTCCGCATCCACCGCGATGAGCTTCCTGGTGCAGATGGGCGGGCTGATGCTGGCCGGTCAGATGGACCGGGTGGGTCTTGCGACCGTACTGCTCGTGCAGGCGGCCTGCCTGGCGGTGGGCGCGGTTTCTGTCCGCCGCATCTCGCCGGCCCCCCCGCTGCAGTCACCCGGACCGAGACCCTCCGCGATCAGAACGATCGGGGCCGGGTTCAGGGCCACTCTGGAGAACCGGGTGGTGTTCCAGATTCTCGTCATCAACTTCGCCTCGAGCATCTTCAATGCGGGGGCGTTCATGACCGTGTTTCCCTTCATCATCAAGCGGATCTACGACGGTGATGCAGCGCTGCTGGCCGTCATGATGACGGTCTTCTTCGCCGGTGCCACCGCTGCGAATCTGTTCATGTACAAGTTCATGCCCTTCAGCCAGCCCGGCCGGCTGTTTCTGCTGATGCAGCTGTCCCGGATCATCATCCTCTATCTGCTCTGGATCGAGCCGGGCTGGTGGCTTCTGGTGATCGCCACCATCGCCTGGGGGGTGAACATGGGTTTCACCACCACGCTCGCCCGGACCATCGTGCAGGAATCGGCAGCGGCCGAATACCGGGGCCGGATTCTGTCCGTGTTCACCCTGGGTATGATGGGCAGTGCGCCCATCGGCGCCATTCTGCTGGGACTGATCATCGAAGCCTTCGGCACGCTGAACGCGCTGATCCCGGCCATGGCGCTGTCGCTGGGGTTGTTCGTCTACGGGGTGCTGGCCACCCAGGTCTGGGGATACCGCTCCCCTGTGCAGACCGCGGAAACTGCAGGCTGATGTCCATTCCAGCACCTCCTTGGTGACAGCCGCCGGCCCCATCCGGATAATGCGCCGGCTTTCAGGCCCTAAGAAGAGTTCATGTTTCGAAATCTGCGTCTCTACCGGGTGAGCGGCGACTGGCCCGCTTCCGAGGAAGAGCTGTCCAACCAGCTGATGAATGTGCCTTTCAAGCCCTGCGGCGCGTTCACTGAGCGGAGTGCCGGCTGGGAAGCCCCGGTAGCCGAACTCCCCGACCTGCTGGCCCGTCGCGTGGCCGGGGCGGATCTGATCCGGCTGCGCAGCCAGAGCCGGCTGCTGCCCACCGCGGCCGTGAACGAAGCGCTGGAGGACCGGGTCGCCGAGTTCTCCGGCCGCATGGGCCGACCGCCGGGGCGCAAGGAGAAGCAGGATCTGAAAGACGAGGTCCATGCGGAGCTGCTGCCCAAGGCGCTCCTGAAATCCGATCGGATCTGGGGGATGTTTCTGCGCGATGAGCGGGTGCTTGCGGTGGATACGGCTTCGGAAACCCAGGCCGACCGGTTCACCGACCAGCTTCGCTCCGCCTTCGGTTCCCTGCCGCTCACGCCGCTGGAATTTCAGGAACCGCTGAGCCGGCTGCTCACCAGCATCTTTCTCGGCCAGGGCCCGACCAGTTTTCTGCCGGGCCGCGAGTGCCGCATGCTGGATCCCTCCACCGGCAGTGCCTCGGTAAGCTGGATGGACATCGACCTGTCCGATGCCAGCGTCCAGAAGCACGTTCGGGACGGCCTGAAGATCGACCGGCTGGCGGTGAACTTCGATGAGGTAGCGAGCCTGGTGCTCGATCAGGATTGTGTGATCCGCAAGCTGAAGCTCGTGGGCATGGACCAGGTGGAGGACGGCGATGTGATGGACGAGGATCCCATCGGCCGTCTGGATGCAGAGTTCGCGCTGATCTCCGGGATCATCAACCGGCTGCTGACCGCATTGAAGAAGCAACTCGGCGGCTACGACTGATCATGCGCCTGATCCACGGTCTTCTGCTGCTGCTTGCCGGAATCCTGTGTCTCCTGATTCTGCTCCTGCTGAACGGCGGCCCCGCCGATGCCACGGGTGGATCGCACCCGATCTTTTCCGGCATGTCGAGCGGCGGTGACGGGCTGGCCCGGCTCGGCGGACAGGGCTGGGTCATGAACGGCATACAGGTGCTCACGCTGCTGCTCATCCACGGTCTCGTTGCGCTCAGCATCAGCGAGCGGTACCGCACCCGTCTTTTCTGGCTGCTGCTCGGGGTGTGTGCGGCAGTCTCCCTGGTGGTGTGGTTCACCCTCTACGCCGGCTACATCCGGTTTCTCGAGACCGGCAGGATGGCCGAGTTCATGGGCTATCCGCTGCCCACGGCCCTGGCCCTGTTCGGTGTCTTTGCCGGCGGCAGCTGTCTGTGCGTTCTGTACATCTGGGGGTTCCGCCGGTTCGTGTATCCGGAAGCGGAAGAAGCGGCCTATGAGGCCCTGCGGGCTGCGGCCGGGTCCCCACGCAGACCGGATTCCGCGCACGGGGGCAGCGACGACTGATGGAAGCGTTCCGGGTGGAGATCACCCTCGGCTTCGTGGCCGTGTACATGGTGTTCTGCGTGGCGGTTGGCATGTGGGCCATGCGACGGACCCACGATGCCAGTGATTTCTTCGTCGCCGGTCGTCACCTGGGCCCCCTGGTGGTGGCGCTGGCCGTCTTCTCGAGCACCCTGTCCGGCTTCGGTTTCGTAGGCGGTCCGGGCCTCGTCTATTCCAGCGGCCTCAGCTCCATGTGGATGGTGATCGTGGCCGGTTTCGGGTATGCCATCGGTTTCTTTCTCGTTTCGAAGCGTATCCGGATGATCGCCGGAGTCCGGGATGCGCTGTCGCTGCCGGACGTGATCGCCGCCCGCTACAACAGCGAATGGGCCAGGGGGTTGATGGCGGTGACCATTCTGCTCGGGGTGATGGGTTATCTGGCCACTCAGATTCTGGCCATGGCGCTGGTGCTGCAGTCGCTGCTGGGCGCCACGGAGATGTTCGCCGGAATCTCTCTGATCACCTGTGTCGCCTGGTCGCTGGCGGTGCTCGTTTTCTACAGCGTCACCGGCGGCATCGTGGCTTCCGTCTACACGGACGTGATTCAGGGCGCCATCATGGCGATTGCCGGCGTGCTGATCCTCATCACCGCATCCGGTATCTACAGCGGCGGTCTGCCGGAAGCGAACGCGGTCATCTTCGCTGATGACCCGGAAGCGGCACTGCCGTTCGGTACCCTGGGCGTGATCACGGCGCTGGGCTGGGGGTTTGTTTTCGGTATCGGTCTGGCGGGCCAGCCGCATCTGGTCACCAAGATGATGATGAACCGGAAGATCTCCGACAACCGGATCATCTACCCGGTCAGCCTGATCGGCTATGCGCTGGCGGCGCTGCTCTGGTTCTCGATCGGCATCATCATGCGGGCGACGGTGCTCGATGGCAGCATGGCGCCTCTGGATGCGCCGGATTCGGCCGCCCCCGTCTTTCTCGCCACCTTCGCCCATCCGCTGCTGGCAGGGATCGTGTTCGCCGCTCTGTTTGCCGCCATCATGTCCACGTCCGATGCCTTCCTGAACATCGGCACCGCCGCCGTGATTCATGATCTGCCGAACGCGATCCGCGGCCGGAGCGTGCGCCGTGAGCTTTTCTGGGCGCGGGTGGTGACCGTGCTCATCACGCTCGTCGCCGCTGCGTTCGCACTCTATTCCTATTATGGCAATGACCGCCTGGTCGCCCTGCTGGGAGCCTTCGGCTGGGGAACCTTCGCGGCCGCCATCGTCCCGGTGGTGGTCTTCGGCCTGAACTGGGAGCGCGCCACCGCCGGGGCTGCGGTGACCGCCATCATCACCAGCCTGGTGCTCAATTTCTCCGTTGAGATCTTCTCCATCCGGCTGCCGTTCGGGATCAGCGGACCCTTCCTGGCCATGGTCACCTCCATGACGCTGTTCCTGATCATTTCGCTGGCCAGCCGTCCCCCGAAGCTGGATCCGGATATCGAGCAGATCCTGAAGCTTTGAGACTGAGATAGGGCCATGACCGTCACAGATGAGCAGCATGCCGCGTTCGAGGAACAGGGTTTCGTCGTGCTGCCCGGGTACCTCGACAGCGCGGATCTGGCAGCAGCGAATGAAGCGGTGGCTGCCCTGTATCCGACCGCCGAAGCCTTTCACAGCAACCCGGCAGGCGAGCTCGCCGCACCGTTCCTTGGGGATGAATTCGCCGGGATCCGGACCTTTCCTTTCGATTCGGTGGTGCTCAACCTGCTGGCGGTGCATCCAGAGCTGATCCGTCTCGCCCGGCGGCTGCTCTGCTCGGAGGACGTCCGGATCTACTCGGCGGAAACCTGGATGAAGTACACGGGGGCTGCGGACTATGAGCAGTCGCTGCATCGGGACTTCCTGAACCATACGCTGCTGGTCCCGGCGCCGGATGCGCCCCAGACTCAGGTGGAGATGTTCCTGTTTCTGCACGACGTGCCGGAAACACTGGGACCACCGCACTTCCTGTCGAAAACCGTCAGCGCCGGTGCGGGACCGGAACCGAACTGGATACCGCGGTCCCGCAGGCCGCGCTGGTACGAAGCGGAGGTATCCTCCGCCGGGCCGGCGGGTACCGTGGTGGCTTACGGAATCGATACCTTCCATCGCGGAACCGGCCTGAGCGAACCGCGTGGCAGCAGGGCGACGCTGCACGTCAGCTTCAGGACCGCCGGTACGGAATGGGCGTCCCGGGTCGCCTGGGCAGATCGCTCCCACCTGCCGGCATTCGGCGAGTTCGTCCAGCGGGCATCCATGGAGCAGCTGGTGCTGTTCGGGTTTCCGCCGCCGGGCCACGCCTACTGGACCGGGCAGACCCTGACGGATCTCGCCATCCGGTACCCGGGTCTGAATGTGGACCGTTTCCGTTCCGTGGCCGACAGGACATGATTCAGCCGCTGTTCAGACAGTTGCCGTCAGGCTCTGCCGACAGATTGGCGTTCGAGGAACCCTTTGCTGTATATAGGGGCCCGGATTTTCCCAGGAGCAGTGCATGATCAATCGCGTGAATCGCAACCGGCTCGTCGTGAGCATGCTGACCGTTCTCGTCAGCCTGATGGCGCTTCAGCCGCCGCCCGCGATGGCGGACAACTATACGGAGGCTGCCAACGTCTTCCGCAACACGGCAGCGGCCGGTCCTTTCTTCTCGAACAGCTATGGCTACGCCATTTTTCCCACGGTGGGGAAGGGTGGCTTCATTTTGGCCGGCGGTTACGGCCGGGGGCGGGTGTTCGTTGCCGAGGATCCGGTCGGTGACACCACGCTCACCCAGGCGTCCCTGGGATTTCAGGTGGGCGGCCAGGCGTATACACAGATCATCTTTTTCGAGGACGAGCGGGCTTTCCGTGAGTTTTCGGAAGGCGGCTTCGAGTTCGGCGGGCAGGTGAATGCCACGGTGCTGAGAGCGAACGCGCAGATGTCGGCCAGCACCACCGGCTCCACCGCGGGAGCCAGCGGCGGCATCGACGACGTGCAGAGCGCCGCGCCTGGATACTACAAGGGCATGGCCGTTTTCATCATCGGCACCGGCGGCCTGATGTTCGAAGCCAGCGTTGGCGGGCAGCGGTTCTCATTCAGACCCATCGCCCAGGGCGCGGAGGGCTGAGCAGCCTCCAGCGTCTGCTCACAGACGTTCGATAACCGCCCGGGCGAACGCGTCCGTCGTGAGGTCCCCGCCGAGGTCCCGCGTCTTCTGTCCGTCCAGGAGTGCCTGATCGTAGGCCAGCCGGATGCGTTCGGCGATGTCGGCGTAGGCCGGCGTCTGCTCCGCCATGTGGTTCAGCATCATCACGGATGACATGAGCAGGGCGAGCGGGTTGGCCGCGTTCCTGCCTGCGATGTCGGGCGCGGACCCATGCACGGCTTCGAAGACCGCCGTGTCCTCGCCGAAGTTGGCACCGGGGACCACACCCAGCCCGCCCACCAGGCCGGCGCACAGGTCGCTCACCACGTCACCGTACAGATTCTCCAGCAGAAGGATGTCGAACTGGCCCGGATCCTGGACCAGACGCATGCAGCCGGCATCGATGATGGCCGTCTCGTACTCGATGTTCGGGTATTCGCGCTTGTGCACCTGGTCGCTGGCGCGCAGAAACAGTCCGTCCGTCATCTTCATGATGTTGGCTTTGTGGAACACGGTGATCCGGTTCCGCTGACGCTGAGTCGCGAAGCGGAAGGCCCAGTGAGCAATCCGCAGGACGCCTTTTTCCGTGGCCACCTTCATGCTCATCACCACGCCGGGTACCACCTCGTTTTCCACACCGCTGTAGAGGCCTTCGGTGTTTTCCCGGATGATGATCAGATCCACGTTCTCGAAGCGGGTGGTCACCCCCGGGAGACTGCGGACGGGCCTGACGGCAGCATAGAGGTCGAACTGCTTGCGGAGCTGCACGTTGACCGATGCGAAACCCTCTCCGACGGGCGTGGTGCAGGGGCCTTTCAGCGCGACCCGGTGATGCTCGATGGCTTCGATGGTTTCCTGCGGCAGCACGTCCGCCCCGTGCTCGAGCGCCGCGAGACCCGCCTCATGCCGCACCCACTCGATGTTGGCCCCGGCGGCATCCAGCACCTCGAGCACCGCCTCGGTGATTTCAGGTCCGATGCCGTCTCCAGGAATCAGTACTACCTTCGCTCGCTCCTTGATCTTCGCCACCTGAACTCCTGATGCTTCTGACTTTGATGACACGCCCGACTGACTGTGGCAGCGTACCATGACGTGGGGAATGGAGGTCAGCCGGTGAGCGGGAACACGGATCGGGTGTGGGTGGATCCTCATGCGGGATTCGAATACGACCCGGACACGATCGTGGTGCCGGCAGACTACCAGCGGGAGAAGCTCGGGATCTGCGGCATCGAACCGGATCTGTTCGGCAACCGGGTGGATGCGGCATTCTTCATCGGTCTTGCCATCCGGGCGGGTGTGGCCAGCGGCATCAGCGCCCAGGGCAACGTCAACATGCTGCAGTCCCTCATCCAGCACCGGCCCGCAGCGCTGGACGAGCCGCTCACCGTCCGCGGACGCATCACGGCGGTCACCGAAGTGCCGAGAGGACGGACGATCGATACCGACGTCTGGTTCGAAGACACCACGGGCGAGCGGGTGATCACCGCCAGGCGGCGTTCTCTGAAACCCGATCCGGCGAAGTCGGGTCGAGGCGCAGGAGAGAGGCCGCCGCCCGTCCTGAGTGATCCGGCGTCCGCAGCCGTGCTCGCCACCCACACGCTCACACCGGAAATCGTGGTGGCCTACTCGGAGGAAGGCAACAGCATCCACTACGATCTGGAGGCCGCACGCAAGGCGGGTTTCAGAGCACCGCTGATCGGCGGCGGGATGGGCGTGCACTACCTGCTCGCTGCCATCTACGCGGAAGCACCACCCGAGCGTTTCGACATGGACATTTTCTTCCGCCGACCGATTTTCTGGGACGATAGTTTCCATGTGGTGCGCGAGGCGGAAGCCATGGCGCTCACCCGTACCGCCGGGGCGGTGACCAAGGAGCTGACCAAGGTGCTGACCGAGATGCGGATCAACGCCCTAGGCTGAGACGCCCGGCGACCCGGCCGTTCAGTCCTCGATGGCGCTGTAGATGATGTTCTTCAGCTGTCCCCGGAAGTTGAAGGTGGCAGACGGCATGAGCTGGGTCATGAAGACGACCACCAGGTCTTCCGCGGGATCCACCCAGAAGATGGTCGATGCCGCGCCGCCCCAGTAGTAGTCGCCCCGTCCCAGAGCGCCCGTGGCCACCTCGTCCAGGGACATGGCGAAGCCGAGACCGAACCCGACGCCATCGTAAGCGGTCTCCGAGAACGCCCCCACCGCCATGGTGGACAGATCACCGCTGGTCAGATGGTTTCTCGTCATCAGATCCAGCGTTCTGGAGCCGATGATCCGCTCGTCCCCCGCTTTTCCGCGGCATCGCAGCATCTCGCAGAACTTCAGATAGTCGGCCGTGGTGCCGGTCAGGCCGCCGCCGCCCGAAAAGAAAGTGGGTTCGCCGAGGTAAGGGCTCTTCTCGGGATCGTCGAGCAGCTTCAGCGTCTTGTCCGGTGCCCGTTCGTAGTTGGCTGCGAACCGGCTCCGTTTATCCGGGTGCACATGGAAGGCGGTGTCCTTCATGCCGAGCGGCTCGAAGATGTGCTCGGCGAAGTAGGCGTCCAGCCGCTGGCCGGACAGCGCTTCCACCAGGTGACCGCAGACGTCCGTGGCATAGGAGTACATCCAGCGGGATCCGGGCTGAAAGTGCAGGGGAACGTTCGCCAGTTTGTTGACGAAGCTGGACAGGGTCTCGCCCTGATCCCGGCGTATCCTCTCCGCCCGGTAGAGCTTGTCCACCGGATGCCGGGTGGCGCCGTAGGAGAGTCCGGCGGTGTGACAGAGCAAGTGCCGGAACGTCACCGGTTCCCGAACGGGCTCCAGGCGGATGTGCTCGCCTTCGCCTTCCAGGTAGACCTGCTGCTCCCGCCAGCCGGGGATGACCCGGTGAACGGGATCGTTCAGCTGAAACAGACCCCGCTCATAGAGCTGCATGAGCGCCACCGAGGTGATCGGCTTGGTCATGGAGTAGATCCGGAAGATGGTGTCGTCCGCCATCGGCCGACTGCGCTCCCGATCCATCTGTCCGAGGTTCTCGAAGTACGCCAGGTGGCCATGCCGGGCAACGGCGATCTGCGCGCCGGCGATCTTCCCGCTGTCGATGTAGTTCCGTTCCATATGGCCCGTGATGCGCTCGAGCCTCGAGGAGGAAAAGCCGGCTGCTTCCGGCGTCAGGTCTGCGAGGTCCATGTTGCCCGTCCCCTGAAATGCTGAAACACTGAGCCTGCCAGCCGGGGGAAGGGGAAACAAGTTGGCAGGAGCCGGGAACACCAGGAACGATGGCCGTCCGCTGCGCGGGGACGACATGACGCTCGCAGGGCTCAAGGTGCTCGATCTGGGAGGCAGGCCTTCCACCGCATGGTGTGGACGCCTGCTTGCGGACTTCGGCGCGGAAGTGATCGGGGTCGAGCCCGAGGGCGGACATCCGCTGCGTCTGGACCCGCCCTTTGATGCCGCCCGCCGGAGCATTCCCGCGCAGTATTTTCTCTGCAGCCGCCGGATCGTGAACGAACCGCGGGATCAACGGCTGGCAGCGCTGATCGGGGAGGCTCACGTCGTGCTGACCGACACCCTGCCCGGGATGCCGATGAGCCCCGATCGTCTCCGGGATCTGAACCCCGAGGCGCTGATCTGTGCCGTCACTGCACACGGGCAGACGGGCGAGCTCGCGGACGTTCCGGGCAACGAGCTGACACTCAATGCCCGTTCGGGCTGGGCATCGGTGAACGGGCAACAGGACAGGGAGCCGCTCAAGGCCAGCGGCTATCAGGCGGCCTTCCAGAGCGGAACCTTTGCTTTCGGTTGCCTGCTTGCGGCCCTCCTCGAACAGGCAGCCAACGGCAGGCCCGGGCAGATCATCGACATCGCGGAGCGGGAGGTGCTGGTGTCCACGTTCGCGCCAGCACCTCTGCGCTATCTGTATTCGGGTTTCGTCTGGCCGCGAAAACAGCGCCTGGACGTGAACGACGGACCGGTGCCGGTGGCAGACGGCTACTTCGCGCTGACCATCTCCCGGCCGGCTTTCTGGATCAAGGCCATGCGGATTCTCGGGCTTCCGGACCTGGCGGAGGACGAGGCGCTGCAGCAGGCGGGTCTCAGGCCCAAGCTCAAGGAGCGCTTCGTGGACCGGATGGCCGAGGCCATGTCCGGCTGGACGCGTATGGATCTGTTCGACGCGCTGGCGGCGGAGCGTGTGATCGCAGGACCGGTGCTGCGGATGGACGAACTGGGGGAAAATCCCCAGTTTCTCGCGCGTTCGTTCTTCCGTCAGACGGAGGATGGGGTGCGGTATCCCGGTCCGTTTGCCCGGTTCGGCAGGACCGGCTGGCGCACGCCGACGCCGGATGAGCAGATGCATGACTCCCGGGGATTCAGCTCGGAGGGCGTCTGGTCTGCGGTTGCGGGAAGCCGGCCGGTACGGGCCGGGGGATCGGGAACGGGCCCGCTGGCCGGCCTCCGGGCGCTCGTCCTCACCCAGGCCTGGGCAGGCACCTATGCCACGGAGCTGCTCGGCCTGCTTGGCGCCGAGGTGATTCAGCTCGAGGTCCGCAAACGCCTGGACAGCTGGCGCGGCACCTATCAGAACCCCATCCCGAAGAATCTCGCCGGGCTGCCGGAAGCGGTGCATGCCTGGAATCTCAGCCCGCTGTACAACTCGGTCAATCTCAACAAGCAGTGCATCACGCTGGATCTGGATGCTCCGGAGGGGGTGGCGCTGTTCAAGACCCTGGTGACGAAGGTGGACGTGGTCGCCGAGAATTTCTCACCCCGGGTGATGGGCAAGCTCGGCATCGATTATCAGACGCTCACGGAGATCAACCCGGGTCTCATCATGGCCAGCCTGTCCGCCTATGGCGCGACTGGTCCCTGGGCGAACGTGCCCGGAATCGGCGGCACCATCGAGCCGTCATCCGGCATGTCGGCCCTGCTCGGCTACGAAGGGGAGGAGCCCATCAATTCCGGGCAGATGTATCCGGATCCGGTGGCCGGGCTCTGCGGATTCGCCTCCATCGTTCTGGCACTCCTGCATCGGGACCGGACCGGCGAGGGTCAGTACATCGATCTGTCCATGCAGGAAGCGAACTTCACCTTCATCGGCGACGCCTGGCTGGAATACGAGAAAACGGGAAACGTGCGGGGTCCCGTGGGCAACCGTCATCCGCGCTTCGCGCCGCACGGTGTCTACCCGGCGGCCGGGGAAGACCAGTGGATCGCCATCGCGGTGGAGACAGACGCTCAATGGTCCCGCCTTCGGGCGCTGCTCCTGCTCGACCTGCCCGAAAAGCTCCCGGCCGCGGCAAGGAAGGAACGGGAGTCGGAGATCGACGCCCGGATCCGGGAGAAGACGCAGACGCTCGGTAAGCACCAGCTTGCACAGATGCTGATGGCAGCCGGTGTGCCGGTCGCGCCCGTGCTGGATGCCGCCGAGATCGCCGAAGATCATGCGCTCAGGGCCCGGGGCCACATGGTCCGAGTCCTGCATCCGGAGGCGGGCCCGCACTGGCAATCGGGTCTCGCCGCTCAGTTCAGCCGCACGCCGGGCGGCGTCACCCGGGCGGCGCCTCTGCAGGGGCAGCACTCGCGGGATGTGCTCGAACGGCTGGCCGGTCTGACCGGCTCGGATTACGAGCGCCTGGCAGCAGAAGGGATCACGGGACGCGGCCCGGTCCAGGCGAGCACGGTGGCCAACCAGGCCTGAATCGCGAACGGGCGCTGAAGAGGGGAGAAACCGGTTGAGCAACTACGAGTTCATCGAAATGCAGCAGGTGGATGGCGTGGCACGGATCACGACCCATCGTCCGGAGGTGCGCAACGCCCAGTCGCGGCGGCTGCTCGAGGAGCTGGACGATGCCTTCCGGCGTGCGGATGCGGATCCGGCGGTGAATGTGATTGTCCTGTTCGGTGCTGGAGATCACTTCTCGGGCGGTCATGACCTGGGTACGTCGGACGAGCTGGCCGACCGGGAGCGCCGTCCGCTGCAGAAAGGACTCAGGGGCCGTTACGCGCACTCCCGGGAAAACTTCGTCGAGAAGACGCTGCGCTGGCGCAATCTGGGCACGCCGACCATTGCCGGTGTTCAGGGCTACTGCATCTTCGCCGGCTGGCTGGTGGCTTCGGCCATGGACATCATCTACGCGGCGGACGATGCCATGTTTCTGGGAGCGAATTTTCAGTACTTCAGCATTCCGTGGGACATGCACCCGCGCAAAGCCAAGGAGCTGCTCTACGAGAGCCGGTTCATCGATGCGGCCGAAGCCGAGGCGCTGGGACTGGTGAATCGCGTTTTCCCCGCCGGCCAGCTGGAGGACGCCGTGCTCGACTACGCTACGCGCATCGCCCGCAACGATCCTTTTCAGCTCCGAATGATCAAGATGGCGGTGAATCAGATGCAGGACGTGCAGGGTTTCCATGCGCACATCACCGCCGCCCACACCATGCATATGCTCTCCTCGGAGGGCGAGAAAGACCCGGACTATGCGCTCCAGGTTCCACGAGGCGCGCGCCGGCCGATGGTCGAGCGCGCCTTCGAGAACTATCGGCGCGAACAGGCACGCCGGGAAAAGGGCGATGTCAACGGCGACTGAGACCGGTCAGCCTGCTAAGTAAGGGTGCTGAGAGTTGAGAGGACCCGAGACCCGATGAAACGTTTCCTGATGGTGCTGCTGCTGGCCGCGGGCGGCTGCGGGGCACCCGAGCCGCCTGACCGGGCGGCATCGACCGAGCCCGAAGTGGCGGACGTCCTCTTCACCAACGCCCGGGTGTACACCTTCGACTGGCCGGATCCGGATCCGGACGGCCATCCTTCGGCCGATGCTCCGCAGGCCGATGGCGTCTGGCAACCGGATGCCACGGCCATCGCCGTGCAGGGTTCGAAAATTCTGGCGGTGGGCAGCGTCGAGTCACTGGCGCCGCATCAGGGCGCGGAAACCCGGATCATAGATCTGGCAGGCGCTGTCGTGATCCCAGGACTCGTTGAGAGTCACGGCCACTACAATGAGATCGGCGAGCAGGCCGACCGGGTGGACGTCAGCGGTGCCGCCACGGTGGAAGAAATGGCCGGACTGCTGGTGGCACGGGTAGAGAGCGCGGCACCCGGCGAGTGGATCATCGGTGCAGGCTGGGACGAGGGTGCCTGGGCGGACAAGCTGCCGGTGAAAGGGCCGGTCGATGCGGTCAGCGGCGATCATCCGGTGGTGCTGTTCGGCCGTCGCGGTTTCGGATTGCTCGCCAATGCGAAGGCGCTCGAGATCGCCGGGATCAGCAGCGAGACGCCGTCACCATCCGGCGGGGAGGTGGTGCGGGATTCGAACGGAGAACCCACGGGCGTGCTGCTCAACCGGGCCCGGTCACTGGTCACGGATGTGATTCCCGCGGCGACCCTGTCCAAAAAGATGCAACTGCTGCACACGGGTCTCTCGGCCATGGCGGAAGCGGGCTACGTCACCGCCCATCACGCCGGTGTCTACGGGGATTACATGCCGGCCTACGAAGCGCTCGCACAGGCCGGGGATCTGCCCGTGCGGGTGGAGGCGATGGTGGCCGCACGCCCGGAGAACGCCGTGCTGATGGAGCGCTGGATTGCCCGCGGACCCACGCCGGTGGACGACCGGCGCCTGTGGGTTCGCGGCGTGAAGGCCTACTACGACGGTTCGCTCGGTTCCCGCGGCGCGAAGCTGATCGAGGATTACTCGGACGAGCCGGGGCATCGGGGCGTGTCCGGGGACGAATACGGCTTTCCCGAGGACATGGTGACCCGGGCCATCGGGCAGGGTTTTCAGGTGGGCGTTCACGCCATCGGCGACGCGGGCAACCGGGCGGTGCTCGATTACTACGAGCGGGTACTGCCCGACAGTCCGCATCCGGAAATCCGGCATCGGATCGAACATGCGCAGATCGTTCATCCGGACGACTTTCAGCGTTTCGGGGATCTGGGCCTGGTCGCCTCCATGGAGCCGGGCCACGCGGTGGAGGACAGTCCCTGGGCGGAGGATCGGGTGGGGCCGGAGCGGATTCTCGGCGGTTACGCCTGGCGGACGCTGCGGCAGGCGGGCGCCGGTCTGATCTTCAACTCGGATCTGGCCGGTACCGACTACGACATCTTCTATGGCCTGCACAGCG
Organism: Gammaproteobacteria bacterium; assembly: GCA_030425195.1. GTDB lineage: Bacteria > Pseudomonadota > Gammaproteobacteria > Pseudomonadales > Azotimanducaceae > SZUA-309. The sequence goes on along the minus strand of JAUIAV010000003.1, from coordinate 217,313 downwards.
CGGTGACCCGCACGGACAGGAACGGCGAACCGGCGGGCGGATGGTATCCGGAGCAGTCGGTGACGATGGAGGAAGCACTGCGGGCGTATACGGTCTGGCCGGCCGTCGCCTCGGGCAAGCAGGATCTGACCGGCATCATCCGGTCGGGTAGATGGGCGGATCTGACCGTGCTGTCCATCGATCCGTTCAACGTCCCGCGCCCGCGTGATCTGTTCGAGGGCCGGGTGCTCATGACCGTCATCGCCGGCGAGATCGTCTACGATGGGCGGGAAAACATTGAACCGGGAGGGGAATGATGAAAATCGGTGTGTTCGCGACCTTCATGTCGCCCCACGCGACACCGCAGATGATCAGGGAATTCGGGCACCGGGCGGAAGCGGCCGGTGTGGAATCCATCTGGATGGGCGAGCACGTGGTGCTGTTCGACGAGATGGAGTTCCCCTATCCGGGATCCAGGGACGGCCGCATACCTGTGCCGGAGGGCGGCGGCATGCTGGATACCCTGACCACCTTCGGCATGCTTGCCGGCGTGACGGAAAAGCTGCGTTTCGGCACCGGTATCGCTCTGGTGCCTCAGCGGAATCCGATCTACACCGCGAAGGAGCTGGCGACGCTCGACTGGCTGTCCGGCGGCCGCATGGATTTCGGGATCGGCGTGGGCTGGTGTAAGGAAGAGGTGATTGCCTGCGGGTACAGCTGGGAAGACCGCGGTGAGCGCTGCGACGAGTTTCTTGAGACCATGATCAATCTGTGGACGGAGCCGGTTGCCAGCTTCGAAGGCCGGCACGTGCAGCTGGCCCCGTGCCGGATGGACCCCAAGCCCATCCAGAAGCCGCATGTGCCCATCATCGTCGGCGGGCACGGAGCCCCATCGCTTCGGCGTGCGGCGAGGTTCGGCTCGGGCTGGTATGGCTTTGCCCTGGACGTGCCCGCCACGGCCGCCGTGCTCGAACGGCTGGACAGGGCCCTGGCCGACGCCGGACGTTCCAGGGAAGGTTTCGAGATCGTGATCACGCCCATCAGCACCACGGCTGAAGACATCGAGGGTTTCCGGTCGCTGGGTGTGGACCGGCTGGTCGTGCAGCTGGGTTCGCAGAAGCCGGAGCGAGTCGAGCGCCGGCTCGATGAGCTCGGGGCGCTCGTGAAAACTGCTGCCTGAAACGGGGAAATAATCTTGAACAGCACTCTGAAGCGGCTGGCCATGGCCATTGCCGGTCTGGTCACCGCCGCGCTCCTTCTGCTGGCCATCGTCTACGTGGTGACCGGACCCGAGTCGCCGCCGTCTGGTTCGGCCAGTGCAGCGGTTCTGGCTGCCGGTGACCATGGTGTCGGGAAAGCCGAGCTGACGCTGGTGGACGCCGAACGCGCCACGCCGGAAAACGGCACGTATCCCGGCGCGGACAGCCGCACACTCGTCACCAGCCTCTGGTATCCGGACGAAGCGGTGGACGGCGGCAGTCCCCTGGTCATCTACAGCCACGGTTTCATGTCGAACCGGACGGAGGGGGAGTACCTGGCAGAGGCATTGGCACGACAGGGCTATGTCGTGGCGGCCCCGGACTTTCCGCTGTCCAATGGCAGCGCGCCGGGTGGGCCGAATGCGTCGGATGTGGTGAACCAGCCCGGCGATGTCAGCTTTCTCATCGATACCCTGACCGATCTGCCGGATGACGGGAAACCCTTTCCCGGAACCGTGGACCGATCCCGCATCGGTGTGGCGGGTCTGTCCCTGGGCGGGCTCACGTCGACGCTGGTTGGTTACCACCCCCGGTTTCACGATGCCCGGGTACGCTCCGTGATCTCCATCGCCGGACCCGCGGGTATGTTCACCCGGCGCTTCTTCCTCACCCGGGCGGCCCCCTTCCTCATGATCGCGGGGACGGAAGATGCGGTCGTCGACTTCGAGACCCATGCCGCCATCTTCCCGCAGCGTGCGCCGCAGAGCACCCTGGTTGCCATCCGCGGCGGTACCCATATCGCGTTTGCCGGCATTGCCGAGCCGGCCATGCGTTTTGCCGGCCATCCGGACAGCGTGGCCTGTGACGCGCTGCAGGCGGGCGGACCGCCGGAGGACGGAGAGAACCCGTTCGCGGGTCTGGGCGATCTGACCGACGGCGTGAATCCGGACCGGACCCAGCTGACCATCTGCGCCAATCCGCTTGGAGAGCCGATGCATCCGGGTCGGCAGCAGATGATCACGCAGGTGGCGGTAGTGAGCTTTTTCGCTTCTCAGTTCGCCGAACCGGCAGAGGCGCGGAAGGCGGCGAGAGCCGTCCTCAACGAGGATCTGGCTCGTGATTTTCCGGAGGTCAGCGTTCGGCGCTGATCAACCGGCAGGGGTCTCCGGTGCCGCCGCCTGAGCCGCCTGGGCTTTCCGGAAACCGGGCCGGGCTTTCAGTCTTTCCAGGTAGTCTAGGGTCTGGGGTTTGTAGTCGGCGCTGATCTCCAGGGTTTCGCCGAGAAAGAGCGCGTAACCGCAGGCGATGTCGGCGATGGTGAAGCGGTCGGCCACCAGGTATTCGTGCTCGGCTACCCGGGCGTTCAGCATCCGCAACCTTGCCAGGTACCACTTGCGGTAGTCGGCACCCACCAGCGCCTTCGTCTCGTCCGGTTCCAGACGCGTGTAGCGCAGGAAGAGCGTCTGAGGAAAGGTCAGGGTCGCGTCGCTGTGATAGAGCCAGTTCAGGTAATTGCCGTATTCCGGGTGATCGGGCTTCAGGCCGAATGCGTACTGCCCGTATTTCTCCACCAGGTAATGACAGATGCCAGTGGATTCCGTCATCTTCGCCGTGCCGTCCTCGAAGTAGGGGACGGTGCCGAGGACGTTCAGGTCGGTATAGCCCTCGTGGAGAAAGCGTGGCGGAAAGGCCATGAGCTCGAGCTCGTAGTCGAGACCCATCTCTTCCAGGGCCCAGAGCGGCCGGAACGATCTTGCGTTGTGACAGTGCCAGAGTTTCATGGCTTCTCTCCGGTTTGGTGATGCTGGGCCTTCGCCTCGAGCGCTGGCGCCAGCAGGTCGAACCAGCGCTCGAGCACCTGGCGCTGGCGTTCTCGATCGATGCCGTACTGGTTTTCGATCAGCAGTCCGCGCATGAGACAGCGGTTGGCCGTCATGAGCAGCAGCAGGTCGTCCTGATCTCCCGCATTCAGATCTCCGCACAGCGGCAGGAAGTGGGCGTCGATTTCCTGAATGGAAGTCTTCAGACCGTCGGCAATTCTCGCCTGAAGGACCCGGTCCGTTCGCGCTGCGATCAGAATCTCCAGCAGGGCCAGATAGGCGCTGGTGTTGGTCATCTTCTCCCAGAACGTGAGCAGCCGATCGCGGATGTTCACGGTCCGGTCCCGGTCCGCGTGTTCGACGGGCCGGGCGAGCAGGTACGAAGCCGTGCTGGCCATCAGATCCTCCTTGCTCGGAAAGTGATGCTGCAGAGCGCCCTTGGAGACTCCGGCCCGGGCCACCACCCGGCTGATCGAGGTTTCGGAGTAGCCGTATTCGGCCAGGCAGGCGACGGTGGCTTCACAGATGGTCTGCCGGGCCCGCTCCGACTTCTGCTCCTGTCTGCTCACCGCCCCGCTCATGCTGCGAGGATAGCCAAGCGCGTCGGTCAAAACCATACGGGCGTATTGTTTTGCCGACGGGCAGTGGGTACGCTCACGAAAGGGCACGGACACGATATTCGGGGGACGTATGACCAGCACGGCGGCTGACGGCATTCTGCGGATCGGCAACTGCAGCGGTTTCTATGGGGACAAGCTGTCCGCCGCGCTGGAGATGGTGGAAGGCGGCCCCATCGACGTGCTCACCGGCGACTATCTGGCCGAGCTCACCATGGCCATCCTCTACAACCAGAAGCAGAGCCGGGGCGGCAATGCGGGATATGTCGGCACCTTTCTGAAGCAGATCAGGGACGTGGCGGCAGTCTGTCAGGCACGCGGGATCAAAATCGTCTCGAACGCCGGCGGGCTGAATCCCGCCGGCATGGCGGAGGACGTGCAGGCCATTCTGGACGAGTTGGGTCTGGATTCGAAGGTGGCCTATATCGATGGCGACGATCTGGTCCCGCGTATGGACGCGCTGACGGCTGCCGGCGAGTCCTTCACCAATCTGGACCGCGGGATCCCGCTTGCCGGGTCCGGCAACGACATTCTCACCGCCAATGCCTACTTCGGCGCCTGGGGCATCAGGGAAGCGCTGGATCAGGGTGCCGACATCGTCATCTGTCCCCGGGTTACCGATGCCGCCGTGGTGATCGGGCCCGCCGCCTGGAAGTTCGGCTGGGCGCGGAACGATTTCGACGCCCTCGCAGGGGCGCTGACCGCCGGTCACATCATCGAGTGCGGCTGTCAGACCTGCGGCGGTAACTACAGCTTTTTCCAGGAGGTACCGAGCTTTCACAACGTGGGTTATCCCATCGCTGAAATCGAAGCCGACGGCAGCTTCACGATCACCAAGCATCCGGGTACCGGCGGGCTGGTGTCCGTGGGCACCGTCACCGCCCAGCTCCTCTACGAGATATCCACACCCGCGTACGTGAATCCGGATGTGGTCGCGCACTTCGACAGCCTGAGTATCGAGCAGGCGGGCGAGGACCGGGTTCGGATCAGCGGCGTCCGCGGCTCGAACCCGCCTCCGACGCACAAGGTCTGCATCAACACGGCGGATGGATTCAAGGCGGGTATCGAGATTCTGCTCACGGGCCTCGACATCGAAGAAAAGGCGGAGATCTTCACCGACGTCTTCTTCGAGTCCATGGGCGGGCGGGCCGCCTTCGATAAGGTGGAAACACAGTTGATCCGCACCGACAGGGCGGATGCGACGCAGAACGAAGAGGCTCAGGCGAGCCTGCGGATCTTCGCGCACTCCAGGGACCCGGATAAGGTAGGCAGGCTTTTCTCTGCCAGGCACATCGAGCTCGCGCTCGCCAACTACCCCGGCTTCAGTGGTCGCGGCGGATCCGCGGGGGCGCCGGTGATCGCCTACTGGCCGGCACTGGTGGACAGCGCTCACATCCGCGAATGCGTGCATGTGGGTGGGGAAACCATCGAGGTGATTCCCACAAGCCAGATGGACTTCGAAGAGATCTACTACCAGCGCACTCCGGTCACGCTGCCGCCGATTCCCGGGGGCGAGCCGAAAACCCTACCGCTCGGCAGACTCTACGGCACCCGTTCCGGGGACAAGGGCGGCTGCGCGAACGTGGGTGTGTGGGCGAAGACGGACACGTCTTATGCGTTTCTCGTGGACTTTCTCACGGTGGACGCGCTGAAGAAGCTCTGTCCCGATCTGGCGCCCTGGGACATCGACCGCTACGAGATGCCGAACCTCAAGGCCCTCAACTTCTACATACACGGGATCCTGGGCGAGGGTGTGTCGGCGAACAACCGGCTCGACGGCCAGGCCAAGTCCCTGGGCGAGTACATCCGGAGCAGGATGATCGAGGTGCCTGGCGATCTCGCCGCAGAGGTCGGCCTGTAACGAACGCTTTTTTCATGGGGACCACGGATGAGTGAACTCGACGACTTCCGGGCGGAAGTGGCCGCCTGGCTGGAAGCCAACCGGCCGCCGGAGCCGGACTTTCTGCTGCCTGAAACGTTCATGGAGGTGGGCACGGACCGGCAGTTCGAATACCTCCGGGACTGGCAGCGGAAGGTCTACGAAGCCGGGTACCTCGGCATGGCCTGGCCGAAGGCATACGGCGGTGGCGGCCAACCGCAGGTGATGCAGGACATCGTCAACGCGGAGATGGCGCGGCTCAAGGTGCCGTTCGTGCCGAATACCATCGGGCTGAACTGGGCGGGGCCGCTCATTCTGGCCATCGGCACCGAGGCAGAAAAGCAGAAGTACATTCCCGGCATCCTCTCGGCGGAGGACATCTGGTGTCAGGGTTTCTCCGAGCCGGATAACGGCTCTGACCTGGCGGCCGCCACCACGCGCGCGGTCCGGGACGGGGACGACTGGATCCTGAACGGCTCCAAGATCTGGACCAGCCTCGGGACCTACGCGAAGTACATGATCCTGCTGGCACGCACGAACCCGGATGCTGAGAACCGCTATGCAGGCCTGTCCTACTTTCTCGCGCCCATGGACGTGCCCGGTGTGGACGTCCAGCCCATCCGGAAGCTCACCGGCGAGTACGGATTCACGCAGACGTTCTTCACGGACGCCCGGATTCCCGGCGACTGCCTCATGGGCAGGGAGGGGGAAGGCTGGCAGATCGCCATGCAGACGCTGACGTTCGAGCGGAGCGTGGCGGGCGGCCAGGCCGGCGGCCTCTCCATGAATGCCGTGGGCGTGCAGGATGTGCTGGAGCTCGCCCGGCGGGTGAAGCGGGATGGCCGTCCGGCCATCGAAGACCCCATCATCCGCGACGAGCTGGTGAAGTTTCTCATCGAGGAGCAGGGTGATCGTCTCTGTGGTGCCCGCGCCCGGCATCCGGCCCTGATCAGCGAGCGGCCGGGTGCTATCGCCATGTCGGGCAAGCTGCGCGGCACCGAGCACAAGCGTCGGCTCCTGCAGTTCGCCATCACCCTTCAGGGTGCGAACGGTGCGCGCTGGGTGGGTGATGAACGGGCGGAAAGGGGCGGTCTGTGGCAACGCTCCTATTTCAACGCGTTCTCCGCCACCATCGGCGGCGGGACCAGTCAGGTTCAGGCCAACATCGTCGGCGAGCGGGTGCTCGGACTGCCGAAGGACTGACGGAGGCGAGGAGCGAGCAGATGACAGCAGTAAAACTCAAGGCGACCATGACCTTCTCCGAGGAGCAGTCCATGCTGCTCGATACGGCGACGGAGTTCTTCCGCAGCAAGTCACCTACCAGCGTGGTTCGAGATCTCATGCTGAGCGAAGATGGCTACGACGATGCGGTCTGGCGGGAGATGGTGGATCTCGGCTGGTCCGGCCTGGCGATTCCGGAAGCCTGCGGCGGCAGCGACCTGGGCCTGGCCGCCGCGGTCACCATCGCAGAACCCATGGGCCGGTGGCTGTCGGCCACGCCCTGGCTGTCGACCCAGCTCTTCGTACAGGGCGTGCTCGCTGCCGACGACGCGCTCCGGTCCGCCTGCCTGCCCGCGGTTGCGGAAGGTGCGATCGGAACCGTCGCGCTCTGCGAAGTGGACGGCGACTGGGACCTCGAAGCGGCCGGGCTCACCCTGCGTGAAACGGGCAGTCAGGCGGCACTCTCGGGCACCAAAACCTTCGTGCTGAACGCGGACGCCGCCGACTTCCTGCTGATCAGCGGTAATCTGGAAGGCGCTCCTGCGCTGGCGGTCCTGGATCGTGAGTCACTGCCGGCTGGCGCGCTGCACCGCGAGACCCTGATAGACGATACCCGGCGCAGCTTCGAGCTGATTCTCGACGGGGTGCAGGTCCCTGACGATCGCCTCATCCGCGGCGAACGCGCGCTGACCGCCCTTTCCCGGATCCGCAATGCGGCGCTGCTGCTCATTTCCGCCGAGTCGGCCGGCGGCATCGCCGGCGCGCTGGAAGTGATCGTGGAGTATCTGAACACCCGCACCGCTTTCGGCCGCAAAATCGGCAGCTATCAGGGTCTGAAGCATCCCACGGTGGACATTCTCATCGGACTAGAGCGGACACGTTCCCATGTCTATCACGCCGCCTCGCTGATCGAGGCGGGGGAGAGCGAGGAAGCGATCGACGTCGCGCTCCGGATGGCCAAGGCACAGGCGAGTGAGGCTTTCGCATTCGCCGGTGACCGGGCCATCCAGTTTCATGGCGGTTTCGGCTTCACCTGGGAGTGCGATGCCCAGCTGTATCTGAAACGCGCCCTGTGGGCACAATATGCCTTCGGTGATGCGATTCATCATCGCCGCCATCTGGCCGAAGCCCTTCTCTGACCGATCAAACAACGGGATATCAAGATGACCGATTATGCGACCCCTAACTTCTCCATCGATCTGACCGGACAGGTCGCCCTGGTGACCGGCACCACGTCCGGCCTCGGGAAGCGGTTTGCCACCGTGCTGGCTGCCTGCGGTGCCAAGGTGGCGCTCACCGGGCGCCGGGTGGACCGTCTGGATGCGCTGGCGGAAGAAATCCGTGGGGCGGGCGGCGACTGTCTGCCCCTGGCCCTCGACATGACGGACCGGGAAAGCATCCGTAACGTGGTGGAGGAGGTGGAAGGCCATCTCGGCACCATCACCATTCTGGTGAACAACGCGGGCATCCCGGATGCTCAGCACGCGGTGAGGATGTCGGACGAGCTGGTGGACGCGGTTTTCGACACCAACCTGCGCGGCCCCTGGGATCTTTCCTGCGAAGTGGCCCGGCGTCTGATCGCGGCCAAACAGCCGGGCCGGATGGTGAACATATCCTCCGTCGGCGGCTTCAACTACAGCGGCAACGGTGCGGCGCTCTATTCCGTCACCAAGTCCGCGCTCGTGCGGATGACGGAGGTACTGGCGGTGGAGTGGTCGCGCTTCAACATCAACGTGAATGCCATAGCGCCCGGTGCCTTCTCTACCGAGATGCTCGACGGCATGCTGGAACGCATGGGGGATTTCTCTCAATCTTTTCCGCGCAAACGGATCTGCGATCCGGCGCAGCTGGACAGCACGCTGCTGTATCTGGTGTCACCGGCCTCGGATGCGGTCACCGGGACCTGTATCAAGGTGGATGATGGTCAGGGTTCGCGCTGAGCCGATCCCGCGGTGAGAAAGCGCAGGGGCGGAGGCGGGCTCGTCTACAGTACGGACAGGGGTCGGATCTGTCCCGGCTGCCGCCGTTCTGAGGCCGAGTGCGTCTGCCGCGACCGGAGCCGTCAGCGCGCGCCGGGTGCTGCGGACGCATCCGTTCTGGTTTCCCGGGAAACCAGAGGCCGTAAAGGTGCCGGGGTCACGCTGATCAGCGGTCTGCCGCTGGACGACAGCGCGCTTGCCGCGCTGGCGAAGATGCTGAAGAGTGCCTGTGGTGTGGGTGGATCGGTGAAAGCGGGCGTGATCGAGCTTCAGGGCGAGCAGCGTGACCGGGTAGTGGGTCTGCTGGAAGCGGAAGGTATCCGGGCGAAGCGCAGCGGCGGCTGAGTCACGGCGAACGCTCAGAAAGCGCCGGCCCTGTGGCCGGCGCTTTGCGTGACGCTGTCTGCAGTGAGCTCTAAAGTGAGCTCTACAGACGATAGAGCAGAGAAGCGTAAAGACGTCTGCCGCGCTGGTCGAAGGTGTAGAGGTCGACGCCTCTCGAGTCTCTGACGTTGGGCAGATCCGCATCGAAGAGGTCGATGGCGCCCAGGCTCATCTGCAGCTCTCCGTTGCCGCCGAGCTCGAACGTGTAGGAGTAGTTCAGGTCGAACGCGAAGTACGGATCGAACTCCTCTTCCAGGCGCAGTGACGGCTGCGAATCATCCTTGTAGGAACCGACGAAACGCATGTTCAGCCGGGCGAAGTGCCGGTTGTTGTACCAGGAAAGGCCCACGTTGCCCTTCAGGTCCGGCATGGAGCGGGAGATCCGCCGGTCAGGCCCGCGGTTCGCCCATCCGGCTGCGTCGTAGTCCGGCTGGCCGGTGGGGAAGTCCTTCACATCGTGACTGATGATGTAGTTCAGACGGCTGTCCACCTGCCACTGACCGATGCCGGAGTCCCAGACGTAGTTCAGGTTGGCATCGATGCCGGACACATCCACCTTGCCGGTGTTGATCGCCCGGCTGGAGATGATCTGCAGGCTGCGGGTGCGATCGGGACGGCGGAGCACGTTGCCGTCGAACTCGGTTACCCCGGGCGTAATCGAGTAGGCCGCCGGATTCACCTGACAGGCCTCCCCGAGCGGGTTGCCCGGATCATAGATGGCGTCGTTCGGGTTGCAGGCGTCACCGAAGGTGGCCAGCGTGGGGTCGACGATCGTGAAGTCCCCGGCGGCCAGGGCCTGCTCGAACAGATCCAGTTCCGCGGTAAGGTAGGCCTGGGTGGGCACGTCGATGATCTTGTCTTCGAAGTTGATCTGATAGTAGTCCGCGCCGACGGTGAGGCCTTCCAGGGGGCCGCTGACCGGTGACCAGATGGCGCCGAGGTTCCAGGAAATGGCCGACTCAGGCATCAGGTCGGGTGTTTCCAGACCCTGCTTGACGATGGTGATCGCGGAGGCAGCGTCGTCGCTCGGTATGCCGCAGCGCCCGGTTCGAACGCAGTTCTCACCGGCCGGATTGGCCTGAGAACCGAGATAGTCACGGACCCCGAACTCCAGACTGTAGCCGGTACCTTCCTCGATCTGAGCCAGCGCCGGACCCCGGAACGAGGAAGAGACCGCGCCGCGCAGCACGAACGAATCCGTCGTCTGCCAGCGCAGCGCGAGCTTGGGGTCGAACGTGGAGCCGATGTCGCCGCCGTAGTCCTCGTACCGGCCGGCCAGCTGCACGTCGATGTCGTCGCCGATGGGAATCGCCAGCTCGGCGAACACGGCCCAGACATCCCGTTCCGCATCGAAGTTACGGTTTTCGGACAGCCCGCCGACGGAGGTGCCGCCGGAGAGGCGGCCGAAGCTGTTCACCGATCCGGTGATCTGCGGGTTGACGGCGGTCTCACGGCCTTCTTCCCGGTACTGCGCGCCGACCGCCAGCTGCACCATGTGGCCGTTGAACTCGAAGAGCTCGCCGCCCACCACGAAATCGACGGAGGTCAGGAAGGTATCGGTTTCCTGGTAGTTATCCATGGGGATTTCCAGCCAGCGCAGGAGCTCTTCGGAGTTGGCCCCGGTCCCGCCGGCCGCCGCGCGGTTCAGGAATGGATTGAAGAAGTAGCAGCCCTGGGCTGCGTCACCCATGTTGCTGCTGGTCATGGCCATGACCAGATTGTCCTCGTTGATGTACGGGAAGCCCGGCAGCGGCCCTGACAGGGCAATGAACGTCGGCTCCAGCGGGCCGACGGCGCCGGGCGCCGTCGCCGTGTCGTCGAACTGGCCATCGGCACCGGCCAGCAGGAACCTTGCCGCTGCTGCGCGGGGGTCTGCGGGATCCACGCTGCCATTCGGCTGACAATTGGGCCCGCCGAGGCCGTACATGGCGAGCTCGAGCCGGTCCTTGTCGATCTCCAGTGTATGGGTGCTGAAGTTGTTTTCACCATGCGTCACGCTGAAGTCGTAGTTCCAGGCTTTGGCACCCAGCTCGAAGTCACCGCGCAGGCCGGCGGACACCCGCCAGTTCTGGGTCTCGTTGTGGCCATCGTATGAACGGTCCGCTTCGATCCCCGGAACCCGCAGGGTGTAGTCCGCCAACTCGAGCGGAAACAGGCCTGGGGGTGTAAAGGCTGGCGGCGGCAACGGACCGCCGTTGTTGATCAGAGAGGGATCGTTCGGCCAGCCGAGATCAGGCTGCGGCACGCCGGAGGTGGCGCCCAGAAGAAATGGTATGAAGTATTTCGGTTCGATCGGTCCGGCGTGGACGGGTCGGCGCTGGCCGCTGCGGCCTTCCATGTAGGAAGCCTGTGCATAGAACTCGACACCTTCCGAGAAGCCGTAACGGAAATCGGCCATCACGCTGCCGCGTTTCTGATCCGGGATCATCACGCCGGTTTCGCTGCCGTGCCGGTTACAGGAGAACGGATCGGAGCTCTCGCCGTTGTCGCGGAAGAAGTCCTCGCCCACGGCTTCGCAGTTCGGATCGCCGCCGGTCACGGAGAAACGGTTGACGATGCTCGCATCCTGCCGCTCGTAGAGGTCGCGGCGGAGATCCGGGCGCTCGGAGGATTCGAGCAGACCTCGGTCGAAGTATTCGCCGCCGATCACGAAATTGGATTTTCCGTCGTCGCTGGCCCAGCCGAAGATGGCTCCGAGGGTGGCGTCCTCCTGGCTGCCTTCGGTGGTGGACTGCCACTTGCCGCTGATCTCGAAACCTTCGAAGTCGCTGCGGGTGATGAAGTTGACCACACCGGCAATCGCATCGGATCCGTAGGTCGCCGAGGCACCGTTCTTCAGCACCTCCACCCGTTCGATCATCGTGACCGGGATCGTATTGATGTCGACGAAACGGTCACCATCGGACAGCTTCTGGCCGGCATAGGGCAAGCGTTTGCCGTCGAGCAGCACCAGCGTGGAGGTGGGTCCGAGACCCCGGAGGTTCACGTTTGCCAGTCCGGCGCCGGCGCCGCCGTTGAATCGGGCTCCGTCCGTCGGAGCGGTGTCGGATCCGGAGGCGATCTCCAGATTCCTGATGACCTCCGCAACGTCCGATGCGCCTGAGGCGACGATGGACTCCCTTCCCAGGAGCTGGACCGGCGATGGTGCGTCCTCCGCAGATCCCTTGATGTGCGAGCCGGTCACGATGATCTCTTCGAGATCACCGGACTGGCCGGCGGCGGTGAGCGGCAGGGTCAGTAGACCGGCCGCGAGAACACGGACGAAAAGTCTGCTCATTGTTTCTCCCCTAGATACTGCCAGCCGGTTGCCACGCAGGTCGGCTTCCGGATTACCTTGCGATACCCTCCCCAGGGCCGCTCTCAGAGCATGAACAACTTGGCTGACAGGATCAACTGCCTGTTTTACCGGGGGTGTGGGTGGGTGGGGAAAAGAAAGGGCGGCATGATGCCGCCCTGTGTGCAGTGCCGGCGGGCCCCGGACGGGGTCGGCGTCAGAACTGGTTCATGGTGTTGGCAGCACCGCCGGCCAGCAGGGCCTTCTCACCCAGGAAGTACTCCTTGTGGTCGTCGCCGACGTTCGAGCCGGCCAGATCCTGGTGCTTCACGCTGGCCAGATCCCGGCGAATCTCCGCCCGCTGCACGCCGAGCACGTAAGCCAGCATGCCTTCGCTGCCGAAGTAACCTTCCGAGAGCACGTCCGTGGACAGCGCTGCCGTGTGGTAGGTGGGCAGCGTGATCAGGTGGTGGAAGATGCCGGCTTCCCTGGCGGCGTCCGCCTGGAAGGACTGGATCAGACGATCCGCTTCCTGACACAGCTCACTGTCGTCGAACTTCGCATCCATCAGACCTTTCTCGTCCTTTTCCGGATCCGGATAGGCGGAGACGTCCTTGCCCGCGGCCTTCCATTCCTCGAAGACCTGCTGCCGGAACTTCAGCGTCCAGTTGAAGGAAGGCGAGTTGTTGTAGACGAGCTTGGCGTCCGGGCGCTTCTCCCGGACCGCGTTCACCATGGCGGCGATCTGCGCCACGTTCGGCTTTTCCGTTTCGATCCAGAGCAGGTCGGCGCCATGTTCCAGGCTGGTCACGCAATCGAGCACCACGCGGTCGAAACCGGTGTCTTCCTTGAAGGCATAGAGGCCGTTGTCCAGGCGTTTGGGCTTGCAGACCTTGCCGCCCTGGTGAATGGTGATGTCGCCGTCGTTCAGCTCGGTGAGGTCGTGCACTTCCTCGGCGTCGAGGAACTTGCAGTACTGATCACCCAGATCGCCCGGCTTCAGCGATACGGGCACCTTCTGGGTCAGGCCGGCACCCAGCGAGTCGGTGCGGGCGACGATGATGCCGTTGTCGATGCCGAGTTCCAGGAAGGCATAGCGTACGGCGTTGATCTTCGAGATGAAGTCCTCGTGCGGCACCGTCACCTTGCCGGCCTGGTGGCCGCACTGCTTGGCGTCGGAGACCTGGTTTTCGATCTGGATGGCGCACGCGCCCGCTTCGATCATGCGCTTGGCCAGCAGGTAGGTGGCTTCCTCGTTGCCGAAACCGGCGTCGATGTCCGCGATGATCGGCACCACGTGGGTCTCGTAGTTGTCGATTCTCTGAATGATGGAGTCCACCTTGCCGCCATTTTGCCGGGCCTCGTCCAGCTCCACGAAGATGTGCCGGAGCTCGCGGGCATCCGCCTGGCGCAGGAAGGTGTAGATCTCCTCGATCAGGTCCGGCACGGTGGTCTTCTCGTGCATGGACTGGTCCGGCAGGGGGCCGAACTTGGAGCGCAGGGCGGCAACCATCCAGCCGGACAGATAGATGTAGCGGCGGTCCAGGGAGCCGTGGTTCTTCTTCACGCTCATCATGGTCTGCTGAGCGATGAACCCGTGCCAGGCGCCCAGAGACTGTGTGTACTTGGAGGTGTCCGCGTCATAGGCGGCCATGTCGCGGCGCATGATGTCCGCCGTGTACTGGGCAATTTCGAGGCCCGTCCGGAAGCGGTTCTGGAGCTTCATACGGACAACGTACTCGGGGTTGATTGCACCCCAGGTGTCATGGGCTTCGCGCATGGAAGCCACTTCGTCGATCATCTGCAGATAGCCTGGCATGGTCATGGTCCTGTCTGAGAAAAGGTGTTGGATCGTATCGGCGCCCGATGACGGCCGATTTCGAGCCGCGCACTCTAGACGAATGTGCGGGGAATGGGTGGACACTAATACATTCCATACAGGAAACTGTTGTTCCGCCGGATTATGGGCCAGAGTCGCGGCATGAAGACCGCGTTCACCGCACTCCTCAACCTGAAAATCCCCCTGATACAGGCGCCCATGGCCGGCGTGTCCACGCCGGGCATGGCGGCCGCGGTGAGTAACGCGGGTGCGCTCGGCTCCGTCCCGTTGGGCGCCTTGTCAGCCGAAGGTGCGCGAACCGCGCTCGCAGCGACCCGAGCGCTGACGGACCGGCCGTTTGCCGCCAACGTCTTCGTCCATCCCACGCCCGGGAGAGATGCGGATCGCGAGTCGGTTTTTCTGCGCGCGCTTACGCCGCTGTTCGAAGGGACAGGCGTGTCGCCGCCGGAGAAGCTTGAGGAGATCTACCGCTCGTTCAACGATGACGACGGCATGCTCGACGTACTGTTCGCCGCGCAGCCTGCGGTGGTCAGCCTCCACTTCGGAGCCGCCTCCGGGGACCGGATGCGTGCACTGAGAAGCGCGGGCATCCGCGTGCTCGGCACGGCGACCTCGGTGGAAGAGGCCGAGCTGCTCGCGGACAACGGTGTGGATGGACTTGTCATGCAGGGTTACGGGGCCGGTGGTCACAGCGGTGCGTTTCTCGCGCCGCCGGATCCTGCGACGGGAGGTCGGCAGGGACTGCTGAAACTGATCCGGGACACGGTGGCGGCGGTCACGCTGCCGGTCATCGCCGCAGGTGGCCTGATGGATGGCGCCGATGTGCGCGAGATGCTCGATGCGGGAGCGTCCGGGGCTCAGCTGGGGACCGCCTTCATAGGCTGTCCGGAGTCGCTGGCGAGTGACGCCTACCGCCGGGCATTGCCGGGAGGGTCGACAGAGCTCAGTTCGAGGATCTCGGGCCGGCCTGCCAGAGGGCTGAACAATGAGCTCATGCGCTGGGCCTCGGCGGTCGCCGCTGAACCGCCCGACTACCCACTGACCTACGATGGGGTCAAGCAGCTGATCGCGGCGCGGAACGATTCCGGATTCAGCGTGATGTGGGCGGGTGAGGGGGCTGCGAGAACCCGGGCACTGCCCGCGGCCGAGCTCGTCCGCCGGATTCAGTCCGAGCTCTGACAACCTGGGATCTCGGTATCTCCGCCGATTTCCTGACAATACGCTGCACAGCGACCGCGAGTGTTCGTACCGGTTTATCTGTCCTGGCCGATCCGGAGATGTTAGCCTCTGGTGTGACTGCTTCCCGGAAGTAGAAGTATCAGGTTGTCGGGGAACACGGGTGTGTTCCGGTTCGGCCTAAGCCAGTAGTGAGCCTGGGGCACGTAAGCGAATTCATTCCACACTGGGGAGGTCCAGGAATGAAAGTGCCGCAATCTGTCTGGAGAGGGGCGCTCTGCGGAGCTGCTCTGTCAGGAATCACCATCAGTGCCCTCGCGCAAGAGGGTCCCATCGAAGAAATCGTCGTCACCGGTTCATACATCAGAGGCACGCCTGAAGACGCGGCGCTTCCGGTGGACGTGATCGACGCGCAGGAGCTGCAGGATCGAGGCAGTCCGACGGCGCTCGATCTGATCCGGTCGTTACCCTATGTGGGGCCCACCATGGGGGAGACCAATCAGTTCGGCCCGAACCAGGGCACCATTGGCGTCGGCAATGTGAACCTGCGTGGTCTGGGTGGCATGCGGACACTCGTGCTGATGAACGGTCGCAGGACGACCTACACCCCCGCCGAAGGGCCGGCAGGCGTGGACACCAACCTGTTGCCCATCGCCGCGGTCGGTCGCGTGGAAGTGCTCAAGGACGGTGCTGCCGCCATCTACGGCTCGGATGCCATCGCCGGCGTGGTCAACTTCATCACCCGAAGGGATCTGGAAGGATTCGAGCTTCAAGGCAGCTACCGGGACATTGAAGACTCCGGCGCGCACCGGTGGGCAGCCAGCTGGGGCTGGGTGGGAGACAGCTCCAACGTGCTGATCTCCTATGCGCAACAGCACCGGCGGCAGCTCAAGTCCACCGACCGTGACTGGGCGACCCCGCCGTATCTGGAAAATCCCACCGGCTGGTCCGGATTCGGCACGCCGGGGAACTTCCTGCCGATGGCTGGCGATGGCACGCCGGTTGCCGGATTCACGGTGGATTCCAACTGCAATGATCTGGGCGGCTACGAGGACGGTCTGCCGGCTGCGTTTGCGGGGCCCACCTGCCGTTTCACGTTCGTCCCCTTCGACAATCTGGTGGAGAAAACCGAGCAGGAGCAGCTGTATGGAGAGATCAACACCGAGATCGCGGACGGGGTGGAGCTGCATATAGAAGGTCTGTATGCGCAGACGAAGCTCCCGGAGTACCGCACGTCACCGTCCTATCCTCCGACCTCGGGGCCGAACGGACCCGGAGCGTTTCAGTTCATGGTGTCGAACGATCCGATGGGGCCCTCCAAGTTCTCCAATAACCCGGGCGCTCTGACTGCGCTGCAGCAGGTCGGATTCGATCAGGCGACGATCGATGCCACGGAAAACATCCTGCTCGGCTACTGGCGGCCGAACGGCTGGGGCGGTGTACCTGAGCTGACCGGGGGCAACGGAGGCCAGCTGAACAAGAACAAGTACGACATGCATCGGGTTTCCGCGAGCCTGCGGGGTACGTTCAGCAGCGGGTTTCTCGAAGGCATAGGCTGGGATCTGGCAGTCACCTACTCCGAATCCGAGCATTCGCGCACGGGCGTCGATACTCAGATCGTCCGCTTGCAGAATGCCCTGAATGGTCTGGGCGGACCGGACTGTAACGGGATTGCCTACGGGCAGCCGGGATCGACCTGCGAGTTCTTCAATCCCTTCTCCAATGCAGTGGACCGCAGCGCACCCTACGGATACACCAATCCAGGCTATGTGCCGGCCAATGACAATTCCATAGAAATGCAGAAGTGGCTCATCGACCGGTGGACGGTCTTCCAGGAGCAGTCCCTGCTGGTGGTCGATGCGGTCCTCGATGGGGAAATCGGCGGTTTCGAGCTCCCCGGCGGCCGGATCGGCTGGGCGTTCGGCGGGCAGTATCGTGAAATCGACTACAAGACCTGGCTCGACAATCCGATGATCGATTCCCGGGTGACACCTTGCCCTGTGCCGGGTGACACCAGCTGCGCGATTGCAACTGGGCCTTTCATCTTTCTCGGCCAGTTCATCCCGCAGACGCTGGATGATGAGGTATATGCCGTGTTCGGAGAGCTGGCTATCCCCATACTCGAAAACCTCGACGTGCAGGTTGCCGTGCGTTATGAGGACTACGGCGGCCTGACCGGCGATACCACCGACCCGAAAGTTTCTGCGAGATGGCAGGCGCTGCCCTGGCTGGCGCTGCGGGGATCGGCCGGTTCCACGTTCCGTGGTCCGACACCGGTCAACCGGGCTCTCCAGGCGACGGGCCTGCAGCCGGTGCCGGCCGCCGCCAATCAGTACCGTTCCATCGACGTGGGCGGTAATCCGGAGCTCACACCGGAGTCAGCGGACACCTGGAGTGTCGGGTTCATCATTCAGGCGGGCGGCTTCGAAGGCATTCTCGATTACTGGAACTACGAGTTCGAAGATCAGATCACCACCGTGCCTTACGCCGCGGTCTCGAATGCCGTTGGCAATGGTCCCGGCACGGGCGCCCAGTTTGCAGACTGCGGACACCCGCTTCGTTACCTGATCATCTTCGATCAGAACGATGCCTGCACTCAGGGAGTGACCACCGCCAATCAGATGCAGCGGATCTCCTCGCCGGTGGTGAACGGGTCGCCGGTGGAAATCGGAGGCATCGACGTCATGCTGTCCTATGCCTTCACCGATCCCATCGGACCTGGCTATCTCTCGCTCGGTGCCAGCGCGACCTACGTGGACAAGTACGACCAATCGACGTTCGAGTTCGGCGGCGTCGAGATCTTCCAGGGTTATGACGCGGTCGGCTATACGAACTACGAGCGTTTCCCGGGCACGGTGTCCGAGTGGCGTGGACTGGGCTACGTCAATTACAACCTGGATGCCTGGAACTTCCGATGGGAGCTCCGTTTCGTCGGCGGTGTCGATGACGATCGGGACAATCCGTTCGTCTACGATGCGAACGGCGATCTGGTCGAGATCACCTGGGGGGAGCAGGTGGACGACTACTATTCCAACAACGTCTACGTGAACTGGAACAGTCCCTGGAACGCCACGTTCGGCCTGGCGGTCATCAATCTCTTCGACGAGGATCCGTCTAAGGCGCGGCATCAGCTCGGCTACGACCCTTACATCGGCGACCCGCTCGGTCGCACGATCGAACTGAGCCTCCGGGTGAACTTCGGAGGCGGCAGCTGACGTCTGTCAGTCCGACAAGCGTGAGAAACGGAGACGGCCACGAGCCGTCTCCGTCCGCGCGGCCATCAGCGCGGCCATCAACGCGGATAGGGGCTTCGGATCGCGTCTGAAGCCGCTGAAAGCTGCCGGATTCATGCTGCAGTGCCGCACGAAACTCCTGCGATAACACCGTTGTAATACGAACCGGTGGTGTTATCTTCTGTGCGGGGTTCGTTCTGGAGAGAGCAGTACACCGAACCTCACCTGCCTTCTGAATCTGGAAGCAGTAAGAAGTTAAGAAGTATCTAGATATCGATTAGTAGTCCATCAATGGGAATTCTCAATGAAGTCGACCAAACCGGCATGGAGGCCCGCAGATGGCGCTGCCCTGATCTTCGCGCCATTCGACGCGCGGGCTCTTGAAAACGGGATCGAATCGATCTTCGTCACGAGCCCGCACTTCAAAGGAACGCCGACCGATGCAGACCTGCCGGTCGATGAGTGACTTTGTAGTTACTGAATGCTTGATAACGATCAATCCGGCTCGCGAGATGGTCTTTCACCATCTGCGCTGAATCGCTTGAACGTCGTGCGCGAAGCTTTATCGAAGTAGTCAAAAAGGGGAACAACCAATGAAGTATGCCTTTCGTGGCGCTGTCGCCGCCTGCCTTCTCTCGACTACCGGCATCTCCCTGCCGGCTGTTGCTGAAGAAGTCATCGAAGAGGTTGTCGTTACCGGCACTTACCTCAAACGGTCGGCAGAGAACTCACCATCGCCACTCGCCGTGGTCCAGCAGGAGGCTTTCGAGAACATCGGCGCCACCGAGATCTCCGATCTCGTCAACACCCTGCCGTACAACTCGGGCTCCACCAACCAGGCCAGTGCGTTCAACGGCGGAGACAACAACACCGGCAACACCAACATCAACCTGCGGAACCTGGGCCTCGGCTCGACGCTGGTTCTGATCAACGGTAAGCGGACGGTGGGTGCGAACTTCGACGGTCAGGGCAATGCCTACGTCGACGTCTCCAATCTCATTCCGTCTATCGCCATCGAGCGCATGGAGGTCGTGCTGGACGGCACTTCCTCTCTGTACGGCTCTGACGCCGTCGCCGGCGTGGTGAATTTCATCACCCGCTCGGACTTCGAGGGACTGGAACTCAAAATCCAGGGCTCCACCGATACCGAAACAGAAAAACAGGATGACCTGCTCATCCAGGGAATCGCCGGCATCACAGGCGACCGGGGCAGTGCTACTATCGCCGCCAGCTATCTGGACAGAAAGCCGCTAAGCATCGGCGATCGCTACGACCGGTTCGGCCAGACGGGTCTTTCTTCAGTGGGTAATCCGCCGACCGTATTCCCGCTGGATCCGACAGCCAGAACGGATTGGCTCCTGTCAGCCATACCCGTTACCGGACGGCCGCAGTTCGGTGACCTGAACTGCGAGCAGTTCGCACCGGAAAGCTTCATCCGAAGCAACACTTTCTGTGGCTACGATTTCTCCAGCTTCTTCGCTCTGGTCGGGGACGTCGAGCGGTACAACGTCTCCGGCAACGCCAACTACCAACTCGGCGGCAGCGTGGAGTACTACGGCGACTTCTTCTTTACGGACGACTCGTTCAAGCGCGACAACTCGCTGTTCCCGGACGTGACCTTCCCTCTGGTCAATCCGAACCATCCGGGCTACGCCCTGGAAGCACAGCGGCGCGGTCAGACCCCGTCACCCTCACTGCTCTACTACCGGGCTGCAGGGGGATTCATCGGCGATGATCTGCCGGACAAGGAAACCCGCAATTCACGCAACGCGCTGCGTCTGTCCAACGGCTTCCGTGGTGACATCGCGGACACCAGCTGGACCTGGGATGCTTCCTACACCTACTCACAGCGACGCGCCCGGAGCCGGAACACGGATACTCTTACCCAGCAGACAGATCTCGCGCTGAACGGCTTCGGCGGACCGGCATGTAATCCCATCGATCCGGCCGAAACCGCCGGCAGCGGCAATCTGGGAACGGGCGACTGTTACTGGTTCAACCCCTTCTCCAGCGCCAGAATCACGCCGGATGGTCAGCCACAGACGGATCCGCTGTACCTGAACCCGGATGAGCTGCTGAGCTGGATCGTCGGCGAGACCAGGACGGAAGCGCTCTATGAGCAGGACGTGTTCGACCTCGTATTCGCGGGCGATCTGTTCGAGTTCAATGGCCGTATGACCGGTCTCGCCTTCGGGGGCCAGTACCGCCGGGACCGAGGCGACGTGGACGTGAATCAGAATCTGGAACAGAACAACTTCAAATTCGCCTACGGCGCTCAGGACTGGGACGGCGAACTGAAGAGCTGGGCCATCTTCGGCGAGCTCTATCTGCCGCTCACGGACACCCTGGAAGCCAACCTTGCCGTGCGCTACGAGGACTTCGACACGCTGAACGAAGACTCCATCGATCCCAAGATCTCTCTCATGTGGTCTGCGACTGAAACCCTGACTCTGCGCGGCTCGGCTGGAACCTCATTCCGTACGCCTTCGCTGCTTCAGGCTTTCGGCAACTCCACCAGCCTGCTGAACATGAACGATCCTTTCGACGGCAGCACCGTGTTCCGGCCGCAGATCGTCGCACCCAACGAAGATCTGGAGCCTGAATCCTCCACGAACTTCAATCTGGGTCTGTCCTGGCGTCCAGGTAACTTCGGACTCGACATGGACTACTGGAACTACGACTACCAGGACATTCTCACACGGCAGTCCTTCCAGGAGCTGATCAATCAGGATTGTGCAGTCGGTCCGGCATGCGGCGCCCTGCCTGATCAGGTCATCCGGGGTGATACCGGCTTCCTCCAGCGCGTCAACGTGCTGACGGTGAATGCCCAGGAGCTTCAGGCTTCCGGCGTCGACACACGGCTCACCTACAACCTGTTCACCGAGCGTGCAGGGACCTTCCTGTTCAGCCTGGACTGGGTGTGGATGGCCGAATACGACCTCACCACCGCAAACGGCACCAAGATCGACGGTGTAGGCAGCCGCAACGCTGCCAATACTGTAGGCCGCAGCCTGCCTGAACACCGGGTCAACTTCGGCGCCTACTGGGACCTCAACCGGCACGCTGCCAACATCCAGATCCGCTGGATCGACAGCTACACCGACGACACGTTTGGATCCACAACTGACATCCAGGAAATCGCGGACAACCTGGGGATCGAGGACGACAAGATCGATTCCTGGACCACAGTGGACGCGCAGTATTCCTATGAGCTGCCGGTCGGCGATACCAACATTCGTTTCACCATCGGTGCGCGCAACCTCTTTAACGAGGACCCGCCCAAGGTCGCCAAGAATGGCGGCTATGATGAGTTCGTCCACAATCCTCTGGGGCGGACCGTCTACGGATCTGTCGGGATAAGCCTCTAGGAAGTCTTGAACAGGTCTGAGCTGAGGCGGCCCTCGGGGGCCGCCTCATTTTGTGTTCGATGCGCGTACGCCCGCACTTAGAGAAGCTGCGGCAGCTAAAGGGTACGGTGTCTTTCGCTGATTTACAGCTTGGTTCAGCAGATGCTCGTAGCGTCGATCGGTGAGCGTTCGCAGAAACGCACTCAGATGCTGCACCCGGGCAGGATCGATGGGCTGGCCGTCCCGGAGAATCTCCTCGTCCACGGTTCCGGGTGTCCCGGCCGGACGCCATGGCCGACCGGTTTCCGGATTCCGCTGATGCCGCAGCGTGAATTTTCCGTAGAAGGCGACGGCGGTTTCCAGGTTCCGGAACACGCCGTTGTGCATGTAAGGCGCGGTGACCGCCACGTTGCGCAGGGTGGGTACCCGGAACCGGCCGCTCTGAGCGGGGTCGTGGACGTCGGGATGCCCCGCCAGACCCGGATCCGGTTCTCCCGCCGATGCGACGGAGAGATTCACCGGGACGCCGATGTTGTGGTAACGCTGATTGGTGAAGGTTTCCCGGGGTGAGATCCGATCAGGCCGGTTCAGATGGCACTGGATGCAGTTGACGAGTCCTGAGAAGAAGACCTCCCGACCCACGGCCTCGTCACGGGTCATCTCGTACTCGCCGCGCAGGTAACGGTCGTACTTCGAGTCGAAGGTGGAGAACTCGACGGACCGTTCGAATGCGGCAATGGCGGCGGTGATCGCCTCCAGCAGCCGGTCCTGGTGCTCGCCGGGATGGTCCACTGCTTCCTCTCCCATGAGACCCTGCAGAGCCGCGCGGTGACCGGCGTCGGCAAGCACCCGGGAGACGATGGTCCGTTCGTCTGGTATCGCCATCTCCAGAGGATTGAGCAGAGGCTCGACGACCTGTGCCTGGAGCGTGCGAGCGCGTCCGTCGAGGAACAGACCACCCTGATAGTGGCCGGCCGTTTTCGAGAACGCAGGCACGAGGCCCACGTAGGTCAGTCCAGGGGTGTTCCTCGTGCCGACGGAGTGACCGTCGGCGCCCGGCGACAGCGCGCTGACGGGATCCTTGGCTCTCGGGTCGCTGAATGCCCGAGCCGGATCGTGGCAGGACGCGCAGGCCTGTCCCGGTGGTTCGGACAGGCGGGTGTCGAAGAAGAGCTTCCGCCCGAGTTCCGTCAGGGGGTCGGCAGACCACGCCGGCATCGCAGCCAGGAGAATGAGCACGCAGGCGAATGATCCGGACTGAAGGGTCGGTTGCATGGCGGAAGTCTACGGGCAGCCGGGCGACCCGGAAAGGCGGCACTCGCCGGGAGGCCGGCCCGCTGCTCGAGCATGCTGCCGGGATCGGGCATCTCGACTTGGTGCTGCACCGGCTCTATGCTCGGGCGCTTCGAACCTTGACTCGAGGTGTACATGTCCAGAGTGGTGTTGACAGCAGCCGCTTCGTTCGCCATGGCGCTCTGTCTGCCGAACGGCGCGGCGGCGGACGATACCCGGCCCGATCTCACCGGAACCTACAACGTGGCCACGCTCACGCCCCTGCAGCGGCCGAAACGCTTCGAAGGCAAGCCCACCATCTCGGCGGAAGAGGCCAGAGCCATCGCCGAGTACTGGGCGAACAATCTGGCCAAGGATGCGGCACCGAGCGACCCGAACCGGGGCGCGCCGGAGAAAGGCGGCACGGAGATCTACGTCCCTGAGTTCGCCGGCGCGGCCGGTGGAGTGGGGGGCTACAACGCCTTCTACGTGGATATCGGTGAGAGCAACTTCATGATCGACGGCAGGTATCCCACGTCGATCATCACCTCGCCGGAGGATGGCAGGCTTCCGGAGATGACCGAATACGGCAAGGCGCGGGCCATGGCGGCCAGGGCCGGTTCCGGTGAAAACACCGGCACCGCCTGGTGGATCGACCGGGCAGTGGGTCCCTACGACGACCCGGAGCTGCGGCCGCTGGCGGAACGCTGTCTGCTCGGCTTCGGCAGCACGGCAGGGCCGCCGGCCCTGCCCGTCATGTACAACAACATGAAGCGCATCGTGCAGACGGATGAGTACGTGATGATCCTCAACGAGATGAATCACGATGCCCGTGTGATCCGTATGAACGCGGAGCATGCGCCGGACGACGTGCGTAGATGGCTGGGTGATTCCATCGGCCGCTGGGAAGACGGCACCCTGGTGGTGGATACGACCAATTTCCGCGACGAGAACGGACTGTTCCTGGCCGGACGCGATCTGCACGTTGTGGAGCGGTTCAGCCGGATGGACGACGGAAACCTGCTGTACGAGTTCACCGTGCAGGATCCGGCCTGGGTGGAACCCTGGAGCGGTGCCTATGTCTGGCCTGCGTCCGATGAGCAGGTCTTCGAATACGCCTGTCACGAGGGCAACTACGCGCTCGGCGGGATTCTGAGGGGTGCCCGACTGCTCGAGGAAGAAGCGCTCGCGGAAAAAGATGCGTCGGACGACTAGATGTATATGGCGCTCTAAAATCTATTGCAGATTTTTATGAATCTATATGAGTGATCATAGCGACGAGCGCCGGGAGTATGCCGCCGGCGTGCTGCGCCGTGCCGACCTCCCCGGGGATCCGCTGCACCTCTTCGGTGCCTGGCTGGACGAAGCGCTCCGCGTCGAGTCCACGGATGCCACGGCCATGGCTCTGGCGACGGCGTCCGCACAGGGGGAGCCTTCCGTCAGGATCGTGCTGCTCAAGGAGCACGGGCCGGATGGCTTCGTCTGGTATACGGATTACGGCAGTCAGAAGGGCCTCGAGCTCGAAGAGAATCCCCGCGCTTCGCTCGCCTTCTACTGGCGGGAGTTTTCCCGTCAGGTGCGCATCAGCGGTTCGGTGACCCGAATCGACGCGGATGAGTCCCACGCTTACTTTGCCAGCCGGCCCGAGGAAAGCCGGTTCTCGGCGGCGGCGTCGGATCAGTCTCAACCCATCATCGATCGATCCATGCTCGAGGCGCGCGTGGCCGAGCTGAGGGCCCGGCATCCGTCTGGCGATGTGCCGATGCCGGATGGCTGGGGCGGATATCGTCTCATCGCGCAGCGGATCGAGTTCTGGCAGGGCAGGGAAGGCCGCCTGCACGACCGGTTCCGATACGAGCGCACCGCATCCGGCTGGGACGTGCAGCGTCTGCAACCCTGATCGTGGTGGTGCTCAGCTCTTCCCGGATACGACGATCTCGATGAGATAAGGCCCATCCGTGGCCTTTGCCCGTTCCATGGCGGCCTCGATGCCATCCGGGTCTGTCACGGTTTCTCCCGGCACGCCCATGCCGTTGGCCATCTCCGGAAAACCCAGGGTGGGATTGGTGAGATCCATGTGCGGGTAGGGTTTGTTCGAACCGATGTCGAAACGGGCCCGGTAGATGTCCAGGTTGTGCTTGAGCACCCGGTATTCGCGGTTCGAAAGGATCACGAAAATGATGGGCAGGTCATGGTGGGCGGCGCTCCACAGCGCCTGGATGCTGTACATGGCCGAACCGTCGCCGGAGATGGCAACCACCCGGCGGTCCGGGTTGGCTGCCTGCACGCCGATGGCGCCTGCGATCCCCTGGCCGATACCCCCGCCGCGGCCGCCGAAATAGTCGCCATGGTCCGTTTCCTCGAAATGATGGGCCACTTCCAGGGATGCGGTGATGGACTCGTCCACGATCACGGCGTTCTCCGGCAGCGAACGGCTGAGCTCGTGCACGGCCCGCACGGGCGCCATGGGGGAGACGTCGCTCAGCTTCTCGAGGGTCTCGGCTGCAGCCGCACGGCGTACCCGATCGTCCTCGGCGAGAGCGGCGTTGCGCTCGGCCGCTGCCGCGGCGTACTCACCATCCGGTGTTTCCTCCAGGCGTTCGAGCAGCCTGCCCAGAGAGTGTTTGAGCTCCCCGGTCACGCCCAGGTCCACGGGTACGGACAGTGCAAGCCGGTGTTGGGTGTTTTCGAACTGGATCACCCGGGCGTGATCGGGGACGTGGCTCGACCTGTCATACCAGACGTCCTCGAAGAAGTTGCCGCCGATCAGCAGCACGAGATCGTGGGGCGCCAGCAGTTTTCTGACCGCGGCTGCCTCGAACGGCGTGCGGCCGCGGTAGTTGGGATGCCGGTTCGGAAAACAGACGTGCGCACGCAGACCCTGGTGGTAGACGGTCGCCCCCGTGTGTTCCGCGAGCGCCACCAGCTCGCCGAGTGCGTTTTGCCTGGAGGCTTCATCACCCAGAACCAGGCAGGGACTGGCGCTCTCGCTGAGCATGCCGGCGGCCCTGGCGAGGGTGTCGTCGCCCGCCACCGCGGCGGCGATCGGCCCCGCACAGCTGGCGGGGACGTCGGTTTCTCCCTCCATCACATCGACAGGCAGCGCGATGAAGACGGGCCCGTATGGCGGCTCATTCGCAATCTTGAACGCCCGGTTCAGCAGCGGTCCCATCTCGTCCGCCGTCTGCGGCTGGGCGCTGTATTTGGTCACGGGTGCCGCCATGGCAACCAGGTCGTGAGAAAGAAGAGGGTTGTGCAGCCGCATGCGGGTGTCCTGAGCGCCGGCCGTGACGATGAGGGGCGAGGCCGCCTTCAGGGCGCCGTACATCATGCCGATGGCATTGCCGAGCCCCGGGGCCACGTGCAGGTTCGCCACTGCCGTTCTGCCGGTGGCCTGGGCATAGAAACTGGCCGCGCCCACGGCCACCCCTTCATGCAGGGCGACGTAGTAGGGCAGCTGCGGATAGTCGATCAGACGATCGAGGAGCGGATTTTCCGTCGTACCCGGGTTGCCGAAAATCGCGTCGACGCCGTGCAGCAGCAGCGACTCCATGAATACCTGACCACCGCGCATGCCTCTGCTCCCCTTTCCGCAAAGGCCCGATTGTAGGCGCTTCCATGCGGGGTGCCCAACGGGTGCTTTGGGTATACTCGCCACCCATGGCCATGCCTCCACGGAAACCCTCATCAGCACCCTCATACATCCGGATCCGGGATGAGTGAGGGCGGGTCCGCACGGCCGCGGGTGGTGGTCACCCGCCGATGGCCGGAGGCTGTGGAGTCGCTGATCGCCGAGCGCTTCGACGGAGTGTTCAACGAGACGGACGAGCCCATGAGCCGCGCACAGCTGGCCGATGCACTGGCTGACGCCGATGCCATCTGCCCTACGGTGACCGATGCGCTGGACGCCTCGCTGCTGGGCCGGCCGGGCATTCGAACCCGGCTGCTGGCCAACTTCGGCGTCGGTTTCAATCACATCGATCTCGAGGCTGCGGCGGCGGCAGGGATTGCCGTGACCAACACGCCCGGAGTGCTCACCGACTGCACTGCGGATCTGGCCATGATGCTCATCCTGATGACGGCCCGCCGTGCAGGCGAAGGTGAGCGGGAATTACGCGCCGGTGAGTGGTCCGGCTGGCGGCCCACACATCTGCTCGGTCGGAAGGTCACCGGCAAGGTGCTCGGGATCGTGGGCGCCGGACGCATCGGACTGGCAACCGCGCGCCGGGCGCACTTCGGCTTCGGCATGCACATTCTGATCAGCAGCCGGTCCGGGGTGGCCCCATCGGTCCTTTCCGAGCTCGGTGCCGAGCAGCTCGGGCTGGATGCGCTGCTCGAGCGTGCGGACGTCGTTTCCCTGCACTGCCCGTCCACAGCGCAGACGCACCACCTGATCGATGCGGCCGCCCTCGCACGGATGCCTGAGCGCGCGATTCTGATCAACACGGCCAGAGGCGACGTGGTGGATGAAGATGCCCTGGCGTCGGCTCTGGCGAACGGCGGGATCGGCGGTGCCGGGCTCGACGTCTATGAGCACGAACCGTCAGTGACTCAGGCGCTCCTCGATCTGCCGAACGTGGTGCTGCTGCCGCATCTCGGCAGCGGGTCCGAGGAAACCCGGGTGGCCATGGGTCTGTGTGCCCTGGCGAACCTGACCGCTTTTTTTGCAGATGAGCCGCTGCCGAATCGGGTGGCAGCGGCACAACCGGACTAGAGTCAGGAAAAGAACATGGACAGCAAGCTCACAGGCAAGGTGAAACACATGGGCGGGTGTGCCTGCGGAGAGGTTCGCTACGGGTTTTACGAACCGACGGTGACCAATCTGGCCTGCCATTGCCGGGCCTGTCAGTACGCGTCCGGCGGCGGTCCGGCCTACGTGGTCACCGTGCGCCGGGAGGAGTTCAGGGTGACCAGAGGGCGTCCCAGGGAGTTCACCACGCTCTCCGAAGCCGGGCATCACGTCACCCGCGTCTTCTGCGGTGAGTGCGGCAGTCCTCTTTACTCTTACAGCGATGCCGAGGACAGATTCTGCGCTGTGAAGGTAGGTAGCCTGGACGAACCCGGGAAATTCAAACCGCGCCTTCACATCTGGACGAGCGAGGCTCAGCCCTGGCACAAGCGGGGCCTTTTCAGCGCGAAATTCCGGAAGAATCCGCCCATTCGTGGCGCGAAGCGCACGGATGCTGCTGAGAATGGCGGCAACGACTGAGCATGTCCAGACCCATCACCTGCATCGAGGATCTCCGCCGCCTGCATGAAGCGCGGGTTCCGAGAATGTTCTACGACTACGCGGACTCCGGATCCTGGACCGAGTCGACCTACCGGGCCAACGAAGCGGACTTCGCCCGCATTCTGCTCAAGCAGCGGGTCGCCGTGGATATGGCCGAACGATCCATCGCCACGGAGATGGTGGGGGAACGGGTGCGCATGCCCGTGGCGCTCGCTCCGACCGGCCTGACCGGCATGCAGCATGCGGATGGGGAGATTCTGGCCGCCCGGGCAGCACAGCGCTGGGGCGTGCCGTTCACCCTGTCCACCATGAGCATCTGCTCCATCGAAGAGGTCGCTGCGGCCACCACCAGACCGTTCTGGTTCCAGCTGTATGTGATGCGCGACCGGGACTTCATTGGCCGTCTGATAGATCGGGCGAAGGCGGCCGGCTGCTCGGCACTGGTGCTGACACTGGATCTGCAGATTCTCGGGCAGCGGCACAAGGATCTGATCAACGGGCTGTCGACGCCGCCCAAACTCACGCTCAGGAATCTGCTGAACATGGCCATGCACCCACGCTGGTGTCTGGGCATGCTGGGCACGCAACGGCGCCAGTTCGGGAACATCGTCGGTCACGTGCAGGGGATCAGCAACATGTCGTCGCTGTCCGCCTGGTCCGCGGAGCAGCTGGACCCGACCCTGAACTGGGACGACGTGGCCTGGATCCGGGAACGCTGGGGCGGCAAGCTGATCCTGAAAGGCATCATGTGCGCCGAGGATGCTGAGCTCGCCGTGGCCACGGGCGCGGATGCGCTGGTTGTCTCGAACCATGGCGGCCGGCAGCTGGATGGCGCACCTTCATCCATCGCCGTGCTGCCCGAGGTGGTGGAGACCGTCGATGGCCGCATGGAAGTCTGGGTGGATGGCGGTATCCGGTCCGGCCAGGATGTCTTCAAAGCGCTGGCTCTGGGGGCCACCGGGACCATGATCGGCCGGGCGTTTCTCTACGGACTCGGTGCCATGGGCGAGGCGGGCGTGACCAGATGTCTGGATCTCATCGCCAACGAGCTCGATCTGACCATGGCCTTCTGTGGCCTGCGGGGGCTGGATGAGGTGGACGGTCAGGCGCTCTGGACCCCGGACACAAGATAGAAGGAGGACGCAGGTTGCCACTCGACGTACGCATGGTGGGGGAGACGACCCGGGCTTTCACCCACGAGGTGGATGCCCGCTGGATCATGAGCTATGCCGCCGGGATCGATGATCTCAACCCGGCCTACATGGATACGGCAGCGCATCGGGTGTGCGCGCACCCCGTCTTTCCCGTCTGCCTGGAATGGCCGGTGATTCTCTCGAGCAGGGAGCTGCCGGGCTATGACTCGGTCACGCCGGAGGAAGGTGCGCGCGGGGTGCACGCCACCCACGACCTGCATCTGTATCGGCCCATTCAGGCCGGCGAGACTCTGACCACCACGGCAACGATCCTGTCACTGAAGGCGATCAGGCCCGGCGCGGCGCAGATGACGCGTCTCGATACCGTGGATGCTTCGGGCGGGCTCGTCTGCCGGACGTACCAGCTCGGCATCAGCCGCGGTGTCGCCGTCACCGGGGAGTCGCAGGAGGTGGAAGCGGCACCGGCACCGCCCGAACGACCCGGCGCCCCATCGGAAGGCGGGGTGCATGAGATCGTGGTGCCCGCGGGTGCCGCCCATGTGTACACCGAGTGTGCGCGGATCTTCAATCCCATCCACACCGACCGGGAAGTCGCACTCGGTGCGGGGCTGCCCGACATCATCCTGCACGGCACCGCCACCATGGCCATGTCCGTGAGCCGCCTGGTGGATGAATATCTCGATGGTGATCCCGGTCGGGTGAAACGTCTTGGCGGCCGGTTTTCGGCCATGGTTCTCATGCCGGGGACGCTGAAGCTGGAAGTCGTGGCCGTGGAAAAAGGCGTGATTCACTACGACGTGCACACGGCGGACGGGCAGACGGCTTTCCAGAACGCCTACCTGTGTTTTCAGTAGTCCGATTCTGATGGAGCCGTCGAGCAGCTGGGGGCTCTGGTCTCTCGCGCCCCTGGTCATCACGCTGCTGCTGGCATTCGCCACGCGGTCTGCCGTCATCGCCATGCTGACGGGCACCTTCGTCGGCACCCTGATGCTCGGCGGTGTTCCCGGCGCCGGTCTGAACCAGCTCTTCCAGGCCTCTCTCGGCAATGCGGACTTCATCTGGATCGTTCTGATCGTGGTGCTGATCGGAATTCTGTTCGAGGGTTTCAAACGTGCCGGGGTCATGGCCGGTCTGGCGGCACGGGCGGCGGCAGGCCACAGCGGCGCGCCGGCCAGACGACGCGCCGAGCTCACGACCTGGGGGCTCGGCTTCCTCATCGTCGATGACTATTTCAGCCCGCTCATGACGGGTGCGGTGATGCGGCCGGTCACGGATCAGGCAGGCGTACCCCGGGAGAAACTGGCGTTCCTGCTGGACGCGACCACGGCGTCCGTGTGCATCCTGGTACCCTTCACCGCCTGGGGCGCTTATCTCGCCAGTCTGATCGCAGCGCAGACCGGCGCCGCCGGTTCGGTGGAGGAAGGGCTGTCGATCTTCATCCAGGCGATTCCGTACAACTTCTATCCGATGCTCATCATTCTGTTCGCAGGGCTGATCGCAGCGGGCGTGCTGCCGGACTTCGGCCCCATGCGCAGCGCCGAACGGCGGGCGGCGGAAACCGGCCACCTGGTGCGTCCGGGGGCAGAACCGCTGGTGGACGAATCCGTGGACGGCGATGCGCCGGGTGATGGACCCGCACCCTCTCTGCTGCTCGAGTTGCTGCTGCCTGTTGCCGTGGTGGTGAGCATCTTCGTCTGGAGCCTCGTCAGTCTCGGTTCTGTGAAGATCGTGGAAGCCTTCATGGCGGGATGCGCTGTGCTCATCACGGTGCTGATCGGCCGTCGCAGGCTCGGATCGGCATCGGAAGTGGCCGGGCTCGTCACCCGGGGTGCGGAGAGCGTCATGCCCGCGCTCATCATTGTCGCCCTGGCCTATGCGCTGAACGAGGTGGCGCATCAGCTCGGTGTGGGTGAAGCCATCATCGGACTCTTCAATACCGGCCTCAGTGTGGACTGGCTGGTACCTCTGACCTTCGTCATCACCGCTGCCATCGGTTTCTCCACCGGTACTTCCTGGGGTTCCTTCGCGCTCATGATGCCCGTCGCCCTGCCGGTCGCTCTGAATTTCTCCGCAGGTGAGCCCGGCGCGCTCGTCTTTCAGACCGTAGCGGCCATTGCCGGCGGCGGGATCTTCGGGGATCACGCCTCGCCGGTCTCCGATACGACGGTGCTCGCTTCTCTCGGTGCGGGCAGTGACCACATGGACCATGTGATCACCCAGCTCCCGTACGCGCTGGTCATGGCAGCGCTGACTCTCGGGATTTATCTGCTGATCTGAAACGCAGGAGGCGGGCAGTCCGGGGGCGTGGTGCCGACGAGACTTTTTCAGCAGGCTGCTAAACTGGCGCGCTGAGGAGCCTGAGGGACGGGGAGTTTGAGCGCACCATTTCAGAAAATCCTGATTGCCAACCGGGGAGAGATTGCAGGCCGTATTGTCCGTGCGGCGAAAACCCTCGGTATCGAAACCGTCGGGGTGTATGCGGGCGTGGACGCCCTGTCGCTGCACACCCGGTATGTCGACGAGGCGAGGGCACTGCCGGATGATGGAGACCCGGTGGGTGCCTATCTGAACCTCGAGGCCATCTTCGCCATCGCCCGGGAAACGGGTTGCGACGCCGTTCATCCGGGTTATGGCTTCCTGTCGGAAAACGAGACCTTCGCCCGTCGGTGCGCGGAAGCCGGGCTCACCTTCATCGGCCCGAGCCCGGAAGTGCTGGGGCTGTTCGGCGACAAGGTGCGCGCCCGCGATTTCGCGAGAGACCTCGGGGTGCCGACGGTGCCCGGCAGCCGGGAGGCGCTTTCGGATCCGGAGAATGCCTCCCGGGCCGCTGCGGAAGTGGGTTATCCGGTGATGCTCAAAGCCGCTGCCGGTGGTGGCGGCCGTGGCATGCGCCTGGTGCGTTCGGCGGCAGAGATGGCCGCGGCCTTTGATCGTTGCGTCAGTGAGGCGCAGGCGGCCTTCGGCGATGGCACGCTCTTCCTGGAGAAACGGATCGAGCGGCCCAGGCACGTGGAGGTGCAGGTTCTGGGTGATCGGGCCGGCAATGTGGTCCACCTGCGGGAGCGGGATTGCTCCGTTCAGATCCGACATCAGAAAGTGCTGGAGATCGCACCGGCACCCGGTCTCGATCCGTCTCTGCGGGAACACATGCTCACCGATGCGGTGCGGATGGCTGTGGAAGCCGGCTATCAGAATGCCGGTACCGTGGAGTTTCTTGTTTCGCCGGAAGCGGGCGAATACTGGTTCATCGAGTGCAATCCCCGCATTCAGGTGGAGCACACGATCACCGAAGAGGTGATGGGGGTGGATCTGGTGGAGGCCCAGTTCCGGCTGGCAGCAGGCGCGGGACTTGCGGAACTCGGCCTCGCTGACCAGGACATGATCGGCCCGCCGAGAGGCTACGCGATACAGGCCAGGGTGGTCGCGCAAGGCGCCGGTGGCATTACGGCCTACAAGGAACCCACCGGTGCCGGGGTGCGTGTCGATGGCAATGGCTACGGCGGCTATCAGCCGCCTCCGCAGTTCGATCCGCTGCTTGCGAAAGTGATCGGCCGTGGTTCCACCTACGGGAGCGCGCTGGCACGAACCCGCCAGGCACTGCAGGAGTTCCATGTCGCCGGCCTGCCCACCAATATCGGCCAGCTCGACAGGATTCTCGCCGATGAGCGGGTTCAGGCGGGTGATGCCCGAACGTCTCTCGTCGAGGAGACAGAAGCGCTTTCGCGTCCGCCACGGAATCCCGCGAAAGGAGCGGCGCTCGCGCTGCTCGAACGCCAGGCACTCGGATTGGGTAATGCCGCTCATGTCGGGGCGTCCGTACCCGCGGACCTGCCCGGCCTGCCCATCGAGGAGGGTCAGCGCTCCGTCGAGGCACCCATGACAGGAACCGTGGTCTCCGTCGCCGTACAGCCGGGTGATCGGGTGGGACCGGGTGATACGCTGATCGTGGTCAGCGCCATGAAGATGGAGTCGGTGATTGCCGCGCCCTGCGCCGGAACCGTGGCGGGCATGCTGCCGCTGGCGGAAGGTGACAGCGTCGGTGCCGGCCAGATCGTGGCCGCCCTCGTCGAAGACGCGGCATCCGGCGCAGCGCCGGTGAGCTACGGCGAAAAGAGCTGGGCGCCGACTCTCGGGGAGGTGGCCGTTCTCAAAGGTCTGGCAGAGGCACGGCTTGCGCCCGGTTCCGAGGATCCGGGCGTCGTCCGGCAGCGGGAGCGGGGCAAGCTGACCTGCAGAGAACGGATCGATCTTCTTCTCGACGAAGGCTCTTTCCGGGAAGTCGGCAGCATCGCGGGCTTTGCCTCATACGACCCGGAAGGCGCAATCGAGGCTTTCACGCCAGCAAACAGCGTCGGCGGCTGGGGAGCCATCGACAGACGGACGGTCGTGGTCTGCGCGGATGATTTCACCTCCCGCGGCGGCCACGCGGACGGTGCCATCGGCGCCAAGAGCGGGTACCTGGATCGGCTTGCCATCGAGATGCGGATCCCGTCGGTGCGTCTGCTGGACGGCTCGTCCGGTGGTGGCAGCGTTGCGGCAATGGTGCCGGCACAGAAAAAGGCCGGTGAAAGCTCGGCCAGGGAAAGCTCGGGTGCCATCCGGGCCGGGCGGCCGCGGGTTGCCGGCGGGGGTGGTTCGTTCCTGCCCGGTCACCTCGGCAGCAGCATGTACGCGGAGCAGCTGGCGACCGTGCCCGTGGTGAACCTGCTGCTCGGCAGCGTGGTGGGTATCGGTGCCGCCAAGGCCGTGCTCGGCCACTTCTCGGTGATGGTGCGGGACATCGCACAGCTGTTTGTGGCCGGACCTCCCGTCGTCTCCCATGCCATGGGCTACGAGATCACGAAGGAAGACCTGGGTGGCTGGCACATCCACTGCCGCAACGGCGCCGTGGACAACCTGGCGGAGACGGAGGCGGAGGCGGTTGCCATGGCGCGTCGGTTTCTGTCCTATCTGCCGGCCAGCGCCTATGAGGCGCCGCCGGTGCTGGCACCGGCGGCATCGGACCCACCCGATCGTCGGGAAGAAGAGCTCTTTACGCTGATACCGAGAAAGCGCACGACGACTTTCGATGTCCGTAAAGGCATCCGTCTGATGGCCGATCGGGATTCTTTTTTCGAGATCGGCCCGCTGTGGGGAACGGACCAGGTGGTGGGTTTTGCCCGTTTCAACGGCTACCCGGTCGGCGTGATCGCCTCCGACAGCCAGCATGCCAATGGCGGCGCGCTCACGGCAGACGGGTGCGACAAGCTCACCCGTCACCTGGATCTCTGCGATCTCTTTCATCTGCCGGTGCTGAACCTCGTCGACAATCCGGGATTCGCGGTGGGTCTCGAGCACGAGATGCGCGCAACCATACGGAAGGGCGGGGAATGGATGGTTGCCTTTGCTCAGGCGAAGATGCCCGTCTTCACGGTGCTGATGCGGCGCAGCTTCGGTGTCGCCGGCAACAACTACGCCACGCCCCGCTCCCGCCCTTCCATGCGGGTAGTGTGGCCGGCCGCAGACGTGGGGGGCATTCCGCCGGAAGGCGGCATCGAGGCTGCCTACAAACGTCAGCTGGCCGAAGCGGAAGATCCGGCCGCCCTCCGCGAGGAATTGATGGCCAGGATCGAGAGTGCCCGGGGACCGGTCGGACCGCTCAACCGGTTTCAGATGGAGGAGATGATCGATCCGCGGGATACCCGCGCCTGCGTGTGTGAATGGGTTGAGATGGCCTACCGGGTGGTCGGTGCAGCCAGCCGGCTGGTGCCGCGGCCTCTCCAGTTCCGGCCCTGATCCGCCGCTGAACCCGGGAACGGTCAGCCGGCGTTGAGACGGGGCTGCGTGAGCAGCGGCCAGTAGCTGATCGCGAAGGTCCCGAAAGCGAGCATCCAGAGCCCGGCGGCCAGCCACAGCCAGGTCATGTAGGCCGCGGGCAGGACCATGGGCGCGAACACGCGGCTCGCCGCCGACAGGTGTATGGCCAGGAAGATCAGCTTCTCTGCCGGGCCGGCAACCAGCGCCCGCCCGGTATGGCCGAGGGCGCTCCTCGTCATCATTGCCAGCATGAGTGAGGCCATGGCGCCCACGGTCAGTGCATGCAGGGCATAGGCCGGCTCGAACGCCCGCAGCAGAAAATGAACAGGGATCCACAGGTAGGCGGCAGGCAGCGCCAGAAGCAGCGGGTTGCGGACCGTCTTCCAGGCCTGCCAGCCGGCGAGGCGTACCATGTGGACGAGTGCCAGGCCCGCGCAGATCAGCATCCACCACGGCCCGCCGGTGCCGGGCTCGATCAGGTCGACGAAGAGCATCACGACGGGCGATCCCATGGCGATGATCTCCACGGTCGGACGGGTCCTGGCCGTGAGTCCCTTGACCGCATTCATGGAGAAGGCCGGGATCACCCGGCCGCCGATCACGATCATGAGGAGCAGGACGAGATCCATGGCCAGCCGGGTTGCCTGGCCGGCGGAGACGGCCGCGAACACGCCGCGGATGGCGAGACCGTGCAGCACGCTCATGACCGCGAGACCGGCCAGCAGTGCGATCACGAAGTCATTGCGGCGGTTTTCCGCACGCAGGATGGGCCCGGCGAGCGCGGTCAGCGCCCAGAGCAGAAACGCCGCGTCGAGCAGAACGGGCAGCAGACCCGTCTGCAGGAAGTTCGCCGCCCGGGCCAGGAGCCAGCATGCGAACAGTCCCGCCAGCGCGAAGCCCTCGGGCGTCGGCCGGCCGGTCCAGTTGCGCACCGCCGTGAGCAGAAATCCGACGATCACGGCCGGCGCGAACCCGAACACCATCTCGTGGCCGTGCCACAGCAGTGGCGGCAGACCGGATACAGGCGCGCCGATACCCGCGAACTGCCAGATCCACAGCGGGACCACCATCAGCGCGAAGCCGGCGGCTCCCAGGTAGAAGGGCCGGAAGCCGATGCTCAAAAAGGCACTGGTCACGCCAGGGTTCCGGAGTCGGAACCCATGGCCCGAAATAGTTCAGGATTCACTGTAGTGATGTGCTCTAACCCTTTATTCTTCTTAAAGAAATTTGCAAAAAGTTTCTACGCCGTGTAGGTTGCCGTCAACCTAACGAGGGACGTCTGCATTGGCAGTTCGCAAGATCGTCATTCTCAATCCGAAAGGTGGCTCGGGCAAAACGACCATCGCCACCAATCTGGCCGCCTACTATGCAAGCAACGGGCAGCCTTCGGCCATTATGGACTACGACTCCCAGGGTTCCAGCACCCGCTGGCTGAGCCGCCGAGCCTCGGAGAGTCCCTACATCCATGGCATTGCCACCTACGAGAACCACGCCGGGCAGACGCGCTCTTTCGCGCTGCGCGTTCCGGTGGAAGTGGAGCGGGTGGTGGTGGACACACCGGCCGCCTTCAACAAGCACGAGCTGCTCGACTACGTGCGCGGCGCGGACAAGATTCTGGTGCCCGTGCTGCCCTCCGAGATCGACATTCATGCGGCGACGCGGACCATCGCCGATCTGCTGCTGGTCGCCAAGATTGCCCGGCACGAGGACCGGCTGGCGGTGGTAGCCAACCGGGTGAAGCGGAACACCCTCGTCTTCCGGTCGCTGATGAAGTTTCTGGAATCCCTCGACATTCCCGTTGCCGCGGTGCTCCGGGATACGCAGAACTACATCAAGACCGCGTCCGAAGGTCGGGGATTGCTGGAGCTGAAGAAGGCCGACGTGGTCAAGGACCTGGTGCAGTGGAAGCGTCTGGTCGGCTGGCTCGAATCGGATGACGTACAGCCGCGCCCTGAACCGGAGATGATCAGGCCGCCGGAACGCACGCCGCTGCGACCTCACTACCGGCTTCAGTAGCGGTTCCTTTCCTCTCCGGCACTGCTACTCTCTACGGTCACAGCATCGGGGGAGTCCATGACAGCAGCCAGTCCTTCCAGGTACCGGGCACGGAAGTGTGTCCTGGCGCTGCTTCTGCTGAGCGGTCCGGTTCTGGCCGAAGAAGAGAGACCCCGCGCCCGGGACATCGGAATCCAGATCGGCATCTTCGAGCCGGGTGCGTACAACGCCATCACCGATGTGGCCGGCGTGAAGGTGGGCCATGCGACGAAAATCGAGGGAGACGACATCCGCACCGGCGTGACCGCGATCGTTCCCGGTCCCGGCAATCTGTACACCCATCCCATGCCTGCCTGGATTCACTCAGGCAACGGTTACGGCAAGCTCATCGGTGAAACCCAGGTGCGGGAGTTCGGCGAGCTGGAAACGCCCATTCTGCTCACCTGCACGCTCTGCGTCTGGCAGGCCGCGGATGCGCTCAAGGCCTGGGTCTACACCCAGCCGGGTATGGGCGAGCACACGGTGAATCCCATCGTCGGCGAGACCAATGACGCCACGGTGAACGACATGTGGGCGAATCCCATCGGTCGCAAGGAGGTTTTTGCGGCGCTCGAGTCCGCCCGCGGCGGGGCCGTGGCGGAAGGGAGCGTGGGCGCGGGAACCGGTACGCAGGCGTTCGGCTTCAAAGGCGGTATCGGTACCAGTTCCCGCGTGCTGCCGGAATCCCTGGGCGGGCATACGCTCGGCGTGCTGGTGCAGACGAATTTCGGCGGCGTGCTGACCATCAACGGCGCCCCGGTCGGGCGCGCGCTGGGGCACTTCCCCTATGCCCGGGAGACCCGGGCTGAAGACGAAGACCGTGAGGACGGCTCCATCATGATCGTCCTGGCCACGGACGCGCCGCTCAATCCGACCAGTCTGGAACGCCTGGCCAGGCGGGCCATGATGGGTCTGGCCCGGACCGGATCCTATGCCAGCAATGGCTCGGGAGACTACGTGATTGCTTTCTCCACCCACCCGGAAGTGCGCCAGCCTCGGGTGAGTGCCGCGCCGGTCACCGGTCCGAGACTGGTCAACGCTTCCATGTCACCGCTGTTCCTGGCGGCGGTGGAGGCGACGGAGGAGGCCGTGATCAACGCACTTCTGAAGGCAACCACCGTGCGCAGCAGCCGGGGCATGCGGGAGGCCATCGACATCGACGCGGTCAAGGCCGTGCTCGAACACCACCGGGCACTGAACTGGGACGACACGCTGCCGCCCCGCGGCACAACGAGGACAGGATCATGACCTATGCAAAACCGGAATATCTGATTGAGCCCGATGCGTTGCACGCAGCGCTCGGAGAACCGGACCTGAAGATCTTCGATGCGACCGTCCATCTGGTGCCGGCCGAGAAAGGGTACCGCGCGGAGTCGGGACTGGCCGACTTCGAAGCGGCACACATCCCTGGCGCGGCCTTTCTGGATCAGATCCGGGCCGTGTCGGATACCAGCACGGGTCTGGGCTTCTCTCTGCCCGGTGCCGACGCCCTGGAGCAGGGGCTGCGTGCGGCGGGCATCAACAGCAGCGATCGGGTGGTGGTCTATTCGAGCGGGCACATGATGTGGGCCACCCGGGCCTGGTGGCTGCTGCATTACGCAGGCCTGGACAGGGTCGCCGTGCTGAACGGGGGCTTCGCCGACTGGCAGGCGGC
The DNA here is from genome assembly GCA_030425195.1 of Gammaproteobacteria bacterium. GTDB lineage: Bacteria > Pseudomonadota > Gammaproteobacteria > Pseudomonadales > Azotimanducaceae > SZUA-309. The sequence continues at coordinate 178,225 of JAUIAV010000003.1, read as the reverse complement.
CGGCCATGCCACCGACTCGGGCAGCAGCAGCTACGCGGCGGGTGATGTCAGCGTCAGCGTCCGCCCGGACCGGTTCGTCGACCAGACAGCGGTGCTCTCGGCCATCGGCGATGCGGGTATCTGTACGGTCAACGCCCTGGCGCCGGATGTGTACAGCGGCGAGTCGAACATGAGCTACGGACGCAAGGGTCACATCACGGGCTCGGTGAACGTGCACTATGACGAGCTGCTCGACGGAAACCGGTTCCGTTCCGCGGAAGACCTTCGTGCCTGTCTGGACGCCAAAGGCCTTCTGGACGCGGACCGGGTGATCGCCTATTGCGGCGGCGGCATTTCCGCCACCATCGATGCGCTGGCCTGCCTGCTGGTGGGCAAGAACGAGGTGGCCGTCTATGACGGTTCCATGTCCGAGTGGGTGCGGGACGAGAACCTGCCGATGACGACGGGCCCGGAGCCCGCCTGACCCGCGGCCGTTCGTCCGACGTCGCTCACACGGGCGAACGGCCCCGCAGCGCCTTCGCGATGAAGCTCACGATCAGCAGCGCCAGAAAGACGAAGAAGAGGATTTTGGCGATCCCCGCCATGGTGCCCGCGATACCGGTAAAGCCGAGCAGACCGGCGATGACTGCGAAAATGAAAAACCAGAGTGCCCATGAAAGCATGTTGACGTCTCCTTTGATGAATTCATGAGGAGAAGTGCAGCATGCGTGCCAATCGAACGCATTGTCCTGCAGACCGCGTGTTTACGGAGGTTGCGGGGTTCTCCCGGTCGTTCGCCCGGTCCACGTCTGTAAAACCTACAGGCGGATTTGCAGGATTTTCTGACCCGGCCGGATCGGGCGGCTCAGCGCCCCATGCTGTAGAACTCGTCGTTCGGGCGGATGGCGGCCAGATTGGCCAGCCGGTTGCTCTGAGCAAAGAAGGCACTGATGGCGCCGATGTCCCAGATATCCCCGTCGCTGAAGTCCAGGGAACGGAGCGCCTGCAGATCGGCATCCTCCACGGCACCTGCATCGCGGCTCACCTTCATGGCAAACGACAGCATGGCCGTCTGTCGTTCCGTCAGGTCCGCCTTACGGTAGTTGACGGCCACCTGGTCGGCGATCAGCGGGTTCTTCGCGCGGATCCGGAGAATGGCGCCATGGGCGATCACGCAGTAGTGGCAGTCGTTGGCGGCGGAGGTGGCCACCACGATCATTTCCCGCTCCGCCTTGGTGAGACCGCTGTCCCGCTCCATGAGCGCATCGTGATGTGCGAAGAAGGCCCGGAATTCGTCGGGACGATGCGCGAGCGCGAGAAACACGTTCGGCACGAATCCGGACTTCTCCTGCACCGCTTCGATGCGCTCCCGGATGTCCCCGGGCAGGTCGTTCAGGTCGGGTACCGGAAAACGGCTGATGGGGAAGTCTGACATCTCGCGGTGCTCCTTGTGCCAGCGAGTATCGCCGGGTGCTGAGAGTTTAGCGAACCCTCAGAGATGCCGCAGGAAAGCTTCCGGATGATTGAGAAAGGCACGGGTGAGGCTCACGTGTTCCACCTCATCCCAGTCGATTTCCGCGGGCGGCGACTGATTCACATCGAGGATCCGGGCATCCGGCAGCGCCATCAGGATGGGTGAGTGCGTGGCGATGATGAACTGAGCGCCTGCGGCCGAGGCATCCTGGATCATCGCGATGAGGGCCAGTACGTTGGTGGGCGACAGGGGCGTCTCCGGCTCGTCCATCAGATAGAGGCCGGGCCGGGTGATACGGGCGCGGAACAGATCCAGGTAGAGCTCGCCGTGGGATCGGGCAAAGGGGTCCGCGCCGTACCGGTTCTTGAGCGCTTCGGATTGGGCCCGGGCCATGCTCACGGCCCGCTCCCGTCCCCAGTCCCCGGGGATACTGCCGGCCAGCTCGTCGGCGATCGCGTCGTGTTCCCGCCTGCTCTGCTGCACGGACTGGAGAAACCCGGTCACATCGTCGGCACGGAAGAAGAACCCGTGCCGGACGGGCGCGCTTCGAACGAATCGGAAAGCGGGCAGGGCCGCTCTGGCGGACGCCATGAGCGGGTGCTCGGCGACCGCCTGCTGGCCGAGCGCCGGCAGACGATGGCCGGCGGCGATGATTTCCAGCAGGGTCGATTTCCCGCAGCCGTTGTCCCCCACCAGAAACGTCACGGACGTATCGAGGTCCATGGCCTCGAAATCTCGGAACACGGGGAGCGTAAACGGGTGACCGTTGCCGGGCTCCAGCAGCTTCAGGGCGCGGAGCAGGGTCATGGCTCACGCCCCTCGTCCCGGCGTGCTCTGAACGGCGCGGCGTACTCCGGATATTCGTTCAGCACCTCGATGGCAACGCCCAGCGGCGGCCCGACCGTCCGCCGGAGGTCTTCCGGCGCAGGCAGCGGCCGTCCGGCCTCGAGCTCGGATTCGACGTGGCGCCGCATGGCGTCGGCCACCGTCCGCCGCCTCGCTGCTTCCTCCGATTCGAGTTTTCCTTCGAAGTGGAGCCGGTTGCCCCAGGGGTCTTCTATGACGGCCTCCGGGAACTCATAAGGCGGGACGCTGCGGATCACGGCGGCACCAGGACGCCGGCCGTCCCATTCCTCGACCAGGGCGTCCAGGTTCTGCACGTCCAGATGGATCGCAGCGGGCCCGAGGGCATCCCGGTGCTCGTTGATCATGAAGGTGAAGCGGTCGCGTGAAAGGAAACCGATGGCGGGTTCTCCGGGCGCTTCCCGCCACTCCCAGTCCAGGGTGAATCCCAGCCACTCCACATAGTGGGCAACGGCTTCACTGAAATCGCCGACTTTCAGCGCGGGGCGCGGTGGATGGAGCAGGGCGGCGGCGGGTGCCGGGTCTTCCGTGCTCATGGTGCCTCCTTCCGCCTTCTGTTTCTCCTGGTGCTCAATCCCCGCCCAGCGGTGCGGAACGGGGCAGTCGGAAGGCGAGAAACGCGTTGCCGCCTTTCTGCCCGAAACTCTGATAGCCGGAGGTGATGAACAGCATGTCGTCGACGATGAGCGGGCCGTGCACGTCCAGCGGTCCGCCTTCGGTTTCCAGTTCGTTCACAGCCGTGAAGGTGCGCCAGGTGTCGAAAGACCAGAGACGCTCGCCGCTGTCCGCGGCGTAGGCGTTCAGGGCGCCGTCCAGCCCGCCCGCGATCACCAGGTCTTCTGTGGCGAGAATGGCCGCCGAGATTCCGGGAAAGCAGCCTTCCCGGCCCTCACAGCTGCCGGGTTCGGCCGTGGACCAGCGCAGGGTGCCGTCCTGCAGGCTCAGGGCGTGCAGCCCGCGTGCCGCCGCGCGATCGCCTTCGTGGCGGCCGGCACCACCCCGGTCGCTGACCGGCACATAGAGAAGGCCGAGCCCCTCGTTGACGGCCATGCCCCAGTGAATCCCGCCGAGCTTGCCGCCCCGGCCGACGCGCTGCTCCCAGACCAGCTCTCCGGTTTCTGGATCCATGGCATACACCATGCCGGATTTCTGGCCGGCATAGAGCAGGTCCCGGCCGTAGGGTGTGGTTGCCAGGATCGGAGGCGCGCCGAAGTCGTAGTCGGGACCATCGGATTCGGGGCAGTTGCCGTCCAGCCAGCTCGCACCGCAGGCGGCGTTCCAGGCGTCACCCTCGGTGAACTGGTGGTGCCAGCTGACCGTGCCGTCTTCCAGATTCACGGCGAACACGGCATCCGACGTGTCCGTGGGCGGATCGCTGTAGTTTTCGCCAGTGGCGAAGTAGAGCAGTCCCCGCTTCCGGTCGATGGCGGGTGCCTGCCAGACGGGTGCTCCGGAAGGACCTTTCTCGTCGATGAACAGCCATCGTGTGTCGGTGACCCGGGCTTCCTCCTCGATGGTGTACCGTCGCCAGATCTCTGTTCCCGTGGCCGCGTCGAGCGCGGCCACCGAGCCCCGGAAGCTGCAGCAGCCGTACACGGGCGCGATGGCGGCGATCACCTCGTAGGCGGAGACCGGCACATAGAGACGCCCATCCTGAAAAACGGGTGTGCCGGTGAGCGTGCTGAACCGGTGCCCGTCCATGAGTTTTTCCCAGACGAGCTTTCCCGTGGCCGCATCCACCGCGTAGGCCCGGGCACCGAAGGTGCCGAAGAAAAGCAGGGTCCGCTCTTCGCCGTCGATCTCGACGTTTCCGTGCACGATGGCCGTGCGGATGTCGCCGTCGGCGCTGAACACCCAGCGGCTGCAGCCGGATTCCCGGTCCAGCGCATGAAGGTTGCCCGACTCCGAGCCGATGAAGACCGTGTCATCGGTCACCAGCGGATAGGAGTGCGGGGATTTGCTGTCCTCCAGGCCGAATGCCCAGGCGAGTTCCAGATCCGCCACGTTCGACGCGTTGATCGCCGCCCGGGGCTGATAGCGGCGGTTCTGCGCATCGATCCCCCAGCCGGCGGAAGTCAGTCCCTCGAGGCTCCCCGCACCCGGACAGGCCGCCCGACCGATGCCGGAGATGGTCAGGGAAAGGAGCACGGCAGGGAGCAGGAGGGCTGCGTGCACGAACGGTTTAAGCGACATGGAGGCTGTCCGGTTGTTGTTTCATCTGGGGTCTCCGGGCATTCTGAGTGCTTCGTCGGGTCGATTCAATTTGGGAGAGGCATCATGCGGTCAGGATTCCAGTGGGCCCTGCTGGGCGTGCTGCCGCTTGTCAGTGGCTGCGGCGGCGGGCTGCCGCCGATTGCCGGCTGTGAGGCGGGCGCCGGCATGACGCCCGACTGCCGCTTTCACAATCCGGAAGATCTGGCCGTCGTACCGGGCGGCGGCGCGCTGCTGGTGAGCCAGATGGGCCAGATGGATGGGTCCGAGCCCGGCGATCTCGCGCATTACGAGCCGGGAGGCGCCATTCGCGTGCTCTTTCCGTCGGGACCGGTGACCGATCGCCGGGACTGGGGCGCGCCGGACTGTCCGCCGCCGGACACCGACCGCTTTTCGCCGCACGGGATCGACCTGGTCCAGCGGACCGATGGCGCCTGGATGCTCCTGGTGGTCAATCATGGCGGCCGGGAATCGGTGGAGTTCTTCTCGCTGGAGGAGGCGGATGGGGCCGTCGAGCTTCACTGGCGGGGCTGCGCTGACGGGCCGGATCAGGCCGCGTTCAACGACGTGTCCGCCCGCCCGGACGGCGGCTTCTACGTGACCCAGATGTACCCCCGGGACAGCCAGATTCTGTCCATCCTGAAAGGCGCGCTGCTCGGCAGCGACACCGGACACGTCTACGAATGGACGCGGGATGCGGGCTGGTCCGTGGTACCGGGCAGTGCAGGACCTTTCCCGAACGGAATCTCCCTGTCCGGGGACGGTCGGGCGCTCTACATCAACATGTATCTGGCCGGTGAGGTACGCCGGCTCGATCTGGAGAGCGGCTCGGTGACCGCCGTCTACGAGGGCGGCAATCCGGACAACAGCACCTGGGCCGACGACGGGCGCCTGCTGGTGGCCACGCACACGGCGGGGCTGACGGACACCACGGCCTGCCAGGGACTCGAGTCGGGCTCCTGCGCCTTTGCGTTCAGAATTGTGTCACTGGATCCGGATACCCTCAGTGCCCGTACGATCATCGAGCACGAAGGTGCCCCGATGGGTGCGGCCACCGTGGCCCTGGAGATGGACGGGCGGCTCTATCTCGGGACCTTCGCGGGTGATCGGATCGCCAGCCTGCCGCTGGATCGCTGAACGAAAGGATGGAGACATGACCGTGAGGATCGGCCTCATCGGCTGTGGCCACATTGCGAAATTTCACGCGCGAAATCTGCGCGATGCCATCACCCGCATCCAGCACGGACAGGGCATCGACCTGCGCTACCACGCGGTCTGCGATCTCGATGTCAATCGGGCGCACAACTTTGCCGCGATCGGCGGCTGCGAGCTGGTGACTGCCGATGCACAGGTCGTGCTGGATGCCTGCGACGTGGTCTATGTCTGCACGGAGACGGCGGCGCACAGACCGCTGGTCCTCGATGCCGCCGCTGCCGGACGGCATGTATTCTGTGAGAAACCCCTGGCTGTCAGTCTCGAGGATGCCAGAGAGATGACCGAGCAGGTCGGTGAGGCCGGTGTCGTTCACCAGGTGGGGCTGGTGCTGCACTTCAGCCCCGTCTACCGGGTTCTGGCCGATCTCATGTCCGGAGACTGGGGCACGCTGCTTTCGGCCCACATGCGTGACGATCAGTGCTTTCCCATCGGCGACCACTATGGCTCGAGCTGGCGCGCGGACCCGGAACGGGCCGGAAGCGGGACCCTGCTCGAGCACTCCATACACGACCTGGATCTGTTCCGCCGCCTGTTCGGTGAGGTGGTCTCCGTGCAGTGCCATACCCGGGAAACCTCGGGCCATCCCGGCATCGAGGATGTGGCCCACGTGCGCTTTCTCCACGAAGGTGGACACAGCACCTCGCTGGCCAGCATCTGGCATGACATGCCTGCCCGGCAGTCGAGCCGCTCCCTGGAGGTCTTCTTCGAACGGGCGCGGTTCACGACGGAGAGTGACTATTTCGGCGCCATCACCATGGAAGTGGCAGGGGAGGAGGCCGTGACCATTTCCCACGACGAGGTTCTGAACCGTTTCATGGCACTCGAGGGTCTCAATCCCGCGGACGAGGATCTGCGCAGCCTCGCAGGACTGGGCGACCGCCGCTTTCTGGAAGCCGTCGTCGGTGGCCGGCCTGCAAGCCCGTCCTTCGAGGACGCGCTGCGCGCGCACCGGATCGTCGCTGCCTGCTATCAGAGCGCCGGAGACCCCACTTCGGGCATGATCCCGCTATGAACAACTGATCGAGGTTAGAGGCAGGAATGAAGAAAAGACTGGGTGCGATTCTCTACAACGACTTCGAACTGCTGGATGCCTACGGGCCGCTGGAGATGTTCGGTGTGCTGGGGGAACAGGTGGACATCGTGGTGATCGCCGAGCAGAAGGGGCCTGTGCGGTCTTCCGGCGGGCCGAGCACGCTGGCCGAGTACGACTTCTCGGACGCGCCGGAGCTCGACCTCATCCTGCTGCCCGGTGGCATCGGCACCCTGGCGGAGCTGGAAAACGATGCTCTGCTCGACTTCCTCAAGGCGCGGGCGCCGCTGTCGGAAATCACCATGAGTGTCTGCTCGGGTTCGGCCATCCTCGCCAGGGCAGGGCTGCTCGACGGTCTGCCGGCGACGTCCAATAAGATGTTCTTCTCGCTTGCCAGCAGCCAGAGCGACGCGGTCGAGTGGCGGGAAGCGGCGCGCTGGGTGGATGCGGGCCGCTACGTCACGTCATCCGGTGTCTCTGCCGGCACGGACATGGCGCTCGCCGTCATCGAACGGCTCTTCGGCACGGAGACGGCGGAAACCGCGGCCCGGTTCACCGAGTATCAGTGGCACCGGGATGCGGATGATGATCCTTTCAAGGCCTATCTGAACCAGGCCGATGCGGCGGCCATCGGCGGCTGAGAGGCAAATCAGATGACGCAGACACAGGCAGCCGGCTGGCGCCGGCGGTGCCGCTCCTGGGGGTGGTTCTGGTGACGGTCGGCCCGGTCTGCAGCTTACTCGGGCGTGTGACGCCTGTGCCGCATGAGGCGTTCCCGGGTTTCCGGAAAACGTTCAACGGACTGCCGCCTGTCTGTTCGCGGCTTCCGTTCCCGGTCAGTTACCGGTATCGGCTTCGATACTCTGAGTGCTTGGAGAGTCATTTGTCTGCTTCCTTGGGGGGGATTCGAAGTGCGGTGTGAGCGGGCCCGCAGGCGAGCCCGTCACGCAGGACAGGTTCAGTACCTGGCGGAACTGCGGGGCTTGGATTGGGCTTCGTTCACACGAAGTTCCCGTGATGCCACCGAGTGTCCATTGAGCTTGGCAATGGCTGCCTGAGCGTGTTCCGTTGCCATTTCGACGAAGCCGAACCCGCGGGAACGACCGCTGTCACGGTCCATGACGACCTGAGCGGATTCCACACTGCCAAAGGGGGTGAACAGATCCTGGAGTTCCACGTCGGTGACGCTCCAGGGCAGATTTCCTACATATACTTTCATTAAATCTCCGGCCGTTGAGGCCAAATCGGCGCAATTTCCCGAAATCAAAAAGCGCGTACGTGATGACCGGCCGCAACCGTGCTGCCGGTTTGGGTTTGATCTAGAAGCGATTGCCGATGAACAGGCGAGATGTGAGGCTCGAAGTAATCGGGAACGGGGTTCCTGAATCAGAGCGGACTGTACCAGATCGGCGAGCGGATTGCTTGAAAGGCTTCACGAACCCGGAAGGAAACGTGCGACTCATTCCCTGCCGAACAGGTCGTCCAGCCGGGTCCGGGCTTCTTCCTCAGGCGTTGCCGGTTTCGTGGGCTCAGGCGCTTTCAGCGGGGCTGCATCCGTTCCGCTGTCTGAAGGTTCCGCATCGGCTTGTGAACCGAACAGAGCCTGCAACCTGTCCCTGGCCGCATCCGCCCGGCTGGCGCGATCGCCACTGAAGGCGCCGGCCGCGGGTCGGAACCAGTCACAGAAATTGGCATTCTCCTTGATCACCGGTGGATCGGCCCGATCCTCGTCGCACTGACCGGTGACGTCCACCCGATAGTGCCGGCACAGCCGGCAGCAGTGCAGGGCTTCGAAGCATTCGGGGCATTGCTCGTGGCGGCTGACCGGGCGCGGCACGCCGGCGAGATCGGCCCCGCAGTTCCAGCAGCTCAATTCAGGCGTCGACATGATCCTCCTCCCCGGGATCCAGAGTATCCCGGTCCGGGGCGCTGTCCAGCACCGTATCCCTGCCGAGATCCCTGGCCCGGCGCACCACATTGTCACCGAAGCGTGCGGACAGCGCATCCAGGGTGGCCTCCAGGCGCCGGTCCCTGCCATCGGTGAACAGATCGCCCTGGCCGGACGCCGTGCCTTTTCTCAGATCGAAAGCGGTCAGGCCCACCAGCCGGAAGGGACCGGGTTCCTCGAAACGATCCAGGAGACCGACGCCGGCCTCGAAGAGGGTCCGGGCTACATCCGTGGGTGCGGCCAGCGAGCATTGCCGTGAGATGAGCCGGAAATCGGTGGTCTTCAGGCGCACGCGCACGCCGCCGGCGAGAATCTCCTTCCTGCGCAGACGCCGGGCGATCCGATCCGCCGACCGCTGCAGATGACGGGCGATGTCTGCCCGCTCGACCACGTCTTCGTTCAGAGTCCGCTCGGAACCCATGCTGCGGCTCCGGCGCGCACCCTCGACCCGGCGTGGATCGCGGCCGTGCGCGAGCGCATGAAAATGGGCTCCCGTGCTGCCGAGCTGGCTGCTCAGAACCGCGGGATCCGCCCGGGCGATATCGCCGATGGTCGTATAGCCGAGCCGGTTCAGCTTCGCCTGCGTTTTAGGGCCGGCACCCCAGAGCCTGGCGACGGGCAGGGGGGCGAGCCAGGCCTCGGTGTTGTCCGGTTCCACCACCAGGAGACCATCCGGCTTGCACACGCCCGACGCCACCTTGGCCACATACTTGCTGGCCGCGAGCCCGACGGACACGTGCAGGCCGGTGGCCTGGAGCACGGCGGATCGGATCTGTTCCCCCATGCGCTGCGGCGATCCGAACAGATGCTCGGCGCCGGTCATGTCGAGGAAGGCTTCATCCAGCGATATGGCTTCTACTTGTGGCGAGAAGTCTTTGAAAACCTGCATGATTTTCTGTGAAAGCCCGGTGTAGCGTTCGAACCGGGGCGGCACCACCACCGCGTGAGGACATCGGCGCAGCGCTTCCGCCATGGGCATGGCGCTGCCGACGTGGAAAGGGCGGGCTTCATAGCTGGCAGTCAGCACCACACCACGGCGGCTGCGGGGACCCACCAGCACGGGCTTGCCGATGAGATCGGTATTGTCCAGCTGCTCCACGGAGGCGTAGAAGGCATCCATGTCCGCGTGTGCAATGATCCGGGGCCAGCGTCCGTTCACGAACGGCACCAGGGCTCAGGCGATGTCCGTGCCTCTGCGGCCGCCGAACAGCCTGGCGGCCAGATGGCGGATACCGGCCCGCCCCGGTGCCGGTTTCGGCCGGAAGTCCTCCCGGCGGTCGTTGAGCGTGCGGTACTCGCACTGACAGAGCCCCGGCGAGGTGCAGTTAGCCAGAGGCAGCTTGGGTGCGTTGTTGGATAGAAATCGTTTGCCGTCCAGCGCCGCCGCCGAACGGCAGCAGGATGCCGGGTGATGGATGGATACCGCGCGGTAATCCCCAATGTACATGGCCCTTCCCTTTCTGAACCTGGCGCCCGAAAAAGAGGCGGATTATCAGGTACTTCCCCGCTGGTTCTTAGAGACCGCTTTGGGACAGGGCCGAAGCTACACCTATCCGGATAGATTGTGAACACCCTCCGGGCCGCTGAATCAGTCAACAAAACTGCTTCCTATCCGTAGTACGCCTCGAACGGTTCGTGACGGGGCCCGTTCTCGTCGCAGACGGCGAAAGCCCGGCCCTCGCCACCGTAGAACGCCACGCCCGCATGGTCGCCGGTTCTGGTCAGCACATAGAAGCTGACGTTGAAGGCGGGCCGGCCCTGCTCGTCGAGCAGTCTCGGATCGATAGTGTAGGAGGCGATCCGCTCCAGGGCTCTCATGCCGGCGTCCTTCGGGCCCATGCCCTGGCGCATGAACTCGACGATCAGAAAAGACGCCAGGCTGTAGAGATTGGCCTCACCCCGGCCGGTTGAGCCGGCAGCACCCACGTCGTTGTCCACATAGAGCCCGGCGCCCAAAATCGGCGAATCGCCGACCCGACCGGGTATTTTCCAGGCGAGCCCGCTGGTGGTGGTGACCCCGCAGACGTCACCCGCTCCGTTCACCCCGTTGCAGTTGATGGTGCCGTAGTAGTGCTCCGGATCGATGAGGCCCTCGGCGACCATGTCCAGACCGGCTTTGAAACCGGCGTCCGCTCGGGATGCCGGATCAGGATAGTGGTGGGCGTCCGTGCGCCGCTTCCAGTCGAGCCAGAGTTCGCGGGACCTGGGCGTGTTCAGATCGTCCTCGATCGTGAAGCCCATGTTTCTCGCGAAACGCTGGGCGCCTTCGTCCACCAGCAGGTGGTGGTCCGTGTTGTCCGCCACGGACCGGGCGACCAGAGAAGGTGTCCGTACCCCCTTGAGACAGGCGACACCGCCGGCGCGCCGTTTCGGCCCGTGCATGCAGCAGCTGTCCAGGGTGACCACGCCGTCCGCATCCGGCAGCCCGCCGAATCCGACGCTCGTATCTTCCGGGTCGAGCTCGACGATGTTCACACCGGCGATGAGCGCATCGAGGACGTCGTCACCCCGGGTGATGCGTTCGAACGCCAGTTCCACACAGGAGATGCCCTGGTCGTTGCGGGAGGTCAGCCCGTTGCCGGACGCGACCACGGTTGGTTTCGAGCCGCCGCGGCGGACGGCCGGGGCGGCCTGCACGCCGGAGGCGGCGACCCCGAGCGCGGTGGTGGTGAGAAACCGGCGCCGATTGATGACGGGCATGAGCAGACCTCCTGATTTGTTACCCGCGAGCATGACACGCGTCGTCCTCGAATGCGTCAGGCCTCTCCGAGGGCTTTGAGCATGCGTTTCAGTGCGAAGTGCCGGTAGCTTTCCAGCACCAGGCCCTCGATTTCCTCCCAGTCGGCGTGTTCCTCCACGTCCAGGTTGATCCAGCCGTTGTGACCGGTATAGGCGGGGATGTGATAGCGGGGGGCATCGGACAGCGCCAGCTGCCGTTCCGGTCCGACCCAGAACGACAGGTTCATCCTGCCGGTGTAGTAGGCGGTGCTGACGAACGTCTTCTTGCCGGCCTTCCACACCGGATTGCCGAACTGCCGTGCCTGGCTGGTTTCCGGCAGTCGGGCGCAGATCGCATCGAGCGCCTTCAGCACGGTCTTCCCGCGCCTGCCCAGGAACGGATCGATCTCCTCCGGCCGGAACCGGCGGTCCGGCGCCGGGGCGTCGATCTTATCCCCGAGTTCTCCGGTCAGGGACTTCGGTGCTGCCTTCTCGTAGGCCTCACGCACCCGGGCAGTCACCGATGGCCAGGAGATACCGGTGTTGAGCTCTACGCCGAGCCAGCCTCTGGGGCCCGTGTAGGGCGGCACGAAGTAGTACTCGGGTTCCATCTCGGTGTAGAGCTGCTGCGCGCCCGGTGGCGAGTCAAGATTCAGCGCCACCCGTCCGTCGCCGTGGTGGTTGATCGTGTAGGTGGCGAATGTCTTCCCCCGGACCTTGAAGCTGGGCGAGCCGTGTGACTCCACCTCCTCGGTCTCGGGGAACCGGGCCATGAGCTCGCGCACGGCCTGACTGATGTCCCTGGCCATCTCTCCTCCGCCTCCGCATCCATGCGCTATGATTCTCTGCCTCTCATTCCTGTGAGGTCAAATCCATGCCGCATCATCCTGGCCGCGCGTCGTGAGCAGCGAAACCTTCGACCCGTGGCGCTCTGATCTCCCGCTCATCGTCTATCTGGACATCAAGAGCCCGTATGCCTTCATCGCCCGGGAGCCGACGCTCAGGATGGCGGCGGAGGTCGGCATCGGCATCGACTGGCGGCCACTGACGCTGAACATCGAAAGCTATCTGGGTTCCGCGAAGCTGGACAAGTCCGGCAGGGTGGAAAGCTCCGAGCGCACCCCGGAGCAGTGGGCGAGGGTCAAATACGCCTACCGGGACGCGCGCCGCTATGCGGGTGAGCAGGGGCTGAAGCTGCGCGGCACGGAAAAGATCTGGGATACCTCTCTGGTCCACATGGGCTTCTGGTGGGCGAGACTGCAGGGAGACGCGCTGCTGCAGCGCTTTCTCGATCTGGTCTACCCCCGCTTCTGGGTACGGGAGTTCGATGCGGAAGACGTGAACGTGGTGACGGCTGCGTTACGCGATGCCGGGGCCGATACCGACGGGTTCGAGGACTACGTGCTGGGAGAAGGTCGCGAGTTTCACGAAGTGAGCCAGCAGGCCATATTCGACGCGGGCATCTTCGGGGTACCCGGCTACCTGATCGAGGGCGAGTACTTCTTCGGCCGCGAGCATCTGCCCATGATCCGCTGGATGCTGGAAGGCCGGGAAGGCCCGCCGCCGGACGTGGCAAATCCCGGCCGTGGTCCGGGAGGTGCCTGGTCATGACTGCGACCGTGGAGATCACCGTGCTGTTCGATTTCAAGGATCCGCTTTCCTATCTGGCGATCGCGCCCATCCGGGAGACGCTGGCGGCGCTGCCCGTGCGCAGCCGCTGGATGCCTTTTCTGGGCAAACCCCTGAACGCGCCGCAACGGCCGGAAACGCCGGATGACCGGGGCGGCTGGCACCGTTTTCACCGTGCCCGCTACCTGGCACGGGATCTGAACCGCTATGCCGAGGCGAGAGATCTGCCGGCCAGGCATTTCGCCGACGGCGGTCTCTACCGTCCGGCCACCGGTGAGATCGCCGCCATGGGCTACAACTGGGCGTCCGGTGCGGGCACCGGTGCCGCCGGAGCCTTTCTCGATGCCGCCTTCCAAGGATACTGGGACGGTGATCTGGATCCGGACGTCATGACGGACGTCAGCCGTCTGCTCATGAGCACGGGCGTGGATCCGGAGGGGTTCGACGACTACTGCCATGGGGAAGGTATCGAGGAACTGCTGGCCCAGCGGGCGGATGCGGGAGAAGCCGGCGGCTTCGCCACGCCGAGCTGCCTGCTCGATGGGGAGGCCTTCGTCGGCCGTCAGCACCTGCCTTATCTTGCGGAGCGTATCCGCCGGCTGGTGTCCGGGACGGCGGCACCATGAACTGGGAGCAGCCGTATGCCGCCGCCCGATCACCGGTCTGCGCGGACAACCTCGTAGCCACATCCCAGCCGCTGGCGACTCAGGCGGGTGTGGACGCCATGCGTCGGGGCGGCAATGCGGTGGATGCGGCCGTTGCCGCGGCGGTCACTCTGACGGTCGTGGAGCCGAACAACAACGGCGTCGGCAGCGATGCCTTCGCCATCGTCTGGGATGGGCAGACGCTCGAAGGTCTGAACGCCTCCGGTCGGGCGCCGGCGCTGATGACGCGCGACCGGTATGCGGGCATGAGCAGCATGCCGTCACTCGGCTGGGAGTCGGTCACGGTGCCGGGCGCGGTCAGTGCGTGGGTTGCTCTGTCTGAGCGCTACGGGCGTCTCCCGTTTGCAGATCTGTTTGAAGCCGCCATAGGTTACGCCCGACAGGGTTTTCAGGTGGGGCCGAAGACGGCCGGGTACTGGAAGCTGGCGGAAGCCACCTATGCCGACTATCCGGCGTTCGTCGAACATTTTCTGCCGGCGCCGGGCCCCTCTGAGCGATTCCGCAGGCCGGATCTCGCCAGCACGCTTTCCCTCATCGCCGAATCCCGGGGTGCCGAGTTTTACGAGGGCCGGCTCGCGGAAGCGATGTCCGCCTGCGCGCAGGCGGAGGGCGGACCGTTGCGCGCGGCCGATCTCGCCGCCCACCGTGCGGACTGGGTGACACCGGTAGCGCAACCCTACGGGCGGGTCTCGCTGCACGAGATCCCGCCGAACGGGCAGGGGCTCGCCGCACAGATTGCACTGGCCCTGCTCGCGGAAGGCGGCGCTGCTTCCTTCACCACGGTGGAGGGCGTGCACCGGCAGATCGAATGCATGAAGATTGCCGTCCGTGCGGCCTTCGATCACTTCGCCGATCCGGATGCCATGCGGCTCACGCCGGCGGATCTTCTCGAGCCCGGCAGCATCGCTCGCGCGGCGGCCTCCATCGGTACGCACGCTGCGGATCTGCCGCCGGTGGCGCTGCCCGTGGGTCATGACACGGTCTATCTCTGCACGGCGGACGGAGAGGGCAGGATGGTGTCCCTGATCCAGTCCAACTACCTGGGGTTCGGCTCCGGCGTGGTGATTCCCGGCACCGGCATCGCCATGCAGAACCGCGGACTGGGTTTCTCCCTGGATCCGGGTCACCCCAACTGCGTGGCGCCGGGCAAACGGCCTTTTCACACCATCATCCCGGGATTCGTCACCGAGGATGGAGCGCCGCGTCTGGCGTTCGGCGTCATGGGCGGTCACATGCAGCACCAGGGTCACTTCCAGATGGTTCAGCGGATCTTCGACCACGGTGAGAATCCTCAGGCGGCCAGCGACGCGCCGCGCTGGCACGTGTTCCCGGACTTCAGCGTTGGTCTGGAGCCGGGCTTTCCGGAGGCCATCGCGGCAGGTCTCAGCGAACGGGGACACCGGGTGAGGTACGTGGCCGAGGAGCACGTTTTCGGCGGCGCTCAGCTGATTCTCAGAACCGGGGATGGTTATGTGGCCGGTTCCGATCACCGCAAGGAAGGTCAGGCCGCCGGGTTCTGAGCCGTTCCTTCACCGTGGCGGGAGAAGAACTCGCGCCAGTAGGCCTTGCCGAGCCGGTCGTACGCCTGCATGGATTCGATCATCCGGCGCCGGGCGGCGGCATCCACCAGGGCATCCGGCAGCAGGGGATCGAGCAGAATGTGGCGGGTGACCGCCCGGCCGAGCAGGAGGGTTTCCCTCGCGGCCGCGCTGTCGTCCAGGCCGCCGAGACGCGCCGTGCTTTCCTCGAGCAGGCGGAGGTTTTCCCGGTACCGGCGTTCGAGCGCGTCGGTCTGCCAGAGGGAAGCCGGATCCAGGCTGTCCGCGGGCGCCAGCTCGCCGACCCGGGCGCAGAGGCTGCCCGGGACCAGGCCCAGCTCCAGGAGGTCGGCGCGGACCTGATCCAGGCTCCGGGCCAGATTGGCCGGACGCACCCAGACGCCGGCCGCCATCTCCGCGAAACCGAACAGCGACAGCGCCCGTTCGTTGCCCCGCACCACAGACTTGTTGGAGCGGGCCAGATGTCCGACCAGCACGGTCAGCCAGTCTCCCTCCCATACGACCAGGGAGTTTTCCGCCCGTGCCCAGTTCTGCACCAGGGTGTGCAGCGTGCCTGCACGGGAGCCCAGGGCGTAGCGGCCACGGCCGGCGCCGACCAGAGAGCCTTCCCGCACCAGCCGGGCCAGAGCGACCCGCACGCTGCCCGGATCCATGTCGAAGAGCGCGGCAGCCGTGATCAGATAACCGGCGCCGAGCGCCCTGGCACGGGTGGAATCCATGAGGGTGAGAATCAGCTCCCGGGCGGAGAGGGGCGGTTCGGCGGTCTGGTCTGACATGGCGGCATGTTACACCATTGAATATTACACAAGTTGCCCATTCTGGACGTTCTGTGTAATATTCTGGCATCTGAGCTTTCCTGAGAACGGAAGATGACCAATTTCGTGCCGGACGGGTACCAGAACGCCGCAGAGACAGACGCGGCAGGCGCACACCCGGCAGACGTTGCCGCCAGGGTGGACAGCAGTGTGGGCGCTGCGGTGAAACTGTCGGATGTGCTCACGAAAGAGGAGATGAAGCCTTTCATGGTGCGCTCGGACACCCGCGCGTGGTGGATGATCTCCGTCAACGTACTCATTTTCGCCGGTGCCTTTGCGCTGCCGGCGCTCTGGCTGAATCCGCTGACCGTGCTCATCAGTCTGCTGATCCTCGGCGGCCGCCAGCTGGGGCTGGCCATCTTCTACCACGACTGCTCGCACGGCGTGTTTTTCCGGACCCGCTGGCTGAACGACGTCATCGGCCACTGGGTGGCCGGTGGCCTGCTGAACACCTCCATGTATGCGTACCGCGCCTATCATCTGAAGCACCATCAGTTTGCCGGCACGCGCGACGATCCGGATCTCGGCATCGCCATGGCCTATCCCACCACCCCGGCCAGCATGAAGCGCAAATTCAGCCGGGACCTGACCGGACGTACGGGCCTGAAGGCGCTGAAGGGTCAGGCTCTCAGGTTCGGGCTGCGGCGCAACCTGCCGTTTCTGCTGATGCATTCGGCCCTGCTCGGTACGCTGTGGCTGGCCGGCATCCCCTGGGCTTACGCGCTCTGGTGGATGGCCTACCTGTTCGTGCATCAGCTGATCACCCGGTTGCGCTTCATGGGCGAGCACGGTGTGG
This sequence comes from Gammaproteobacteria bacterium, assembly GCA_030425195.1. Lineage (GTDB taxonomy): Bacteria > Pseudomonadota > Gammaproteobacteria > Pseudomonadales > Azotimanducaceae > SZUA-309. Next base: position 161,322 of record JAUIAV010000003.1, on the reverse strand, counting down.
CCATGGATCTGCTGAGCCCGGATGCCCGCGAGAACACGTGCACGACCCTGGTTTCCTGGTGGGAACGGCTGCTGGTGGCGCCGAACTTCGTGAACTACCACCTGGAGCATCACCTCAGCGCGGCGGTGCCCTGTTACCGGTTGAGATCGCTGCACGCACTGCTGGAAGAGAAAGGTTTCTTCGACGGCTACGACTGTCTGTCCCGCGGCTACGTGGACGTGGTGACGAAGGCCATGCGGAAGCCGGATCCGGAGCCTGCTGCCGCCTGAACCGGCTTACTGACGCTTCGATCGCTTCGCCAGGCTGAGCATCCGATCGGCAATCGCGTCCGGGTCCGGCTTCGGCGCGCGGGGCTTCACCTCCATCCCCGGCATCGTCATGGACCGCACGGTTCCAGCCCGACTCACCACCGTTCGCACCGCACCCGCCACATCGGCTTCCGGGTTGTTTTCGAGCCAGGTCAGCCACGCGCGGTCGAACCGGCCGGATCCGGGCTCGGTTGCACAGAGCACGATCACCTGGTCGAGCGGTGTGTGCGCCCGGGGATCGAAATGGGTCTCTGCCCGGGCGTAACCGGGGCCGCTTGCGACCAGCAGAAGCAGCGTGATCAGGCGGAGTGTCTTCATCCCTGCACCTTAGCAACAGGAAACCGGACAGACCGGGTGGACGTCGCGGAATGTGAAGGCATCGACCCCCGGCCGGCGAACCGTTCCCCATTGCGGCGGCCGGGGCGTGCTGGCACAGTGACCGGCTTTGAGAATCAGCGGGAGGGATTCAGTCGTGGATCAGTTTGCAGGACGTATCGCCGTGGTGACCGGCGGTGGAACGGGTATGGGCCGCGAGCTCTGCCTGGCACTGGCGAAGGCAGGCGCGCACGTGGCCATGTGCGACGTATCGGAAGCCAACATGGCCGAGACCCGGGCGCTCTGCGAGGCGGCGGCGCCCGAAGGTACCCGAATCACCACTCATCCCTGCGACGTCTCCGATGAGGCGCAGGTCCTCTCCTTCCGGGATGCGGTGGCGGCGGCACACGAGACCGAGCACGTGAACCTGCTCTTCAACAACGCCGGGATCGGCGGCGGCGGGGATTTCGTCGAGGGTGACCGGGAGGAGTGGGAGCGGACGTTCGGCGTATGCTGGTATGGCGTCTACTACTGCAGCCGGGCATTCATGCCGCTGCTCGTGGCCAGCGACGAAGGCTGTCTGGTCAACACATCCAGCGTCAACGGCTTCTGGGCGAACATCGGGCCGATGATGCCGCACACGGCCTACAGTGCGGCCAAGTTCGCGGTGAAAGGCTTTTCCGAGGCGATGATCATCAATCTCCGGGTGGCGGCACCTCACGTCAAAGTCGCCGTGGTCATGCCCGGACACATCGGAACCTCCATCGCGCTCAACACCTCCCAGGTGCTTGGCAAGGGCACGGCGCTGGACATGTCCGCGGATGAGGTGGCCCTGGTCCGCAAGCGCTGGACCGATCTCGGCATGCCCGTGGACAACCTGCCCGATGACGATATCCGCCAGGCCATACACCAGCGGGGTATCGAGTTCAGAGACAACGCGCCGACCACCGCGGCGCAGGCGGCGGAGATCATTCTCGATGGCGTCAGGAACGACCGGTGGCGCATCCTCGTGGGCGACGACGCACAGCGGCTGGACGAGCTGGTCCGGGAATTTCCGGAAGAGGCCTACGAGCTCTCTTTTCTGGAGAAGCTCCGGGACGGAAACGTATTCGCGGGCCTCGCGTCGGTAGCGGAAGGACAGGAAGGGGGCTGATCGTCGCAGCGCCGGCGGGTCGGGCAGCGTGCCTCGTGATCCCGCCGGGTTCAGCACCTGTCACATTCCGGTCCGCCCGGACGTCTCAAGGGTATCTGTCGTCACACCGGATCACCCTCATGCTCAAACAGATTCAAGCCGTCACCGGAACCGTGTTTGCGGTTTTTCTCACGCTGCACCTGCTGAACACCTGGCTGGCCGCCCTGGGGCCGGCGACGTACGACGGGGTGCAGAGCGTGCTGCGCACGCTGTATCAGTTCACGCCTTTCGAGGCCATGCTGCTCGCGGCGCTCGTCGTGCACGTGATCTCGGGACTCCTGAGGATCTGCATCGAGCCGAAGCGCGAGCTCACCCCCAGGTCACGCTGGCACCGCATCAGCGGGATCTTCCTGCTGCTCTTCATCGGCGGACACATCACGGCCGTCCGGGGCGCCTCATGGTTCTATGACGTCTATCCCGGGTTCGAGGGACTGGCGTTCTCGATCTCCGCGGTGCCGACGTACTTCTATCCCTACTACTTTCTGCTGGGTGTGGCCGGCCTCTATCACGGGCTGAACGGTCTGGGGATTGCGCTCGGCCGGCTCGGTTTCAGAACCGGTCTGTCGACTTCCGCGCTCGTACGCGTCACTGCAGCCGGTGCGGTGCTGACGCTTCTGGCACTGGGCGGTCTGGGAGGCTGGTATTACGATGTGGGAGCCGTTCAGGAATCGGAGTTCGCCGTGCTCACCACCCGGATTGCAGCGGAGGTTTTCGGTGTCAGCCTCACGCCTTGAAGCGCTCGCCTACCGGATGCTCGGCAGCGTGGCGGACGCGGAAGACGTGGTGCAGGAGGCGCGCCTGAAGCTGCTCAAGCAGACCGAGGCCCCGCAGAACGAGGAGGCCTGGCTGTTCCGCGTCGTCACCAACCTGGCGCTGGACCGGTTGCGGGAACAGAAGCGCCGCCGTGAGTCCTATCCGGGCCCCTGGCTGCCGGAGCCTCTGCCCACCGGCGCGCCGGAGGATGTGGCGGAGCTCGCCGAGGACCTCAGCATGGGGCTGGTGCTGATGCTCGAGCGGTTGAGCCCGGCGGAACGGGCCGTCTTCGTGCTCCGTGAAGGATTCGATCTCGGTTTCAATGATATCGGTGCCGTGCTCGATGCCACGCCCGCCAGCTGCCGGCAACGGTATCGCCGGGCGAAAGGACATCTGGCGGATCCGGCTGGTGGGCGTCGCTCATCCGAAAATGGCGAAGAACAGCAGCAGATGCTGGAGCGGCTGCTCGAGGCGGTCGCGAGCCGGGATCTGGATGGCCTGGTGAAACTCTTCGCAGAAGACTGTGTGGCCTATGCGGACGGCGGCGGTGTCGTCAGCGCCGCCATCATTCCGATCACCGATCCGCGTCGGATCGCGCAGGTGACGATGCACCTGGCGCAGAAGATGTCGGGCGAGGGCGCGCTGGATTTCGTCTGGCGCGACCTGAACGGCGGTCCGGGCATTCTGGTGACGCTGGATGGCGCTCTGATATCCACGCTGCAGCTGGACGTGGTCGATGGCCGGATCGCCCACGTCTACATCGTCCGCAACCCGGAAAAACTTGCGCATCTCACCGCTCTCCTGAAATGATCGGCCGCAATAGAACCGGGTCTGGAGTGCGGGATGAGCCTATGGAATCGGTACCGGAGACCCGGCAGGCGAAGGCTGCTCGTCCTGGGGTTGGCCGTCGGCATCATCGGGTGCGGCGAGCCGGCTGAACCGCCGGGTGAAGCACGCGGCGCGGCGGACGTCACCCGGCCGGCACCCGCGGCAGCGGCTCCGCCGGAGTCCGGCTCAGCGGTAACGCGGGATCCGCTGCGGAATGCCTACTTCGGCGATCTGCACGTGCACACCCGCTACTCGTTCGATGCGTTCGTGTTCGGCACCCGAACCGGTCCTGATGATGCCTACCGGTTCGCCAAGGGCGAATCCATTCCGCACCCCGGCGGCTTCCCGCTGCAGCTCAGAGCGCCGCTCGATTTTCAGGCAGTCACCGATCACGCCGCCTATCTCGGCATGCTGCCGGAGATGGCAGACCCGGAAACCGCTGCCGGCCGGCATCCGGCAGGTCGCCTCATTCAGGAAGTGACGGACACGGCATCCCGGCGGGCGGCCTTTCAGGCCATGGGTGATTACTTCCGCGGCACTATCGAGGACGACGACCTGCTGGATCTGGCAGTGGTGCGCTCCGCCTGGCAGGCCATCATCGACTCGGCCGAGCGGCACAACGATCCGGGTACCTTCACCACGTTCATCGGCTACGAATACACCTCGTCCGGCCCGGAACGGGAGAACCTGCACCGGAACGTGATCTTTCGCGGCAGCCAGGTGCCGGATATTCCGTTCAGCCGCCTGGACGACGCCAACCCGGAGAAACTCTGGGCCTGGATGGATGACCTCAGGAGCGACGGCGTGGAAAGTCTGGCGATTCCGCATAATGCCAACGGTTCCAACGGCATGATGTTCGAGCTCACCGACTGGGCGGGCGATCCCATCGACGCAGCCTATGCGGCGCTGAGGATGCGCAACGAGCCGCTGGTGGAGGTCACCCAGGTCAAAGGTACGTCGGAGACACACCCGCTGCTCTCGCCCAACGACGAATGGGCGGACTTCGAGATCTTTCCCTACCGGATCGCCACCACGCTGCCGAGCCAGCCGGCCGGCGGCTACGTCCGGGATGCCTATCTGCGCGGGCTGATGATCGAGGCGGAAACGGGCGCCAATCCCTACCGGTTCGGCCTGGCCGGCGCCAGCGACACACACGTCTCCGCGGGATCCTTCTCCGAGTTCGACTACTGGAGCAAAACGGGTCTGCTCGATTACCGGGATGACCTGCGTGGCTCGACACCGGACGTAAACGGGGACTACTCGGACGCCTACTTCCGCTTCTGGAGCGCATCCGGCCTCACCGGCGTGTGGGCGGAGGCCAATACCCGGGAAGACATCTACGACGCCTTCCGCCGAAAAGAGACCTTTGCCACCACCGGGCCCAGGATTCAGATCCGGTTCTTCGCCGGTTATGGACTGGAGAAAGCGGCGGCCGAGCGGGACGTTGCTGCGCTGTATGCCGGCGGCATTCCCATGGGCGGCGATCTGCTGGCTCGGAGCGGAGGCGCGGCTCCCGTCTTCATCGCCTGGGCGTTGCGCGATCCCCTGGGCGCACCCCTGGAGCGGCTGCAGATCATCAAGGGCTGGATCGATGACGGGCAGGCCAGAGAACGGGTATTCGACGTCGCCTGCGCGGGTGGCGCCGCCATCGATGCCGGGACGCACCGATGCCCGGCGAGTGAAGCCTCCGTGGATCTGACGGACTGCCGGATCAGCGCGGACGCCGGTGCAGCGGAGCTCGCCGCCACCTGGCAGGATCCGGAATTCGACGCCGGACAGAACGCCTTCTACTACGTCCGGGTGCTGGAGAATCCCACCTGCCGCTGGTCCACCTGGGATGCCCTGCGCGCCGACCTGCCCCCCCGGCCCGACCTGCCTGCGACCCTTCAGGAGCGGGCCTGGAGCTCGCCGATCTGGTTCAGAACCTGAACTGACCCGTGCTGATTTCCGCGCCTCTGGCGCTGCTGCTGCTCGGCCTGGCTGCCATCGCATGGTCCACACGGATCGTGGTGGACAATGCCATTGAGGTGGCCAGACACCACCGGGTATCCGACTTCTTCATCGGCGTGGTGGTGCTCGCGGTGGGCAGCGACCTGCCCGAGCTGGTGGTGACTCTGGATGCAGCCTTCCGCCAGTTCGCCGGCGAGGAGACGGACAACCTGATCATCGGCAACGCCATCGGCAGCTGCTTCGGTCAGCTCGGTCTGGCGCTGGGCCTGGCAGGTCTGATGGGCCGCTTGTCCATGAGGCGCGCACAGCTGGTCCGGCACGGCGCCATCCTGCTGGCGGCCACCGCGCTGCTCGGTGTGGTGGGGCTGGACGGTCAGGTGCATCGGGCCGAAGCCACGGCCCTCGTGCTGGTGTTTGCCGGTTATCTCTACTTCGTTCTGCAGGAGGAGGGACTGACCACGGGCCGCAAGGGCAGGCGGTCGGAGTCTCCGCCGCCGGATGGCATCGTGGGCTACTGGATCCGCCTGCTCATCGGTCTGGCCGCGGTCGTGCTGTCGGGGGAGCTCATCGTCCGTGAAGCCATGGTGCTGGCGGTTCAGTGGGGCGTGGATCAGTCTCTGATCGGCATCACCATCATCGGCGTCGGCACCAGTCTTCCGGAAGTGGTGATCGCGGTGGCGGCGGTTGTGAAAGGCCGGGCCGGGCTCACCGTCGGGAATCTGATCGGCAGCAATACTCTGGATACGCTGCTGCCGGTGGGTCTGGCGGCGCTGCTCGTGCCCGTAGACTTTCCCCGTCACATTCTGGCGTTCGATCTGCCGTTCCTGATGGGGCTCACGCTGCTGGTGCTGACCTTCCTCTATCGACGTCGTGGCGTTCAGAAGCCTGAAGGGGTTCTGGTGCTCGGAATATACGCCGCCTACCTGGTGATGGTGTGGCGGGGGGGATGATCACTCAGAACCTGCCGGCACCGCCTTCCGGCCCGGTTCCCTGGCGGAAACCAGATTGGCCTCGAACTGGCTGGCCGAGTTTTCCCAGGTATGCTGCAGCGCCCGGCGCCGGCAGATATCGGGGTCGATGCCGATGGCCGCTCGGATGGCCACGGCCAGGTCCTCGTCCAGCACCCCGGCACCGCTGTCGGCGACCACGTCTTTCGGCCCCTGAACCGGATAAGCGGCCACTGGGATCCCACAGGCCATGGCCTCCAGATTCACGAGGCCCAGGGTGTCCGTGCGCGACGGAAAGACGAAGACGTCTGCGGCACAGTAGTGGGCGACCAGCTCGTCTCCCTGTTTCACACCGACGAAACACGCATCCGGATACTTCGCTTCGAGCTCCTCGCGCTGCGGCCCGTCCCCGACCAGCAGCTTGCTTCCGGGTGTGTCCGCCTGCAGGAAATCCTCGATGCTTTTCTCCACCGCGATCCGTCCCACGTAGATCTGAATGGGGCGGGGCAGATCCAGGTCCACCGGCGGGATGGGCCGGAACAGGTTCGTGTCCACCCCCCGGATCCACTGAACCAGATTCCTGAAGCCATGGGCTTCGAGCATCTCCCGCATGCTGGGCGTGTTGTACATGGTGACCGCCGCGCCCGCATGAAACCGCCGGAGCCCGGCGAACGTCCAGCGGGCGGGGATATGGAAACGCAGCTCCAGGTACTGTGGAAAGAGCGTGTGGAAGGACGTGGTGAAGGGGATGCCGCGCCGCTTCAGACAGTATCGGGCGTTCAGTCCCAGGGGACCTTCCGTGGCGATGTGCACGGCGTCCGGATCCGTCTCGTCGATGATCCGGCCCACGGACCGGGGAGTGGCCAGCGCCAGACGGATTTCCGGGTAGGTCGGGGCCGGCACGTTCCGGAACCGGTCCGGGCCGAGCACGATGGCCTCGTGGCCCCGTTCTTCCAGGTGTCCGCACACGGTGGAAAGTGCCCGGACCACGCCGTTCACCTGAGGAAACCAGGCATCTGAGATCAGCAGCAGTCGCATCTGTGGTCCGGATTGCACATCTCGGAGCGCATGTTAGTCATCGCTGTAGCGATCTCAAGAACGCTGCTCGATGGCCGCCCGCGCCGCGGCGTGCTCGGCTTCGTTGAAGGCGAACCGGGTAAACAGCAGCCCGCCCGCCAGATAGCAGATGGCCGGCAGGAGCCCGAAAATCCCGCGGATCGCATCGATGGTTTCCTGGCTCTGCGCCTGATTCGGCTCGAAGCCCGAGTACTGCAGGACCAGGCCGGTGATGAGCGCGCACAGCGAGGCGGAGCTCTTCCGGATCAGGTTCCATACGGCAAGATAGGCCCCCTCCTTGCGGTCGCCGGTTGTGAGCTCGTCGTAGTCGATCACGTCGGCCTGGATGGCGGGCTGCACCACGGCACCGCAGCCCGCGAGGAAGCCGCAGAGGAAGGTGAGCACCCAGAAGATCCAGCCGGGCTCGGCGATCAGGTAGAAGCCGATGAAGGGGATGGCGGAAATCATGAGCGCACCGGTCCAGGCGCGCTGCTTGCCGATCTTCCGGGCAAGCCACATCCAGAATGGCGTGAACAGGACCTGCGGCAGTGCATAGGTCATCATCACCGCCACCAGATAGGCCTCCAGCGGAAAGACGTAGGCCACCAGATACGGGGTCAGCGTGAAGATGCTCGCAATGCCGTAGGTCTCGATGGCGAAGACGATCAGCAGCAGCCGCGCGTGGGGATTGCGGAACACGTCGAGCACCGAGCGGATCACACTCTGGTTGCCGCGGCCCTGATAGTCGGAGCGCTCGGGCAGAAAGCGGGTCGTGATGATAACGGCAAAGAAGACGACCACCGCAGCCACCACGGACAGATCGAAGGCGAATGACCGCTTGTCGTCCGCCATGGTCATCAGCTGCAGCGTACCCATGCCGATGATGCTGCCGAGGAAGCCGATCATGTGAGCGTAGCCGAACAGGCGTGTGCGTTCGTGATAATTCGGGGTCAGCTCCATGCCGAGGGCGCCATGGGGAATCAGGTAGGCGGTGCTGGCGGTTTCGTAGACCAGCAGCGCGAGCGCCATCCAGGCCACCAGCCAGAAACCGGACAGATCGCCCGGCGGTGACCAGATCATCACGATGCCGAGCGCCATGGGCAGGGCCGAGGCATAGAGCCAGATCCGGCGCCGTCCGATCCGTGAGCGGGTGCGGTCGGATAGATAGCCCACCAGGGGATCCGTGACGCCATCCCAGAGTCTCGCGGCCGCGATCAGGATGCCCATGGTGGCCGGTGCGATCAGCAGCACGTCCGTTGCGTACTTCATGAGATAGACGCTGAACATCACACCCATGATCGAAAACGCGACCCGGGACAGGGTGAACGACCAGATGACGCCCAGCTTCAGGCGGCCGTTCGCATCGGTGGTCACCTGGCGGGACGTCTCGAGGGCGCTGGCTGGATCGGGTACTGCGGGTTCGGCCATCCCGCCATGATAGCGCAGGCGCGGTCGGGTGAAGGGGCGAATGGCGTTCGGCGCCGGGTTAGTGAGAGAATGCCCGACTTCGCTTTTCTGACATCCATTCCGGAGGATACAAGTGGCACGAGTCAAATTCGGTGCGTTTCTGGCACCGCACCATCCCATCGGCGAGAACCCGACCCTGCAGTTCCGCCGGGATCTCGACCTGGTAGAACAGCTGGATAAGCTCGGGTTCGACGAGTTCTGGTGCGGCGAGCATCATTCCACCGGCTGGGAGATCATCGCCTCTCCCGAGCTCTTCCTGGCCGCGGCCGGGGAGCGTTCGCACCGGATCCGGCTCGGCACCGGCGTGGTCTCCCTGCCGTACCATCATCCTTTCAATGTGGCTCAGCGCATCGTCCAGCTGGACCACATGACCGGTGGCCGGGTGATTTTCGGCACCGGCCCGGGTGCGCTGCCTTCCGACGCCTATGTGCTCGGCATCGACCCCATGGTCCAGCGTGACCGGCAGGACGAAGCCATCGGCGTGATCAGGAAGCTGCTCCGGGGTGAGGAACGTTTCAGTCACGAGTCTGACTGGTTCACGCTGAAGGACGCGCGCCTGCAGCTGCTGCCGCTGCAGGAAGATCTGCCGTTCGCCGTGGCTTCCATGGTCAGCCCCTCCGGAATGACCCTGGCGGGTAAGCACGGAACCGGCGTGCTTTCCATCGGCTCCATGTCCACGGCCGGACTGCAGGCGCTGCCCACCCAGTGGGGCTTCGCCGAGGACAGCGCCGCCAAGCATGGCAATGCGGTGAACCGGGACGACTGGCGGGTGGTCCTTTCCTGGCATCTGGCGGAGACCAAGCAGCAGGCGCAGGAGGAAGCCAAGAACGGACTGCTGCGCTGGCACAACGAGTACACGGTCGGCACGCTGATGCGGCCGGGTGCGGTTGCCTATGACAATGCCGATCAGGCCATCGAGGAGATGTCCGGCGGCGACAATGCCATGGCCATCGTCGGCACGCCGGACGAGCTGGTGGACACGGTGAAGAAGCTCCAGGCGCTCACCGGCGGCTTCGGGACCGTGATTGGTTTCGTCAACGATTGGGCGAATCCGGAAGCCACCCGGCGCAGCTGGGACATGGTGGCGCGCTACGTGATCCCGGAAGTGAACGGCATGCTGGACGGCTACCGTGAATCCCAGGCCCATGTGATCAACAATCGCGAGGTTTTCGAGCGTGCCGGTGAGGCGGTGATCTCGAAGATCATGGAGAACGAGAAGGCGGTGGCCGCCATGGCCGAAGAAGCGGATGCCAAGCCGGCCATCGCTCCCCACCACGCCCCCGAGCTCGGTAAAAAGTCCAGCGGTAACTGAAGGAACGATCATGAGCATCAAAGCAGTATTCGAAACGAGCAAAGGCAATATCCGGGTCGATCTCCTGCCGGAGAAGGCGCCGGTCACCGTGGCCAACTTCGTCAATCTGGTGAGCCGGGGGTTTTACGACGGGCTCAACTTCCACCGGGTGATCGCCGACTTCATGATCCAGGGCGGCTGCCCGCAGGGAACGGGAACGGGCGGACCGGGCTACCGTTTCGAGGACGAGTGCGATTCCGGGCTGCGTCATTCGGAGCCCGGCAAGCTGTCCATGGCCAATGCCGGTCCGGGCACCAACGGCTCACAGTTCTTCATCACTCATGTGCCGACCCCCTGGCTCGACGGTAAGCACACGATCTTCGGTACCGTGGAAGGTCAGGCGGATCAGGACGTGGTCAACGCCATCGCTCAGGGCGACACGATCACCCGGATCACGATCGAGGGCGATGCGGGCGACCTGCTGGCCTCTCAGGCGGCCCGGATCGAGGAGTGGAACAAGGCCCTCGATCGCTGACGGCCGGAGATGAACAGCATGTCGTCGCAACCCGGAACCCCGAGCGGCTGTGAACGGATCGCCTATGTGGTGGGCTTTCTGGAGAACGCGACCTACAGCGACGTCTACGGCGGCGGCGGTGCCACGGTGGGTCTCGACTGCCACCTGATCCGCCCCGTCGATCAGCCCTCCGATACGCTCATCGTCTTCATGCACCCGGTGGGCGGCGGCATGTACCTGCCGATGGTTAGGGAGCTGGCCCGGCAGGGCCACCACGTGCTCTGGGCCAACTCGCGCTACCGGGGTGCGGACTACGCGCTGATCATGGAGAAGGTGGCCTGCGATCTGGGTGAAGCCATCTGCGATGCCCGGGACCGGCTCGGCTACAGCAACGTCGTTCTGGCCGGATGGTCGGGCGGGGGCTCGCTCTCCATGTGGTATCAGGCACTGGCGGAGGCCGGGGAGGGCATCTCGGATACCGCCGCCGGTGATTCCTACGAGGTCGCAGCGGAGAGGCTGCCGCCGGCCAACGGGGTGATGATGCTGGCGGCACACGTCAGCCGGCATCGGATCTTCACGGAGTGGCTCGATCCCTCCATCACCGACGAGACACACCCGGAGGTGCGGGATCCGAATCTGAACCTCTATGCCGAGGCCAATCCCAACCAGCCACCCTACTCGGAAGATTTTCTGGCGGCGTTTGCTGAGGCGCAGGTCGCCCGCAACCGGCGTATCACGGCCTGGGTCCGGGACAGACTCGAGGCCATCCGTGCCTCGGACAGTCCCTGGAGCGAGTTCGCCTTCACCGTGCACGGCACCATGGCGGACCCGCGCTGGCTGGATCCGAACGTGGAGCCCAGCGACCGCAAACCGGGCACCTGCTACCTGGGTGATCCGAAGATCGTCAATGACGGCCCGGTGGGTCTGGCGCGGTTCTGCACGCTGCGCAGCTGGCTCAGCCAGTGGAGTCTGGACGATGCCCGTTGCGATGCCATTGCTTCAGGCGCGCAGATCAGCGTGCCCGTGCTCGTCATCGGTAACACGGCGGACGACGCCTGCACGCCGAGCCATACCACACGTCTTTATGAGGCCGTGGGCCATGACAACAAGCGTCTGCACATGGTGAAAGGGGCAACCCACTACTACACGGGGCCGGACGGCCGGAAGCACCTGGCGGAAGCCAGCGGGGTGATCGGCGAGTTCCTGGGCGGGCTCTGATCTCAGTCGGCGGCGCGGCGGCAGTTGACAAACCGGTTCTGGTGACGGAAAGCAACCTGGTCGCAGCCGCCTCGATCACAGATGGAGCGGCTGTTCATCGAGGCGCAACCCCGTACGAGCTCACTCTGCCGTCGCAGTTCAGCGCCGATCTCCGTTGTGACTCCGACTGGCTGAGGTTCCGGCGACACGGCACAACCTGAGATGTTCGCGCACATCGCGCAGGTGAAAAGGGCGTGTGTCATGGCCCATCCGATCCGCATGGTGGCATCCGGCTGTGATTAGGTGGACAATCCTGTCAGCACAAGCTGCCCGATTCGCAGTGACGTGAGGTGAAGTGACGGTGAAGTCCCTGCAGTACGGGCATCTGGAGGGGACAGGCGCATGGCGGAACAGCCGGAAGCGGATGCATCGATCAGCCGATCCGAGGCCATTGCACAGCTCGATCGGATCCTCGCCAGTCAGGGATTCGTCGATTCTCCCCGTCTCAGCCGTTTTCTGACCTACGTTTCCGAGCATTCACTGTCCGATGAGCCCGGCAGTCTCAAGGAAAGCGTGATCGGCGCAGAGGTCTTCGATCGCACGGAATTCGATCCGGGGTCCGATAGCGTGGTGCGCTCCAATGCCAGAAGACTGCGTCAGCGGCTGGCGGCGTACTACGCCGGGGAAGGAAACTCGGATCCCCTGAGGCTGGAGATGCCCAAAGGGCACTACCGGGTGCTATTTTCCCGGAACGGCCGCGCGTTTACCTGGCTGGGCCTTCCGGGCGGCTGGCTCCGGAGCGCCGCGATGGGTCTGGTCGGTCTGGCCGTTGCCGGTTCCGTTTTCGGACTGTTTCAGCTGCAGTCTCGTATCACGGCGGAAGGACAGCCTTCTCTGTCCGACAGGGCGATGGAACTGGGCGTCGTGACGATCTCGGTCGAGGTGGATGGATCTGAAGCGCTGCCGTACTCGGTCAGGCAGCGGGTCGAGCATCAGCTCATCGTCGCGCTGACGGAATACTCTCCTTTTCAGATCCGGCGTATTGATACCACCGTGCCGGAACGACGGGCTTTCGAAGAATCGAGCTACCGGCTTCAGGGCAATCTGCTGACCGCAGACAATCATGCAGAGCTGAGTCTGCAGCTCGTGTCCTCATCGACGGGCAGAACGCTCTGGCCGGAAACGGTTGAGCTCGATGAGCGTGGATTGGGAAAAGCAGGTTACGTGGCGCTCTCTGTCAGATCCGCCGTGCAGCTCGATCTGCTGAAAAAACAGACGTTTCCGGGCTTCCGGGATTCCAGGGCGAAATCGCTTTATCTGTATGCCCTCGAACGGACCTATCTGACCCACCAACCCGGAGAGCGGGATGAGCATCAGAGAGCTGCGGTGCTGGCACTTCGGGAAGCCGCCCGGCTGGACCCGGACACGCCGCCCGTCTGGTCCCAGCTTGCGAGTGTTTACGCTGATGCCGGATGGCTGGACTCACAGGAGCGTTCCAGACTGGCGCACGACGCGGCGCAGCGAGGACTCGAACTGGCTACCCGATCTCACCTGCCGGTGGCGCAGTCTTTTGCACATCTGACCGCCGGCAGGATCGAATTCGAGCTGAACAGAAATTTCAGCGCTGCGTGGTGGCATTATGAGACCGCTCGCGAATTCGGCCATGAATCTCCGATCGTTGAGAATCACCTAGGGCAGGTCGATCGGATGGCAGGCCGACTCGAGGCAGCGGCGGCACGATTCCAGACGGCCAGGGAGATGGATAAAGGCGCGGTGGATCCCTGGGCTCTGCTCGATCTTTCGACGACCCTGCTGTACCTGGGCCGCTATCGGAAGTCGCTGGTGTTGCTCGATGAGCTGGACGGGATCCTGGCGCCGGCCCGGGAAAGCGACCCCGTGCCCTGGCTGCGAATCATTGCTCTTGCGCGACTGGGCGAACAGCAGAATGCGAGGGCGATTTATCAGGAACTGGTCAACCGCTCGCCGATAGTGCCGGCGAGGACCCTGGTGGGCTGGATGCCGCTGGTCGGTGAGGCAGACGCGGCTGAGAAGGCTCTGCGCTTCCTTGACGCTGACTGGATGAATGGCAAGCGCTTTCCCTGCCGGCATCCCCTGGTCGGAAGCTGGCTGCTCGGGGACAAGGAAGGGATGTATCGCTGGCTGGATAGAGCCCTGGAGCGGGAAGAAGTGATCCCGAGACTGTACGGGGTCGAATTCCAGGTTCTGCGGTCCGAGTCCAGGTTCACCCGGGCGCTTGAGCGCATGCGCGAACCAAAGGCGGGAGCCGAAGCTCCCGCCTTCGCAAGTCAGGCGGCCTTGGCGCTGTCCTTGAGCACGGGTCGCGACTGATCACCGTTCATCACCTCGATCCTGCGGGGCCGGAGTGCCTCCGGCAGTTCCCGTACCAGATCGATGTGCAGCATCCCGGATTCCAGGCGCGCACCGGACACTCTCACGTGCTCGGGCAGCTGAAACGAGCGCTGGAAGCCTGCTTCCCGGATGCCCCGATACAGATAACTGTTGTGATCGGGGTCGACCGCCCGTTCGCCGCGGACCCACACCGACTGCTCGCGGGTTTCCACGCTGATGTCGTTTTCCGTGAATCCGGGTACCGCCAGGCTGATCCGGAAGGCTTCTTCGCCCGTGCGAAGAATGTTGTAGGCGGGAAATCCGCCTTCGAGATTCAGGGCGGTGTTCAGCTGATCCCAGGCCCGGTCGAAGCCGACGCCCGTGGTGCGGAAGAGGGGAGAAATATCAAACGTTGCCATAATAAAACAACCTCCATTCATAACTCAGTTGAATAACCAAACTAGATTGAACAAACATTGTTCCGTCACGGGGACGTATTGATGCCTCGTCCAGCGAGGCAGGGAAAAATCTGGGGGCGGTTGGTGGTTTTTCAAGTGTCCGCTGCCGGATTCAGCATTTTCCGGTGCCAGTCTCCGGCACCGCCAGGACATTGGCGGAGCCGGTGTACCGGGGTGCTTTGGCGTTGGCGTCGGTCATTGCGCCGATCCCGATGCTTCCGGTGATGTCCGATAGTTTCGCGTCAACCGGCGCACGGCTCAACGTGCCCTTGTCGACGCTCCAGCGCCGGAATGGCACAATCGCGCGTTTTCAACGCAGCGGTACAGGAAAATGGTGAATATCACGCTACCAGATGGTTCGGTCAGGTCCTTCGAGGGGCCGGTGACCGGCACCGAGCTGGCAGCGGATATTTCCAATTCGCTGGCGAAGGCGGCACTTGCCGTGAAAGTGGACGGGGTGATGAAGGACGTCTACCTGCCCATCGAGCAGGATGCGACGGTGGAGATCATCACCGCCAAATCACCCGACGGCCTCGAACTGCTCCGGCACGACGCCGCGCACATCCTCGCGGAGGCGGTGAAGGAGCTGTTCCCGGAAACCCAGGTCACCATCGGCCCGGTGATCGAGAACGGCTTCTACTACGACTTCTCCCGGGAGGAACCGTTTTCGCCGGACGACCTGGTGACCATCGAAGCGCGCATGCACGAGATCGTCGCCCGGAACGAAGATATCCGCCGCGAAGTCTGGGACCGGGACGAAGCCGTGCAGTTCTTCAAGGACCAGGGAGAGATCTACAAGGCCGAGATCATTGCGAGCATTCCCGAGAACGAGGAAGTGGGCCTGTACCGGCAGGGCGACTTCATAGACCTCTGCCGCGGTCCGCACCTGCCGTCCACGGGCAAGCTCGGGAAATCGTTCAAGCTGATGTCGCTGGCCGGTGCCTACTGGCGGGGTGATTCGAACAACGAGATGCTGCGCCGCATCTACGGCACCGCCTGGGCCAATGACAGGGACCTCAAGGACTATCTGAAGCGTCTGGAGGAAGCGGAGAAACGCGATCACCGCCGGCTCGGCCGGGAGATGGATCTGTTTCACATCCAGGAAGAAGGCCCGGGTGCCATCTTCTGGCATCCGAAGGGCTGGACGCTCTTTCAGCGCATGATTGACTACATGCGCGAGAAACAGCTGCGCGCCGGTTATCAGGAAGTGAATACGCCGGAGATCCTCGATCGCGCTCTCTGGGAGCAGTCGGGCCATGCGGAGAAATTCGGTGAGAACATGTATCTCACTCAGACGCCTGACGAGCGGGTGTATGCCATCAAGCCCATGAACTGTCCGGGTCATATCCAGGTGTTCAAACAGGGTATCAAGAGCTATCGCGATCTGCCTTTCTATCTCGCCGAGTTCGGCAAGGTGCACCGCTATGAGCCTTCCGGTGCGCTGCACGGGCTGATGCGGGTACGGGCGTTCACTCAGGACGATGCGCACATCTTCTGCACGGAGGATCAGATCACCGAGGAATGCCTGAAGGCTTCCCGGCTGATCAACCAGATCTACCACGACTTCGGCTTCGACCACGTTCTGGTGAAGTATGCCGACCGCCCGGAGAAGCGGGTGGGCTCGGACGAGGTCTGGGACCATGCGGAGGCAGCTCTCCTCAAGGCGCTGAACGAGATGCAGGTGGAGTACGAGCTGAACCCGGGCGAAGGCGCTTTCTACGGGCCGAAGCTGGAGTTCGTGCTGCGCGATGCCATCGGCCGGGACTGGCAGTGCGGCACCGTGCAGGTGGATCTGAACATGCCGGAGCGTCTGGGTGCGAGCTACGTGGATGCGGACGGTGAGCGCAAGGTGCCGGTGATGATCCACCGGGCGCTGTTCGGCTCCCTGGAGCGTTTCTGCGGCATTCTCATCGAGCACCATGCCGGGCATTTTCCGCTCTGGCTGGCACCGCTGCAGATGGTGGTG
Source organism: Gammaproteobacteria bacterium (assembly GCA_030425195.1). Classification (GTDB taxonomy): domain Bacteria; phylum Pseudomonadota; class Gammaproteobacteria; order Pseudomonadales; family Azotimanducaceae; genus SZUA-309. The sequence goes on along the minus strand of JAUIAV010000003.1, from coordinate 144,731 downwards.
GCTACCATCACGGACGACGCGGACGACTATGCCCGGGAGGTGCAGGCGGCGCTTACCGCGGCCGGCCTCCGCTCGGAGCTGGATCTCAGGAACGAGAAGATCTCCTACAAGGTGCGCGAGCACAGCGTAACCAAGGTGCCGGCTATTCTGGTGGTGGGCAAGCGGGAAGCGGAGGAACGGACCGTGGCCATCCGGCGTCTGGGCGGCAAATCTCAGGATGTGAAGCCGCTGGACGAGGCGATTGCCTCGCTGGTGAAAGAGGCACGCTCGCCGCTCGACGCCTGATTTTCAGATCAGAGTCTCGGATCTCCCTGAGCCGCCGGATCGCCGGCGGCCGCGTCCTGTCCGAACAGGTCTTCGAGCTCTTTCGCGGCGTCAATGGTGACGGCCCTGAACGCTTCGTCGTCATGATGGATGGCCAGCTGCCGCTCGAGCACCCGGGCGTCGTGCTCCCGGAAGACGTCGATGGCGGCCTGTGCTTCGGCTCTGCCGAGGCCGAGGTGGCCGAGCAGCTCCGTGCCCAGCACCAGGGTGGATTCCAGGGTTTCCCGGATCACGTAGTGGACGCCGATGTCGCGCAGCTTCAGCTCGTGCTGTCGGTTTCTCGCCCTGGCGAGAATCAGGGTCTTCGGAAAGTTCGACCGCACTTCGCTGGCGATTTTGAGCGCAGCGGCTTCATCGTCGACGGCGATCACCAGGATCTTCGCCTTCTCGATGTGGGCGGAGCGCAGCAGCTGCATGTTGGTGGGATCGCCATAGAAGACCTTGTTGCCGAAGCCGCGCACGAACTCCACCTGATGGGAGCTCACTTCCAGCGCCGTGAACGGGATATGCCGCATGCTCAGGATCCGGCCGATCACCTGACCCACGCGACCGAAACCGGCGATCACCACCGGTGTGGCCTCGTGGTCGATCTCGTCGTATTCCCGCGGCGGTTCGCCTGAGACCAGCAGCTTTTCGCCGATCAGACCGAACAGCGGCGTCAGGGCCATGGACAGGGTGACCACCAGCACGGTGATGGCCGCCAGCTCCGGCGCGATCAGGCCGGCGACCAGACCGGCGCTGAGCAGCACGAAGGCGAACTCTCCGCCCTGGGAGAGCACGGTACCTGCCCGGACCGATTCATTGTGGTCCAGGCCGCCGATACGGGTCATGGGATAGATGAGGAGCGCCTTGGCGATCATGAGCGCCATCGCCAGAGCGGCAATCAGAAGAGGCATGTCGAACAGCAGCTTCAGGTCCACGGACATGCCCACGGACATGAAGAAGAGTCCGAGCAGAAGGCCTTTGAACGGCTCCACATCCGATTCGAGCTGATGCCGGTACTCTGAATCCGCCACCATCATGCCGGCCAGAAACGCCCCCAGCCCCATGGAGAGCCCCAGCGCCTGCATGGCGAGTGCGGAGCCCACCACCAGGGCCAGTGCGGCGGCGATGAACAGTTCGTGGATGCCGGTGGCCGCCACGAACCGCAGCAGCGGGCGAAGCAGCAGCCGGGCGCCGACCAGACCACCGATGATGAGAGCCAGCACCAGCAGCGCATCCAGCCAGGTGCCGTCTCCATTCGAGCCGGGGCTGACCAGATCGAGCAGGGCAATGGCCGGAATCACGGCCACGTCCTGAAGCAGCAGGATGCCGAACGCTGCTCGACCGTGGGCATGGGCGAGCGTTTTCCGCTCGGAGAGCAGCTGCAGCACGAAGGCCGTGCTCGACAGTGCGAGTGCAAAGCCGAGGAGGGCGGATGCGGTCCAGGTCAACCCGAATCCGAGCGCGAGCACGGCCGCGAATACCGCCGCGGTCAGCCCGACCTGTGCCGAGCCGAGCCCGAATACCAGCCGGCGCATCACCCAGAGACGTCGGGGCTGGAGTTCCAGGCCGATGATGAAGAGCAGAAAGACCACGCCGATTTCGGCAAAGTGCATGACCTCGGTCGCTTCCTCCAGACCGCCGATCATGCCCACGCCGGCCGGGCCGATGAGCAGGCCGGCGGCCAGGTAGCCGAGCACAACGGAAAGCCCCAGGCGCTTGCAGATGGGCACCACCACGATTGCGGCACCCAGGAAGATCATGGCTTCCAGCAGGAAGGTCATGGCGGTCCTTCGCCTTCGTCAGCGATCTGCGTTCTCAGGCGGCGGACGCCGGATCCAGTGCGTCTCTGAGCTCTCGCTTCAGAAACTTGCCGTTCGCGTTCCGGGGCAGCGGCGCATCGAGCAGCCAGACGTAGCGCGGGATCTTATGGTTCGAGATACGCTCACGGCAGAAGCCGCGCAGGGCTTCCGGATCGATGCTCGCGCCTTCCTTGGGGAAGATGGCCACGCCCACCTCTTCACCGAGCCGCTCGTCCGGCACGCCGAAGACGGTGCATTCCGCCACGCCCGGATGCTCGTACACCGTACTCTCGACCTCGGCGCAGTAGACGTTCTCGCCGCCGCGGATGACCATGTCCTTGGCACGGTCGACGATGTAGACGAAGCCGTCCTCGTCGATTCGGGCGATATCACCTGTGTGCAGCCAGCCATCGGTGATGCTTTCGGCTGTGGCTTCCGCCCGGTTCAGGTAGCCGCGGATGACGGGTGCTCCTTTCACCAGAAGCTCGCCCACCCCGCCTTCGGTCACGTCGTTGCCGGCTTCGTCGATGATCTTCGCATCGAAGTTGGGCAGGATCCGGCCGCAGCTGTCCGGCCGGTCGACGAAGAAATCCCCATTGATGGAGGTGATCACACCGCAGGTCTCCGTCATGCCGTAGCCGGTGTTCGGCCTGGCCGTTGCCACGGACTGATCGATCTTGCCGACCAGATCCGGTTGCAGCTGGGCGCCGCCACCGCCCACGGTGGCCAGAGACGACGTGTCGTAGTTCGCGAATTCCGGATGGGCGATCAGTTCCCGGGCCATGGTGGGCACACCGGTGAAGGTGGCGATCTTTTCCCGCTCGATGAGCTTCAGCGCCTCCAGTGCGTCCCACTTGTACATGTGCACCAGCTTGCCGCCGTTGATCGTCATACCGTGGGCCACGCAGTTGTTGGCGGTCACGTGGAAAAGAGGCGTGGTCAGGAGTCCGGCCGGCTGCGGGGCGTCCGGCCCGGGTTCCGGCACCGGGGTACCCATGCGTTCCATGAAGGCGGCGGAGAGCCCGGCGGCAAAGGCCAGGTTCATGATGTTGTTGGTGCAGCCCCGGTGTGTGAGCTGCGCCCCTTTCGGATGTCCGGTGGTGCCGGAGGTGTAGAAGATGCAGGCGTCGGAATCCGGGTCCACGTTCACGTCCGGCAGGTCGCCGCCGTGCTCGATCAGCTCGGACCAGGGCACCACACCTTCCGGACAGTGAGGCGCGATGCGCACGCCCACGTAGACCATGGGCGGCATGGCATCCCGGTGCTCGAGCGCCCGCTCCAGACGTTCGGTGTCGGCGATCAGCACCCTGGGTGCCGAGTCGTTCAGGCCATATTCCAGCTCCGGCCCGACCCACCAGGCGTTCACACCCACGGCGGCGGCGCCGATGCTGACGGTGGCCCAGTAGGAGAGCAGCCATTCCGGATAGTTGCGCATGGCGATGGCCACCCGGTCACCCACGCCGACACCCTGGGCCTGGAGCCAGTTGGCGATGGAGGCAACCCGTTTGTGGGCTTCGCCGTAGGTGATCCGTTCGTCCTGATAGACCAGGTAGTCGCGGTCGGCGAACTGTGCGGAAGCGAGCCAGACGTCGCGCAGAGTCGGCGGCGCTCCGGCGAAGGCTTTTATACGGTTTCCCCGGACTTCCACCTCGGTGATTTCGAACGGACCCCCGGGTCCGGTCAGCGCGTCCCAAGTTTCGCTCAGTTCCTGGTACATCGGATTTGTTCCCCTACAACCACGGTAATGCAGCCGGGTACTGTAAGATAACTGCTTCCGGGTTGCGAGTTGGGGAGAGGGGATTGGCGAGTGGGAACAGCGAAGCAGAGCGGACCGGCAGGGCGCTATCCAGCCTGCTGGGGATCCTGAGTCTCCTCATCGGCGGTGCGGCCGCGGCAGCAGAGTCGCAGCGGCCGGAGCCCGGTGAGGAAGGGCCGGCGCTGGCAGCTTCCTATGGTGTGCGCATTGCCGATCCGGCACCGGATCGGTCCGAAGGCGAAGGTCCGTTCGACGAGCTCGTCGTCAGCAACGTCATGCTCATCAATGGCGAAGGTGCTCCACCCATGGGCCCGGTGGACATCCGGGTCAGCGGCAGCCGGATAATGCGGATCGACTCTGCCGGTGCGGTGGAACCGGGCGCGGAAGCGCGGGTCCTCGATGGGACGGGGATGTATGCGCTGCCGGGTTTCGTGGATGCACACGCTCACATCGGTACCATCGGACAGGGCCTGACCGGGCCACTCACCCCGCCGGAGTACATCTTCAAATTGTGGCTCGGCCACGGGATCACCACCGTTCGCGAGGTGGGTGCAGGGATGGGACTGAGCTGGACGCTCGCGCTGAAGAAACGGAGCGCTGCCGGTGACATCACCGCGCCCCGTCTGGTGGTCCACAGCATGTTCCCGGGCAGCGCCATCACCGACCCGGAAGATGCCCGGGATTGGGTTCGCCGGGTCAACCGCAAGGGCGCTGACGGCGTGAAGCTCCGCGGCGGCCGGGGCGAGGCCCTTGAGGCGGTGATGGACGAGACCCAGAAGCTCGGCATGGGCACCTCCCACCACCACGACCAGACCGCCGTTTACAAGGTCAATGCGCTGACCAGTGCCCGGATGGGGCTGGACAGCATGGAGCACTGGTACGGCCTGCCGGAGGCCCTGTTCGAAGACCGTACCATTCAGGACTACCCGCCGGACTACAACTATTCGGACGAGCAGTGGCGATTCGGTCAGGCGGGCCGGCTCTGGCAGCAGGCGGCCGCTCCCGGTTCGGACCACTGGAACGCCGTTCGTGATGAGCTGCTCGCCCTCGACTTCACTCTGGTGCCCACCTTCACCATCTACGAGGCGAACCGTGACGTGGCCCGGGCCCGGGACGCGGAATGGCACGCCGACTACACCTGGCCCGGCCTCAAGCGTTTCTTTCTGCCCGATCCCCGCCTGCACGGCTCCTATCACTTCGACTGGACCACGGCGGACGAGGTGGCCTGGCGGGAGAACTTCCGGCTCTGGATGCAGTTCGTCAACGACTACAAGAACCAGGGTGGCCGGGTGGCCGCCGGGTCGGATGCCGGCTTCATCTTCAAGCTGTTCGGATTCGGCTATATCCGGGAGCTGGAGATGCTTCAGGAGGCCGGTTTTCATCCGCTGGAGGTGATTCAGGCCGCCACCCTGAACGGTGCCGAGCTGGTGGGGCTCGAGGACGAGGTCGGCTCCATCGTGCCCGGCAAGCGGGCGGACATCGTCCTGGTCACGGAGAACCCGGTGCGCAATTTCAAGGTGCTGTACGGCACCGGGCACATGAAGCTCGACCGGGAGGCAGGCGAGCTCGTCCGGGTGGGCGGTGTGTCCTACACCATCAAGGATGGCATCGTGTTCGATGCCAGGGCTCTGCTCGCGGACGTGAGAGCGATGGTCCGTGAAGAAGCAGCACGGGAAGCCGCAGATGCCGAATGAAAGGCTGGCAGGTGCCGGTCCGGTCGGCTATGTTCTGAATCAGGATTCGAATATCACTTTCAAGGGGGACGACCATGGATTTTGAGATTCCGGAAGACATCGCGGCGCTGCTGAAGCGGCTGGATGATTTCATCGAGACCACCATCAAGCCGCTGGAGCAGCAGGACGACAACATCCGCTTCTTCGATCACCGGCGTGAAGACGCCCGTACCGACTGGGAGCGGGGCGGCCTGCCGAACGAGGAATGGGAGCAGCTGCTGCACAAGACCAAGCGGCTGGCGGACGAAGCAGGCTTCTACCGGTATCCGTTCCCCAAGGAGTACGGCGGCATGGAAGGCTCGAATCTGGGTATGGCCATCATCCGCGAGCATCTCGCCGTGAAAGGGCTCGGCCTGCACAACGACCTGCAGAACGAGCACTCCATCGTTGGAAACAACGTGGGCCTGCTGCTCATGCTCGAGTACGGTACCGAGGAGCAGAAGGCTGAGTGGGTGGACGATCTGGCCGAAGGCCGTAAGGGTTTCGCCTTCGGGATCACCGAGCCCGATCACGGTTCCGATGCCACCCACATGGAAACCAACGCTGTGCGGGACGGCGATGAGTGGGTGATCAATGGTGAGAAAACCTGGAACACGGGCATTCACAAGGCCAAGTACGACATGGTCATGGCCCGCACCAGCGGCAAGGCGGGAGACGGCGAAGGCATCACCGCGTTCCTGACCCCCATGGAAGCGGACGGCGTGAAGATCGAGGAGATGCTCTGGACCTTCAACATGCCCACGGACCATGGCCGGGTTTCGTTCAAGGACGTTCGCGTGCCGCACGCCTCCATCTTCGGCGGTGAAGGCCGCGGTCTGCAGGTGGTGCAGCATTTCTTCAACGAGAACCGGATCCGGCAGGCGGCATCCAGCCTGGGTGCGGCCCAGTTCTGCGTGAACGAATCCGTACAGTACGCCAAGGAGCGCAAGCCTTTCGGCAAACCGCTCGCCACCAATCAGGGCATTCAGTTCCCGCTGGTGGAGCTGCAGGCTCAGTGTGAAATGCTCAGGGCGTTGATTCACAAGACGGCCTGGCAGATGGACAAGTACGGCGCCTTCTCGGTCTCCGACAAGGTGTCCATGTGCAACTACTGGTCGAACCGGCTCTGCTGTCAGGCGGCGGATCAGGCCATGCAGGTCCATGGCGGGCTGGGTTACTCCCGGCACAAGCCGTTCGAGCATATCTACCGCCATCACCGCCGCTACCGGATCACCGAAGGCGCGGAAGAGATCCAGATGCGTCGGGTGGCCGGCTACATGTTCGGCTTCATGAGCCAGCGCGCACCCAAAGGCGTGAAAGAAGCCCGCTGATGGAAGCCGCCGAGTTCGAACGTCTGCTCGGTGCGGTCGTCAGCCGGGAGGTGGACGGCTGCACGGGCCTGAAGAAGGTGGAGCGTCTGTCCGGCGGTGCCAGTCAGGAAACCTACCGGCTGACGCTGTCGTCCGCCGACGGCGAGCGCCTTGCCTGCATGCGCCGGGCTCCCGGTGGCGGCGTGGAGGTGCAAGCGGACGTGCGGATCGCCCCCGGGCTCGCCACGGAAGCGCAGCTCATGGCCTGTGCCCGGGACGTGGGTGTGCCGGAACCCGAGGTGTATTACGTCCTCGGGGAATCCGACGGGCTCGGCGAAGGTTTCATCATGGAGTGGCTCGACGGGGAGACCCTGGGTGCCCGGATCGTCAAGATCCAGGAGCTCGATGCCATCCGCCCGAAGCTTGCGTTCGAGTGCGGGCAGGTCATGGCCAGGATTCACAGCGTGGATCTGGATGCCACGGGACTCCGTGACAAGCTCGAGCACGCGCCGCCGGAGTTTTTCGTCAATCAGACCTGGGAGCGCTACAAGCTTCTTCAGACGCCGCAGCCCATGATCGACTACGCCGGTCGATGGCTGATGGACCACCTGCCGACGGACTACGAGTCCACTCTCGTGCACAACGACTTCCGCAACGGCAACTTCATGGTGACGCCGGAAGGCATCAACGCGGTGCTCGACTGGGAAATCGCCCATATCGGCGATCCCATGCGGGATCTCGGCTGGATCTGCACCAACTCCTGGCGGTTCGGGCGCACCGAGCTGCCTGTGGGCGGCTTCGGCGAGTACGCCGATCTGTTCGCCGGCTACGAGTCCGTCTCCGGGAAAAAGGTGGACCCGGACCATGTGAAGTTCTGGGAGGTGTTCGGCTCTTTCTGGTGGGCGGTGGGCTGTCTCGGCATGGCCGAGCACTACCGGAACGGGCCGGACAAGACCGTGGAACGTCCGGCCATCGGCCGCCGGTCGTCGGAATGCCAGGTGGACTGTGTGAATCTGCTGATCCCCGGCCCGGTCACCCTGGTGGCGCCGGAGGAGCGTTCGGGAAATCTGGACATGCCCAGGGCGGATGAGCTGCTCATCAGCGTGCGGGATTTCCTGAGAGAAGACGTGATGAGCACGACCACCGGCCGGACCCAGTTTCTTGCCCGGGTGGCGGGCAACAGTCTGGACATCGTCGACCGGGAGCTCTCTCTCGGCGCCAGGGCCAGGGCCGGCGAGCTGGAGCGGCTGGAGGCACTCTGCGGGCACGAGGGCAGTCTGGGCGATTTGCGCTGGGAGCTGGTGAACGGACTGCGGGACGGCAGCCGGTCGCTCGACGACCCGGCGCTGGCCGAGCACCTGCGGGCGACCGTGGTGAATCAGATCGCCATCGATCAGCCGCGCTATTCGGGATTCAAAACGGCGCTGGCAAACAGCGCGGCCTGATCACGGACGTTCTCAGGCTGCTACCGTTCGTCTACTGCCGTTCGTCCATAGCCAGCATCTCCCGGATCGACGCTTCGATCTGGCCGCCGCAGTAGAGGGCGCCGTACTTCTCCGCCTCGTCGGCGACATGGGCCGCAAGCGAAGGTTCGGCGCCCAGCCGCCGGCACAGCGCGTGGATGCCGGGGGCTTCGGCGAGCAGATCGGGCTCCAGCTCGGGGAGGCATCGGATCATGTTGCCGAACAGAGCGAAGGTACCGATGTCGGCAAAGCTCACAGAGTCCCTGCCGATGGTGCCGCGGTTCAAGGACGCCTCGAAGATCCTGAGCCAGCGGGGGAGCCGCCGGGACCGGAAATCGGTCCATTCCCTGCGTTCCCACATGATAGAGCCGTTGTACCGGCAGATTTCCATCAGCACGTCGTTGCAGTCCATGAGGACTTTCATGCACATGGCAATCTCGAAGGGTGCTTCAGGCAGCAGGTCGAGCTCGGAAGACACATACAGGACGATGGCCGGCATCTGACTGAGCGTGCGGCCGGTGTCGAGATCGCGCAGCACCGGCGGCCCCACGAACGGCACGTCCTGCTCGCCGGGCGGCAGGCTTCTGAGGCGTTCGATCTCTTCGTAGCCGTTCTCTTCGAGCAGCGGCACGCCGCGATAGGCAAAAAGATAGCTGACGAAGCAGCCCCGGAACGGCAGCGGCCAGTAGTAGAGCTGAAATCTGGGCCGGGGCGTTTTCGATGCCACTCAGAGACCCAGCATCTGCCGTTCCTGACCGATACAGGCTGCGAAGGACTCTCTGCCGAGAATACGCTCGAGAAATCCGGTGAGCTTCGGCCAGCGATCCGCATCCGGCGAGAATCCGGCATGGCTCATGTTCACGAAGGACGTTGCCACCGAAATGTCGGCCAGAGTCAGCCGGTCCTCCACGAAGAACTCCTTGTCGCCGAGCTGCGTTTCCAGGTAGTCGAGGAATTTCGGCAGGGCATTGTCGATGGTGTCCCGGGCTTTGGCGATGTCCGGTTCGCCCCCCGTCAGACCGGCGAGCACCACCGGCCGGAAGATGCCTCCTCCGATCACGGCGGCCAGTTCCGAGTCCGCGTACTCCTCGAGCCACAACGTATCGCCACGGTCGATGGGCTCCGTGGGAATCAGGTTCGGCTCGGGGTGCAGTTGTTCCAGAAAAGCGCAGATCACGGAGGAATCCGGCAGATAGCGCCGGGAGCCATCATCGTCCACCAGGGCCAGCACCGGAATGCGGCCGAGCGGGCTGATCTGATGCCAGTCCTCCGGCGGGCTGAACGGATTGATGGGCTCGAGCTCGTAGTCGATGCCTTTTTCCGCGCAGAATACGCGTACCTTGCGAACGAACGGCGACAGCGGCGCTCCGAGAATCACGTACTTCATGGTGAGTGTTGTTCCTGTTTCTGAGCAGAGGAAAATATAGCGCCGACATCCCGGGTTTTCAGCAGTCGGATGGCCATACAGACCCATCCGGTAGCGCTAACTGACGGTGTTGGTCAGAGTCGCGAGTTCCGCAGCAAGAAGATCGTAGACGACCCGGATGCGCCGGCTGGTATGCAGTTCCCGGTGCGACAACAGCCACACCGGAATCTCCGGGTCGAAAAGCTCCGGCAGCACGCACACCAGATCATCGAACAGCCCGCCCGTGTCCATGGGCAGGAAGCCGAAACCGAGACCTTCCCGGATGAGCTGCAGCATGCAGTTGCCGCTGGCGGCGCGGACCCGAAACTGTTCGAGGCGCAGTTCGAGCCCCTGTTCTCTGAGCCCGGCGATCAGCGCCTCGGTGTCGTCGATGCCGACGAAATCCTGATCCGCCAGGTCTTCGAAGCTCCGAGGCATCCCGACTTCGTCCAGCAACAGCCGGGCGGCATAGATCCGTCCTCTCAGGAAGCCGATCCGGCGGGCGATCAGATCGGGCTGAGCGGGTTGGGTATGACGGATGGCGATATCGGCCTCGCGCCGGATGAGGTCCCGCACCTGATCGGACGCGACCACCTCGACCACGATGCCCGGTGCCTGCTCGCGCAGTTTCCGCAGCATCGGCGGCAGGTAATAGGTCGCCAGCATCTCGGTCGCCGTGATGCTCACGCGTCCTTCGATGGCCTGGGACTGTCCGGATGCCGCCAGAGAGACCCGGTTGGCAGCCTCCGTCATGGCACGTACATGCTCGAGCAGTTCGAATCCGGCCGCGGTCAGCTGCAGCCTCCGATGTCCGCGCTCGAACAGGGTCACCCCCAGAGACTGCTCGAGTCCCGTCACCTGGCGGCTGAGGGTCGGTTGCGTCTGGCGCAGCGCGCGGGCCGCGGCGGACAGTGATCCTTCCTCGCAAGCGGCGAGAAACGCCCTGACATGATTCCAGTCGAAAGCGACACTGTCCCAGTTCATCGAATTGTGTATGCCTGCCCATCGGATTCAGGCATTCTATGCGCAATTTCTGTATGGCTAAATGGTCGTTCATTCCAAAAGAGGACCGGTCGTGGCCGTGACTTCCGCTGAATTCTGGGACCGCGTGGCGCCCGGCTACAGCCGGCAACCCATCGCCGACACAGAAACCTACGCCCGCAAGCTGGCCGCTGCACAGGCGCTCATGCGGCCGGACATGGAAGTGCTCGAGTTCGGATGCGGAACCGGTTCCACGGCGCTCGAGCACGCGCCGCACGTGGCTCACATCACGGCGACCGACGTCTCAGCCGCGATGATCGGCATCGGCCGCGAGAGGGCCGGGACGGCCGGGATCACAAACGTCGCCTTCAGGCAGTCGGGTGTGGAGGAATTCGACGCACCGGATGGCAGCTACGACATGGTGCTGGCGCTGAACCTGCTGCACCTGGTCCCGGATCGGACGGCCGCGCTGGCAAAGATCCACCGGCTGTTGAAGCCGGGTGGATACTTCATCTCGAGCACCGTCTGCCTTGCCGACCGGCTCTGGTTGCTTCGACCGGTCATTCCTCTGATGCAGTGGATCGGAAAAGCGCCGTACGTCAGTTTTGCGAAGGCAGATCAGGTGCTGGGCGAGGTAGCGGCGGTGGGATTCCAGGCGGAAGAGCACTGGACCCACGGCCGCACCAACAGCCTGTTTCTGATTGCTACGGCGTCGTGATCGTGCCTTCCGCCCTGGACGTCCAGCTTCTGCCGTCGCCCCGCTGAGAGACGACCCGGTTCACGCCGCCACCGGTCGCGCCCTGATACTGACCGGTGCCGCCGATGACCGTGTAGGTGTTCTCCCCGCTCTGAGCATCGCCGAGATAGGAAATCCAGAGCAGATCTCCGCTGTCGTAGATCACGGTGCAGAAACCGACCTGAGTCGTCGGCATACCGGTCCCATCGAGGAGGACGTTGCCCCGGCACCACTGAACGGAGCGCTCACCCGTTTGGTCGTTGGCGATCGTGGCATGTGTCAGACCGCCGACGCGGGACTGGTTACCGCTCGGCGCGGTGATGAGTTCCCCCTGCTGGACCTGAACGCCTTCGACGGTCAGCTCGAGGGTTTGGGTATCTGCCTGAACGCAGGAGCCCAGGAGTATTGCGGCCGCAGCCAGTGCAACGGAAATGTGTGATTTCATGTGCTTTCCTTCCATGTGCTTTTCTTCCAAGCGCTTTTCTTCCAAGTGCTTGTCTTCCAAGTGCTTGTCTTCCAAGTGCTTTCTTTCATCAAAGAGTCGATATGGACAAACGGGCCCATGCTTGACTGCAAGCACACACAGGCGGTCTCGGGTTGATACCGCGCTACATCACTCAATCCGTATTTCCAGGCTTTCTGGTCTTTCCAGTCTTCCCAGTCTTCCCAGTCTTCCTATTCTTCCTACTCGCTACTCGTTTGCCTCCCCTGACACGCTTGTTTCGCGTGAGCTGAAACATGGTGACAGCAGGGACAGGAGCCTGTCCAGCGTACCGGACTCCTGCCCCGGTCTGTTTCAGCGGCGGTAGGTCACCTCGAAGCCGAACATCTGCGGGGTGCCCAGCATCTGCTCGTGGAAACCGAAGAACGACAGATCGAATGCGTAGGACATGTACTCCTCATCACCCAGGTTGCGGCCCCACACCGCGATTTCCCACTCCTCGGTGGGTGCCCAGGCTATGCGCCCGTTCCATAGCCAGTAGGAGTCTTCGCTCAGCAGCTCGTTGTTCAGGGAGTCGAAATAGACCTTGTCCTGGTACAACCAGTCGAGCTGCAGCGTGAAGGTGCCGATGCCGGTCGGGATGTCGTACTGAGCCAGACCATTGAAACTCAGGTCGGGTGCCAGGGTGATCTTGTTCCCGGAGAAATCGGTGCCGAGTTCGTCTACGAAGTCCTTGTACTCCGCATCGAGCAACCCGAGACCCATGCTGATGAACAGGTTATCCACGGGCAGCCACTGGAATTCGAACTCCGCACCGGTGGTTTCGGCATCCGAGGCATTGGTGAGCAGAGAGATGGGCGTTGGCGGATCGCCGAGGATCACGAACTGGAAGACCTGCATGTCCGTGTAGTCGTAGAAGAATACCGAACCGTTGAACCGCATCTTTCCGCTCGGCGTCTGCCACTTGAAGCCCGCTTCGTAGCTGACCAGCTCCTCTTCATCGAAAGGGAAGCTGCCATCGGTGGTGCTCTGAATGCCGCCGGCTTTGAACCCGTTGGAAATGCTGCCGTAGAGGAGCATCTCATCGGTGACCCTGAAGTCGAGCACCGCCCGGCCGGAGACGTTGTCGAAGCTGGTTTTGTCGTTGGAAGCCGTGATCAGCGGTGAGCCGGCTGCGGGCTCGTCATAGTAGAAGGCTGCGGCATGCTTCACTTCCTCATCCGTGTATCGAAGACCGAGCGACAACCGCCAGCGGTCAGACAGGTCGAACGAGGCATCACCGTAGATCGCGAAGCTTTCTATGGTCTGCCTGGTGCCGGAGATCTGCTCGAAGACGAACTGGTCCGGACAGAAACCGGTGGGATTGCCTGCGGGAGCCAGGGGACCGCAGACAGCCGGATCGTCGACGCCGACGAAGTCAGGGCGCAGCAGCCGGAGCAGATCGAAGGAGGTTCTGTCGTCCGCCTGGTCGTCCAGGTAGTACACGCCGGCCAGCCAGTTCCAGGTCTCTTTCACCTGGCTGATGCGGAACTCCTGTGAGAACGTTTCCTGCTCGACACCGAGTACGCCGGTCAGCACGTCTGCCGGGCCTGCATCGGTCTCTTCAGGGCGGAAATCATCCACATCGTCGTAGGCTGTGATGGAGGTGAGCGTCAGATCGTTGCCGATGTCCCAGTTGACGTTGAGCGAAACGCCCCAGAAGCTGGTGTCGTTCGTGTCCTCGTAGTCGTAATTACCTTCCTTGTATCCGGGTACGGCTTCGATGTCGCCCCCGGCGATGTAGTTGCTGACGTCGTACTCGCTGTAGCCCACGATATCCATGCAGTTGAAACTCTGGATCTCGCTGTTCGGACAGTTGTCGCCGAAGAAGAACGGCGCCGGCCAGGTGCCGAGATGCCTGTACTGCACCGAGTCTGATTGGGTTTCGCCGCCATGGACGTTCAGCAGGGCGTCGAACCGGTCGTTTGGCGCGAACTCCAGCAGCAGGCGCCAGGCGAACTCGTCCACACCCTGCTGGCGGTTTCCGGTGTACCGGTTCCGCATCCAGCCATCCGAATCGGTCTTCAGGGCTGCGAATCGAACACCGAACGCGTCAGTGACGGGCCCGCCGATCGCGCCTTCGAATTTCGTGCTGCTCCAGTCACCGAAGCCGGCCCGGGCCCAGCCGTTCCACTCTTCACCGGGTCGACGAGAATAGTAGTTGACGGCACCGCCATTGGCGTTCCGCCCGTACAGCGTGCCCTGAGGCCCGCGCAGAACCTCGACCCTTTCCACATCCAGGAGCTGAAAGATCTGGGCCGCGTTCGAGGAGACGTAGACTTCGTCGACGTAGGACGCGACGGGGCCTTGGTTCAGCACGGCGAAGTCGTTCAGGCCGACGCCGCGGATGAACAGAGCCGGTACGCCGGTATCTCCGTTCGGATACCCCACGTTGAAGTTCGGTGTCTGGGCCGTGATGTCCACCGACTGGCGGAAGCCGAGATCCTCGATGGTGCGGCCGGTGAAGGCGGTGACGGAAATGGGAGTGTCCTGTAGAGCTTCTTCCCGTTTCTGAGCCGTGACGATGATTTCTTCGATCATGGCCTCTCCGGCGAACGCCGGGACAGAGGGGTAGAGGCCGACGACCAGTGTGAAAACAGCGGCTGCGAGCAGCCCGTACTTTCCATTCTTCTGGATCCGGTTGCGCATGGGGTTCTCCAACCTTCCTTTGGAAAAAAAACCATACGCCGTTTCTCGGGGTGGTGCACCCTGGTCGTTTTTGCCAACTAATCGGATTGTTCCCCAGGCGCGATCCGTACCCAGACAGCTAAGTCATTGATATTCTTTGCCGATTGGCGTGGCATGGATATTGCCGCTCAGGCTGAGTCGGAACATATTGTGAGGGCCCGTACGAGATGAAGACTCCGGAAATGAAGTGGGGGGCGGCGCTCGTCCTGTGCTGGCTGCTCGCCGCCTGCGATACGGACTTTGACGCCTATCTGGCCGGTGCCGGCGGCGAACCCCGGGCGACGTCCGAATGGGCAGCGTACGGCGGCCCGGGTGGCCGGAAGTTCACGGCGCTCGGGGAGATCACGCGGGACAACGTGGATGATCTGCAGCTGGCCTGGACCTACCGCACCGGGGAGGTGGAAGAAGTGTTTCAGACAACCCCCGTGCTCGCCGAAGGACGCCTGCTCTTCTGCTCCCCGTACAACCGGGTGGTGGCGCTGGATCCTCTGACCGGTGCGGAGCTCTGGTCCTTCGACCCTCAGGTGGACCGGAGCCTCCGGCCCGCCAACGAGTTCAACTGCCGCAGTGTGACACCCGTACGCACGGACGATTCAGAGTGTCCCGCACGGATGCTCATGGCCACCAACGATGCGCGCCTCATGGCGCTCAATACCCTCACAGGAGCACCGTGCCGTACGTTTGGTGATGATGGCGAGGTGGTGCTGGATGCGGATGTCGGCCACATCAACTGGGCCGGTGAGTATCAGGTGACCTCGCCGCCGGTGGTGGCGGGGGATCTGGTCATCGTTGGCTCGGCGGTCAGCGACGGCGGACGGGTCACCGCACCCAGCGGCGTGGTGCGCGCCTATCATGCGGTCACCGGCGAGCTGGCCTGGGCATTCGATCTGGCACCGCCGGGCTACGAGCATGGGATTCAGCCGGTCAGCAGTGCGGGCTATGCCCTGGGTACGCCGAACGTATGGGCGCCCATGGTGGTGGATGCCGAGCGCGACATGGTGTTCCTGCCCACCGGCAATCCGGCGCCGGACTATGACCGTCCGCCCGGGCTCGACATGGCTTACTACGGGTCTTCGGTGGTGGCGTTGCGCGCATCAACAGGCGAAGTGCTCTGGCACTTCAACACCGTGATCCGGGACTTCTGGGATTTCGACGTACCGACTCAGCCGGTGCTCGCAGATCTGTCGATGAAGGGTGTCCGGATACCGGCGCTGATTCAGGCCACCAAGATGGGCCACGTGTTCGTGCTGCATCGTGAGACGGGGCAGCCGCTGGTGGACGTCACCTATCAGCCGGTTCCGGTCGAAGGACCGCTGGCTGACAGGCTCTCCGACGTACAGCCCTTTCCGCCTCCGGCGTTCCAGACGTCGCGCAGCTATGCCAGAGGTGATTCCCCTTTCGGCCTGTGTGACGACATGGACGCTGAAAGCGTGACCGGGCCTGTTTTCACGCCCATCACCGAGCAATGGACCATTGGCCTGCCGAGCAACATGGGCGCCATCAACTGGGGTGGCGTGGCGGTGGATGAGCAGCGCGGACTGATCGTGGTGAACACCAACAACGTGCCGTTTCGAACCAAGCTCATTCCGCGCAAGGGAGCCGAGGATCTGCTGGCCGTGCTGGAAGCTCCGGACACGGATCCGGAAGCCCGGCGCGCGGCAAGGCGGGAGTTCGAAGTCCGATACGATCTGCCGCCCGGTGCCGAGATCGCCCCGCAGGTCGGCGCCGAGCATCTGATGTCCCGGCACCCTTATCTGGACCCGGTGGTCGGCATGCCCTGTGCCGGAACGCCGCTGGCGGAAATCATGGTCATCGACATCAACGAGCAGGCCCAGATCTGGCGGCGTCATCACGGCACCACCCGGGAAATCACCCTGATACCGCTGCCGATCGGCATGGCGGGCATGGGCGGACCGCTGCTCACGGACACCGGTCTGATCTTCATCGGTGCCGCGGCGGAAAGACGGCTGCGTGCCTACGACGTGGATACCGGCGATGAACTCTGGCAGCACGCGCTGCCGTTTCCCGGCAACGCCACACCCATGAGCTACACGGTAGACACGGATGAGGGGCCACGGCAGTTCGTGGTGATTGCCGCGGGCGGCGATGCCCGAGCCGGGATCGGCGGCGAGGGCGACTATCTGGTGGCGTTTTCGCTGTAGTGAGGGATCCAGCCTGGAGTGTGCTGCACCTGTGTAATCCGGAACGTCGGCCCAGACTTAAAGGGGATCCATCCGGATGATCACGAAGTGCGGTGCGCTCGACTCATCTTCCACCCAGCCCGCCCAGCTGTCGTACTTGTCTGCCAGGGCGCCGGCGCCTTCCCGGAACTCCGCGAGATCCTGGACCGGCGTTGCCCGCATCGGATAGAGCCTGTCCCCGATCTTCAGGCGCACCTCCGGATTGTCCGCGATGACCGAGTTCCAGTATTTCGTGCCGGGAAAAGCGGCTTCCTCGGAATAGATGGAAGGAACGTACAGCCGGCCGTTGCGGGTGCCGATTACGGTGGTCACGGAGAACGGGATGCCGTACCAGGGTCGGGTTTCCACGAAGATCTCGGGGTGGTCGGCGATGAACGACCAGTCCGTGGGCATCTCCTCGACCGCTTCGCCGGACAGCCAGAGTCCGGGCCGTCGATCCTTCGGCTCGCAGGCCGTCAGCAGAAAGAAGGCGGTCAGCAGGGTGAGCGCGGTAAACGGGCGGTTGGACATGGTCGTCTGAGATCCAACGTATTCTGATTGCCGCAATGCTAGCACTTCGCGCGGCTTGTTGGCCCTGGAGTCGAGGCGTAATCTGCCTTCAGACACGGCTCTGAGGGGGGCACATGCAGCAGCTCAGCGGGCAGGACGCGTCTTTCCTGTACTTCGAGACGCCAACCACGCCGATGCACATCGGCGGCATCATGATCTACGACCCTTCCACGGTGAAAGGCGGCAAACAGGGTTTCAAGGACATTCTCCGGGCCATCGAGTCGCGTCTCCACCTCGCCCGGAGCTTCCGCGAGAAAGTGGTGAATGTGCCGTTCAACCTGGATCATCCCTGGTGGGTGGAAGACCGGCACTTCGATCTCGAATATCACGTGCGGCATATCCGTCTGCCGGAACCGGGCGACTGGCGGCAGCTGTGCATCCAGGTGGCCAGGCTGCACTCGCGGCCCCTGGATCTCACCCGGCCGCTCTGGGAGTTCACGGTGGTGGAAGGGCTGGATGCCATTCCGGGTCTGCCCGGAGGCAGCTATGCCATCGTCACCAAGGTGCATCACGCCTGCATCGACGGCGTGTCGGGCGTGGACATGGTGGAGGCGATTCACGACCTGGAGCCTTATCCGGCGGAGATCCCCAAGTCCCATCCCTGGGCCGGAGAGCAGGATCCCAATCCGCTGGAGCTCATGATGCGGGCGCAGTTCAACAACATGAGTCAGCCGTTCCGGTTCGCCGAGGTGATGGCCAGAACGGTCCCTGCCTTCGGCCGGCTGACCCGGGGATTTGCCGAAAGAAAGTTCGATCAGCCGCAGGTGCAGCCGCCCCGGACCCGCTTCAACCATCAGGTGACCGGTCACAGGGTGGTGGAGGGCCGCCGCTTCCTGCTGGAGGAAGTGCGGTCCATCAAGAATGCGGTGGCAGGTGCCACGGTGAACGATGTGGTGCTCACCGTCGTCGGCGGTGCGCTCCGGGCCTATCTGCAGGAGAAGAATGAGCTGCCCGATCAGTCCATGATTGCCATGGCACCCATCTCGGTCCGGGGTACCGAGGGTAAGGGGAAGATGGGTAATCAGGTGGCGGCGATGACGGTGGCCCTCGGTACCGGGATTGCCGATCCTCTGGAGCGTCTGAACTCCGTTCACGACCATGCAGCCCGCTCGAAGGCGATGACCAACGCGGTCGGTGCCAAGCTGATGACCGACTACAGTCAGTTCATACCTTCCACCACGGCTGCGCTCGCCGCCCGGCTCTATACGGAGTACGGGCTGGCGGAGCGGATGAACGTGCCTTTCAACTGTGTGGTCACGAACGTGCCGGGTCCGCAGTTCCCGCTGTACTCGGCAGGCGCGAGAATGGTCACCCAGTTCGGACTGGGCCCCATCTTCGACGGTATGGGGCTCATTTTTCCCGTCCTCAGCTACTGCGGCTGGATCACGATCTCGCTGACCAGCTGCCGGGAGATGATGCCGGATCCCGGATTCTTCGGTCGATGCCTGGAGGAAAGCTACGGGGCGCTCAAGGACGCAACCGGTGTGGAGGATGCGGAGGAGCCGGCGTTTTAGGCGCTCCAGGAGCTGCTGCTCCGTCCGCCCATGAACCCGGTGAGCTGATCCACCACGGGAAAGAACTTCTTCTGCAGGCGGATCAGCAGCCCGGGTGTGATTTCTTCCTCGAAACTGGAGAGTGCAAAACTGAGCTTGAGGCGGCCCTTCGCGTGCTCGATGGCGGCCAGCCGGGTATCCCGCGACAGCGGCGGCACGGGCAGGTAGGTCTGAAAGATGGAGGAAACATAGCCCGGCACGCCGAAGAAGGACGTCCGCTTGGGCTTGAGCACGAACCAGCCGCCGACCACCTCCAGCGTGGTTTCGAACTCCGCCACCGGGAAACCGGCGATCTCCGTGTGGACGACGAGCGCTTCCGGGCCCAGCTCCAGCCTGTACGGAAGCGGGAAACGTTTCAGCCACTTGTCCAGCGCTTTCTGGCCGATGGTGATCTCGAGCCCCGGCTCTTCCACCTGCAGGCGGGCGGGCATGCCATGCCTGATTCGCGCTTTCTCCGCCACGCAGGCGATCCGCTCGAGATCGAGCCAGTCGGTGGCGATGCCCTGAAACTCGGCCCTCGGCCGGGTGAACTGGTCCGGAAAGGGCATACCGCTGGCACGGTCCCAGTAGAGCACCACCGGCACCTTGAGATAGGTGCTCAGGAGTTCGTCGATCAGATCCGAACGGTTGTCCATCCTCCGTAGTGTACGCGAACGGGGGCGCGTATCCTTGCCGCATGGAGCGGGGAGCGGGAAACAGACATCCGGTCGAGCGCGTGCCTCTGGTGATCGGTGTCACCGGCCATCGCGACCTCGTTGAGTCGGAACACGAAGAGATCAAGGCGCGCGTGCGTGCGTTCTTCGAGCACATGCATGAAAGCTTTCCCGATCTGCCGCTCATGATGATGACGCCGCTGGCAGAAGGCGCCGATCGGATTGCGGCGGAAGTGGCGCACGAGCTGGACGTGCCCATCGTCGTGCTGCTGCCGATGCCCGAGCATCTCTATCAGAGTGATTTCGAAGGTGATTCGCTGCGCGAGTACCGGGTGATGCGCGAGCTGGGAGAGCGCATCGAGCTGCCGCTGCTGCCGGAGCTCAGGGAAGAGGACGTGGCCGCCCCCGGCGCCGACCGGGATCTTCAGTATGCCCAGCTCGGTGCCTATCTTGCCGCGCACAGCCACGTGCTGCTGGCGATCTGGGATGGCAAGGCGTCGAACGCGCCGGGCGGCACCGGACACGTGATCAAGTTTCATCAGCACGACGTGATCGATCTGATCGCCGATGGCCAGCACCGTTCACCCATTGATTTCACCGAGGACGAAAGCGACCTGGTCTATCACGTGGTCTGCTCACGGCTCGAGTCCGGGCCGCCCGACCCGGGCCTGGAGCCGGGGCGGGCATACTGGTTCACGCGGGACGAGCTGAAGCCGAGAACCCTGTACATGCCGGAACGTTACCGGGTGGTTTTTCAGCGGATGGCGGAATTCTCCGCCGACCTGGTTCAACCTGCGGATCCGGAGCGGTACTACCCTCTGCTCCCCGATCCGGAGCTCGCCGAGTGCGGTCAGGGTGCAAGAGACATTGATCGGCTGTATCACCAGGCCGATGCCCTGGCGCATCGCTACCAGGGCTACTACTACCGGGTGACCTGGGCCACCTCGCTGCTCGCGTTGACCGCGGGTGTCTGTTTCGTTGCCTTTGCGGACTGGCCCGGCGTTCAGGCGATGCTGCCGCCGTACATTCTCTGTGTGCTGCTCGTGCTCGGTCTGGCTGGCCTCGACCGGCGTTACTCCTGGCAGCGGAAATATCTCGACTACCGGGTGCTGGCAGAGGGACTCCGGGTGCAGTTCTACTGGGCGGTGGCCGGTGTGGCGATGGAGAACCCCAGCCGGTTCAGCCACGACAGCTTTCTCAAGCGGCAGGATCTGGAGCTCGGCTGGATCCGGAATGTGATGCGTTTTGCCGGTTTCCGGTCGGATTCGAAGGATCGCAGCTCATCGGACGATCTCGTGCAGCTGTGTCTGCAGCACTGGCTGCAGGATCAGCAGAGTTACTACGAGCGGAAAGCGATCGAGCGGGAAAGACGGCAGCGGCTCACCGGCACCTTCAACACGGCCTGTTTTCTGCTGCTGATCGCCGCCGCCGTGATCCTCGCGCTGCGCAGCGAGCTCGTCGATACGACGCCGGGGGATATGCTGATCGCCCTGATGGGCCTGCTGCCGTTTGCGATCGCGGCCCGGCAGAATCAGGCCTTCCGGATGGCGGAAAGCGAGATGCTGGCGCACTTTCAGCACTACGTCCGGATCTTCCGGAATGCCCGGAATCTGATGGCACGCGCGCCGAGTCTGGTGGTCAGGCAGGATATCCTGCGGGCGGTGGGAGAAGCGGCGCTGGAAGAGAACGGACAGTGGATTCTGAGGCAGCGGGAGCGGCCGAGCGTGCCGACTCAATCCATCCAGGGTTAGAAAAATCGGCCGGAACCGTTGGCGATTCCGGCCGTTGGCTACGGGTCAGAGCACCCAGCCGATGTTGATGGCATAGACCCAGGGGTCGATCTTGACCGTCGGTTTCAGCACTGTGGTGGTAGGTCCTGGAACAGTGATTTTGGCGTCCGATTCGATGTCCATGTAGCGGATGTTGCCGTTCAGGAACATGCGGTCCGTCAGCATGATGTCGATCCCGAAGACGCCGGCCAGGCCGAGAGAGTTCTCCAGGCTCAGAGAGGCATCCAGGTCGTTCAGGAGTCCTTTTTCGCTCTCATCGAAGAAAATGGTCCAGTTGACGCCCGCTCCGACGTAGGGCTGGAATTTGCCCTGAGTGTTGAAATGGTAAACGACACTCAGCGTGGGCGGCAGGTGTTTGACAGTCGCCACCTTGGCGCTGTTCGTGCCGTCGTCGATTTTCACGTCGTGCTCGAACGGCAGGGCGGCGAGCAGCTCGATTCCGAGATTGTTCGTGAGCATGTAAGTGCCGTCGAAGGTCAGCATTGCCGCACTGTCGACCACCACGTCCACACCCAGCTCGTTGATGGAGCCGTTGTCGGACTTCGGATCGATGTAGGAGGCTCCGGCGCGGATGATCCAGTCGCCTTTCTCCTTGGCGGTGACGTCATTGGCCCAGAGCAGCATGGTGGCCGCCAACAGCGCGACCAGTTTGATTGAACGCATTTTTTTCCCTTCTTGATAAGAGTTGAACAGACGCGGTGCGTATGAGACTCGAACCGCGGTTTGCGAGACATACGCGTTTCCCGAAGCACATTTGATCCGGATCAAGTCCGGACCAGAGTCCGGCGAGATGCTATGCTTCGCTGCATGACCCAGTCACCGACCCCCCGGGAGATAATCGAGGCGCTGGTCGCCATTCCCACCGTCTCCAGAGACTCCAACCTTGCCTGCATCGAGTTCATCCGGGACCACCTGGCCCGCCACGGCGTGGCTTCCACGCTAGTGGAGAGCGACGATGGCCGCAAAGCGAATCTGTTTGCCACCGTGGGTCCCATGGTGGAAGGCGGTGTGGTGCTGTCCGGTCACACGGACGTGGTGCCCGTGGATGATCAGGACTGGGACACGGATCCGTTCCAGGTGGTCGAGAAGGAAGCGCGGCTGTACGGCCGCGGCACCTGCGACATGAAGTCCTTCTACGCCATTGCTCTGGCCCTGCTGCCGGAGATGCAGAACCTCAAACGCCCCATTCACTTCGCGCTGAGCTACGACGAGGAAGTGGGTTGTCTCGGTGCGCCGGCGCTCATCGAGGCCCTGACGGCGGCCGTACCGGCACCCGAAGCGGTGATCGTCGGGGAGCCCACCATGATGCGGGTGGTGAAGGCACACAAGAGCATTTTCCGTTTCCATACCCGGGTGACCGGTCACGAAGCACATTCGAGCCAGCCTCACAGAGGCGTTTCAGCCGTGATGGTGGCAGGACGCCTGATCAACTGGATGCACGAGCGGCAGCGCCGGTGCGCCTTCGAGGCCAGACCCGCCTGTACCTTCGAGCCGCCGCACGCGAGCCTGCACTGTGGTGTGGTGCAGGGTGGCACCGCGACCAACATCATGGCCCATCACTGCGAATTCGACTCGGACTTCCGTTCCCTGCCGGGAGAGGATGCCCGGACCTATTTCGAGGAACTGCAGGCGTTCGCCCGGGAGGTCGTGGAACCGGAGATGCAGGCAATTGCACCGGACACGGGGATCGAGTTCCGCGTGGATGCCTGCGTGCCGGCCTTCGAGGCCGAGGAGGACGAGGCGGCGGTGGCGCTGGTGAAGCGCCTCACGGGACAGAACGATCTGGAATCCGTCTCCTACGGGGCCGAAGCGGGTCAGTTTCAGCAGGCCGGACATTCCGTGGTGATGTGCGGGCCCGGCAGCATCGACCAGGCTCATCAGCCCAACGAGTACATCAGTCTCGACCAGGTGGAGGCGGGGACCGCCTTCACCCGGCGCCTGATCGACTACCTGTCCTGATGGATCAGATCCGGCTTCAGATCTGACATCGTGCGGGATTACCCGCGGCTGCGGCATAGGCCTCAACTTCCCGCCAGACGCGCATCAGATTGCCACCCAGAACTTTGGCCACGTCTTCCTCGCTGTATCCGCGGGCCAGCATGCCGTTCACCAGGTTCGGGTACTCGCTGACGTCCTTCAGGCCCACCGGCAGGCTGTCACCGACGCCGTCGTAGTCGGAACCGATGCCCACGTGGTCGATGCCGGCGAACTGCACGGCCCGGTCGATGTGGTCGAGCACGTCATCCACCGTGGCGTAGGGGTAGGGATTTTCCGCGCGGTAGTTCGCGGCGAATTCCGCCATCCTTGCTTCGTCCAGGTTTGCATGCTCCTCGGCCCGGAACCGGATCATGGCCTGCTGGGCTGCATTGCCGTAGTCGCGGGCTTCCCTGGTGAGGAAGCTCGACCCGAAGTTGATCTGGATGACACCGCCGTTCTCTCCCAGTGCCGCGACCATCTCATCCGTCATGTTGCGCTGGAATCCGGGAGTGAAGTGGCGCATGGAGGAGTGGCTCGCGATGACGGGTACTTCGGTGAGCTCCAGTACCTGCCAGAAGGCTTTGTCAGAAACGTGGGAGATATCGATCATCACGCCCTGCCGGTTCATCTCCGGGATCAGCGTCCTGCCGAACTCGGACAGGCCCTGCCAGCGTTCGTTCAGATCGTAGGAGGAATCCGAAATGTGGTTCGACTTGGAATGAGCCAGGGTGACGTAGCGGATGCCCCGGTCTGCGAAATGACGCAGGTTCTCGAAGCTGCCCTCGATGGGGCCGCCGTTTTCCATTCCCATGGGCAGCGCGATCCTGCCGGCCGCTTTCAGCGCGATGACGTCGTCCGTGCAGCTGGCGATGCCGAACTTGTCCGGCGAATCGGCGGCAAGTGCCTCCACGGAGTCGATGAGCCCCTCGGCAAATCCCTTCGCCTCACCGGCTGCGTCCACGTCCGCGGGAATGTAGATGGACATGAACATGGCATCCAGTCCGCCGTCGACGGCCCGGGGATAGTCGAAGTCGCCGCCCTCCGTGGGCTCGCTCACGTCCACCCATTCGTCGTGCAGGCGGTAGGGCACATCGATGTGGGTATCGACGAGCAGATACTCGCGCGCAAGCTCGGTGCCGCGATCGACGGGCTCCGCGGTTTCGGCGCAGCCGTGGAGCAGAGCGGCTGCGGCGAGAATCATGGTGGCGTGAACGGGAAGCGTCTGCGGGGTCCTGATCATCTGGCTCTCATGGTTTTTCGTGAACCTCCAATGGTCACACGGGCCTCCTCGGCAGCACAACTCCCGGCCCGCACGCGCTAGAATGCCGGCTGTTCAAGCATCATCAGGAAACCAATGAGCAAGACGATCATCCGCCAGGAAGACCTCATACAGAGCGTCGCGGACGCGCTGCAGTTCATCTCCTACTACCATCCGCTGGACTTCATCCGCGCCATGCGGGAAGCCTGGGAGAATGAGGAGTCACCGGCGGCCAAGGCGGCGCTGACCCAGGTGCTGGTCAACTCCCGCATGTGTGCCATCGGCAAGCGCCCGATCTGCCAGGACACGGGCATCGTCATCGCCTTCGTGGAGGTGGGGATGGACGTACAGTGGGAAGCCGGGATGAGCGTGGACGAGATGATCAACGAAGGCGTGCGCCGCGGGTACGCCAACCCGGACAACGTGCTGCGCGCCTCCGTGCTGGAGGACCCGGACGGCAGCCGGGCCAATACCCGGGACAATACCCCGGCCGTCATCCACTACAAGGTGGTCCCCGGCAACACGGTGAGCATCGAGGTGGCCGCCAAGGGAGGTGGCAGCGAGGCCAAGGCGAAGTTCGCGATGCTGAATCCCTCCGACTCCATCGTCGACTGGATTCTTTCGGTCGTCCCCACCATGGGTGCGGGCTGGTGTCCGCCCGGGCTGCTCGGAGTCGGCATCGGTGGAACGCCGGAGAAAGCCATGGTGCTTGCCAAGGAATCCATGATGGACCCCATCGACATCCACGAGTTGAAGGCGCGCGGGGCCGCCAATCACCTGGAAGCGCTCAGGCTCGAGCTGTTCGAGAAGGTGAACGCGCTGGGGATCGGCGCTCAGGGGCTGGGTGGTCTCACCACGCTGCTGGACGTGAAAGTCCGCGAATATCCGACCCATGCCGCGAACAAACCCGTGGCCGTGATCCCGAACTGTGCGGCCACCCGGCACGTGCACTTCACCCTCGACGGCAGCGGACCGGCAGTGTTCACGCCTCCGGACCTGTCCGAGTGGCCGGAGATCGACTTCGATCTCGGGGATGATGTCCGCCGCGTGAACCTGGATACCCTGACCCCGGAAGAGGTGGCTGGGTGGAAGTCGGGCGAGACGCTGCTACTGTCGGGCAAGCTGCTCACCGGCCGGGATGCGGCTCACAAGAAGCTGGTGGACCTCATCGAAGCCGGCGAAGACCTGCCCGTGGACTTCACCAACCGGATCATCTACTACGTGGGCCCGGTCGATCCGGTACGCGACGAGGTGATCGGCCCGGCCGGACCCACCACGGCCACCCGCATGGACAAGTTCACGAGGACCATGCTCGAGAAGACCGGCCTGATCGGCATGGTAGGGAAGGCCGAGCGCGGCGATGCGGCCATCGATGCGATCCGGGACTCGAAAGCGGCGTACATGATTGCGGTGGGAGGGGCTGCCTATCTGGTGGCCAAGGCCATTACCAGTTCCAGGGTGGTCGCTTTCGAGGAACTCGGCATGGAAGCCATCCACGAGTTCGAGGTGAAGGACATGCCGGTGACCGTGGCGGTGGATGCCACGGGCGCCTCCGTGCACAAGGAGGGGCCGAAGGTCTGGTCCGCCAGGATCGCTGAACGGATCGACGCGGTCAGTGTCTGAGCATCACACCCAGAGGAGAAAACCGGGAGGAGAGTGATATGAACAGACGTGAACATCTCAGGCATCTGGGCGCGGCGGCAACTGCCCTGTCCGGCGTCGGAGCTCTGCTGCCGGGGGCTGCACTGGGTAATTCCGCGGACATGCCGGCGGCGGCGGACCGTTCACGGCTGATCTACATCACTCCGCTCAAGGCCGATACCAGCGAAAGCCGTTGTCAGGCGGAAGTCTGGTTTCTCCGGCAGGGTGACGATCTCCTGGTGGTCACCCAGGCCGATGCCTGGCGCGCCCGGGCGATCACTCAGGGACGGGTGCTGGCAAAAATCTGGGTAGGTGACGTGGGTGTCTGGTCGAGGAATCCCGAGTACCGGGACCTGCCCTGGATACTCGCGAAAGGCGCCATGATCACCGACCCGGCCGCGCATACGGCCATGCTCGAGAAATTCGGTGGAAAGTACCGGGATGAATGGCCGGTCTGGGGTCCCAGGTGGGCGGAAGGGCTGGCGGATGGCAGCCGGGTGATGATCCGCTACCGACTGGCGTAGCCGGTCGGCCCTCGCTCAGGCGAGGCGCCCGTGCCTGGCTCAAGCCAGCCGATCTGCCAGAGTCAGCAGCAGGCGACGGGTTGCCTCAAACCCGAGGCAGGCATCCGTGATGCTCACCCCGTAGCGCATGTCACTGCCGATGTCCTGGCGTCCGCCCGACAGATGACTTTCGATCATGAGCCCGCGCAGCCCGGTGTTGCCGGCGAGCCGCTGCTCCACCACATCCATGGCCACCTCAGGCTGTCTTTCCGGATCCTTGCCGCTGTTGGCATGACTGCAGTCGACCATCACCGTATCCGGAAGATCGGCCGCCCTGAGCAGCGCCTGAGCCGCTGCGACGGATGCCGCATCGCAGTTGGGCGCGCTGCCTCCGCGCAGCACCAGATGGCAGTCCGGATTCCCGCTGGTTTCCAGAATGGCGGGTGCGCCCTCCTTGGTCAGAGAGGGAAACAGGTGCCGGTGCGCCGCCGCACGGATGGCGTCCACGGCCACCTGCACGTCGCCGTCGGTACGGTTCTTGAGACCCACCGGCATGGAAAGCCCGGAAGCCAGCTCCCGATGGATCTGACTTTCCACCGTTCGGGCACCGATGGCGCCCCAGCTCACCAGATCCGTGTAGTACTGACCGAAAGTGGTGTCGAGAAACTCCGTGGCCGCCGGCAGCCCGGTTCCGCTGACACCGAGCAGCACCTGTCTGGCCAGGCGCAGTCCCCGGTTGATGCGGTAACTGCCGTCGAGATCCGGATCGTTGATGAGCCCCTTCCAGCCGACCACGGTCCGCGGCTTCTCGAAGTACACGCGCATCACGCAGAAGATCTGCTCCCGGACCGTTCCGGCAAGTTCGGCGAGCCGCCCGGCATACTCTTCCGCGGCTGCCGGATCGTGGATGGAGCAGGGGCCAACGACCACGAGCAGCCTTGGATCCTCGCCGGACAGGGTGCGGCGCACGATCTCCCGCGATCGGGTCACCAGATCACCGGCCGCTGCCGTGAGCGGCAGCTCTTCCTCCAGCACAGCGGGGGAGATGAGCGGGTGTGTTTCCCGGATTCGGAGATTGTCGGTCTGCATGGGCGGGGAGTGTACGGAAGTTGCACGCGTTCCTGCCAGCCCGGAGAATCGCCCGTTCCTGAGGAGTCCCGTTCATGTCGCTGCTGAGTATCCGGCTGACGTGTACCTGCCTGTGCACGGTTGCCGCCCTGATGTTCCTGTCCTCCGCATCCGCCTCGGAAGGAGGGGAAGACTCAGACGGGGACGGGCTGACGCTGGAAGGCACACGGCAGGTGGCGTTCGATACCCACGAAGGCACCTGGCTGTCGCTGGACGTCTCCCCCGACGGGGCGCAGATCGTTTTCGAACTCCTCGGGGATCTCTATCTGCTGCCCGTCTCCGGCGGCGAAGCCTCGCCGCTGACCACCGGCATGGCCTACGACAGCCAGCCGCGCTTCTCCCCGGACGGCAGGCGTGTGGTGTTCGTCAGCGACCGGGACGGGACGGACAACGTCTGGACCGTGGCAGCGGACGGTAGCGATCCGCTGCAGCTGACCAGGGAGCCGGGCAAGATCCACTTCGTCTCGCCGGAGTACTCGCCCGACGGCAGTCACGTCATCGTGGCCCGGACCAGCTGGGGTCTCAGAACCCACGAGCTCTGGGCCTACCATGTGGATGGCGGCAAAGGGGTGCAGATCACGGTTGCCGCCCCCGGTAAGAACACACCCGCCGCCCGGCGTCTGAACTCCCTCGGGGCGGTCTATTCGCCCGATGCCCGCTACCTCTACTTCGCCCGCAAGATCGGCGGTTTCGCCTACAACCTGCAGTTCCCGCAGTGGCAGCTGGTACGTCGGGATCTGCGCACGGGTGAAGAGGACTACCTGACCCAGGCTCAGGGTAGTGCCTTCCGCCCCCGGCTGTCGCCGGACGGCAGCCGGCTGGTCTACGGCACCCGCTTCGAGCAGCAGACGGGGCTCAGAATCCGGAATCTGGAAACCGGCGAGGATGACTGGCTGGTTTACCCGGTGGAACGCGACGAGCAGGAAAGCCGGTTTACCCGGGACCTTCTGCCGGGGTATGCCTTCACGCCGGACGGCGATGCCATCGTCTTCAGCGCCGGCGGCCGGATTCGCATCCTCGAGCTGGAGAGTGGTGAATCCCGCGCGATTCCGTTCACCGCCCGGGTCAGCCAGACGCTGGGCCCGGAGCTGAATTTTCCCTACCGCCTCGGGCTCGGGCCGGTGAAGTCCCGGCTGCTCATGGGGCCGCAGCTCTCCCCGGACGGGACGCGGCTCGCCTTCTCGAGCTTCTTTCAGCTGCATGTTTACGACCTTGCCACCGGCGAAGTGAACACCCTCACGCCGGATACGGATGCCAACGGCGGTGGTAGAGCATTCCATCCCGCCTGGTCGCCGGATGGCCGGGAGCTCGCCTACGTGAGCTGGTCCAGCCGCGGCGGTCATCTCTGGCGGATACGCGCGAACGGCCGCGGCAGGCCTCAGCGTGTCTCGGAGCGCGCCGGCTACTACTCGGATCCGGCCTGGTCGCCGGACGGGGATCGGATTCTCGCGCTCCGTGCTGCGAGCTACGACCGACTGTACCGGGAGAACGACTGGGGCTGGACCATCGGCTCCGATCTGGTCTGGTTCGACCCGAAGGGCGGCTCGGCCAATCTGATCGCCCCGTCCCGGGGGTTCGAGCGCCCGCATTTCGGCCCCGACCCCGATCGCATTTACCTCTATCACGGGAGAAGCGGTCTTTCTTCCCTGCGCTACGATGGCACGGACCGCCGTAAGCACCTGGAGGTGAAAGGTCCCGGCATCCTGCTCACGGACGAGGAGGTGGCGGCGGCAGACGTCCGGCTGTCACCTGACGGCACTCACGCGCTGGCGCTGCATGCCAATCAGCTGCACGTGATTCGGCTGCTGAACCCGCATCTCGGCGATCTCACGCTGAGTCTCGCGAGCACCAGCCTGCCGTTGGCCCGGATCACGGACATCGGAGCGGACGCCTTCGGCTGGTCCCGGGGCGGCCGGCAGATCTTCTGGACCGTCGGCAATCAGCTCTACGAGCGGCCGCTGGCGTCGGTCGTCTTCCGGGAGGAAGAGGAGGATGCCGACGATGCGGGGTCAGCATCCGGAGAAGCGGCAGGGCCTGAGACGGCAGACGAGGCGGAGATCGCGGAAACCGAAGCGTTGGTGCAGACCTACGCCATCAACGTTTACCGGCCGCGCCATGAGCCTGAGGGCACTCTGGTACTTCGAGGGGCGACGGTGCTCAGCATGGAACCGGGTGCCGAGCCGCTCGAGGATGCGACAGTGGTGATCGTCGACAACCGGATCGAGCGGGTGGACGCGGGATCGGACGTCCCGGTTCCCGGACACGCAGAGGTGGTCGATGTCAGCGGAACCTGGCTGCTGCCCGGATTCATCGACACCCATGCGCATCACAGGCTGCTGCGCGGGATCCTGGAGGACGAGAACTGGGGGTTCCTCGCCAATCTCGCCTATGGTGTGACCGCGGGACTGGACGTGCAGCCGGGTACGACCGACCTGATCGCCTACGAGGACCTCATCGATGCCGGCCAGATCACGGGCCCGCGGGCGCTGTCCACCGGTCCGGGCATTTTCAGCAACAACGAGTTCCGGTCGGTCGAGCATGCGGAGGCCGTGCTGCGCCGCTACAAGGAACACTACGGTGTGCGCAATCTGAAAGCCTATCTGGCCGGTGACCGGGGCCAGCGCCAGTATCTGGTTCAGGCTGCCCGGAAGCTGAAGCTGATGCCCACCACCGAAGGGGCTCTGGATATGCGGATGAACATGACCCATGTCATCGACGGCTTTTCGGGTAACGAGCACAACTTCCCGCTGCTCGATCTCTACGATGACGTGGTCCAGCTGGTGGCCCGCTCGGGTATTGCCTATACCCCCACGCTGCTGGTGGCTTATGGCGGACCGTTCGCCGAAAACTACTTCTATACCCGGGAGTCCCCTCATCGTGATCCGAAGCTCCGTCGTTTCATGCCCGCGAACGCGATCGCCGGCAGAACGCTGCGCACCCAGTGGTTTCTGGAGGAGGAGTTCACCTTTCCTCAGCTGGCAGCCCAGGCGGCCAAGATCATCCGGGCCGGCGGCAGGGTGGGTGTGGGCGCCCACGGGCAGCTTCAGGGTCTGGGTTATCACTGGGAGATGTGGGCGCTGTCGGCGGGTGGCCTCACGCCGGAGGAAGTTCTGACGGCCGCCACCCGGCATGGTGCGGAGATCATCGGCGTCGCTGAGGATCTGGGGACGGTCACAGCCGGAAAGCTGGCGGATCTGGTGCTGCTCAGTGCCGATCCCCGCAAGGATATCCGCAACACCCGTGAGATCCGCTATGTGGTCAGCAATGGCGAGCTGTACGAAGCGGATACCATGGACAAACTCTGGCCCGAGCGGATCCCACTGCCGGAGATGTGGTGGTGGGGCACGGATCCCAGATAAATCGGCGGCCCCGGCTATTCGTTCAGGGCCACCTCGCCGATGCGCTCTTCGATGGCATCCAGAAAGAGGTCCCTGAGCGAGATCATGCCCAGCGTTTTTCCGTCCTTGACCACCGGCAGATGACGGATGTGGTGTTTCTTGGTGAGCGCGATGCAGTGGCGCACCGTGTCCTCCGGCGCCACGGTCACGACTTCCGTCGTCATCACCTCCGACACCCGGGTCTGCTGGGAGGCGTGGATGTCGAGGATGACTTTTCTGACGTAGTCACGTTCCGACAGGATCCCGACCAGGTAGTCCTCGATCTGAACGCACAGGGCGCCCACGTTCTTCTCGTTCATGAGCTTCAGCGCGTCGAAAACGGACTCCAGCGGCCCGATCCACACCACCTCTTCGGCTTTCTTCTCGAGAAGATCCGATACGTAGTGCATTTGAGATTCTCCCCAGAACTCCCTCAACGCCCGTAACAGTAATTCCGCTCCCGGGCAGACGCAAATCACCCTCGCGGTGGCGGCTCATGCAGGGTACGGCTAAAGTTAGCGGTCGTTTCGGGGATTGGGAGAGAGCGATGGTAACCACCCGGCTTTTCGATCTGACAGGCAAAGTGGCCCTGCTGACCGGGGCCTCCAAAGGCATGGGGCTGTCCATGGCCGAGGGTCTGGCCGAGCATGGTGCCCGGGTGGTGATCTCGAGCCGGAAGCTCGATCAGTGCGAGCAGGTGGCGGCCGGGCTGAATGACCGTCTCGGTCCGGGGACCGCTACCGCCATCGCCTGCAACATCGGCTACAAGGAGCAGCTGCAGGCGCTGGTGGACGAGACCCGCGACCGCCTCGGCCCCATCGACGTGCTGGTGCACAACGCCGGTGTGAATCCATTCTACGGATCCATGTCCGAGATTCCGGACGAGGCCTTCGACAAAATCATGGGCTCCAACGTCCGCTCGGTCCACTGGCTGTGCCAGATGGTGGGGCCCGACATGATCGGGAAGGGCAGCGGCGCCATCATGGTGACATCGTCCACGGGCGCCTTTCACGCCTCGGAGGTCCTCGGAACCTACGGTATCTCCAAGCTCGCGGACATCGCCCTGGTGCGGAATCTCGCGGCGGAATGGGGACCGCACGGCGTGCGGGTGAACGCCATCTGCCCGGGCCTGATCCGCACGGATTTCGCAAAGGCGTTGTGGGACAACCCGGAAGCGGCCCAGCGCGCCAACGAGCAGATTCCGCTCCGGCGTCTCGGCGAGCCGGACGATCTGAAGGGGCTTGCGGTCTTCCTGGCGTCCGATGCCAGCAGCTACATCACGGGTCAGGCGCTGACGGTCTGCGGCGGCAGCCGGATGTGGTCGTAGAAAGCCGAGCCCGTCCCGGGCTGATCAGTTGACCGGCCGGAAGAAGGGATCCCGCGCACGCACCGGATCCAGCAGCGACCAGTCGCCGTCGTCGATGTCGTAGCCTTCCGGAAACGGCGGCCGGGCCGGGGTGCCGAGGGATTCGAGTACCCGCGGGTCCCGGTAATAACTCTGGCAGATCAGCGAGACGATCAGAGCAGCCGCCTCCGGTTGAGCCTGACGGAATCCCTCCGCCAGGGCCACCTGCCGTGCCGCGTCCGCGCCGAGGAAGCCGCCGTCACCGGCCAGCTCGTCGAGCAGGCCAAGGTGCTCGCCGATGAACGCAAGGATCGGCCCGGCGCTGGCCAGGACATCGGTGAAAATCGCCTCGTCATCGGCCCCCGGTACGCCGTGCTCGGTGCTCGCCGGAATGATGGCCCCGGCCAGGGCCCTCAGAACCGCCGTGCCGGCCTCGCTCAGAATCCGGCCGCTGCTGCCGATCAGATCACTCACGCCGATGCTCCTCAGTCGAACAGGCTGGTGAGGCGCTGCTTCATCTGATCCGCCA
The DNA here is from genome assembly GCA_030425195.1 of Gammaproteobacteria bacterium. Lineage (GTDB taxonomy): Bacteria > Pseudomonadota > Gammaproteobacteria > Pseudomonadales > Azotimanducaceae > SZUA-309. The sequence continues at coordinate 111,587 of JAUIAV010000003.1, read as the reverse complement.
CGTACAGGGCCAGCGCCTGAATGGTCCGGGTGGGGTTCACGCCCGCAGAAGTGACGAACAGCGAGCCGTCCACCACGAAGAGATTTCTCACATCGTGACTGCGGCCCCACTCGTTCACCACCGAGGTTGCCGGGTCCGTGCCCATGCGGGCGGTACCCATCAGGTGCCAGCCGCCGATGGCGAGCGGGATTTCGGAGAACACGTCCGTCGCACCTGCCGCCTTGAGCACCTCGGTGGCCCGATCCACGGCGAAGCGGAGCATGTCCTCGCTGTTCCGGCTCAGCTGGTAGGTGATCCGAGGTGCGGGAATGCCATCGGCGTCGGTCAGCTCAGGATCCAGAGTGACCCGGTTGTCCGCGTCCGGCAGGTCCTCGCAGATGGCCACCATGCCGGTGATCCGTTTGTGCAGCGCCCGATAGGCATCGTGATGGCCGGTGCCGAACGGGATGCGGCCGGCGTGCATGCCGGTCAGAGCCGTCATCACCGGACCCCGGCCCCGGGTCATCTCGTAGGTGAAACCACGCACGAAGCCGCGGGAGGGATCCGTCTCGTAGAACTCCTGGCTCCACAGGCAGTCACCGGGACCTTCCGAGCCATCCTGGGCCCCCTCGAAAATGCCGCTGATGGAGGCGTAGGGATGAAACATGAGGTTGCGGCCGACCAGGCCGTTGCGGTTGGCCAGACCGTCGGGAAACCGGCCGGAGGTCGAGTTCAGCAGGATCCTCGGCGTTCCGATACCATTGCTGGCCATGATCACCACCTCGGCCGGCTGAAACTGTGTAACCCCCCCGGCATCGTGGTAGACGACACCGCTGGCCATGCCGTTTTCGTTGACGGTGACCTCCCGGACCCGGCAGCGGGTGCGCAGCTCCACGCCTGCCCGGATGGCCATGGGCCAGTAGGTGATGTCGGCACTGGCCTTCGCACCCTGGGCGCAGCCGGAAAGGCAGCCGCCCAGATTGATGCATCGGTCCCTGCCTTCATAGGGCTGCGTGGCGATGGCGGAATCGGACGGCCACCAGTGCCAGCCCATGGCGTTGAAGCCGCGGGCGACGGTTTCTCCCGCACGGCCCAGGGGCAGAGGTGGCATCTGGGAGACCTTCGGTGGATAGGCCGGATCGCCTTCGAGCCCGGAGACCCCCACGATCCGGTCGTTCTCGTCGTAGTAGGGCGCCAGGGTTTCATAGTCGATGGGCCAGTCCTCACCGACCCCGTCCAGGCTTCTGACCCGGAAATCCGAGGGGTGAAAACGGGGGTAGTGGCCGGCGTAGAGTACGGTGCCGCCGCCGACACCATTGAAGTTGGCGATCTTGATGGGCGAGTCATCGTCGTTGATCGGATAGTCGGCACTGGCGCGGCGGCGGTTCGGGCTGAAGCTGTAGTCACCCATGGCCCGGGCTTCCCAGTCCATGCCCGTGGTCGGGTAGTCGGACGGATTCATCCAGTCACCCTGTTCCAGGCAGACGATGCGCATGCGCGTCTCGGCAAGGCTCCAGGCCACGGCGGCTCCGGATGCACCGGCACCGATGATCACCACGTCGACGGGGTCGTTCGTTGTTCCAGTCAATTCACGATTCCTGGTTCCCTTGCATCCTTTTCCACTCTGCCGGCACTATGCACAGTGGCTGAGGGAGAGGAATCTAACATGGCGGAACAGAGGAAAGGGAGCGAGCAGGAACAGGTGATCGCCGGCCCGGCCTGGCGGGGTGTGAACTGGTCGGCGGATGCAGGTGCCGGCAGCATTCACGACGACGCCACAGCGGAGAAACTGGGATTCCGGGGCGGCACCGTTGCCGGCGACATCCACATGAACCAGTTCCCACCCGTGCTGCTGGAGGTCTTCGGAGACGAATGGTTCCGGACGGGCAACCTGGCACTGAGCTTCAAGGCGGCCACCGTGGACCGGGAGTCCGTGCAGGTGTTCGCCGAACGGCCCGCCGGGGGTGAGACCCAGACCCGGGTGTGGATGGAGCGGGATGACGGGCTTCTGGTCTGCACAGGGACCGCTGCCATCGGTGACCACTCCCGCTCCGAGCTTCGAGCCAGGGATCTGAGACCCTGCGATCCAGCCGAGCTCAGAATTCTGAAAAATCTCGAGCCCGGCATGAGCATGGGTCACTTCGAAGTGGATCTGGATCCGGCCAAGCAGTTCGAGCGCTACGACGCCAACCTGATCAGCGATCCTCTCCCGGAGTACCGTTCCGGGGAGAAGTGGGGCGAACCGGTGGCGGCTCCCTGTACCTTCGTCCAGTATCTCTGGGGACCACCGACCCAGTTCATCCGGCCCCGGGTCGGCGACTCGGTGGGCCTGTTCGGCGCCATCGAGATCGGGCACGTGGATGGACCTTTCCTGCTGAATCACCCCTATCACATCGACAGCGAGGTGATCGCGGTCGGTCAGAGCCCGCAGACGGAATACTTCTGGTTCGACAGCACGGCGAAGCGGCCGGACGGCAGCCTGGTGGCCACCTTCCGCATGATGCTGCGCTTCATGAAAGCCTCGTCGCCCGAGTACCCGGAGCTCTGACCGGTCAGAACGCGGCGTAGCCGCCGTCGATCAGGAAGGTTTCGGCGGTGTGGTAACCGCTCGCCGTGCTCATGATGTAGATGGCGATGGCCGCGAAGTCTGCCGGTTCTCCCCAGCGTCTGACCGGGATACGCTTCTTCACGTTGGCGACGAATTTCTCGTTGCCGAAAGCGCCCTGAGTCATGTCCGTCTCGATCCAGCCCGGCAGCAGCGTGTGGGCAGTCACGCCATAGCGTGCGTATTCCACGGCCAGTGCCTTGATCATGGAGATGAGGCCGCCTTTGGCGGCGGCGTAGTGTTCGCCTCGCGCCTGTCCCGAGATCGCCGCCAGACTGGCGGTGCCCACCAGCCGTCCGAAGGGATCGCCGGCTTCGGCACGTTCGCGCATGTGCCGGGCTGCGGCCCGGAAGGTATGGAAGACGCCCGTCTGATTCACGCCGATGATGGTGTCCCACTCCTCCCGGGTCATGTCGTCGAAGCCGGTACCGCGGCCGCCGATGCCCGCGTTGGCGAAACAGCCATCCACGCGGCCGTGTTTCTCGAGCGTTGCGGTGAATGCGGCGTCCACCGCCTGCTCGTCGGAGACGTCACACAGGAATGCGGACGCCCGGGGTCCGATGTCCGTCAGCTCCGCCAGAGCCCGCTCGTTCTTCTCCGGGTTCGTCCCCCAGATGCTCACTTCGGCGCCGGCCTCGAGCAGGCCTCGGGCCATTCCGAGGCCGATGCCGCCGTTCCCTCCGGTGATGAGCGCGACCCGGCCGGTGAGATTGAATGGTTGGAAAGGCATGGTGGTTTCTCCTTTTTCAGACCTGAATGACGGTGACGGCCAGCACCAGCATGAATGCAGTGGGCATCAGCAATATGAAATACAGGGTAAGCAGACCGGTGAGCTTGAAGAACGTCAAGACCCTGCCTCCGCCGAAGTATCGGCGCAGTGCCAGGTAGTGGTAGACGAGTATCCAGAGTGCGAGCCCGTTGGTCGCGAGCTCCAGTGCCGTGCTCAGCCAGACGATATCCGTGCTGAATCCAAACAGCATCTGTGCCATGAAGACGATGTACACGAAACTGTGCAGGTGAGTGGAAAACACCAGATTCTCCACATAGTAGCGCCGCCTGAACGGATAGAAGAGCTTCAGCAGCAGCGCGTACACCGGCAGCATGACAAACATGCCAACGGCAAGGTTGTCCATGAACTGCCGGATGATGGAGCCGGGGTCGTAAAGCGCATCCACGGCCTCACCGAGCAGGAAGACGAAGACCGGATCCGGCAGTTCCGGGTCGGCAGGATCCAGGTCCTGGGCGATCTGCAGCAGCACGAGACGGCCGATGGAGCTGTCTGACCGGTTGAGGATTTCACTGGCGCGGTAGGCGTGTTCTTCATTCAGGAGCGACAGCAGCGTGCTGGTATCCGCGTTTTTCACCTCTTCGGCCTGAATCTGCACCGCGGGCCGCTCGGTAACGGTGTCGTTGCCCACCTCGGTGCTCAGGGACAGGAGGAAAAAGAACAGGATGCTGATGAACAGATACAGCCGGATGGGCGAGACGTAGCTTGCGCGGCGGTTTCTCGAAAACTCCAGCGCCAGCTCGCCGGGCCTGAACAGCAGCAGTCTGAGGGTGCGCACCAGTCGGGAATCGAGCTCGAACGCTTCGCGCAGCAGCTCACTGACCAGCGGCGGCAGGGCCCGCTGATAGTCGCGATCGTTCTGGCCGCAGCGACTGCAGAAGGGGCCAGACCGCTCGGCACCGCAGTTGGCGCAATGCATGACTGTATTGTGCACGGTTATACTCGGCAGTCACGCTGTCCGGGGGGATTGAGATGTCGGCTCTACCAGAGTCCGTGATGATCACGGACGACACCATGCGCGAGGGTCTGCAGATCGAAAGCGCGTCCATCCCGGTGAGCGAGAAACTCCGTCTGCTCGACGCGCTGGGTGAAACCGGTGCGCAGACCATCTCCATCGGCTCGTTTGCTCACCCGAAGTGGACGCCACAGATGGCGTGCATCGATGAGATCGCCCGGCGCTTTCAGCCGAAGCCGGGCGTCAGATATACGGCGGCCGTCTTCAACCGTCGCGGTTTCGAGCGGGCGGATGCCTACTACCCGAAACTCGACGTCCGGCACCGGCGTCCCGGCACCCACGTGGAGATGTGCGATACGTTCGCGCGGCGGAACTACAACCGCAGTCAGGCGCAGCAGCTCGCCGGAATGACCGCCACCATCGAGGCGGCGCGGGCGGACGGCGCCACCTTCGGCGCGGTCGCGCTGGGGAATCCGTTCGGCTCCAACTTCGAAGGACCTTTCGATCTCGATGCCCGGATGGCGTTGCTCGAGATCATGATGGACGCCTGGCACCAGGCCGGCTTCGAGGTGAACCGCCTGTCCTTCGTGGAGGCCATGGGCTGGAACCTGCCGCACCTGGTCCGGGAGACCCTGCTGGCCATCCGCGAGCGCTGGCCGGAGATCGAAAGCTTTCACATGCATCTGCACAATCAGCGGGGTCAGACGCTGGCCAGCTATTACGAAGCCCTCCTGCTCGGGGCCACCGAGTTCGACACCTGCATCGGCGGCATGGGGGGCTGTCCTTACTGCGGCAACGGCCGATCTGCCGGGCAGGTGCCGACGGAAGACTTCGTCGATCTCTGCCACGAGATGGGGATCGAGACCGGCTACGACCTCGGCAAGCTGATCGAGGCCGCCGCGATTGCCGAGGAAGTGGTCGGACATCCGCTCTGGGGACATGTCTCCAAGTCCGGGCCGAGACCTCGAGGCGGTGATCTGTATCCTGCCGACATGCCCTTCGTGGAAACCCTCGAGGAGGCGGCCCATTTCCGCAGAGGTCCCGGAGTCTATGCTGGGCAGCTGTCTCCCTGGCGGGAAGGGGATGCGCTCAGCGAGCTGAACTCAAGCAAGTGAAACGGGAGAAGGTCTGAATGGCAGTACTCCAAACCAGCCTGGACATCCGCACGGAAGCGTTCCGGCAGAACCGGTCCGACATGCTGGAAGCACTCGATGTGCTCGATGATCTTCAGCAGCAGGCGGCCGAAGGTGGTGGCCCGGAAGCCATGGCCCGGCTCGCTTCCAGAAACAAGATGCCGATCCGGGAACGGGTGGCGCGGGCACTGGACCCGGATACACCGTTCCTCGAGATCAGCTCCATTGCCGCATGGCGATCGCCTTTCGCCGTGGGATCGGGTTTCGTGCTGGGCATCGGCGTGATCAGCGGCATCGAGTGTGTGATTCTCGGTCATGATCCCTCCGTGCGTGCGGGTGCCTTCAATGCCTTCAACTCGAAGAAGCTCATGCGCGGCCTGGAGATCGCCCGGGAGAACCGGCTTCCCTATGTTCAGTTCGTGGAATCGGCCGGTGCCGATCTCAGAGGGCAGGGCGGGGACGAAGATCCTGAAGCCGCCATCCAGCGGGAAGAAGGCCATTTCGCCGAGTCCGGCCGGCTCTTCTACGAGATCACGGAGCTGTCGAAGCTGAGGATTCCCACGGTCTCCCTGGTGTTCGGTGCGTCCACTGCCGGTGGCGCCTACCAGCCGGGCATGAGCGACTACAACATCTTCATCCGCAACCAGTCGAAGGTGTTCCTCGGCGGCCCGCCGCTGGTGAAGATGGCCACCGGCGAGGATGCGGATGAGGAGAGTCTCGGTGGTGCGGACATGCACTGCAGCGTCTCCGGTCTCGGCGACTATCTGGCGGAGGATGAGATGGATGGCATCCGCATCCTCCGGGAAGTGATGTCGCATCTGAACTGGCAGAAGCTGGGTCCTGGGCCGAGCCTGCCTGTGGACGAGCCGCTGCACGATCCGGAGGATCTGCTCGGCATGGTCTCGAAGGACCTGAAGCAGCCCTTCGACATGCGGGAAGTGATCGCCCGGATCGTGGACGGTTCCCGGTTCGAAGAGTTCAAGCCGCTGTACGGGCCGACGCTCGTGTGCGGCTGGGCGTCAGTGCATGGCTTTCCCGTCGGCATCCTCGGCAACAACGGTGCCCTGTTTTCGGAATCCTCCGAAAAGGCGGCCCAGTTCATACAGCTGTGCAATCAGATCAACGTGCCGCTGCTGTTTCTGCACAACATCACGGGCTACATCGTCGGCACCGACTTCGAGCAGGGCGGTATCACCAAGAACGGCTCGAAGATGATCAACGCGGTGGCCAATTCGACGGTCCCGCACATCACCGTGATCGTCGGTGCTTCATATGGCGCAGGCAACTACGGCATGAGCGGCCGGGCGTTCGGCACCCGTTTCACCTTCATCTGGCCGACGGCGAAGATCGCCGTGATGGGTCCGAAGCAGATGGCCGGCGTCATGTCCATCGTCGGCCGGGCGGCGGCCGCGCGCCGGGGCATCGAGTTCGACGAGAAGGCCGATGCGGAGCGGGCGGCCATCGCCGAACACTGGGCGGAAGAACGATCCAAAGGTCTGTTCGCCACCTCACGGGTATCGGATGACGGCATGATCGATCCCAGGGATACGAGAATTGCGGTGGCCATGGCCCTGTCGGCCTGTCACAGCGGTGAAGTGAAGGGGACCAAGGAGTTCGGCACATGGCGGATGTAGAAAGCAGGACGATCACCCGTCTGCTGATCGCCAACCGCGGCGAGATTGCCCGGCGTATCATCCGTACCGCGCGGGAGATGGGGATCGGCACGGTGGCGGTCTACGCGGATGCGGATGCCGAGGCACCTTTCGTGCGGGAGGCGGATACGGCCATCGCTCTGGAAGGGGAGACGGCTGCAGACACTTATCTGCGGGTGGACAAGGTGCTCGAGGCCTGTCGCCGCACGGGTGCGGATGCGGTGCACCCTGGCTACGGCTTCCTCTCGGAGAACGCGGAATTCGCCCGGGCGGTGGAGACGGCCGGGATTGCCTGGATAGGCCCGCCGCCGGAGGCCATTGCCGCCATGGGCGACAAGCTGTCCGCCAAGCAGCTGATGCAGGTGGCCGACGTGCCGACCCTGCCGGCGGAAGCGCTCGCACCTGGAGCGGATCTGGCGGCGGCTGCCGAACGGATCGGCTATCCACTCCTGATCAAGGCATCGGCCGGAGGCGGCGGCCGCGGTATGCGGGTCGTGAATGCGGCTGGTGAGCTGCAGGAAGCGGTGGATGGAGCAAGAAGAGAAGCGGGCTCCGCATTCGGAGACGACACCATCTTCATGGAACGCTGGCTCCCAGCCTGCCGGCACGTGGAGATCCAGATCCTGGGTGACCGTCATGGTGGCCTGGTGCACTGTTTCGAGCGCGAGTGCTCCATTCAGCGCCGCCATCAGAAGGTGATCGAGGAAGCACCGTCTCCCGTCGTCTCCGAATCTCTGAGGGCCAGAATGGGCGCCGCCGCCGTTGCCGCCGGGAAAGCCATCGGCTACGCATCGGCCGGCACCGTGGAATTCCTCGTCGACGGGGATGAATTCTGGTTTCTGGAAGTGAACACGCGCCTGCAGGTGGAGCATCCGGTAACCGAAGAGATCACCGGTCTGGATCTGGTCCGGGAACAGCTCCGGATTGCTGAAGGGGAAACACTCGGCTACGGTCAGAACGATCTCCACATCGACGGGCATGCCATCGAAGCCCGTCTCTATGCGGAAGATCCGGCCAACGACTTTCTGCCGAGTCCGGGTACCGTGCTTTTCTGGACGCCGTCCACGTCGGCCACGGCCCGATTCGATTCCGGTGTGGAATCGGGCACGGAAGTGGGCACCGCCTTCGACCCCATGCTGGCCAAGGTGATCGTCCACGCGCCGACCCGGCGGGAGGCCGTGCTGAGACTGGCCCGGGTGCTGGAAACGACCCGGGTCCAGGGGCTCACCACCAACCGGGACTTTCTGGTTGCAACCCTGCGCACCAGCGAGTTTCTGGCCGGCGACACCACCACGGATTTCATCGAGCGCGTGAATCCGGCCCCCCGCCGAGACGTGAGCGGGACCGAGCTTCATCATGCGGCCATTGCCGTGCTGCTTGAAGCCCAGGCCCGCCGCCGTGCGGGAGCCAAAGTGCTGGGCACGATTCCCAGCGGCTGGCGGAATTCGGTGATGCCGCCGCAATCGGTGTCCTTCAGGATCGCGGGCGAGGAGCTTCCGGTGAGCTACGCGGCGGATCGGGATGGTGCTTTCTCGGTGAACATCGGGGACGCCGTCTATCTGGCCCGGCCCCGGCGGATGGGAGCCGGGCTGGTGGAGGCCGATGTGGATGGGCAGCGGGTCATGGCCCGCGTGGACCGGCAGGCGGATGCGTGGTTCGTGCATACCGCCAGCGGCGACCTTTCTCTGGAAGAGCTGCCGCGATTCAGACTGCCTGGTGCGGACGGGTTCAAGGGCGGCCTGACGGCGCCCATGCCCGGCAGGATCCTGGTGACACACGTGACCGTGGGCGCCGTCGTCGAGAAGGGTCAGCTCCTGCTGGTCTTGGAGGCGATGAAGATGGAGCATAGAATCACCGCGCCGGTTGCCGGGACGGTGACGGCCATTCATGCCGCCGACGGAGATCAGGTGGCCAACGGCGAACTGCTCATCGTGCTGGAAGAGGTTCTGTGATTTTCTGCTGTTCGGATCCGTCTCCAAGACTCACCGCACTCACAACGTTTCTGCTCCTCACAGCCTGCCTGCCGGTGCACAGTGCCGGTGCGATAGAACCGGGCGACTGGTACCTGAATCTGGGCGTGGGTGCCAACTACGGGTCCCGGACGGAGCTCGAAGGTCCGGACGTGAAAGTGGACTACGATCTGGGACTGCCACGCTTCAGAGGTGGCGTTGCCCGGCGTCTGGGCGAGCGCTGGTGGCTCGACCTGTCACTTTCCCAGCGCAAGACCAAGGCGGAATTTTCCTATCCTTCGTCCGGTGGCCCCAGCTCGGACGTCGGCGCCAACGACCGCTACAGCAGCGGCAGTCTCATGCTCGGTCTCGCCCGGGAATTCCGGCTCGGGCCCTGGATCAGGCCCTATGTGGGGTTCGGTGCCGGTCCCACCTGGCTGACCTACCAGCACAGCCGGAACATCCCGGGGGTGATGGAGGATGAGTTGCTCATTGACGACGATGCAACCGCACTCGCGTTTCAGGCACAGCTGGGATTCCGTTTTCCGCTGACCCGGAAACTGGACCTCGGTCTGGAATACGAGTACTGGCGTACGCCGGACGTGTCGATTGAAGACGTGGACGGCAACGATGTGGATCTGGATCAGACCATTCACTCGGGCTGGCTGAACCTGACCTACTACCCGGGTTCAGAGCGTGAGACGGGATTCGGAAGCGGGCGTGCAACCGGTGCCGGATCCGGTGGATTCCATGTGACGGGAACCGCGGGTGTGAACTGGATGGCCGACTCGGAAGCGGGAGACGTCACCTTTGATGCGGCCGCACCTGGCGCACTGCTGTCCTTCGCCGTCGGCCACAGCCTGAGCCCGCGGTGGCGACTGGAGCTGGAGTACGCGTACCGGCACAACGAGCCTCAGGTGGTCGATTTCGGTCGGTTCGTTGGTGAGAGCCGGGTGCAGGGAGACATGGTCTCCTCCAGCATCGGCTTGAATCTGCATCTGGATCTGCTGCCGGGTGCTGCCATCCGGCCGACGCTGGGCATCGGCGGTGGTGTAACCCGGGTCGGGTACGAGGTCCGGTTCCCGGACGGGACGGATTTCGTGGACGATTCCGCGACTTCCGCCTATCTCCAGACCACCGCCGGATTCAACATCGAGCTCAGCCGTACTCTCGACCTCCACACCGCCTGGCGGTTCTGGGTGACTGACGAACATACGATCTCACTGGCTGACGGCGGCGAACTCGAGCCTTTCCGGGCGAACAATACGGTGGTGTTCGGCCTGATTTACCGGCTCGGAAGCTAGACCGAGCTCGGCGGCCAGTGCCTGCATCCTGGGCTGGTCCCGATATGGCGCGGTGGCGGGAAACCACGCGACCAGCCAGGGATACCAGGAGAGCCTGGTGTCCCGGGCGGCCTCGAGCCAGCGGTACATGTCATCCTCATCACCGAGTGCCGCCGCGATGAGGGTGAGCGGTATTGCGTTGTCCTCTTCGGGCTCGATGGACGCGGCGATCTCCCTGGCGGCCCCGGTCTGTCCGGCCTTCGCATAAGTCCCTCCCAGGGCCCAGGACCAGAAGTAGCTGTCGCGCAGATGTTCGTGCGCGGTGATGGCCTGATCGAAATTCTGCATATCCGCGTGCGTGTTGCCGAGGGCGAACCATCCGAGCGGATAGCGCTCGTTCAGAGAGATGGTGTAGTGCGCCTGGGCGATGGCTTCGTCGAAGCGTTCGAGAGCCCGGTACTGATCCGCCAGCCAGCCGTTGTAGAAGGATGACAGGGGGCTCAACGTCCGGGTCTGTTCGCCGTGGAGCAGCGCTTTCTCCTCCTCTCCGAGCAGCTCCAGAAGCCAGGCATAGTGATAGTGGGCGTCCACCAGGCTCGGATTGATCTGCAGTGCCCGCAGCAGGTAGCGTTCCGCATCCGGCCAGTGCCATTCGAAGTACATCTTGTACATGCCCATGGCCAGATGAACCTCCGGCAGGCTGTCGTCCAGGGCCAGCGCCTTCAGGGCCGCTTCCCGGGCTTTCGGCAGGGCCGTTTCCGGGAAGAAGTTGTGGCCCAGCATGGAGTAGCCGATGGCCACGCCTGCATGGGCGAGCGCGCTGTCCGGATCCTGCTCCAGCGCGCCCTGCATGATGCGGATGCCTGACCGGTAGCCGCGAAGCGTCTCCCGCCGCAGCTCGAACATGCCCTGCAGATAGGCTTCGTAGGTGTCAGGCCGCATCTGCTCGATGGCACTGACGTTGCGCTCGTCTTCCGGAGTGAGCGCCACGCTCACCTGATCCGCGATGGTCCGGGTGATCTCTGCCTGCAGGGCGAGCACCCGCTCCAGGCGGCGGTCGTAGGTTTCGGACCAGCGGTTCTCGCCGGAGGCGCCGTCCACCAGCTGCACGATCACCCGGATCTGATCACCCTCGCGCATGACGGAGCCTTCGATGACATAGGCGACCCCGAGCAGCTGTGCGATCTCGGGCAGCGGCAGGTCGCGGTCCACCCGGCGCACGGAGCCCGGCGAGGTGACGGTGAGGGCGCTGACCTTTGAAAGGTTGGCGATCAGCGCCTCATGAAGACCTTCCACCAGGAAAGATTCGGACGCCGCCCGGGAGACATTGTTCAGCGGCAGCACGGCGATACTGTTGTGAGCAGCGGCAGGGGGCGGGGGCTCGAAGGTCCTGTAGCCATAGAAGGCGAGACCGATCACGGCCACCACGGCGGCGGCGATTCCTGCGAAGATCCGGGCCCTGCCCGGCGCCTCGGAAGGTGCTCTGGATGGGCTGGCCAGGCCATCCAGCGTCGCCTGAATACCCGTGAGCAGGAGGTCGAGATCGCCCGGCTTGTCCGGCCAGTCCAGCAGGCGGGCCGTCTGTGCTGCCCGGAAGCCAAGCGGGATTTTCACGTCATCGAGCAGGAAGGGAACCAGGCGGTTCATCTCCTTGCCGCGGGTGGCCTCGTCAATCACGAAATCGGAGGCGACGGAAGCCCGGGACCAGGCGACGACCACGCAGCGGCAGTCGTTCAGGGCCTGTTCGATGGCATCCCGGAATCTGGGCCCGGCATGGATGTGCTGGTCCCACCACACCCGCCAGCCCCGGGACTCGAAGGCAGCCACCAGCGGCGCGATGCGTTCCCGGTCTTCAGAGGCATAGGAGACAAAAATGTCCATCGTCTCTCCCTGACGAAAGCCTCGAAGGGAGCCTGATCTTAACAGACCCGGCTCCGGGTGCGTGTCAGTACCAGTAATCCTTCACGCAGCGTCCGTCCATGGGCTCGTCCTCAAAGGAGTCCAACCCTTCGAAGTGCCGGATCGGAACGTCTGCGATGATGGCAGGATCATGGGCGAGCCTCAGGTTTACCGCCCCCCACTGGCGTCCGTCCTTACCGGGCTCCAATGCAAGCCAGCAGACGACGCATCCGCAGTTGGGGCAGAAATGAAAGCCTATGTCCTCGCCCCGGACATAGGCTTCGGTCCGGCCGCTGATATGGATGACCTCGTCTCTGAAGCCATAGGCCCACAGGGCACCATAGCGGCGGCAGACCGTGCAGTTGCAGGCGGTGGTGCTGTCCGGGAGACCCTCGTGGGACCAGCGAACCGATCCGCAGTGGCAGCTTCCCTCGACGGTCGTCCGCTGGTCAGTCACGTTGTTTCCGACACCATCACTCCGCAAGCATGGCGCCGGAACCGCCGAACTCCGAAGGCATGTCCTTGAACTTCGGCAGGCCGTCTGGCACCGACATGGTCTTCTCGCCGTAGAAGATGTGCAGGGTGCCTTCATGGGCCTTGGTCGGCACGATGTTCAGGTAGACGTCGATCAGCCCCATGCCGGGATGATCCGTGAACACGTGGCCGCCACAGTTCGTGCAGAACTTGCGCTGACTGCCTTCCGTTTTTGCGTAGTTGCCGAGGCTGTCCTCGCCGGCAGTGACTTTCACGCTCTCCGGCGGCCAGAGACTGAAGGCGTTCACCGGCGCGCCGGCCCAGCCGGCACAATCCGTACAGTGGCAGAAGCCCATCACATTGGGTTCGCCGGTAACCTCGATCTGAACGGTGCCGCAGAAGCAGGCGCCCTTGTGCGTATCGGTCATGTGTTTTCTCCTCGTTTATACTCGTATCGGCACCAGCAGGTGCGCTTCACTCATCCCTGATCCAGGCCGCGTTGCGCTTCTCGCGGAACGCTGCCATACCTTCCTGTGCCTCGTCGGAAGCGAACATCTTCGCAGACCAGGGGGCGGTCAGCTCGAACCCGGCTTCCCGATCCAGCTTCGGGACCTGGCGGACCAGCTTCTTGCATTCGATCACGGCGATGGGCCCGCCCAGGCGGATCATGTCGATCTCTGCCTGCACGGCACCTTCGAGCTCACCCTCCGGTACGGCCCGATGCACGAATCCCATGTCCACGGCCTGCTGCCCGTCGAAGCGCTCGCCGGTGAGAAAAAGCTTCATGCCGTGATGGGTGCCGAGCTTCGGCAGGCAGACCACGGCGATGATGGCGGGAATGACACCGATGCGGACTTCCGAGAAGCTGAACTGTGCCGATGCCAGAGTCACGGCGATGTCACAGGCGCCCACCAGGCCGAGGCCGCCGGCGAAGGCGGGGCCGTTGATTGCCGCGATCACCGGTTTAGCACTGTCCTGGATGGCCGCGAGCAGCTCCGGGTAGGCAATCGCCTGATCCCGCCCCGCCGGCAGACCCCGGTCGTCCTTCAGATCGGCCCCGGAGCAGAAACCCGGGCCGTTGCCGGTGATGACGATGCAGCGCACCGCATCGTCCCCGTTGGCAGCCTGCAGATGGTCGTAGACCTCTGTGATCAGCATGGCCGAGAGGGCGTTCCGCTTCTCCGGACGGTTGAGCCGGATCCAGGCGCCACCGTCTCTGACTTCATAGAGCGTCTGCTCGGTAGAGGCCATCTTTCTCTCCCCCTGACAAGAAATCCCTATTCTAGAAAAACAAACGCCCGCCAGCGATGTGCGGGCGGGCGTTCGCAGCGGCAGCGTCCTCGAGTTACTGGTACTTACGCAGCTCCGCGCGGCCGACCACCATGTGGTGCACCTCGTCGGGACCGTCGGCGATCCGCAGCGTGCGCTGGCCTGTGTACATGCCGGCCAGCGGTGTCCACTGGGACACACCGGTGGCGCCGTGCATCTGAATGGCCTGATCGATGATCTGGCAGACCCGCTCTGGTACCAGGGCCTTCACCATGTGCACCCAGATCCGTGCTTCCCGATTGCCGAGCACGTCCATGGCCTTGGCGGCCTTGAGAACCATCAGGCGCATGGCCTCGATTTCGATCCGGGCCCGGGAGACCACTTCCAGGTTCTTGCCGAGACTGATGATGGGCTTGCCGAACGCCTCACGGGTGGTGGCACGCTTCATCATCAGATCCAGGGCGCGTTCCGCCTGGCCGATGGAGCGCATGCAGTGGTGAATCCGGCCCGGACCGAGACGGACCTGGGAGATCTCGAAGCCGCGGCCTTCGCCCAGCAGGATGTTCTCTTTCGGTACCCGCACATCGTTGAACTTGATGTGCATGTGTCCATGGGGAGCGTCGTCGTGCCCGAACACCTCCATGCCTTCGAGAATCTCCACCCCGGGGGTGTCCGTGGGCACCAGAATCTGCGACTGCTGCCGGTGCGGCGGCGCGTCCGGGCTGGTCTTCACCATGGTGATCATGATCTTGCAGCGGGGATCGCCGGCACCGGAGATATAGAATTTTTCGCCGTTGATGACCCACTCGTCGCCCTCCAGCACCGCGGAGGTACTGATGTTCTTGGCGTCGGAAGAAGGCAGGCCCGGCTCGGTCATCGCGAACGCGGAGCGGATCTCGCCGTTGAGCAGCGGCTTCAGCCACTGTTCCTTCTGTTCCGGCGTGCCGACCCGCTCGAGCACTTCCATGTTGCCGGTATCGGGAGCGGAGCAGTTGAGCGTCTCGGACGCCAGCGGATTCTTGCCGAGCTCCGCGGCGATGTAGGCGTAGTCCAGGTTCTTCAGGCCTTCACCGGTCTCGGCGTCCGGCAGGAAGAAGTTCCACAGTCCCGATTCCTTGGCCTTCGCCTTGGCGGTATCGAGCAGCTCGAGCTGACCCGGGGCCCAGCTCCAGCGGTTTTCACGGCCCTCACCGAGGCGATAGAACTCCTCAGTAATGGGCTCAACGTTGTCGGCGATGTGCTTTTTCACCGCCTCCAGGAGAGGCACGGCCTCCTCGGCCATCGCCAGGTTGTTCAGATCGCTCGTGTAGTCTGCGGCTTCCGCCATGAGTCACTCCCTACGGTCCAGAATGGAAAGCGCTCCAGAATAGACGCTTTGCGGGAGGCAACTCAACAGATGTGTTGGGAAGGGGACTTCCCCTGGCAGGGGTTGGACCGCACGCCCGGCAGCTTTTCCAGTCGCGGCAGGTGTTTCTGGAGAATTTCTATACAAAACAGCAAGTTGCGTGGTACTTAGAAATCTTCACATTAGTTGAGTACTTCCAGTACAGCCAGGGAATGACCGTCCCGGGAGAATGCGTCTACCCCAGATTTTCGAGTTGTCATTTTGAAGTATTTCCGTGCTGCGGACCTGCGCCGCAAATTCGCCGCTGTCGGTCTCATTCCGGCGCTGATCTTCTCTGCCGGCTGCCAGACCTTCGAGCTCTCGAACGAGGAGATCGCCTGGCAGACCCTGCATGCGGTGGACATCGCTCAGACCCTGTCCGCCGCTCAGGATCCCTGCTATGTCGAAGACGCATATCTGACCAGAAAGCTGATCGGCGAGCAGCCGAGCACGGGCGAGGTGCTTCTCTGGGGGGCCGGCATGGCGGTAGGTCATGCCTGGGTGACCCGAACACTTGCGCGCAGCAAAGCGCCGGGCTGGGTTCAGAAGACCTGGAGCTACGCCACCATCACGAGCACGGGCATCGCCATCGCTTCCAACCATTCCGAAGGCGTACGGGTGTTCGGCGACAACAAATCCGTGGACGGCTGTTACGACAGCTGACCTGGCCGGGTGGTTCAGACCGGCTGACGCATTCCCTTGGGATGCAGCTTGTGGGCTTCATCCGCATCGAGCTGACCCTGAGCCACCGGATCCCAGCCGAAGAAGTCCTCCGCCATCCGATACAGCGACGGCACCAGGAACAGGGTGATGAAGGTGGCGAACAGCACCCCGAACGCCAGTGAGATCGCCATGGGAATGAACGGCGTGGTGTCCGGGCTCGGGTTGCCCATCAGCGGCAGCAGACCCACGAAGGTGGTGACGGACGTCAGCATGATGGGCCGGAACCGCACCACGCCCGCAGACAGCACGGCCTCTTCCAGGTCCATGCCTTCGCGCCGTCGCCGGTTGATGTAGTCCACCAGCACCAGCGATGCGTTCACCACCACGCCGGAAAGCGCGACGATGCCGAGCGCGGAGAAGAACATGAGCTGGTAACCCATGATCCAGTGGCCGGTGATGGCACCCACCGCGCCGAACGGAATGACGCTCATGATGACCAGAGGCTGGATGTAGGAGCGCAGCGGGATTGCGAGCAGCGCGTAGATGATGATGAGCGACAGCAGGGCAGCCTGGAACAGGCTGGAGAAGGACTTGGCCCGTTCTTCCTGCTCGCCGGCGAGCTTGATGTTGAGGCTGGGGTATTTCGCCTGGAGCTTCGGCAGTACCTGCTGCTGAATGCTCGTGTTCACCTCTTCCGGCGAGAGCATGGAGCGGTCCACGTCGGCGATGACGTTGATCACACGATGGCCGTCCACCCGGTTGATGGTGGAATAGCCCCGCCCCAGCTCGAAATGAGCCACGCTGTAGAACGGTACCTCCGTGCCCTGAGGCGTGCGGATGTACATGTCTTCCAGGTTGCCGATGGAGGAACGCTCGGCTTCCGGATAGCGCACCATCACCCGCACGTCGTCCTGACCGCGCTGGATGCGCTGAGCTTCGTTGCCGTAGAAGGCGGAGCGCACCTGGCTCGCCAGATCACTGAGGGTCAGCCCGAGCGTGCGCCCCTCCGGCAGCAGGGACAGCTTGATTTCCTGCTTGCCGGCACGGAACGAATCGGTGATGTCGAACACACCGTCGTAGCGGCTGAGCTCCGCTCGGAGATCCGTTGCGGCCGCACGGATCACGTCCACGTCCCGGGCCGACAGCTCGTAGTTGATGGGCTCGCCGGCCGAATACTCGTCCGAGCTGAATGCGAGCTTCACCGCGTCCGGGATGCTGCCGATCTTCTCGCGCCACATCTGCGCGACCACGTTGGACCGGAAGTTCTGCCGTTCCGTACGGGGCACCAGCTCGATCACCACTTCGGCGAAATGGCTGCGACCGGGACCGCCGCGCCGCGGCGGACCGTTGCCGCGCTGAGCGGCCTGGCCGACGCTGGTGAGCACGTTTCTGATGGTCGCCTCGTTGCCGGTGAACTCGGCCAGATCCGCCTGCAGAGCTCTGGCGGCGGCTTCCAGTTGAGCGGCCGCCCGGGCGGTGACCTCCACCGAGACACCTTCCGGCATCTCCAGCGTTGCGTAAACCCGGTCTCCCTCGATGGCCGGGAAGAAGGTGAAGACCACCCGGCCGCTGGCGATGAGTGCCAGTGCCAGGATCAGCACGCCGAGGCCGATGGAGGCGGTGATGTAGCGGTTCTCCACCGCGCGCTGCAGCAGCGGCTGGTAGTGGTTCCTGGCGATGTTCTCGAGCCAGCCGGCAAGCCGGCCCTGCATGGTGTTCCAGCGCTTGGAGAAGCCCGTCGAGGCTTCGCTGTGATTCCGGTGGGCCAGATGCGAAGGCAGAATGAGCTGGGATTCGATGATGGACAGCACCAGCGCAATGACGACCACATAGCCGATCACGCTGAAGAAACCGCCCATCCGACCGGTAGCCAGCAGCAGCGGCAGAAAGGCGGCCATGGTGGTGAGGACGCCGAAGATCACCGGCACCGAGACTTCCCAGGTGCCGTCGATGGCCGCCTGAATCGGCGGCTTGCCCATCTGCTCGTGGCCATACACCCGCTCGCCCACCACGATGGCGTCGTCCACCAGGATGCCGAGCACCAGGATGAAGGCGAGCACGGTCATCGTGCTCATGGAAATGTCCGCATAGGGGAACACGGCGATGGTGCCGAGCAGTGCGATGGGAATGCCGGCGGCCACCCACATGGCCAGCCGGAACTTCAGAAACAGCGCCAGGATCAGGACCACCAGGAGGAGGCCGGAGACCGCCGTGCTGTTCAGCGTGTCCAGCCGCTCCTGCAGACCGGCGGCTTCGTTCTGCCAGACGGTGAGCTCCAGTCCCTGGGGCAGGTTCGGCTGGTAGCGGTCGATGTAGTCGAACACGCTTGCCGCCATGTCGATGGCGTCTTCCTTGCCGACCCGGTCCACCTTGATGATGGCGGCGGCATTGCCGTTGAAGCGGGCGGTGAGATCGCCTTCCTCGAAGGTGTCCCGGATGGAGGCGATCTCGGAAAGAAAGACCTTGGTGCCATCGTTGCGGGTCACCACCACGATGTTCTCGAATTCCTCGCCCCAGTAGGCCTGGCCTTTGGCCCGGAGCAGAATGTCGCCGCCTTCCGTCTTCAAGGTGCCGCCGGGCATGTCGAGCGACGTGTTGCGGATCACCCGGGAAACCTGCTCGAGTGTGAGTCCGTAGCGGCGCAGGTTATCCTCGGAGACTTCGATGGAGATCTCGTACGGGCGCACGAACTCGAGAGAAACGGTGGAAATGCCGTCGATGGCGGCGATCTCGTCGCGGATCTCCTTGCCGATCTCCTTCAGCGTCCGCTCATCCGTGTTCCCGGACAGCGCGATCTGCAGCACGCCCTGTTTGATGGTCACCTTGGAAACGATGGGTTTCTCCGTCTCCGTCGGGAAGGTGTTGATGCCATCCACCTGGCTCTTGATGTTGTTGAGCACATCGATCTCGTCGGCATCGTCGAAGAGCATGGCGATCACCGAGCAGTTACCCTCGGAAGCCGTGGACTGAATCTTCTCGATCCCGTCCGTGCTCTTCAGTGACTCTTCGATCCGGATGCAGACACCCTGTTCCACTTCCTCCGGTGCCGCACCCAGGTAGGGGACGGAAACCGTCACCATCCGGATGTCCATGTTCGGAAACTCTTCCTGATGGACGGTGAACAGCGACATGATGCCGCCGACGATCAGCACGAACATCAGCAGATTGGCGGCAACCGGGTTCTTGGTAAACCAGGCGATGGCGGTGTGCATGGTGGGCTCCCTAGTAGCCGATCTGACCCGGCAGGGCGGGGTGCTCTTCCTCGGTGATGGGATTGACCGGCATGCCTTCGATGGCCGTCTGCAGCGGTGAGATGCAGACCCGCTCGCCCGCCGACAGACCCGACTGCACCAGGACCTGATCCCGATGCAGACGGAGGGGCTCGATGTCGCGGAAGTGCAGTCGATTCTCCTCGTCCACGATCAGCACCCGGTTGCCGTTCCTGAGCGCGTTCCGGGGGAGCACGACCACGTTTTCCACCAGCAGACCCTCGATCTCGGCGTTCACAAAGAGGCCCACGTTCAGCGGCACGTCCTGTTCCTCGTTGGACACCCGCGCGATCACATGAACCATGCGGCTGGACGTGTCGATCTGAGCTTCGGTGCGGACGATCTTGCCCTGCCAGGTGAGTGTGCGCCCGGCGTATTCCGCGGTCAGGGTCACGTTCGGCTGCTGGTCGGCCGGCAGCTCGCCGCGATGCCCCAGCGGCAGATTCAGAAAGGCCAGTTGCCGGTCGGCGATGGGCAGGCGGATTTCCGCCTGATCACCGGCATAAATGGTGGCGACCGGGGTGCCGCGCGCCACGAACTGGCCGATGTCCACGGTCTCCTGGCGCACCAGCCCGGTGAATGGCGCCTTGATTTCGGTGCGGGCCAGATCCCGGCTCGCCTGATTGAAGGCCGCCCGGGCGTCCTGGAGGGAGGCTTCGGTCACCCGGTAGGCCCGGAGCTGGTTCTCGATCTGGGACTGGCTTGCCAGCTGACGCTCCTCCAGGCTTTTCAGGCGCTGGTATTCGAAGCGCGCGTGCTCGAATTCCGCCTCGGCCCGGGTCAGCGCGGAACGGGCTCGCGCCAGAGTGGAGCGGTAGTCGTTGTCTTCGAGGCGCAGCAGCGGCTCGCCGGCGGTGAAGTAGCCGCCGTTCACCAGCGACGGCGAGACCCACACGACCCGACCCGAAACTTCCGGGATCAGCTGGCTTTCGGTATTCGGTACCACGGTGCCCTGAGAATGCACCGTGAGCTGAATGGGCTGCGGGTCGACGTGCTGAATCCGCACGGCAGTAGGCACGGGTTCTATACCGGCCGGCTCGAGCTGGGGGCTGGTCGCGAGCAGCGTGACAGCGCCGAAAATCGAGGCCACCACGACGATGGCGGGAATGACGAATTTGCGCATCATGATGCGTTGGCCTCCAGACCGGCAGGTTGTTGAGCGGTTTCGAAGGCGTCAAACGTCTTCTGCATCCGTTTGCGATGAAAGTTCCCCATCTCGAAGAAGCTGGTGCGCACGGCATCAAGATCCCGTGCGGCCAGGGCCTCGTCGATCCGGCGGGCGAGCCGGGCGTGGGTGGCGCTGTCGGGTTCGATGAAGTCCTTGAGCGCCGTCATGCGGGGGTGAAACTGAGCGAGCAGGGAACGGGCGATGAGCTGCACGGGCAGATTGCCGCTGGCGGTCATGATCCCTTCGAACATCCGTGTCTGGGCTTCGAAGTAGGCTTCGCCCTGCAGCTGCTCGGCCCAGATCGGCCGTATCAGGGCGCGCAGCGACTCGACGCCGTCTTCATCGGCGCGGCGCACGGCGGAAACGACCGCGGTGAGCACCAGGGCATTGATCACCACCAGGATCTGGTCCACCAGATCACGATCCGGGTAGTCACCCAGAGCCATCAGATGGCCGATCACGTCCAGGCTGGCTTCGTTCAGCGGGCTGACCCTGGCACCCCCGGGCTGAATATCGGCGATACCGAGCTGCTCCAGCTTCTTCATGGCTTCCCGAACCGCGCCCCGGTTGGCCTCGAATCGAGCGGCCAGGTCGCGCTCGGAGGGGAGGCGCTCACCCACGCGGTACTGGCCCGTGAGGATGTCACGGGTCAGGTCTTCGGCGATTTCTTCGTGTTTGCTCATGGACTTTCAGCGGTTCCTGGCCAGACTCTTCCTGATCTGACCATTGTGGTCTGACCAATTTGGTCAGTCCGTAGTTTAGCGGGCACGGCGTGAAAGTCCAGAGCAACGTTACTTTCAGTAACAGAAAATGTGCGCCAGGTAGCACTTGGAGAAATTTTCCTGGCAAATCAGCTGGTTAGTGGGGCGCTATTTGCCCGGAAGACCGCCTGCCGTCAGTTCCGTCGGCGAAGAAGCTTCCCGGCATCAACCTTCGAATCCTGCACCACGCCGGCGCGTCGCTGCACGGGTTGAGGTTGCTCGAACTCCGGCTGGGGCTTCACGAACGGGCCGTTGCTCGGCCACCTCACCGCAAGGCGGCTGTCCTCAACGATCTGGTTGACCTCGCGGCCGTTCGCATCTTCGGCACCTTCATTCCGGTCGGCGGCGGCGGTGGCGGCAACCGGGGTTGTGTTGCTGCCGAATCAGGCCGTGCGCCGGTCCAGCATGTTGCCGTGACGCAGCAGGTCGAGCACCTTCGCGCGGCGTTCCGTGGGCTTGTGCTGCCAGAAAGCCCGGTCGAACGCCGGACGCGGAAGCCGGTGGATCACACCCATGGCAGTGGGCAGGGGCGCGCTCATGTTCAGCAGCAGCTGAGCGATGGTGGTATTGGTCTCGTCGTGCACCAGGATATCGGCTTCGCTGATGCCGTTTTCGCCCAGCACGACGGATTCCAGGCGCAGCGTTGCCGGGTTCAGCCGGAGTCCCCTGTCCCGGTTCTTTCCGTAGATCAGCGGTTCGCCGTTGACCACGTGGATCTGGGTATCCGCGGCCGTTTTCTTGTTCACCACATCGTCGAACACATCCTTGTTGTAGACGATGCAGTTCTGCAGGATCTCGACGAAAGCGGCACCGTCGTATTCGTTCGCATCCGTGAGAATCTGCGGCAGCCCTTTCTGATCGATGTCCACCGCCCGGGCGATGAAGCCGGCGCCGGCGCCGAGCGCCAGCAGGCCGGGGTGCACGGGCGCGTCGAACGAGCCGTGGGGCGTGGAAGGGCTGGTGGTGCCGATCCTGGAAGTGGGCGAGTACTGCCCCTTGGTGAGGCCGTAGATCTCATTGTTGAACAGCAGGATGTTCAGATCCACGTTGCGACGGAGCGCGTGGATCAGGTGGTTGCCGCCGATGGACAGCCCGTCGCCGTCGCCCGTGATCACCCAGACGTCGGCGTCCGGATTGGCCAGCTTCACGCCGGTGGCGATGGCCGGTGCGCGGCCGTGAATGGTGTGGAAGCCGTAGGTCTCCACATAATAGGGCAGCCGGGAAGAGCAGCCGATACCGGAGACGAACACCGTGTTCTCCGGCCTGGCGCCATTGGCGGCCAGGGTGCGCTGGACGGCTTTCAGAATGGAATAGTCACCGCAACCAGGGCACCAGCGGACTTCCTGATCGGTCTCGAAATCCTTGAACGTGAGCTCACTCATTGGTGGCCTCCCGGATGTTTCTGGGCGCCAGGCGCTGAATCTCGGCTTTCACTTCGCTCACCGTGAGCGGTTGTCCCGTGACCTTGTTGAGCTGCGTCACCTCGACGAGGAGTTTGTCTCTGAGCAGCGTGGCCATCTGGCCGTCATTGAGCTCGGGCACCAGCACCCGGTCGTAGCCGGCCAGCAGCCCGCCCAGATTCCTCGGCAGTGGGTTGATGTGGCGGATGTGCACGTGGCCTACGTTCAGGCCTTCGTTCAGCGCTTCCCGGACGGCCTGAGCCACGGTGCCGTAGGTGGAGCCCCAGGCGACGACGGCCAGTCCGTGATCCACGCCGTTGTCGATCCTCTGGTCGGGAATGAAGTCGGCCACGCTTTCGACCTTTGCCCGTCGCAGATCGGTCATGGCCTGATGGTTGGCCGGGTCATAGGAGATGTTGCCGCTGTGCAGGTCCTTTTCGATGCCGCCGACCCGGTAGACGAAACCGGGCAGTCCGGGATGGGCCCAGACCCGTGCATGGGTCGCGGGATCCCGCTCGAACACGTCCCCGGCTGCATCCGGGTCGGGCTGATGATGATCGATGGCCGCATACTGCTCGTAGTCGGGCAGGGCCCAGAGTTCGGAGGCGTTGGCAATGTATCCGTCCGTGAGCAGAATCACCGGGGTCATGTGTCTCAGCGCGATGCGCACGGCTTCGATGGCCACATCGAAGCAATCGGCCGGTGAACGGGAGGCGATCACGGGAATCGGCGTGTCGCCGTTCCGGCCATAGACCGCCTGATAGAGGTCGGACTGCTCGGTTTTGGTGGGCATGCCGGTGGAAGGGCCCGCCCGCTGTGAATTCACAACCACCAGCGGCAGCTCCGCGGCCACGGCCAGGCCGATGGCTTCGGTTTTGAGTGCGATGCCCGGCCCGGAGCTCGAGGTGAGGCCGAGCTTTCCGCCGTAGGAAGCACCGATGGCCGCGCAGACGGCGGCGATCTCGTCCTCGGCCTGGAAGGTGGCCACACCGGCGTCTTCGAGGCCGGCAAGATGATGCAGCACGGACGACGCCGGGGTGATCGGATAGGAGCAGAACAGCAGGCCGATGTCGGCCAGCTCACCCGCGGCGACCAGGCCGAGTGACAGTGCTTCCGCGCCGGTGAGGGTGCGGTATTCCACGTCCGCGAGCGGCGCCTGCGGGGTGGGATGCTGATGAACCTGATGGGCGAGCTCCATGGTCTCGCCGTAGGCATGGCCCGCATCCAGAGCGGCCAGATTGGCGCTGCGCACCTGCTCGTCCCGGGCGAACTTGATGCTGATCCACTGCCGGGTGGCGTCCCGGGGCTGATCGAACAGCCAGAGCATCAGACCGAGCGCCCAGAAATTCTTGCAGCGCAGCGAGTCCTTGGTGCCGAGACCATGAGCCTTCACGGCTTCCTGGGTGAGATCGCTGATCGGCACCGCATGCACGGTGAAGCGATCCAGGCTGCCGTTCTCCAGAGGATTGTCGTCCAGATCCGCGCGCTTCAGGCGCTGAGTGGTGTAGGCGTTCTCATCGGTGATGATGGTGGCGCCGTCCTGCAGATGGGGCAGGTTGACGACGAGGGCGGCCGGGTTGAAGGCGATCAGCACATCCGGCGCATCCCCGGGCGTGGTGATCCGGTCGCCGCCGAACTGGATCTGGAATGCGGAGACGCCGTAGCGGGTGCCGGTGGGTGCCCGGATCTCGGCGGGGAAGTCGGGCAGCGTGGCCAGATCGTGGCCGCCGAGGGCGGAGGCGATGGTGAACTGCTGGCCCTGCAACTGGATCCCATCACCGGAATCCCCGGCAAAGCGGACCACGTAGCTGGTCTTGTCTGGAATGGTGTCTGACTGCGCCGCCATTTCGATTTCCGTTCGTGATCATGGGTGATCGGCCGGGTGTCTGTAGATCCCGGAGAGCGGCGCATTGTACTGGAATACGAGGCGTGTTTTACGACTCTAAGGGAATATCCATATGGCCGCGCGAGTTGTGTTAGAGTGCCGGTCGCTCCGCCCGCAGCGGTGCACCCCGGTCGAAAAATCGGCCTCTAAATCAACAGGTTAAACCATCCATCAGGACAGAGGTAACGCGTGAAAGTCATTGCGAAAACTGACGAGTACAACATCTACCAGAAGCGCAGCGAACGCTACGGCGTGAAAGGTGCGGATCGTAACTGGATCAACGGTGATGCAAAAGTCGCCATCCTCCTGGAGCACAAGCTGATCGAAGCGCCGGCACCCAAGGCGCCGGAACCCGAGGCTCCGGCCGAGGAAGAAGCCGTTGCTGAGGAAGCTGCCGAAGCTGAGGCGGCTGACGAAGAGGCTGCCAAAGAGTAGACGCCTGCGCCAGCGCCCGGATCCCCGGGCGCTGCTCCTGACAGACCCTGTCAGCATGACCCGCCGGACAAACCTGACGACCGCTGGCGACGGGCATACAATATCCGGTCCGCCCCGAACCCACAGGCCAGACTCTTGGTTCAAGCCGTATCCGAATTCCAGGTCGTCGCAGACTACGAGCCTGCCGGCGATCAGCCGACCGCCATCGAGACGCTGGTGGAAGGCCTCGAGTCGGGGTTGGCCCATCAGACTCTGCTCGGTGTGACCGGCTCCGGCAAGACGTTCACCGTCGCCAACGTGATCCAGCGGGTGCAGCGCCCGACCATCGTCATGGCACCGAACAAGACCCTGGCCGCTCAGCTCTACGGTGAGTTCAAGGAGTTCTTCCCGCACAACGCCGTGGAGTACTTCGTCTCCTACTACGACTACTACCAGCCGGAAGCTTACGTGCCTTCCTCCGATACCTATATCGAGAAGGACGCATCCATCAACGCCCACATCGAGCAGATGCGGCTGTCGGCCACCAAGGCGCTGCTGGAGCGGCGGGACACCATCATCGTCGCGTCCGTCTCCGCCATCTACGGCCTCGGCGATCCCCAGTCCTATCTGCGCATGGTTCTGCACCTGGACCGGGGCGACCGGGTGGACCAGCGCTACGTGATCAACCGGCTCGCAGAACTTCAGTACACGCGCAACGACATGGCCTTCCAGCGCGGCACCTATCGGGTGCGCGGCGACGTGGTGGACATCTTTCCGGCGGAATCCGAGAAGGAAGCCGTGCGGGTGGAACTGTTCGACGACGAGATAGAGAACATCTCGGTCTTCGATCCGCTCACGGGCGAGGTGATCAACCGGGTGCCGAGATACACGGTCTTCCCGAAGACCCACTACGTGACGCCCCGGGAACGCATTCTGAATGTCCTCGAGGACATCAAGGAAGAACTGCGCGACCGGCTCAAGTATCTGACGGAGCATCACAAGCTGGTGGAAGCCCAGCGGCTCGAGCAGCGCACGCGCTTCGATCTGGAGATGATCAAGGAGCTTGGTTACTGCCAGGGCATCGAGAATTACTCCCGCTATCTTTCCGGCCGGGCGCCGGGTGAACCGCCCCCGACGCTGTTCGACTATCTCCCGAAAGATGCGCTGATGATCATCGACGAGTCCCACGTGACCGTGCCTCAGGTGGGCGGGATGTACAAAGGAGACCGGGCGCGCAAGGAGACCCTGGTGGAATACGGCTTCCGCCTGCCGTCGGCGCTCGACAACCGGCCGCTGCGTTTCGATGAGTGGGAGGGTCTGAGCCCGCAGATGATTTTCGTGTCTGCCACGCCAGGACCGTACGAAGCCGAGTTCTCAGGTCAGGTGGCGGAGCAGGTGGTCCGGCCCACGGGCCTGGTGGACCCGGAGGTGATCATCCGCCCGGCATCCACTCAGGTGGACGATCTGCTGGGTGAGATCAACAGCACGGTGGCCGTGGGTGATCGGGTGCTGGTAACCACGCTCACGAAGCGCATGGCCGAAGATCTCACCGAGTATCTTGACGAGCACGGTGTCCGCGTACGTTATCTGCACTCCGACATCGATACCGTGGAGCGGATGGAGATCATCCGCGATCTGCGCATGGGCGAGTTCGACGTTCTGGTGGGCATCAACCTGCTCCGGGAGGGTCTGGACATGCCGGAGGTCTCCCTGGTCGCCATCCTCGACGCGGACAAGGAAGGCTTCCTGCGGGCGGAACGTTCTCTCATTCAGACCATCGGCCGGGCCGCCCGGAACGTGAACGGAAGGGCCATCCTCTATGCGGACTCCATGACCGGGTCCATGGAGAAGGCGATCGGCGAGACCAACCGGCGCCGGGCCAGGCAGATCGAATTCAACGAAGTCCATGGCATCACGCCGCAGACGGTGCAGAAACGCGTGGCGGACGTGATGGAAGGTGCACGCATGTCGGCACCCGGGGCCGCCCGGGGCAGGACGCGCAGCAACGGGCGCGAGGAACGCAAGGCGATTGAGGTGCCGAGCGATCCGAAAGCGCTCGGCAGGTTCCTCAATCAGCTCGAGAATCAGATGCTCGAGCACGCCAGGAATCTGGAGTTCGAAGAGGCCGCCCGGTTGCGTGACGAGATCCGAGAGATCCGCGAGGAACGCCTGATCAATCCCGCCTGATCGTTCGCCGGCTCAACGCTGACGCTTCCTGGGCCACCAGGGCCCTTCGCCGAAGGCCACCAGCACGGAGACGCACAGACAGCAGACGCCGGCGATCAGCATCCATGCCGGCCAGCCGAAGCTCTCCACGACTCTCGGCAGGCCGAGATTCAGGAACAGGCCGGAGATGGGTGACAGCGTGGCGGTGATGCCGAACGCCCGGCCGACGCCGTGCGGACTGATGGCCTCTGCGGTTTCCGAATAGATCGCACACCAGGCCGGATAGATGAACCCGGCGAAGAAACCGGTCAGCGACCAGATCAGGATCAGCGTGGATTCGGGCGTGCCCACGGGGAGGAGGGCGCCGATCAGGAAACACAGACCCGTGGTCAGGCCGCCGAAGGCCGTGATCGTCTTGCGGACCATCAACCGGTCCGAAAGCCAGCCGGACAGGAAAACGCTGACGGTGAACACGATCCAGAACCAGGAGGTGACGGAGGCCGCCCTTGCCGGGTCCAGCTCATAGTGCTGGGCCAGATAGGTGGGCACGTAGCCGGAGACGGTCACATAGGTGAGCGCCCAGAAGACGATCACCAGTGACAGCAGCCACAGGCGCGGATTCCGGTAGATGATCCTGCCATCATCGTAGGCATTCTCCGTGGAGGTGGCCTGGCTCTCAGCGACCGGGGCTACTTCCGCGTCCTGGTGGATCTGGCCGCGGATCCGCACGCTCAGATCCCGATAGAAAATCAGCAGGATCAGGGCCGTGAATCCACCCAGACCGGCCGCGATCCAGTACTGCGATCGCCAGCCAGGCCAGATCGGCAGGGTCTGTGCGGCGATGGCCGTCGACATCAGCGCGCCGATGGTGAAGGCGAGCGATACCCAGGCGTAGACCATGGCCCGGCCCATGCGTGGCGTCAGATCCCGGGAGGCGGCATGCACGGCCGGATTCATGCCGGCCATCATGAAACTCCCGGCGGTGACCAGGAATGCCAGGGTCCAGAAACTGGGGGCCATGGCTCCGAGAATCGAAATCACCACGTAGGCGAATACGGGCCAGATCATCAGCGGTCGGCGACCGAACCGGTCGGCAGCCCGGCTCAGGATGATGGCGCCCACGCTGTACACGAGACCGGCCAGCGCCGCCACGTAACCCCACTGGACCAGGGATTTGTCGAAGTCGGCCAGGATGTAGACGAGCACAGGCCCGTTTTTCAGCGCTTCGTACTGCTCGACGGCCCAGCCGAGCACGATCAGGCCCAGCAGCCACCAGCGCAGCCGACCGGTGGGGTAGAAGTCGATCTGTCTGTGCTTCAGATAGCCCCAGAAGTGCCGGCGTGATTCCGTTGCCGGCTCTGTTACATCCGTCAAGGACGTCCTCCCTTCCCGTTGTGGTGCTGCCTGCTGGTCAGTGCTGCAGTTCAGTTCTGCTGTTCAATATAGAAGCGTTCCGTGTCTCAGTTCCTGGCTCTGCGCCAGCGGCTGCCCGCGCCTCGGACTCGGAACAGAACCATCGCTCACCTTCCGCCGTCCGGTGCCCGGTTGGATTTTGCTGCGCCGCGCGGCCAGTCCCAGGGCGGTGTCGGTTCTTCATCCTGCCAGAGACCGACGCTTTTGCCCCTCGCCTCGAACTCGGCAAATTCGTAGCGTCCCCGGTCTTCCTCGGACTGATCTTCGCGAAAAGCCCTGTACCACCAGGCTGCGCCCACGGTGAGCATGGCCAGGTTGGCGTCCAGAGTTTTGTCGCAGCGCGGGCAGTCGGCCGGCCGGACCCAGAGCTTGCCGAGCAACCGGCCGTACCGGTCTTCTCCCATGGTGTTCAGACGGACGGCTTTGTTCAGGACCAGCCGTTCCAGGTGCCGCCTGGCGGCGTTTCCGTAGGGCTGATCGTGCTCCGGCGCATCGATACCCTGGAGTCGAACCCGGTATTCCCGGCCCTGTGCGCTCAGCGAGACGGTGTCGCCGTCGTAAACGTAGGTCACGGTGCCTTCCAGTACGCCTTCCGGTATTGAGTCCGCGCGGCTGCAGCCGGTTGCCAGAGCCAGGGCCAGGAGGCAGGCGATTCGCACTCTCATCAGCATCGTCGCTCAGTCCGTCGTCATCATGCGCACGTCGCGCACGCAGAGGACGAGCGCCGTGGGAACGATCACCGCGGCCGCGGCGATCAGCAGGGTGGGCCGGAACCCCAGCGCCTCGTAGAGATAGCCGCCGACCACGATACCCATGGGGGCCAGAGCGATGGAGCCGAGATGGTCGTAGGCACTGATTCTGGAGAGCATGTTGCCTGGCACTTTCTTCTGCAGGGTGGTGTACCAGAGGACGGAGAAGAACTGCCCGGTCACACCCTGCACGAACGCCGCCAGCACGATGATCCAGACCGGCGCCGGAATGGACAGCATGAGTGATACCCCGCAGAAGAAAAAGACGCAGACGGCGGCGAAGCGCATGGGGTGCTTCGGATGCAGGCGCATGGCCAGGACGCCGCCGGCCAGGGTGCCGACACCGAAGCCGGCAACGATGAAGCCCCAGTCGACCGCGCCCTTCATATGCTCCCGGGTCACGGCAGGGCCGATCAGACCGAATACGGCATCGAGGGCGGCAACGATCAGCGTGAACTGCACAACCATGGCCCAGAGCCAGGTATGGGAGATGAACTCCCGCCAGCCGAGCCGCAGATCCTCCAGCATGGAGCCGTCCCCGGTCCGTTCCTGAACCTGCGGCTTCAGGGACAGCACCAGCAGAGCGGACAGTCCGAAAGAAACCGCGTCCACGATCAGGGTGGCGCCGGCACCGATGGTGGCCACCAGAATGCCGCCCAGCGCCGCACCGCCGGCAATGGCACCATTTCTTGCCGTACCTAGCAGCGCATTGGCCGCCTGCAGATCTTTACGGTCGACGAGCTGGATCACGAATCCGGTGGAAGCCGGTGAGTAGAACGCCATGGCCACGCCGTTGATCAGCATGAACGTGGTCAGCAGCCCGACGGTAGCCGTGCCCGAGAGAAACAGCCAGGCCATGCTGAGCTGAGACGCCATGGCACAGAACTCGGCCGAATAGATGACCTTCTGCCGCGACGTCCGGTCCGCGACCGCGCCGCCCACCAGCAGCACCAGCACCGATGCCAGGGTGGGAGCAGCGATCACGAAGGAGGCGTCCGACGTGCTGCCGGTCAGTTCCAGCACCCCGAAAGCCATGGCGATGGGTGCCATGGCATTTCCCGTGTGGCTGATGAGATACGCCGCGAACATGCGGTTCACGTTCGGTTGTCTGAGGAGCGCGAACCCCTGCGCGAAGTCGTTGCTCATGCGATGCGGCGTGCTGCGGTCAGCTCTCGAGCACGCCTGTGGGTCGGCCGTCCAGGCTCAACTGATTCTTCTGTGCCCAGTATTCGGCGATGCCCGCTTCGCCGCGTTTCTCCGCCCACTTGTCCAGCGCCACCCTGTCCTCCGTGTAGTCGTAGAAAGGTACCGCGTAGCCGCAGGAGGTCTGCACCAGATCCACGTCCAGCAGGTAATACTGGCGTGTGCCGGTCTTCGCTGGAATGAGATCGGTGAGGCTGGCGTAGTCATCGTCGCGGCGGTGCACGGTGCGCGCCTGTCCGTAAGCGCGCAGGATCATGGGCGGTCCTTCGAACGCACACCACATGAGCGTCATGCGGTTGATCTCCATGAGGTGGGCGGCGGTTTCGTTGCCGCTGCCGGTGAGGTTCATCCAGAGGATCCGGTTGGGACCGAGCACGCGCAGCGAATCTCCGCCCTTGGGTGAGACGTTTACCCGACCATCGGGTGCTGCGGTGCCGACGAAGAAAATTTTCTGAGCTTCGATGAAGCGGATGAGCTCCTCGCTGAACGAACCAAATGTCTCAGACATCTCTGACTCCTCTCAGGTGATCGTGAAGGACTTCCTACAGAAGTCCATTCATCAACAGATGTACGAGGATGCTCGCTGCATACGCGAGGCCGATCACGGGCATCCAGCGCAGGTGGCCGAAGAAAGTATAGACGCCGCGGGCCTGACCCATCAGGGCCACCCCGGCCGCAGAGCCGATGGACAGCATGCTGCCGCCGACTCCGGCGGTCAGGGTGACCAGGAGCCACTGTGCGGCATCCATCTGCGGGTCCATCTGCAGCACGGCCACCATCACCGGAATGTTGTCCACGAACGCCGAGAGCACGCCGACGAGCGTGTTGGCGATGGTCGCACCCAGCTCCAGATACATGTATTCGGACAGACCGGCGAGATAGCCGATGAAGCCGAGCCCGCCAACGCACATGATCACGCCGAAAAAGAAGAGCAGGGTATCCCACTCCGCCCGGGCCACCTGCTCGAAGCTGTCGAACGGGGCCACGTCCCCGGGCTGTCCGTACTCCGGCCGGTCTGCGGCGGTCACGATGTGGGTCCTGCGCAGGTAGTAGCCGAAGAACTTGAGGTAGGCGAGCCCCGTCATCATGCCGAGGAACGGCGGCAGATGGAGGAAGTGGTGGAAGGAGACGGCGGTGGCGACGGTGCACCCGAACAGAAAGATGATGCGTCTGGCGCCGCGTCTCATGACCACGAGATCTGTGGAGACCTCCGGCCTTCCGTTGCCGAGCGCGAGCGACATGGCGGCAGCCGGAAGAAGGAAGTTGATCAGCGACGGAACGAACAGATCGAAGAAGGTCCAGAAGGGGAGGATGCCCGCCTGCCAGACCATCAGCGTTGTGATGTCGCCGAACGGCGAGAAGGCGCCGCCTGCGTTGGCGGCGACCACGATGTTGATGCAGGAGAGACTCACGAAGCGGGGATTGTCCCGGCCCACTGCGAGCACGACGCCGGACATGACGAGGGCTGTGGTCAGGTTGTCGATCAGCGGCGAGAGCAGAAAGCCGAGGATCCCGGTCACCCAGAACAGCACCCGATAGGTGAGCCGTCGCCTGACCAGCCAGGAACGCAGCGCCTCGAAGACGTTGCGTTCGCTCATGGCGTTCACGTAGGTCATGGCGGCGAGGAGAAAGAGAAAGAGCTCGGCGAATTCGACCAGGAATTCCCGGATGGCCGCCTCCACCGCATGCGGCTCCCCGGCTTGAGCGTACTGAATGCCGATGATGGCCCAGATGATTCCCGCCGCGAGGATCATCGCTTTGGACTTTCTGAGATGAGTGAACTCTTCGGAGACCACGAGCAGGTAGCCGGTCACGAAGATGGTCAATGCCGAGAAACCCACCCAGCTCTGTGTCAGATCCATGAAGCCGCTGCGCCGTGTCCGTTGGAGGAGGATGTAGTCAGCGCATTAAACTACGAGAGACTCTCAGAAGCAGCGGGACTCTTCAGTCTCCACCAGATTGCCGTGCATCTTGAGAAGCAGTGATCGGAGTTCGTTCAGTTCCTGGCTGCTGAAGTGCTCGGTGGCACAGCAGGCGATCTTGTCCACCTCGGTTTCCAGCGGCTCGATGAGGCCGGAAGCCTTGCTGGTGAGAAACACCCGTTTCGCGCGCCGGTCCGCGGTGTCGGCCCGACGCTCCACCCAGCCCTCTTTCTCCAGACGATCGACCATCTTGCCGAGCGGAGGCTTGGCAATGATGAGCAGATCCGCGAGCTCGGTCTGGGTCTGGCCGTCTTTCCGGTTGAGCTGATAGAGCACCTGCCATTGCGAGCGGGTGAGACCACTCTCCTTCATCCTCCGATTGAAGATTCGAGCGATCATCAGGCTGATCTCGTGGACGAGTCTGGTGAGGTCGGCAGGCTGGATCTCAACCTTTTTTGTCGGACGCGATGACATCGTCTGCAGTATAGGCCTTGATTCCTGTACCGACGAACTATATAACTACGGTTATTATATCGGTATGGTATAGAACAGCAGTTAATATAACCTAAGTCACTAATTCTGAATTACGAGCTTGGTTTCAGGCGGGTTATCCCTTTGGCCCGCGTAGGCCGCCTGTCCCTCTCTCCTACTCTCTCACCGTACTACCCCGGGGACGGGCGGCCACTTTGTTTAGGCGGCGGCGTCGCCGAAAGTTTCCGTCCAGTATCTGTGCAGTACGATTTCGTCCGACCAGAAATCACGAGGCAGACCTGCCTTGTGCTTCAGCTCTGCCAGGAAGTGCCGGGGATCCGGCAGGGATTCCCAGACCTTCGGCAGGAAGGTCGCCCGACGGAATCCGAGGGTGAGCACCAGGCCGTCGACACCGGGCTGCAGTCGGTTCAGCAGGTCTGCTTCGCTCGTCACGGGGAAGGCCTGCAGCGGTGACAGGACCGAGATTTCGATGTCGATGCCGCCAATCTCCTGCGCCCGCACCGGATAGAACCTGGGGTCGTTCAATGCTGTCTGGCAGGCCACGTCCGCCACATCCACTGCCAGCGGCTGAAGCGGCTCCATGGAACCCGTGCAGCCCCGCAGCGCTCCGTCCCGGTGCAGGGTCACGAACGTGCAGCGGATCTCTTTCAACGCGGCGGGCAGCGCCTCGGTGTCGACGGTCGCGGGCCTGCCGGTCTCCACGCCTTCACGGATCGAAGACCTTGCAATGGAAAGCAGCTGGGCCTGCTCGGCCGGTGAATATTCAGTGGACGACATATGCGCCATAGCCGACCACCTGCTGGCGGTCGCCCGCCGTGTCTCCGGAATTGCGGACATCGAGCTCCGTGACGGTGAGGTCGTGCACGCGGGCAAGCTGCATGAGACCGTTGATCGCTGCTGCCCCGCAGGCGTCCTCACCGAGCAGCCGATCGTCTCTGGAAAGGATGCGCAGGCTCGTTCGCGCGTCCAGCGCTTTTGCTTCACGGTAAGGATGGTAGTGGGAGAGATCAGAGCTGATGACGAACAGGGTTTCATCATCCCAGAAGCTTTCCAGCACCCGGGCGACTGCCTGCGGGTCACAGCGGCCGACCACGATGGGCACCAGGGTGAAGTCATCGAGCACGGTCTGCAGGAAGGGCACGTGCACCTCCAGGGCATGTTCCATTGCGTGCGCTTGATCGGAGATTCCGGTCGCCGGCAGCCTGAGCGCCGATTCGATGCCTTCCCGGTCGAGCGGGACCTTGCCGAGCGGCGTTTCAAAGGCTTCCACCGAAGGAAAAGCGAGCCCGCTCAGATGCACCCGATGTGCGGGGCCGAGCAGAACCACCCGCCGGACCTTCCTCCGGTGCCGTTCGAGCAGGCGATAGGCGGTAGCCGCGATCGGACCCGAGTAGAGGTAACCGGCGTGGGGTGCGATCAGTGCTTTCGGCGCTGCATCGAAGTCGGTTCTGGCCTGGGCAAGCATTCCGCGAAGCGCTTTCCGAAGCTCTTCCGGGTCGCCGGGGTAAAACATGCCTGAAACTGCGGCGGGTCGTGTGATCGTCATCCGTATCCGTCTCTCCTGGCGGCTCAGCCGTTCTGGCAAGACGCCTGCCGGTCCATCCATTGACTTGTTATATGGGGTCGGAGGCACCATATAACAAGCATGGACAGGACTGTGGTCAGCACCAGCTACTGGCACCGGCACGAGGATGGCCGGCTGCAGTGCGACGTCTGCCCGCGCCACTGCCGGCTGCGGGAAGGGCAGCGGGGCCTCTGCTACGTGCGCCAGCATCTCGACGGAGAGATCCGGCTGGTCAGCTATGGCCGCTCATCAGGTTTCTGCGTGGACCCCATTGAGAAAAAACCGCTGAATCACTTCTACCCGGGCAGCAGCGTGCTCTCGTTCGGTACCGCAGGCTGCAATCTCGCCTGCAAGTTCTGTCAGAACTGGGACATGAGCAAATCCCGGGAGATGGACACCCTGGCGGACACGGCGATGCCGGATCGGCTGGCGGAAGTCGCGGTGGAGCTGGCCTGCCGGAGCATCGCTTTCACCTATAACGATCCGATCATCTTCCTCGAGTATGCGCTGGATGTGGCAGCGGCCTGCCGCGAACAGAACGTCAGAACGGTGGCGGTCACGGCCGGCTATGTGGACCCTCTGCCCAGGGCGGCGTTCTTCACGGCCATGGACGCGGCCAACGTGGATCTCAAAGCGTTCACGGAGCGTTTCTATCATCGGATCTGTGGTGGCCATCTTGCGCCGGTGCTCGAGACCCTGGAGTTCATCAAGCAGGAGACGGACACCTGGCTGGAGCTCACCACGCTGCTGATCCCGGGCGAGAACGATTCGGACGCGGAGCTGGATGCCATGACGGGCTGGGTGGTGGAGCATCTGGGGCCGGACGTGCCCATGCATTTCACCGCTTTTCACCCGGACTGGAAAATGCGGGACGTGGCCAGCACGCCGGCCGAAACGCTGCAGCGCGCCCGTCGGATCGCTCGAGGCAACGGGGTCCACTTCGCATACACCGGAAACGTGCATGACAGCACCGGCGGCAGCACCTGGTGCCCGGGCTGCGACGCGCTTCTGATCGAACGGGACTGGTATCAGCTGGGGTACTGGGGTCTGGATGGGCGCGGCTGCTGTAAAGCGTGCGGAACCACGGTGCCTGGACGTTTCGATGCCGCGCCCGGGCAGTTCGGCCCGCGGCGGATGCCGGTCAGAATTTCCGGGCCTTCTTCCCGGCAAAGCTAAGTGATTTCACGAATGTTCAGCCGCGGCGGGTAGAATGAATATGGTCGGATCCCTAATTTGACACATGCCCGGAACCTGACATGAAGACACTGCACAGCGGAAGCAACGACTTTCAGTTCGTGAAGACAGAAACGATCCCCTACGACTGGAAGTTCGAGGACGTGGAGGATCACGAGCACCCGTACATCCTCACCGTGACCGTTGCCGGCCACACGCAGAGCGAAGGGTATCCCCGGGACATCGGCCGGCAGGAAGCCGCGGCCAAGGCCAAGTGGCTGGCGCACGAGGTCTATGCCGTCCACCAGGACTGAGGAACGCGATCCGCGTCCGGCACGCCCGTCTCCGTTCACCGACCGGCTGCAGGCGGCCGGGATAGATCCGGGCAGACTCGCCAGCCACTACCTCGGCTGGCCCCGGCACCTTCTTCGCTGGGGCTACGCTCCATGGGTCTGGACCGCCTTCGCCGGCTTCGCGCTCTGGCTCGCGATGGTACCGCTCGAGGCGGCCGGCTACGCGCTGCCGCCGCTGGTGCGAAGCCTCGTCTCTCTGGCCGTCGGGCTCATTATCCTCAAGTCCGCCTGTGAGGCGCTGATCACCGCGACGGAACGTCTGTCGGCGCGCCGGATGTGGGATCACTACATTGCCGGAACGCTCGGCGAAATCATCGCAACACTTCCCGAACTCGTCGTCATCTGTTTCGTGATCCCCGTGAGCCCGCTGGCCGCCATGACCATCGCGCTGGTGACGATCTACAACAACGCCTTTGTCTTCAGCATCTATTCCTACTTCCTGCCGAAGGACAGAAAAGGGCGGTTTCTGATGCCGACGGCGATCACGGAGGTCGGCACGCGGCTGCTGATCGCCGGTGCAGGCCTGGGTTCGGTCATCGGTCTCGTGATGCTGACGTTTTCGCTCGGTGAGCACAGCAAGCAGTCCTTCACGCCGATCGACATGACCGTGCTCGCGCTGATCATGTTCAGCGTGTTCGCCGTCTATCTGATGAAGCTCATCGGCGAATACGCGTCGGAGGAACGCTCGATCGAACAGGTCCTGGAGCTGGACGAGAGCCAGGTCGAGCAACGCAAGGTCGACGTTTACCAGCAGGTGAAGCGGACGTCCGCGGCGAACATCGCCTGGCTGTTCGTCGCCGGTTCCGCGCTGGCGGTGTTCGGCGGTGAACGGGTCTCCGAGTTCGCACAGACGGCGATCGGAGATCTGAACCTGAATCCCATCGCCACCGCCGTCTGTCTCGCGGTTTCGGCCGGCATGAGCGAGTATGTGATTCTCTGGCGGGCGCACAGAAAAGGTGAGTACAGAATCGCCCTGGCGAACGCGTTCGGCGGTATTACCCAGGTCATGTTCCTGGTTCTGCCGTTCACGCTGCTGGCCATCGGCCTGTATGAAGGCGTTCTGGGTGCCGCACACGTGGATCTGCCGATCGTTTTCAGTCTCTCCAACGTGCTGCTGTTCGTGCTGCTGTTTCCGACCTTCTTCGTGCTCATCGAGCTGATCGAAGACGACCACACACTGGGTGCGCTGGACACGATCACCATGCTGGCGATCTTTCTGCTGGTGATTCTGGTGCTGGTGGGCTACGGCGACGCCTGACCAGGCTCAGCCCCGTCAGTCGGCGGGCTTCTCCGGAAACGTCT
The DNA here is from genome assembly GCA_030425195.1 of Gammaproteobacteria bacterium. Taxonomy (GTDB): domain Bacteria; phylum Pseudomonadota; class Gammaproteobacteria; order Pseudomonadales; family Azotimanducaceae; genus SZUA-309. The sequence goes on along the minus strand of JAUIAV010000003.1, from coordinate 74,321 downwards.
GCAGCATCATGTGCTCCACAGCCTCTGTGACCGAGAGGTCGGACAGCGGCGACGACCCCCCTCTGGCAGGCATTTCCAGATACCCGGCTTTCACATGCCCGGCCAGCACGGCCACCCAGAGCTGGGATCGGTCCTCCCAGTCTTCGGGCCGGCCGGTGACCGGTGCGCCGCCCCGGCCGGTGTCGTGACAGGACGCGCAGAACGCCTCGTAGATCTCGTAGCCGGAAATCAGCGGATAGTCCGGGTCCTCGGGAGGAGGTTCTGCGGTTTCCGGTTTCGAGCCCTCGCTGCAGGCGAACAGCAGCACGAATACCGGGATCAGGAGTGCGGCGCGCCACATGGTCAGCCTGCCTCTTCCGTCGCGATGGCGTCCTGAACGGCCGTCCGCTCCAGCATGCGGCGTTCGTGGTCCTGAATCTTCGGGTAGCTCGCCGAATCCAGCCTGTGCACCGGCAGCCATCGGGTGATGGTGAACAGATACGGATCGGCGATGGAGTAGTCATCACCCGTTGCCCAGGGGCCGGCAAAGAGCTCGTCCTCGATCAGTTGAAAACAGCCGGCCACGACCTCCGGCGCCTTGCGTTTCATCTCCGCGATCGCAGCGGGATCGTCGGCCCAGCGCTCACCTCTGCGGATGTGGGCGTGCGCCACGTGCACGGTGGCACACAGATAGGCCAGGAACGCCTGAACGCGGGCGAATTCGAAGGGATCGTCCAGAGGCGCGAGACCGGCCTCGGGATGGCTCTGTGCGATGAAGGTCAGAATGGCCGGCGTCTCGGTCAGGATACCCCGGTCGGTGACCAGTGCGGGTACGCGGCCTTTCGGGTTCACCTTCCGATAGGCATCTCCACGCTGCTCATTGCTGGCAAAGTCCACGAGCCGCAGCTCGAACCCGGCACCGGCCTCCCTCAGGGCAATGTGGGAGGCCCTGGCACAGGAACCCGGTGCGTAGTAGAGCGTCAGCACGGTGTTTGCTCCTTCGATACGGGACAGACGCACCATTATGAACGAGAAAGATGAACCGGAAAGATGTACCCGAACGGCGTGGATCCCGATTCGCCGAGACAGGCGTTAGTAACTTGTGTTATCAGTTGAACAGGAGGCGGTCCCGCGTTCGGACGGGGCACTGATCGACCTGTAGGGAAGTGGAGGGGAGTGATGACGCAGAAGTTCACGACGGAACTGGACGTGGTGGTGGTCGGGGCCGGATTTGCCGGCATGTACCTGATTCACAAGCTCCGCGGGCTCGGATTCAGGGTCCGCGCTTACGATGCGGCCAGCGGTGTGGGCGGTACCTGGTACTGGAACCGCTATCCGGGGGCGCGCTGCGACGTGCGCAGCCTCGAGTATTCGTTCTCTTTCGACCCGGAGCTCGAGCAGACCTGGGAGTGGAGCGAGAAGTTTTCCACCCAGCCCGAGATCCTCAGGTACGCCAACCACATCGCCGACCGGTACGACCTGAGACGGGACATCCAGTTCAGCACGCGCGTGGAATCCCAGACCTGGGACGAGGAGCGGGCGCGCTGGACGGTGACGACCGACGCGGGTGACGTGATCGACGCTCAGCACGTGGTGCTTGCCGTCGGCACTCTGTCCGCGCCGAAGCTGCCCGAGATCCCGGGTATCGATCGTTTCAAGGGAGAGTGGTACCAGACCCAGAAGTTCCCGAAGGAGGGCGTCGATTTCGCCGGTAAGCGGGTGGCAGTGATCGGTACCGGCTCGTCGGCGATCCAGTCGATTCCCGAGATCGCCAAGACCTGCGGGCAGCTCACGGTCTTTCAGCGCACGCCAAACTTCTCCTTTCCGGCGGGCAACCGGCCTCTCGGTCGCAGGGAGGTCGACGACACGAAGGCGGACTATGCCGGATTGCGGCAGGAGGCGCGGGAGTCCTTCTTCGGGCAGACCGGTCCGGAAGCGCTCCAGTCCGCGCTGGAGGTGAGCCCGGAGGAACGCGAGGCAACCTACAGGGAAGGCTGGGAGGCCGGCCAGCTGATCGGCATTCTCGGCGCTTACAATGATCTCATCACCAACAAAGAGGCCAACGAAACCGCGGCCGAGTTCGTCCGCGAAAGGATCCGGGAGATCGTCAAGGACCCGGTCACGGCAGAAGCGCTGTGCCCCTACAACCATCCGGTGGGCACCAAGCGTCCCTGTCTGGATACCGGGTACTACAACACGTTCAACATGCCGCACGTACGGCTGATCGATCTGCGTAAGACGGACATCGAAGAGATCACCGAGACGTCCATCAGAACCTCGGAGGAAGATCTCGAGTTCGACATCATCATCTATGCCACCGGCTTCGATGCCATGACGGGGTCGATCGTGAAGATCGACATCCGGGGCCGGGAGGGCCGGTCGCTGGCGGATGAATGGAAAGATGGACCGGCCACCTACCTGGGGCTCATGGTCGCGGGATTCCCGAATCTGTTCACCGTCACAGGACCTCAGAGTCCCTCGGTGCTCTCCAACATGATGGTGTCCATCGAGCAGCACGTGGACTGGATATCCGACTGTGTCGACCACCTGCGGCAGCAGGGGTTACGGGCGATCGAAGCCACACCCCAGGCTCAGAACGACTGGGTCGCGCACACCAACGAGGTGGCCGACGAGACGCTCTATCCGCTCGCCAACTCCTGGTACATGGGCGCAAACGTACCCGGCAAACCCCGGGTGTTCCTGCCGTATATCGGCGGTGTCGGCGTTTATCGGGAGAAATGCGACGAGATTGCCCGGGAAGGGTACAAAGGGTTCGCTCTGTCCAACTGAGGCAGCGGTTCCGGTGTGCGTGCGCGAGGCAGGCGTCAGCTCGCCTTGGGTAGCCGTGAGACGTCCTTCTGTCTGCTGGATTCCGATCGGGGATCGGAGTGGGCGAGCTGTCCGTCTGCTGGAGGACCCGCGCGCCGATGCTCCGTGCGCCGAGCTTCCTCCGCGTTGCGGCGGGCTTCGATACGCTTCTGGGCGTGGGTTTTGAACAGATTCCGGAACCAGTCCACCAGAACTTCCGTGTTTACGGGCACAACCCCAATTGTCGGCCGAAGTTGGCACCCGGAATGAGAACTGAGTCACATTTCGGGGTTTTGAGGCTGGAATCTGGTAGGCACGGGCGGATTCGGACTGGTCCGCACCCGGCGTCGGTGGCTTTCGGACCTTTCTCACCCGGTGATGGAACCTGCGGGTAGGGATAAGGCATGAGTAGTGTGTCGTTCCCGAGGTCAACATCTTCAGCAGGCTTTAGTCCTGCGAAGTAGGTGCAGGAGACGACAGAATTCCTATCTTGGGAAAGACACCTCGTTAGATCGTCGATTGCCGTCTCGATACCCGTGCTGTGAGCTCTCTGGAGCATCCAGGAAGCAAGACCAGGAAGCGTACATCTGACGGCGTGAGCGCCAATTGTCATCCTATATGCGTCGCCGAAGATCTGGAGCTCAGGAACCTCTTCCAGAAGTTGGGATAGCGTCGCAAGATCTCGCTGCCCTCGCGACCAGAAATCTCGAACAGGGTTCAGATCCATTCTCTAGTCTTGGAGGAGTTAATGCGGTTGCTTAGTTTGCACTGCAAGTCGACGAAAGAGCTAACGCTTCCTTCAAGGCGCCGGCTAGAGTGAGGTTTTATTCAGGCGGGCATCTTGGTATTCGTGCATGCGGCGGAAGCGGGCGGAAGCGGGCGGAAGCGGGCGGAGGCCTGCGCGAAACTCGGTGCGAAGCTATACGAAGAAAAGAACGTCTATGAGGCGGCCACGGCTGCGCAGGCATTGGCGGAGAAGTATCCGCAGGATCTGACGCCAGAAGACGTGTGGAATCCGTGATTGGTGATTATCGCGACTTTAACGGGGGCACGATCCAAGAGCGCACCTCGCCTTCAATGTGTGCCAGCAACTCGTCTCTTATTGTCAAGCTGAGTTCGGCGATCGTAACGGTAATCGCTAGTCCTGGAATACCTAGTCTGGTCGTGAAGAAGCAACTATGGGTAGAGCTACCTTCGGTACAAGCGCCTAGATATACAGATTGCTTATCAACAAGAGAATTATCGAGGTTAGGATCTGCAGAAAAAACGACCCACGTCCAATCCGCATCGGGATAGTAGTATGCCCTATAGAGTCCCGGTGCTCCCGGAACCGGTGCTATCCGGCGAGAGCTGTATGGGCCCTCTGCGTCCCATATCTGACGAGCTAGCGGCGGGATAGAGTCCACTCTACCTAAGTTCTCATCGTCGAGATACATCAGAACCGCTACGATGTTGTTTTGCAACTCTCCATTCATTGTCTCTGAAACCACGAACTCGGGTACCGCCTCTTTCACCCGAACTGGATCGAATACAATGTTCAGTGCTTCGGTTTGTTCTGGCTTTTCCTGTAGAACCCCGAAGAATGGTGTAGCGTTCACATTTGCGGCGTTTCGGACGGGAATCAGCAACTCATGGTCGCCCATCTGATAGTAAGAAACCATTTCTTGTTCATCAGAAGCTACTGCGTTAGCAGTGATCAGTAAGGCGACTCCTAGCAGGAGCCCTAGTTTACGCCTCTGTCTGGAGTCGGGTCTCATCCGAGACACCACCATAGGTACTTCCCAGAAAACCATTCTACCGCTCGACCGAATTCTGATTCAGTGCCAAGAGGGGCACCACCATATGTGATATCTGGCAGTGAATGTGAACCGAATACAACGACGTGATAGAGCGTAATCTCTGTCGCCGACAAGAGATGAGCGATGCTAACTGAATCGAAGGATGTTCTGGTCGCGTGTTATTCCATGAGGTCCACACGGATTTCGTGTTCGTCGATGGAGACGTTTTCCTCGTCAGCAACTGCGCATAGCCATCGTAGGGTGACCTCACCAAAGCCCCTCTCGTCAACAACAGCAACTGCCATAGGCGGGTCGCAGCTATCTACACCTCGGGAGACCCAAAAGTCGCGCCGCTCTTCGTCCAAAACATCCTGATTCTGTTGCGTGGTGATATGACGACTTCCACTGTACGTATCGCGCAATCCGGCCGTAAGCTGCGCACCAGCTTAGTCCATGAGGCACTTGAGCGGCTCTAAGTCGTCCGGATAGACGCATAACATCACAGTGCAGCGATACCCTGCCGGCAGTTGCTCAAGATGTCACACATGGCGAATCGAACCTCGTTGTAGTCCTTTAGCCGGCTGCTGCCGCTCATTTCGCCGCAAATGGCTTGCTCGATGAGCGCCAGATAACAGCGCATGTCATGGGATAGGCCCTTCTGCCTCGTCGTTGGTGAAGGGGTGGGTAGGTTGGATTGACATTTCGGTAGTTCCTGTTTCTGACAGAAAGTGTGCTACCAGCGTGCTACCGAGACATGAAACTTTGATGGGAGGGCTGAGAAGCCCATATTCTGGTAGGCACGGGCGGATTCGGACTGGTCCGCACCCGGCGTCGACCGTAGGTCGGCGGGATGAGCTCGAGCGAGGGTTCATCTTTACAACTGGAGTGATTCTGGTAGGCACGGGCGGATTCGAACCGCCGACCTCTGCCATGTCAAGACAGCGCTCTAACCAACTGAGCTACGCGCCTATTTCCTAAAGACCGGGGCTTGAGGGCCGCCGGCGAAAACGGGGCGCTATCATACCGAAAACGCAGCGATATCCAACTGGCAGCCGCGGCCTCTCAGCCCAGCCAGGCAAACACCTTCGCAAGGTATGCCCGGCCACCGTCCTGCTGCCATTCTCCATGCGCCATGACCACTTTTTCCGGGTCCATTGCCAGCAGCCGGTCCCGAGCCGCCCGTGCGGCCTTCCGCTTCCACCAGGTGAGCCGCAGCTCCAGCGGTGCGAGGCCGTGAGGCTCCGTGATCTTCCAGATTCTCGCGATGGTCCGCATCCAGGGCGCCCAGTGGGCCTCTAGAAATCCGGCGCTGAAGTTTTCGGACAGGTCGGCAAGGATGGCGGTCCGGGAAGGCCGGTGGAAGAAAACGATCTCGTCGAGGGCCGGAGAGCCCGTGAAATGGAACTGGGCAATATCGTCCACCCAGTCGGTGGGCGGCTGATCGCCGAGCGGAGCCTCGAAGGTGAGATCGTCCCGCTTGGCGATGGTGCTGGCCGGACCCCAGAGCCTGGCGGCGGGGTACATGGCTTTCCAGTCGGTGAGGAACAGGTGGTGGATCCTGTTCGGGCTCACCAGGTGGCCTACCCGGCCGAGCGCGTCCACTTCCCGGCGCAGATTGGCGGAGAGGGCGACGGGGGACCAGATCCACAGCAGACCGCTCGAGAGCCGGATGACGACCATGCGGGTCGGGTAGGGGAAGCCGTAGAAATCCACCACATCGCCTTCAGCGAGCCAGATATCCTCGCCGACCGGTACAAGCCCGCTCATGGTTGCTCTCTCATGAGAGCCTCCGCCGTCGCTCATGGCCCCATGTTGAATCCCGCCCGCGCACCGTGCAAGCTTCGATCATCGCGCCGGTTCCGGCGTGCCGGGAAGTTTGAGGGGAGATTCATGAACCGACTACTGCGCGGGCTGTCCGCGATTGCCATTCTGTCTGCCGTTCAGGCACATGCCGAGGAGACCATGCACCTCGATGAGCTGGCCACCGCTTTCGGCTGGGATTTCGAGTCTGCACAGGTCACCGTGGAGACGCTGGAAGAAGGCTTCCACGTGCTGTTCGGCGTGGGCGGGAACATCGCGGTGAGCATCGGTGAGGACGGCACGCTGCTGGTGGACGACCAGTTCCCGCAGATGATCAGCCGGATCGACGAGGCGCTGGCTGCGCTCGGCTCGGATGGCATCGACTTCACCATCAACACCCACTGGCACTTCGACCACGCGGAAGGGAATCTCACCCTGGGTCCGCGCGGTACCTGGCTCGTCTCACAGGCCAACTCACGGGCCATGATGGCGGATCCGCATGTGGTCAATCTGGTCAACTTCAAGTATCTGCAGGAGCCGTATCCCATGGATGCGCGGCCGGTCATAACCTACGACGACCGGATGCAGTTCCACTTCAACGGCGAGCAGGTGGATCTGGTGCACTTCGGGCCTGCGCACACGACGGGTGACACGGCCGTGATCTTCCGCAAACGCAACGCCGTGCATCTCGGCGACGTGTTCAACAACTCCGGCTATCCGTTCATCGACGCGGACAACGGTGGCAGTATCGATGGGGTCATCGAGTTCTGTGCCAGCGTTCGGGACGAGATCGACGAAGACACCACGGTGATCCCAGGTCACGGCCCGGTGACGGATTATCAGGCCCTGGTCGACTACATCGATATGCTCACGGTGGTCCGTGACCGGATCCAGGCCATGGTGGCGGAAGGGAAGTCCCTGGTAGAGGTGGTGGCTGCCCGCCCGACCGCGGAGTTCGACGAGCGCTACGGTGATCCGGGCCTGCTGGTGAACCGCGCCTATGCAAGCCTGACGAAATGATCCGTATAACCTTTCTGCTCCGGCGCAAACCCGAGCTCAGCCTGAAGGACTTCCAGACTTACTGGTTCGAGGACCACGGCCCGCTGGTAGCGAGCGTCTCCGGCAAGATCAACGCCCTGCGCTACGTGCAGGTGCACGCGCTCGAAGATCCGATCAACGACGCCATGGCCAAGGCACGCGGCGGCATGGAAGCACCTTATGACGGCGTAGCTGAAGTCTATTTCGAGAGCCGCTCGGCTCTGGTGGACGCGCTTGGCACCCCGGCGGGTCAGGAAGCGGCCGCGCTGCTGCTCGAGGACGAAGCGAAGTTCATCGACCTGTCCAACTCGCCGCTCTGGGTCGGCTATGAATACCCGCAGGTGAACGGGACACCGGAGAATCTGGTTGCCCGGGTTCGCAGTAATCTGGTGAAGCTCTACTTTCCACTGCGGGCACCGGCAGATCGGGACCCTGACGATGCACAGCTTTACTGGCGCACCCATCACGGCCCCATCATCCGCCGGCATGCCCCTGCCTCCGGCATCCAGCGATATCTGCAGGTGCACCGGGCACTGGACGACGAGTTGAACGGGGCGCTTACAGCCTCGCGGGGCACGGTGGTCGAGCCCTATCTCGGGCACGCGGAGGTCTGGTTTGATCGCTCCGACGGTCGTCGCTCGCCTGAACGGGTGGCAGCCAACGAGGCCGCGATCGCCGACGAGTCGACGTTCATCGATTTCCAGCGCTCGGCCATGTGGATCGGTAAAGAGCACGTCTTCGTCGATCACCGATAGCAGGATCAAACGGGGGAAGAAAAAGATGAGCACAGCCGCGAGGGTCGTCGTTCTGCCGCGGGAAACCGCGGAGCTGCGGATCGAGGAGGTCAATCTGCCCGATCCCGGTCCGAATCAGGTGGTGGTGAAGCAGTTCGCCTCCGGCGTCTGCCATTCCCAGCTGCATCAGATGCACAGCCCGCGTCGCAGCCCGGTGATTCTGGGGCACGAGTCGACGGGCATGGTCCTGAAGGCGGGCAGCAACGTCACCCACGTGTCGGAAGGCGACATCGTCCTGGTCACCTGGGTACCGCGGGACATCCAGGCGGCCGACTCACCGCCGGAACCAGCATCTCTCGAGGTCAGCGACGGCATCGCGGTCTCTCAGAACGTTTTCACCTGGGCAGACCATACGATCGCGGATCATCAGTACGTGGTGAAGGTGGATCCGGACATCCCGAAGGACATCACCGCCATCATCGGCTGCGCCGTGATGACCGGCGCGGGTGCCGTGATCAATACGGCCCGGGTGCAGCCGGAACAGAGCGTGGCCATCTTCGGTGTCGGCGGGGTAGGACTCTCGGCCGTGGTTGGCGCCAGGGTAGCCGGTGCGGATCCGATCATCGCGGTGGATCTTTCTGACGAAAAGCTGGAGTTCGCCAAACGGTTCGGCGCCACCCACGGCATCAATGCCAGCGAAACCGATCCGGTGGAAGCCATCCATGCGCTGACCCGCAGGGAGGATCAGTTCACCATGCGGCGGCAGCCGGTCAGCGGTGCTGACTTCGCCTTTGACTGTATCGGCATCCGCACCACCATGGAGCAGATCATTCCCGCCTGCCGGAACGGCTACTTCGGGGCGGCCGACGGCGGCACGGGCGTGCTCGTGGGTGTTCCCATGACGCCGGTGGAGCTCGATGCCGTGGACATTCTGGTGAACGAGAAACACTTCATCGGCAGCATCGGAGGATCCTGCGCGCCGGACCGGGACTTTCCGACCTTTCTCGACTGGCAGGCGAACGGCACCATGGACCTCGATGCCATGGTTACCGCCCGCTACACCATAGACCAGATCAACGAAGCCGCAACCGCACTCGCCGAAGGCCGGATCAGCGGCCGTGCGATTCTGGAATTCGACTGAGCGGGTAGCCGCGCCAGGCTTTCAGGCGGCCGCCGCCGCTTCCAGTCCGGCGATGTCGATCTTCCCCATCTGCATCAGCGCTGCCTGCACCCGGGCCCCGGCGGCCGGGTCGCCGCCGCTCATCAGCCGGGGCAGCGCTTTCGGGACGATCTGCCAGTGCACGCCGAACCGGTCCCGAAGCCAGCCGCACTGACCGGGCTCGCCGCCGTCCGCGCACAGTGCCTTCCAGAGTGCGTCCGTCTCCGTCTGATCCTCTGTCAGCACGGATATCGAGAAGGTGTGTGTGGAGACGACCTCGTTGTTGCCGTTCAGTGTCATGTACGGCGCACCGCACAAGGTGAATTCCACCACCAGCGCCGGGCCATCCGGGTCGGGCCGGACCAGGTTGTCGATCCGGCTGTCGGGCAGTAGAGAAACGTAGAAGTCCGCCACTGCTTCGGCATCTGAGTTCAGAAACAGGCAGGTTCTGGCTTTCGCTGCGAACTCCATGGGGCTCTCATTCATTGAGCTCTCCTCAGGCGTCGACGATGGTTTCGAAGCCGCCGTAGATCATCCGGTGGCCGTCGAAGGGCATTTCCATGCCGGTCATGTCCGGGTCGTTCCGGATGGCTTCCCAGGCGGTATCGCGCTGTTCGCGCGAGGGCCAGGTAATCCACGAAAACACAATGGTCTCGTCGGGTTTGCGCATCACCGCCGTGTGCATCGAATTGGTTTCGCCTTCCGGTACGTCCACGCCCCAGCACTCTTTCACCTCCAGCGCGCCGTGCCGCCTGAACAGAGAGGCCGCTGCCTGGGCATGCTCGATATAGGCCTGTCTGTTTGCGTCCGGGACTGCGCAGACCACGCCGTCTACATAGCTCATGATTTTCCTTCCTCATCCCTGAAATGCAGGGCGGACATTCTGCTTGCAGAAATAAGTTGATGTCAACATAATTCTGGTATGCCAGCCGACGGAAACCTCATGCGGGAGGATCTGCCTCTATCGACGACGCACGAAGTGCGTGACCGCTGTCTGTGCCTGCAGCTGCAGCGGGCGGCCAGATCCATCGGGCGCCGCTTCGATTCGGCGCTGCGGCCGCTGGGACTCAGTCATGGTCAGTTTTCGCTGCTCACCGCGCTCAACCGTCCGGAACCGCCGCTGCTGGGCGCGGTGGCGGAGCTGCTGGCGCTCGATCGGACCACGTTGACGGCCAATCTGAAGCCGCTCGAGCGCCGGGGTCTGGTGCGGGTGGAATCGGATGCGGTGGACGGGCGCCGCAGGCGTCTGGTGCTCACCGATGCGGGGAGGGACGTCCTGGTCGAAGCGCTGCCCGTCTGGCGGCACACGCACGATGGGATCGATGATCTGCTGGGCAGTCTGGACAGCGCCGCATTGCGCGACGCTCTGAGCGCGCTGACCTGGGAGCTGTCCCGCGAGGAAACAGCTGCCGTGACGGCTCCCTAAAGCTCGTTGTTGAACCCTCGGACCTTTGCGGCGGCGTAAGCGAATCCGGCGCCGATCAGCACGCCCAGCCAGAGATCCGGATTGGCGAGCAGGGCCAGTTGATCTCCCACCGTGTGGACGACGGGCATGATCCGGTCGTCGTCGCCGAATCCCGGCAGCGCTGCGGGCTCGATGTGCCTGGAAACGAAACTGGCGATAGTCCGGGTGCCGAAGGCCCCGAATTCCAGCAGCGCTGCTCCGACAGGCACTGCAACCGCCCAGAGCAGAGCCATCCGCGGCACGCTCACCGAGATCAGCATGAGATACGCTGCCACCGGCAGTACCCAGAGACTCTGGATGAGGAAACCGAGCAGAAGCTGGAAGGCGCCCAGGGGGATGCCGGCCCGCCACCACAGCTGCCAGGCGTCGCCCAGGTCGCGGCTCCAGACGAATACGGAGAGGATCACCAGCCCGATGATCTGAGCGAACAGGACGCAGACGATCAGGATCAGCGGGGCAATCCACAGGGCCACCACCAGCTTGCTGAGCACGGTTTCCAGATCGGTCACCGGCAGCGATTTCCAGAACAGCACGGAACGGTCCTTGCGCTCGTCATAGAGCGTGCCGAGCAGCATGAACAGTGCAGCGAGCAGATAGATGCCGAAGAAGGGGAGGGTGACCAGCTGGCGGTAAGTGGCCGCGTATCTCTGCCATTCCGGGTCCGACCAGACGTCGATGGAGAGCGCCGGTGGCGCATTGAGACCCTCGGACTGAATGTGAATCTCCACCTCGCCGAAGCCGGTGACCAGCAGCGCGAGCACGGCGACCACCGTCAGCAAGCCTAAGGCGGCAGCCTGAAACCAGAAGAACGGTGCCCGGTGTTCGAGCCATTCCCGTTTGAGCAGTGTGGCGAAAGGGCTCATTCCCGGCCTCCCACCACGGCGACGAAGAGTTCGGCGAGATTGGGCGTGTGTACATCGCCGAGCGCTGCGAGCTGATCCCGCGGTACGCCGTCGAAGATGAGCTCGACGCCCTGCAGGGATCTCTGCTCGAAGAGCGGATTGAGCGGCCGTGCGGCATCCGCGCCGGCCGGATCGGCCACGAGCTTCGTGAACCGGCCCTCGAGGGCCGCGGTCTCGATGCTCAGGCGGCAGCGGCCGTGGCTCAGGAAGATCACGTCGGTGAGCAGGTGCTCGATCTCCCGGACTTCGTGCGTGGTGATCAGAATGCTGCGCGCTTCGTTCGCGTAGTCATTCACCAGCAGGTTGTAGAACTTCTGCCGGAAGATCTGATCCAGGCCCAGGGTCGGCTCGTCCAGTACCAGCAGACGCGCGTCGATGGCGAGGATCAGCGCCAGATGGAGCTGCACGTTCATGCCCTTCGAGAGCGCCTGCACTTTCGCATTGCGGCGGACGTCCGTGTCGGCCAGGGTCGCATCCAGCCGGGCACGATCGAAACTCGGATGCAGGCCCTCGAAGCAGTCGATCAGGTCGGCCACCTTCATCCAGCGGGGCAGGATGCCGGTGTCGGCGATGTAGGCCACCTGCTGCATGATACGGGCGCGGCCGTCGGCGGGGTCCCGGCCGAGCACCGTGAGTTCACCGGCGTTCCGGCGGCACAGTCCGAGCAGGGTCTTGATCGCCGTGGTTTTGCCGGACCCGTTCGGGCCGATCAGCCCGACGATACGGCCCGGCTTCAGATCCAGGTCGAAGCCGTCCAGTGCCCGCACGTCCCGGAAGGATTTCTCGAGTCCACGCGCCTGGATCAAGCTGGTAGATTCGAGTTCAGAAATATCGCTCATGTATCTGATTCCAGGAGGGTTTTCAGGTCAAGCTCGAACAATTCTATGCGCTGCCGGGTCCTCGGCCACTCCTCGGCCAGGAACCGGGAACGCTCCCTGGCCAGGGCTTTCTTCCGGGCGCCAGCAGCCACGAACATGCCTAGGCCGCGTCGCTTCTCCAGCAGCCCGTCGTCCACCAGCATCTGATAACCGCGGGAGACGGTGAGCGGATTGATCCGCTCCTGGCTCGCCACCTGACGGACCGACGGTACGGCTTCGCCTTCAGGGAACGTACCGCGCATGATGGCCTCGAGCACGGACTGCGCGAGCTGTACGTAGATCGGTTCCCGGTCGTCCCAGTCGGTCATGGGCGGAGTGGCTGCCGGTATCTTAGTGTTATACAAATGTATAACACTAAGTCTGGCATTGGCAAGAAACGCATGCCCGTAAGTGTCCTTCGGCGCTGAGGCTCAGATCAGAACCGGCTGAACTCGCTCGGATCGAATGCCGAGCAGCCTTCCGGACCGAAGCTGTCGTACTCCGCCCGGTCGATCTCCGGCCAGCCGAAGTTGGTGACATAGAGCTCACAGCGCTCTCTCGGATCCGTGATGCTGGTGTCGGCGGCCAGTTGCGCCTTCAGGCCCTCCTTCGTCACCTCGTCGGCCATCATCCGGATGCCGCCGTCCTCATCGGTGTCGAGGATGATCGAACGCTGCCCGTCCGTGCCCCAGGAGACCCACTCGGTTTCCGAGCCGTCCCGACCGTGGCCCGGATCGCCGTTGTAGGCGAACTCGGCCCAGTAGGACTGCATGCTGGCGGAGAGTCCCTCGAGTCCGGGGCTGGCGCTGAAGAAATCGCCGAGCGCGGCGAAGCCGCCTTCGAAATCGCCGAATACGAAGGGAATCTCCAGCGCGTGGGCGGCTCCCAGCGCCTTGGAGAGGTCGTAGCCCATCACGGACCCCTGCTCATCCCAGTCGAACCGGTAGGCGAAAACGTCCGGATTTCCGGCGCTGGTCATGTAGCGGGCCAGCGAATCCACCCCACGCTCCTTCCAGGAAAGGCCGCCGTATTTCACCGCGCGCAGGTAGGCGTCCTCGTCCTTCAGCCGCGGGAACACCCAGAGAAACATGTCGAGGTTGTCCGGCATCATGGCCATGAACAGCGCCGGTTCATCCCGGTTGGTGCCGAGAATCACCGGCACCGCGTTGTGATTGTTCAGGCTGGAGAAGATCTCTTCGGTGGTGAGATCGGGCAGCACGTGGCCGTCGGCGAAGGTGTCGGGCACGTTGATCATGCCGCCGAATCCATCCGTGGCGAAGAGCTGAAAAATTTCTTCCGGCGTCTTGGCGTAGAGATACTGGCGGGTAGCCGCCGGTCCCATGTCGGCCTGATAGGTGCGGGCCGTTTCGATATCGCTCACCGTGCCATCCTGCACCAGGAGTTTGGCGGTGATCTCCCGGGACGAATTCGGATGCCCGCCTTCCGATTCCAGGCTCCGGGCGGCAGCGAGACTGCTCGGGTTGAAGCCGCCGCTCTGAACGATGGCCCGGTGGAAGAGCCCGCTGGCCAGGGGCGACGCCATCATGGCCAGGGTGTCGAAGGCGCCGGCGGATTCGCCGAACACGGTGACGTTGCCCGGATCGCCGCCGAAGGCCGCCACGTTGTCCCTCGTCCATTCGAGGGCCGCGATGATGTCCAGAGTGCCGTAGTTACCGGAGTCGTCCAGCGGATTACCGCGGGCGAGATCCGGGTGGGCGAACCAGCCGAAGGGACCCAGCCGGTAGTTGATGGTGATCACCACCACGTTCTGATTGGCCGCCAGCATGGCGCCGTTGTAGGAGCCGCCGTCGCCGATGGTGTTACCGCCGCCGTGAATCCAGAACATCACCGGCAGATCGTTCGCATTCACCGGTGCCCAGACGTTGAGATAGAGGCAGTCCTCCGCGCCAACGCTCACCCGGTCCGGTTCCCCGGCACCTCCGGAGATCTGGTTCTTCATCTGCGGGCAGACCTCGGCCGGCGCCAGCGCTTCCAGCACGCCGTCCCAGGGTGCGGGCGGCTGCGGCGCCCGCCAGCGCAGCCCGGCCTCGGGCGGCTCGGCGAACGGAATGCCCATCCAGGCACGGGTACCCTGCCGGTCGATGAAGCCGACGACGTCTCCCGCGGTGGTGCGGCGCAGGGTCACATCGTCCCGCTGGACGGGCTCGGGTTCGGGCTCCGGCCGAGCGAGGAAGGTGAAATACCCGATCACGGCCACGGAGACCAGAATCAGAGCGATGGCGAATTTCTTCATGGTGTCTCTCTCCTGACAGACGCATTCTAGGCGTAAACACGCCCAGTTGTGCCAGAATAGACCGACCGGGCTCGGATCCCGTGCCGAAAAAGGAGGAGGGGAGCCTCATGGCAACGACAGGCAGCGAATACGATCTGGTCGTGCGTGGCGGCACGGTCATCGATGGAACCGGCGCAGAGCGCTTCTCCGCCGACGTGGCGGTGAAGGACGGCGTCATCGTCGGGGTAGGAAAGGTTTCCGGCCGCGGGCGCGAAGAACTGGACGCGTCCGGCGCGCTGGTGACCCCCGGCTTCGTGGACATACACACTCACTACGATGGACAGGCCACCTGGTCGAACCGGATGGCCCCGTCCAGCCATCACGGCGTGACCACCGTGGTCATGGGCAACTGCGGCGTCGGCTTTGCGCCGGTGCGTCCCACGGACCACGACCTGCTCATCGAGCTCATGGAAGGGGTGGAGGACATTCCCGGCGTGGTGCTCAGGGAGGGCGTGCCCTGGGCCTGGGAATCCTTTCCCGAGTACCTCGACTACCTCTCCGAGCGGCAGTTCGACATGGACATCGGCGCCCAGCTGCCGCACGCGGCGCTCAGGGTTTACGTGATGGGCCAGCGCGGCGCGGACCGGGAACCGGCCACTGCGGAAGACATCGCCGAAATGCGCCGTCTGACCGCCGAGGCGATCAGGTCCGGTGCCATGGGCTTTTCCTCCTCCCGGACCCTGAATCACCGGAGCAGCAAAGGCGCACCGACGCCGTCGCTCACGGCCGAGTTCGACGAGATGGTGGGCATCGCCAACGGTCTCAAGGATGCCGGGTCCGGCGTGATGGAGATGATCTCGGACTTCGGCGATCTTAGCGGCGAGTTCGAACTGCTCGAAGACATGGTGGCTGCCAGCGGTCGACCCATGTCCATATCGCTCGCGCAGGGTCTCTCGCCGAACGGCTGGCGGCAGATTCTCGATCGGATCGATCAGGCCAGCAGCCGGGGCCATGAGATGCGCGGTCAGGTGGCTCCACGGCCCATCGGCATTCTGTTCGGCCTGACGGCAAGTCTGACCCCGTTCACCGGCCGGCCGAGCTACATGGCCATTGCGGGACTTCCGGTGGCGGAGAAGCTCGAACGGATGCTGGCTCCCGAACTGCGGGCGAAGATTCTTTCGGAACCGGTCTCGCCGGGATTCGAGGGGTTGTTCAAACGGATGGACGGCGGCAGGAAGCTCTGGGAACTGGGCGACCCGCCGGACTACGAGCCGTCGCCGGAGATGAGCATCGCCGCCCGGGCGGAGAGGGCGGGCGCCGATCCCTGGTCGTACGCCTACGATCTGCTGCTCGCGAACGAGGGTCGCGGCATGCTCTACAGCCCCTTCGCCAACTATGCGGACGGCAATCTGGACTGCTGTCGGGAGATGCTGCTGGCCGAAAACACGGTGCCCGGACTCGGCGACGGCGGTGCTCACGTGGGCATCATCTCCGATGCGAGCTTCGTGACTACGCTGCTCGCACACTGGGGCCGGGATCGCTCGAGAGGCGAGACGATACCACTCGAAGTGCTGGTGAAGCGGCAGAGTCGGGACACGGCACGGGCCGTGGCCCTCAGCGACCGGGGTGTGCTCGCCCCCGGCATGAAGGCGGACATCAATCTGATCGACTTTGAAAATCTCCGCGTGCGGGCCCCCGAAATGGTGGCCGATCTGCCGAGCGGCGGCGTGCGCCTGGAGCAGCGCGCGGATGGCTATCTCGCCACCATCGTCAGCGGTCGGGTCACCTACCGGAACGGAGAAGCGACGGACGCGCTGCCGGGCCGCCTGATCAGATGAACGGGCCGCTCTCCCACATCCGGGTGCTGGATCTCACTCATGCGAGAGCCGGACCCACGGCCGTCCGCCTGCTCGCGGACTGGGGAGCGGACGTGGTCAAGATCGAGCAGCCGGCGCTGGCGGCCAGAGGCAGCGGCGTGACCGGCGCCCGGCACGGGCCCGACGAGCAGAACCTGCACCGGAACAAGCGAAGCCTCACTCTCGATCTCAAGTCGCGGGACGGGTTGCGGATTTTTCTGGATCTGGCCAGCCAGGCGGACGTGATCGTGGAGAACTTCCGCGCCGAGGTGAAGCACCGGCTCGGCGTCGACTATGAATCGGTCAGGGAGGTCAATCCGGCCATCATCTATGCCAGCATTTCCGGCTTCGGCCAGGACGGCCCCTATGGTGAACGGGCCGGGGTCGATCAGATCGTGCAGGGTCTTTCGGGTCTGATGTCCATCACCGGCGAGCCGGGCAGCGGTCCCTGGCGGGTGGGCATCGCCATCAGCGATACATCTGCCGGCATGTTTCTCGGCCAGGGCATTCTGATGGCACTGCTGCATCGGGAGCGCACGGGCGAAGGCCAGTGGGTGCACACGTCGCTCCTCGAGGCCATGATGAACAAACTCGATTTCCAGGGTGCACGCTACACCATGTCGGGCGAGGTACCCGGGCAGATGGGCAACGATCACCCGACTCAGGTACCCATGGGGACCTTCCACTCGAAAGACGGGCTGGTGAACATGGCGGCGTCGAGCGGGCGGCTGTGGCAGAAGCTGTGCGATGCGCTCGAAGCCGACGCGCTGCTCGCGGATGACCGCTACCAGAGCGGCAGGGACCGGGCGGCCAACAAGGCAGCGCTCACCGAGGACCTGAACACGCTTTTCTCCCGGTTCACCACCGCGGAACTGGTGGAGAAGCTGAATGCCGTCGGTGTCCCCTGCGGCCCGGTGAACGACATCGGTCAGGCCTTCGAGGACGAGCAGGTGCGCTACCTGAAAATGGTGAAAGGCGCGCCGCACCCCGAGCTCGGCGAGCTGAACCTGATCCGCTCGCCCATCAATCTCTCCGCCTTTCCGCAGCCGGACGCCTTCGATCATGCGGCCCCGGACCCCGGACAGGACAGCGAATCGGTACTCATGGAGGCCGGCTATTCGGTCGAGCGGATCGCCCAGTTCAAAGCTGCCGGTGTGATCTGACCCATGACGGAATCCTCGAGCCGGCGGCTGACGCCGGGTCAGCGCGTGGGCTATGCAGTGGGCGACCTGGGGATCAACCTCTACTTCATCTCCGCCGCCACCTATCTGCTGTATTTCTACACGGACGTGTTCGGCATCTCTGCGGCCGTGGCTGCCAGTGTGCTGCTGGTCGCCCGGGTCGTGGATGCGGTGACCGATCCGCTGATGGGCATGATCGCGGAACGCACGCGGACCCGTTTTGGCAGACTCCGCCCCTATCTCCTGTTCGGCGCGGTACCGCTCGGCGTCCTGGGGGTGCTCACCTTCACCACGCCCGATCTCGACGAATCCGGGAAGATCTGGTGGGCCTACACCACCTACATCCTGTTCGGCATCTTCTACACCGTGGTGGGCATTCCGTATTCGGCGCTCACCTCCTCACTGACCAGCAACCACCACGAGCGCACGCTGCTTTCCACCATCCGCATGGCGTTCGCCTTTGCCGGCGGTTATGCGATCTCCGTCGGCATGCTGCCGCTGGTGGGTTTCTTCGACTCTCAGGCGGACGGTTTCCGGCTGGTGATGATCGGTTTCTCCATCGCCGCCACGGTGCTGCTCTGGACCACGTTCGCTGCCACGGAGGAACGCGTGCAGCCGCCGGCCAGCCAGCGGCTCACCATCCGGGACAGCCTGGCGGCCGTCTTCCGCAATCCGCCGCTGCTGGTGGTGATGGTGCTGTTCACCGGGGGAATGCTGTCCTTCACCGTCCGGCAGACGGTGACCGTTTACTACCTGAAGTACAACGTGGGGCGGGAGGATCTGGTCTCGCTCTTCTTCGGTATCACCATGCCGGTAATGTTCCTGGGACTGCTCGCCGTGCCGAAGCTGGCGGCCCGGTTCGGCAAGGCGGGCGGCATCATGGTGGGGGCGGTGGTGACGATTCTCGGCTGCGTGGGCCTCTATCTCACCCCGTATGACGCCGTCTTCTGGATCTTCTTCTTCTCCTGCGTCATGGCACTCGGCGGCACGCCCATTGCCGTGCTCGGCTGGGCCATGATTCCTGATACGGTGGAATATGCGCAGTGGAAGCTGGGCCTCCGCGCGGACGGCGCCATCTTCTCTTTTGCCAGCTTCTTCCAGAAGCTGGCCAAGGCGGTGGGCGGCGCCGGAGTGGCCGCGGCACTGGCCGCGGCCGGATACATTGCGAACGCTGAGCAGACGGAAGCTTCACTCGACGCGATTCACCTGATGATGACGCTCACCCCGGGCGGGATCATGCTCGTGATGATCCTGGTCGCTTCCCTGTACCGGCTCGACGAATCGACCCACGCACGGATGGTGGCGGAGATCGAAGCGCGAGGGTGAGCTCAGCTCATGCGCGGGGTGAAGGGTACGGCAACCACCATGGCGATGAAGATCGCGGGGATGGCTGCCAGCACGCCGAATCCTTCGGGCGCGAGAGAGGCATAGGTGCCGGCGGCGGCGAGGATCGCAACCAGGCCGGCAACGGCAAAGCGTAAGTAGTGCATTTCGGATGACCGGTAATTTCTGACGGCGCGGATACTAGCCATCACCACCGGAAATACTGCGACAGGCATCACGTTCGTGCGCTGCCACCGCTGCGGCCGGTCATCGGATTGATCTCAATGAATTTCCGCGGCGTCTCCCCAGGCTTTTCTGAGCCGGTCCATGTTGAATCCCGGCTCCCGGGCTGCACTGATGATGACGGCTTCGCGCCTGGCGATGTCGGCGGCAGCCTCCGGAACGGCCTCGGCGACGGACCAGGGAATGACCACCGCGCCGTGCTGATCCGCGTGGATCAGGTCGCCCGAGTTGACCTGCATGCCGGCCACCGTCACCGGCTGGCCCCAGGCCACCGGGTGCACGAAGGCGTGAGAAGGCCCGACCCGGTCGGCAAGGATCTGAAACCCTTCCGCGTTGTCCGGCAGATCGCGCACACTGCCATCCGTGACCAGACCCAGGCAGCCCATGCCTTTGTGGATGTTGGTGTTCACCTCACCCCACCAGGAGCCGTAGCCGCGGGATTCGCCGTCCAGATCCTGGATCACCATGATGGCGGGCTTCGGGCCCGCGTCCACGTAGGCGTAGTAGCCGTCCTGCATGGCCCGCGCGTCTTCGCCTTTGAGCGCGCTCGGATGCTGAGCCCGGATGGCGGCCGTACGGGCGATACCGACCATGGATGGCAGCTCAGGCCGGGTGCAGACAAGCGGCTGAACGGTGTAGCCGTAGCCCCGCCGCTCGGGGGCGACGATCTCCAGCGCGTTGCAGACGGTCGGGGTGTCCAGGGCCATGAGCCTGGCGCGTAACTCGTCGCTGAGCGTGTTCGTATCCGTCATGAATTCAGCACCTCTTTCAGATGATTCGAGATATCCGCCTCCCTGTCCTGGCGGATCCAGTCGAGACACAGCGCCTTGATGGCCATGGCGACGGCCAGCGGCTCATCGAACATGAGGTGGTGATAGGTGCCCGGGATCCTGAAGATGGGCAGCGCACCGCCTGTGATCTCGGCCATGTGATCGGCGAAGAAGGCGCCTTCGTCCTGGCTGTCTTCGCCGAGGATCACCGCGCTCCGGCAGGGCAGCGCGGCGAACTTGTCCCGCTGGTCGATGCCCATCTCGAGATAGTCGAAAAGACCCGGATCGAACTTCCAGGTCCATCCGCCTTCCACCTGACGCAGGCTCTTGCCGGCTATGTAGTCGAGCACGGCCGGGTGCTTCACCGGCTGCTCCGGTACGTAGCGGAAACGGCCGAGGGCGGTGGCTCTGTCCTCGTAGACGCGCGTCTTGCGGCCGGGTTTGACGCCGTCACGCTCGGCCCGCATGCCCCACTCGACGTACTGCTCGGGTGGTGCGACCGTGAAATCCATGAAGATCAGACCGCCGAGGTCGTGGCCGTGATGGTGTCCGGTTTCCAGCACCGTGAAACCGCCGAACGAGTGGCCGACCACGAACGGACGCTCGCTAAGGTCTGCCGCCTCGCAGACGGCGGCCACCTCGTCGCCGAGCACCTTGCCGGTGTATTTCTCCCGCCAGCCGCTGTCGCCGTTTCCGGAGGAATCCAGGGCCACCACCCGGAACTGATCCGCAAGGAAGGGTGCGACGAAACGCCACC
Organism: Gammaproteobacteria bacterium; assembly: GCA_030425195.1. Lineage (GTDB taxonomy): Bacteria > Pseudomonadota > Gammaproteobacteria > Pseudomonadales > Azotimanducaceae > SZUA-309. The sequence continues at coordinate 53,438 of JAUIAV010000003.1, read as the reverse complement.
ATTCGAGATGCGCGTTGCTTCCGTGGACCAGGGCGATACCGGGCCTGCCCACCTCGCCCCAGGTCTCGTAGTGGATGGATACGTCTTCGACCGTCACGTCGCCAGGCTCGGAAGGTGTCGACAGGGCACGGTCGAACCAGAAAGGGGTTTCGCTCATGGACTTCACGCTGGAAAATTTCGAAGCGGGCGAGAATACCACAGCCCGATCACCGCACTTCAGGCGGACTTCAGGCGCGCCTGATAGCGCTGAAAAGGCTCGCTGGCAGCGAAGGCCGGATAGTCCCGGGCAATGCGTTTCAGCAGTTCGGTGCCGGTGGCCGTATCGCGGAGCAGCTCGAGGCAGACCCGGGCACGGCGGAAGTGGGCGTCCGGGATCAGAGGACTGTCCGGATAGGCGTTGGCGAAATCCGCGAGCAGCGCATTGACGATGCCCGCATCCTCCCGGGCCGCGGATTTCGTCAGCTTGAGGAGCGTCTCGCCGCCGGGCGGCCGGAACCGTTCGTCCCTGTCGACGCATTCCTTCATCAGCGCCCAGGCTTTCCGGTTCTCGCCCCGGCTCATGAGTCTGCCGAGGTAGCGGACCGCGTGCTCGAGCAGCAGCCGTTCATTCTGGTAGTCCTTCAGCCGCTCGTGCATGAGCGGATCCTGATTCACCGGGTCCTCGGCGACGGTCGCTTCGACCAGGCGGATGGCATCCGCGTAGCTGCCCGCGTTCATGTGCGTATGAATGTCGTGGAAAATCCGGTCGATCCGCTTCTGCTCGGCTTCGATCTCCGCGGCCAGAGTCTGCTCCGGGCTTTTCATCGTCTGCAGATCCAGCTCGTGCCGGCGATGATAGAGCAGGATGCCGTAGAAGAGGTTGGCGAACAGAAAAGCAAACGCACTACCGAGCAGGTTCAGGAAGTCGCTCGCGTACTGCAGGGCGTAGTGCATCCAGCCGAAGCTGCCGGAGATCAGCAGCACGGCAACGGGAAAGTAGATGCCGAGGCCGCCGACGAGCCGGGCAGCCATGGCAGGCTGGAGGTAACGGAAGGGGGCATCGTCGAGCACGATGCCCGTCCAGAAGAGCGGAAAGAGCAGTGCCGGCAGAAGGAGTACCGGTCCCGGCTCCGGCCCGCTGTAGTAGAAGATGACGAATGCCGCGAGATGCGCGATGCCCATCAGCAGCCCGCTGCCGCTCCCGAAGGGATTGATTTCCGTCTCGCTGTCCATGCGCTCGTCGAACAGGCCCTGTGCGGCCTGGGTGAGCATCTTCCGAGCATACAGAGACAATCCGCCCAGCACCGCATACCAGACCGCCGAGCCCATGGCGACCACGAGCACGCCGACCCAGAAATTGAGGCTGGCAAAGGCCGTGAAGGCAAAGGCGACCAGCACGAAAGCGGTTACGGCAATGAGCGGCGTCGGCCGGAACGGCCAGGTGAGGGTTTGCCGGTACATGAGAAGAGTGTATACGAGGGGGCATGGAGAGCGCGTGCGACACGGCAGAAAGACTGCGGGCACCGGTGGAAGCCGCCGCGGATGAGGCCGAACGGCTGCATCGGTTGCCGGACCCCCTGGTGGCTGAGCTGCTCGGTGCCGGTGTGTTCCGGCAGCTGATTCCGCGATCGCTGGGTGGGCTCGGCGTCGAGCTGCCGGACTTCGTCCGGTCGCTGCAGACCTATGCTCAGGCGGATGCGAGCACGGCCTGGTGCATCTCTCAGGGTGCTGTGATCGCCACCACCAGTCTCTGGCTGCCGGAAGCCTCGGCGCGCGCGATCTGGTCCGACCCGGTCAGTGCGGTGGCGAATGGTCCGCCCCGGGACTGCCGGGCAGTGCCGGAGGAGGGCGGATACCGGGTGACCGGCCACTGGGGATTCTCCAGCGGCTCCGCCCACGCCAACTGGATGCATGGAGCGCTGCGCCGATCCACCGACGACGTCTGGATGGGCGTTTACTTTCCGAAGTCCGCTGCCATCTTCGAGGACAACTGGCAGGTGGCGGGGCTCAAAGGTACCGGCAGTCACGAATTCAGGGTGCAGGATCTGCCGGTGAGCGAAGAGTGGCTGTGCGATTTCCGACATCCGCCGCTCGATGACGGCCGGCTCTATCGGATTCCCGCCGCCCTGATCTTCGCCGTCAGCTTCGGTTCGGTAGCGCTCGGTGTGGCACGCGCAGGCATGAATGCGGCGCTCAGCCTGGCGGAGGGCAAGGTGCCCGGGTACAGCAGCACCACCGTGCGGGACGACCCGGACATGCAGAAGATGGTCGGCGAGGCGGAGATGCGCTGGCGGGCGGCCAGGGCGTTTCTGCACGAGACGGTGGACCGGGTCTGGGAGGAACTCGACTCAGGAAGTGCCATTGAGCCTGCCCAGCGCATCGATCTCCGAATGGCCGGCACCAACGCCATCAACGATGCCGCCATCGCGCTGGATCTGGCGTACAAGGTGGCCGGTTCCTCGGCCATCTATCGGAGCAATCCGCTGCAGCGGCGGTTTCAGGACATGCACGTGATCACCCAGCACGTGCAGGGCCGGCCTTCGCATTACGGGGTGGTGGGTCGTTACTTTCTCGGGCATCCGTTCACGCCGGGACCGATGATCTGATCGGAGTCCGGGGTCAGAACAGCTTCTTCAGCCTGCGCGATTCCGTCTCGAATCGGTCCCAGTCGGCGCGGAACCGTCTTCGCAGCTTCCGGGCCCGATCCCGCTCGCCTTTGATCAGCCGATTGAACGTACGCTTTTCCCGCCCGCTGGTGGCATGCTCGTCCCGATAGGCGCTGAGGGTCTCCTCGGCGACGCAGGCATCCTGATGATCGCCCAGCCGGCTCTGCAGGCGGCGCAGGGACCTGGTGGCGCGGGCGAGCTCACGGCCATAGGGACCCTCGAGGATCTCGAGCCCGTAGCGGAGCTTCTTGATGCGGATCCGCAGCCGATGGTAAGCCTCTGGCGGCGAGTCGGCGTTGATCCGGCGGCCGTCCTTCCGCACCGCCTTCAGACGCCGCGGCACATAGCCGTGAGCAAAGGTACGGATCGTTGGGCCATCCGCGTGGTCGAGACTCACGGCCTGCTCCTGCAGCGAAAGATAGCTCAATCGGAAGCGGCGGAACCGACCGCTGTCGAGCGCCGTGTGGAGACAACGACGCGCCTTTCGCCGGGCGCTCACCAGATGCCGTTCGTAGGTATCCAGGCTGTGGCTGCGCTCGGCCGGCAGCGTCTCGCGGTAGCCGTGCAGATGCTCCAGATGAACATCCAGATCCCGGACCGCGCCCAGCACGTCGCACAGCCAGCCGGCTTCTGCTGCCAGCGAACGGGCTTTCTCTTCCGGCAGCACGTCATGGAACGCCTTCAGGGCTGCGCGCAGCCGTCGGGTGGCCACCCGCATCTGGTGCACGCCCTCCGGATGCAGCCCTTCGTAGGCATAGGGCTCGTAGGCGGTCAGAGCCTGCATCTGCTCGGCCAGGTAGTCGGTGCCGAGCCGGGACCAGGCATCGTCCGGTGTCATCAGCTCCCGTGACCGGTCGCTGGTGAAGGCAACACCGCTGGTATTGAACAGACCGCGGTGGAATTTGCTGGTGCGGGACTGGACCAGATCGGGCTCGGCGGCGAGCACGCTGGAGAAGGATTGCAGAAAGGCGATCGGACCCTGTTTCAGCTCGCCTTCGAACTCCACGTACTCGAGCCGCTTCGGTCCGTCCACGCGCACCTGGTCCATGACCATCTCGAGGCTGGCTCGCGGGTAGTCGGGATGACTGATGACGAAGGTGCTGCGCTCGTTGTCCTGATGGAAGAGGGGTTCGAGCTCGCTGCTGGCCGGGAGGTAGCGACGGAGCAGCATGAGCACGGGCCCGTCCTCGAGCGTGCTCATCTCCGGCTGCTCGTGCAGGGTGGTCTGCTCGATCTCCCGGCGCTCGAAGTAGCCGTCGTCGCTCTGATTGAGCTGCTTGCAGGTGAGCACCAGGGCCAGGCTCCGGTGGCGGGTTCGGAGCGACCAGCCGGCGTGCCGCAGCCGGCCGTCTGACGTGTCGAAGTAGACATCGTGCACGAGGCGCGTAGTCTTCGGATAGATGTGGAAACCGGCCCAGGAGAGATCCTGCAGCAGGCGCCGCAACGCCTTGCGCGGCTTTTTCCCGCGCGCGAGCAGAAACTTGGTTTCCAGCTCCGTCATGCCGGCCCTTCCAGAAGTCGTGTCCCCGAACCAGCCAGTATATCGAGGATGGATATAAAAGGATGCAGATACGCGCGGACCTGAGCCAACCGGCGCTCGTGAGCCCGGGTGACTGGGAGTGGGTGGATTCGCCCCAGGCCGGCGTGCGCCGGGTGCTGCTCGACCGCGACGGGGACGAGGTGGCCGTGGCGACCAGCTTCGTGCGCTATGCACCGGACTCCCGGTTTCCCGGCCACGATCATGCCCGCGGCGAGGAATTCATCGTGCTCGAAGGCGAGTTCGCCGATGAGCATGGCCGATATCCGCCCGGCACCTATCTACGCAACCCACCCGGCAGCCATCATGCGCCCTTCAGCGACCCCGGCTGCCTGATCTGGGTGAAGCTGCGCCAGTTTCATCCGGACGACGGAGTGCAGATGGCGCTGAGTCTGAATGGGGAGATGCCGGCGCAGGGTCAGCGGCGGCGTCTGCTGCACGAGCACGCGGACGAGCAGGTGATGGAGGTCACGGCCGCGGCCGGAGAGCGGGTCGAGCTCGAATCGCAGACCGTTGCTCAGGAAGTCCTGGTGCTGGAAGGGCGGGTGTCCGCGGACAGCACGGCGCTCGACTCCATGAGCTGGCTGCGCATTCCGCCGGGCGAAGGCAGAACGCTGATCACGGAGACGGGGTGTCGGCTCTTCTGGAAAACCCGGCCGGCCATCGACTGGGGCGATTGAGAACCAATGAACGGAACGGAGGAGTAGGGTATGGCGATCACTGAGGAAGCAGCGCTCTGGAGTGCCACTCGGCAGGCGGCGGCCATCCGCGCTGGCGAATTCGGCAGCCGGGAGCTGCTCGAGCTCCTGGTTTCCCGGGTGGAACGGCTGAACGGCGACCTGAACGCGGTGGTCACCCTGGATCTGGATACGGCCCGGGAAGCCGCGGACGCCGCAGACCGGATGGCGGCGGACGGGGACTTCGCCGGACCGCTGCACGGCGTGCCGATCACCATCAAGGACGCGCTGGAAACCGCCGGCCTGCGCTCCACCGGTGGTGCCACGGAGCTCACCGACAATGTTCCCGGCGAGGATGCGCCCGTGGTTGCAGCTCTGCGCGAAGCGGGCGCCATCGTCTTCGGCAAAACCAACCTGCCCCGCTGGTCCGGCGATATTCAGAGCTACAACGAGATCTTCGGCACCACCTCGAACCCTTGGAATCTGGAGCGGGTGCCGGGCGGCAGCTCCGGCGGCGCCGCGGCGGCGGTGGCGACGGGCCTGACCGGCTTCGAAATCGGCACGGATATCGGCGGCTCCATCCGCATACCGTCCTCGTTCTGCGGGGTGTACGGGCACAAACCGAGCTTCGGCGTGGTACCTGCCACCGGCTATCTGGATCACGAAGCCGGTGGTACCACGGAGGCGGACGTGAATGTGCTCGGCCCCATTGCCCGCTCGGCGGAAGACCTGGAGCTTCTGCTGGGTCTGATTCTGAAGAAGACGGGGCCACTGGTGGCCGCCCTCGATCCGCCGCCTGAGGACGTGGCGGCGCTCAGAGTGGCGGCCTGGCTCGACGACGACTTCTGTCCCGTGGATGAGAAAGCTCTGGCCGTAATGACGGCCGCCGTGGACAGGCTCGAGGCCGCCGGCGTGTCGGTTGACCGGTCCGCCCGGCCCAACATCGATCCGAATCATTCCTTCAACGTCGGCGCCTGGCTCGTCACGGCCGCCATGGCTCAGTCCATGCCGGCGGAGAATCTGGAAGGTTCGGACGTGAACAGCGCTCTCGCGGGGGCGAGCCACCGGCAGTGGCTCGACATGCATGCAGAGCGGGAAACCATCCGCCGTCTCTGGGCCGAGTTCTTCAAGGAATTCGACGCGCTGCTGATACCGACGGCCTTCGTGCCGCCATTCCCGCATCAGCAGGAAGGCAATTTCGGCACCCGGACCCTGAAGTGCAGCGGCAACGACAGGGCCTACGCGGATCTGGTGCGCTGGACGATTCTCACCGGTTCGGTCTATCTGCCCGCCACGGTGCCGCCACTCGGCCTCGATGCAGACGGATTGCCGATCGGCATGCAGGTGGTGGGTCGATACGGCGGTGATCTCACCACGATCCGGCTGGCCGCGCTGATCGGGGAGCTCTGCGGCGGGTATCAGCCGCCGCCGATGGCAACGGCACAGACATAGCCATAGCCATAGGCACAGGCACAGAAGCCCTCAGTCCCGCCAGAAGCGCTGCATCTGCAGATAGCTGAAGGAGGCGGACCAGGTGATCAGTGAGAGTCCGAGCAGCGCCTCTGTGCTGGTCAGCATCCGGATCGGACCTTCCGGCACCACGTCTCCGAAGCCCACGGTGGTGTACACCATCGCCGAGAAATAGACATAGTCGAAGGCATCCCTCGGCTCGGGGACGAGATAGCCGTGCTCGAGCAGCTCCACCGCCACCCAGTAGCCGCCGCCGAAGATGTAGATCTCGATCACATGGGCGATCAGGGCGCCAAGCACGCTGCCCAGGATCATCCACCGGTGATTGCCCGGTTTCAGGGACCGTCGCTGGAGAAAGTGCAGGGCCTCGTAGTGAATGAGCACACAGATGCCGACCAGCGCCATGGAAATGATGGAAGCTTCGAGGATTTCATCGCCCATGGCCCATGGTACCGCCGGCCCTCCGGGCCGTCAGCCGGCGATCGGGGGAGGGCAGATTGACAGGGGGCATTCGCTGAGTAAGATACGCCCCCTTAACTTGCCCCAGGGTGTTTAGCTCAGTTGGGAGAGCGACGGCCTTACAAGCCGTAGGTCGCAGGTTCGACCCCTGCAACACCCACCAGTTTCCTTTCGGGAAAAAACGGAGCGGTAGTTCAGCTGGTTAGAATACCGGCCTGTCACGCCGGGGGTCGCGGGTTCGAGTCCCGTCCGCTCCGCCATTTCCAGCCATAACCCTCTGTTTTTAAAGGTCTTATTCCTCGGCGCGGCGTGCTGCCCACAATCTAGCCCACATGCGAACTTGAGAATCAGAGCTGCGAGCTAAGTGACTCGTCATAGTATCGCTCTAGCTCCTCGAACAATTTGGATAGCCGCTGGGTATCGCCGCCGAAATGCTCGAAGGCTCGATTCGATGTTGAGAGAGTGATGCGTATTGTCGAGTCAATCTGCGATAAGGGATAAGGGTTGGGTGCTATTCGAGGCCACTCCATTTCCCCATCGGAGTTCTTGATAGGAAACTTCTGGTGGGTTGCGGATGACAAGTGCCTAAATACGACGCCGTAGTCTAGCTCTCGGTCCGCCCACTGAAACCGTGACTTTGCGGTATCGATTAGGTTGTCTTGCCTGTTGAGGTATTTGCTGCCACGAAGTTGGTCAACGCAGATCAATTCGATGTCGCGGTTTGTCTGAACAAGTTGCTCTACAGTCTGGCCCACCGATTCAGCGGCGGCTCTCTCAAACTGGGCTTGCATCCCATCATCTTTGATCGATTGCTCCAGATGTACTCTTCGAGCTGCTGTTGAGAGGCAGTAAAGATAGACCGCATACGCTGCGTCGTTTATCAGATTGTCCACGTTCACACTGGTCTCAAGGATGGAACGGAGCAAACTTGATATTCCATCGTTGGAGAACCGTTTCTCCGCGATCAATAAGATGCACTCTGCTTGTGACACCAAGAACTCCAAACTCCACAACAGGTAGATTCGCGTAAATGCCTCTCTACTAGATGTTGGTGTTTGGCCGTCTTTGATATCTGGGAGTTCCTGTTCTGCCAGCAATGACCGTATGAGACTCGTTGACCTTCGCAGAAATGCTAAGTGGTCGGTTTTTTGTCGATCACTCAAATCCATTGGTTTGCTCGTCCAGTTGCTGATTAGTGACTCTTAATATGGTTTCGAAGTATCGCCAACTCTCCCATAACTTTCAGATTGGGATTGGGTGATTCACTGCAACTCAGGGTAGTCTCCGGTGCCCTTTGGTGGCCATGGCCTAGAGTAGGGGCGGATCGAGAAACCTACTGACAGCCGGATAATCCTTCGAAAATCGGCGATTTGTCGAGTGAAGCTTCTACGAGCCCAGCATTGCTATATAGCCGAGAATTCTGGTGTTAGAGACCGTTCAGCCGTGGGAATGACGATCCAGAAGTAGTATTCAACGCGCTTCTCTCAAAGCTACTAGCAGAAAGGCCATCTTGCTGCTGTGCTGTCGGAAGAATTTACCAGTAGAGATGATTCCGGGTGCCGCTAGTGGGCGACCGAAAGTAGACACAGGATTAGGAGAACATCTGGGGGCACACGAGGCAAGACAGTCGACTTAAAACCAATAAAATCAGATAGATATGCCAATGTTTGGTGGCCGTTGCACACCCTCATCCTGATCAGATAACCCTAGGTCATAGTCCATGAACGAGACAAGCCATATCTCGTCAGCAAACTCCCGTATATTCCCACCAGCTGACCGGCAAAGGCGCGACTCAGATTGATTTACCGTCGGCCGATGCCGATCCGCCCACAGTTGGTGATGCGGATGGTGCGATCGTGGAGCGGGTACTCAGGCTCCTCAGTGCCGCGGTAGATGCGAGGCGAAGGTGTATACAGCTCACCGGGATATTTCATTCTCAGTGCCTGGTGCGGCCGGTCGTTGTCGAACTCCTCAAGGAAGTCATCGAAGCGGGCCTGCTGCTGAAGGAAGTTGAACGAAGCCGGCTGCTTGGTGGCTTCTTTCTTCAAGGTCAGGTGCATCCGCTCGTGCCTCGAGAAGGTCTAACTCCCGGTGTGGTCGTGTCGAACTTGAGCAACTAGTTCCCGAGAAACTACTTTGGTGGGAATTGACGTCAGAAATGGATGCACACTGAGCACCTCTTCTAGATCAGCTGGACTCGGCGCCATGGGAAGACCGGTTAGGCGCGTCTCAAACTCCACAAGCCGAACGGTGAGTTCCGCGGGTCTGTCGGGTAGTAGCGCTAACGGCAACCGATCAACCCCTCCCTGACTACCGAAAACCGCGGCTTCGACGATCGCATCATCAGGCAGCTGACTTAGCAGGCCTGCATTGGGAATGTTGAGGACAATGCGACGACTTACCGCTGACGTCATGGTTAAAAGAGCTGGCACGATCCCGTGGCGATACCAGTCGTTACGCCGGAGCGCCAGCTTCTGTTCGATGAGCAAGGGAGAAGAGGATGGATCAATCAATAGTTGATGTACTTCCTCGCGCCAGCGGTCCAGGTGTTCGCCGCGAGTTTCCGTGGAAGCGTACTGCTCACGCAGGACCTCTGCAGGCTCAAAGAACAGCCGCAAGTAGTGCATGGGAACTGCGCCGTACTCCTTGGCATGTTTAGCCTTCAGCCCGAGAACCTCAGACGACAGAAGTTCGATCACCTCCGGAGTTACATCGCGACCATTCACATCTCGAAAGTTGTAGAGCCAACTACAGTGATTCACCCCCGCAGTATCATGGGTTGCAATCTCCAATCCTCCATCGCGCGCCTGGCCGCACACCGACTGAGCGATGACACCTGGTAGTTCGCAAACACCATAGGCTCTCCCGGGAAAGTATCTGTCTGCCAGCCGGGTTGTTGGGCCGAGAGGAGCCGTCATCATGAACACCTCGGCGTCCTTGGAAACGGAAGCACAGCTCGAGAGAAGTTCATCGAGCACTGGGAAGCCGCGAAGATATGCGGCAACGCCGCCCAGCCCGAGACCTTCATCTGCGGGTGTTCCGTAGCGCAGCGCCAGACGCTCGTCTGCTGACCGGCCGACCATCCCGCCAGGCCTGACCTGACAAAGAATATGAGAGCTATGGCGTGCCGCTTCACGAGCATCTGTGTGGACGGATACGTTGAGTTCTGCAAATCGAGATTGCGCATACTCGAGAATGCCGTTCATGCGCGATCTGTTACGACCTTGAAGTCGAATCTCAAGCACAGAGAGCCTTTCAGGCTCAAAGGCCGTTGCTATCTCGCGGATCAGCACCGGGGTACTGACGCTATCCCCGCCAAGTATGGTGAGAATCACCTTGAACCTCTCGCACGCTTACATCAGAGGGTAAACACCCATCCTGACGATTAGTATACTAAGTGCATCAATGCCTTGGGGGGGTAGGTGAACACCGGTCTACGAGTGGTGTTGCAGGCGGGTGGACGAGGTACTCGTCTCGGAAATATCAGCGAGAAAAAGCCCAAACCGTTGCTCCAGGTTGGGGAGCGCACGCTGATTGCCCGCCTGATTGACGCTCTATCCAGCACCGCGCCGGACGACCTGGTCGTCGTCACTGGATATCTCGGCGACCAGATAGAACTCCACGTCCGCGAACACCTGGCAGATTCCCAGACTCACCTACCGGTCCGATTCGTCCGAGAAGAGACAGCACTCGGTAACGCCGGAGCGCTTCAGCGATTGCCGATCGACGAAATGACGACTCTGTTTGTTTTTGCAGACCTGCTGACAGATTTTAACTTCGAGAGACTGCTATCGATTCACCAGGCCAATCAATCAGACGCAACGCTCGCTAGCCACTACGAGGAATACCAGCTTTCGTTGGGGGAGCTGGTTGAAAACGATGGGCTGATCGAAAAATATGTTGAAAAGCCTGCCAAGCGCTACTTGATCTGCAGCGGTATCGCCGCGTTCAGTCCTGGAGCGCTAGCGTCGCTCGCCGGTCTCCAGGTTCCATTCGGGCTTGCAGATGTGATTAACAGGATGATTGATACCGGCAAAGCCATCGCACACTGGAACCACGGAGCCAGGTGGTTCGACGTGAACACAAAGAAACTGCTTGCTCTCGCGGAATCGCAGGACTGGTAGTGGTGACGTCGAAAACGAAATCCAGACGAGCACTGTTTCTCATCGAAAATGTTCCCTACAGCCTGGACACAAGAGTCCGGCGGGAGGCGCACTGCCTTATGGAGCATGGCGCTTCTGTGGTTGTGATTTGTCCCACGGATGGCGCTGGTTTCCGCCGCACAATCGAGGGTGTGACGGTGTATCAATACTTCAAACCTGCCATGGGGGCGGCATTTTTTTCACACGTTCTGGAATACGTTTTCAGCCTCGTGCTGCAGACGGTTTTAACCGCCTACGTATTCCTGCGCCATGGATTCGATGTTGTTCATGTCGCCAACCCCCCGGATCTTCTATGGTTGGTTGCGTCACCCTATAAACTTCTTGGTCGACGTTTCGTGTTTGATCATCACGACCTGGTCCCAGAGTTGTTCGAAGTCAGATATGCAGAACGCTTCCCGATGCTGATCGATTTTGTCAGCTGGCTGGAGCGGATGAGCATTCGGACTGCTGATCACGTGATATCAACCAATCAGACGTTTCGTCGGATGGCCTTGCAAAGAGGCAGGAAAGCGGATGATGCCGTTACGGTAGTTAGAAACGGTCCATGGCTCGAAAAGGACTTCTACGAAGTAGACCCATCACCTGAAGTCACCGAAGTGGGTGATATCGTGGTCGGCTACCTGGGCATCATGAACCCCCAGGATCGAGTCGACAACCTGCTCGAAGCGGCGAGGATAGTGCGACAGGAGAGATCTCGTACGGACATCGGGTTCGTGCTAGTGGGTAGCGGAGATGCTTACCAGGATCTATTGGAGCAGAGAGACAGTATGGGTTTGAGTGGATCCGTGCTCATGCCGGGCACGATTTCCTGGCAGGGCGTCCTGGAAGCATTCGCGGCTGTTGATATCGCCGTTCAGCCGGACCTGCCAACGCCATTCAATCAACATCTGACGATGAACAAGCTGATGGAATACATGGCTCTGGGTAAGGCCGTCATCGCATACGATATGCCGGAAACCAGGGTCAGCGGAGCCGATTGTGTCATGTATCTTTCGGAGCACAACGCCAGCGTTCTGGCAGACGCGATAATCGCACTGGCAGACGACAGGTCGCTACGAACGGCTATGGGCAAGAAGGCCCGCTGCAGAATAGAAGACGATCTCTCTTGGGAAAAGCAGCGATCAAATCTGGTCGGCGTGTACCAGAAAATCGGAATAATGTAGGACGTCTGATGCCGAACTTCTCCATCGTCGGCGGCAAAATTCTTGCGAGAAAGTTAGAATACAACGTCGTAGATCACTGCAATCTGAGATGCAGCGAATGCAGTCATCTTTCCCCCTATCAGAAGTCAGGCGGACTACCTGTCGAGACTTTTCAACGCGATCTGGAGCGCCTCGCCTCAGTCTATAAAGTCGAACGCTTTCGCTTTGTTGGCGGTGAACCCTTGCTTGCGCGGCAACTGCCGATGTTTGCCAGCATTGTTCGCGCAAGCGGGGTTTCAAAGGAGATTGAGATAGCAACAAACGGTGTGCTGCTGAATCGAATCTCCGACGACACGCTCAGTGCATTCGACAAAGTGTCAGTCAGCCTCTATCCGACGAAACAGACCGAAGCGATCGATTGGAACCTGACACTTAAACGTCTCGAAGATCTCGGGGTTTCGCTGAAGGTCGAGCAGATCTCGCGCTTTCGGACAATGGAAGTCAGCGCACCTCTGGATCCAGAAGAGGCAAACAAGATCTTCAACAGCTGCCTGATTGCCCACACGTGGGGGTGCCAGACGTTTTACGATGGTTTTTTTTACCTCTGCTCGCGTCCCATTTTCCTGAAACGATATCTCGAGAAAGCAGGCCATGTTATTGGCGATCCGAGGGTCGAAGACGGTGTCGAGCTCCATGCTCCGGATCTGCTCAATCGATTGCTCGAGATGCTCGATCGAGACGACCCACTCAAGTCATGTACCTACTGCCTCGGAACAGCTGGGGAGTACGCTGATTGGCGACAACTTCAACGAGATGAAGTCGTGCAGCCCACGGCTCCAGAGAGCACTAGGATAGATGAGCGCCGCATCGCAATGACGCGGGGGTATCTGAACGCTCAGAAAAAGTTGCTCAGGGTGTTACCCAGCAGAAAGGTCGCAAAGGCGTCCGACATTCTGCTGACCAGGATGATTGGTGATTGAATGAGCTCGTCATGGTGACAACAGCTGGTCTGGCCCTTGCTTTCGATGTTGGCGGAACGCGGACGAGGGCCAGCCTCGTCAACACACATACTGGGCGTGTAGAGTCGCATGCCGAAGGACTGACGCCGAACTATCTCACACATGATCTCCCTGCCGAGGTCATTCTGGAACTTGTGCTCACACAGATGAGTCAACTAGGCAACTCTCTGCTTGCCTCCAAGGATGCTCCCAAGCTCGTCACCGTTGGATATGCTGGCCCGATCAACGACGACGGCGTCGCCGTTCGCTCGCCAACCATTCTTGGCGAGCAGATGGATCGGCCTTTCGAACTCAGAGAACGTCTGATCGAGATATGGAGTCCAGCTGAGGTCTATGTATTGAACGATCTGACCGCGGCGGGATACTACTTCGTGGAAAAAGGTGAATCCGATTTCTGCGTTGTGACAGTCGGCTCTGGAATCGGCAACAAGATCTTCCTGAAGGGTGAGCCAGTCGTTGGCGAAAGGCGACTGGGAGGAGAAATCGGTCATCTGATAATCCCGCAGCTCGCCGACGAGCTCGGTCGTGTATCTTCAGGAAGAGCTGCACAGAGCTATTGCGAAGAATCTGGGTCGGATTTTCCATCGGATGTGGTCGAACTCATTCGTGGCTTCAAAGAAGGTCACCCGGAATCTACTGACATCGTTGATCGACTGGCGTCGCCTTTGGCTTGGACTCTTGCTTCGATACACCTGGCATGCGGCATCGATAGATTTTTTATCGTTGGCGGTTTGGCGAAATCGCTTGGAAACGCTTATCGGGATCAGCTTCTCAACCATATGCGCTCTCTAGTCTGGGATGTCGGGCAGGACTGGGAGCGCCTGATTGAAATGGGGCCGCAGGATCAGGAAGAGGCCATCGCTGGAGGTGTTTTCTTCGCTGGTCTTATCGGCGGGTGCTGAAACGAATGCAGAGACAAACCAAGAGAACTCAGAATAGCCCCGTGGCTATCGTTGGGCTTGGCTTGGTGGGAACCTCTATGGCCACGCTCGCGCTCAGGGCGGGCTACAAAGTTGTCGGATATGACATCAACCAACAGCGCGTGCGAGACGCGAAGTCGATTCAAGTCGAAAAACGGTTCCTAGACTCATCTGATGATTCGATGGTCCTGAATGGTTGCAGGATCATGGTCATCGCTATCCGGCCCGATCGCAGTCGAGGCGGGCTAATCGAGTGCGTCAGAGATATCGAAAAACTGGAGAATCCTCCGGAAGTCATCATCATCACCAGTACCGTCAAACCCGGCTCAACTCGAGAGCTGTGGCAGTCGCTTCCATCCGCTCTGCGATCGACGGTTACCGTGGTCTGCTGCCCTGAACGACTGCGGGAAGGCGATGCAATCAACCAAATCCTTGCTACTCCGCGACTACTGGGAGGCCTCGAGAGCGGTAAGGAGGAGGTGGTTGCCTATGAGTTCCTGTGTTCCCTCGGGCTTCAGATCGAACGCGTATCGAGCGCGGAGGTTGCCGAACTCTCGAAGCTGGTCGAGAACGCGTTTCTGTCGGTAGGAATCTCATTTATCAGCGAAGTAATGAAGGTTGCACATGCGCTAGGCCTCGAGGCTCATGAAGTCGCGAGCGCTGCCGCGACCAAACCAAACGGCTACTTCCCCTTTTTTCCGGGCGCGGGTGTTGGAGGACACTGCCTTCCTGCGGATCTGACCGCCATCAGGGAGTTGGCCGGCAGTCTTGACGTCAGTACACCGGTGCTGGAGGGCGCCAACCGAACGATGGAAGAAATCAATTCTGTCGTGATTGCACATTTACGCAGGCATGCCGAGATTGGTCCTGGCGCGATGGTTGTACTGATCGGGGTAGGTTTCAAGCCAGGCTCCTCTGATCTCGCCGGAACTCCAGCTCTGGAAATAGTGACGCTACTCAGAGAGATCGGTTGCGACGTTCGATTCGTAGACCCGGAAGTTCTTCGCCTTGAAGTTGGCGGCAGTCAGATACAGAGAGTTCCCCTCGAGTTCTGCTCACAGGCCGATGCGGTCCTACTACTCGCAGGTGACGCCAGTATCACCACCTCCCAGATATGCGACCGCTGCGCTACAGTAGTCGATGCTGGCGGAGGAAAAATCATGGCGCCTGACCCACGCGTGATCCGGCTCTGACGTGCGACTTTCAACTACACGAGAAGTCTCTTATGACGTAGAAGTGGTCAACCTCACCGGCAATCACTTCCAGCGACTACGCGATTTGCTGGAATCCCGCCGCAGCACTCTGATTACGACCCCCAGCGTGGATCACCTTCTAGGGGAATCCATAAGACGAAGCCTGGAAGGAGTTGATTTCGAGTATCACGTCATTCAGTTGTCGGAAAAGCAGAAGAATCTGCAGACGGTTCAGAGTTTGTGCGCACGGACTTCCGGACTGGAACGCACCTCTGTAGTCGTTGCTGTCGGCGGGGGTGTCTGCACAGACCTGGTTAGCATGACAGCGGCCGTGGTTCGACGCGGATTGGAGTGCATTCGCGTACCCACAACTTTGATTGGCCAGGTTGATGCAGGTATCGGCTTGAAATGCGGTGTCAACTATGAGGGGCTTAAGAGCCGAATAGGCTTGTTTCATCCTCCAATCAACGTCTTAGTGGATCCAACCATCCTCCGAACCTTACCCTTGGAGCATATAAGCTATGGTCTAGCTGAGATAATCAAGATCGCAATCGTGACAGACGAGGAACTCTTCTATCAGCTAGACGAACATCTGGAGGACCTTCTTCAGAGTCGTTTCCAGAACCCTCATCATGAGGCAGCCAACATCGTGCGCCGGTCGATAGCGCTTATGCTGGAACAGCTCGGACAAAACCCATTCGAGATGGAAGGCTATCAGCGTCTCGTCGATTTTGGCCACACTTTCAGTCCTCTGATTGAGTCTGAAGCTGGGTTTTCGATCCACCACGGAAATGCAGTCGCCCTGGATATGGCGCTAAGTTCTGCCATCGGGGCTCTCCGGGGGACGATCAGCTGGAAGGAGGTAGAACGGATCTACCGCCTGCTCCATAGAGCAGGACTACCTCTCGATTGTCCCTATTTGACCCCTGAACTATGCGTTCGCGCCATCGCAAACGCCGAGGCTCATCGTGGTGGATGTGCGAACCTGGTCGTCCCGCAGAAAATCGGCGCCGGGGTGTTCTTGAATAACGGCCTCGATCGTCAACATATGCAAAACGGGTTGGCCAGGATGGGTGAGATCGTCAGAGGAATTGCACCTTGAGAAACGTCTATCGGAACGCGGATGCAGAGTTCCGCGTGCTCAACGCCCACGATGGAGACGGGGAAGTTCTAAGCGCTCGAGTGGCGGATGACAAAGCGCATCATGGTCTGAATTTCATAGACATGACCGAAGTGCCAGCCGGACACTCAATCGGTATCCACACCCACGACATGGACAACGAGGAGATCTATGTTGTCCTGTCGGGTATCGGTTTGATGACCATCGAAGACAGAACCGTCGAAGTGAAGACCGGCGACGTCGTCGTGAATCCTCCCGGCGGGACACATGGCCTGCGAAATCCTGGGCCTGACGTGCTGAAGATAGTCGTTCTGGAAATACCACTACTGCCATGAGTGCAGACATTCTCCTGGTTGGGCCGGCCCTGGACGACCCAGGGGGAATCGCTAACTACTACGTTACTCTGCTCTCACGGCTGGGACCCAACCGCAATCCGACATACGAGTATCTGCAGATTGGCAGGATGGGCGGTGCTGCCGGGGTTAGCCACTATCTTCGAGATCCCTACAGGTTATTGCGCCACATTCGCGATTCAAAGCCTGGCGTTGTCGTCCTGAACCCTTCTATGAACGTGCGCTGCTTCATAAGAGAATCCATCTTCGCCTGGCTGATCAAGCGTTGCTCCCACGCGAATCTGATTGTGTTCTGGCACGGCTGGGATGCTGAATTCGCGAAGACGGTCGAGAAGTATCTCACCGCTATCTATAGAATCTCCTTCAAAAAAGCAGACACCACGCTGGTACTGACATCCACGGCCGCAGAAACCGTTCAGGCGTGGGGTCAGAGCTACGTTGTCAGCGAAACTACGATGTTCTCTGATGAATTTCTAAGGCCAGATGCGGCACCAGGTTCTAGACGACTAAGCGCCTCAGTGAAGGTGCTTTTTCTCAGTAGAATCGAGCAAGAGAAAGGTGTCTACCAGACGATAGACGCGGTATGTAACCTGCTACGCCAGAACGTTCCCGTTGAACTCACGATCGCAGGCGCTGGTAGCGAACTGGACAACGTGATGGACTACTGCCGCAGACTCCCAACCTCGCTGGCACGGTCGATTCACTTTGCCGGATATGTTCGAAACGCTCAGAAAGCGGAACTATTAGCAGCACATGATCTTTACTGTCTTCCTACCTCTCATGGAGAAGGAATGCCGGTATCTGTGCTCGAAGCAATGGCTGCAGGCTTGCCGGTCATCACTACCGGCGCAGGAGGACTGAGCGACTTCTTTCTGGACGGTGTCATGGGTCGGGTGGTTCAACTAGATAGCGTCGATGACCTCACGAGAAACCTGAAAGAACTGATCGATGATCCCCTGGCATGCTTGCGTATGTCTGATTTCAATCGTGAATACGCGTTCAATCAGTTCAGTTCCAGTGAAGTGGGCGGTCGATTTAATGCACACTGCGTCGAGCTTCTTCCGCCATGAGAATGGAGCGCCCGTGCCGAATACTGACCTACTGATGTGGGCTCAGCTAGGGGACGATCGAAAGTAAACACAGATCGGGGGTACATATGGGGGCACATTTGGCAAGACAGGTACTTTTATTCTAATAGAAACAAACAGTTAGACCGAGTAGTAGGCAGGCGTCCGCTCCGCCATTCAGTCTGGGCGCTGCCCGGACACATGGGTAGCACTTCAGACCGGAGCCAAGGTCTACCGTTTCTGATCCTGAACTCCGAGTACGTAGTGAGCCATCAGGTCCGAGTATGCATTTTCCAGCAGCTCAACGACATCTTCTCGGTCTATACAGCCTGCCAGCAGTAACATCGCAAAATAGGAGGTCGACGCTGCAGTCGATCTGATCCCGTCACTCGTCTCCTCACTGAATAGAGCAGGTATTGGTTGCCTTGCGCCGTGGCGGGTAAACGCGTTCAGCAGGCGTTGAATGTCCTGCGACCGAAACCGTTCGTCATGCGTTGCGGAATCACTGAGGATCAGTTCCGCAAGTTTGGACATCCGCGGTATCTTCCCTCGTTTGACGAACTTCTTTATTTCCCGTTCGCTCGCATGACGCGACAGCCACCAACCTCTCAACAGCGCCTGGAACATCGGCAGCAGAAGCGTCTGAGCAGATCTGTATCGGTCGTGCCGACAGAGCAGGAAGAATCCCGTGTAGTGTTCGTGACAGAGGAGGAAAAACTTGTAGGCAGGGTTGTTAGTGGTCTGATACTGCTTTTCGAAGCGTTTTATCGCTTCTTCGCAGATCGCCTCCCAGGCGTATTCTCGCTCGTATTTCATCGGGCCCCGGCCAATCAGTCGCGGACCCAGGATGGTATCGAATTCCGTGATCAGAACTGAGTTCTGTTGTGGTGGAGCCGAGCCACACTAGCTCAGCGCTTTCTCCCCGTAGAAGAAAGTCGAGCTGTTGAGCGGCGTTCGCTTCCAGCAGAAACTCCCGCACCGGATCTCCTTGAAATTGCGAGCCCAGATGCGAAGACCTTCCGGGGAAGCCCGCCAGTAGTCATTGGGTGAACCATGGAAATGGTAGTAAAAAGGCAGCTGCAGCCAGATGCGCCCGCCGGGTTTCAGCACGCGGTCGAGCTCGGCAATCGCGGCTTCGGGGTACTCCAGGTGCTCGAGAATTGAACTGCATGCGACTGCATCGAAAGTCTCATCCTCGAAATGCAGTGCATAGATGTCATCGTTGAAGTCGATGAAGGGTCGGGTGTCATACTTGTCGACGCTCACCCAATTCTCTCCGTTCTTGCGCCCGACATCCTCCTTGACCCCGATCTGCAGCGCGGGCTTTCCCACGGCGAACTCGATGAATTCTCGATGGCAGCGATTGCGTTCCTCGCGTTCATTGCCGAGCCTCGCGAGCGAACGCTGATACTGAATCACCGTAGATGTCGTGGGAAAAAAACGGCTGAAGGTGCGAAACGCAGGTTTAAGAGACTCTTTGAGCATTTCTCTCGTACCCCTGGGGCGGTGAACTTTCCAGCGGGACTATACCTCCTGGCGGGGAAACACTGTGTGTGCGACTTTGATGGAAGTTTGTTCTCCAGTGTAAATGCCAGCAGCGGCAGCATGGCGCTGTTCCGCGACCTATGTGCGGATTTCCTCAAGCAGCTTGCTTCTGACGTCCATCAACACCTTCCCATACGTATTGTGGCCCCTCCGATCCCGGCCGCACCCCCAGAAGTAGTCGTACTGACTGTTCTCCACCAGCAGGGCCTCCCCGGTTGCCAGCAGCCGCTCCGCCACCTCCGGGTGGGTGCGACACTTCGTGTAGACCGCCCGCGTCATCATCACGCGGCGGACTTTCGACCAGTCCTTGCGGATCTTCCGGAACCGGCTGCGCCCCAGACGTCTGGCCTTCGATGGATGATCCGTCAGGCGGACCTTCTCCCGTTCGTCCGGTGATTCGAATTTCATCCCCTGGAAGTAGTGTTCGACGGAAGGCCAGAACTCACCGTCCAGTTCAAAGCCATGGCGCGAAAAGCTCGACAGCGGCTCGTTGACGTCCACCCTGGAGAGGTAGATCGCATTATCCTGTTCGGCGTTCACAGGCGCAGATTACCAGCAACGGGTATGAAAGATGGTCTTGACGCCCAGGCCGGTCGAAACTCAGCGGCAGCCGTTCTGCACGCTTCGAATGGCCGCCGACGATCCCGACAGCGGCACTGTGTAGCCGGCGTCGCGCGAACCTGTCAGGTGCAGGGTCAGGGCCATTTCCCGGTAGGCCATCAGAAGACGGAAAACCCTGTCGCCGTCACGGCCGGACAGGATGAGTGACTGTCTGTTGGGGCTCTTCGCCCACTGGGGGGGCTGGAACTCGATGCCGTCGAAGGCCCAATCCAGACTCTCGAGACTTTCCAGCAGGGGTTCGTCCAGGTGAACGCGCGTTTCAGGGATAGCTGGCGTGCCGTCGCAGCGAACGGACACGCTCAGGCCGTCTGCTTTAACCTCGGCCAGGTGCGTGGTGACGCCGAGCACCGGGTTGGAAAAATACCGGTACGTCCATTCGGTGGCTTCAGCGGGAACGGCGCCGGCGGCGGTCAGCACGAATGCGAGTACCCCGCGACGAAGACCCGACAGCCGGTTGTCCCAGCCCGTGAAATTGGTCATTGCAGCGGGAAAGGCTACCGGGTTCGGCGTCGGCGGCAACCAACGAGTTGTAAGTGCTCTCCCGCTGTCGGACGCGCGCACGCCTGTTCGTTCGAGCATGAGATAATCGGCTCATGCTGATGCTCATCCTCCTCATCGCGATTCTGGCTGCCGTGCTGCTGCCCGCAGTCTGGGTGAAGTGGGTGATGCACAGGTACAGTCAGCCGGCCGACCGTTACCGCCGGCAGGGCACCGGCGGCGAGCTGGCGCGGCACCTGCTCGACAGCTTCGATCTGGCGGACGTGAAGGTCGAGCAGACGGCGTCCGGCGACCACTATGACCCGACCGAACGGGCCGTTCGCCTGTCCGCCGACAACTATGCCGGTTACTCGCTGACGGCGGTCACGGTGGCCGCGCATGAGGTGGGCCATGCGCTGCAGGACGCCCGGGGAGAGGCGCTGTTTCAGACCCGGCAGCGGCTGGTGAAGGCGGCTGCCCGGAGCGACCGGGTGAGCCGGATGCTGCTGATTGCGATTCCCGTGGTGCTGATCCTGCTCAAGGTGCCTCAGGCGGGATTTCTTCTGCTGCTGCTCGCCGTGGCATCCATGGCCATGGGCACCATCGTGCATCTGGTGACACTGCCTGTGGAGCTGGATGCCAGCTTCGGCAAGGCGCTGCCCTTGCTGGCCAGAGGTAACTATCTGCACGAAGGCGATCTGCCGCACGCCCGTCGTATCCTGAAGGCGGCTGCGCTCACCTATGTGGCCGGTTCCCTGGCGAGTCTTCTGAACCTCGGCCGCTGGATTGCCGTACTACGCCGCTGAGGCCGGGTTCAGTCCCGCTCGACCCGCTGCGGCGCTTCCCCTCTGGCTTTGTAGAAGAGTCCCCGGTCTGTCCAGCGCAGGACGTTTCGATCGTCGTCTCTGAAGTAGAGGGCGTTCCGGGCTCTGCGCTGAAAGGTGACCTTCCCGGATTCGTTCAGTCCCTTCACGGTGAGGCTGTTCTGACTGTGCTTCGTGATCTCGAACGCATTGCCGTCGACTTTCCAGTCGCCTTCGAGAAAGTCCCTGTCGCCGCCACGGGCCCGGATCCGGTAGAAGGTCTCGTTCACCGAACCGTCGGCGCTCGTCCAGTCGAACTCCACACGTCTGTAGCGTGTGGAGTCGTGGAAGCGGATGGCTGCGCCGTCGTCGCTCTTGAAGAGATTGGGGTTCCGTTCGATGCGGTTGTATTCCACCCAGTCACTCTGATCCAGGCGTTTGACGTTCAGCCGGTCGGGTTTGTTCAGGGTGGCGAGATTCAGGGGGTTTTCCGCATCTCTCACCACGAACGTCACCAGCCTACGACGCCGGTCGCCGTTGATCTCCGTTTCCAGGACGCCGTCGTACATGCCCTCCATCTTCGGGACGTCGCTGGTCCGGCGGAAGTACTGCCTGTTGCCCGACTTGCCGCTCTCCCAGAAGCCCGTGGTGCTGGAAGTGAACTCGTAGAAGTTGCCATATCTGCTCCGGTACCGGTTGGGGCCGACTTTCTCGTAGCGCCGGTAGTGGTGGGCTTCGCTGAGGCCGTAGCGCTTGGAGACGAGCTCGTCGTCGTCCATCAGCATGAACTCCACCATGTGTTCGGCTGCCAGGTATTCCCACCAGCTGCCGACCGCGTTGATGGGATAGTCCGTCAGTTCTTCCGATCTGCAGCCTGCGCCGGCCTGGGGCAGACACATCAGCCACTGGCTGCCGCCGGCGCCGTAGAGACGCCTCACGCGGCGGTCGCTGCGGGCGGCAGGAGGCGTCAGCCCGGCCGGGGAACCGTGCGCGCTGTCCTGACGTCCTACTTCGATCTCACCGGGTCCCCAGTAGGCGACCCAGGCATCCCGATCCGGCGCCATCACCACGGCCCGCACCCCTCTGTCGTACAGAACTCCGCCGGGCTGTGTCGCTTCGATCCGTCTCTCCAGCAGATGCGCGCGGAACT
Organism: Gammaproteobacteria bacterium; assembly: GCA_030425195.1. GTDB lineage: Bacteria > Pseudomonadota > Gammaproteobacteria > Pseudomonadales > Azotimanducaceae > SZUA-309. The sequence goes on along the minus strand of JAUIAV010000003.1, from coordinate 31,077 downwards.
CGGAATTGCTCATCACACCGCGGTGGACGTGGCGGGTGTCTACCGGCTCGTCTCTATGCTCGGAGTAGGCTGCCTCATCACGCCAGATGGTGATCGGCGCCCACTGGCGGCAGCTCGCCGTCGCCACTTCAACGAAGTAGTCCGCGTTGAAATAGGTTTCATTGTCGGGATCGACGAAACCCTGGGAGTGGTCCAAACAATGCAGCTCCGGCACGCTGAACTCGATGTGGCCGTTCGCCGGAATCTGCTTTTTACCCCATTCATCGCCGATCTGTACGAACACGGGGGTGTCGGTGCGGTTGTAGACGCGGCTTTTCGGTGCGTCCGCGGTAGAAGGCGCTTCGTCGGGCACACAGACCCCCCTGCTGTATGTCGTGCCGGACACACAGTTGTCCCCTTTCTCCTGGATCGGACAGGCGCGTTCGAACGGACGACCGCAGTGCTGGCAGATGCCGTCGATGGTGGCCGTGTTCTCGGCCGAGCAGCGGGCGCCGGGTTTCAGCCAGTGGCAGGGCGGGCTGCCCAGCGTCCCGCACGCGATGTTGGTCCGCGTGCAGTAACCGGCGCGATAGATTAGGCCATCCTCGCACTGCTTGCCTTTGTCGATCACGCGACAGGCCCGTTCGCCGTCCCCGCCGCAGGGTTTGCACTTGCCGCTGCCGTTCTTGCGCAGACCCTGCTCACAGGGCGGTCCGAAATGCCAGGCAGGGCAGGCGTTCTGGTTCCGGCCGCCGCAATCCGCGGCGTAAGAAGCGCTGGAGAAGCCGAGGGTCAGTAATGCGATCAGGATCAGAGCAGGCATGAATCCACCTTACTTTGCGGCGCTCTGGATAAAGTAATCCTGACCAGACGTGCGTCCTATGGGGTGAGTGCCCCATTCGGCCGTCTGCCTCCGCTGGATATGGGGGTTCGACCCCATAGGATTGCTCGAGCCGCTGCGTCTGAATGAGGGTCAACCTGACGAAGGAAGATCCCATGTGCTCAGCATTCTCGAGATATCCTGCGCTCGCGCTTCTTGCGGCGATCGTTCTGTGCACCTCGGCCACCGCTCGGGCGGCTCAAGGCGTACCCCAGATGCCTCAGATTCCGGCGTTTCTGCCTATGGCTAATACGGTGCCCACCACATCGGCGCTGCCCATCGATGGAGAGTGGATGGTCACCTCCATCGGTAAACGGGTCCGTGTTCAGGCCGGCAGAGCCTATGCGCTGGATCCCTGGGTGCATCTGTTCGTGCTGCAGATTCAGCCGATGATGGTGGTGATCAAGGACATCCGGGAAACCGGCTCGGGTGAGTACGCCGGCTCGGATCTGCCGCTCATGGGTCCCTGGCAGGCACAGCTGGCCAACGACGGCACGCTGAACGTCTCCGTGCAGACGGCCATGGGCCCGGCGCGCTACGCCATGATGCCCGTGCGCATGGATGATCAGTCGGCGTTCGATCTTGCCCGGCAGAGGAAAGCCATCGCGTCGCCGGCAGAGGTGCTGCCCCCGGCAGACGATACTCGCGGCGATCCGGGCAATGATCCGGGCAATGGCCCGGATCCGACCGGGGGCGATGAGGAGTGGGACTGGTAAGCCGGAGCGCGGGATCGCGGAGGCACGCGGTCAGCGAATCGTCGCGGCCGGTACGTCCACGGCAATCGTCGTACCCCGCCCGGGATCGGATGTGAAGTGCAGGCCGAAGCCCTGTTCCCGGCACAGGGCCTGCACGATGCTGAGGCCCAGGCCGTCTCCAAGCGAAGACTCACCCTTCACGCCCCATTCCCGTACTTTCGCGAGCTTCGCCTCATCCATGCCGATCCCGTTGTCCGTGAGCTGGACCCGGATCCGGCCGCCCTTCGGACGGAAAGCCAGGACCAGGCGACTTGCGCCGGAGTGCTGGAGGGCATTGCTGACCAGATTGGAAATGATCCGAAGGGTCGGCAGCGGCGCGACACAGAGGGCCAGATCGTCTCCGTAGACACGCAGGGTCATGTTCCGACTGGCAGCCTCTGCGCCGAACATCTGATGGAGGGTCGCGGTGAGTACCTCGGCGCGGACGGTTTCCGGTTCCGAATGGTCGGTGCCGGCTTCCGAGTCATCGTGTTCCCGTGCGCGCAGATCGATGTCGTCATTCCCCGTGTACACGCTTGCCAGATGGTCGACGTAGTCCACTGCCTGGGCCAGCCGCTCGGCGGTGTCGTCTCTGCCGCTGCGATGGGCGTCCTTCTGGAGCTGCGCGATGGTCATGCGCAGCGTGGCGATGGGCTGCCGCAGGTCATGGGAGACGCTGGCGAGCTGGCTGCGGCTCTCCATCGCGCTCGACAGAGCCTGCTGGTACTCCCGCTCGGAACGCTCCAGTTCCAGCTGCAACAGGGCTTCCTTGCGGGCGGCTTCGGCCGCTTCCCGCTCCGCCTGCTCCCGGGCACGGACACTTGCCATGGCCTGTCCGACCACCACGAACAGCGAGAACAGCGTGAACGCGAGCAGGGCGGCGCGGAAGAACGCATTGATCTGCTGCTGTGAGAGATCCAGCGGCAGAAAGCCGCCCAGCACGTAAGGCAGGACCAGGAACAGCACGATGGCCACGGCGAACAGCCGTGTGGCCGTAAGCTGCCACTTCTGATCGCTGTCCCAGCTGAGTGGTGGCAGGACCTGGGCAGACATCATGAGAAAGAACGATGCGTTGACCGGTATCCACATCAGCACGATCGAGATCTTCTCCAGCCAGAAGTAACTGGTGAGCGGGAAGATGGACGTGATGGCCGCCATCGTGAAGGCGACGGGTTTGACGATGCCGTTCCAGAAGGTGGGCTCCGTGCGCAGGCCGATCAGAATCCAGCCGGTGATGGCCGCTGCAGCGTGTGCCAGGAAGGGCACCACCCACAGGACGAAATCACCGCCCTGGACCAAGTGGGTCAGCACCCCGTCCATCGCGGCGGCATCCACCAGCAGCGTCAGGGAGAAGATGGAATAGATCAGCCAGCGGTATTGCCGGTAGGCGAGCACGATGAGGGCGGTGAAGGCGATGGTGCTGCTCGCCAGGGTGTAGAAGGCGAAATCCCAGCCCGTTGGTACGTAGTTTTCGATCAGGCCGGCGGCGCTCTGCGTGGCGAACGTGCACACGAGCAGGGCCGCGGCTTTCGCCAGTCCGGTGATCATCCCCCTGCAGCGGGTGAGAGCCATACGGGCTTCAGAAGTAGGGATCAATGAGCCCGTCCTTCACCGCCCGCGCCATCAGCTCGGCCAGTGAGTGCACGTCCAGCTTCTGCATGAAGCTGGTGCGATGCTTGTCCACCGTTTTCGGACTGATGTTCAGAAGCCGGGCGATCTCCTTGTTCGACTTTCCGGTCACCACCATGTTGAGCACCTGTCGTTCCCGGGCTGTCAGCTCGGGTATGTGCGCGCCTGCCTCGATCAGCTCCACCAGCTCCGGGTCGATGAAACGCCCGCCTCTCAGAATCAGCGGGAGCTTCTCGAACACCAGGTCGAGATCGGTGGCTTTACTGAACAGGGCGTCCACGCCGGTGGCGGTCACGTTCGCGAGCAGACCGCTGGCGGTAACGCCGGTAAAGGCGAGGATCTTCGTGTGGGGACTCCAGCGCCGCAGGTCGTGAATGATCTCGAGACCACTGGCCAGCGGCATGGAGATGTCGAGGAAGATCAGATCGGGTTGCTGCGCTTTGATGCAGGCGATGGCTTCCAGGCCGTTTTTCGCCTCGCCGACCAGTCTGTAGGCGGCATCGATGGAGCTCCCGGATTCGAGCCTGGCTCTGAGCGCCGATCGAACGATCTCGTGATCGTCGGCGACGACAACCGTAATCTGACCCACACTCAGTCCTGCTTTGCTCTCCGGCATCCTACTATGCGGACCCGGACGGACCAACGGGTCGGCAGATCGGTCGCCGGGTCGGCACCCATTCCGGGCTCGACTCCGGCACGCGGCTGACGGGCGTGAATATCCAGCGGAGCAGCGGCTGGCCGGAGACACCGGCCCGACAGTCGTCGCAGGTTTCCATGGCTTCGCCGGGTGCCATGCTGATCGGTTTCCCATCGGCCGGCAGCACGATCCAGAGGGTACCCTGCCGAGCGTAGGCAGAGGCACGCATGGGGGCCTCGCCGGTCCACACCAGATGGTAGCCGGCACCCGAACTCATCACCTGCGGCTCGAGCGCAGACACCGCAGGGTCGTGCAGCAGAATGAGCCGATGGGTGGTGTAATCGACGGCCAGGTCGTTGGGATAGCGGGGGAGCAGGTCGAGGGCCCGCGGGTTTCTGATCTCGACGCCTTCCATGGCGCCACAGTGCAGCTGGACGGGTTTCTCGAATGGTGGCTCGGACAGTTCCGGCTCCAGTGCCTGCCAGCGGCCGTCGTCGTAGGAAAACCGCAGCGTCGCATCGAACGGGCGGTTACCGTCGGGTCCGACACCGGTGATGAAGGTCCCCCGGATCGCCAGGTTCGAGTCATCCAGCCAACCGGGTGCGTAGAAGTGCAGCGGCCACCAGCCGCGCCAGAGCGCGGTTCCACCGGTCGCGGTTTCACCGGTATAGATGCCGCCGTCGCGGTGGTGATAGAAAAGAAGCGCCTGACGGTCCCCGTCCGGCAGCTCTATCTGCCACATGAATGCCAGCGGTGCTGCGGGCACGGGCAGATCGTCCGCACAGGCGCTGAGGCCATACAGCATTGAGAGCATCAGAGAGCCAAGGACGCGCATGGTCGATCACCGGAATTTTCGCCAGCTTCCAGAGTAGGGCGTTGCCCGGTCACCGTTTATGGGGTGGATACCTACTTTTCGTCGGCGGCTGCCCTCTCAGAGCAGCGTTGACTGCTCATACCGGCGCCTTGCGCTCGAGCCGCGGCACGCGGGCGGGGGGAAGCGAATCGTGCAGCAGTGCAGGGAGCTCGTCCCGTTTGCCGGCGTAGGCGGGATCGAACCAGAGGTTCGTCAGCTGATCCGGATCCTCCTGCATGTGGTACAGCTCACCTTCCGTGCCCTCGTAGAGGTGGCTCTTTCCATACGCCGTGCAGAGCCAGCCCGACTTCTCGTAGATGGTCTTCAGATGCATGTCCACGTGGCCGTGCTCCGAATCCCACTCCGTGAGCACGAAGTCGCGACCCTGGCGGTCGGCCTCTTCGTCCGAGGCGGGTAACTTCCGGCCCTCGCAGTACCCGGGCGCTTCCACGCCGGCGATCTCGCAGAACGTGCTCGCCAGATCCAGATGGCCGACCGGCGCACTGACCTCGGCTGGCGGGATGGCGGCAGCCGCGGCGGGCTTCCAGATCAGCGGCAGCCGCATCAGCGCGTCCACGTGATAGGGGCCTTTGAACAGCAGACCGAAATCACCCTGCAGCTCGCCGTGGTCCGTGGTGAAGAAGATGTCCGTGCTGTCGAGCTGGCCTCTGGCGGCGAGGCAATCGAATACCCGCTGGCAGGCCTCGTCGATCAGCTCGTTCTCGATGTGCGTCATTGCGTTGATCTCGCGGACCTGATCCGGCGTCAGGGTGGCGGGAACGAACTCCCGGGGAGATTCCAGATTGGTCCACAGGGTGCCGTCGTAGTACCCCCGCCAGTGCCTGGGCTTGTCGTCCAGCAGCCTGGCGCGCTCCGCCGGGCTCTCCCGGTAGAGCGCCGGCAAAGGCACATTCTGCCAGTCAACCCGGTGCAGCTCGGATACCGGCACGTCCCAGGGATGGTGCGGATCGGGAAAGCTCATCCAGCAGAAGAACGGATCGGCGCGCTCGAGGCTCGACAGCCAGCGGATCGTTCTGTCTGCCACCCAGTCCGTATGGTAGAGCTCGCGCGGCACCTCCATCGGCCACACCTGTATGGCGCCCGTCTCTCCGGCGCCCAGCGTGTTCTGACCTCTGCTGGTGACCATCGGATAGAACCTGGCTTTCTCCGCCGGATGCTCGCTCATCCAGGTGTCGTAGTGGCTGTGGCCTTCGAAGAAGTGATTGGCCAGCTCCATGTGCTCGAAGCCGCGATGAGGACCCGTGCTGCCGAGCGACGCCATGCGGTTCTCGAAAAACTCCGACGGGTCACCCAGCCAGGGTTCGAAATGGGCTTTGCCGAGCAGTCCCGTCCGGTAGCCGTGACGCTGCAGGTGGTGGGCGATCGTATCCCGGTGTTCCGGCAGCGACACACCGTTCATCCACACACCGTGAGACGCGACATGCTGCCCGGTGATGATGGTGGCCCGGGCAGGCATGCAGACGACGTTCTGATTGTGGGCGCGCCGGTAGTTGATGCCCGCGCGTGCCAGCCCGTCGATGGCGGGCGTTCTTGCGATCCGGCCTCCGTTGCACCCGAGCGCGTCGTAGCGCATCTGGTCCGTGGTGATCAGCAGAATGTTGCGTCTGGTCATGGTGCCGGCACCTGGCTGCTTAGCTTCGGGAGATGTGCACATTCGCACCGGGAACGGTTGCGGGCAAGCGCGCTGCAACGCCGTGCGCCCGCCAGTTGTCTGGGTTAGTCTCTGGCGCGTTGCTGGATGCTTCGGGATGCAGACGGATGAGAGTGATCGCATGGCTGGTTGTTCTGCTGGGTGCGACGTTCGCGGCCGCCCCATTCGCGCAGGCCAATCAAGCCGACCCGCCATGGGGATGGTCAGAAAGTCAGGTCAGAGAAATCGTCAACCGGGTACGTGCCGGCCGCGATCTGAATCCGCCATCCTGGCCCGGCGGCGCCCGGGTAGCCGTGCTGCTGTCTTTCGATGTGGATAACGAGACGCTCTGGCTGCGCAACGGCGACACGAGCGTCAGTGGTCTGTCGCAGGGTGAGTATGGCTCTCGGGTGGCGCTTGGACGGATTCTGCGGCTGCTGGATCGGCACAGGATTCCGGCCTCCTTCTTCGGTCCGGCCGTCAGCTTCTCGATTGCGCCCGGGATGATCGAAGCGATTCAGGCGTCCGGCCGCCACGAGATCGGCATCCACGGCTGGATTCACGAGCGGAATGCGGAGCTCGAACGCGCCGACGAAGCCCGTCTGCTGCGGATGGCCATCGATCGTATGACGGAGCTCACCGGTAAGGCTCCCGTCGGCTATCGGGCACCTTCGTGGAACTTCTCTGAGAACACGCTCGAGCTTCTGCTGGAGATGGGCTTTCTCTACGACTCGTCGCTCATGGCCGATGACAGGCCCTATGAGCTGCTGGCCAGCGGCAGTCCCACTGGACTCGTCGAGCTGCCGGTGGACTGGATTCTCGACGACGCGCCGCTCATGAATCCCCTCGGCGACAGGTATTCGAACCCCCGGGACGTGCTCCAGGTCTACAGGGACGAGTTCGATGTGGCCTATCGCGAAGGCACCATGTTTCTGCTCACCATGCACCCGCACCTGATCGGGCACCGATCGCGGATCGTGGTGCTCGAGGCGCTCATCGAGCACATCCGCGCCCGCAAGGAGGTCTGGTTCGGCACCCACGAAGCGGCCGTGCGCTGGGTGAAGCAGCAGGCGGGTATGAACTGATGCGTGTGCTCATCTGTATTCCGCTGCTCCTGGCTCTGGCTGCGCCGGCCGCCAGGTCCGAACAGGATCGCGGCAGCGTCGTCAGGAAGATCGCCACCGTCACCCATCCGGCTCTCAGTGAGATGAGCGGTCTCTCCGCCTCCTCGTACCCCGGCATTTTCTGGGTGCACAACGACTCCGGTGACGCGGCGCGGATCTTTGCCATCCGTGCCGACGCGCAGGTGATCGTGCCGGGGATCATCCGCCACCTGTTTCCTGAAGCGTCCACGGACGACTGGCCCGGATACACCATCGACAACGCCTGGCAGTACGACTGGGAGGCCATGGCGATGTCCGATGGCGTGCTGTATCTCGCGGACGTGGGCAACAACGACAACGCCCGCCGCGATCTCGGTGTGTATGTGGTCAACGAGCCGAATCCGGAGTATGTGACCAAAACCAGGGCTCTCAAGTTCGTGCCGGTCCGTTATCCGGATCAGGGTGATTTTCCCGCCGCGCAGTGGCATTTCGATTGTGAGGCCGTCTTCGCCGCCACAGGCAAGCTCTACTTTCTCACCAAGCATCGCCAGCCGGGCCAGGCTATGTCCTGGGAACCCGGTACCAAGCTCTACCGGCTCGACAGAATGCGCACCGACCGGGAAAACGTCCTGAAGCTGATTGACCAGCATGATCGTCTCACCCTGCCCACTGGTGCGGATGTGTCTGCGGATGGCAGTCAGCTGGCGGTGCTCACCTACACCCACCTCTGGGTGTTCGATCGACCACGCCGCGGCGACCGCTGGCTGCAGGGGGAAGCCCGGGTTCTGGAGCTCGATCGCGAGCAGGTGAAGCAGAACGAAGCCATCGCCTGGGAGGACGAGCGCACACTGCTGATGACCAACGAGCAGCGGGAGATCTTCAGGATCCCGTTGGATGCACTGGAACCCCTGAAAACCCCCTAGGGAGCCTCATGAGCTGCGCTGGCAGACTGTGATTCCCATCGCATGCCGGCTTTCCACGTTCGGATACGATGCCTCAGGACATGGAGGACCCCTGTCTTGCGTCATCTACTGATTGGACTGTTCTCACTGCTGCTGATCGGCTGTGCGTCCTCACCTGCGGATCGAAGCAGGCAGGGTGATACTGCCAGGCAGTCGCCGTCGTACACGCCGCCGGTCCAGGCGGACAGCGAGGCGCGGCATTGCGTCGCGCTGACCATGTACTGGGAAGCGCGGGGTGAAGGCCGGGAAGGCATGCTGGCGGTGGGTTCGGTGGTGATGAACCGGGTCGACGACCACCGGTTTCCGGATTCGGCCTGTGGTGTGGTGTATCAGGGCGGCGAAACACCGCCCTGCCAGTTCTCCTGGTGGTGCGATGGTCGAAGCGATCGGCCCACCGATTCCGCCCTCTGGTCGGCCTCGCTGGCGCTTGCGGATGAACTCCTCACAGCCGATCTGCGGGATCCGACCCACGGCGCGCTCTTCTTTCACAACAAGTCGATCAGTTCCCCCTGGCGTCGGGTCCGGACCACGGAAATCGGTAACCACATCTTCTATCGATAGCTTCTATCGATAGCACCGGGGCCCGGCGACCGGGCGCCTAACCGGCGTAAACGGCCTGCAGCTGATCCAGCGCTTCGGAGGGCAGCGGCCCGGCGGCTTCCGCGGCCAGAGCTTCCTCGAGATGCGACATCTCGGCCAGTCCGAACACCACGCAGGCCAGACGAGGTTCGGCCAGCGCGAAGCGGATGGCCGTTTGTGCCCGGCTGCCGTAGTTCTCACCCAGCGCTTCGAACACGGCGCGGGCTTTCTGCGTTTCACTCTCTACCGTGTCGCCCGGGGTGAGCGGGCGCTCCTTCCCGGTGCGTACGTCGGTGGCGATGACGCCGGCCGAGAACACGCGGATGTTCATGGCTGCAACGCCGTGACGGGCACAGGCATCGAGCACGCCGCCGAAATCGTAGACCGGCCAGGATGCGGGAACGGCTCGGGCTGCGCTGGGATTGAGCAGGTTGTGATAAACCTGCGCGGAGGCGATACGGCCGCTCCCGATGACGCGCAGGATGCTCGGTGTCTCACCCAGCGCCGTGATGCCGAAATGACGGATCAGCCCCTGTTCCCGGAGACGCTCCAGCGTGTCGAGCACACCGCCCGGTTTGAGCACTTCGTCGGCGGCGAGCATGCGGCCCTGCGTCTCGGCGCCCAGCTGATTGTGCAGCTGCAGCAGCGTGACGCTGCTGCGATCGAGACGTTCGAGGCTCGCGGTGAGGCTGGCCTCGATCTGACCGGCGATTTCCGTGAGTCTGCGGGTGTCGATGCTGAACTTCGTGGAGACGTGCACGGCCTCATGCCCGGCGAGCAGCCGGCCCAGCGCTTCCTCGGAACGTCCCTGACCGTAGGAGGCGGCGGTATCGATCCAGTTGATGCCCCCGGCGATGGCGCGGTCGATGGCTTCGCGTCTGGTCTCCTCTTCCGCGTCGATGAGCAGGCCGCCAACGGCGCCGCCGCCGAACACCAGTTCGGAAACCTCGAGCCCCGTGCTGCCGAAAGGTCTGTATCTCATCGACTCAGAGATCCTCGAAACGCTGATACTCCTTCGACAGCTTCCGCTCGTGGGTCTCGATCTGGTTCGCCAGCCCGGTGAAGGCCGTCTGCACGTCTTCCACGTTCACACTGCCGGCCACCTCACCGAACAGGTCCGCGAGATGCTTGTTTGCGCCAAGCAGCCATTCCGTGACCGAGAGAGTCGTGTCCGTGGAGTCGGGGCCTGCCACCTCGGCAGGCAACTCGGTGCTGAAGTTGATGAACCGCCCGACCACCCGATCGGAGGCGTCTTCCTGGTAGCGTTCTATGGCTTCGGTCAGCCCCCGCTGTTCCAGCCCGAAAGCATTGAGAAGCATGCGCACCCGCTCTGAGGCGGCGTTTGCCTGGGCTTCGGCGAGCACTTCGTTCAAGTGCCTGAGGTAGTCGATGGCGTGATCGAGCACCTCGCCGATCTGACTCATGGTGACGCGCTGGTTGGGGCGCATGGCCGGCTCCCTGTTCGTTGGTCTCAGCATTGAGCATAGCGCCTGAATGGCGCCGCCGTATTTGGGGATCTACCTACGAAGAACGGTCCTGCGAGAGCGGGAGGGAAGAATCAGATTCATTTGCTTGCAAATAGGAATCATTAGCATTTACGATTGACTGGCAATGAGGGCATTCGGGCCGCCATGAACGACAGATCTTTCCCTGAAAACGTACCCCTTCCGGAACCCGGCACGGTCAGTCTCTCGGCGGGCGGCCAACTGTTTGTCTGGGGTATCCGGCAGTGGCTGGTGGCGGCGCGGGAGAAGCGCTGCGTGAAGCAGGAACTCATGATTCCCTACTACCGGCTCGAATGCATGGGTGCCATCTACCACCTGGATGCCATGATGCGGATTCTGCTTCAGGGTGCGACCCGCAGGCTCGAAGTCCGATGCCCGGACCATCCGCTGATCAGCGCGGATGAACGCCTGCTGCTCATCCTCGCGCGCGCACGACAGCAGGAAAACGACGAAGCGGCGGCCGTGAGTGCGGGAAAGCTGGTGGATCCGCTGTTCGAGTCTCCGCTCACGCAGGCTGCCACGGATTACGCCAGACAACTCAGCACCGCCGGACTCAGCCTCAGTACGGCGCCGCAGCTCGAGCTGGTTGCAGGAGCAGGACCTTGAGCCCGCGTGCCGTCGACCGTGTGCGTCATATCAGCCGGATTCTGGCCTGGCTGGCCGGGATCGCGGCGGCACTCATCCTGTACGGCTTCAGCTGGCTGCTGGTCCTGTGAGCCGGACGACTGGTGCACGCAGTTGCTTCAGCCTGCCAGCATGAGCACCACGTGAGCGAATTTGATGAAAGGTTGCAGCCCGTAGGCCAGCAGAATGGCTGTTGCCGTTGCGGAAGAGACCGCACCGATTATGCGCCAGATGTCGCTTTCGGTGAGGGGGATGTCCACCACCGGCAGGCCTGTCTCAGTGATCATCCTTGATCGCCCTGATTCCGTTTAGGTGGCGCGAGAATAACAGCGGATTGTCAATCAACCTGTGATCGGGTTAACAGCTGAAAAACTTACGCTCACATCTGATTGACAGATATTCACCACCTGGCGGGCGCCAGGTGGCACATTGTTGGTATGGAAAGCGCCAGCAAACTTCAGCCGTTGCAGGGTTACCTGGGCACTCAGGTGGAACTCAATGGCACCACGGCGGAAATCGTGGACATTACGGTCCGCGGCCGCACCGTATGCTTCATCGGCAGGGAAGCAGATTCGGATCTGGAGTTCCTGGTGCCGCTCCGGTACATCCTCGAACACGTCATCGAAGACCGGGCCGTGGTGTCCGCCATCGACGGCTGATCGCCGCAGGATGCATCCGCTTCAAGCACAGATCGGCCGACGGATCGTCCTCAGACATCGAACGGTTGAGATCGTGGGTCTGCAGGCCTGCGGGAGAAAACAGTACCTGGTTGGCAGGGATAAGAGCGGCAGACAGACGCTGATCCCGCCGAGAGTCGTGCTGAGAAGAACGCGGCAGCGATTCGGGGCGACCTAGAAGCCGGCAATTGCCTCGACGATCCGGTCCGCGTCCTCAAAAGTCACATCCAGGTGGAAAACCCATCGATTGCGGTTGATCCGGATCTGATGACGCTGGAAGTGATCGATCAGCCGCTCGAACTCCCCGCCAGGCAGCTTCACGAACACCATATTCGTATTGGCCTCGGCCGCTCCCTGAAATCGCGCGTTGACGGCGGCGGCCACCAGCTCCGCCTTTTCATGGTCTTCGCTCAGCCGGCCGACATGGTGCTCGAGCGCATACAGGCCCGCAGACGCAATGACACCCGCCTGCCGCATGCCGCCGCCGACCACCTTTCTCCATCTCCGGGCCTGGTGAATGAACTCTTCCGGACCGACCAGGACCGAACCGACCGGCGCGCCCAGTCCTTTCGACAGACAGATCGACACCGTGTCACAGGGCTCGGCGATGGCAGACGATGTTTCTCCGGTTGCGGTGACGGCGTTGAAATAGCGGGCGCCGTCGAGGTGGAGCCCGAGGTCGTGCCGATCCGCCAGCTTGCGGGCAGTTCGGAAGTAGGCGGATCCGGTAGCTTTGCCGTCCTGGGTGTTTTCCAGACAGAGCAGGCGCGTTCTGGCGAAGTGGACGTTGTCCGGTTTGATCAGCGTCTCCACCGCATCCAGATCCAGGGTTCCGTCCGGTTCGAACGGCAGGGTCTGAGGCTGAATGCCGCCCAGCGCCGCGGCGCCGCCACCTTCGAATTTGTAGGTGTGAGCGGTGGCCCCGGCGATGTACTCGTCGCCCCGCTGACAGTGAGTGAGCAGGGCCACCAGGTTGGATTGCGTCCCGGAGGCACAGAAGAGCCCCGCTTCCTTGCCGAGCATACCGGCGGTCAGTCTCTCGAGAGACCGGACGGTGGGGTCCTCTCCGTACACATCGTCGCCGACATCCGCCTGGTGCATGGCATCGCGCATGCCGGGCGTGGGCCGGGTCACGGTGTCGCTGCGGAGGTCGATCCAGTCGCTCATTGAACAGTTTCCTGGTGAAGGTCGATGTGCTGTCGATTAGGATCCTACCCTGGTTGGGAACTGGTTGGGAAAAGGAGCGAAGCCGTGACGGATCAGCTGGACACCTACTACCGCGATCACTGGGTTCACGTGGAAGACGATCGCATGGCCCGTTATGAGGCCATGTTCCAGTGGCGGGACGGGCTGGAGGCGCTGATCGCGCCGGCCGATGTCCAGGCAGGGCAGGTCGTTGCCGACTATGGCTGCGGCCCTGGTGGTCTCACCATGGAGCTCGCCCGACGGGTGGGTCCGGAAGGGCAGGTGGTCGCGCTCGACATCAATCAGGCATTTCTCGAACGAACCCGGGCGCTGACGGTCGAAGCCGGACTGTCCGATCGCGTCGACACACGGCTGATGGAAGGCGATCGGATTCCGGCGGAGGCCGGATCCATGGACCGGGTAATCTGCAAGAACGTTCTCGAGTACGTGCCGGACCCGGAGGCCACCATCGCCGAGTTCTACCGGATCACGCGGCCGGGCGGGATCGTGCACGTCAGTGACAGCGACTGGGGCGGCGTGGTGCTGGAGCCGCTCGGAGTGCGTTTCGCTCGCCTCATGGCGGCCGCGAACATCGCCTTCCGCACACCGCTCATAGCGCGGAACCTCTATGGCATGTTCCGCCGCACCGGTTTCAGTGACGTTCGGGTACAGATCCTCGCGAACGCGGACATCACCGGCGGGCTGCGGGGTGTGATCGCGAACATGGCGTCCTACGCGAAAACATCCGGTCGGATCGACGAATCGGAGATCGCCTCGCTGCTCGAGGATGTGGACAGGGCGTTGGCCGAGGAGACCTATCTGGCCGTGCTGCCCCAGTTTCTCGTGACCGGGCACCGATAGGTCGAGCGACGGAGGAGGCGGCATGGCGATCGTTCTGCATCAGTTCGAGTTTTCCCATTTCAACGACAAGGCCCGCTGGGCGCTGGATTTCAAGGCTGTGCCGCACGAGCGGGTATCCTACCTTCCGGGTCCGCATCGACCGGCCATCCAGCGCCTGTCGGGTCAGATGCAGACGCCGGTGCTCGAGCTCGACGGTGAGCCGATTGCCGGTTCGGCTGCCATCATCGACCGTCTGGAAGAGCGGTTTCCGGATCCTGCCCTGTATCCGGAAGACGGCGCCGAACGGGAACAGGCACTGGCGCTGCAGACGGAGATGGATCAGACGCTCGGACCGGCCGCGCGAACCGTGGTGTTCTCGGCTCTCGTCAACGAAGGCGCCTACATGACCAGCATGTTTGCCCGGGGCAAACCGGCCGCCAAGCGTGCGCTCTACCGGGCTGCCTTTCCGCTGGCTCGCGGGATGATTGCCAGAGGCAACGGGGTTGACGACCCGGCCAACGTGGCCGTGTGCTTCCAGACCACCCGGGAATGGCTGGACCGGCTGACGACTCTCCGCAGCCCGGCGGGCTATCTGGTCGGCGACCGGTTCTCCGTCGCTGATCTGACGGCGGCCGCTCTGCTGGCGCCTCTCGCAGAAGTGGGCCACGTTGACATGCGCCGGCCCCGTCCCATTCCGGAATCGGTAACCGAGGTCCTCAACCGGTTTGCCGGACATCCGACCCTGGACTGGGTCCGGGAGATCTACGCCCGACATCGCCCGGAGCGTTCAGCTCGGCTTTGAGGTCCGGCCGGAACGGGCATATGCTTTTCCAGGGACTTGTTCAGGAGGGGAATATGGGAAACCGGCTCGGATTCAATCACATCGATCTCGGCACCAGGGACATGGAGGCGACCCGGGCCTTCTACGAGGACGTGCTCGGCTTTCCGCTGGTGCGGGCAGACCTGGTCGACCTGGGTGACCGGGGCTGCATGAAGCACTACTTCTTCGACATCGGTAACGATCAGCTGCTCGGTTTCATGAGCGGCGAGGACGTGGAAGGCTGGCCGAAGGATTTCGATTCCGGCATCAACAGGGGACTCGGGCTCATGCCGGGCGTCTACCACTTCGCGTTCAACTCGGATTCCGTCGAGGCGCTCGAAGCCACCAAGGCGGACCTCGAGACGCACGGTGTGAAGGTGCGCGGTCCGGTGGATCATGAGGGCTGGTCAAAGTCCATCTACTTCGAAGATCCCAATGGCCTGCAGCTCGAGTGCTGCCATCTGACCCGGGCCTTCGATGCGGACGATGCGATCCCCCAGGTGCGTTTCCGCCTGGAGAACGGCCGCAAGCTGCCGCCGCGGGAAGCGCAGGCCTCCGAGTGAACGCCGTGCAGGGGCCGCCGGAAGGTCTGCTGGACCGGGTGCGGTCCGTGGTGCCTCTGATCGCAGAGCGTGCTGCGGCGGCAGAGCGCGCGCGCAAACCGGACGATGAGGTGATCGAGGCCCTCAAGGCCACGGGTGTCTTCCGATCCTTTGTCCCGCGCCGGTACCAGGGCTACGAGATCGACATGCATCTCTATGTGGACATCGGCATCGCGGTCAGTGAAGCCTGCGCTTCGACGGGGTGGATCACCACCTTCTACATGGAGCACAACTGGCTCATTGGTCTGTTCGCCGACGATCTGCAGCACGAGGTGTTCACGGAGGCCCCCTTCATCCTCGCGCCCGGGAGCGTGAATCCGAAAGGCGGGTTGGCCGTCCGGCGTGAGGGCGGCTACGAGCTCTCCGGCCGCTGGCGTTTTGCCACGGGGATCGTACATGCGGACTGGGTGCTGCTGAGCACCATGGTGGAAACCGACGAGGACCCGGTGCAGCGCCTGTGTCTGGTGCGGCCGTCGGACATCCGGGTGGAGGATACCTGGCACGTGGACGGTATGGCCGCCACCGGCAGTCGCGACATCATTGCGGATCGGGTGGTGGTGCCGGAACGGCAGATGTCGCTGCTGGTGCCGCCCGTGGTGACCGCGGGTGAAGACGCCACCTATCTCATGCGTCTGCCCGTACGTCCGTTTCTGTCCCTGACCGCCGCCATACCCGCCGTGGGTGCGGCCCGCCGGGCCGTGACGCTGTACTCCGATCTGCTGCAGGAGCGGGTGCGCTTCGGTACCCGCAAGGTTCAGAAGGAGAGTGCTTCCGCACAGATCCGGCTGGCCAACGTGCTCACCCGCGCCCGGGCGGCGGAGACGGTCCTGCGCGCGGCGGCCGATCAGATCGAGCAGCAGGCCGCCGGCAGAAAGCGCCTTTCCGGTCTGGCACAGCAGGAGCTGGGACTGACGATCGCCCACGTGGTTCGTGATTGCGCCGAGGTGGTACGGGAGGTGATGACGGGCAGCGGTGCCAGTGTGCATTTTCTCGATCATGAGCTGCAGCGCATCAACCGGGACGTGCAGATGATGTGTGCACATACGGTGTTCGATGTGGACCTCGCCGCCGAGCAGTGCGGCCGGGCTCGACTGGACTCGGACGTGCCTCTGTTCCTGTGAGACACTAGGCGTTTCGCTCGAGAAGTATCCTTCGCCGTGTTGTTGAGAATCTTTCTGGCCGTGCTGGTCATCGGTCTCGTAGTCGCCGGCGTGGTGACCATCAAGCAGAATCAGAATGCCGCCAGAGCCGGCGCCATGGCCGGCGGGCCGCCTCCGGCCACGGTGACGGATACCCGGGTGGAAACCACGGAATGGAAGCAGCGGATCGAAGCCGTCGGTGACCTCAGGGCGATCCAGGACGTGGCCGTCGCTTCCGAGGTGCCGGGCAAGGTGGTGGCGATCAATTTTCATTCCGGTGCGCCTGTGGCGCAGGGTGACGTGCTCGTGCGTCTGGATGCAGCGGAGGATCGCGCGCAGCTGGAAGCGCTCGAGGCCGACCTGCGGCTTGCCCGTCTCGAATACCAGCGCGTGGAACGCCTGCGTGGTTCGCCGGCGTTCTCCCAGTCGCTCATGGACCGGACTCAGTCCGAGGCGGCAAGCCTGCAGGCCCAGGTGCAGCAGCAGCGCGTGCGGCTCGAGCGGAAGGACATCCGGGCGCCTTTCGACGGCGTGCTGGGGATCCGTCAGATCAGCCTGGGGGACATCGTCGCGGCCGGGGAACCCATCGTGGATCTCAAAACGCTGGATCCGATCTACGTCGACTTCACCGTACCGGAACGTCACCGCGCCTCGGTGAAACCCGGACAGCCTCTGGAGATCAGCGTGGCCGCCTGGCCGGGCGAGACGTTTACCGGGGAACTGCTGGTGGTCAGCCCGGATGTGGACGTCCGCAGCCGGACCCTCAAGCTGCGCGGCCAGCTCAGCAACGAGGACGGCCGGCTCCAGCCCGGCATGTTCGCCACCGTGCATCTGATTCAGAGCAGCGCCGAGCCGGTGCTGACGCTGCCGCGCACGGCCATCAGCTTCTTCGCGTACGGGGAGTCCGTGTTCACCATCACGGAAGCGGGGGAGACGCTCACCGTTCACCGCCAGCCGGTCACCGTCGGACGGACCCGGGGTGAACGGGTGGAGGTGCTCAGCGGCCTCGAGCGCGGGCAGCGGGTGGTGCATACGGGCCATCTGAAGTTGCGTGAAGGTCAGAAGGTGGTGATCGGTGAGACGGTGCCGCTGCCGGAGGGAGTCGGCGACCGATGAGCATCACCGACGTTTTCGTCAGGAGGCCCGTGCTTTCATCGGTTATCGGGCTGCTGATTCTGCTGCTCGGTGTCCGCTCGCTGCTGTCGCTCGAGGTGCGTGAATACCCGAAGACGGAGCAGGCGCTGGTGACGGTCACCACACCGTTCCCGGGCGCGGACGCGGACCTGGTGCAGTCGTTCATCACCGAGCCCCTGCAGCGGGCGGCTTCCGAGGCGGAAGGCATCGACTACGTGACCTCCATCTCCCGGCAGGGTGTTTCCATCATCCAGGCCTACATGGAGCTCAACTACGATCCCTACGATGCGCTTGCGGAGATCCAGGGCAAGATTGCCAGTGAGCGCAACAACCTGCCCCGGGAAGCTCTAGATCCCGTGATTTCCCTGTCCACCAGCGAGGGCTGGGCGCTCATCTACATGGCGCTGACCAGCGATCACATGAACACGGCGCAGATGACGGACTATACCCTGCGCAGCATCGTGCCCCGTCTGCAGGCGCTGCCGGGCGTGGCCAAGGCGGGCATCAACGGCGACCAGACCATGGCGCTCAGGGTCTGGCTCGATCCGGTGCGCCTGACCGCACTCGACATGACCGCCTCCGAGGTGCGCCGAGCGCTTCTGGAGGAGAACGTGCAGTCCGCCGTGGGCCAGACCAAGGGTGACAGCGTGATGATCAATCTGTCCGCTACCACCAACCTCACCACCGTGGAAGAGTTCGAGAATCTGGTGCTCCGAACGGACGGCTCGGCTGTCACGCGTCTGAAAGACGTGGCGGACGTGGTGCTTTCCACCAGCAACCCGGATCAGGAAAGCTGGTTCATGGACCGGCCCTGCGTGATGCTGGCGCTGACGCCCACACCGGGTGCCAATCCGCTGCTGCTCTCGGCGGAGGTGAACGCGCTGCTGCCGGACATCGTCGACCAGCTGCCGCCCGGCCTCGAGCTGAACCTCATCTACGACGGCAGCCTCTACATCCAGGATTCCATTGACGAGGTCTACACGACGCTCACCGAGGCGCTGCTCATCGTGCTGCTCGTCATCTTTCTCTCCCTCGGCACCTGGCAGGCGGCGGTGATCCCGGCGCTGGCGGTACCGCTCTCGCTGATCGGCGGTGCCTTCCTCATGCTTCTGATGGGATTCTCCATCAATCTGCTCACCCTGCTGGCCATGCTCCTGGCCATCGGCCTGGTGGTGGATGATGCGATCGTGGTGGTGGAGAACGTGCACCGGCACATCTCCGAGGGGAAGACGCCGTTCAACGCAGCACTGCTGGGCGCGCGGGAGCTGGTGCTGCCCATCATCTCCATGACCACCACGCTGGTGGCCGTGTACGCGCCCATCGGCTTCATGGGCGGCCTGGCGGGTTCGCTGTTCACGGAGTTCGCCTACACGCTGGCCGGCACCGTCGTCATCTCCGGCATCATCGCGCTGACTCTGGCCCCCATGCTCTCGGCGCGCATTCTCCCGGATCGGGACCACGGAAACCGGCTCGAACGCTTCGTCGATTCGGCTTTCGATCTTCAGGTGCGCATCCACCAGTGGCTGCTCCGGGGGGCGCTGCGGGTGATCGCGGTACCGCTGCTCGTAGCCGGGGCCGTGACCGCCTCCATCTACTTCCTTTATCTGGACAGCACCCGGGAGCTTGCGCCCACGGAGGACCGTGAGGTGCTCAATGTGCAGATTTCCGCGCCGGAGACGGCGACGCTCGAATATACGGCAGCGCACGCAGCCGCGGTGGTCGAGGCGTTTCAGAGCTTCCCGGAATTTCTGCGCAGCTTTCTTCTGATCGGCGGTGGCGGCACGCCGGCCAGCAGCTTCGGGGGCTTCCGGTTCGTGTCCGTGGCGGAGCGGGAACGTTCTCAGATGGAGCTTCAGCCGATCGCTCAACAGCTGGTGAACAGGATCCCCGGTGTCCAGGTGGCCGTGTTCACCTTTCCGTCGCTGCCGGGCGCTTCCCGCGGCACGCCGCTGCAGTTCGTGCTCACAGGAGACGCGACCTATGAGCAGCTCGTGGAGCTGGCGGATCAGCTGATCGGTGCCGGTTACGGCAGCGGCAACTTCGTTTACCTGCGCAAGTCCGCGGAGATCGCGCTGCCGCTCACGCGGCTCGTGATCGACCGGGACCGGGCCGGCGATCTGGGTGTGGACATGGCCGAGTTCGGCGCCACGCTCTCCACGCTGCTCGGAGGCGGCTATGTCAGCCGTTTCAATCAGGCCGGACGCAGCTATGAGGTGATTCCGCAGGTAGCGCGCCGGTACCGGCTGGATGACACGCTGCTCGAGGACTACCACGTGCGCGGCGGTGACGGTGAGCTCATTCCGCTCGGCAGCTTCGTCTCGCTATCTCACGAGATCGAGCCGACCCAGCGGGCGCAGTTCCAGCAGCTGAACAGCGTGACCATCAGCGGCCTCATGGCGCCGGGCGTGTCTCTGGGCGATGCCATGGCGTTCCTCGAGCGGACGGCCGAGGAGACCTTCCCGCAGAACATCAGCTACGACTACATGGGAGAGTCCCGCCAGCTCGAGCAGCAGGGCAATGCACTGCTGTACACCTTCTTCCTGTCGCTGCTCGTCATCTACCTGGTGCTGGCCGCCCAGTACGAGAGCTGGCGGGATCCTCTGATCATTCTGGTCTCGGTACCCATGTCCATCGCTGGGGCCATGGTGTTCATCTATCTCGGCTTCGCCTCGATCAACCTCTATACCCAGATCGGGCTGATCACGCTGATCGGTCTCATCGCCAAGAACGGCATCCTCATCGTCGATTTCGCCAACCGGTTGCAGGTCACCGAGGGTCTGGACAAACGGGAGGCGGTCGCTCGGGCCACGGCTACCCGCTACCGGCCCATTCTGATGACCACGGTGGCCATGCTGATGGCCATGGTGCCGCTGCTGCTGGCCACCGGTCCCGGATCCGTCAGCCGCTCTCAGATGGGGCTCGTCATCTTCACCGGTCTGGGTCTCGGCACTCTGTTCACGCTGTTCGTGGTTCCCGCCGTTTACGTGCTGCTGGCGAAGGATCGCAACGCCGACATGCATGAGCTGCAGGCGGCGGCGGAGGAAGCGCCGGCGATCTGAAGACGTCCCGGAAAGCGTTCCCTGTCGATCGGTTTTCTGGATTGTGGTGTACTGACGGCCGATCCTGCGGAGATTGCAGATCGGGGCCGGTCAGGGATTCAGACGGGGGCGGACGGGGTGATGAAGGGCATGATGACAGGGGATCTGCTGCTGGCAGAAATCGTGTCTCAGGCAGCCGAAGCAGCAGATCTGCCGGTTGCCATCCTCGGCAGCATCTCGGCTGACGAGTTCGTACCCATTGCGTGCACGGGCATCAAGCCCCCATTGAGGCTGCAGATGGGCCCCATGCTTCAGAGCGTACTGTCGGATGGACAACTGTCCGTGGCAGACGCTCCTGTGCATCATTCCGACGAGCCGCTTGTCGCCGAGTGCGGTCTTCGGGCCGTTGCCGGAATACCGGTGATACCGGAGGCCGGAGACGATCCTGTCGTACTGCTGATTCTGGCTGACAGTGAACCACGGGAGGAGATGCCTGACCTCGAGGCTTTCGGCCTGTTCGCTTCCGTGATACGGGAGCGTGTCTCGCTGCTGCACACCCGCGAGCGCCTTGCCGCCAGCGAAGAGCGCTACCGCGATCTCTTCGAAGAGGCGCCCATTGCGTATGTGAACGAGACGCTCGACTCCCGGTTCATTGAGGCGAACAGGACGGCGATGAACATTCTCGGTCTGCGCCCGGAAGAGGTGCAGGGATTTGTAGGCCGAACGCTGGCCCCTACCACGGACGATGCGCAGCTTCGAGTTGACGAAGCCCTCACCACGATAAGACGCGGGATGGACGCGAGCGGTGTGCTGCTGAACCTGAGCAGGAAGGACACCGGGGAACCCATATGGATTCAGTGGTGGTCCCGACCGGCGCCTTCCGGCACCTACACGCGGACCATGTTCATCGACGTTACCGATCTGGTTCAGATCGAAAGGGAGCGACAGACACTGAAGGCGCAGAACGCCTATCTGAAAGAGGAGATCGAACAGGAGAGTTCCCGTGCCATCGTCGGCAGCAGCTCGGGTATCCGTCGGGTGCTCGAAGACGTCAGACAGGTGGCGCCAACCAATGCCAGCGTGCTGGTGCTGGGAGAGACGGGAACGGGTAAGGAGCTGATTGCCAGAGCGGTTCACGATGCGAGCCCGCGTCGGGAACAACCGCTGATCAAGGTCAACTGTGGTGCGCTGCCGGAGTCGCTCATCGAGAGTGAGCTCTTCGGCCACGAGAAAGGTGCGTTCACGGGTGCGACGGCCAAACGGGAAGGGCGGTTCACGCTCGCGGACGGAGGCACTCTATTCCTGGATGAGATCGGCGAGCTGCCCTACCAGCTGCAGGTCAAGCTGCTGCGGGTGCTGCAGGAGGGTGAGTTCGAACCTATCGGCAGTACCAGAACGATCAGGGTGGACGTGCGTGTGATCGCGGCGACCAATCGGGATCTGTTTCAGGCAACTCAGGATGGTGAATTCCGGGAGGATCTGTACTACCGCCTGGCGGTGTTTCCCATCGAGGTACCGCCGCTGCGTGAGCGAACCGAAGACATACCTGAACTGGTCGACCTCTTCACCAGACGTTTTGGTGAACATCTCAACCAGGAGGCAGTGCCGGTAGACGAAGAGGCAATGGTCCGTCTTGCCGGCTACCACTGGCCCGGTAACGTCCGTGAGCTGCAGAACGTGGTTGAAAGAGCGCTCATTACCTCGACCGGAGGCCGATTGAATCTCGATCGAGCGCTGCCGGAATCCTCAGGCACCCGCTCCCCTGCAATCATTCGTACCATGGCTGAGCTTCATGCCCTGGAACGTGAAAATCTGCTGTCTGCTCTGGATCGGACCGGATGGCAGATTGCCGGTAACGAAGGCGCTGCCGCACTGCTGGGTATGAACCCCTCCACGTTGAGTTCCAGGCTCAAGGCCCTCGGTATCCGCCGGTCATCTCGCTGAATCCCGCGACGAGATCTCGCGAATCGCATTCTGGAGACACCAGACAGCCAGTTTCCAGTTCATAATAAAATATTTAGATAAATCGAATAAACCATTGATATAAAACATTATTTGTGAGCTCTTCGTGGTGAAGCGATTGCTGCGATCACGTTGGCACAGTTAGTGCTCCAGGGTGCGCATCGGAAACTCGAGCTGGAATCCCATGTCAGCGCCCCTACTCGTCAGATCACCTTTCGATGGTGCCCTGATCGCAGAACTCGAAAGTGCGTGCCCGGCGGAAATCGACGATGCACTGGAGACGGCATCGGTTCTGTACGGACGCAGGGATCAGTGGCTGAGCCCGTACGAGCGGGTCGGCATCCTGGACCGCACCGTGCGGATGATGTCAGCCGACCATGGCGAGCTCACCCGTCTGATCGCGCTCGAGGGCGGCAAACCGATCGGTGACGCTCACCTTGAAGTCACTCGAGCGATCGAGTCGATACGACTCTGTATCAGCCATCTCACCACCTGCGGAGAAGCTGCACCGCTACTCGGTGTCCATGAACAGTCTGCCCATCGGGTTGCGCTCTCCCGCCGCGAGCCTGTTGGTGTGGTTGTGGCAATGAGCGCGTTCAACTACCCGCTGAATCAGGCCGTGAGTCAGGTAGCACCGGCCGTTGCGGCCGGTTGTCCCGTCGTCTTAGCTCCGGCTGCCGACACACCCCTGAGTGGGATGCGGTTCGTAGAGTACCTGCACCGTGCGGGCCTGCCGGAGGACTGGGCACGAAGTGTGGTGGCGGATAACAGAACGCTCCTTGAACGTCTGGCATCGGATACCAGAGCAGATCTGCTTACGTTCGTCGGTGCGGCAGCTATCGGCTGGCGATTGAGGTCCCTGGTCGCGCCTGGTACACGCTGCCTGCTCGAGCATGGCAGTGCAGCTCCGGTCATCGTTGGAGAGGATGCAGATCTGCCGGCAGCGGCAGCTTCCATCGCCAGAGGGGGTTACTACCATGCCGGGCAGGATACCGTTTCCACTCAGCGGGTCTTCGCTCCCGCAGCGAACGCCCGCGAGCTCGCCGATCTGCTGGCGCACCGGGCCGATGCCCTGGTGGTCGGAAATCCCCTTCACGCGGATACCGATGTCGGTCCGCTCATCCGTCCGTCCGAAGTGAAGCGGGTGGCGGCCTGGGTGGACGATGCTATCGCCGGTGGCGCGGAACTGATCACCCGTCGCGCCTCCATGGGGGCGCACTTCCGTTCACCGGACGTCCTGCTCGATCCGCCGGAAACGGCGAGAGTCAGCCGGGAGGCGATCTTCGGGCCGGTGATATGCGTTTTCGGCTATGAGACCGAGAAGGAAGCCGTAAGCCGGTCCAATGCCCTCCCCGACGCGTTTCAGGCGACCGTCTTCACCACGGATGTGGATCGTGCGCTCGCGCTCTTTCAGGGATTGCGTGCCAGCACGGTGATGCTGAACGACCACACCGCATTCCGGGCGGACGGCATGCGCTTCGGCGGACTCGGATTGGCGGGACTCGGCACGGGCGGAATCCCCGAAACGCTCGAAGCGATGCGACTGCGTAAGCAGTACATCTTTCATTCGGCAGCTCTCGGATGAGCCGCCGCTCCCGGAGACAGATGAGGAGGAGGAGCCATGTCTCAGGTTTTTGGTCTCGTTGACGTGCTGGCGGATGTTCTGCTGCTGGCGATCGGTGTCGCCTTTCTGAGTGTCGTTGTCGTCTATCTGATCGATAGAACTCAGAAGCGGCACGCGATCCGGCGCAACTTCCCCGTCATAGGACGATGCAGATACTGGTTCGAGCATCTCGGCGAATTTTTCCGCCAGTATTTCTTTGCCATGGATCGTGAGGAACTGCCTTTCAACCGGGCAGAACGATCCTGGGTGTATCGGGCAGCCAAAGGCGAAGACTCCACCGTCCCGTTCGGATCTTCCAGAGATCTCAAGCCGACAGGCACCGTCCTGTTCGTGAACTGCCCATATCCGACGCTCGATGAGGATGCCACCGATATCGGGCCGATCACGATTGGACCGTACTCGCGTTCGCCTTACGTCTCGCACTCCATATTCAACATCTCCGGCATGAGCTATGGCGCGATTTCCAGACCGGCCGTGCTGGCACTTTCCAGAGGCGCTTCCGGAGCTGGAATCTGGATGAACACCGGCGAAGGTGCGCTTTCTCCCTGGCATCTGGAAGGTGGCGCAGACATCGTCTACCAGATTGGGACAGCCAAATACGGCGTGCGCGGTACAGATGGCCGTCTTTCCGAAGACAGGCTCGCCGAAATTGCGGTTCATGAACAGGTCCGCATGTTCGAGATCAAGCTCTCTCAAGGTGCCAAACCGGGCAAGGGCGGCATCCTGCCGGGCGTCAAAGTCACGGAAGAGATTTCACGAATCAGGTTGATCGAGCAGGGGCGGGATTCCATCAGCCCGAACCGTCATCCGGAGATCGATTCGGAGTCCGAGTTGCTCGACATGATCGAGCAGGTGCGGGAAGCGACGGGAAAACCGACCGGCTTCAAGGTGGTGCTGGGTGCTTACGGCTGGCTGGAGCGCCTGTGCGAGGAAATTCTGAATCGTGGAACCGAAACTGCGCCGGACTTCATCACCATCGACAGCGCCGACGGTGGCACGGGTGCGGCGCCCATGAGTCTGATCGACTACATGGGGCTGCCGGTAAAGGAGAGTCTGCCGCTGGTGGTGGACATCCTTGATCGATACGGCCTGCGGGAGCGGATCAGGGTGATCGCAAGCGGAAAGATGATCACGCCGGCGGAAGCCGCCTGGGCGCTTTGTGCCGGTGCGGATTTCGTGGTTTCCGCCCGGGGCTTTCTCTTCGCCCTGGGGTGTATCCAGGCGCTGCAGTGCAACAGGAACACGTGCCCGACCGGCATCACCACGCAGAACCCCAAGCTGCAGCGGGGTCTGGACGTCGCCGACAAATCCGAACGCGTCAGACGCTACGCCGAGCAGATGCATCACGAGCTCGGGGTGATCGCCCATGCGTGTGGTGTCCCGGAGCCGCGCAAGCTCAAGCGTATGCACTGCCGGATAGTCCTGGAGAACGGCCGGTCCGTTCCAATGGACGAGCTCTATCCACCGGCACCCGCGATGGATGTGGCTGCCGAAGTCGCGGTGGGAGGTGTGTCATGAACTCGGCAGAGCTGCTGGTGCGGTGTCTCGAAGCAGAAGGTATCGAGTACGTGTTCGGCGTGCCGGGAGAGGAGAACGCGGATCTGATGATGGCGCTGGAGTCCAGCGAGACGGTTCGTTTCGTGCTCACCAGGCACGAGCAGGGGGCTGCGTTCATGGCGGAGGTGTATGGCCGTCTGACCGGCAACCCTGCCTGCTGCCTGGCAACCCTGGGGCCGGGGGCCACGAACCTGATCACCGGTGTCGCCGATGCCAACATGGATCGTGCACCCATGCTGGTGCTCACGGGGCAGGGATCCACCCGGCGATTGCACAAGGAATCGCACCAGATCATGGACGTGGTGCAGATGTTCGAACCGGTAACGAAATGGGCCACCAGCATCCGTCATGCGGACGTCATTCCGGAAACTGTCCGCAAGGCGGTGCGGATTGCCCGCAGTGAGAAGCCTGGAGCGGTACTCATCGAACTACCGGAAGACATCGCCGGAGAACAGACAGACGAGCGACCGCTTCCGGTGAAGCGCTACCGCCGATCCGTACCCGATGGAGCCACCATCGAACGCGCCTTCGACATCCTGAGTTCCGCTGAGCGCCCGATCATCATCGCGGGTAACGGCTGTATTCGAACCCGAGCCAGCAGAAGCCTGCGGGCGCTCTGCGAGCTTACCGGTATCGGGGTGCTGAGCACCTTCATGGCAAAGGGTGCGGTTGACTCGGATGCTCCGTACTGTCTGTACACGATCGGGCTCAGTCAGAAGGACATCGTTTCCTGCGCCCTGGATGCTGCGGACGTGGTGCTGACACTGGGTTTCGACATGGTCGAGTACCACCCGCATCTCTGGAATGCCGACCGTGACAAATCGATCATCCACGTGGACTTCATACCTTCCGAAATAGATGCCTGCTACCAGCCGCAGGTGGAGCTGGTCGGTGATCTTGCCTTCTCGATGGAGGCTCTGATCGAGCGTTTTGCAGCGGCCGGTACGCCGGAGTACGACTTCAGTGCTCAGGCTGCCGCGCGCAGGATGATGGGAGATGCGCTTCACCTGCATGACGACGATCACGACGCCGGACCGGTAAGGCCTCAGAAGGTACTCGCCGATCTTCGGGATGTGCTGGCGCCGGATGGCCTGGTGTTGTCGGACGTCGGCGCGCACAAAATGTGGATAGCCCGGCACTATCACTGCCACCAGCCGAATACATGTCTCATACCGAACGGCTTCTGTTCCATGGGTTTCGCGCTGCCGGGGGCCATTGCCGCGGCACTGGTCGACAGCGGACGCCAGGTGGTGGCGGTGACCGGCGATGGCGGATTTCTCATGAACGTGCAGGAGATGGAAACGGCCGCCAGGCTCGCGCTGCCAATCACCGTTCTCGTCTGGGAAGACCACGCATACGGACTGATCGCCTGGAAGCAGATGAACGAATTCGGCCGGCATTCGGAGCTTTCATTCGGGAATCCGGACTGGAATCTGCTGGCCGGGGCCTTCGGGTGGCAGGGACACCGGGTGACCGGCGCGGACACGCTTCGCAGCTGCCTGGAGCGGGCGATCGGAGAGCGGGGACCCAGTCTGGTCTCGATTCCCATCGACTATTCGGAAAACGCCCGGCTGACCAAGCAGCTCGGCGAGCTCGTCTGTCCTATCTGAACTGAAGGAGAAGGAGTACTACTGATGTCATTGCTGAAAACCACCTCGAGTCTGAACAGACGGGTGCGGGGTCTGGCGGAACCCCTCGACGGGCTGCCACCGCTGCTGTTTCGACTGATTCTCGCCCCTGTGCTGATGCAGGCAGGCTGGAACAAGATCATCGGGTTCGAGAATACCGCTGCCTGGTTCGGCGGCAGTCTCGGGCTTCCCTTCCCTGAGCTCATGGTGACGCTGGCGGCGGGCGCGGAGCTGTTCGGCGGGGGGCTGCTGCTGGTGGGGCTGGGGACCCGGTGGGTTTCGGTGCCGCTCATGGTCACCATGCTGGTGGCGGTATTCGCCGTTCACTGGCCGAATGGCTGGCTCGCGATCTCCGATGCCAGCAGCTGGCTCGCGAACGACCGGGTGCTGGAGGCCGCGGAGCGCAAGTCCCGAGCCATCGCAATTCTGAGGGAACACGGCAACTACAGCTGGCTCTCGGGGCGCGGACCGATCACCGTACTGAACAACGGGATCGAGTTCGCCGCCACATACTTCGTCATGCTGCTGAGCCTCTTCGTTACCGGTGGCGGACGCTTCACGAGCCTCGACTACTGGGTGGGACGGGTGTTGAGTCGGCCAGCTGCCCGGATCGACGCGATCAGAGCGGGGGAAGGCAGCCATGCGTGATAGCGCCGATGCCGAAGTCACGGAACAGGATCCGGATGCACTGCTGGTCGCCAGGGCGAGCGCCGGAGATCGTGAGGCCTTTGCCATGCTGTACCGACGCTACTGGCGGCGCATCCACTCGGTGGCCAGACGGTTCACCACTGCAGAAGCGGATGCGGAAGATCTTGCCCAGGAGGTGTTCATCAAGGCCTATCGGGCGCTGCCGCGATTCAGAGGTCAGTGCCGGTTCTATACCTGGCTCTTTCAGATCACGCGGAATGCGGGAATCAGTCATCGAACGCGCAGCGTCGAGATGGAGGCCATCGAAGACGCCTCGCTCGTGCACGATCTCGGACCGGAAGAGACCTGCATGGCGGAACAGAGGCTGAAGCGGACGGTTTCTGCGATCGATGATCTGTCCGCGCCACTGCGTCAGGCACTCGTGCTGAGCACGATGCGCGGTTTCGAGTACACGGACGTCAGCAGGCTGGGAGAATGCCCGCTCGGTACGGCCCGTTCCCGAATCTTCCGCGCACGGAAAATGCTGGAGGAAGCGGTCGGCTAGCTACACCACGGGCGAGCTGCCGCCGTCCACGTTCACGGACGCACCGGTCACGTAGCTCGCCGCTTCCGAGCAGAGGAAGGCGATCACGTCGCCGGCCTCCCGGGCTTCGCCCACTCTGCCCATGGGGACGGTCTCGCCCATGCGCGCGTAGAGACCTTCGATCGTGACTTCCGGGTCCCGTTCCTGCATCCGTTCGGCGCGGCGTTCGTGCTGGCGGCTCTTCAGCAGCCCGACACACACCGTGTTCACCCGCACACCGTCGGCAGCAAATTCCTTCGACCAGGTCTTGGTGAGCGAAATGCCCGCCGCTCTCGAGAGGGCGGTGGGCTGACTGCCGGGGCCCGGTGCCTTGCCGCCCGGCGTGGTGGTGTTGCAGATCGCTCCGCGCGTCTTCTTCAGGTGCTCGAGGGCGTGGCGGGTGCAGTAGATGGCGCCCATGACCTTGAGATTGAAGTCGGTCAGCACCTGCTCGTCCGTCATCTTCTCGAACAGGGCGGCGGATGAGGTGCCCGCGTTGTTGATGAGGATGTCCAGCCGGCCCCAGCGGCCGACCACCGCAGCCACCATGGCCTGCACGCTCGACTCGTCCGCCACGTCGGCGGCCACGCCGATCACCTCGTTGCCCGTGCTCGCGCTGATCTCGGAAGCCGCCGTATCTAGGTCGGCCTGGGTCCGGGATACCAGTGCGACCCGCGCGCCTTCCGCAGAGAGCCGCTCGGCCGCTGCCCGGCCGATGCCGAAGGTGCCGCCGGTCACGATGGCGACTTTCTCCTCAATGCCAAGATCCATGTGTATCCCCTTGTGTTCGTCGTAGGTTCGTTGGTGGTCAGAAACTCGGATTGCTCGGGTACGGCGTCAGCTGCAGCTCGTGGGTCCAGCAGGATCGGTCCTGCGTATGCAGATACCAGAAAGCGTCGGCGATCTTCCCGGGATTCATCACCAGCTCAGGCCGCTTCTGTGCGAAAGGCAGCAGCCGGGTTCCGGGCGAATCGATCACTCCGTCGATCACCACGTTGGCCACATGCACGCCGAGCTCGGAATATTCCTCGGTGAGCACCTGCGCCAGGGTCCGCATCATGACCCTGGGATAGTAGAGGGACTGTCCGGTACGGCGTTTGCGGCCGCGCAGCGAAGAGGCGTTGTTCGAGATCAGGAACGAGCCTGCACCCCGTTCCCGCATGGCGGGCAGCACCGCCTTGGCGACCAGAAACGGGCCGCGGCTCGCAATGTGCTGCGCCGTATCGAACATCTCGGTTGGAATGTGCTCGAGCAGTTCCTTTTCCGGCGGCAGATCCCGGCCTTCGAGATAGCCCGCGTTGTAGACAAGCACATCCGGATCTCCGGCTTCGGAGCGGATCTCTGCAAAGGCGGATTCGATGGATGCCTCGGAGACCAGATCCAGCTCCACGATCATGCATTCGCCACCGGAGTCGCGGATGGCCGCGGCCAGCGGCTCCGCGTTCTGCGCATGGCGGGTGGTGAGCGCCACGAAGTGCCCTTCGGCTGCGAATTTCTGTGAGATGGCGCCACCTACGCCCCAGCGGATGGCCACCGGTAGATCGCTGTCGTCCACGTCGCTGCCATGAATCAGATGGGTATTGCGGCCGTCGGACTGCCACTTGGAGGTGGCGCCGATCACCACGGTCACCGGTTTCTTCGATGCGTTCATGTGTTGTGTCCTGTCATCAGATGCCGTCTTTCCGGTACTGGTCGAACATGGCGAGATACGAGGCGTTCCCCCGCTCGAGGCGGGCCATCTGCTGCGGTTTTACCTCACCGGCAATCGCCGCCGGCACGCCGAAAACGAGGGACCGGTCCGGGATCACCATGCCGGGGCTGACCACCGCGCCGGCGCCGATGATGCAGAAACTGCCGACTTCGGCGTCGTCCAGCACGGTGGCGTTGTTGGCGATGAGGGTGTTGTCGCCGACACGCGCGCAGTGCACGACGGCACCGTGGCCGATGATCACGTTGCTGCCGATGTGCATTTCCCGGCCCGTATGCACTACCGCATTGTCTTCGATGATGGTGCCATTGCCGATATGGATATGGGCGAAGTCGCCTCGGATCACCGCGCCCGGCCAGACGCCGCACTGCTCGCCCAGGGTGACCTCGCCCATGACCAGGGCCGTCCCGGCGACAAAGGCGGATTCTGGAACGACGGGTGCGTGTTCGCGGAAGGTTTTGAGCATGGTTCAAAGCTATCATGGCCGACCTGTCACCCGGAACCATGAGGAGCGGAATCCAGAACATGACCATGAAACCAGGCACCGATTTCGTTGCGGGACTTCCGCTGCTCCTGCTGACGGGCCTGCTCCTCGGCGGCTGTGGCAGCCCGGAAAGGGCCGGCGAACTTCCCGCAGACGATGCCGATGTGGGCCTGGTCGCTGACCTGCTGATCCGCAACGGCCGCGTGCTGGACGGCACCGGCAGTGATCCGGTGGCAGCGGACGTGCTCGTCGACGGGGGCCGCATTCTCGAGATCGGGGAAGCCGGCTCCGGCGTCCGGGCGGAGCGCGTCATTGATGCCGGCGGCCGCATCG
>JAUIAV010000026.1 GCA_030425195.1 Gammaproteobacteria bacterium | reverse complement strand
GAGCCGATCGGTAACATCCCTCCGGTCGAGTTCGAGGCTGCCTACTACGAGCAGGAAAATCGTCAGGCCGTGGCAGCCTGACTCACACTATCGAGCCTCCGGGAAACCCGGGGCGGTTCAGAAAGAGTTACGCTGTCCTTGCTTGCGCCGGACCTTTTCGATCTGCCTGAAGCGTGGGTGATTGTCTCTT
The DNA here is from genome assembly GCA_030425195.1 of Gammaproteobacteria bacterium. Taxonomy (GTDB): domain Bacteria; phylum Pseudomonadota; class Gammaproteobacteria; order Pseudomonadales; family Azotimanducaceae; genus SZUA-309. The sequence continues at coordinate 65,529 of JAUIAV010000026.1, read as the reverse complement.
CCCACACTAGACCTAGATAGCTAGCTTCTTGATTATTGGCAAGCCGCCATACCGTCCCGACAGGTAGCCTCGTTCCAGAGCTTCGCCTTTGCGCGGCATGAATTCCGTGAGCGGATAGAGTTTCGTACTTTGTTGTTTGTCCTTCTCAACGAGCCAAATCTGGTCACGACGAAGGTAGGGCCCATTGAGTAACTCGGTGTTGTGAACGGTAAAAATCAATTGTGATGATCGTTCCACCTGATGAAATGTCGAAATGATGTGCTCCAACAACAAGGTGTGAATACTTGTATCAAGTTCATCAACAACAATCGTTTTGTCAGCAGATAATACGTCGATCATATGTCCCGCGAGCGCAAAGAGCTTTTGGGTACCCATTGATTCCTCGGGCAAGTCAAAAGTTGCTTGTATGTCACCTGACTTGTGGATGAATTTGGGTATATCGATTTCTGCTTCGCTAGTCTCTACCTCATTTGCGTCTGGTTCATTGGGTCGAAACGTAAATTTCGACTGAATTCCCCTTCGCGACTCAATGGCAACATCAGAAATCGCAATATCAGCGGAGTTTAGATACGTCAGGATCGCTGATTTTGACTCTTCGCGTTTTACACATTCGATAGACCTACTTAGGTCGAGATGTGTGCCGGACTGGACTACTAGCAACTTGCTCGCGATGAATCCATAGATCGGTATCAGCTGCTGGCTGTTTAACTGGACAGCGGTCGATAGGAATAGCGCGTTGTGCCTTGTGAGCTCCTCCCACTTCTGCTTCTGACCCTTTAGAGACGGTCCAAACTCATAGACGTCGGAATCAGAGCGTTGGTCGTACCGGCGGCTAAACAACATTCGAGGTTTGGCAAACTCATACTCTAGCAACCACTCCTCTAGAAACCTTCTAGGGTTCAAAGCAAAGCCGTACTGATATCTCAGGCCGTCGACGAGAAATGTTAGTTCAAACTCTGACGGACTTTTGGATGACTCCTCGTCAAGCAAGAACGGCTTGATGTTGAACTGCTGATCCGGTCTAACCTTTGTCGCAGATTCAAGTACTAGTGCCTTGAAGTAGGCCAAGGCGTTTACCAGATTGCTTTTGCCACTGGCATTTGGGCCATAGATCGCCGCCGACTTCAGGAGCCGAGGCAAAGCTTTGTGTTTCGTCTCAATCAAGTGCGTGTCTTCGAACGTCGAATCAGAAGACGCGACCATGCTTAAGGTCTGAGGGGCCTTGATGGATCGAAAGTTGGAGACTGTAAAATCGACAATCATTTCGGCCTCTTGTGGTAATATAAACACGATATTCGCATATTATCCGCGAATTTCCTATTTATAGTTATCATTTTGGATAGTTTCACCAGATTCTACAGCCTTGAACGGCAAGCGAAAAAGTGTCGGGTTTATGGCCATAAAGCGCACTGTTGGGGAGGTAGCTATCAGTAAAATCAGCTACTTAGAGACAGCGAGAGCCGGGGTCCCAACCACCGAAAAAAGGAAAGTTGCGGTCAGGCGACCCTACAAGGAGCTTCGACCCCGGGAGTACCTGACTGCTGAGGAAGTGGAGCGCCTGAGAACGGCTGCAAGGGGCATCGGCCGTCATGGCCATCGTGATGCAACCATGATCCTAATCGCGTTCAGGCATGCATTGAGGGTCTCTGAGCTTGTGGCTTTGCGATGGGACATGGTTGATCTGAAAACTGGCTTGCTGCATGTATCTCGGCTGAAGAACGGCATTGACTCTGTTCACCCAGTTCGCGGTCCGGAGCTACGGGCTCTGCGAAGGCTCAGAAGGGACTATCCCACGGCGCCCTACCTGTTCGTCAGTGAGCGTGGCGGGCCGATGACACCTTCCAATGTGCGGAAAATGGTGAAGCGGGCCGGCGAGCGCGCAGAAATCGGCTTCCCGGTGCACCCGCACAATCTTCGCCACTCCACCGGCTACAAGTTGGCCAATGACAAGCAGGACACTCGAGCTATACAGCAGTACATGGGGCATCGAAACATCCAGCACACAGTCAGGTACACGGAACTGGCGCCGGACCGATTCAAAGACTTCTGGGAGGACTAAAGCTGGGCATTTCCACCAAGACCTACCGCACCAGCATTCGGGCTGATTTTCCCACACCCAAACGACGGACCATCTATCCCCGGCCGCTTCTGGAGCGCGCCATACGCGAATTCCTGACCACCGATCTCCGTATCGGTATGCTCGAACTCGATTCTGGTGAGCCGGCCTTCGAACTTGATGCACGACACGTCAGCCACCACGTGGAAGACGTCTACCTTGATGACGATGGGTTCATGTGGATTGAGGTGACGTTCACTGATACGGACCTCGGGAGGCTGGTAGCTCTCATGCCAGATTTGGTGGAGCCCACGGTTGTGGCCATCGGATTCTGCGGCTGGGAACCACAGGACAACGTGGTGCGTGAAGCCTCCCTAATCCATTTCAACCTCGTTTGGAAAAAAGACAGGATGACTCGCGCCGGCGTCGATCCCGCGCTCTGAGTTCGCACAAACACCTCCGAGTATTAGTCGCCCAAGCAGCAAACCGTCACATTAGGTGTACACAAATCGGAACAGCTTACTCCCCTTCCCAACTGCAACGCGCGGCGCGTTTTGCCGTCACTTGTGCCGAGTTAGGAGTATGGCGCCCGACGCCCCCAGCTGTGGTGTGCGTTTGCCAGCATCCGCGAGCCCGCAGTAGCCGCACGGTCAACATCGCCAAGCACTTGTGAGACAAACCGTAGCAACGGCCATAAATACTGGTGTTGCTATCGCCCGGATTGGCTAAGCCCCGGGGAACACGAAGTTACAACTTCAACCGGTTTAGAGCAGTTGCATGCTGCCGAAACCGGATAGCCAAGTACTGCCTGAATATTTACAAGGAGATCGCAATGGCCGCACTGAATCTAGAATCGACAAATCCAGAACTATGGAATCTACACCAATCAAATCCTAGGTTGGCAGAAGAGCTAGTCGCGAACAAAGACCTGAAATCTGTCATCTATGGCGAGCAACCTTTAGTCGTCAAACTTCGTCGCGTGAGAAACCTCACACGTCAGTTATCTACAAACCATCCGTCAGCCAATTACCACAGAGCCGCAGTGCGCAGACTCGAACACCAGCAATTCCAGATCAAGCGCATATTCAAAGCCTGTGATCGGTCTTCCTTCTTTGTCACAGTCACATCATCAAGTTCTGTATATTCCGAGCGCGTCCTGATACAGAGCTTCCAGAAACTACTGCTCTCAATCAATAGAAGCTTGTACTCCCATAAGAAGCACTTGTACCTAACGGGATTTGTTGTCTTCGAGGGACACAACAGGCATCGCAAGCGTTGTGACCCGCATTTCCACGCCTTTCTCTATGTTGATAACGGCAATCCCCCAGAACTTAACCGCCTGCTTCAGCGATTGGAACACCGCATTCATCCACTGGAAATAGAAGATGACGACGGAGAACTCAGAAAAGCAGCCCCACGAATCTGTGACTATCAGGGAAGACCTGTGTTTGATTCCGTCAAGATTCGCCAACTAGAAGACACTGCGTACAAGACCATCGACTATTCCTGCAAGAACCTGCTCCACCCCGAGGTGATAAATGCCGACCCTCAGTTCGGTTTGGGGCTATACGAAATCCGTAAAGGAAAGTTGGTTCGTGCATAACGCGAAGCTGCCGAGCAACACCGCTGGGTTGTTCCACGACGGAAGTCTCCGAAGAACCGGGTGAGACTCAATCACTGCAATCACGGATCGGCCTTGACCGCACTAGCCACGAAAAACGCCTCCAGTTCACGCTCCTTGTCTCTGCGTAAAGCTGTCCTTTCCTCATCCAATAGCCTTCGACCGATACGATGATCCTCCTCGACCTCTCACAATGGGCCTCCCCTCCACTGAATTTCATCGAGACAGCATCTAGTTTTATTCAGTCTTGAAGCCAAAACACGAGCAAGACTGCTTTTATCCACGCCCATCGGACCTAGGATGACTACCGTATCAATCAACGTTAGTTGCACCTACCAGCAGCGGACGCTCAGGTACCGCTAACCTAGGACCGTGGCTTTCTTCGAAAGAACGATTGCAGGCTGCGCTCATAGCCAAGTCTCTCGTAGAAACCTTCTTTGCCGGGTTGCGCACCGAAGTACAGCGAACTTGGAGAGGAATCCCACGCGAGCTCCATTAGCCGCCGGCCGATACCAAGGCCCTGAAAGTCTGGATGCACCAACAGTTCCGGGATCGTACCGAAGAAATAGCCATCCGAAAGAACACGTACAGCGCCGACAAGTCTATCCGCGTCCCGGGCTGTGGTGTTGATAGTTCGCTTCAGAGCGGCATCAGTAGCGGCAAGGTCGTACTCCCCTCCCCATACCAGACGCGCCAATTCGAGAAATTCAGGCGCGGTGAGGTGGCTATCGACAGAAATGTAGGTGATCCGGCTCACTCAGGCTGATTAAGCGCGGATCGGAGCATGAAATCAATTAGAGCTGCGCTCCATATACAACGCAATTTGCTGGGTTCGAAAGTTGCCTCAATCAGCTATATGCTGTGAACAGGGCGATAGTGGGGATGAATCATGGAAGATGACACCGAACACTTCGAAACACACTGCCGACGATGCGGATATCCGATTCTGCATGAAGAGCGCATCCACGGACCGGGTGGCATTGTAGTATGCAAGAAGTGCATCAGGATCACGAATATGCTTGTCGAGGTGACCGCCAACAAGGGTACGATCAAACGCCCTCTACCACGTGATCCGAGCTAAAAGTGGGCGATGACCCGTGTAATTGGTCCTATCGTCGCGTATCTTCTAGCGACCTTGAATGGTTGGTGCGTTTGAGGCTGCGGACCATGTCCGAGCACATCAAAGCCTCGGGACAGAAGCTATCTGTAGAGCATCAACGTAAGCGAGTCCTTCAGGATTTTGACAGTATTCGGGTGCTGGAGATCGACGGCGAGCCAGTTGGTATGCTCAAGATCGTAAAAAAGCCCGACCAATGGAAGCTCGTCCAGATTCAGGTTCTTCCCACATTCCAAAATCGCGGCATTGGCGGTGCTATGGTTGAAAGGTTGTTGAACGACGCGAGGAGGGAGTGCACTCCCGTTTCCCTCAGCGTTCTGAAGGTCAACCCCGCGAGACATCTGTATGAAAGGTTAGGCTTTAGGGTGGTGACTGAAAGGGAGTATGCATACGACATGCGGGTCGATGCGTAGACCACAGACACGTCAGGAACTATCGAGCGCCGGTTAAGCCGACCGGACAAACGACTTTTCAGGTGAACGAGTGAAGACGTGGGACGGCCAACCTATCAGTTCGGAACCTCCGTATGCCGTATGCGTCATCGTTCATCGCAGACAGGGTACGGAGATCGAGTTTCTACTGCTACACCGGGCTCACAGCGGACCGGACTATGCGGGAGACTGGGCATGGACCCCGCCAGCGGGAGGAAGACTACCCGGCGAATCCATCGAAGTCTGCGCTGCCCGCGAGCTTCGAGAGGAGACCGGTCTCTGCCTCACGTTGACGCCAACGGAGGCAGGCGACGCTGAATGCATAGTGTTTCTCGCCGAAGCTGAAGAAGACTACGACATCATCCTAGATTTCGAACATGACCGTTATTGCTGGTGCCCTCTTGAAGCTGCGGTAGGTATGTGTACGCCAGACGTGGTTTCAAACCAGATCGCAAGCGCGTACCTCCTGCTCACGCAGAAGGGGCTCACCAGTCAATCTTCAAGCATCAACGAATGAGTATTCGCCTTCGTTTTCCATACTAGCCACGAAAAACGCCTCCAGTTCACGCTCCTTGTCTCTGCGTAAAGCTGTCCTTTCCTGTACTGTCAGCCCTCGACCGATACGATACTCCTCCTCGACTTCCCACAGTGGGCCTTCCCGCTGTGAGCACTCCCGGCATTCCCACGTATTGCGGTACTCCCAGATGTCAGCTTCACGGTAGTTGATCTGTAGCCGACCACCATGGATGGAAAGAAGTTCGTGGCCAAACTGCTGTAGCGCCGATACATGGCGGCGGCAGATATCACACCTAGCCGTCGACGGTTTCGGATAGAGGTACAGGAACCCGCCCTCGAAGAACAACGTGAAGGGAGAGGCGTCAGCACGATAGACGTTTTCATCCTCTAGGCATTGGTCGGTGGGCAAATCAGTATTGTCTTTCATAGGAATTCTCCGATTGATACGAAGGTATTTAGCCCCATAGACGGAATCCAACTCGAAAAGACGACGTCGATCTAAAAAACAAGTTTGGGATTTCAGAATTCTTCGAGAAGGCTGTGGCAAGCTACCAGACCAGCCGCGTGCACGAGCCACACAGTGTGTGCATGCAAAGCTTGGTGTACCCCTGAAAAAAAGACAAAGCCCCAAATCTGCTCACCACCGTCTACCCAGCCTAAATACCCTTAAGAGCGTCGACGATTTTCACCGGCGCCGATCACAAACGGAGCGAAATCATGAAACAGAAAGACACTGAAGAACTGGGCCCCTGCATCGTCACTCACAAGTCGGGAAAGCGTGTGTACATACGTGACCGGCTACGCCAGATGAAGAAGCAACTGGAACAGGCGCCGTACGATCACTACTACCAAGATCGTGACGAAGCCAACGCTGCCTACGAGGAGTATGAAAGGGAACGGCGCGAGGGAGCCCTAGAATCGGACAATGCCTGCCGGGCGGCTCCCAGCCATCGCTATCGCAGACTAAACCGCTAGATGTCGCCCATTCACCTTCAACCAATCCCGACACTCCTTGTAGTCCGGGATTTCCCGGCCCAACGCCTTCCAGAACTGCGGGCCGTGATCGTGGTGCAGCAGATGGCAAAGCTCATGAGCTACGACGTAATCCACAATACGATTTGGGGCAATGACGATCTTCCAGTTGTAGCGGATATCACCTCGAAGGGTGCAGCTTCCCCATTGAGCCTTGAACCCTTTGACATCCACTGAATTAGGGGAAACGCGCAGCAGTTTGGAGTAGCGTCGGGCTTTTTCGTCCAGCTTTACCCAAGCCCTGCTGATGTACCATCGCTCTAGAGCGCCTCTGATCGCGTTAGGGGAACTTTTAGAGCCTTCTGGCACCTGCACTAGAAGCTTCCCGCCGATCAGCTTCACGGGCTGCTCAGGGCCTTTCAAAACCTTCAGGCGATAGTTCTTCCCCAAGTACTGGAAACACTCCCCGCTAACGTACTCCTTAGGTTTGTTCGGAAGTTGGCGCTTTTGCAGTAGTAGCTTTTCGTTGATCCAGCCTGTCTTTTTTCCAATCAGGGTCTGCACGGACGCACAGGAGAGCATCTTAGGAACGACAACGGATACCTCGCCTTCCACAACCTTCACCGTGGCCGTCTTGATCCGATTGGTTCGAATGACTTTGGCGCTAAAGCCTTTGCCGAGAACCACTTCCTCGATGGCGTTCATCAGCCGAGTCTCACCTTGGCCAGTTCCATGAACCGATCCATGATCACGGCCCGCAGTTCTTCGTCATCAAAGCTGGATGCAACGATGCGGCGCTTGATCTTGCGTTTCATGCCGGCAATCTCATCCTGCTTGCTGAAGAACCCCACTATCTGTGTGGCCTCATCTAGCATATCTACCAAGTCTTTGGTCACCTGAATGACCTCATCATGGGTGACCTCATCCAGCGTCTCCTCACCGGAATACTTCGATATCTCCGCCATGAGGATGTTGTGGAACGCATACTCCACATCGGTCAAACCCAGATCATCTGCCTGCTGTTGCCGTTCCGCTTCGATGTTATCCCTGAATTGCAGCAGTAGCTGGACCAACTCATCCCAATGTTCGCCTTGCCGTTCAATGATGGCGTTGAGCTTCTCGCTCAGCGAACTGTAGTACTCGGGATCGTCTTCAATGCGAACATCGATGTGGTGCTTGATGGCGTGCTCGATCTCAGAGGCTTTGGCCCGATCTGATTTGTGCTCCTGAAGCCGCTTCTTGAAATCCGCAGCGAGCAGATCAACCGGGGGAATCTTGGGATCAACGCCAGTGGCGCGTATATGCTCATCGATCAGTTGCCGGACCTTCTCCCCAACACCGACCAACTGAAGCTGATTGTCCCGGTACAGATTTCTAGCCCCCTGATTCACCTTACCCAGAAACTTCAGCTCAGCCAGATAAGGCTGAACCACAGGGTCCGGCATGATGATGTCCATTTGCTTGCAGAACAGCTTAAAGTCAATCTCGAACTGCTGCCGGACTTCATCATCTTCCAGCGCCAGCACACAGGCATCGATGTCGTCGTGATTGACGTTGGCAAAATGCCGCATCGCCCGTGTATGCGCGGCCTGTAGCTTCGGTATCTCGTCCTTCAGGTCTCTCAGAGCACCGGCTACATCTTCCGTGGTGAACATATCAAGAGCTTCGGCGAGATAGTCAGAAAGACCGTAATAGTCCACGATGAAGCCACGTGACTTACCCTCATAGGTACGATTCACACGAGCTATGGCCTGCAACAGAGTGTGCTCCCGTAGCTTCCGATCCAAGTACATGACTTGGCAGATGGGGGCATCAAACCCGGTCAGCAGCATGTCCTTCACCACGATAATGCTCAATGGGTGGTCGACTACCGGCTGCTTGAACTGCTCGATTTGCTGTTTGTGCTGGTGCGCGTCGGTGTAGGGCGTATAGAACGCCTCATCGTTGTGGCTGCCTGAAATGATGCAGGCGGATGGCGGCGCACCTAGACCATCCAGCGTCTGCTTATAGAGCACCGCTGCCCTTCTGGATGAGGTGACGATCATGGCTTTGAAGCCGTTCGGGGCGATGTGTTCTTGGTAGTGCTTCAGGAGATCGATGCATATCCACCGAATACGTTGCGGAGCTTCCAATACAGCCAGTTCCGTACCGTACTTCTGCTTGATGGCCTTCTGTTCTTCATCAGGCCTATCCCCGAAATACTCGTCGAACAGGGTATCCAATGAATCCCCGGTGACCTTCGTTTGTGCCTCTCGGCCTTCATACAGAATCTGCACGGTGGCGCCATCCGCCACAGCCTGCTCGATGGTGTATTGATCGATATAGGAACCAAACTCGTTGGCGGTCCGTTGTGTTCTAATCAACGGTGTACCCGTGAAGGCTATTTTTGGCGCGTTGGGCAATGCGGTATTCAGAGCTACACCTAACGTGCCGTACTGGGTTCGGTGAGCTTCGTCCGTGAGTACAATGATCCGGTCTGACTCATTTATGGCTTCGAACTCGAAATCATCTTCGCCTTCCTGAAATTTCTGCATCATGGCGGTCACGAGATCGGAGGAATCTGAGCGCAGAAATTCCTTTAACTGAGCTACGGAGCCGGCATGGTGTACAGTTTCGCCCTGTGCTCCTCTGAATGTTTCCGTAAGCTGCCTATCAAGCTGAGTACGATCCGTAACGAACACCAGTTTGTGGTCCTTCAAGTCGTCATCCCGGCGCAGCTTCAGCGCCAGAAAAACCATCGTCAGAGACTTACCCGATCCCTGCGTATGCCAGATCACCCCACCCTTGTCTTTCTTCGTCGTACCCGTCTTTAGGCGCTCAATGGTTTTGTGTACGGCCCTAAACTGCTGATACCGGGCCATCTTCTTGATCATGCGGCCGTCAACGGTTTCATAAACGACGAAGTTCTGAATAAGATCGAGGAAGTTCTTAGGCTCAAATACACCGGCAATCAGTACCTGTTGTGAACTCAAGGTGCCGTAGGTGGATGTCTGATCTTCCACCATGTCGCCGATTATCTCGCTGCCATCGGTCACGACAAACGTCTGTGCCGCCAAAGATTCTAGGCTTTGCGGGTATGGGTCCTTCCATTCCAAGTAGTGCTCATGGCGTGAGCTAATCGTCCCTATACGAGCATGATCGCGGTGGGTGCTGACCATTACTTGGTTGTACCAGAACAGTCGCTCAGCCCCTTCATCATCGTGGGGATTGCGTTGGTTGCTATACCGCAGCAACTGATTGATACCCGCTTCCATAGGGTTGGTGATGTACGGGGATTTGCATTCAATCACGCCTAGCGGCAGACCGTTCACGAACAGCACGACATCGGGGATGATGTTCTGGGTAGGGCCTTCAACCCTATACTGATTTGCGCAGAGAAATTCGTTGTTGTCGGTCCTGTCGAAGTCGATAATCTTGACGGTCTGACCTCGACGCCCCGAACCAAGGTCCTGCTGTACACTGACGTAGCTCACCAGCATTTCCCATATCTGACGATTGGCTTCGATCAGCGTGGGGTGTTCCACACCCAGAAATCGAACATCACGCACCACCCCGCGCAAGTTCTCGTCACTAATCCATGGGTTGATTCTTTTAATCGCGGTGGACAGTCGTTCCAGCAGCACCACATGACGGTAGTACTGCCGTTCACTGCATGATTCAGGGGAGAGATCAGCGCCGGGTACGTAGGTCCAACCCAGCGCCTGAAGTTGATCTAGGGCCGGCAGTTCGACTTTGTGGTATTCGTCCGGCTGAAGCATAAATCAACTCACCTTAACCCTAACCTTGCCTGTTAGGAGTTCTTGCATGAGGGCTTTCTTGAGGTTTCGGCTTGTGCTCAATTTTTCTTGAACATCCGAAATCAGACGATACGTGGAACTGATTGCTCTATGGATTGCTTGCTGTTCCTCCAGCGGAGGAAGAACTACAGGCAGACGCTTAAAGATTGAAACGTTCAGGTTCTGCTGGGCTCCTCCCGCTTGTCCTCCCAGTACAAACGTCTTTCCGTAGTCGGAGTTAATCCATGTCGCAAGAAAGTTCGCATCTATCACCTGAGAATTTGGGCGCGAGATCAAAGTTGTAAAGGTGTGGCAATCGTGAAACCGTTCAGGAACAACCGCCGACACCCCGGGGTATCCGGTCCGGATCGTAATCACATCGCCTGTTTTTATCGCCTTCGATTTGTTTTCAGCAGCAAACCTTTCTGTGATGAATAGCAAATCCGAGTTATCTATCTCACCTTCACGGATGTTCTGATTTCTAAGGATAGGAACTCCTTCCTTAGCATACGCATGAGTTGTTGATGATGCGATTCCAACACCTACCGCCGAACACACTTCATCCAGTTCCTTAATCTCCCAACCCTTCGGAATCCTTCCCAAAGGGCTTTCCTTGAATTCTGTGTGACCAATCCCGTTGGTCAGCAACTCCTGCATCATGCCTTTTTTCAAGTCTTTCAGCTTGCTGATCTGAACCGCAATCCCTTCGATGACATCATCAACCGAGGTGAGGATAGCGGCGATTTTTTGCTGTTCGGGGAGAGGTGGTAAATCAAGTGGTAGCGACTTCAACTCTTCCAACCGGATACCCTTAACCGTGGAACCCGTGCCCATCGCCTCAATTAGAGTAGATTTTGAAAGGTACCATTGGAGCAGAAACTTCCAGTCCACTGATTTGGTGGGGAAAACCGCCTTCAAGTCTTGATTGATAGCAACATCGGTGTCGAAAACAACCGCCTTTCCAACAGCCATTCGTGTCGCAAGAATGACGGTGTTCTTAGGGATCAGCCTACTGGAACTCTCTCGCAGGCCCAGTTCCGTGATGGTCTCCTGCGTACTGTGCAGCTTCGTATCAATTAGGTCCTTGACCGTTGCCCAAGGGATTTCTCCGTTCCAATAATCTTCGACTGTGCGTGAAGGTGTACCACCGCCCTCGATTCTTTGCACAACCTCACCAAAGGCAGTACTTGCCCATCCATGGGGTACGGTTTTAATCATACCCAAGTTCCTTCAGGTACCCCTTCATCATCGCCTCAGCTTCAACTACCTGAGCATCCAGTTCACGTAGAGAAACGTGGTACTTGTCCCACCATCGTTCTAGCTGTGATATCACCTTGATATCATCAGTGCGGGCGAACTCACGGATGGCATCCTTGCTTTGAATGGCCTCTCTGAATCTGTAGTAATCGGTGTTCTGCTCTTCAAACACCGCGCTGACATCAAACCCATTCAGAATATCTTCGCGTATATACTCATCCTCGACTTCGCGCGCTGGAATGCCGCCATACAAGATGGCTCTAACATCGAATATTTCGGGCGGCGGTGAGGTATCTGCGTATCTGCGGATATTCAGGTTGTAGTCGTTCTCTCGTATCTCATTGAGCGAAACGACCTTGGCATACCGCTTCTCATCGGCATAGGCATCGAACGTGGCAACGATGTGATCTATATCCTGCTTTCTGAGCCGGTTTTGATTTTTACCTTCCTGAAACTCCAACTCCCCGTTTACGAACAAAACCTTGCCCCGACGCTCAGCAGGCTTGTTCTTGTTGATGATCAACAGGCAAGCCGGAATACCCGTCCCGTAAAAAAGCTGAGGTGGAAGTCCAATCACCGCTTCCAGCAGATCAGCTTCAAGAATCTGACGCCGAATTTCCTTTTCGCTAGAGCCACGGAACAGCACACCGTGGGGCATCACCACGCCCATGACTCCCTCTGCATTCAGGGAAGCAATCATGTGCTGCACAAAGGCTAGATCACCGGCATCCTTGGGCGGCGTACCAAACGGAAAACGACCGTAAGGATCGGCATCAGCTTCTTCCTTGCCCCACTTCTTGAGGCTAAACGGGGGATTGGCAATCACCCGGTCAAAGGTCATCAGCATGCCGTTCTCCACATGCTGAGGTTCTCGTAGGGTATCTCCACGGCGTATATCCGCATTCATGACGCCATGCAGGAACATGTTCATCTTGCAGATGGCCCATGTACCCAGATTCATCTCCTGTCCGTACAGGGACAGGTTACGGGGATTTTCGCCATGGCTGGCTAGGTAGTGTCGGGTCTGTATCAGCATGCCGCCAGAGCCCACTGTAGGGTCGTACACCTTCATGCCGGCGTGCGGCTTCAGCAGGGCCACCAGCAGCTTCACCACTTCGCTGGGTGTATAAAACTCCCCTCCCTTCTTACCGGCGGAGTCAGCGAACTGCTTGATCACATATTCATATGCGGCGCCAAGGAGATCAGACCGCTCGAAATCCTCGTTACGTAGCCGATGCCGGGAAAAGTGGGACAGCAGGTCCTGAAGCTTTCTATCGGACAGGCGGTTCTTGATGTTGAAGTCGATGGAAACCAATACGCCTTCCAGCGAAGCGTTGTATTCCTCAATGGCTTCAGTGGCCTTATTCAGTTCGGCGCCAATATCGTGCTTCAGGTCCTTAAGCGAACTCCACCGCGCACGTTCGGGCACGAAGAACGTCTCGGTATATTCATCTTCATCAGCGGCCAGAGCTTCAGCCTGAGCTTGCGATTTGCCCGCAGACACATAGTGCTCGACAACCTGTTCCTGAGCCTCCTCGAACGCGTCTGACAGGCGTTTTAGGAACAGCATCCCGAAAATGTAATCCTTGAACTCACTGGCATCCATGTTGCCCCTGAGAATGTCAGCGGCTTCCCATAGGTACGATTCAAGCTGTTGGAGGGTCAGCGTCTGAGACAATGGATGGTCCTTGCTTCTTAGGTGTTCTAGCCCTGAATTTTTGCCGATTCGGTGACATTTAACACCATCAGGATGGCAGTTCGGATTGGGCGTGTCTTTTTTCCAGAAACCCGAAAATTAGAAAATCGGATCACGCCACTCAAGAGACCCTCAATACCCATTAACACACCGGCTCAAGCCGGCTTCTACCGAAAAGGAGAATAATAATGGGTAGGAACGATGAAGACTTAGAAGATCAAGGAGGAGGGAACTCCACGAGCTTGCTGTCGGCGTCTGATGCTAGAGAAGGACCGGCAGATATCGCGATCCGCCAGTCATGCATGCTTCCGCCTGCACTGTCCAAGGAGCAGGCAATGATGTACTGGGGTTACACGGACTCAGCATTAAAAATGCGCCGCCACCGATGTTGGGATGAAGGCATCCACTACGGCAAGGACCCGGGCGGCGGAATCATCTACTATCGGGAGGAAATCGATCTATGGCGTCAGTCAGGCCACACGGGAAGAAAATCGCCGTCCGCCTCTATTGTGGGCGGGAATACTCAACAACAATCTCTTCGAAACCAACGCAAGCGAATCTCAAAGCAGCGGAAAAAGAAGTAAGGGAGTCTGAAGCGCGATTGCGCGCCGGAACCCCTTGGGAAGTCATCAAAGCCGAACTGCGTGGCGAATGTGCGCCGACCCAACCTCGCACGCTGGGTCACTACATGCAGCACGTGCTAGATACGCGGGAAGTTGAGGAGACAACCCTCAAACTCTACGAAAACACCTACGCGAGAATCTGGCAAATATTCGATGATCGAGACATCACGTCGATCCTACGCAGCGAACTAGAGATGCGGCTAAAGGAGTTTGACTATACGGCCAAATCCAAACGTACTGCGCTGTCTGTGCTTCGTCATGCATTTGAGGCTGCACGAAACGACAACCTCGCAGGATTGCAGGGAACGCTTCCTACAGACAATTGGAGCTTCAGAAGGGAGCAGCGACGCGCTAAGCAACCGTACACGCCAGCAGAGCGCGATAAGTTGCTGGCTCAGTTGAAGTCCAACGTTGTGAAGTCGGGATCAATCGAAGAAACCGCATGGCGTTATTTCACGCTTGCTTTTTTTACGGGCCTTCGCACGGAAGAACTTCTTGCGATTCAGCGTCACCACCTTAAAAAATCGAAGATTCAGATTGCTCAAGTTCGCACGAACGGGCAGATAGAACCTCGTACCAAGACTCACCGCGAGAGGGAGGTTTATGTACCAAAAAAGGTCTGGTCCGACGTCATTGCCCCATGGCAATTCCGGGAGTGGCTATTCACAGGGGAAAAAGGATCGCCGTTCACCACGCAGAACCGCTTAATGGAGCAGTTTCAACTGGCCCACACGCAGACAGGAATCGAACGGCCCATGGATAGAACTGGGGACCGGCCCATGCCTTACCCTTGGCGCAACACCTATGTGTCAATCGCGTTGAATGAGGGCGTCAGACTTCAGTTGGTAGCTGATCAGATAGGAGACGACATGAAAACGGTGCTAGACCACTACGCCGAATTTATGCCAAAAGAGGACGACTCTGACGAGCTAGAAAGGGCCTTCTCAGGATAAGTTTGTACCCGGAATCTGTACCCGTATCAGCAACGTGCAGAAACTCAATGCAACGCACTTATACGTAACCTATTGATTTCCATAGGTACTCGGGTTTCAGTCGGTTGCTGCCGGGTGCAGCGTGATGGTTCAAATCCTCTCACTCCGACCAACATTTTTTGTGTTTTTTCAGTGCTTTCTAGTCGCACCGACGCGACTCACAAAGTGAGCCGCAGGCCCCGGGCCTCGTACTCAACGCCGTCGCAGACGTCGCTTTCCGACCCAACCCACTTCGTCGCGGTACTCGACACGGCACCACTGAGTATCGTGGTGTTCCTCGCACTCGATCATCCGCACGCGGTCACCCTTGCGAAGACCCCGCACGACGTAGCTGGAGTCCCGATCCGGATGCCTGCGAAGACCCGTACCGTCCTCGCCAATCTCCCAATCCTCATGCCGGCGATCTTCATGGTCAGCCTGTCGTAGTTGAGGCTCACCGATCCATCCGATTTCGCCATCGAACTCGACACGACACCAGTCATGCCCGTGGTGCTTCTCGCATTCGATCACTCGCACACGATCACCCCTGCGCAAACCTCGTACGACGTAACTCGAATCCCGATCAGGATGCTTCCGAAGTCCCATGTCGTTCTCTTTGACCTCCCGGTAGCGGTTTCTACTGCCACCGTGCCGGTCGTAGTCGTCACGACTGGAGGAGCGATCTCCGTCGCACATGACTTCCGGCTGCTCGATGAGGGAGGCAAAGTGGCCGTCCTTAGTCGTCACGGCGACACAGAGGTCTTCCCGGGAACTCCACCAGTAGTCAATAGTGTTGCCGCCGGCTCTCACCGTGTTCCTGTGACGATAGCCGAGATCCTCGAGTTCGCGTTCACCGCTGCCGGCGCGCATGTCCTCGAGATCCCTGAGTTCTCCGGGAAGCCTGGCCTGGGCGCTCATAGCCGCGGAGGCGAATACGATCCATGTGAAAACAACGGTGCCTTTCATCGAATGAGTCCTCCCTGATGCGATGACGCTATCAGAACGGACCGCTCCCGGTCTATTGACGGGAACGTGAAGGCCCCCAGCCGGATCGACTGCCGGTAGACGTCCTGCAAGTCAGCGTGGGCCTGGATATGAGGGTCGCCTCCACGCTGAAACTCATCCGCCGTGAACGCCGCCTGGGCGGCAATGACTGCCGTTCCACGGTCGGTTTTTTACCACCAATGACTGATGTCCCGGTGTATGGCCGAGTGTCGCGATCAGAGAGACACCCTCTGCGATCTCGAGGTCTCCGGACACCGGGTGGATCTGCACACCGGCACAGTCGAACCATTCCCGAACCGTGTACCGCGTGGTGCGCGCCACCGCCAGCTCTTTCGCCTGCACGAAAACCCGTGCCTCCGTCTCGACAGTGCCTCTCTCAGCGGTGTCCGGACCGGCTCGAATGTCGGCGGATTGAAGCGGCCCTCCAGATTGACGCGCGCGAGATGCAGTCGATGTATCTCCGTGGACATGGCTGCGTTGACTCGATTCTCTGCGATGGAGATGATGCGCGGCCCGTGGATAGACGGTCCGCCGCCATGAGTGAACCACGATTCAGTGATCTCTGCGCCCGATTGTACCCGGAGGCCATCCTCCTGCACTCCGAGCGCCTGACAGGTGGCGTCTCCGCCGACGTCTTTCGACTGGATCTCGAGCTTGCAGACGGCAGCACCACGAGCGTGGTGTGCCGCATGCACGGCGAACACCATTCCGGTCACCCGGCGGAACTCGAGTACCGCGTGCTGGCGGCCCTGCATGAAAAAGGGCTCAAGGTGCCGGCGCCGCTGCTGGTGGATGCGGGCGACGGTCTGCTGCCGGATCCCTGGCTGGTCATCGCGTTCGTCGACGGCAGCAGTCAGGTCCCCGAAGCCCAGCTCGCTGCCCGAATCTCGCTGATGGCGGAAGAGCTCGCGGGCATTCACGCGACGAACACGAAGGGCCTGCCCGATCTGCCGGAGCGGCTCGACCCTCTGCCGGAACTGTTCGACTTTCTGCCGGAGGAGGCAGAATGGACCGCGCTGCGCGCGCACCTGCAGACGCTCTCCGGCACCCGGTACAACGGCCCGCCGTCCCTTCTCCACGGCGACTACTGGCCGGAAAATCTGCTCTGGCGTGACGACGCCATCGTCGCCGTTCTCGACTGGGAGGATGCGGCGCTGGGTGATCCTCTGTCGGATGTGGCCGTCGCCCGCGTGGAGTTGCGCTACCGCTACGGCCCGCCGGCCATGCAGTGGTTCACCGAGGCTTACGCGAAATTCAACGAGGTGGATCCGCTGCGCCTGGCGCTGTGGCAGGTGTACGTGGCTGCCGCAGCACAGAAGTACATGGGCTTGTGGCGGCTGGAACCGGCGCGCGAAGCTCACATGCGCCGGGAGGCGCTCGCCAGCATCCGGGAAGCCGGTGAGCTGTTGATGGGCCACGCCGGCGCATGATCCAGCTCACCCGTCGTCTCCGTCGATCACCGAGTGCATGAACGTGGAGAACGCCGTATCCGGCTGTTCCGTCTTCAGCGCGGCCAGGATCGAGCGACGATTGGCAGCCGGCTGATTCTGACTGGCCTTGACCTTCCCCTCCAGCCGGTCGATGCGGACCTCCAGCCCGACCAGCGATCCGATCAGCTTTTCCGTGAAGACGGCGGGCGCATCGGACACTGACCAGCGCGGGGAGCGGCAGGCCTCCATCTGGCCGGTCAGCTCATCGAGCTGCGCACGCACCCAGCCCGCATCCTCGATCAGCCGGGCCCGGCCGTGCGCATGCACCACGGCGTAGTTCCAGGTCGGCACCACCCGGCCGTGTTCTGCCTTGGTCGCGTACCAGGCCGGGGAGACATAGCCCTGCGGACCGTGGAAGATCACGAGCGCCGGTGTTCCATCCTGCAGCAGAGTCGTCAGAGGGTTTGCCCGCGGGAGGTGCGCGCAGAGCGCGCCATATTCTCCGACCCCGTTACGGTGGGCGAACGGGATGTGATTGGCCTCCAGTCCCGATTCGGTACTGACCACGAGCGTCCCGAGCGGCGCCCCGTGGATGAAACGCAGCTGGCTGTCCAGCCGGTGTTCGGCAAAGTGTTCTGGCAGATACATCTGTGTACCCTGTGGCTCAATCGCGATCATACGCTCACCCGGACGAAGAGAGACGCCCATGTACCGTTCTGTGCCCACGATCTGCCTGTTCATGATGCTTGCCCTCGGCGGATGCCAGGAACGGGCCGGATCGGAGGTCACGGCCCCGCCTGCTCAGTCCGCGACCGAAAGTGAGGCTCTGAACGTCTGGCTCGATGAGAAGTTCGAGGAGCGGCTGCAGATGAGTCCGGCCTGGATGACCCGGCTCGGCCGGAAGGATCGCTACGATGAATACGACGATCTCACGGAAGCCGAAGCGGATCGCCAGCTCGCATGGCTCGAGGCCAGCGCCGCCGAGATGCAGGCAACCTTCAACTACGATGCCCTGAACCCTGAGGCCAGAACGTCCTGGGACCTGTGGCTGTATCAGGCCGAACAGGCCCGCAACGCCAGAAACTTCCGTCGGGGCAACTACATCTTCACGCAGATGCTGGGTCCGCAGTCCACGGTTGCCCAGTTTCTGATCCGGTTCCACAAGGTCGACAGCGAAGCGGACATGGAGGCCTACGTCAGCCGGATCGGCGGCATTTCCCAGGCCGTCTCGGACCTCCTGACACGGGCACAGCACAACGCCGCGGCCGGCATCCGCCCCCCCAGGTTCGCTTACGAAGGCGCTATCGAGGAAGCCACGAAACTGACCACCGGCGCACCCTTCACACAGGTGGGTCCGGGGTCGCCACTCTGGACCGATGCAAACGGAAAGATCGACGCGCTCACCGCATCCGGCGCTATCGACGCCGTCGCGGCAGATCGTCTGCGGGCGCAGACGGCCTCGGCGCTCAGGACGGAGTTCGCGCCCGCATACCGTTCTCTCATCGACTGGCTCAACACCGACATGGACAATGCCAGTCCCGAACCCCGGGGTGTGCATGCCAATCCCGGGGGTGCCGATTACTATCAGTATCGTCTGCAGGCAGCGACCACCACGGATCTGACCGCGGAGGAGATCCACGAGATCGGGCTGGCCGAGGTGGCCCGGATCCAGGCGGAGATGGAAGTGATCCGGGAGCAGGTCGGATTCGAGGGCGATCTCAATGCCTTCTTCGAGTACCTGAAGACCGATTCCCGGTTTCAGTATCCGAACACGGACGAGGGCCGGAAGGGCTACATCCGGGACTCGGAGCGCTACCTCGCGTTCATCGACGCCCGGCTGCCGGAGTACTTCGGCGTCCTGCCCAAAGCCGACCTGGTGGTCCGTCGGGTCGAGGCGTTCCGCGAACAGGACGGCGCCCCCCAGCACTATCTGCTCGGGTCTCCGGACGGTTCGAGGCCGGGTATCTACTACGCCCATCTTTCGGACATGACGTCGATGCCCAGGCATCTGATGGAGGCGGTCGCCTATCACGAGGGAAATCCCGGCCATCACATGCAGATTTCAATCGCCCAGGAGTCCACCGCAGTGCCGAAGTTCCGCACTCAGCTGGGATTCACCGCCTTCTCCGAAGGCTGGGGGCTCTATGCGGAACGCCTGGCGAAGGAAATGGGCGCCTATCAGGACCCCTATTCGGACTTCGGGCGCCTGTCCACGGAGATCTGGCGGGCGATTCGGCTGGTGGTGGACACGGGCATCCACGCGAAGGGCTGGACGGAGGAAGGCGCGGTCGCCTACTTCCAGGACAATTCCGCCATCGCCGAAGGGGCCATCCGGGCCGAGGTGCAGCGCTATTTCGTCTGGCCGGGGCAGGCCACCGCCTACAAGATCGGCATGCTGAAGATCCTCAAGCTCCGGGAGACGGCCCGGGCGGCGCTGGGTGAGCAGTTCGACATCCGCGACTTCCACGACACCATCCTCACCGGAGGTGCTGTGCCGCTCCACATTCTGGAGCGCCGTGTCCACGAGTGGATCGATGCGAGGGCCACGCAGCCTCCGACCGACACCACCTGATAAAGACAACTTAAATGACTTTATCGCCCCTGTGATCGTCCTGTTTCTCTACAGAATCTTCCCTTTTTCCTGTGATTTCTGTCAGGAATCACGCGCTATCTTGAGTCTCAGAGACTCAGGAGAGAAATGGAGCTGGCGATGCAGACCCAACAGATGCACGTACTCCCCGAAGGACTGAATCAGGTGGAAGCCTGGTGGTGGGATCGATCCAGTGCCATGCGCTGGATTCTCGGCAGCGTATCGCTGGCCGCCATGGCCGGTGTGCTGGGCGGCATGCTCGCCTGACGGCACCCTTCCCGACTCTGACCTAGAGCAGAGAGTCGAGAACGCCCCTCAGTTCATCAACCCGTGAAACGACCGTCCGGGCACCCGCCCGGACGAGTTCTTCCCGACTCCCGTACCCGTAAAGAACGCCCACCCCGGTGAGACCGTTCTTACCGGCCCCGACCATGTCATGGGAGCGGTCACCAATCATGATGGACCACGCGGGCAGAGCGCCGGAAACTTCCAGCGCGTGCTCGAGCAGATCGCCCTTGTCGCTGCGCTCTCCGGACAGCTCCGCACCGAAGATCTGACCGAAATGGGCGGCGAGTCCGAAGTGCTCGACGATGCGCCGGGCATAGACGTGAGCTTTGCTCGTGGCGACATGCACCGTCCACCCGGAATCGTTCAGCTCCGAGAGCAGCGTTTCCACGCCGGGGTAGACCGCATTCTCGTACAGACCGACTTCACCGAAGCGTTCCCGGTACAGGGACACCGCCTGGTCGGCAGCAGCCCCGTCATCCAGCAGCTTCACGAACGAATCTCGCAGCGGCGGGCCGATGCACCACAGCAGGTCCTCTTCAGGAGGTATGGGCCGTCCGAGACGCTCCAGCGCATACTGGATGGAACGCAGGATCCCTGGCCTGGCATCGGTCAGTGTGCCATCGAGATCGAAGAAGACAGTTCTCATATCCGCGCAATACCCGCCTTTCCAGCGTCGCGTGCGCCGGGCCCCGGACGAAGCTGTGATCGGCCGCACAAATCCTGCGCCGAGAATACCGCAAGATCGCCCCGCAGCACTCAATGCACAGGGATCAGTGCGAGATGCGGATCCGTATCAGAACAAAAAAACATATGTGGCTGTTCATCGGCGCAGTCGCCATCATCTCCGTGATCGCCTCGGAGCTGACCCTCCTGCTGGTTTTCTCAGCCCTGGGTGATGCCGCCTTCGGCAAGGCGACCGCGTTCACGACCGCCTTCTTCGTGCCGCTGCTGGTTGCAGTGCCGATCACCTACTTCACCTCCCGCATGGCCCTGCAGCTGAACCGCGCCCATGCGCGTCTGAAGGAGCTGGCGCATACGGATGAGCTGACTGGACTGATCAACCGGCGTTCGTTCTTCGAATCCGCGGAGGTCAAGCTGGAAGAGGCCCGGGAACAGACCCGCGTGCTGTCCCTGCTGGTCATCGACGCTGACTATTTCAAGCAGCTCAACGACACCTACGGCCATGCCACGGGCGATGCGGCTCTGCAGTTCATCACCGATCAGCTGAATGACAACGTCCGGAAGTCAGACCTCGTCTGCCGACTGGGCGGCGAAGAGTTCGCCATTCTGCTCCCGGAGCTCGACGAGTCCGAAGCGGCGACGCTCGGCACCCGGATCCTCGAACGGATCGCCTCCCGGCCCATGTTCTGGGATGACAAGATCATCGAGATGTCGGTCAGCTGCGGCGTGGCGGACACCCGGGTCGGCTACGAGATGACGGCTCTGTTCAAGGCCGCCGACGACGCGCTGTATGCCGCCAAGGCTTCCGGACGAAACCGGCAGATCCGCCATTCGCGGATGCCGGAATCTCCCCGACAGGCAAACGCGGGACACGCCCGGGTCTGATACGATGCCCCGCTCTGACCATCTGAGGGGCATCTAGTGGATCCATTCAATCTCGAGGGCAAACACGTGGCGATCACCGGCGCATCGTCGGGTTTCGGCCATCATTTCGCCGGTGTGCTGGCGGCGGCGGGTGCCCGGGTCAGCCTGGGCGCCAGACGAACCGACAAGATCCAGGCCCGGGTGGACGACATCAACGCAGATGGTGGACGGGCGTTCGGCGCCAGCCTCGACGTGACCCGCAGTGCCAGCATCGATGCCTTCTTCGAAGCTGCCGAAGCCGCCCTCGGACCGGTCAACGTGCTGATCAACAACGCCGGTATCGAGGCCGGCGCGAAGACCTTCATGATGATCGACGAGGACGACTGGGACTCGGTGATCGATACGAATCTCAAGAGCGCCTGGCTCATGAGCAAGAAATTCACCGAGCGGGTGGTGGCCAACGAGCTTGGCAGCGGCAACATCATCAATGTTTCATCGATCACGGACACCCGCACCATCAAGGGCCAGTTTCCTTACGCCGTCTCCAAGGGCGGTCTCACCCGGATGACGGAGGTGCTCGCCCTCGAAGCGCCCCGCTACGGCGTGCGAGTGAATGCGCTGGCACCCGGCTACATTCTCACCGACGTGAGCCGTATTCTGCTGGAGAGCGATCAGTCACCGGAATTCATGAAAGGCATTCCCCTGCGCCGCTACGGCGAATTCGACGATCTGGACGGGCCCATCCTGCTGCTCGCCTCCGATGCTTCGAAGTACATGAACGGCTCGGTGGTCGTGGTCGACGGCGGGCACATCTGCGCCTCGCTCTGAAGCCGTCCGTGTGTTGACCGGACCCGGGCCGCTCTGGCAACCGACACCGGAACGGATCGAGGGGACGCAGCTTACGGCCTTCACCCGGGCAGCCCGCGATCTCACCGGGCGCACGCTCGACGACTACGCGGCGCTGCATCGCTGGTCCGTCACCGATCCGGAACACTTCTGGCGTCTGGTCTGGACGTTCACGGACGTGATCGGAGACCCCGGCGCGTCCACGGTCGCCGATCCGGAGCGTTTTCCGGGTGCCCGCTGGTTTCCCGACGCCCGGCTCAATTTCGCGGAAAATCTGCTGCGCCACGAGCCGGATCGTATCGCCCTCGTGTCCGTGCTGGAGACGGACGATCCTCAGTTCGAGGGCCGCACGCTCACGTACGGAGATCTGGCGGGCCAGAGTGCCGCCCTCGCCCGCCACCTCGCCGGCATCGGCGTGGGTCCGGGAGACCGGGTGGCCGCCTGGCTGCCGAACGTACCGGAAACCATCGTCACCCTGCTTGCGGCAAGCCGCCTCGGTGCCGTCTTTACGTCCTGCTCTCCCGACTTCGGCGTCAATGGCGCCCTCGATCGCTTCGGTCAGGTTTCGCCCCGGGCGCTGATCGTCTGTGACGGGTACAGCTACAACGGCCGTGAGCAGATCATCAGCGGTCAGGTAACAGAGCTCGCACAACGGCTGCCCGATCCCCCGCATCTGATCTGGGTCGACCGGATCGGCCGGACGCCGGAAGACGCCATCCGGTTCGATGCCGTCGTCGCTGAAGACGACGGGCCGGTTCCCTATCATGCGTGCCGTTTTTCGGATCCGCTCTGTATCCTCTTCTCTTCCGGCACCACGGGTGTTCCCAAGTGCATCGTGCACAGCGTCGGCGGCACCCTGCTCCAGCACCTGAAAGAACACCGTCTGCACGTGGACCTCCGCCGTAACGACCGCTTCTTCTACTTCACCACCTGCGGCTGGATGATGTGGAACTGGCTGGTCACCGGGCTCGCCACCGGATCGCGGCTCATTCTTTACGAAGGTGCACCCACCTGGCCCGAACCCGACCGGCTCTTCACCATGGCCGCCAGGCTCGGCATCAGCGTGTTCGGAACCAGCGCCCGATATCTGTCCTCCCTTGCAAAGCTCGGCGTCCGCCCTGCGGTGAGCCACGAACTCGGCACCCTGAGGACACTGCTGTCCACCGGATCACCCCTGCTGCACGAGGGTTTCTCCTATGTGTACGAGGGCATCAAGGCTGACGTCCATCTCGCTTCCATCTCCGGCGGTACGGACATCGTGTCCTGCTTCGTGCTGGGTAATCCGAACGCACCTGTCTATCCGGGAGAAATGCAGGTACCCGGTCTCGGCATGGCCGTCGACGTTTTCGACGCCGACGGCAAACCGGTGCGGGGCGAGAAGGGAGAACTGGTCTGCACCCGGAGCTTTCCTTCCTGCCCCATCGGTTTCTGGAACGATCCGGACGGCGTGAAATTCCAGGCGGCCTACTTTGAACGGTTTCCCGGCGTCTGGACCCACGGCGACTTCGCGGAGGTGACCCGGCACGACGGTTTCATCATCCACGGCCGCAGCGACGCCGTGCTCAATCCCGGCGGTGTCCGGATCGGGACGGCCGAGATCTACCGCCAGGTGGAAACGATCGAGGAGGTCCAGGAGGCCATCTGCGTCGGTCAGACATGGAATGAGGACGTGCGCGTCATTCTGTTCGTGGTCATGCAGCCGGGTGAGTCACTGACGGAAGACGTGGAGCACCGGATCCGGGAAAGCATCCGGAGGAACGCCTCTCCCCGCCACGTGCCGGCGAAGATTCTGACGGTGCCGGAGATTCCCAGGACCGTCAGCGGCAAGATCGTCGAACTGGCGGTCCGGGACGTCATCCATGGCCGGACCGTCGAAAACACGACAGCGCTGGCCAACCCGGAGGCACTCGAGCACTTCGCAAATAGACAGGAACTCCTGGACTGAATCAGCTGCCGGGATAGGGAAACGGTGTTTCGTCGAGAAAACGCCTCAGAACGTTTCCGGTGATCCGGGCGATATCGTTGTCGAAGTCATCGTGCGCCAGGGCGCCCGCGTAGGAGATGGATCCGGTGCTGAAGACCGCACCGCCCGCGGGCGTCTCGAAAAACACCATGTCAGCACGAACCATGGGGCCCTGCAGATCGGTCTGCGACATGTGAATCTCTTCCGTCACCCGCAGCATGCCCGGGCGGTGATTCTCGCTCGAAGCCAGGCAGATCGCGTGTGGCGGCGACCCCAGGGATTCATCGAGCCGGTCGATCTCCTCGCCCGCCGCGCCACCACCCTGAGTGCCGTAGTCGCCGATCACCTCGCCGTCCTTCACCCCCTGCATGATGAACTCGACCCGGCTGTCGAGCGCGCCGGGCTGAAGCCGGTAGTAGGTGCCGCCATCGAAGCCCTGTGCGGCGAAGCCCACGCCGACCATCCGGTTCGGCGGCCGGCCGAGACGGCGCCAGAGGCCGCCGTATTCTCCCGTGAACTGGTGGTAATACTCGCCCGGTTCCGCGATCCAGGCCCGGGTGCCATCCTCCGCGCGGCGGACCTCGATGATGGCCGGGTTGTCCGGACAGTAGGCAATACGCCAGTAGAAACCGTTTCCGCCCATGTACATCAGACGGCCACCGGAATCCAGCCAGCTCTCCAGCGCATCGAGCATCTGCGTGGAGTGATACTCGGGATGGGTGCCAGTGATCACCACCTGGTATCCCGCAAGCAGCTCGGCACCTTCCCGGTGCAGATCCTCATCGGTGATCACGTCATACGGCTGCTCGATGCCATGCAGCCAGTTCGTGATGTTGGTGTCCGCATTGAACGACCACGTCGTCGTGCGCGGCTTCATGTTCAGAACCGGCCGGAGCCTGGACGAGAAGTGAACGCCCGAACCATCCGCGTGATATTCGTACAGCGAATAACCCAGCTCCGGATGCCTGAGCAGGTAGGCGTCCTCGGGGTTCTTGGGTCTGCTGTCGCCCATGATTCCACCGGCGAAACTGAGCCGCTGATTCGCGTAGGCGAGGTAGGTCGCCGTCGATGCCAGGAAGGCCACGGCTTTCCTGGCAGCCTTGTCCGCCGGCCTGACAAAAAAGGGCACGTAGTCGACGGAACCGCCCAGGGTCAGCTTGACCGCATAGACGCCCGACGGCAGATCTCCGGGAACGTTCCAGGAGAAATCCGGCGTCCATCCGGCGTCCACCAGATCGTCCTCGTGGAAGTGAATGGCCCCGTACTGAGCAGGATCGTCCAGCCAGCGCTGCACACTGCCGTTCCAGCGCACGCCTCTCACCGCCCGTGCCGGCATCTGCATGGTCCAGCCGTGCCGGCTCGACGGAGAGACGTCCGGAAACTGCTCGGTATGGATTCCCTGGGCGAAATCCCAGGCGCCAACCAGGGCGAGATGGGTGACGGCCTGGGAATCGAGCAGCGACTCCGCCACGTCCGTCGACAGCTCGTCGCCGACCAGGCGCGGCGATTCGAGGCGTCCGTTGTATCCGGGCTTCAGTTCTCCGTCCACCAGCGCGGCCGCCAGCAGCCAGTCGCAGGCCGCGAGCTGACGACCGTTGACCGTCACTGCCTCCTGGTGCCAGTCGGTCGTGCGCTCGGCGATTCCCAGTGCAAACTGACGCTGAGCGACGCTCAACCGGCCGCTCGAGCCATCGTAGGTCAGCAGCACCTGGTGCCAGCGGTTGAGATGCATCTTCGCGGACAGCTGCAGCGAGCCATCGTCGAGCCGGGCTCCGAGATGACCGTTTCTGATTTCGAGAATCAGACCGTCGCCGCAGGCTACTGGCTGCCAGTCCCGGGCTAGAAGGGTCGGATACACATACAGACAGAGACTCACCTTGCCGAGACTCGGCAGGTCGGGCAGCACCGCGTAGCTGCCGGGCCTGAGCGCCTGGAAACGGCCTGTGTGAACGCCGGAGAAGGCCGCGGGCACTTCCCGCTCCGCAAACCCGGTGCCGTGGGGCCGGCTGTCACCGCAGATCAGCTCCACCAGCTCAGCCGAATACTGCCCGGCACTGTGGCAGCTGACCATCACATCCAGAGTGTCGCCCGCGGTCACAGACCAGGGATCGGCATAGGCGACGATCTGTTTCTCATCCACCGGGGCTGACTTCCCTGAGCGCCGGCATGGGTTCCACCAGCGCTTCCCCTTCCAGCGTGATCCGGTGCAGCAGCCGCCGCTCGCCCTGGTAGTCGTTCACGGCAAAATGCCACGTGCAACGGTTATCCCAGAACGCGAGCGAACCCGGCAGCCATTGAAACCGGTACGTGAATTCCGGCCGTACGGCATGCTGATACAGGTAACTGAGCAGGGGCTCACTCTCCTCGGCCGTCCAGCCTTCAAACCCGACCGTGAAGCCGGGATTCACGTAGAGCGCGCGCCGCCCCGAGCGCGGATGCGTGATCACTACCGGGTGCACCGCATCCTGGGTCGCTGCTCCGGCGTTGCCGAGCCGGCCGGTGAGATCACCGGGGCGGCTCGCGGCTGCGCCGAACACGTGACGGGATGAATGTACCGCATTCAGACCCTCGAGCATCTGCTTCATGCCTTCCGAAAGCGCGTCATAAGCGGCATACATGCTGGCGTACACCGTATCCCCACCGGCCGGCGGCAGTTCGATGGCATAGAGCAGCGAGCCGAGCGCAGGAATCTGGTCGTAGCTGTGATCCGTATGCCAGCCGCCGCCGATGTTCGTCGTCTGGGCGGGTTCCTTGCGCACCTCGGCGATCTGCGGATGCCCCGCCACCGCAGCGAAGAACCGGTTCACGTTGATGACTCCCAGACGCTCGGCAAGTCCGATGTGCTGCTCCGGTGTGAGGTGCTGATCACGGAAGAACAGAACGCCGAATTCCGCATGCGCCTGAAGCAGGTCAGTGACGACCTCATCCGTCAGCGGCTCATGGAGGTCGATCCCGCGAACGAAGGCGCCCAGCGCCGGACCGGCAGGTTCCAGGTCCAGGCGGGGATGGCTCACGCACCCGCCCCGGATCTGGGTTCCAGTTTCACCGCCGTGCCATAGGCGAGCAGCTCCGCCGCCCCCTGCATTACGGGCGACGTGGTGAAACGCAGGCAGACGATGGCATCCGCATCCAGCCGCTTCGCGTCCGCGATCATCCGGTCGAGGGCCTGCTCGCGGGATTCCGCCAGCATCTTCGTGTATTCGCCGATCTCACCGCCGACCACGCTTCTCAGGCCGGCAATGATGTCCTTCCCCAGGTGCCGGGCGCGGATGGTATTGCCCCGTACCAGACCGAGGGTACGGGTGATCGTGAAGTCGGCGAGCTCGTCCTGAGTCGTAATGATCATTGGTCCACCGTTTTCGAGTAGTGGTCGTCCTCGGCGTTGGCCCGCCGCTCCCTGATGACCTTGATGAGCAGCGCGCCCACACCGACCAGAGCCACGAGCCCGATCAGACCCAGCGGGAATGCGGCAAACATGCCGACCAGCATGGCAGCGAGGTAGCACAGCGCCACCACGGCGAGGCACAGGTAGCCGATTTTCTCGAAGTTATCCACGCAGAGTCCCATCCTCGATGACTGCCGTTGGCTCATCATCCGTTCCGGGGATGGCAGTTGCAACTTCGGCCCGGCGTGTCCCCGGCGGCGGGATCAGCTGCACGAACAGCCCGGACAGCACATTCAGACCGGCCACCACGAGCAGCGCACCGGTATAGGTGCCGGTCAGGTCGTGATACCAGGAAACCAGCAGTGGTGCCGCGGCGCCGAGCAGCAGCGCGAACGGCAGCGCAGCACTGCGTACAGCACCCAGGTAACGACGTCCGAAATAGGCACCCCAGATCACCTCCTGAAGCGGGATCATGCCGCCCCATCCGAGACCGAGCAGGACGTAGGCCGCATAGATCCAGAAGAGGGAGCCGGAGTTCACACTGGCGACAATGGCGAAGAGCGCAAGGCCGGTGCCGGAGGCTCCCAGCGCTGCCAGCGGTTTGGCCGGCAGCCGATCGATGAAATAGCCCCATACGGGTTTAGAAAGCATGGCCGGAATGGAGGCGACGGTGATGGCGTAGGCGGCCTCGGCTCTCGAGAATCCGGAGTCCGTGAGATAGGGCACCGTCTGCAGGAGCATGACCACGATGTTGATGGAGAACAGGCCGAAGGAGAACACGAGACAGTAGAACACCCAGGTTCTGAGTGCCTGCTGTCTGGTCATGGAACGGTCGAAGTCGGCGCGGGCCATCTCCGCCTGCCCGCTGGCTACCTGATCATCGGTTTTGCCGTCCGGGTTCAGGCCGTGGTCCTCCGGCGTCCGCCGCATGACGAAGGCCACCGGATAGACGAGGAGTGCCGCGGCAATGCCGAGAACCACCCAGGTCTCCCGCCAGCCGATCACGTCGATGGCCAGGGTCACGGCCGGCGTGATGATCACGCCGGCAGCGGAAACCCCCATGGCCGCCCAGGCCACCGCCTGCCCGCGGCGTTCCACGAACCACTTCGCCAGCGTCACGTTCACCACCAGATTGCCGAGCAGCGCACCCCCCACCGTGACGACCACTCCATTGATCACCAGCCACTCCCAGACTTCATCCACCAGCGCGTGCAGGGCAAGGGAGATGGCCATGATGGTGGCGCCGACGAGCATGAGCGGACGCGGTCCGAAGCGGTCGACCCAGGCGCCGATGAGAAAGCCGGTGGCACCCATCACGAACTGACCGAGGGATCGGGACAGGGTGAACTCCGCCCGCGTCCAGCCCAGATCTTCGATCATGGGCATCATGAAAGGGCCAAGGACATAGCTGAAAATACCCATGGCGACGAACTGGGAGACGAACGCCGCCGCCACGATCCAGTAGCCGTAGTAGGGCCTGCTCACCCTGCCTCCAACCGAAAACCCAACACGGCCCAACCTCTCTACAATGGCACCGAAGAACCGGAGATTAGAACACATCCAGCATGCTCACCGTCTTCAAGGCACGTTCCGTGATCACCATGAATCCGAGCCAGCCCAGAGCGGAGGCGGTCGCCGTTCGTGATGGCCGTATCGTCGAAGTGGGCAGCCTGGAATCCATGGCGCCCTGGCTCGCGACCCAACCCCACGAGATCGACGAACGATTCGCGGACGCCGTCCTGACACCGGGGTTCATCGATCCGCACCTGCACCCGACCATGGCGGCGGTCATTCTGCCCATGTCGTTCATCACCGCCCTCCCCTGGCAGCTGCCCTGGGGCGACGTACCGGCGACCGTGGACCCCGCCGGGTACGACGCCCGGCTGAACGAACTGCACCGCGATCATCCGACGGGCGAACCGCTCATCGTCTGGGGCTACCACCCGCTCTGGCACGGACCCATGTCCCGGGAGCGGATCAACGGGGTAAGCCGCGAACGACCCATCGTCGTCTGGCACCGCTCGTTCCACGAGCTCTATATGAACGACGGTACGCTCGAGTGGCTCGGCATCGATCATGAGTCGGCAGGCAGACGCGCACAGATCGATCTCGAGAAAGGTCACTTCTTCGAGAACGGCCTGGGCTTCGCCATCGCCCGGCTGAATCCCTTCCTTCTGCACCCCGACCGCTACCGGGACGGACTCGAACGTCTTCAGGCGGTGGTGCATCAGGGCGGTCACACCACCATCGGCGACATGGCTGTGGGCATCTTCGATTTCGACATGGAGATGCGCACTACCCGGGAGGTCCTCGACAGAGAATCCGTTCCCTTCCGGATCGAAATGATTCCCACCGCGCTCAGCCTGCTGCGGCGCTTCGACAGCCAGAAAAAGATCCTCCGGTTTGCCGACACGCTGCCTGAGACGAACTCCGAACGGCTCCGCTTCGCCAGGCGCATCAAACTGTTTGCCGACGGCGCTTTCTTCTCGCAGCTCGCTCAGGTCGGGGAGCCCGGCTACATCGACGGTCACCATGGCGAATGGATGATGACGCCGGAGACTCTGGAAGCCGCCGCGCGCGTTTACTGGAACGCCGGATACCGGATTCATCTCCACGTGACCGGCGATCTGGGCCTCGAGCTCGGCCTGGATATCCTGGAGAAGCTGCAGTGGGAGCGACCCCGATTCAATCACGGCTGGACCTTCGAGCACTTCGGCTTCTCAACGCCGGAGCAGGTTCAGCGAATCGCCGCCCTGGGTGCGAATGTCTCCGCCAATGTGTACTACCTGCACGAGCTCAGCCACATCTACGCCCGGGAAGGCATCGGCTACGAGCGCGCCAGCCAGATGGCCCGCCTGAAATCCTGTGTCGACGCGGGCATCTGCACGGCCCTGCACTCGGACTTCACCATGGCGCCGGCACAGCCGTTGAACAGCGCCTGGGTTGCCGTCAACCGGATCAACTGCGAAGGGGAGATGATGTGTGCGGAGGAGAGGCTGAGTGCGGAAGAGGCTCTCGCCGCCATTACGATAAGCGCGGCGAGGATTCTCGGCCGGGAAAACGAGATCGGCAGCATCCGCGCAGGCAAGATGGCGGACTTCACCGTGCTCGGGACCGACCCGCTGACCGTTGAGCCTGCTCAGCTGGCGGACATTCCGGTCCTTGCGACCGTCTTCGAAGGGCGCATTCATCCGATCGCGCCCTCCCCGGCTAGGTAAGCGCCGCGATCACCTCGTCGACCACCGCATCCGCCTTGGCCCGCATCTCGTCGTCCGTGGCATCCTGAATCGGGTGCGCCACGAACACGCAGCGGGCGTCGGTCAACCCCAGCGCGTCAGCCTGCACCTGGGCCGCCTCACGGAACTCCGTGGAAGCGAGCGAAACCGCGGGTTTACCCTGAATCTCGAACCATACCGTGTCATGCAGACTGCACGTGGTACAGGAGCCTCAGTCGGCCAGCGCTTCGATCAGGAAATCGCTCTTCTCGTAGATTTCGGCCCTGAGCGCATCGGGAGCCGGTTTGGTGAACGTGGGCTTCGCGTAGCGCTCGATCCGGATACCCGGCAGCCGCTCCGACAGCAGCGCCTCGAGCCGGTCGAGCAGCACATTGCCGCGCGGCTTGGAAATATCCAGCAGCGCGACCGTGCCCGTGATTTCCCCCGTTCTCGGCGAAAGCTGCCGGGTCACCGGCACGCGTTCGTCGGTAGGGTCCAGGATGGTCGTCATCACGCCTCCTCTATCTTCTTCGACACCGGAATGGAGCCGATTTCGCCGGTTGCCCAGCCGTGAAACGCACCCGAGAACTTACCGGCATCGGAGCCGGCCACCACGATGTGAATGTCCTCGGGCGATTTGAACTTCGGAAGCATCCGACCGCGGCCATCTTCGTCCATGGCATCGAATGCCGCTTTCTTGAATCCTACGGCGGAGACCTCGTTCTCCACAAGGTCGACCAGCGGTCGTGCCGTCACTTCCTGAATGCGGGCACGGATGTCCGCCTTGCCGTAGCCATCGCGGATGAGCGTATCCACGTGCTCCGGGCAGACCACCAGCACCACGTCCGTGGCGAAGTGGGCCTTCGGATGAAAAGCCGACTCCAGAGAGAGACCGAAGCTGCCCGCGAGCTGAGACGCCCGCCTGAAGTCCTGATCGACGATGAGCGTGGGGCCGCTCGTCATGGTGAACACCGTCACCACCGAGTCAGAGGGCTCGAATCCGCGCTCCACATGGAGGGGGTCCCAGGGACTCCGCTCCTCGTGCTCGGCGAAGCACATGGTGAACTTCATGGGGTTGCCAAGGGTCGACCGCTCGGTGCCGCCAGGCCTGGCACCGCCGATATTGCGGACGGCGAGCCGCACCGCCCGGCCGATGGTGGCGTTGGCACGGTTCCCCTGCCCCAGGGCGCCGAGCTTCATGTTCATGCCGATCTTCTCCCGGATCGGGCCGTTCACCACGATGACCGGGCTGGCCCCCATGGTCGTCGCCATCACGCCATGGATGTTGTAGGCCTCGGTCAGCACGGCCTCCAGGGCGGTCAGCACCACCGGCAGGTATTCGGGCCTGCAGCCGGCCATGACCGCGTTGATGGCCGCCTTTTCCACGGTCACCTCACCCATGTTCGGCGGCATGAGGCCCAGCATCTCCTGGGGATCACGCCTGGTACCGGACAGCATCCGCATCACCCGCTCCGGGGTCGGCGGCACCAGCGGCAGACCGTCAGAAAAACCCTGATCGAACATGAATTCGAACTCGTCGTCTGCCGGTGCGATCTCGATCTTTCTGGCCCGCAGCGGCGAATTCTCCGCTTCCGCCCGGAGCCGGTCGGCGATGAGCGGGTCCACGGAGAGGGAACCGCAGCCCGGCCGCCATTCCGGCAGAGCCTCCCAGTCGAGATCCGGCTCGGCCCCTGCCGCCGACCGTTCGCCGAGCAGTTCCGACAGGCCCTGCCACTCCTCGCGGACGAAGCCCACCAGCGCGCGATCGAGCTTGCCGTCGGCGCCCGCCAGAAACAGGCTGGGCACGGTGTCCATGCCGAATGCGAACGACACCTTCAGGCTCGAGTCATCCAGGATGGTGAAAGACGGTGCGAAGGTGTCTGTCAGGGCCTCATTGCCCTCCCTGGTCTGGCCGGCGATGAAAAAATCCATCTCGTCCGTGAACGCCCGGTGCAGGGCGTCCAGCACCGGCATCACCAGATGACAGGTCGGACAGTCGTCCTTGACGAAACAGACGAGCGCCGGCCGATCCGACGGAAATGTGACTGACGCACCGGACGCATCCTCCAGGCGGAACGCCGGCAGTAACTGACCCGGTTGCATGCGCCTCTCCTACCCCCTCAATCCCTGGAACGGTACCATATCCACAGAAGCGGGCAGGAGGAAGAGAGAGATGAGCACCGGCACACCGACGGCGGAACACCCCGCTGCTGACAGTATTCTGGACATAAGCACGCTCACACCGCACATCGGCGCCGAGATCCGCGGTGTGGATCTCAGCCAGCCGCTCGGCAACGACGAGTTCAGCGCCATCTATCAGGCCTGGCTGGACTGGAAGGTGCTCGTGTTCCGCGATCAGCATCTGGACCGTGAACAGCACAAGGCCTTCGGCCGCCGTTTCGGCAGCCTGCACGTGCATCCCATGCAGCACAGCTACGGTGGAGACCCGGAAATTCTTTCCGTGAAAACCACGGCGAAATCCGCCTACACCGCCGGCGACGGATGGCACACGGACGTCACCTGTGATGAGATCCCGCCCCTGGGCTCCATGCTGTACGTCACCGAAACGCCGGAGGTGGGCGGCGGCGACACGCTCTACGCGGACATGTACCTGGCCTACGATCTGTTGTCGGACACCCTGAAGGAGATTCTCCAGGGACTGACGGCCATCCACGATGGTGCCAAGCCGTACATGGGGAGCTACAAGGTGGCCCCGCCGGAAGGTGACGAGTACCCGCGGAACGAACACCCCGTGATCGCCACCCATCCGGAGACCGGCAGAAAGCTGCTCTACGTGAACTCGGGCTTCACGACGCGGATCAAGGGGCTTGCGCGCTGGGAATCCGATCTGCTGCTCGACGGTCTCTGCAACTTCATTGCCACCACCCCGAAGCTCACCTGCCGGGTGCGCTGGGAACCCAATACGCTGGTGTTCTGGGACAACCGGTGCACGCAGCATCATGCGGTCTGGGACTACTATCCGCACAGCCGTTACGGTGAGCGTGTGTCCATCGTCGGAACGGAACGGCCGGCAGCCTGAAGGGGTGACTGGAAGCACGGAGCTTGCGGACAGCCCGTCGATCCCCATCGCCGGGCTGTCCATCGGACACGCGGAGGATGAAACGCTCAGATCGGGCACGACCGTCATCCTGCCGGATGAGCCCGCCGTCGCCAGCGTGCACGTGGTGGGTGGTTCGCCCGGCACCCGGGAGACCGACCTGCTCAATCCACAGCAGCTGGTCGAGAAAGTGGACGCCATCGTGCTGTCCGGCGGCTCCGCATTCGGTCTGGATGCCGCGGGCGGCGCCCAGGCCTGGCTGGCGGAAGCCGGCCGCGGCTTTCCGGTGCCGCCGAAGCGCATCCCCATCGTCCCTGCGGCCATTCTGTTCGACCTGAACAACGGCGGGAACAAGAACTGGGGACGCTACCCGCCTTACCGCGACCTCGGCTATGCCGCCACGGCAGCGGCCGGTCAGAACCCGCCCACCGGGCGGGTCGGCGCTGGCTACGGCGCGACCACGGCCACCACTCCCGGCGGTCTGGGTATGGCAAGTCTCACGCTGCCCTGTGGTGCCACGGTGATGTCGGTGATGGCCGTCAACGCCGCCGGCTCACCGAGAATCGGCAGTTCCACACACTACTGGGCAGCCCCCTTCGAACGCGACGGAGAATTCGGGGGCCTGGGTCTGCCCGCACCCTGGCCGGCGGATGCGGAAACCGTCATGACCAAGGCAGGACACTCCACCGCCGGCATGAACACGACCATCGGCGTCGTCATCACGGATGCCGTCATCAGCAAGGTGGAAGCGAAACAGATCGCCGTGATGGCTCACGACGGCTTTGCCCGGGCGCTCTATCCCGTGCACACCCCTGGAGACGGTGATCTGCTGTTCGTGCTGTCGACAGGCGCGAAGGTGCTGGATCGGGATAGCCTGTCGCTGCTCACCCTGGGTACGACGGCGGCCAACGTGGTGACCAGAGCCATTGCCCAGGGCGTCCACGCCGCCATCTGCCAGGAGGAAAGCGCGTGAGTGAATTGACCCTGAGCCGGCTCGCCGATCGTATCGATGCCAAGCGGGACGATCTCATCCAGCTCACGCGGGACCTGATCCGCATCCCGACCACCAACCCGCCGGGCGAGCACTACGAGGACTGTGCCCGGTATCTCGGCGAGCGTCTCGCGGCCAGGCACTTCGACGTCAGATACGTGCGCGCGGAAGGCGCCATCGGTGACTCGGACCGTTATCCGAGAGCCAACGTCATCGGTCGCTGGTCGGGTGACGCCTCCGGACCCACCGTGCACTTCAATTCCCACATCGATGTGGTAGACCCCGGCATCGGCTGGCAGCACGATCCGTTCGCGGCCGAAGTCGTCGGAGACCGGATCTACGGCCGGGGCGCCTGTGACATGAAAGGTGGACTGGCGGCCTCGGTGATCGCGGTCGAGACGCTCATCGAGCTCGCACCGACTCTGGCCGGTAACCTGGAGATTTCCGGCACGGCGGACGAAGAATCCGGCGGATATGGCGGCGTCGCCTATCTCTCGGAGCGGGGCTTCTTCAGCAGGCCGAGAGTCGACCACGTCATCATTCCGGAGCCCCTGAACAAGGACCGCGTCTGTCTCGGGCACCGGGGGGTCTGGTGGGCGGAAATAGAAACCCGGGGCCGCATCGCCCACGGTTCCATGCCGTTTCTCGGGGACTGTGCCGTCCGCCACATGGGCGCGGTGGTTGCCGCATTCGAAGCGGAGCTGTTCCCGCTGCTCGCCGGCAAGCGCACGGCGATGCCCGTGGTGCCGGAAGGGGCGAAACAGTCGACCCTGAACATCAACTCTCTGCACGGCGGCCAGAACGACGGCCTGCCTTCGCCGCTCGTGCCGGATTCCTGTCGCATGATCATCGACCGCCGGTTCCTGATCGAGGAATCCCTGGACGAGGTGAAATCGGAAGTCCGGGATCTCCTGGAGCGGCTGAAGACGACCCGGGAGGCATTCAACTACGAGCTTCGCGATCTCTTCGAGGTGATACCGACCCTGACTGACGAGAACGCGCCCGTGGTCACCAGTGTGGCCAATGCCATCACCCGGGTGCTGGACCGCCCCCCGGAGTTCGTCGTCTCACCCGGCACCTACGATCAGAAACACATCGATCGGATCGGCCGTCTGCACGACTGCATCGCCTACGGTCCGGGCATACTGGATCTGGCTCATCAGGTGGATGAGTACGTGGGAATAGAGGACATGCTCGATTCCGCCAAGGTGATGGCGCTCTCGGCCTGGGAGTTGATCACCGGCGAGCGTCTTGCCGGATGAAGGGCGGATGAAAGGCATTCACGGAAAGACGGTGCTGGTCACCGGTGCGGCGTCGGGCTTCGGCGCCGGCATCGCCGAACGCTTCGCACAGGAGGGTGGAAAGGTGATTGTCGCCGACATCGACCGTCAGGCGGGCGCTGCCCAGGCGGACGCCATCGGCGGCACCTTCCTGCAGATGGACGTCGCTGACGACACCAGTGTCCGGGCCGTGCTCGACGCACTGGCGGAGCCGGTGGAGATCCTGGTGAACAACGCCGGGATCGGCCTGTCGCCGACGCCGCTCACCGAGGTGGAACCGGCCGACTTCGAACGGCTCATCGGGGTCAACGTCCGTTCCATTTATCACACCGCACGCGCCATCGTGCCCGTCATGCGTTCGAACGGCGGCGGCGTGATTCTCAACATCGCCTCGACCGCCGGAGTCAGCCCGCGTCCCGGGCTGACCTGGTACAACGCCTCAAAAGGCTGGGTGATCACCGCCACCCGGTCCATGGCCGTGGAGCTCGCCGCCGATAACATCCGGGTGAACGCCATCAATCCGGTGGCCGGGGAAACCCCCCTGCTCTCCACCTTCATGGGCGGCGATACGGAGGAGAACCGGGCCCGGTTTCTGGCCACCATCCCGCTCGGTCGCTTCTCGACGCCGGACGATATCGCGTCCGCCGCCTGCTTTCTCTGCTCGGAGGAAGCCAGCATGATTACCGGGGTGGCCCTGGAGGTGGACGGCGGGCGCTGCATCTGACGGGGAGCGCCTCGCGGAAGATCAGAGCGCCATCCGCTCCATGAAGTAGCACAGACAGTCCTGCCGGACCACATAGGGATCCGTGGTGTACATGGCCGGCACCACGTTCTCTTTCAGGAGAATGGCGTCACCATCGTGCTCGAAGTAATCGTCTGTCACGTCCCGATGGTCCACGTCGAGAACGCGGAACACCGATGAGACAGGCAGCCGGGTAGCTCCGAACACGGTGCCCCGCGCAAGCTCGTGGAAGTTCACCGCCTCCACACCACCCGTCAGCACCAGCGGCACCGGATCGTCCGATCCGTTCTCGCCTTCGAAACAGAAGCCCACGTCATCCTGAATGTGCACGCGTACCCGGGTCCGGAACAGGCTGAACGCTTCCGGTGCCGCCACCGGCACTTCGCCCAGTGTCATGCACCGCGCAACGTAGTCATACACCCGGTCCGCGCATCGCGGATCGCCCACCGGCCCCACCTCCAGCGCCACGGCCGGACAACGACCCGTGAACACCCTGGTCAGCACCGTGTCCGGTTCCTCCACGAACACGGCCTTGTCCGAAAACAGGTATGCCAGGCCCAGATTGTGGGGCTCTAGGTCGGTGACCACGGAATAGTAAGGGTTGTGGCCCGTATTGTTGTGCAGATCGATGGACGCGAAAAAGTGCTGATCCGCAATGGCTGCCTGAACGGCCGATGCCAGCGCCCCGCCCTCACCGCCGGCATCGCGCCAGATGCGGTTGAAATCCTGCTGGCTCGGCAGTGCTCTCATACCCGCTCTGGCGGCTTCCGTGTTGCCGATGAACAGGGTCAGGCTGCGCGGCAGACCCGTTGTCTCCTGAAGATAGCGGCGCACGCCGTCCCAGCCGCTGGTCTCATTACCGTGCAGGAGCACGGACACGAAGAGCGCCGGATTCCGGCTGCCCTGAAGCTGGATGAGTGTCGGCCCGCCCAGATGATCATGGAGCTCGTCGGCACTGCAATCGAGCAGTCCCGCAGGCAGCTGCGTGTGGGTTCTCAGGGGCATGGATCAGAGTTTCCAGGTGTGGACGGGCTCACCGATGTCCTGCAGCGCCCGGTACTCACAGACCATCTGGTGCAGATCGCTGCCATGCAGGTGAACCCAGCGACGCTGCCAGGCGGCGCCATTCTGACCGGAGTCCACCCGTTCCGCGATCACGTTCAGGTAGTGGTCTATCTCCACCTCGGGGATGCTGACGGACGCCAGTCCGCGGCGCGCCATGGGCAGAAGATCCGTCATGATCAGCTCCCGCATGCTCACTTCCTCCAGACGGCCTTTCCTGGGCCACACCACTCTGGCATTCAGTCCATAGCGTGCCGCGGTGTAGAAGTTGTCACGGGCGACTTCAAAGGGCAGCTCGGATTCCGGCGGCCGCTCCATGAGCCAGAATCCGCGCACCAGACCGAAGTAGAAGGCCGCATTGGCGATACAGTCCAGAATGGTGGGGCCCGCAGGCACCACCCGGTGCTCGATCCGGAGATGCACCTGCCCGTCGAAATCGAAGCCGATCAGCGGCCGGTTCCAGCGCCACAGAGTACCGTTGTGAAAACGCACATGAGCGAATTTACCGGGCGGCGAGTCCTGTACCGCCGGTATCAGGATCAGGTGATCCCGCTGGTTCTCGGCGAAGATCTCCACCAGGGATTCATTCACGTAGCCGGCACCGAAACTGACCCGGGAAGGATAGCGGTCACCCACATGCACCGCCTGCTCGAACAGGGGAATCCGGGTCTCGTCCCACAGCGTGTGACCGAACAGAAAAGGAGAGTTGGCGCTCGCTGCGACCATGGGGGCGGACGCAATCACCGAGGCATTGAAATCGCGGACAGACCGCTCGGGCTTGCACTGCAGGTGGATCTGAAAGGAGGTGGCCGCCGCTTCCAGCATCACGTCGTGATGGGTCGTGGTGAGCTCCCTGTCACCCTCGATACGAAGCTCGAGCGGCTTGCCATCCCGAAGCGCCATGATCCGGTCGTTCAGCGACTGATACCGGACCATGCTCGACATGTATTCGGAGGTGAGCAGCTTCTCACTGACCGTGGGCAGGATCCCGATCGCCACGAGATGACACCCGGTCTGCTCCGCCACCTCCCGGCAGGCGTTCCAGGTGGCACCCAGTTCATCCTGCAGGCGGGAGAACACGCGGCCGGTCAGCGCTGACGGGCTGCCGTTGAGTTCCACGTTGAACGCGGCGAGTTCCGGGACCACGAGCGGATTGTCCAGCGCCGCGAGATAGTCCTCGTTGTCCGGCACGGGGTCTCCCTGCTCGTCGACCAGCCAGCCTTCCAGCTCGAAGCCGGCCACGTCACCCCGCTCGCTGAACTCGCCGTCCGTGAACTGCCGGGAGAGCAGTGCGGTCTCCTCATCCAGCCGTTTGCGGAACTCGCTGAAGTCTTCGGCATCGAAGTAGCGGCGTTCGATCTCATCTCCCACGGTGCCCGGATTCTCCTCACTCGGCGTGATTGTCACATTCAACCGACTTTACAAAGGCGCCGCTGATCTTGCCACTCCGGAGCTTCCGTAATTGCACGTAGATGCCCGGTGGTGAGAACGGGTAGCCTTGCAGCCTGTTGAACCGTCCGGAAAGCTCAGGAGGTCCCCATGCGCAAACACCCGCCCTCGCCATTCATCGCCGCCATCCGAACTCTGGGGTGTGCGGTCCTGCTGCTGTTCACAGCCGGTTGCTGGAACGGCGATGTCTCGAACATCCGGCTCGGCGATATCTCGCTGGGCACCCAGCTCATCGATCTGAAACGGGCGCTGGAGGACGAGGCCATCAGCCCGGAAGAGTACGACGCCGCGAAGGCGAAACTGATCGCCGCGTATGCCATCTGCGAGTCCGAGGAGAATGGAGACGGCTGAGGCCCCCTCCATGAAAACCAACGCCTGGCTGCTGCGCCTCGTGCCGCCGGGTCCCTGGGGCCGATGGGTGCTGGGTACCGGTATCTTCGCTCTGATATTCGGGCTGTTCGCCCTGTTCGGAGGCATCTTCGACCCGAACCAGAGCGAGCGGATGGACCCGTGGGTGGCGCTGTTCTTCGCCACCCTGCTCGCCTACATCATCCCGGTGCATCATCTGATCATCCAGCGGTCGCTGGCGGCACTCGAACAGCTCCGGTCCCTGGTTCCGGGCGAACCGGATACCGTGGACCGCTTACGGCAGCAGATGCTGATCAAACCGCGCTGGAGGCACCTGATCATCGTGCTGGCAGGGTTTGGTGCAGGGCTGATCCACAACGCCCTGATCCTGGACGAAGGAGAGCTGAGGCTGGTTCTCGAGCGACCCGCTACCGGGCTGGCGCTGGTGGTCACGCAGATGATCTGGATCGTGATGACGGCCACCATCGCATCGCTGATCGAGAACGCCGTGCTGTTCAGGCGGCTCGCGGAGCGCGTACGCATAGACGTGCTCAACAGCCGGGCGCTCACACCTTTCGGAAGCGTCGCGGTCAGCTCCACCCTGGCCATGATCGGCGCTCAGGCCGCATTTCCGCTGCTGATCGCCGGTACGGAGAGCGACTGGATCACCTTCATGCCGGGCCTCGTCGCTACCGGAGTGCCGATGATCTTTCTGTTTCTCCTGCCCGTCGTTCCCGTGCATCGACGTGTTACTCGCGCAAAGCGATCACTGCTTGCCTCGGTGGACGCGGACATCACTGCCCGTTCGGGTACGCAGCAACCCGCCTATCAGGCTCTGGAACCGCTGCTGGTCTACCGCAGAGAGGTGCTGATGGCACCTGAATGGCCATTCGACACGCCAGCGCTGGGACGTCTCGCCTTCTACCTGATCATCCCGCCGCTCACGTGGATCGGAGCCGCGCTGATCGAAATCCTGGTGGACACGGCAATTTGAGGGCCGCCCCGACTTTGCGGGGCGACCCGTTCGATCCCTCCGTCAGGCAGCCAGCCGTTCCGGGTGCGCAGCGTGCTGCTCCGCGTCAGGCTCATCCGGTCCGGTCACCGGCTCCATGGCGCGCGAGCGCAGCTCGAAACCGGAAGACGCCGGGTCGAGCATGGAGATCGCCCGCGCAGTCTCCAGAGCCCAGGTTCTGCCTTTTTCGATACTGACAGCAATGAACACGGCATAACTGACCGTGAACAGCAGTACGAGAGTGCCAACTAAGTATTCCATGTCGTCTTCTCCGGTCATGAGTCAGGAAACGCCCGGTGGGCGCCGGAGGAAAACACTGATCTGGTGAGGTCTGGTGTCGTCTCC
The DNA here is from genome assembly GCA_030425195.1 of Gammaproteobacteria bacterium. GTDB lineage: Bacteria > Pseudomonadota > Gammaproteobacteria > Pseudomonadales > Azotimanducaceae > SZUA-309. Next base: position 23,939 of record JAUIAV010000026.1, on the reverse strand, counting down.
CGGCGTCTGCACCGGGAGGCGATGCAAACGTTACGCCGCGACTACGGCGTTCCAATCGGTGCCGAATGACAGATGCAGCACGTGCTGCACGCCGTTCGGGCGGCCGACTTCGATTTGAATTTGCATGGCAGGTCGTTTCATGGGCGCGGATTGTACGCCGGTGCCGGCTCATTGCAAGCCGGCACTGGATGAAACCGCATCTCAGCCGTCTTCGGGCGCCTGCCGGTGGTGAAAAGACGATGAACGGTATCCGGGATCCCTAGTTCTTCTCCTGCTCGAGGACACTTCGCGCCTTCGCAAGTGTTTTCAGCTGCTCCCCATCCACGGTGGGATAAGCCGGGTCCATCGCCCTGAGCTTCCCGGCAACGGCTGCCGCCACCACGAGCCTGGCAAACCACTTGTGATCCGACGGCACCACGAACCAGGGCGCATGCTTCGATGCCGTGTGACCGATGGCCTCCTCGTAGGCGTGTGTGTAGTCATCCCAGAAAGCCCGCTCATCGATGTCCGACTGGGAGAACTTCCAGTGCTTCTCCGGATGTTCCAGACGCTCGATGAAACGTTTGCGCTGCTCTTCTTTTGATACGTTCAGAAAGAACTTGAGAACGTGCACCCCGTTACGGGCGAGATAGTGCTCGAAATGATTGATGTCCTCGAAGCGTTCCTGCCAGATGTTTTCCGTCACCAGCGCTTCCGGCAGCCCCTGGGCATCCAGAATGTGCCGGTGTACACGAACGATGAGCACTTCCTCGTAGTAGGACCGGTTGAAGATGCCGATCTCCCCGTTTCCCGGCATGGCAGCGTGATAGCGCCACATGTAGTCGTGATCGAGCGCTTCGAGGCTCGGATGCTTGAAAGAGGTCACATGACAGCCCTGGGGATTGATGCCGCTCATCACCTTGCGGATCATGCTGTCTTTGCCCGCCGCATCCCTGCCCTGAAAGATCAGCAGCAGCGCGCTGCGGTTCTCGGCGGCGAGCTTGGGCTGCTGCTCGGCCATCCAGTCCACCACCCGATCGAGCAGCTCGTCCGCATCTGCCTTGTCATCCTTTGAGAGTGAATCCGTATCACCCGGGTCGTAGTCGGCCAGCCGGATCTTTCCAGGGCGGTCGATCCGGAAGGGATCGAGAAAGTCCTCCACGTGCCGGTCGCTGTCGAATCTGAGCATGCCCCTCCCCTCTCTCACTGTGCGCCGGATGGCGGCGCATCCGACTATACCGGTTATACTCTCAGGACGCCGGGATCGGTGCAGATACCGGGAGAACCAGCAGGAGAACGGGGATGGCCGAGACAGATCAGCAGCAGACCAGCGAGAACGCACGCGAGCGCATGAGCCGGACAAACGCGGAGATCTGGCAGGAGTGGCAGATCGACGTCAAAGCCGATCCCTACGACATGCCCCTGAACCGGCTCAATCCCGCCCATCCGGCTCTCTTCGAAGCCGATGCCTTCTGGCCCTACTTCGAGCGCATGCGCGCGGAGGCGCCCGTATGCCTCACCGAGGAAAGCCAGTTCGGCCCGTACTGGAACATCACCCGGTACGACGACATCAAACACGTGGACACGAGCCACGACCTTTTCTCTTCCGACTCCCGGATGGGTGGAATTCGGCTCGGCGGCCGGGTGATGGAGGAGGAGCCGGACCCGACCTTCCACCTTCCCATGTTCATCATGGAAGATCCGCCGAAGCACGACGAGCAGCGCAAGGTCGTGGCCCCCATGTTCGCGCCGAGACATCTGGCGGATTTCGAGCCCCTGATCCGAGGCCGGGCACAGGAGATCCTGGACAATCTGCCGAGAAACGAGACCTTCAACTGGGTGGACCTGGTCTCCAAGGATCTGACAGGCCGCATGCTCTGCACCCTGTTCGGCGTGCCTCAGGAGGACCGGGACAAGCTGATTTACTGGTCAGATACGGTGGAGAACATCTCCAACCCGGAGGTTTTTGAAACTCCGGAACAGGGCTTTCAGGAGTTGTGGAACTGCTGGCAGTACTTCGATGCGGTCTGGAAGGAACGCGCCTCACAGAAGGAACCGGGCGGTGATCTGATCTCCATGCTCGTACACGGTGAATCCACGAAGGACATGCCCCCCAACGAATATCTGGGCAACATCCTGCTGCTGATCGTCGGCGGCAACGACACCACCCGGAATTCCATCACCGGCGGCGTGCTGGCGTTGAACCAGAATCCGGACGAGTACCAGAAGCTCCGCAGCGACCCCGGCGTCATTCCGAACATGATCTCCGAGATCATCCGCTGGCAGTCACCGGTGGCTCACATGTGCCGGACGGCGCTGGTGGATACGGAAATCCGCGGCCAGAAGATCGCAAAACACGACAAGATCTGCATGTGGTACATCTCCGGCAACCGGGACGAGGCGGCCTTCGAATCTCCGAACCGGTTCCTGATCGACCGGGCGGATGCCCGCAAGCATCTGTCCTTCGGTTTCGGCATCCACCGCTGCCTGGGCAATCGCCTCGGAGAGATGCAGCTGCGGATTCTCTGGGAAGAGATCATGCAGCGGTTCCCGAAGATCGAAGTGGTCGGCGAGCCGGTCTATCTGAAGTCCAGCTTCATTCACGGTATCCGGGAGCTGCCGGTGCGGATTCCCGCCTGACCGCTCCCTGCCTCAGCTGGCAAGTCCGGTGACGAGGATCAGAAGCACGGCGGGCGGCACGAGATAGCGGATGGCGAAATGCCACAACCGGAAGAGCGCGGCACTCTTCATCGCCAGCTCCTCTTCGGACGTGCGCCGACTGACGATCCAGCCCACGAAGAACGCCAGCAGGAAACCGCCGAGCGGCAGAAGGATCTGATTCGAGAGGAAATCCAGCGCACCGTTCAGATCCCGGCCGAAAATCTTCCAGTCGGCAATCACGTTATACGAAAGCACGCTCAGCACACTGAGGACGGCGATACTTCCGATCACGGTGAGCGTGCTGACATGACGGCCGAACCCGCGGTGTTCCTCCAGCCAGGAAACCACCGGCTCCACCAGCCCCACCATGGAAGTGATGCCCCCCACCGTCAGCAGCGTGAAGAAAAGCACGGCGATGAGCTGGCCGCCGGGCATCTGCGCGAACGCCACCGGCAGCGTCTGAAAAACGAGGCCGGCACCACCGGCAGGATCCAGACCGAACTTGAACACGGCCGGAAAGATCACCAGGCCTGCAACCAGCGCCACGGCGGTATCGGCGGTGACGATGATGAGCACACTTCTCGGGATCGAGATGGATTTCGGGAGATAGGCGCCGAAGGTCATCATTCCGGCCATGGCCACTCCTACGGAGAAGAAAGCCTGGCCGATGGCGGCGAGAAAGGTGCCGGGCCCGACCTTGGAGAAGTCGGCTGAGAAGAGGTAATCGGCCGCCCTGCCGAAACCACCCGCGAACAGGTTGTAGACGGCCAGGCCCACCAGCAGCACGAAGAGCGTGGGCATGAGCAGCCGCACGGCCCGTTCGATCCCCTTCTGCACACCTGCATAGATGATGCCGCCCGTCAGGATCAGACCGGCCATGGTCCAGAGGATCATGCCGGACACATCGCCCATGAGCGCTGTGAACCTCGCTGCCGAGTCGCTGCCGCTGGCAGCCTGGAATCCGCTGGAAAGCGCAACGAACAGGTAGTTGAGCACCCAGCCGATCACCACGCAGTAGACGACCGAGATCGCGTAGGCGGTGAACAGATTGATCGCCCCCGCCCAGCGCCAGGCGGGTGTGCGCCCTTCCGCCTCGGCCACCGTGCGCATGGCGACCCAGGGACTCATGTGCCCGCGTCGGCCGATGAGGATCTCTCCCATCAGAATCGGCGCGCCGATGCAGAACACGCAGAACACGTAGATGAGGATGAACGCCCCACCGCCGTTCTCACCGAGCACGTAGGGAAAGCGCCATATGTTTCCCAGGCCCACCGCGAAGCCGATGGCGGCCATCAGGAAACCGAAACGGGATGAGAACTGCTCGTGTGATCCTGCCGCCATGGCGTGCTCCTATCTGGACGCCAGAAAGGGCGCCACGTCTTTCGTCGGTTCGTGACCGAGCATGAGCCCGGCAACCAGCTGCCCGCACGCGCAGGCATGGGTCCAGCCCAGGGCCCCGTGGCCGGTGTTGAGGAAGAGATTCTCGGGGCCGGCCTGACCGACCAGAGGCCGGCCATCCGCCGACATCGGTCTCAGGCCCGCCCAGCTTTCCATTTCCAGACCGTCGAGGGAGATCTGCGGATAAACCCGGTTGAGCAGCCGCACCAGGTTGTCGATCCGTTTGCGGCGGACCCGTTCGTCGTAGCCCGCAAACTCCGCCGTACCCGCCACCCGGAGGCGGTCGCCCAGCGGAACCACGGCGGCATGCAGAACGTCGTCCACCACCGGATACCGGGGTGAGACGGGGGCCGTGCTCAGCGTGACCGAGTAGCCTTTCGCCGGTGCCACCGGGACCCGGAATCCGATCTGCCGGGCAAGCTTCGGCGTGAAGCTGCCGGCTGCCAGCAGCACCTTATCGGCATCGAGCCTGCCCCGCGGCGTATCCACTGCCTGCACGGTGTTCGCCCGGACCTCGAAGCCGAGCACCTGTTCGCTGAACCGGAAGTCCACACCCCGGTCCGCGAGCCAGACTGACAGGCGCTCGCAGTAGAGACGCGCATTGCCCACCTGGTCATCCGGAAAGTGCACGGCCCCGGCGAGCCGGGATGCGCCGGGCTGCAGCGCCGGCTCGAGCCGCACCAGCTCGTCCACCGTCAGAACGCGGTGATTCACCCCGGTCTGTTTCAGCCAGTGCGCCACTTCGACGGCTTTCTCGAGTGATGTCGGGTCCTCGAAGAGCTTGAGGATGCCTCCGGCACTGAACTCGATGTCGATACCGGTTTCCTCGAGCAACTGCGCAAGCAGCGCCTGGGAGAGACGGGCCAGCGCCGCGTTGGCCAGGTAGCTCGCCTCGAATCGGCTGCGGTTCGAGTGATACAGAAAGGAGAGACCCCATCGGGTGAGTCTGGGAATCTGACCCAGGCGCAACAGCATGGCGGCATCGGATCTGCCGAGATTCTTCAGCAGCTGACCGAACACGCCCGGGCTGTTCCACGGATCCGCCAGACTCGGCGTGAGCATGGCACCGTTGGCATGGCTGGTCTCTCTGGCAGGTGCAGGCTGACGGTCGATGACCGTCACCTCCACACCCGCCTGGTGGAGATAGTAGGCGGCGCTGACCCCGGCGAGCCCGGCGCCGATTACGACAGCACGCACAGGCGCAGGTCTCCGGAACAGGTGGGATAACAGAAAAACGAACGGACAAAGAAAAAGCGCGGACTGCTCTGTCGGTAAGATTGAATCAGAGCATCCGCGCTAACGCTTCCCCCCAGAAGCGACCTTAATTTAACGCGCCTGATTCTCACCTTTCAAGCAAATTCTAGGTTACGGACGACAATCATAACAAATACAATAAATTACGGTTGGTTTTTAATCGATTTTCCACTACGTCTGAAGTCAGCGATCACAGCGCCGGCTTCCAGCATCACCAGCAGACTGGTCACCAGCACGATCACGTCCAGCACCACCAGCAGATAGTTGCCGGCTTCGAAAAACTGCAGCAGCGTGACGCAGCCAGCGAGGAAAGACATGGTGAGCACGAACAGCATGGGCAGCAGCGTGTAGTAGGAAGGCCGTCCCAGCTTGATGAGCATGACCGAGATCACGAGAAGCGTCAGACCCGCCAGAATCTGATTGGTCGATCCGAACAGCGGCCAGATGATGAGACCGCCGGTACCGGAAGCACCGCCCGCCCCGAAGGCCAGCAGCAGACAGGCACCAACGGCGACGATGGTCGCCAGCACGCCTTTCTTCAGGGCGGGAATCTGATAGATCTCCCCCCACTCCTGGATGATGTAGCGCTGCAGGCGCACGCCCGAATCCATGGTGGTCCCGGCGAACAGCACCACCATGGTGGCGAGCAGGGTTTCGGCCACGCCGGCCGGAATACCCCAGCCGCCACTGATCAGATTCGCACCGCCGGAGATGAAGGAGCCGGCACCGGCAGCACCGAACTCGCCGTAGATTTCATGCCAGGCTTCCGGCGTGGCCGCCAGCGCGATACCGCTGACGGTCACGATGGTGATGAGGGCCAGCGACCCCTCCCCCACCGCACCCAGATATCCCACGAAGCGGGCATCGGTCTCCTTGTCCAGCTGCTTCGAGCTCGTGCCCGAGGCGACGATGCCGTGGAAACCGGACACCGCGCCGCAGGCAATGGTCACAAAGAGCAGCGGAATCATGGAAGGTCCGGTCTCGCCCGCCCGGTCGTTGAACGCCGGTGCCGATATGTCCGGCATGAACAGGAACACCGCACCATAGAGCAGTACCAGACCGACCAGAAGCTGCATGCCGTTGATGAAGTCGCGCGGTTGCAGCAGCACCCACACCGGCAGCATGCTGGCAATGGCCGCGTAGATGAACAGGATGATGATCCAGTTGGCGTTCTGACTGAGGCCCAGCATCTCCGGCAACTCGAGCGGCATCCTGCTGCCCGCGTAGACGGTCAGATAAAGCACGATCACCCCGCCCACACCCAGCGCGATCAGGTTGAACTTCCGATGCACCAGCTGACCGATGATGAGGGCCACGACGATGGCGGCCCAGGCCGGGAAAACGGCTCCGGGTGTGCCGACGAAAGAGTTCGCGATCACCACCCCGAACACGGAGTTCACCATCAGCAGCAGCAGGAAGATGACGACCATGAACAGTGCCCGGGTTCGGCGGCCGATCACCGATTCAGACAGCGCGCCGATGGATCGCCCCTGGTGCCGGGCGCTGGCCCAGAGCGCTCCCGAGTCATGCACGCCGGCAAAGAAAATGGTGCCGAAGATCACCCACAGCACTGCCGGTACCCAGCCCCAGTAGACGGCGATGGCCGGACCGACAATGGGCGCGGCACCGGCCACGGACGTGAAATGATGCCCCCAGAGCACATACCGGTTGGTGGGTACGAAATCGACACCGTCGTTGATCTGGTGGGCGGGCGTCTGGAAGTCCGGGTCCAGGCGGAAGATTTTCTCGGCGATGAACTTCGAGTATACGAACCAGCCAAACGCCATGCCGGCCATACCCAGCAGCACGATCATCACCGAATGCATTCGGGAACCTCCCCATTTGAACCAGACCGGAATATACAGACCCGCCAGGACGGTGGCCATGCGGCAGGACGCGGCCGGATCAGTGCCTGATGAGCGGGGACCCGGGCATCGTGGAGTGGCAGGCGTAGAAGTGAAAAACCTCCACCAGTGACTCGCCGTGGTACACGGGCAGGGACTCGACGGGCTGACAGTCGAAGTCGCGGGTCATGTCCTTCATCCGGGGTGACAGTGAGTCCCACGGGTAGACCAGCACACCCCAGGTGTTCTCATCCGACAACCCCGTGCGCAGATTGATCGGGTTCAGGTCGTCGAAGAGATTCATGGTTTTCCGGCCGGAGTACCACTCGATGAGACCGGCATGATGCCAGTTGCGGGCGAGCAGGACCGGGTCTGATGAGAACCCCCGCGCGGGCAGCGTCGTCAGGATTTCCTCTCCCCGTTCAACCGCAGCCTCCCAGCCGAGCATCAGCCGGGCAGGATGCCTGAAATCCGGCCACCTGCCGATCGGCAGCACGAGCAGCAGCAGTCCGAGATAGACGGTCAGCGAAAGAGTGCCGGAGCCTACCGTGAGCCAGCGCACGGCTCGGGACTGTCGCCAGGTGCGATTCAGCCAGGCGGCCAGCACCGGCAGCAGGATCAGCCAGCCCAGCATGGACCAGTGCGGCGACGCGCGGCTTTCCAGGGCAGTGAGCAGATAGAGGCCCAGTACCGGCAGGACGAACAGCAGCAGCACGCCTTCCCTGCCTCTAAACATCTGCAGACGTCTGCGCCGCCAGCAGCCGGTGAGGACGGCGACACCGCCGATGACGACCAGTGGAGAGAAGTAGATGAGCTGGCCGAGGCTGTTTTCGAGCAGACCCGCCAGCGTCCAGCGTTCGATGTCCTCGAACTGATAGTCGGTATGAAAACGGACGGTCGCCCAGTCGTTGTGCCAGTTCCACCAGAGCACGGGAGAAATCAGCGCAAGGGCGATCGCCCCGGAAAGCCACAAACCAGGCAGCGCCAGGGTGCGCCAGCCGCGCCGGACGAGCACAGCCAGCAGCACGGAAACCGGCAGGGTGATCGCCGTGTACTTGGAGAGCCCGGCGAATCCGATGAGCACGCCCAGCCAGGCCCAGTCGGCAATCGATCCATTGCGTCCTGTTTCCAGTGACGCTGCGATGCGGACCGTGACGAGCACGACGCCCAGTGCCAGTGGCAGCAGAGGTGCATCCGGAGACAGCGTCATGCTGCCATGGAAGACCAGCGTCCCCTGCAGCATCAGCACGGCAAGCAGGGGCAGCCAGACCGAGCCATCCGGATAGACCCGGCGGGTGAGCCGCGCCAGCAGATACTGAGCGGTGACGGACAGCGCGAGCGGCAGAATCCGCAAGGCGGCATCGGCACTGGAAATCTGGAGCACGATGAACTGCAGCCAGGGTGCCAGGGGTGGATGATCCAGATAGGAAACTGCCAGGTGACGGGCGTAGAGCGCGTAGTGCGCTTCGTGTGCAGCCAGCGGCAGCAGCAGCGCAATGAGCAGGTGCAAACCGGCATAGGCCCATATGACGGCGTGCAGGGCCTGCTTCGGATCCGGTCGCATGGCGCTACCATAGCCGAGAATCCGCCGGTGTCCAGATGGTTCGCCCTTCTGTGTCAACCGGTTGTCATCCAGCCGCCAGCCGAAGCGTGTACACTGGCAACTAGCCCATTCGGATTATTTACTTGGGATCCCGATTGGGACGACAATGATCGTGTCTCCTGGGGGAGACGCGAAACACCAGCGGATGGTGCACCAGTGGATGGTGAACGTTGGTTTCCGACCTAAGGCACGCGAACTGCCCCGCGTCCGGATGGTCAGAAGAGAGACCAGGCAATAAGGGAGTGAACATGTTCGGGCTGAGGAAGCGCAAGAAGGACGGTAGCAAATCAGGCAGCGCCAGATCTTCAGGCACAAGCCCCAGGCGTTGGGGCCAGAGCGGCCACGGCAAGTCGCCGATACGAACCGCTCGAAAACTCTTTCACGGAGTATCCATAAAGTCGGACCCGGTTTCCGGCTGCGACGCCGCTCGGAATCTACAGAATATCCGCTTCCTGGCGGATGATGCACCCATGCTGCCTCTGAGCGATTGCGACAATCCCGCGGGTTGCCGCTGCAAGTATCAGCACTACGACGACCGCCGCACCGATGCCCGACGGGAATCTGACATCGGCCTGCCCATGAAGGATCACCCCAACGACAGCCGAAACGGCACCGGCCGCCGGGTCACCGACGGCTGAAGCAGCCAGATCCGACGGCTGAAGCAGCCAGATCCGACGGCTGAAGCAGCCAGATCCGACGGCTGAAGCAGCCAGATCCGACGGCTGAAGCAGCCAGATCCGACGGCTGAAACAGCCAGACAAGGGAAGTTGGAGCGGGTAACGAGGTTCGAACTCGTGGCCTCGACCTTGGCAAGGTCGCGCTCTACCAGCTGAGCTATACCCGCTTCGAAGGGAGCGCTATTTTCCAGAATCGGCGAGGAAACGCAACTCCTCTTAGTCGTCGTCCGTTCCCGGTACTTCCCGATAGCCGTAGTCGCTTTCTGCCGCTTCCCGCGACACCAGACCAGCCGCCAGATCGGCGGCCACGGCGGCCCGCGACCGATCCGCCGCAGGACCGATACCGCCGCCCCCCGGCGTTTCCATGACCAGGGTCGCACCTGCCGGCACCAGATCCCGGCCTTTGCCCGGCAGCCCGACGCCGTCCCGGATGCGGACCGAGCCGGGCAGACCGTCCCCCCCACCGAACCGCCCTCTGGCCGGATGCAGAATCCGGTCGAACATTTTGGAGATGACGAAGGCCCCGCCTTCTCTGTGGCTGACCTCGATGGTCTGGCCGAGACCGCCGCGGCGCTCACCGGGACCACCGGAATCCGTTCGATATTCCTTCCGCCAGATCACCAGCGGTGTGGTGGCTTCGTTGATTTCCGTGGAAGTGGTGCGCACGCCCGAGGGAAACGCGGTGGTGGAAAGGCCGTCCTTGGTCGCACGCGCGCCGGTCCCGCCGTTGAAGATGGGGTTGCTGACGAAGGTCGCATCGGACACGTTCGTGCCGCCGGATACCGGCGCGTTCATGAACACCGGGTTCCAGATGCAGCTGGCCCCTTCGGCTGGTACCTGATCAGGTACCAGCTGAGAAAGGCAACCCAGCACCACGTCGGGGAGCATCTGCCCGACCGAATGGCGTGCAGATACCGCACTGGGTCTCGGCGCATTGAGAATGGAGCCCTCCGGTGCGGTGACGGTGACGGCGGCCAGGGACCCGGCATTGTTCGGGACCTCGTTGCCGATGACACAGCGCACGCCGAAAGAAGCGTAAGCCTCGGTATACGGCAGCGGGACGTTGATGCCCGCCTCCGAGCGCGCTGAGCTGCCCGCGAAATCCACCGAGAGACGGTCGCCGGCGATCCGCAGCACGGCCTTGAGGTGGACGGGATCACGGTACCCGTCGATGGTCATCTCGTGGGCATATTCCCCGTCCGGCAGAGCCGCGATCTCCCTGGACATGGCGGCCCTCGAGCTGCCGATGATGAAGTCGGCCACCTCCTCCAGATCTTCCAGGGAGAAATCGTCGAGCATCTCCAGCAGCGCTCTGCCGCCAAGCTCGTTGCAGGCGCTCAGAGAGTGGAGATCGCCTTCAGCCGTGACCGGGTCCCGGACGTTGGCCCTGATCAGGCGCATGAGCGTCTCGTCACGCTCCCCGGCCAGAAACAGGGGGCTGATGGGAATCCGCAACCCCTCCTCGAAGAGGTCGTGGGCATCCGGGCCGAAGCCACGCCCTCCCACGTCGGCAATATGACTGGTGCTTGCGAACAGCGCGATACACCGGCCGGCTCTGAAGATCGGGGTGACCACCGTGAAATCGTTCAGATGCCCGGTGCCGTCCCAGGGGTCGTTGGTGAGGAGCACGTCGCCTTCGCTGAGCGTGGCCAGCGGATACACCCCGAGGAACTTCCCGACCGATGCGGCCATGGCATTCACGTGGCCGGGGGTTCCTGTCACCGCCTGAGCCAGCATCAGCCCGTCGACGCTGAATACACCCGCGGAAAGATCACCTGCTTCCCGAACCACTGTGGAAAACGCCGTCCGCATCAGAGTCTGTGCCTGTTCTTCGACGATGGCCAGCAGCCGGTCCCAGACCAGCTGCTTATCCAGAAGTTTCACCGCCTCACTCATGCGTCTCTCCCGATCGTGTGAGGACCAGCGTGCCCCGCTCGGCCACGCAGACATCGAATCCGCCCGCCACCACCACTGTGGTCTGGGCCTCGCGGATCAGCGCCGGGCCGTGCAGCCAGTCACCGGGCTCGAGGTCGGCGCGTTCGATGCTTGCTGCCTGCACGGACACGGCGGCCAACGGATCGAACAGGGGCACCATCGTCTCCGGCCGCCGCTGACGCATCCTTACCACCCCTTCCGGCGGCAGGCCGTCGCCCGTCTCCCCTTCCACCAGATTCAGGGTCCAGCTCAGAATCTCGATGGCGAGACCCGGAATGATGCGGCCGTAGAGCTGCCGGTAGCTCGCTTCGAACTCTGCGCGGAGCGTGGCGGCATCGAGCCGCGCCAGGTCCTCGTCCAGCGGCACCGCGATTTCGTAGCCCTGGCCCTGGTAGCGCATGAAGGCCTTACGTACGGTGATCAGACGTTCGGCTGGCACCAGCGTACCAATGACGTTTCCGGCCTCCGTCAGCATTTCTTCCATGACCATGCGGACGGCGTCTGCATCCAGCGCATCGAGGGTCATATAGCGGCTGCGGACCACCTCGAAACCCACGGGTGCGAGCAGAAAGCCGACCGCAGAGCCGACGCCGGCATTCACAGGAATCACCACCCGATCAATCTTCAGCTTGCCTGCCAGCGTGCAGGCATGAAGCGGTGCCGCTCCCCCGAAGGCAATCAGCGTGCGTCCGGCGACCCCCCTGCCCCATTCGGACAGATGCGCGCGTGCGGCGGCGGCCATGTTCTCGTTCACCACCTCGCTCACGCCGTAAGCGGCCTCTGTCCCGTTCATCCGGAGAGGCTCGGCAATCTCCTCGTTCAATGCCGCGGCAGCGGCGGCCTGGTCCAGCACCATCCGGCCGTCGGCAAAAGAAGCGGGATCCAGTTTGCCGAGCTGCAGGTCCGCATCGGTCACGGTGGGGCGGCGTCCGCCGCGCCCGTAGCAGACGGGTCCGGGTTCGGACCCGGCGCTCTCCGGCCCCACCTGCAGACGCCTGAGCCCGTCCACCCAGGCGATGGACCCGCCGCCCGCGCCGATTTCCACCATCTCTATGACAGGAATCCGAACCGGCAGGCCACTGCCTTTCTTGAAACGGTAGCTGCGGTCCACTTCGAACGACCGGCTGAGGAGTGGCTGCCCCCGGTCGATCACACAGAGCTTGGCCGTGGTTCCGCCCATGTCGAAGGAGAGGGTTTCCGACAGCCCCATCGACCCGGCGACCTGCCCCGCCAGGATGGCGCCGCCGGCCGGGCCGGATTCCACCAGACGGATGGGAAACTCACGGGCGGTATCCAGACTCGTCAGACCGCCGCCGGACGTCATGAGCAGCAGCGGGCAGCGGAAGCCACGGGCGCTGAACTTCCCCGCCAGACTGGTCAGATAGGCATCCATCAGCGGTTTCACATACGCGTTGGCACAGGTGGTCGACAGCCGCTCGTACTCCCGGATCTCGGGGCAGACGGCCGATGACAGACTGACGGACAGTCCGGGCCGTTCCGCACGGATCAGCTCAGCCACTTTCTGTTCGTGGTCGGGATTCACATAGGCATGGAGGAGGCCGACTGCCACACTGGTCACTCCGGCCGCATCGAGCAGCGGCAGAGCCTCGAGCACGCTGTCCGCCTCGAAAGGCCTGAGCACGCCGCCCCGGGCATCCAGGCGCTCGGCCACCGGCAACCTGAGGTGTCTGGGCACCAGGGGCAGCGGTCGGTCGATGTTCACATCATACTGCTCGAACCGGTTTTCCAGCGCCATCTCCACCGCATCCCGATGGCCCTGGGTGGTGAACAGCGCGGTGACGGCGCCACGGCGTTCGATCAGCGCATTGGTGGCCAGGGTCGTGCCATGCAGCATCACTCTGGCTTCCTCCGGCGGCAGGCCGGTCCGGGACAGAAGCGCGTCCACACCCTGCATCACGCCCTCGGCAGGATCTTCGTGGGTGGTCAGCACCTTGATGGCGCTCTGGGTATCTCCCGCCCGCAGCACCACATCCGTGAAGGTACCGCCGATGTCGGCCGCGAGATCAAACGGCATCGTCCGCCTCCGAGCGTACCCGATGGCTGTGACCTTCGAGACGCCACAGACCGGACGTGAGACCGACCACCAGAATCACTGCCAGCATGCCGCCCGCGGCGATCATGAGCGCCATCTGAGCACCGAAATGCTCAACCAGATACCCGCAGATCAGGGCACCGACGGGACCGGCACCCATGAAGGAAAAGGAGTAGAAGCTCATCACGCGGCCCCGCTGCGAATCCGGCGCCTGCTCCTGCATGATGGTTCGGGACATGGTCATGGCGAGCCCGCCGCAGGTGCCCCAGATGAACAGCGCCACGACCCAGAGTCCGAAACTCGGGGCAATGCCGGCACTGGCGAGGACCAGCGCACCGATACCCTGAGAAAGCAGCAGTGCCCTGCCCTGCCGCTGCACGTCACCGAGTCTGAGCAGCGCCAGGATCGTGATGACCAGGCCGAGAGAATTGGCGCCGTTCATGAATGCGAGATCCCTGGCACTGCCGGAGAAAACCTCCCGGACCAGGATCGGCATCGTGACGATGTACGAACCCATGAAGAACAGGGCCATGGCCACGTTCTGAATCATGACCATGCGCATCGAGGGCGAGCCGAGCACGGTCTTGGCGCCCTCCACCACGGAATGCAAAAGCCGCGGTGTCTGCGCGGTCCGCACCCGACGCCCGGCCTGAATCCTCGAGAAACCCAGCGCACCCACCAGCAGCGCCAGCATCTGGGTACCGATGATCACTTCCGGGCCGAGCCGGTCCGACAGCGAGGCCACCATGAAGCCGATCATCTGCAGACCGAACTGCATGATGCTGGTGAGCATCACGGTCCGCTGCAGCCGTCCCTCCGCCACCTCGTTGAGCAGCCCGTCCCGGGCCGGAGTCACGAACGCCTGAGCCAGACCCATCAGCAGGGCATAGATGACGATGAGGGGAAAACTCAAACGGTCCGTGCCGACAACAAACAGCAGATAGCCCGTCGCCAGCACCGCGAACAGCTGTGCCAGGACGACCACCGCCCTGCCACCGAACCGGTCCGCATAGCTGCCGCCGATCAGAATCAGCAGGGTGCCCGGCAGGAGCAGCGACATCTGGGCCATGCCGACGCGCTCGGGCGTCTCGCGCAGGACCATGGTCACCAGCCACGCGAACATCACACTCTGGATGCCATAAGCCAGAAACCAGGTACCGGTGCCGACCAGGTAGTAGTGCAGCGGTCGAGTCAAAAGAGCCTCAGGGGCCTGATTTTCGAGGGTGGCAGAGTATACGACGATTGCAGGGGGGACAGACCCGTCATCCTGCAACTGAAGGGGCCCGGGCTTCAGATCGTCCGACTACTCTCCGGCCGGTTTGAGGCCATCCATCTCCAGGAGGGCTTCCCGTTGTGCGCGTGGCAGAAAGGTGATCGTGTACTGCATGCGGCCGGCAAGCAGCCGATTGGATTCCTGATCGTATTTCACCAGCAATCGAACGAACAGATTCTCGCCTGCCTCAACCCGGGCCGGAAAAGACCGGTCCGGACCATCCCAGTTGGCCGCGTCACTCTCGCCCGTCATTCTGAGCTCATAAGTGCCCGCGGCCAGCTCGATCTCCAGATAGTGTTTGTATCGGAGCGTCCCCACGGGGACGCCGTCCACCTGGATCTCTGGGGACCGCCCCGACTTCTCACCCCAGCGTTGCCCCGGCCAGTAGACGAAGAGCTTGCCATTGCCCGGCTTCTTCACCGCCTCAGGCACGTAAGGGCGCTGCGAGCTCTGACAGCCGAGAAGCCCCACCAGAGCTAAAACTAATGCCATTATTTTCAATGAGTTATAGTTCATTTACAGAATTGTTTTCACCGGCTCAGAAAGGCTTCCGCAGCATGATCAATGGTCTGCAGCGACCGGTGCATGAGCACCCGTCGGCCTAATCTCTGCCGCATGAAAAAGCTCAGAAGTCATTTCGAAGTCAGCGAGTGGCCCCTGGTCATTCTTACCCTGTTCATCGCCCTGATGGTGAACCAGCTGATCTGATCGGCCGGACACGGTCACTGCAGCGTGCGGGACCGGAAATCCGTCGGTGACTCGTCCGTCCATCGTTTGAACGCGCGGGCGAAATTGCTCTGGTCGGAGAAGCCGAGCAGAAAAGCCACGTCCGTCACCGAAAAACGCGACTGGCGCAGATACTCCTTGGCGAGTTGTCCGCGCACTTCGTCAACGAGGCTGGAGAAGGTGTAGTCGCGATCCGACAACCGACGGGCGAGCGTCCGCTCGCTCATGGCAAGTTCCCCGGCGATCCCCCGGCGCGAGGGCTCGCCATCCGGCAGCTGATCGATGATGGCCACCCGTGCTCTGGCCACCACGTCCTTCTTGTCCATGTTGGCCAGATATTCACGGGCGACTTCTTCGCTCGCCTGGGCAAGCGCCGGATTGGGTCGGGTGAGCGGCTCGTCCACCGACTCCATGGAGAAGGTGACCTTGTCCAGATTGGCGTTGTACTCCACCGGGCAGTTAAAGAACTCCGCCAGCTTGCGGCTGCAGGGCGGCTCCGGCCGCATCATGTGAATGCTCTGGGCCCGGAACTCCGCATGGCTCAGATCGCGGCACATGGTGATGATGGCGGTGAACGACGCATCATCCCCGAGATCGATTCCCGGTGAAGGGTCGATCTGCAGATGCACGCCGTTGGCGTCCTCCATCAGGTCCATTTCCGCTGCCGTGGAAATCAGATGCTGGTAGCGGACGAGCCGCTCGAGCGCTTCCCGGATCGTCGAGCTGGCAAGCCACGCATAACCCACCGCATGGATGTTGGTGGCATGGAAGTTCAGACCGGTCTCGAAGCCGAAGCACGGATTTCCGGTCAGCCGCTCCCCCTCCAGCCAGAGTTCCTCCATGGTTTCCTTGCCGATCCGGGCATCCGGATTCTTGTACGGCTCGGCAGACAGCCCCATGGATTCGAAAACTTCCCGGGAGTCGATCTGATACGACTCCAGGGTGCGGGCAAGGACTTCCGTCAGGGTGGCAATCGATGTGAACGAACGGGACATCCGTGAGACTCAATCCTCATGCATCGCTGGGGCCATCTGCACCTTACCAGCAAACTATCTCTGCTTCCGTGTCTGCTTCTATACTGGCGCGGTGCCCCGCCAAGGGCGGTGCCGATGGAAGCAGGAAACTTATAACCGATGTTTTTCAAGAAAAACACGCTCACAGGATTGTCCCGGACCTGCGGTTGAGCTGCAAAGGTCAGCTCGGTCGAGTTGAACGCGCTGCTTGAGACGCTGCCGGTGGGCACGGATCCGAATCTCATCGTCGGGTACGCCACGAACGACGATGCGGGCGTCTATCGCCTGTCGGAAAGTGAAGCGATCGTCGTGACTGCCGATTTCATCACGCCGCCGACGGACGATCCTGAGACTTTCGGCCGGGTGGCCGCCGCGAATGCCATCAGCGACGTCTACGCAATGGGCGGACGCCCTCTGGCCTGCGTGAATCTGGTGGCCTTCCCGTCGAAGAAGCTCCCGGGTGAGGTGCTGGCCGGCATCATCCGCGGCGCGCATCAGAAAATTTCAGAATCCGGCGCCGTTCTGGCCGGCGGTCATACCGTCGAAGATCCTGAGCCCAAGTTCGGGCTGGCGGTGACCGGACTCGTGCATCCGGATCGCGTCTGGACCAATGCGGGTGCGAAGCCGGGAGACGCCCTGGTGCTCACGAAATCGATCGGCAGCGGTGTGATCCTCAACGCCAATCTCAAAGGCTGGGTAAGCCGTGAAGACCTCACCGCCTGCCTCGATACCATGGAAGCCCTGAACCGTCGCGCCGCCGAGGTGGCAGCCGATTTCCGCATTCATGCGGCCACGGACGTAACCGGTTTCGGGCTCGCGGGCCATGCACTGGAGATGGCTCGAGGCGCGGACTGTCTGGTCCGCCTCGACCCGGAGGCGATCCCCGTGCTCAGCGGCGCACGGGAGATGTACGACCGCGGGATGACGACGGGTTCCAACGAATCCAACGAAGCACTCGTGCAGCCGCATCTGACCTGGCGCGGCCAGCTGGCACGGACGGATCAGTCACTGTTTTTCGACCCGCAGACGAACGGCGGCCTGCTCTTCTCGGTTCCGGAATCGGACGCTGCCCCGCTGGTTTCCGCACTGGTTGATGCCGGACTGACAGCGTCCTGCATGATCGGCCGGGTCGATGAACGCGCCGGCGAAGACTATCTGGAGATCGGCTGAGCCGCTCCTGCGGCCGAGATTTTCCGCGCCCCCGCATTCTCCTCCTGGATCCGGTCATAGATCTCTTCGCGGTGAATGGCCACGTCGTCGGGCGCCTGCACACCGATCCGCACCTGATTGCCTTTCACGCCGAGTATGGAAACCGCGATGTCGTCACCGATCATGAGCTTCTCGCCGATCCGGCGTGTGAGGATGAGCATGGAGGACGCTCTTGCTGGGGAAGTGCAACGATCATCTGGCCGTATACATCTGCAGGCAACCATACGCCCATATTGGGTGTATATTCTGAGGACTGGGAAGCAAACGCACGGGACAAGGGATTGACCCAGACGCTGCACGACAGACTGATCGCGCTGCTGGACGCCTACATCGAACAGTACGGCGGTCGCCTGCGCCTGCGGGGCGTGCTGACCGCACTGCTGGTTCTCCGGCAGTCTCTGCGAGGGGAAGGGATCAGCATCAGCGAGGTCAGCCGGGAAGCCGGCATACCGCTGGAAAACGTGCGCCGGCACTTCGGCATCTACACCAGCCAGGGCATTCTGACCTCAAGACCGGATCCCAACGACGAACGGGTCACCCGTCACTTTTTTCAGGATCTGGGAAAAGAGCGGGAACGGGCCACCCGGGTGGCACAGGCGCTCTATGCCATCGGCCCTCCCTGCGGCGAGTGGAGGCCGCACCCCGAGAACGCCCATTCACTGACCGAGAAGACCTGCAACGCGCTGATTGACGTGCTGCAATCGTTCACCGGAAACCTCGACAGCGGTTTGAGAATCCGCGCCTTCAAGATCGCCATTGCCCTGCATCAGGCGAGCGTCACGGGTGAAGGCATGACGGCAAGCCAGATCGCCAGGACCAGCGGGGCACCGCTCGAGACGGTACGACGGACGCTCAAGGGTTACCTGGAGGCCGGCAGGCTGAGGATGGCCGAAGATCCCGACGACGACCGGGCTCAGCGGGTTTTCTATCCGAACCCCGTGAGCTCCGAGAGCAGTATCGATGCGATGGCGGAACAGCTCGGCAGAGTCGACTGGTCCCTGCTGAACGTCCGGTAGCAGGCCTTACCCGTTTTTTCCGCGCTGCTATCATCCGGTGATCGACATTTCATCGGGGAACTCTCATGGGCAGACTGACAGGCAAGAGCGCAATCGTCACGGGCGGCAGCAGCGGTATCGGTGAGGCGACCGTCAGGAAATTCATCGCTGAGGGTGCAAACGTCCTCATTGCGGACATTCAGGAAGACAGAGCCGCCGAGCTCGCAGACTCTCTCGGCGATGGAGCCGCCGCCGCAGGGGTGGACGTCTGCAGCGAAGCGGACGTGAAGCGCATGATCGAGACTGCCCTGGAGACTTTCGGCCGCCTCGACGTTCTCTACAACAACGCCGGTTTCGGCGGGGTGAGCGGTGACATCGAGGACACCGACATGGGCGAACCCTACGAGCGGACGGTGGATGCCATGCTCAAGGGCGTGGTGATGGGTATGAAATACGCGGCGCCGGTGATGAAGGCCCAGAAGAGCGGCGTGATCATCTCCACCGCGAGCGTCGCCGGTATCTGCGCCGGTTACGGCCCGCACGTGTACAGTGCCGTGAAAGCCGCCGTGATCAACCTGACCCGCAGCGTCTCCACAGAACTCGGTCCGCACAACATCCGGGTGAACGCCATCTGTCCCGGCGGTACGGCAACACCCATCTTCGCCGGCCAGCTGGCGGTGGGCGGCAACATGGATTACGCGGCCGCGGTCAAACCCCTGCTCGCCATGATGCAGCCGATCCCGCGCGCGGGTGAGCCCGAAGACATCGCCAACGCCGTCTGCTTTCTCGCCAGCGACGAAGCCTCGTTCATCACCGGGCAGGCGCTGGCGGTGGACGGGGGCCTGACCGCCGGTTCGTGGACGCATCCGGAAGTGGGAATCAACTCACTGGACGCGCTGGCCGGCGCCTTCGGTCTCGAGAGCTTCGACCAGATCGACGCCGTCTACCACGCCCGGAGCTGATGGCCGCTGGATGTGCAGCCGGAATCTGACGCTATACTGAGCGCGTTGCGACGAAGGGAAACTGACGGATGACGATGCTGATTCTCGGGGTGCTGCTGTGGATTGCCGTCCACCTGTTCCCATCGGTAATGCCCGGAGCGCGCAGCGCTCTGATCGGCAGGCTCGGAGAAGGTCCCTACAAAGGCCTGTTTGCGCTGGATCTGGTGATCGCCATCCTGCTCATGGTGTTCGGCTGGCGCTCTGCCACGCCCGAGTACTGGTATGCTCCGCCCCTGGCCGGCATGACGACGGTCGTCTTCGTCATCGTCGTTGTCGCTTTCGTGCTCATGGGTGCGGCCAATGCGCCGACGAACCTGAAGCGGCATCTGCGTCATCCCATGCTCACCGGAGTGGTCGTCTGGGCGGGCGCGCACCTGCTGGCCAATGGAGACAGCCGATCCGTGATTCTGTTCGGCGGTCTCGGAATCTGGGCCATCGTGGCCATGATCACCATCAGCCGGCGTGACGGCACCTGGGAGAAACCCCCGGCGGTCGCAGCCTCGAAGGACATCGTGCTCGTGGTGATCGGTGCGGTGCTGACCACAGTGGTGGCCTTCTTTCACGGGTATCTCTCGGGCGTCCCCTTATTCGGGATCTGAACCGGGCAAACTGACGAAACGAATCCTCCAACAGATGATCTGATTGGCAACGAACGGCATTGCAAGGAACAGCAATCAATATGCGTACCATAGTTTTACTCACGCTTCTGGCTTCAGCCATCCACGCCACACCCGTCACTGCGGCCCAGTCCGAGGTGATCGCGGAACTCAAAACCTCCCTGTTCGAGTCGGCAAACAAGGCGCTGGGAACCGCGAACGAGGCCAAAGCCGCCCTGCTCTCCCCGACGAACTATGCCGAAGGCGCTCAGTACTACCGCAGAGCCGAGGACGTGCTCGAACGCGGCGGCAACATCGACAGCATCCGTCGCGATCTGGATCGGGCAACGGGTGCATTCGAGGATGCGGCGGAGCAGGCGGAGCTGGCGGCAACCACCTTCGGCTCGGTGATCCGCGCCCGGGAAGATGCCATGAGCGCGAACGCGGAAGCCTATGCCCCCGAGGAATGGCGGGAAGCCGAGGTGACCTTCAACGAAGCGGCCGTCCGCCTCGAGAAAGGACGGCTGGAACGGGCTCAGCGTGAAGGCAGCGGCGCGGAAACCCTGTTCCGGGATGCCGAGCTCATCGCCATCAAGGCCAACTATCTGAATGAAACCCGCCGGCTGCTCGAGAAGGCCAGGGATGTGAAGGCCCCACGCTACGCACCGAAATCCTACGAACGGGCCTCCGAGCTCCTCGCCCAGGCATCACAGGTGCTGGAGACGAACCGCTACGATACGGACGAGCCGCGTAACCTCGCCCGCGAAGCCAAGCACAACGCCCTGCATGCCATCTACGTCTCCGGCCTGGAGGAATCGGTCCGGTCCGGCGACCTGATGCTGGAAGACATCCTGCTGGAGTGGGAAGCCTCCATTGCGAGCCTGGCCGACCTCTTCGACATTCCCGCGCACTTCGATGAGGGGGAGGAGGAAGCCGTCAGCCGGATCCGTGAAGAAATCGTCGCCATGCTGTCCGAGAACAAATCCCTGACGGCGACGCTGGAGGATCGTCAGATTCAGCTGGAAACCCTGATTCAGGAAACGGCCTCCATGGAACGGCTCTCGAAGCTGGTGGCCCGGCAGGAACGTCAGCGGGAACGTCTGGCTCAGGTGGAGGCGCTCTTCACACCCAACGAAGCCCTCGTGCTGCGCCAGGGCGACAGCATCATCCTGCGCATGGTCGGCCTGAACTTCGACTTCGCGAAGCACGATCTGAAACCGGAGCACGGCCCCCTGCTGGGGGCCCTGACACGCGCCATCAACCAGTTCCCGGACAGCAACATCGTGGTGGAAGGCCACACGGACGCGTTCGGCTCCGACGCCTCCAACCTCAGTCTGTCCCAGAAGCGTGCGGAAGCCGTGCAGTCCTACCTGCTCGAGAACACCCCCGTCTCGCCGGCCAATCTCACCGCGCTCGGTTATGGTGAATCTCAGCCGGTAGCCAACAACGAGACCGAGGAAGGTCGCCGGAAGAACCGCCGGATCGACGTGGTGATCTATCCCAAGTGGTAGCTACTGAATCACCGCTCGTATCTGCTCGATGAACCACGCCACACCCGGATCCCGGTTGTCTCTTCAATAGGCCAGGGAGACGCCGATGGGTTCCGGATGCGGGAGGTCGACGACCGCGAGACCGAGGATGTCCGCCTGGAGAACTGGCCCAGATGTGCCGGGCGCTCTCGTACTGCACCGTTGCCCACAGGAAGGGTCATAGGGGGTGCGATCGCCTGCCCAGTGGGTATACTCGGGCCTTTCAGACGAAACACTTACGCAGCCGGACCGCTGCACGCACCAGGCAGAGGATCTGCAGTGTTCATCTCGCAAAGCCGGAATTTCATTTTCATCCATATCGTTAAGACCGCGGGAGAGAGCGTCACCCAGCTGTTCGAAGAGACCAGCCTGTGGAACGACCTTCCCATCGGCGGCACGCCTTTCGGCGAGGCCGTGAACCGGCACTATCAGAAACACCATGGCCTGCACAAACACAGTACCTGCAGTGAGGTCCGGAGCGTGCTCGGCAATCGGGCCTGGAACGAATACTTCACCTTCACTTTCGCCAGGCACCCCTACTCACGGATCCTCTCTCTGTACAACTATGCAGGGAGGCTGGTGGACAACCAGCGATCGCCCTATCTGAAGCGCCTGCCGCGCAAACAGCGGCGCGTGGCACCGCTGTGGGAATGGCCGGCCATTCAGGCTTACCTGGCGTCTGGATCTTTCTCGGAATTCATTCGCCATCCCCAGTTCTGGGCGGATCTGGCCAGTCAGCCGCAGACGACGTGGATTCTCGACGAGAACGAAGAGGAAATCGTCGATTTCGTCGGCCGTGTGGAGAACATCGAGGCAGATCTCGGCACCGTCGTCGACAGGATCGGCCTTCCGAAGCCTTCCATTGGTCGAAAGAACAGATCGCCCGCCAGGCGCGGGCCCGGACACTTCCCCACCGAAGATGACTATCGGCTCCTCGAAGAGGCTTATGAAGCAGACTTCGAGCGGTTCGAATACGATCCGAAGATGCGGATTCCGGTCGCCGGCTGATCCGCTTCCGCTTACCGGCGTACTCCTCAGGTGATGACGGACTGAAAGTGCCGGGTGGGCGGATTGTGCGCCATGTCGTGATCGCAGCTGGTCAGATCGTGCAGCAGCGCTTTCAGCTCTTCGAGGTGGCTTTCATACAGCTCACGCGGTGACACCCCGTATCTGTTGCAGAGCAGCGACGCAGCCGCGACGGCAACGCCGTGTTGCGCGCCATTGCCCATGAACTTGGTGGACGTGCTGGCGACGGAAGAAACGCTGATGTGCTTGCCCGCTGCCATCAGGTTCTCGATGTTCGACGAATACAGACAGCGGAATGGCACTGCATAAGGGGTATGGTCGCGGGAGTCCCATATCCAGTCCTTGAGCCGGAAATCGTAGGGTGCTTCCTCGTCTTTACCCCACGCACAGTGGATGCAGAAAGACCCGTCGTTGGCAATCAGCCCGTCTTCGAAGTGCGGATGCTCCCGAATGTCGTTTTCGGTGAGGACGTAATCCCCTCGATAACGATGAAACTCGCCCTGTGCCGGGACATAAGCCATCCATTCAAAGGACAGATTCGCATACTTCTCCGGTTCCAGGCGCTTCACGTTCGAGAAGGTCCCGAACAGGGCACACATCAGATGGTCGCGGATGTGCTCACACTCCGTGTACGGATCGAGCCATTGTCCATACTCCCAGAAGTGGGTTGCGGGAAAGCTGTCACCCGGATCACCGCTGCCGCCGCCGAACTGGAACGTCGGCGTATCCGGATTGTTGCCGGCCCGGGGACCGGGACCGTTCTCGAACCCGGGCTCAACGAGCTGACCGCTCAGGTTGGCGTAATCTCCGGCCACCTCGGTCGCCCAGGGCACCTCAGGAAAAGGTGCAGGCTGATCCAGCATCCCTGTCCGGAAGAAAAGCGTGTTGCCATGATGCATGTCATCGCCCTGCTCTGGGGCATAAGACTCGTTGTATTCCGAACGCGCCTCGCGTCCATACATCGTGCGTGCACCTGCCAGAAGGCCGAGCCGCGCAACGCCACTCGTATCGATGAACATCCTGCCTTTGAAGCGACGTTCGTTCCCTCCCCGGGCTTCAACGGCATCGACCGATACGATCCTGTTCTCGTCGACCTCTGCCGTGATGACCCGATGCTCGATGAACAGACTCGCCGTCGGCTCCTCGGCCAGAAGCTGGAAGGCGACC